>NZ_JAPWGY010000010.1 GCF_027214005.1 Kiloniella laminariae
CCCATGAAACACCTCCTCCCGAAAGTGAATCATAGAATACCGCTTTTGGGAATCCCGAAACCGATTCAGATCAAAAGCAAAACGCTTTAATTCCGTGAAAGATCGGTTTGTATCCCGTATTTTCTCAATTTATCAGCAACTGTCGTGTGGGAAACTCCGAGGGCGCGTGCAAGCTTGCGGCTGCTTGGGTAACGCGGATAAAGTTCAGTAAAAAGATGTTTTTCAAAGTTTTCCAAAGCCAGCTTATAGCTGGTGCCAAGCTGCATGTGAGGGCCTTGTGCAAGCGAAGGCGGTGAGGGAATTTGTAGCGGCAGTTCCAGATCAACAGCTGACAGATGTTCTTTTTCACAAAGCGATACTGCCCTGAACAGGGCGTTTTCCATCTGCCTGATATTCCCGGGCCAGGAATAGGCACGAAGCTGATCCATTAGCGATAGCGATAAAGCCGGTGTCCGACAACCGATCTGGCGGGAAGCGCGTTTAGTAAAGTGGCTGGCAAGCAGGGGGATATCACCAGCCCGATCACGTAACGGCGGGAGGGTGATTGACAGCACATTGAGACGATAATACAGGTCCTCACGGAAAGTGCCCTTTGTAACCATCTCTTCCAGATTGCGGTTTGTTGCACTGATGGTCCGGACATCAACCTTGATTTCTTTCGTACCTCCAACACGCATAAAACTGCCGTCTTGCAGGAACCGCAACAGTTTGGCCTGAAGATAAGGGGTAAGTTCTCCTATTTCATCCAGAAAAACTGTTCCAGTGTGGGCAAGTTCCAACAGTCCGGGCTTGCCGCCTTTTGTTGCAGAGGTGAAAGCACCCGGAGCATAGCCAAACAGCTCGCTTTCGGCCAGATTTTCAGGCAAGGCAGCACAGTTTAGGGCAAGAAAGGAATTCCTGTTTCGAAGACTTGATTCATGGCAGGCCCGGGCAAAAAGTTCTTTTCCGGTTCCGGTTTCTCCAAGAATCAATAAGGGTGCATCAACTTTGGACAGTCGTACAGCCCGATCCTTGATATGGAGGAATGCAGGTGTTTCTCCGAGTATAGCCGAAAAATCTTTAACAGCCTGCTTGGTATCAAGGGCACTGAAGGTTCGACCCAATCTGGCAGGTCGCTGAAAAACCAGAACACTTCCAGATATCTGGATATTCTGGTTTTCCTGGGCTTTGATTGGCTCTGCATGGAGCAGGAAATTTTCACCACCCAGCTGCATTTCGATCTCAGCTATTTGAAAAGCTGATTTTTGCAACAGATGAGCGAGAGGTTGCGAGAGAAGTTGATCCAGAGGCCTGCCTCTCAGATCCAGTTCTGTTTTATTGACTATCTTTTGGGCTGCATCATTGGCCTGGGTTATCTCGCCCTTTGTGTCGATGGCAATAACCGGGTCTGGCAAACTGGAAAGTACGGCGTGCAATTGTAAACGGCGGCGCTCAGTCGGCAGAAGATCAATCGGCATGATCTGGTGGACACCAGGGACAGCCGTTATTGCCGTTGCTAATTCAGGTGGCAAGGATGATGAAGGGTGTGTCCGGTCAAGGGATGGCAAATCTATATATATATGGTTCGTTGTGACTTCAAGATTACGTAAATCCAGACCTTGGGCAACAAGGACAGAGAGAACTTCCTGAGTGATTCCCAAACGATTATCGGTTCGTATTTCTATTCGCATGTAAATATATCCTTACGTACGTAATTATTTACATCATGTTATTCTCTGAAATTCAATAGATTTATTGCCAGATACGAATTGGTCACCACAGCACATGTAAGTTAAATCTTACATCAAAATCTCTATTTTTGTTTTATCTATTTGATTTTAAATAATAAATTATCTGGCATGGTTGTTGCTTTCGAAAGGGGCAAAAGACACTTCACTCTGGGAGCCAAATTCAAATGACTGATCTTAAAGGCAAAAAAGGTTTTGCGACACGCGCCATCCACCATGGTTATAATCCGCTGGACCACCAGGGGGCGTTGAACCCTCCGGTTTATATGACCTCGACTTTTGCCTTTGAGTCTGCGGCCCAGGGTGGCCGGCGTTTTGCCGAAGAAGAAGCCGGCTATATCTATTCGCGCATTTCCAACCCGACATTGGCTCTGCTGGAAGAGCGCATGGCTATTTTAGAGGGGGGCGAGGCAGCTCTTGTAACCTCTTCGGGTATGGGGGCGATCACTTCTGTGTTCTGGACTCTGGTCAAGCCTGGCGATGAAATCATTGTTGATCGTACGCTCTACGGCTGTACTTTTTCCTATTTCCGTCATGGGCTCGAACGCTTTGGCGTGACGACCCGTCATGTTGATCTGACTGATCCTGCCAAACTGGCGGTTGCAATCAGTGACAAGACCCGGATTGTCTATTTTGAAACCCCAGCGAACCCGAACATGCGGGTTGTGGATATTGCCGCGATTTCTGAAATTGCTCACAGCAAATCAGCAACGGTGGTTGTTGACAACACCTATTGCAGTCCTTATCTGCAGCGCCCGCTAGAGCTGGGGGCTGACCTTGTGGTGCATTCTGCGACCAAATATCTTGGAGGCCATGGTGATCTGACGGCGGGTGCTGTTGTGGGTACTGCAGAAGCCATGCACGACATCAGACTGATTGGCCTCAAGGATATGACGGGCGCTGTGTTGTCACCTCAGGATGCCCAGCTAATCCTGCGCGGGATCAAGACGCTTAATCTGCGGATGGATAGACACTGTGCCAGCGCTATGACGGTCGCTCGCTATCTGGAAGCTCACCCTCTGGTCAGCCGGGTGTTCTATCCTGGCCTGAAAAGTTTTGAGCAATATGATATTGCGCAAAAACAGATGGAAAAATCTGGCGGTATGATTGCCTTTGAACTCAACGGTGGTCTGGAAACCGGTCGTAAAATGATCGACGGATGCCAGATGATTGTGCGTGCCGTCAGTCTTGGAGATGCGGAAACCCTGATCCAGCATCCTGCCACGATGACCCATTCAACCTACACGGCCGAAGAACGGCAGGAATACGATATCACTGATAGCCTTGTCCGGTTGTCAGTTGGTCTGGAAGAAGTCGAGGACATTCTTGCTGATCTGGAAATGGCACTTGATGTAGCTGGTGGAAGCAACAAAGTCAGCATGATGGCGCGGAGTGCCTGATTGCAGACAGGTTTGATGCTGTTCGTCAGCATAACCAAACAGGATATAAAAAAACAGGGGCAGGATAATGCAGGCTGTATTGGCAGAAAACCAGACGATGCTTGAAGACACTTTGGATGGTGAAAACAAGCAGATACTGGCACTTCAGGAAATAGAAAAGAAAATCCGCTGGCTCGCCAGCTGGATGATCCATCATGCCAATCACCTGCGGCAAAGCCGCGATGGCCTGAAAGTGGGAGGGCATCAGGCGAGTTGTGCATCAATCACCACGATTATGACGGCCCTGTACATGCACGAGCTGCGGACCCAGGACCGCGTGGCTGTGAAGCCTCATGCCAGCCCGGTACTGCATGCGATCCAGTATCTTCTTGGTAATCAGACCCGCGAGAAGATGGAAAATTTCCGCGCTTTTGCCGGCGCACAGTCCTATCCTTCACGGACCAAAGACGGAAGCATGATCGATTTTTCTACCGGGTCGGTTGGCCTGGGAGCCGCGATCACCAACTTTGCCGCCCTGACCCAGGACTATCTGCGGTACAAGGATATTATCCCTTCGAACGAAGCACCGGGAAGGATGATTGCCCTGGTTGGTGACGCAGAGCTGGATGAGGGAAATATTTACGAAGCCCTGCTGGATACCTGGAAACATGACATCCGCAATATCTGGTGGATCATTGACTACAACCGCCAAAGCCTTGATGGCATGGTCAATGAAGACCTGTTTCGTATTATCGGACGTTTTTTCCGCGCTGCAGGCTGGAACGTGATTACTCTGAAATATGGAAAGCTTCAGAGAGCTGCTTTTACACGCCCCGGCGGCAAGGCGCTTCGCCGGTGGATCAATGCCTGTCCAAACGATATCTATTCTGCTCTGACATTTCAGGGGGCAGCCGCCTGGCGTAAACAGATCATGCAGGATCTGCCTGACGAGACTGATCTACAACAGTTGATCGCCAGTTATCCTGATGCAGATCTGGAGCGGTTGATGACCAATCTGGGTGGACACTGTATGGAAACGTTGCTCGAAGCGTTTCAGTCGGTTCCTGATGACAAACCGACAACTTTTGTCTGCTATACTGTCAAGGGTTATGGATTGCCGCTGCAAGGGCACAAAGACAATCATGCAGGCCTGATGAACCTTCCTCAGTTCGCTGAATTCCAGAAATCCTGTGGTGTTGCTTCGGGGCAGGAGTGGGACCATTTTGCTGGTTTGAGCGGTGATCTTGAGATTATCAGGCAGATCATTGAGGACGCGTCTCTTGTAAGTGACGGATCGCGTCATAAAAGTGCCCGCAAAGTACAACTGCCTGAAACACTGCCTTTTACGGCGGCCGAGAAAGCCTCAACTCAGGAAACCTTTGGCCGTATTCTCAATGATCTGGCCAAGGCAGGTGGTGACCTTGCTGACCGGATTGTTACGACATCACCGGATGTGACTGTATCCACCAACCTTGGTGGCTGGGTAAACCAGCGCGGGCTTTTTGGCCGGAAACAGAAGAACGATGCTTTCCGGGCCAATAAGGTTCCTTCAATGCAGAAATGGGATCGGCATCAGGCTGGTCAGCATGTGGAACTCGGGATCGCCGAGAATAATCTTTTCCTCAATCTGGCGGCTCTTGGCCTTTCCGGCAGTTTGTTTGGTGAACGCCTTCTGCCAATAGGAACACTTTACGATCCCTTTATCTCTCGTGGGCTAGATGCCCTTAACTATGCCTGTTATCAGGATGCCCGTTTTATGCTTGTGGCCACCCCATCGGGGATTACGCTGGCACCTGAGGGCGGAGCACATCAGTCTATTTCAACACCGATGATCGGGATGGGCCAACCGGGATTGACGTCGTTTGAACCGGCCTTTGCTGATGAAGTTGCCGAAATTATGGGATGGAGCTTTGCCCATATGCAGGATGAGGCAAATGGCGGTTCGGTTTATCTTCGTCTGTCGACCCGGCAGATTGAACAGCCCACGCGAACGCTGGATGATGAAACTCGCAAAGCGATTGTCAGTGGTGGTTATTGGCTGGTCCCCCCGGCAAAAGGGTCAGGCAAGGCACTGGTCTATACAGGTGCTCTGGCTCCGGAGGCGCTCAAGGCCTTTGAGGCATTGAAGACAGATTTTCCGGAAATGGGATTGCTTTCCGTGACCTCGACAGATCGTCTGTATAATGAATGGCAGGATCTCGAGCGGTTGCGTTTGAAAGGTGAAGACGAAGGTCGGATGGCCCATATCGAAAATCTGCTTGAACCTCTGGCCTCTGATGCACGTCTGGTTACAGTGATCGATGGCCACCCGGCGGCACTGGCCTGGATGGGCGGGGTACGGGGGCATGCTGTAGCCCCCTTGGGGATCAACTCGTTTGGTCAGTGCGGGGATCTGATTGATCTGTTCGATCATTACCAGATTGATGACAACTGGATCAGCAAAGCAGCACGGCGCCACTAACCCGACACAATTGATTGTTAGGTAAAAGCGAAAACGGATTTGATGTAAACGCAGACCCGAATGTCAGGCAAACAAGAGAGAAAACGATGTCATTGAGTGATTGCAGAGGTATTCCCGTTTCCTATGGAAATCCGGATGCGATAAAGGCTTTGGAAGAGGCGCACCTCTGTACCATGACGTTCTTCGGTGATCCTATTTCCATGATCACCAAAACCCTTGAAGAGCATCCTGATTTTGTCATGGGGCATTGTTTCAAGGCAGCTTGGCTGACACAAACGCTGGAAACCCGGATCTATCGACGGATGTTGTCCTCTCTCGAAGCTGCCGAGGCCCTCTGGGACAAGGCAAATGAGCGTGAGCGCGGACATATAAAGGCGGTCCGTGCCTGGGTTGATGGTGATTTTTTTGCTGCAGTTCAGCATTGGGAAGCCGTTCTGACCCGGTATCCTCTTGATCTTCTTGCTCTACAGCTGGTTCATCTGGCAGATGTCCTTTTGGGTGATGTCGTTGGACAACGCGATTGTGTTGCCCGCGTCTTTGCCCTCTGGGATGAAGATATGCCTGGCTATGAGTTCGTGCTGGGCTTCTATTCTTTCGGACTGGAAGAAAACAGCGACTACCTCCAGGCAGAGGAAATGGGGCGACTGTCCCTGGCGATCCGTCCTGACAATCCTTATGCAGTGCATTCTGTCTCCCACGTTATGGAGATGCAGGGGCGACAGGCTGGCGGGATCAGCTTTATGCGAGAGAGGGCACCGAGCTGGTCACGCAGTCATTTTGCCAACCATCTCTGGTGGCATCTGTCCCTGTTTCATCTGGATGTGGGGCAGGTCGACCGGGTGCTTGATATCTATGATAACAATCTGCGGACACAAAACCAGACAGCAGACAAATACGAAGAGCTAGATGCTGCAGCCCTGTTGTGGCGGCTCAAGCTTCTTGGCGTGGATGTGGGGGACCGCTGGACTTCACTTGCTGACAAGTGGGAACCGAGTGCTGAAGATACGCTTTATGCCTTTAATGACGTTCATGCGATGATGACCTTTGTATCTGATGGTCGAACTGAGGCCGCACAGAGGTTGCTCAATGCCAATGAGCGTTACATTGGTCATGCGACAGATGCCAATGTGGCAATGAGCAGGGAAATTGGTTTGCCGTTCTGTCTGGCTTTGCAGGATTTTGAACAGGAAAACTATGGCAGTTGTGTCGATCGCCTTCTGGCGGTTCGCTATATGACCCATCGTCTTGGCGGCAGTCATGCCCAGAGGGATATTATCGGCTGGACCTTGCTTGAGGCTGCTTTGCGGGCCAGGCGTTTTGATCTGGCACTTGCCCTGGCAAATGAGCGCTGTGCGTTGAAGAAAACCTCGGTACAGAACTGGACCTATGTGGCCCGGGCCCACAAGGGGCTGGGACATGTCAACCGGGCTGCACGCGCCGAAGCACGCGCTCTGTCCCTGACAACGGGGTAGTAGGGGGACAACAGGCTGAAGATCAGCTGTTTGCTTTGCTCAGACTGCTTTCGACCAGTTTCGTGATCTCATCCCATTTTTTATCTGCGACCAGATTTTTTGGAGCCAGCCAGCTGCCGCCAACACAGATAACATTGGGTTGGGACAAAAATGTTTGCAGGTTATCCAGAGACACACCGCCAGTAGGACAGAAGCGGACATCTGAAATCGGTGCATGCAGGGATTTCAGCATGTCGATCCCGCCAACGACTGTGGCGGGGAAAAGTTTCTGAATTTTGAAACCCTGCTCCCGCAACACAAGAACTTCAGAAGGGGTGGCTGCTGCCGGAACATAGGGCAGATCAGCATCTATAGCTGCCTGGCTCAGGCGCGGGGTGGTGCCCGGGCTCAGAGCATAGCTTGCCCCGGCGCTTTTGACCTGTTCAAATTGGGCTGGTTCCAGCAGAGTTCCCGCCCCAAGGGCAAGCTCGGGTAAAGCCCTGGCAATTTTTTCTATCGCGGAAAGAGCCGCCTGACTGCGTAAGGTCACCTCGATTGCGGTGCATCCTCCGGCGAAAAGGGCCTGGGCAAGCGATACTGCTTCTTCCGAGCTTTCAATGACCAGAACAGGTAGAATAACGGCCTTTTCCAGCGTTGTTGAGAGATAACTGTAGTGGGCTTCATTGGACATTGGACTTGCCTGTTGGTTCGTGCAGATAGAAGATTAGATTGAGGGCACCGTTATAGGAACAATAGCCCCTTGCTGGGCAATGACCTGTCGTGCGATCTCTCCCGCAGTTGCTGCTGAAACACCGATCTCTTTACCTGAGAGCCTGGCCCAGAGATATCCGGCGTTAAAGCTGTCTCCGGCAGCGGTTGTATCTTTTATGACTGACGCTGTTTCAACAGGGAAAATCTGTACATCACCATCAGTATAGATAGTTACGCTTTCAGAGCCGTTTTTGAGAACAATCTCGTGCACCCCCAGTTTTGATATCCGCTGGATTGACTGGTCGGTATTCTCCAGGCCAAAGAGCAGTTTCTCATCGTCATGGGACGGCAAAGCCAGATCACACAGACTATAGGCCTGATTCAATACATACTTTGCTTCATCACTGTCTTGCCACAGCCGGGGGCGGTAATTGCTGTCAAAAGCTATCTTACCACCTTTTGCGCGGAAATCGCGACAAAGCTGGAAGAGTTCTTCTCGGCCTTCCGGATAAAGGATAGCAAGCGTAATGCCAGAAAAACAGAGCCAGTCTTTCTGCATCAACCCGGCTTTAAGCTGCTCGGAGAAGGCTGTCTGAAAAAGCTGCCGGGCTGGAGCCTGTGCCCGCCAGTACAGGAAACTTCGTTCGCCCTTTTCATCCGTCTGGATCATATAGAGACCGGGAACCGCACCTGGAATTTTCTCGATCAGATCAGTACCAACACCGGCTGCAGCGAAGGTGTCGATCATCTCGCAGCTAAGCGAATCATCGCCAAGGGCGGTGATGTAGCTGACTTCCATATTTCCCCTGGCACACTGAGCCAGATAATAGGCGGTATTATAGGTATCTCCACCAAAACGCTTTTTAAAAAGTTCATTTTGTTGAGAAGATTCTTCCGCGCGGAAAAGTTCGACCATACACTCGCCGATAATTCCGATTGATGTCATGGGGACGGGTTCCTTGTTGAAGTCGGCCTGTTTTATTGCTCCGTCCAGGTATTCTTAATATTATCGGGACACAGTTGGTGACAACATTTTGATCTTTTGCACTATTCGGCATGCCTCCAGGAGAGGTTCTTCTGATCAACTCATCAATAATGAAGCAACTGGTGAAGCGGTGGCAAAGATAAGCTAGTGAGAATGCCTGGGCAAGCCCTTGTTATCGATAATGCGCAGGTGTAGGGTGGCTGGTTCAAGGCAGGCTCCGCTGGAAAGCTGACCGACCATAGAGCGATAGATTTCCTGCCATGGGGTCTGGTTATCTAGCTCAGGCAAGACCAGTTCTGCCTGTCGTTTTGCCAGTTCCTCGTCGCTGATCATCATATCGACTTTGCGATTATTCAGATCTACGCGGATACGATCCCCGGTTTTAAGCAGGGCCAGACCACCGCCAACTGCAGCTTCAGGTGACGCGTTGAGGATGGAGGGACTGCCGGATGTACCACTCTGGCGTCCATCACCTGCACAGGGCAAAGAGGTAATGCCCTGTTTTACCAGACTGTCCGGCGGCAGCATGTTGACCACTTCAGCAGAACCGGGATAGCCCACAGGGCCACAGTTTCTTATAAAAAGAATGGAATTGGCTGTAACGCCCAGATCAGGGTCGTTGATTCTGCTGTGATAGTCCTCTGATCCTTCGAACACGATAGCATCGCCCATAAACACATTTGGATGTTCGGGATCTTCGAGATAGCGTTTTCGAAAAGCCCCGTCTATCGCCGATGTTTTCATGACGGCGTTTTCAAACAGGTTGCCACTGAGAACCATAAGACCCGCGGACTGTAACAAGGGCTCATCTGCAGCCCGGATTACTTCACGGTCGTGGGTAAAGGCTTCCCGGCAGTTTTCACCAATGGTCTTTCCGTTGACTGTCAGCGGTTCCTCATGGATCAGACCAGCTGCAATCAATTCGGCCAGGACAGCAGGAACACCACCGGCCTTGTGAAAGCCTTCGCCGAGGAAACGCCCGACGGGCTGACAGTCCACAATCATCGGAACGTTATAGCCAACCCTTTGCCAATCCTCCATATCAAGATCGACACCCATATGGCGGGCAATGGCAATAAGATGTGGCGGGCAGTTGGTTGATGCCCCGAGGGAGGACGCGAGAACAATAGCGTTTTCAAAAGCTTCTTTGGTCATGATCTCGGACGGGGTGAGGTCTTCCCACACCATCTCGACGATCCGTTTTCCGGTGTGATAGGAAATCTGGCCACGTTCACGGTAAGGCGCAGGAATGGAAGCACAGCCAGGCAGGGACATGCCCAGTGCCTCGGCCAGGCAGTTCATGGAAAGCGCCGTTCCCATGGTGTTGCAATGCCCGATAGACGGGGCAGAGGCTGCCGCCAGTTCCATAAATCCTTCGTAATCAAGCTCACCCGCCGCAAGTTGCTGACGGGCCTCCCAGATAATACTGCCAGATCCGACGGTACGACCTTTATGGTATCCATCCAGCATCGGGCCACCGGAAAGGACGATTGCCGGCATGTTTACTGTGGCAGCGGCCATAAGGCAGGCCGGGGTTGTCTTGTCACAGCCCGTGGTCAGAACCACACCATCGAGAGGATAACCGTGAAGAACCTCGACCAGACCAAGATAGGCCAGGTTCCGATCCAGCGCAGCCGTTGGCCTTTTACCGGTTTCCTGGATTGGATGAACCGGAAACTCCAGCGGAATACCTCCGGCATCACGGATGCCTTCTTTGACCCGGATCGCCAGATCCTGATGATGACGGTTACAGGGTGTAAGGTCTGACCCGGTTTGGGCGATGCCTATGATCGGCTTGCCGGATTGCAGCTCTTCACGAGTCAATCCGAAGTTCAGATAACGCTCGAGATAGAGGGCCGACATGCCGGGATCTTCGACATCATCAAACCATTTTTTACTGCGAAGCTGTTCTTTGGTAATCGGATTGCGGGTCATGTCATACTCTGTTTATCGGCGTAGAGGGCTTCGATGTCGGGTTGGTCTGTTTAATTATCAGCAATCCGGTTACGGCCAATCAGGGGATACTGTTCGACCTCCAGTACCGTGCCGGTGACGGGAGCAGATTTGTCTGACAACCAGAAGACGGCATGCTGGGCTACCTGTTCAGGCAAGAGGATCATTCCTGTCGGGGCGGAAAGCGGTGAAAGATCATCCAGCCAGTTTTCCGGGCGGCCTTCTGCCAGTTGCAGTTTGTGTTCGTTTTCTGTGTAAGTCCAGCCGACATTCAGCTGGTTTACCCTGATTTTTTCTGGTCCGAAGGCATCACCGAGATTCCGGGTCATGGTCTGCAGTCCGCCCTTGGAGGTGGAATAGATCAAGAGGTCCGGTTGACCACAGTGTGCGTTGATAGATCCAATATTGACGATACTGCCACAGCCCAGCTTGCGAAAATTTTCCATGCAGGCCTGTATCATCAGCATCGGTGCCCGCAGATTGATTGCCATAACCTGCTCAAAAGCCTCGGCAGTCAGGCTGTCGATGTTGTGTCTGGGGGAAATTCCCGCGTTATTGACCAGACCATCAACTTTGCCAAAACGCTTGAGAGCTGTTGCAACCAGTTTGGCAGGGAAGGCGGGATCGGCTATATCGCCGGACAGGCCTGCGACGCGATCTAGGCCATAGCCCTTACCCAGTTCATCAATCGCTGTTTCAACCAGTTGTTCACGTAAACCATGCAAGAAGACTGACCCACCTTCTTTCAGGATTTCTTCTGCAATCTTTCGCCCAATGCCACTGCTGGATCCGGTTACCAATATACTTTTGTTTTTCAGTATCATATCTGGATTTTCTAATCTTTATAATTAACGGATGTTTCGGGAATTCCTGCAATGTCGAGATCCAGTTTGAACAGGGCTCCGGCATCCGGATTGTGCGATATTTCCTCAGGCGTCAGTCTTGTGGAGGCAGAGGTGATATAAAGTGTTTTAAGGTCCTTACCGCCAAAGCAAACCGAGGTTGGTCGTTGAACCGGCAGCTCCAGCTTGCGCTCGATTGTGCCGTCGGGCTGATAGCGGGTGATCGCCCAGCCATCCCATTGTGCGTTCCATAAGCAGCCTTCGCTATCAATGGTCATGCCATCAGGATATCCGTCGGATTCTGACAGTTGTGCGAAAACTTCGGGTTTGCTGTTGATACCGTATTCTTCATCGTACCTTGCTGTCATGATCCTGCGAGAGGGAGAGTCTGCAAAGTAGATCCGCTCACCCGCGGGGCTAAAGGCGGGGCCATTGAAGACAACGAAAGCTCCATCCTGTTGCAGGATCTGCCCGCGGGTATAGCGCCAACACCTGCCGAGAGGCGACGTTTCCTTGAGGTGTTTGGTTCCGAAAAAGAAATTGCCATAACGATCTGCTTTTCCGTCGTTCATCAGACACTCGGTACTGGCAAGACTTGGCGCAAGCGGTGATACAATCCCGCTGTCCATGTCAATGAGGGAAAGTCCCTGTCCCAGGGCGGCAATAAGTCCCCCATCATCACAAAGAGCGATGGAACCTGCTGGAGCGGGCAAGGCAAGGCTGTGCGTAGTCTTTCCGTCCGCACTTTTACGGTATAGTCTGGCATTTTCGATATCCAGCCAATAGAGGCAATTGTCCCTGAAGTCCCAGAGGGGAGATTCTCCCAGCAGGGCCGGGCCTTCCCAAATTTTTTCAACAGCACAGCTTTGCATTTATCGAGACCTATATCCGCATTTCGCTTTTCGGGTCAAACAAACTGGCTTTGCCCATATCGACCATAAAGGCCATCGTCTCGCCAGGATTTGACGTGTTGTAGGGATTGACACGGGCAATAACCTCCCGGCCACCCAGTTCAATATAGGTTAGCGTATCTGCCCCGGTTGGTTCCAGTACTTCCACCTGACAATCAAATGGCTGAAGCCTTTTGTTCTGGGTCATCTCTGCATCAGAGCGATGGGTCAGGGTTTCCGGGCGAATGCCAAGGATGACCTCTCGTCCGATCCATTCGCCGATACTTTGCAGATCATCCGGAAGAGCAAGGAAAACAGAACTGCGTTCCCCACGGGCTGTCCGTTCAATAGAAACACCAAGACGATCGTTTTCACTGACAACTGTTGCCGGGATAAAGTTCATGGCCGGGGAACCGACAAAACCTGCGACATACATATTTGCCGGGCGTTCATAGACTTCCTGCGGGCTGGCAAATTGCTGGATCTCGCCTTCACGCAGGATGGCAATCCGGCTGGCCAGGGTCATGGCCTCGATCTGGTCGTGGGTAACATAGACCATGGTTGTGCCAAGACGCTGATGCAGCTTTTTGATTTCTGTCCGCATCTCGACCCGCAACTTGGCATCAAGGTTGGAGAGAGGCTCATCAAACAGGAATATTTCGGGTTTACGCACCAATGCACGGCCCATTGCCACACGTTGGCGCTGTCCTCCGGACAGCTGGGCCGGTTTCCGGTCGCGGAGATGATCGATTTGCAACATACGCGCGGCTTCATCGACGCGTCTCTCCCGGTCTTCTTTGGTAACCTTGCGCATTTCCAGACCGAAACCGATGTTCCGTTCAACGGTCATGTTTGGATAGAGCGCATAGCTCTGGAATACCATGGCAATATCACGATCTTTGGGGTGGACGTCGTTGACCACCTTGTTATTGATCAGAATTTCACCGTCTGTAATGGTGTCCAGCCCGGCAATCATGTTCAACAGAGTCGATTTGCCACAGCCGGAAGGGCCGAGGAGAACAAGAAATTCACCGTTTTCCAGTTCCAGATCAATGCCTTTGAGAACATCGACGGCACCATAGGATTTCTTGACGTTTTGAATGGTCAGGGTCGCCATGAGAGTTTTCTCCTTACCCTTTGACTGAACCGGCGGTCAAACCACGAACGAAGTAGCGCCCGGCCAGGACATAGACGGCCAGTGTCGGAGCAGCCGTTATCAGGGCTGCCGCCATATCGACGTTGTAGCGTTTGACACCGGTTGTGGTGTTAACAAGATTGTTGAGAGCAACAGTGACGGGCTGACCACCACCTGTTGTGAAAGAGGCACCAAACAGGAAGTCATTCCAGATCTGGGTAAACTGCCATATGATTGTCACCACTATAATCGGCGGGGAAAGCGGTAGAAGGATGCGCCAGAATATGGTGAAGAAACCAGCACCATCAATGGTCGCCGCTTTGATCAGATCATCGGGAATGCTGACATAGTAGTTTCTGAAAAACAGCACGGTGAAGGGCAGTCCATAGACGATGTGAACGAGAACCAGTCCGGGAACCGTGTTGGCCAACCCCAGAAAACCCAAAGACTGGGCCATGGGCAACAACACCACCTGGAAGGGGATGAAACAGCCAAACAGGATCATGGCAAAGACCATGTTGGCGCCGCGAAACTTGAACTTTGTCAGGGCATAGCCGGTAAGAGCACCAAGAACGGTTGAGATCAGGACCGCAGGAATGGTCATCATGACCGAATTCCAGAAATAGGGTTTCAGACCGGTGCAGCTGACGCCGATACAGGCTTCACTCCAGGCATAGCGCCAGGATTCCAGATTGATTTCGGCCGGCAGGGATAACAAGGTGCCGTTGCGGATCTCGTCCAGATCCTTGAAGGATGTCGAAAGCACGACAATCAGCGGCAGAATGTAATAGGCGCCAAAGCTGATCAGCAAGAAATAGAGGCCAAAGCGGCCAGCGCTGCGCCAGGGGCTGTTGCCGCCGGGCAGGGACGCAATATCAGCCATGTTTCCGCTCCCTCAGTTCTGAATAAAGATAGGGGATGACGATTGCCATTACAGTGGCCAGCATCATCATGGCAGAGGCGGCACCAAGGCCGATCTGGTTGCGGCGAAAGGTCATTTCATACATAAAGTTTGCTGGCATGATCGAGCTGTTCCCCGGACCACCGCCGGTCAGGGCTACAACGAGGTCAAAGCTTTTGACAGCCATATGTGCCAGGATAAAGAAACTGCTGAGAAAAACCGGGCGCAGGGTTGGCAGAATGATCACAAGATAAATGCGTGAAAGGGATGCTCCGTCCAGATAGGCTGCCTTGATGATCTCGCTGTCTACGCCGCGCAAAGCTGCCAGAAACAACGCCATGACAAAACCCGATGATTGCCAGACAGCGGCAATGACAAGGGTGTAGATCGCCATGTCGCTGTTGATCAGCCAGTCAAAGGAAAAACTCTCCCAACCCCAGGAATGAAACATTTTTTCCAGCCCGAGACCCGGGTTGAGGATCCATTTCCAGGCTGTACCGGTGATGATAAAGGAAATCGCCATGGGATAGAGATAAACGGTACGCAGCAGCCCCTCGGCACGAACACGCTGATCCAGCGCAACCGCGAGAAGACACCCCAGTACGATGGCAATCAGGATGAACAGTCCCCCGAAAACCAGCAGGTTTTCCATGGCAACATGCCAGGTCGACATTTTCCAGAGCCGGACATACTGATAGATACCATCAAAGGAATAGGTCGGCAGCATCTTTGACTTGGTAAAAGAGACATATCCGGTCCAGGCAATGAAGCCATAGACAAAAAATATGATCAGGGCAAAGGTTGGTGCGACCACCAGTTTCGCCACATTCCAGCGCAGCCAGTCCGCGAGCGGCCGTTTGGCAGGTAGAGATTTTTCAGTCATGGAGTTTGTCATCATTTCCAGAATATTCACCCGAACCAGGGAAGGAATATTCAATATCTCAGGATCATGCGGCAGAGGGAAGAACAGCCCGTATCAACCGATCCTGTCTTGTCGGGAGAAACTGTAACTGCGAGGCGGTACAGAACAGGTCGTACCGCCTCTGTCCAGCTATAGCTTACTCGGCCAGTTCAATAGCCTCGGCCAGGCGCTCTACGGCAGCCTCTGATGTCATGTCAGAGTTGAAGTGTTCCGTAACAACATCAAGCACAGCCCCGCGAATGGCCCCGGCAGCTGCTATTTCATGAGCGACCGAACCAACAAGCTCGCCACCTTCAGAAGAAGCCTGAAGGTCAATCATGGATTTAACAGCACATTCATCAAATTTATCGCTGTTAACGCCCATCCGGGCTGGAATGGAACCTTTGTAAAGGTTGAAGGTTTCCTGGAACTTCTCTCCAAGGATCAGGCGTGCCAGAAGTTCCTGGCCGGCGTTGTCATCCGCACTGGTTACCTTGAACATGGCAAAGCTGTCAGAGTTCAGAATGTAGCCACCGTTTGAAGGTGTCGGGATGCAGAGGAAGTCAACGCCCGGTTTTTTACCCGCAGCAACAAACTCGCCTTTGGCCCAGTCGCCCATAATCTGCATCGCTGCTTCTCCGCGCATAACCATCCCTGTTGCCAGGTTCCAGTCACGTCCCGGAAAATCGGCATCCACATAACCGCGCATCTTGCGCATCTGGTCAAAGACCTTCTTCATGGTGTCCGATTTCAAGGTTTCCGGGTCTTTTTCCACAAAAGCCTTGTTAAAGAACTCTGCACCGCCCAAACCTAGCGCCACAGTTTCGAATATTGTCGCATCCTGCCAGGGTTGACCGCCGTGAGCGAGCGGCGTAATCCCTGCGGCCATCAGTTTATCAGCAATGGCGTTGAACTCGTCCCAAGTACGCGGGGGTTCAGCATCAACCTTCGCCAGTACTTCAGGATTGGCCCAGATCCAGTCAACACGGTGGATATTGACGGGAACAGCAACGTATTTTCCGTCATATTTTACGATGTCCTGAAGCAGTGGCGGCAGGACATTATCCCATCCTTCTGCCTCGCCTACGGCTGTCAGATCGCCTAACGCGCCTGTTGCAGCCCATTCATGAATGTTTGGTCCCTTGATCTGAACAGCTGCAGGAGGATTGCCGGAAAGAACACGCGAGCGCAAAACAGCAGCCTGGGCATCTCCACCACCGCCAGCAACAGGTGCATCAATCCACTTGCCGCCGTTGGCTTCGAAGTCTTCTTTCAGTGCTTGTACAGCTTTGGCTTCACCACCTGAAGTCCAGTAATGCAGAACTTCTGCCTGTGGCTGGGCATGTGCTGTTGCAGCACCCAGCAGCAATGTACTGACCAGTGCTGTCGTCATAGTCAATTTATGTGTCAATGTTTTCATCCCGATTTCCTCCCCGAGCTTTTGTTGACAAAGAACCGAACTACGTCCCATAGATTATTGTTAGCTGTTCAGGCCGTAGCGGTTTCGATAGTTATAGTTAAACCCCGGGAGTGCCAGTTAAGCGATCTTTTTAGGGTAACAGAAGATTGCAGTCTGAACTGATTGTTACAAACGGATACATTAAGGTAATAAAAAAGTTTTGTTACAGTCTTTTCCCGCACATGCGAAATTAAACAGGACAAAAGATGGAAAAGGTCAAACATCTTCTGATTGTTGATGATGATGCCGAAATCCGGGAGCTCCTAACCGGATTCCTGACCCAGCGGGGTTATCGGGTCTCGGTGGCTGGATCGGGGAACGAGATGCGTCGCGAACTATCCCGCTGGTCGATTGACCTTATTATTCTGGATATCATGCTGCCCGGTGAGGATGGTCTGAGCCTCTGTCGATCTGTGCGGGAAAGCTCGACAGTTCCCATCATCATGCTAACAGCCGTCACAGGGGATGCAGATCGGATTGTCGGACTTGAAGTCGGGGCGGATGATTATCTCGAGAAACCCTTTAATCCCCGAGAGCTTCTCGCCCGGATGAAAGCCATCTTCCGGCGGGTATCCGGAGGAGCCAGTGATGGTGAAGAGGAACTGTCTGGCCCAGTAAAAAATCGACAGTTCAGATTTGCCGGATGGCAACTGCATGAAGGCAAGCGGGAAGTGCGATCCCCTGAAAAGTTTATTGTGCATTTGTCATCTGGGGAATTTGCGCTTCTTGTCGCTTTTCTTGAGCGTCCACAAACCGTCCTGACGAGAGATGATCTGATCAATGCTACAAGGGGAGTGGAGGCTATCGCTTTTGATCGAAGTATTGATATACAAATCAGTAGATTAAGGAGAAAACTTGAAGTTGATTCTGATAAGCCGAGATTAATAAAAACAGTGCGTGGGCAAGGGTACATTTTTGCAGAGCAGGTCAAACAGTCTTCTGAAACTGTTCCCCATCAGGATCAACGGTCTTGAACAATAAATGGCATTGGCTTTTGAACTGGGCGCCAGAGCGGATCAGGGTACGGATACTGCTGTTCGGATTTTTTTGTGGGTTTCTCGCAAGCTCATTTGCTGCAGGTGGTATTGGGGCAATCATTAACAGGAGGGCAGAAATCGCGGAAGCCACCTGGATTGGACCTGTGATCGCCCGCGCGTTTGAAGAATTATCCCGGATGCCTGAAGAACGAAGATCTATAGCGGCTAATAACTTTAACCGCAGCAATTCTGTTCTGTTTAATTATTATTCGCGTGAAAAAATTCCCGATAATAACAGCGAGTATTTTATTGATCTGACCCGGGAATCTATTATATCGCTCTATCCCAATATCCGGCTGGGGATGGATGGGGCACACCCCAGATCAAAACTGTTATTGCCAGATTATCCACCGGAAGACCTCACAGCACATTTAACATTTCTGACCTCAGCGATCGCCCGACATGACCGGCCAGCTTCGTTATATTTACGGCTGTCGAATGGGGATCAACTGGTTGTAAACAGCCCCGTTTACTGGCGTGAACGGGTAACCGAGGTGCAATGGTTGCTGATTTTGCTGGGCGGCATGTCATTTTCGGCAGTGCTCTTTATTCTGGGTATTCGTTATCTGCTTTATTCCTTTCGCTATCTTGGAGCCATCGGGACAGGCAGCAAGATAGGGCGTACAGAGGAAAGCAATATCAATAAGGATAGCCCGCTCTATAATTTCTGGCCTAAAGAAGCCAGAGAGATTGTAGATCAACTGTATAGAGAACAGGAAGAAAAGACCGAAGCAATCGAGGAACGCACCCGAATGCTTACCGCCATTTCTCATGACTTGAGAACGCCAGCAACGCGTCTGCGCTTGAGGGCCGAGTTTATTGAGGAAGAGGACCTGCGCAACAAAATTCTGGCGGACCTGGATCTAATGTTGTCCATGACCAAAGATGCGATTGATTTTCTAAAAGGCGGGCTGGAAGCAGAAGAGCTGGAGCAGTTTGATATTGTATCAATGGTTCAGAGTATTTGTGATGATTTTTCAGATGTGGGCATGCCTGTAACCTTTTTGCCCATAGAATATCCTACCTTGCGAACATCAGGCACTGTTTTCAGTCGACATGAAAAAACTGTATCACTCGACGGACTTCTCAAAGGTTATATGGTCGGACGTCCACGGGCGTTGAAGCGGGCGATAACCAATCTGGTGGCCAATGCAGTAAAGTACGGCTTTCAGGCAAAGGTTGGCTTGACCATTGAACCCGGCCTTATTCTGATTGAGGTGAATGATCGTGGCCCGGGCATCCCCGAAGCAGAGATGGATAATGTCCTCAAGCCTTTTTACAGGCTAGAGAAATCGAGAAACAGAGAAACGGGAGGGAGCGGTCTCGGGTTGAGTATCGTCAAAAGTGTTGCGGACTCACATCGCGGGGAACTCGAGCTTGCAAACCAGCCGGTTCAGGGCCTTTCTGTTAAGCTTTTATTGCCACGTTCTCTTGATCCTGACGTCTCTTTTGCTCCTTGATAATCGGCGAGTAACCAGGGCTTGTTTAACGCATAAAACGAAAGGCCGGGGCACACTGTTGTGTCCCGGCCTTTCGCTGTTCAATTTTCTACTGTCTAAGGTTTTATTCAGCTGCTTTTGGCAAATAACGGGTTTCGTCGACAAGCGGTGATGGCTGGATAAAGCGCGAGAACAGGATAGGCAGTTCTTCCGGTGGACGTGTTTCTTCAGGAATGAGCAACAAGCCCTGGTTCAGGAGGAAAAGACCGATTTTCTCCTGGCCAAAAGCAACTGCCAGCGGAGCACTAATGATCAGCCCCGTCAGGATCGGTGCAAGCCAGGGTAAGAGTTCTGGAGCCTGAAGATAATATACGGCACCAAGTCCCAAGGCAGCCAGAAGATGTGCACTGTGTTGTTTAAAGGCCTCGCTCCAGGGGATATTTCGTCCGCTTCTGCTCTGGGCATTCCACTGTACTGTTTTCCCAAGAAGCAGGGCCGTGATGATACGGACATGGAAAATCATTACAACAGGCGCTGTGATTGCCGAGAAAGTCATTTCCAGCAAACAGCTCAGGGTTAGTCGGATAACACCGCCATAGGCTTTGGCATCACGATAACCGATAATCAAGGCGAAAATCTTTGGCATAAAAAGCATGCCCATCACGACAGCAAAAAGCGAAAGTGGCGTCATAATGTAATTTTGCAGCACTGGCCATTCAAAGGGGAGTTCGATAACAGGGCCCAATGGCATGGTTCTTTCAGCCACCAACAGGGCACTGAGAACCAGCAGAAGCATCCAGAGGTACGAGGAGGCATAACTCATAACACCCATGAGCATATGGAGCCTGCTGATCGGCTTCAGACCTTTGGTACCAAGAAGTCTGGTATGCTGGAAATTACCCTGACACCAGCGTTGGTCGCGAATGATATGATCCAGAATGTTGGTCGGGATCTGTTCGTAACTGCCTTTGCCTTCAGGAAAAATCCAGACGTCGTATCCGGCACGGCGCAACCATGCTGCTTCGACAAAATCGTGGCTCAGGATGTCCCCTGACAAAGGACCTTTGCCGGAAAGTGTTGGCAGATCACAATGTTCTATGAAGGGCTTCAGACGCAGAATTGCATTATGTCCCCAATAGTTTCCGTCATTGAGGGTCCAGTAGCTCAAACCAGTCGAGAAAAGCTCTCCTGTCAGACGGATATTGAACTGGGTCAGACGACCAAACAGGGTTTTTTGCCCCATAGCGCGCGGTTGTGCCTGTATCAGGCCTGCATTTGGATTGTTATCCAACATTCTGGTCAGGTTGAGAATGGTCTCTCCCGACATGATACTGTCCGCATCAAGAACCAGCATATAATCATAGTCTGCCCCCCAACGATCACAAAAATCCTTGAGATTGCCGACTTTTCTGTGAGTGTTTTTTTCACGACGGCGATAATGGAACCTGCCTTGCAGGGCGTAACGATGCAGAAGTTCCTGGGCCAGAACGTTTTCCTGTTCGGCAATCTCGTCTTTGGTTGTGTCACTGAGGATAAAAAAATTGTAATTGTTGCCATGACCTGTGGCGAGAACCGAACGCAGTGTCTGCTCCATACCTTGAAAAACCATTTCGGGATCTTCATTGTAGATCGGCATGACAATCGCGGTTCGACCGACAGGGCATGCTTTTGTATCAAGCCCGGCAGCTACCGGTGAGACTTTCCTTGCTGCATTGCCTGGAAAGAAAAGGCGAAAGGCAAATCCGATTGTCGACGTCCAGAAGGACTGGGCAATCCAGATAAAAGCGATTGTAGAAAGGAGAATATAGCCCCCTTCCAGCAGACTCAGCCCGTTTTCGAACAGATTGATCGTCAGGTTTGTACTGAGAATACCAACCGTCAAAAAGAGCAGGGCGACAAGAAACAACCGTCTTCTCACCCGCATGGCCGAGAGGTTTTTGTCATCAGATATAGCGATATCTTCGGGGTTCATTATTGTATCCTGCATCAGACGGGTTTGCCTGTATAAAGGTAAGTCCAGGTTTCGGTTAGTGCTCTGTCACCCAGCTTGAGATACCCTCTGATGTCGCAAGGACGATTTTCAGGGGGGCTCAGATTAAAAGAAACCCGCCATTGATTATTAACAGGGTTCTTCTGGCACTGCATGTCGTATATTTTACCATCTTGACAGGTGAAAATGGCTTCTATTGGGCTGTCTGCAGCAAGAGTGTCGAGGTCCGCTCCTTCAAACTCTACAATAAAGTATCGCGCTTCTTCATGGTTCCCATAAGAAAAGC
Source organism: Kiloniella laminariae (assembly GCF_027214005.1). GTDB lineage: Bacteria > Pseudomonadota > Alphaproteobacteria > Kiloniellales > Kiloniellaceae > Kiloniella > Kiloniella laminariae_A. Next base: position 21,548 of record NZ_JAPWGY010000010.1, read on the forward strand.
CTGGACGGTTGGCCGGGCCTTCTCGTGTGCTCAGGGTCCGACCAACTGGAGGCCACTGGGGCGAGTCAAGAAAACTTGTCAGTCGATAGGAATACTGATGGGATTGACCAGCTTTGAGCCGGGTATCTGATACCCAGTAACAAACGATATTATCGGTTGTCTCCAGGTCCGAATTAATTTCAACCAGTTCGACATGTCCTTTGCCCCAATCGCCTTTGGGTTCAATCCAGATACTTGGTCGTAACTGATATCTTGAATCCAGGTCATGATAGCTATCGTAGGAGCGATCGCGTTGACAAAGACCAAACCCTTTGGTTCCGGCATCTAAAAAGGACGAGATTGTTGGGCTGCGTCTACGGGCGAGGGGGCGCCACAACCATTCATTTTGGCTGTTGTGAATCATCAGGCCGTCTGAATCATGAACCTCTGGTCGATAATCATCCAGTTTTCTGGAATTCTCACCATATAAATACATGCTGGTTAATGGCGCGAGGCCAAGCTTGTTGATGTCTTTTCTGGCAAAAAGGGAAACTTCAACATCGATAGTTGTCTCATCGCCTGGAGTAACAACAAAGCGATAGGCTCCGGTGATACTTGGACTATCCAGCAATGCCATGATAACCAGTTCATTCGAACCTGATACTGGCTTTTCAATCCAGAATCCGCGAAAATCAGGAAACTCTTCCCCCGATTTTTCCGCTGTATCGATCGCAAGTCCTCGAATAGACAGGCCATATTGTTGCCCGCGCCCAAGTACCCGAAAGTAATTAGAACCCAGAAAAGAAATCAGTTCGTCATAATATTCGCTGTTCAACTGGTGATGGACACGAAATCCGGCGAAGTGAAGATTGTCAAAATCCTTGGCTGTCGGCTGTTCACCTTCGTACCAGAACATCCCCGGCTGAAGGGTTTGATCTTTTTCCTTGCCGTTTTCCTGAAGCGTAATATTCACAGTGTGATGAAACCAGGGTCCCCCTGGATGAAAGAACTGCATCTGGAAGGGACCACCATCGTTCCACAATGGCGCCTTTGGGTTGTAATAGATTTTCGAAAACTGTTCGACAGACATTTTCTTCCAAAAATCACTGATGCGATCATCAGGTTTTTCATAGGTCGATTTTGCCAGAGTCGCAGCTTTTTCCTGTATATCCGAAAAACGGGTAAGGCCAGCTGCCCCCGCCGCGCTCTCAGCAAGAATTCCAGGCAAAAATCCCGTACAAGTCAGGGCCATAGTTGATAGAAGAAAATCTCTGCGTTTCATCTGTTACAGTACTTCAGGAAAGTTAGAATTCGACATCGTTTGTCGTCGAACAGGAATTTGCTCTAAAGTAGAAAATCTTCAAGGGGAATCTTTGTGTCATCTCACTTTTATTTCACTTTTTTGTCTTTTTATGCGGTACGTAAAAACAAACCCGGTCTTGACAGTACTTTTAACTGTTTAAAGTGAGCGGGAATAAACAAGACTCATCACAAGTTCGCGAACAGGTTTTACTATAGATTCCATTGCTCAAATGACATTTTAGCTATAGAGGAGTGGAACAATTATTAAGGAAACCGGGTTACCAGCGCATGTCACAAGAAATATCCGATAAAATCAGGCCTGAACTGCTTGGAGTTCTTCCCAGCGGAAAAAGAGAGCGAGATCCGCGACTCGACTTCTTTCGCGGACTGGCAATGCTTTTCATATTCATTGCCCATATCCCGGAAAACTATTGGTCACGTTTTATACCCGGCAGGTTTGGACCAAGTGATGCCACAGAGATGTTTGTCTTCTGTTCCGGTTTTGCTGCAGCGATCGCTTTTGGTGGAACATTCCGCCGATCCGGATTTGGAACCGGAACCGCACGTATCATTATCCGGTGTGTTCAGATTTTCTTTGCCCACCTGGGTCTGTTCTTCGCCGTAGCAGCCGTTAGCGCTTATGGCGACGCCGAGATATTTGGGGGCGATTACATCAACAAGATGAACCTGGGGTTTTTCTTTGATCATACGGGTGAGGCTTTAATCGGACTTTTCACACTGACATATGTTCCCAACTATTTTGACATCATGCCGATGTACATTGGCGTGCTGGCCATGGTGCCGATTGTTATGTTCCTTGCCCGGTTCAACCCGTGGCTCGCAGCAGCGTTTTCGCTCGGCCTATATATTGCGACCTGGATCTGGGATCTTGGTTTCTCAGCCGAACCATTTTCAGACCGGGAATGGTTCTTTAATCCTCTGGCCTGGCAAGTTCTGTTCTTTTCCGGATTTGCGATTTCTTCTGGCTGGGTAAAAACTCCGAAACCAAATAAAGTATTACTTACTGTCTGTGTGGTTTTTATATTGGTCCTGGTACCCTTCAGTAACTGGTCGATTATCTATGGATTTCCTGATCTGATCTCCAGCAACCCGGATTTCAGTATGGATAAAATCCGCCTGGAACATTTACGGGTTGGTTATGCCAAAACCAATTTTGGCCTGTTGCGGTGGGCACAGTTCTTTGCCCTGGCCTACATTTGCGCCTCTATGCTCAAAGGACGGGAACATATTCTGAAAAGCCGCTATCTGCGTCCCATCATCGTAACAGGACAACAGGCTCTACCCGTTTTTATTTTGAGCATGACCCTGTCCTGGATCGGTGGGATGGTTCTGGACCTTGTTGGTCGTGATGCAGTGGGGCTGCCTTTGGTAAATATCTCGGGGTTGATTATACTAATTGTCTTTGCTTATGCCATGTCCTGGATCAAAGCAGCCCCCTGGACAAAAAAAACTGCACCCGTTGCAGTCGATAATTCTCAGGAAACTGTTTCCACAAGCAGTCGAGTTGAGAAAACATTGGCCGCGCATTAATCTGCGGATAAGGCAAGCGACCTTGTTTTGGAGTAGGTGTTCGATCTGGAATCTGGGGGAAGGGGGAGAGTAATATGAATATCTCGTTTAACAGGATGTTATTGCTCTCCTTCTGTCTGGCCTTGCTCAAAACTGAAGCTGTGGCACAAGGGCGCGTTGACTATAACAGAACAATTGCTCTTGAATCCCTTGAAACGCCTTTGGATTATTCAATCTATCTGCCAGAAGCCTATTGTAATAACGAAGGGGCTCCCTATCCAGTACTCTATCTTTTACATGGCTATGGCGGCGGACATCACGACTGGCCCAAAGTGGGTAATATTACAAGCACGCTTGACCGATTAATCACTGATCAGATCATCCCGCCTTTAATCGTTATCATGCCTGCTGCTGCGAAATCCTGGTATGTGAATTCCCCTAAGCACGGCAACTATGAAACCGCCATTCTCTATGAGTTACCGGAAGCAATTGAGGCAGAATTTCCTGTGCAGGCGAACAAGGGCGGGCGGGTTGTTGCCGGATTGTCTATGGGTGGATATGGCGCGTTGCGAATGGCCTATCTTGAGCCTGATCGTTTTGCCGCTGTAGCTGCGCTAAGCCCGGCCATCTTTCCAAATGCCACTGGCGACGATGACTTTCGCCCGATCCAGATAAAACTGTTTAGCGGTGTTTTTGGTGATCCCTTTATTGTCGAAAAGTTCAATCAGAAAAATATCTTTTCCCTGATAGAAAACACCCCCAATCCTCCGGCTACTTTTTTAACTGTTGGCGACGATGATTCCTTCGGGCTCTATGATGGAACCTATGCATTCTACAAGTTGATGCGAGAGCAAAAAAAACCGGTAGAGCTCAGAGTGACCGATGGCAATCACAGCTGGAAACTTTGGTCCAGAGAAATTGAAACCGCGCTTTTGTTTCTTTCTAAAAAGCTGGAGAGACAGGATAGTTCTTCATTCGCGTCAGAAAAACCGCTCGATCCATTCTGCCTTTGAATACACTAAAAAAACCATCAATTACATTGCCGTGAAATAAAACATCAAATAAGCGTAAAAATCAGTATAAAAATACTGTTTCAGCGGTTAATAAAACATGTTATTTAATGCAGCCGCTGTGCAATCCTATGAGCCCTGTTGGAAATCATAGAGAGACAGCTTTATTTTTTGTGTGTTTTGGTCTTAAGAAGCAGTGATGGTCGTTACCAATAAAACCCCCGTTACCTATAGGGATAAACTTCCCGATGAAGTAGATGTCGTGGTAATCGGTGCGGGTATTATCGGGATTTCGATTGCCTATTTTCTGGGGCGCCAGGGAAAATCTGTTCTTGTCTGTGAAAAGGGTCGTGTCGCGGGTGAACAGTCCTGCCGGAATTGGGGCTGGGTGCGTCAGCAAGGCCGCGATAGCTCTGAACTTCCCATTATGAAAGAAAGCCTGCAAATATGGAAAAGGCTGTCATCAGAGATTGGTGAAGACCTGGGTTTTCATCAAGGCGGGTGCCTTTATCTGGCAGATAATGATCACCAGCAACATGAAAATGAATCCTGGCTTTCTGTCGCCCGGGAACATGAGCTTGATACACAGCTTTTAACCGCGAATGAAACAGCAAGACTGCTCGGGCAGGAACAGGCCCGATGGAAGGGAGCGCTTTATACACCGAGTGATGGTCGGGCAGAACCTTTTATTGCTGTGCCAAAGCTGGCGCGGGCAGCCAAAAAACTTGGCGTCAGGATCATCGAGAACTGTGCTGTAAGAGCATTGGATATTTCTGCAGGAAAGATTTCAGGCGTGATAACCGAGCAGGGACGGGTGCGTGCAAGACAGGTTGTTTCTGCTGCTGGCGCCTGGTCATCTCTCTTGGCTGGATACCATAATATTGTTTTGCCGCAACTCAGGGTAAAAAACTGTGTTGCCAGAACCTCCCGGGTCGACGGTTTTTTCTCGGGTAATGCCGTGTCTGACAAGATTGCTTTTCGACGGCGGCAAGACGGTGGCTATACAGTCGCCCTAGCCGATCACATGACACACCATATTGTTCCCGATAGCTTCCGGTATCTTCCCAAATTCATTCCGCTGATGAAAAAGTCCCTAAAAGATATCAGCCTGAGAATAGACGAGAGCTTCTTTAGCGATTATGGACGCCGAAAATCCTGGAATGAAGAAAAAATATCACCTTTTGAGCGGAACAGGATCCTCGATCCCAAACCTGATCCGGAATTACACAGAAAGCTAAGACAAAGGCTCAGTGATTACGTCCCTGCTTTGGCCAAGGTAACTTTTCTTGAAAGTTGGGCGGGAATGATCGAGACATCACCAGATGTCCTGCCAATTATTTCAAAGGTAGACAACCTGCTTGGGCTGATTATTGTTGCGGGCTTGAGCGGACATGGCTTTGGTATTGGCCCAGGAATTGGACGGGTTGTCGCAGACATGGCAGCAGATCGCCCCACGGGGCATGATTTAACACGCTTTAGATTGAGCCGGTTTCATGATGGTTCCCCCATTATCCCCGGGCCATCTCTTTAGTTCTTTTCCACGTAAAAAAGGAAGAGATGCCTGTTTCAGGAAGTCATTTCCATGACTTTATTCTGGTGGTAATCCCTGGATTATATTTCGGCAAAATCTGCTTCTATGCGCGCCGCTCTATTCAGGGCCCATATGTTATCAGGTCTGTCCTGAAGGCGTTTTTCCAAAAGTTCCCGTGCAGTATCATGACGGTTCGAACGTATGGCAGCATCAATGAGCAATCGGTGAAAGACATCTCGCTGGGCATGACTGCCACCGATCTGTTGCAACTGGTCGAATACAGGCAATAAAAGATCCACACACTTCCCGTCCTGCCCGACTTTGCTGGCCTTGATGGCCTTGGCAAGCGGCATGCCGATATGCCGGAAAACGGCCTGTGCTGTTCCGTCACCCTGACTTTTTTGTTCCATTGTTTCGATGAAACTGTCCGCCGCTAGTTTGTTACCAGCACCAAGAATTGCCAGCAGATAATGGGCATCAGCAAAAGCAAGGCTGTGATCATTGACGTGAGTTGCTGATAAACGGGCCATTTCTTCCCATCTATGTCCGACATCAACGCCTTCGAGTTCCAGTCGGTAAAGCAGGGAAACTCCATTGCTGATATCCCTGAAATCATCTGTATGATCCTTGCGTATATAATTATCATAAAGGTGAAGAACCTCGTCTTTATGACCCAGCTCTAGATGAAACAGCGCCATATGCCAGTACATATGAAAGGAAAAATTATTGCAGTTGTCCCAACGATCCTGAAACTGGGAAAGCCAATTCAGGCCCTCTTGAGGGCGAGAAGACATCTCGAGCACGTGACCAACAGCATGCGTTCCCCAGGCATCATCCGGTTCTAACTCGACAGCCTGCTTGCCTATTTTCTCGGCTTCGCTGTAAGCCCCGGTTTCTTCCAGCCCAAAACAGTGACAACCAAGAATAAATCCATAATCCCGGTCATTCTCAGACCAGGCTCTGAGCACTTTTGTTGTTGAGGAACGCATGGCTTTACTTTGGCCGCGAATAAACTGACAGGCATGGGTCAACTTTACCGTCAAGGCATCAAGCGGGTATTTGCAAAGCAGGTTATCCAGCCTGGATATAGAAAGGTCGAGATGACCACTGCACCAATCTTCCAAGGCTTTAAGGAGCTCACTTTCGCGCTGGGTGGCACCTCTTTCGCGCAAGCTCAGTTTTGCTTTAAACAGAGATTCCAGAGCGACAGGATCTGCTGAGGCCTTTGCCAGCATCTTGTAGAAAAAACCTTTGGCAATCAAAGCTATGAGCAGTTGAGGGTCTGTTTCAAGTGTCGTTCCGAGTGCCTCTGGGGTCTTTTTGGAATGTGCCAAAAAGAGAGAAACCGTATTGTCGAATTGGTCTACAGCGAGCTGGCTTAAAGCGGTTACTTCATGACCACGGCAATCAAACAGCACAGGAAACCTCCAGATAAAGCAATGAAATTCTTAAATCTCATATGGCACGAGCTGCCCACTGATTTCCAGTGATGAAAATGTGTTGAGACCCGGCAGAGAGCGGGGTTGTGATCATCGTGATTTGCCTTGCTCACCGCAAACATGAGGATTTCCCGACGATAGTTCCTGAAACTCTGATCTTCGGGTCTAAAGCGGCACACAGCATTCTGACAAGATTGTGAAAGGAGGTTAACCGGTTTTCAGGCTTATAGTGATCAATACGGGCCACTCTTTATAAAAAAGCTCGGTTGTTTATTGTACGGGGAAAGCATGTTTATGCAGAAAAACTCAACACTTGCTTTCAACAGATTCCTACCTCTTGCCTGCTCGCTAGGGGCGGTCGTCTATCTCGGCATTTTCATCAATGAGCGCGCTGGCCTCGCAGCCGGGATCGGGATTGCTTTGGGTATCTGTCTTTATCACGCTGCTTTTGGTTTCACATCGGCTTGGCGACGTTTTCTAACAGAGAGGTGGGGCGCGGGGTTGAAGGCTCAGGTGATAATGTTAGCGGTTGTGGTGACCTTGTTTTTTCCGACACTCGATTCTGGTCATATTTGGGGGCAGAGTGTTTATGGTTTTGTCGCCCCAGCCGGAACCGGTGTCATTGTCGGTGCCTTCCTTTTTGGCATTGGCATGCAAATCGCCAGTGGCTGTGCCAGTGGAACTCTCTTTACTGTGGGCGGCGGCAGCTTGCGGATGGTTGTTACTTTATTCGCCTTTATGATGGGCTCTGTCCTGGCAACACTCAATTTACCGTTCTGGCATGAATTACCCAAACTGGCTCCGATTTCAATGATTTCTCTCTGGGGATGGAAGCTGGCTCTGGCTTTTCATCTCGTGCTTTTTTGGGGACTTTATCAACTCGTGAAAAAAATGGAGAAAAAGGAAGAACCTTCGACCGGTCATCTGGCCGAGCCAGAAACAACTGGATTTTTACAGAGGATTGTTCAGGGACCCTGGCCTCTGGTCCTTGGGGCAGTCGGTCTGGCTGTATTGAACTTTGTTATGCTTGCGACCTTGGGGCACCCTTGGGGAATTACCTCAGGGATTACCTTCTGGGGTGGAAAACTGGTTACCTTTCTTGGCGCGGATTTGTCTTCGGTGCCTTATTGGAGTGGACAGACAGAGGCACTCCAGGGATCTCTGTTTAATAATGATGCATCATCCAGCAATATTGGCATTGTTCTTGGGGCTATGAGCGCGGCTGTACTGGCGGGAAAATTTGGGAAGAACCAGAACTTGTCAGCCCGCGGTATTATTACAGCCCTGATTGGTGGCGTGTTGCTTGGATATGGTGCCCGTCTGGCCTATGGCTGCAATATCGGGGCATTTTTTAGTGGTGTGGCTTCAGGGAGCCTGCATGGCTGGGTCTGGCTGGTCGCTGCTCTTGCCGGAAATATGGTTGGTATCCGGGTCGTTAAGATTTTTTCCTTACGCTGAGCTTATGCCAAAGTCTCTCTTGAAATATCAGGTGTAGCTGCCGACCAGCGTAAATTCTTCTCCTCCGATACCTCTTTTAAACGTGGTGACGCCTGCAGCATCCTGTGGGTTGATCCCCCCCAGATCCAGCCAGTTAACCTGTCGTTTTTTTAGTTCCATTATACTGTGCCAAATAAGAAAATTATGGGCTCTTTTTCCCCGACCTGCCGGGCTGTTCCAGCCAACGAGATAGGTTGCACCGGCTTCGTGTAAAAAAATCAGCACGGCACCAATCGGGGTGTTGCCGTCCAGGGCACGTAACAGCAACATGTCATCACGATCTTTAGTGAAGCGTTTCAGGTGGGCAACCAGTGCCGGGCTTGGTCCCCTGAACTCTTTCAAGAGTTTGTCTGTCTCACTTAATTTCAAGAGCCAGTTGAGATGCTTGCCCTCTGTATCAATTTCAAGAGTCAGTCCTTTTTTCAGAGATTGATTGAGAGGATTGCGCCAGTTCGACTTCAGGTTGGCGCGCAAAACCTCTTCTTCCTGGGAAAGATCGAGCCAGATAGAGCTGTACCCCTCTGTATCGATGCGCTTGAAACCAGCTTCTTCCAGGAGGTGCCGGTTTTCTGACGTATCCGGCAATTCCGGTAAAAAATAGGTAAAACGCCACGGGCGGGCAGGATACCGGGTTCTTATTTCCTTCCAGAAAACCTCATAAACGCAATCGGGCAAAGCTTGTTCCAGCCAGAGTGGTCCACGATAGAGTCGAACCTTCTGGAACAGCCCCATTAGTCTCTGTTCCAGAACCTGACAGATACCGACAATACGGCCTTTATATGAAATGGTGGCAAACTGTCCCGTCATGCGTTCTGTAATGAGGATTGCCTGTGCGTAAGGCCAGCTTTGTAACAGGTTGGATTTTCCTGATTTTCGAACTAGCTCCCGCCATTGCCTGACTGAAATCTTGTTCCATTGTATTTCTACTGAATTTTCTTGGCTGTAATCAGGCATTACTTTTCCGCTATTTACGAGCTTCGCTTTATTATCCATAATAGGTAAGTATGGGATTTGTAAATGATTTCCGAGCGATTTCGTGCTATTCCTATAACTTGACAGATTCAATTATTACAGGGCTTTCAGCGTAATGGCCAAGGTTGTTGCCGTATATAACAAAGAACGAAGACGGGATCACCGTCGCGCTGTAAAAATGGCAGCGATACTGAAGGGATTTGATGCCAGAATCAAAGGTGTCATGGTCACTATTCGGGATATCAGTCCCGGTGGAGTTGGCCTGACGGGAGAAGAGCCAGATCTTTCCGATTTTAATGATATGGATGTTATTCTGAATCAGGCGGGGGAAAAGATTGATCTCAGTACCCTTGATCTGAAAGTTGGTGATATTACCACACTTGAGATCCTTTTGACGACAGATGAGCCTTTTGTCATCGATGTCGAGATCAGACGGGCAGATAACGCTTCAGGTAACCTTGGGGCACGGTTTGTTAATATCGGCAATCGGGCATTTAGTACGCTTGAGAAAATTGTTTTGGGACGCATCCGTTAAGATTATCCCTTTTTATTGTGACTGAGATTACAAGCTATCAGGCCGCCAGAACCGGGCGGCCTTTTGCTATGGCAACGATACGGCTTTCAATGAAAAGCTTGTCACCTCCTGCATCAAGGATGATTTTGTCTTTGCGGGTTATATTGACTTTTACTTCAGCCGCACCACAGGCAAGAGCCAGATCCCGTACTTGCTGATCTGCAGTGTCGGTGGCAAAAGTCGCTGCAAGTTCCAGATCGGTAAAATCTTTCTGGGCGCCGCTAATATGAACGCGATAACGGCCTTTTTCAGGTGACGAAATCAAGGCTTTGACATTTTGAACGACCCCGCCAGCAACGGCACCAACAGCATTGGTTACCTCGGCATGCTCTGGCACCGAGAGCCTGGTGTTGAGGCGTTTGGCAACATCTGGATAATACGTGGCTGCCGGGGCTCCAATGGCGACTATAGGCCGTCCAAGCTGAAGACTGAAGTTGATCAGGGGTGACTTTTTTTCGGCCTGTTTGTCACGCAGAGCATTGTCGATCAGGTTTTGTCCAAGTTGCTGCTCTTTACTGAGAGGTGGATAACCTTCTTCGGACATGGCAGATTCAAGAATGGTTGTTCCCGAACGGGTGACGGTTTTTTCGTAAATTTTTTCGGCCAGTTCTTTTACCGTGACATTCCGGAAAATGTTCTCTCGGTTGGCGAAACGAAGGAAAAGCTGAGCAGAGAGTTCTGCCCCCTTAACGTCCCATGATTGATGACGATTTAACAAATGGCTGGCATCACTGGGGGTTAGGCCCGAATAGATAACCAGCCCACGATCAACAAGCCGCTGTAGGGGCGGGATCATGGCAGGTCTTTCGGCCAATTCATTCAAAGCGACAGGACCATCTTTCAGGAGAGTCCAGATCTCTGCCTCCATGCGGGAGAGGCTGGTTTCGCCCGTGTCGAGCTTGCGAAGGCGCAGAACAAAACGTCCATCTGTCGGACGAATACGGTCTGACTTCAATTGCTTCTGCATGACATCGAGAACTTCTGGACACTGCAGAGCCAGCAAGCTGATCGGTTGAACCCGTCTGGGACCAACAGTAAGCTTGGCCTTGCCCAATTCAAGGGTCACTTCACTGTCACCCCCGAGGCCGAAGGTGTGAACGGCCACAGCCTCGACCATTGTACGCCATCCTCCAACCAGAGCACCCTGATCATTCAAGAGAGGTTGTCCGTCTTCAAGAATTGCAATGTCCGTTGTTGTTCCCCCCATGTCGACCACGAAAACATCTTTTTCCCCCGAGAGAAAATGTGCTCCGACAACAGAGGCGGCGGGACCGGAAAGAATGGTTTCTACTGGTCGGTTAAGCGCAGTTTCAGCTGTAATAAGCGATCCATCCCCCTTGACGACCATTAAAGGTGCTTTGATATTTTTTTGTTCCAGCATGGTGCCAACAGCCAGGATCAACTGTTGAAGCTGAGGAATCAGACGGGCATTGAGAACAGCGGTCAAAGCACGGCGAGGGGCGTCAAGACTGGAGGTGAGTTCATGCGCGCAGGTCACAGGCAATCCTGTTTCTTCGCGAATTAGCGTTCTTACAGTTTCTTCATGGGCTGCATTTCGTACTGAAAAATAACCCGCCACGGCAAAGGCAGCTACCTTTGGGCCTTGTTCCTGTACCGTTTTCCTGACGAGTTCAATATCCAGTGGAGCTTGCTCATCCCCCATAGACGTATGACCGCCCCGAACAAAAACATAAGGATTTTTGCCGATGGCTTCGCCAAGATTGGAGCGCATCAGAGAACCTTCATCGTAACCGATCATGATAAGGCACACGGGACTGCCATGAGATTCAACAATCGCATTGGTGGCCAGGGTTGTCGAAAGGGAAACCATCCGGATTTCCTCACCGCTCCCAGGCAAGATGGCATCTACGGCCTTGCATATACCAATAGAAAGATCGTGTTTTGTTGTCAGGGACTTGGAGGTTTTGAGGACACCGTCTTCTTCAGTGAAAAGAACAGCATCGGTGTAGGTTCCCCCGGTATCAATCCCCAGCAGCATTATCAATCCTTTCACTTGCCCGACAGGTAACGATTCGCATAAAGCAGTGGCAAAGTCCTAGCAAATAACCCGGATAATTACTGTACTAAAAACGACGAGGACCCAAGACGCAGAAAGATAAAAACTATTTTTTCCATTTTATAAGGCCCAGCGCGCCAACCATGCCGATGGTAACAACACAAACCCCGGCAAACTCCAGTACTGAAAGACTTTCGCCAAGGATTGGATAGGCAAGCAGGACAGCTATACCGGGAACCAGTGCGGCAAAGACCGCACCACGGGCGGCCCCCAACAGCGAGACGGCCTTGGTATAGAACAGCAAGGCTAGAAAAGCAGAACCAACACCCTGAAAAAGCGCCTGAAAAATAACCTCGTTTCCCGGAGCGGTAAATATTTTGGGTTCGCCAAGGGTAAAATATAACGGCAGATAGAGAATCATGGAAATGACGGCAACAAGGGCTGTTGCATGCAAAGGGTCAGCCTTGAAATATTTGCTGCCGACGGTGTAACAGGCCCAACAGGCTCCTCCAGCCACAAACAGTAGATCTCCGACCCATTGATCTTGTCTCTGGCTCGAGATCAGGGCCTGTCCTCCCAAAAGCGCAACGCCAAGGATAATCACGATCAGGCCGATAATCCGGGTGCGATCCGGGCGATCACCTAAAATCAGCCAGCTGCCGATTGTCGAGATTGTCATCATAGAGCTGGGGGCGATAATTCCCATGTGGCTGGCCGGAGCATAGGTCATACCAGCAACAGTAATCAGCATGTAGGGAACGCCAGCACCAAAGGCGAGAATGAGTGCACCAATCCAACCGATCCCCCGCACGCCCCGCTTTATAATCAGTGGCAGCAGGAGAACTCCTGCCACGCCAAAACGCAGGGCCGTGATGTCGTAGGCGGTCAAGGTCTGTTCCCTGAGGCCCAGGCTGGACACCACGGGCCAGGCACCCCAGAGAAGTGCGGCAAGCAAACCATAACAGATCCCGGGCACAGCCGGATTGTTTTCGACCTTTAGACTGGCGAACATAGTATTATACCTGAAGTTAGCGGGAAGGGCTTTGCCCAGAGCAGAACAGGAAGTAGGTTAGGATAGATTGATTGAGGATATACTGCATTAGACATCAAGTTCGGGTATAAATTATGCAAAATATCGATATTCTGAGGGTAAAATCGGTGATGCCATGGAAATAGATGGTTTTGATCGTTCTATTTTGCGGTGCCTGCAGCAGAGTACCCGTTTTACCTCTGAGCAAATCGCCGAGAAAGTTGGCCTCTCGGCAACAGCCTGTCAACGCCGGATCAAACGCTTGCGTGATACTGGGGCAATTGAACGGGAAGTCGCTGTATTATCCCCGGGGGCTGTGGGAAATCAACTGACGCTGTTGGTTCAGATTGTTGTCAAACGGGGACGCTCAGATGTTATCGATGCCTTTAAACGCGACATGCAGGCTCTTCCCGAAGTACAGCAATGTTATTATGTGACCGGATCTTTCGACTTTATTATGATTGTGACAGCTTCGGATATTACCGAGTATGAGCATTTCACTCGACGGGCATTTTTTGACAATCCGTGTATTCAGGAATTTACCACGACGGTGGTAATGGAGCGGGTAAAGGTCGGTCTGGAATATCCCGTAAAGTAATTCCTTTACCTTCAGGCCCACTGTTTTTTTGAACATAAAGGTATTCGGGACATATATGGATTACGTCCCCCAAAATTCATTCCACTCGGATGATACTGATAAAACCTTTGCCATTGCCTGATATCCCTTTGCATTGGAATGCAGGCCGTCGTTTTCGTTTAAACCGGCCAGATATTCCGGACTGTTTTGCAAGAGAGAGAACAGGTCGATATAAGGGATTTTTTCTTCAACACAGACGTGTTGATAGCCTTCGGAGCCAGTCGCGAGGGTTTGGTTGTTAAAATAAAACATCATATTTGTCAGAGGCGAGAGTACCGGCATTTTTGTTTCTTCTACCGGTGTTGGCCCCAGAGCCAGAACCGGGGCCACTTCTCTGAGGCGCAGAGCCAACTCGCGGAATTGTTTGAAGGCCCGATGGGGCGGTGTTCTCGGCAGATTGCCATCCAGAGTTGCGAAATCATTTGATCCTGAGGCAAAGACAATCCCGATATCTGTAGAATTGCCAAGCCGTGCCAAACACTCTTCGACCGCCCGTTTTGCGATTTCCCGAATGGTTTGTCCTCTGACACCAAGATTATAATGAATGAAATCCCTGCCCCTTTTGCTTTCCAGTAAAGCGAGGCGGCCGGGCAGCCCCAGCTTTTCACTGTCGCCCATGCCTTCCATAACGGAAGCACCAACAAAACATATCCGCTTCATAAGGTATTCTTCATAGACTTGACACTCGATACGCTTAAATCGCTCATTTCATTTCTCTGCCATAAAAACATAAATATCTCAAAATTTATAACTCACAACAGTAGCTTACAATTTTTTATACATATAAACGGCTGGATCACATCTACACGCATCGTTGAGGCCCTGAGCAAACCACGGAATAACACCTGTGGTTTCGACTTAAATCATTGTGAGATCTTGATCCTTGGTTAGCTCTACCACCTCCACCATTAGAATTTTGGCGACATTTAGAATTTCCAGATCAACAATCTTGTTTTTCGCTGATCATTCAACTGAATGACCTGGTGCGGGGGATGGTCAGGAACATCGAAAGAATTACTGATCAACAAAGCGCCGCTTTTCAATTCACGGGCTGCTTTCTCATATACTCTTGGCATCGGTTCGGGTGAGAGGAAGCAGTAGATGACATCCTGAGATGAAAAATCCATCTGCCAATAGTCCCCATATCGACAGGTGATGTTTGGCGATCTGCTTATCTTTTGCCAAAGCCAGGAGATCACATAGGGGACTGGTGCATTTTCAACACCTGTGAACTGCCCTCGTGGATGTTTCCTGGCCAGATACATGAGCGTACCACCAATGCCACTGCCAATATCGACAAAAGAAAAACCCTCCTTGTCCGGCAACAGCTCTGAAAGTCCTTCCCAGGTTTTTCTATTGGTCAGGTAGAGGGGAACGCGCTCGCTGCCCACATTCCAGAACACAGCCAGACAAAGGATAAAGGCAACAAGATATACCCAGGCAGGAAGGGCTAATCCACTGGCGATAAAAAGAGCCAGGGGGAAGAAAAAATTGATAAAACTCCACCAGACGGGCAGTGAAAAAAGACCCACTCCCAAAATAGCGGCAAGCGTTCCCCAAAGAACCGGAAGCAGCCATAATCCCACGCCTGTTTGCGTCAGAAGTGGAACGGTTTTCCAGAAAAAAAGAGCGAGCCCGGCTGCAACAATCTGGGTTAATAATGCTTTTGGAGCTGGCTTTCGGAAGAAGGCTCTCATAGGTTCTGTTCTGTGGCTCGGGGCGTAAAGAGCGAAGGATAAGCTCCAATTGCCTGTGCACCGCCTGTGTGAAGAAAAATCACGTTATCCGATTTTTGGAAACGCTTTTGGCGGATATGATCAATAAGGCCGGCAAAGGCTTTGGCACTATAGACCGGATCCAGCAAAATGCCTTCTGTCCGTGCCAGAAGTTCCATGGCCTCCTGTCCTGCCTGAGTAGGCAAGCCATAGCTTGTGCCACCATAGCCTGTAATCACCTCAAGATCATGATCAGGATCCCAGCGTTCAAAACGGCCCAGTTTTTCCAAAACTCTGGGGACGATTCCCTTTATTGCTTCGGTTACAGGTCCGGCTTTGCCATCAACTTCAATCCCGATAACGGGGAAGGGACGCTTGGCGCTGATCAATCCGGCGATCAGACCTGCCTGTGTTCCGCCGCTCGAAGTCGCATGATAGATGGAACAGGGAGAAAGCTTCAACTGGCGACATTGTTCGAGAAGTTCCATTGTTGCTGTCGCATAGCCAAGAGCGCCGGTTGCATTGGAGCCGCCAACCGGAATGATATAAGGCACTTTCCCACTGGATTTCAGCTTATCAGCCAGATCTTCCATCACCTGATCCCGATCTGTTCCTGCAGGATGAAGCGACACCTTTGCCCCCAGAAGATAATCAAGCGCCATATTTCCGGAAGTCTGATAGGCGGGGTCAGCCCAGTCAACGTTTCTGACCAGAACGAGATGACAATCCAGTCCGAAACGGGCTGCTGCCGCAGCGGTTTGCCGGACATGATTTGATTGCACTCCCCCGGCAGTGATAATGCTGTCAGCTCCCTTTTCCAGAGCATCGGCAATCAGAAATTCAAGTTTTCGGGTTTTGTTGCCCCCTCCGGCCAAGCCAGTACAGTCATCGCGCTTTATCAGTATTCGTGGACCACCCAACAGATCGGACAAACGATCAAGAGGCTGCAAAGGGGTCGGAAGAAAAGCGAGAGAGATGGAGGGGTTGAATTCGGTCAACATGGCGAACCCGTTAATTGGAAAGAAACAGGTTCATTGTTAGCCGGGAAGAGGGGGGGTGTAAACATAATCCCCATATGTTTACCAACTGTCCAAAAACAACAAAGGGAGCCAAGACAGGCTCCCTTTATCAAATCAACAGATTGAATATTGCTTAGTTATTTCGCAGCGTTATCAATCGCCTGCTGGATCATCTTGGCAGCAACATCTGCGCCTTCCCAGCCTTTGACCTTAACCCACTTGCCGCTTTCCAGATCTTTATAATGTTCAAAGAAATGACCGATCTGGGCAATGAGGTTTTCAGGAAGATCTGTGTATTCCTTGATGTTCTTGTAATTTGGATCCAGCTTGGTCACAGGAACAGCGAGGATCTTTTCGTCCTGGCCAGCTTCGTCTTCCATTACCAGGACCCCGACCGGACGGACACGAATGACAGCGCCGGGAAGGATCGGCAGCGAGCCAACCACGAGAACGTCTGCAGGATCACCATCATCAGAAAGGGTATGCGGCACAAACCCGTAGTTACAGGGATAGTGCATCGGTGTGTGAAGGAAACGATCCACCTCAATCGCACCGGACTCTTTGTCCAGTTCGTATTTGACCGAAGAGTGAAGTGGAACTTCAATAACGACATTTACATCCCAAGGGGCGTCTTTGCCGATTGATACCTTGTTAATGTCCATAAGACTTCTCCTAATAGCGTAGACCAAACCCTTGAAGGGGTCGGAAACCCGGGCTGCCAGCTATGTCAGACGAAGAGAAGGCAGCCGTTAAAAATCGGCCTATTAGGAGCCATGAAATCGCCGTTAACTCAAGTTCTTTTCGCACACGCGGTAAAGATTGTTGGTCGAGACCAGAAAAAGCGGTTGAAACAGGCCGAGAGGTTAATCAGTTAGCGCTTTGATCACCTTGTCTGTGGAGATATTCCGACCACTGAGAACTACGGCAATTTTTTTGCCTTTGATATCCCCAATTTTGCCATCACACAGCGCTGCAATAACCGTTGCACTTCCGCCTTCGATCACCAGACCCTCGTTTTCAAAAGTGTACCGCAAAGCGGGGGCCAGAGATGCCTCGCTAACCAGAACGGCTTCGTCCATGTAGTCTCTGATGTAGGGGAATGTATAGCGGTTATCCAGACCAATAGACCCGCCAAGGGCATCTGCCAGACTGGGGTGTTCGTCAACATTGACCGGCTTGCCAGCTTCAAGACTGCGGACCATACCCGGTTCTATTTCCATTGAGACACCAATAATCCGGGTATAGGAAGAAATTGATTTTGTTGCCAGGGCAATACCTGCGAGTAATCCACCGCCGGATAGGGGGGCCATAATGATTTCACAGTCTGGCATATCCTGCATGATCTCAAGACCGATCGTCCCCTGTCCGGTAATAATCGCCAGATCATCAAAAGCGGAAATCCAGACCAATCCCTTTTCACGGATCAAACGTTCGGCCTCTTCCTGGGCTTCATCCTGGCTGTTTCCCGCAACATGGACGTTAGCCCCATAGGATCTGATTGCTTCAACCTTGTTTTCAGGCACCAGAGTTGAAAGGCAAATCGTTGCCGCAATCCCCGTTTCTTGGGCAACCCGGGCGACCGCCCGCCCATGATTGCCACTGGAAACAGTAATGATGCCGCGTTTTCTTTCTTCTGCACTCAGTTGGAGAATGCGGTTTGCCGCTCCCCTGATTTTAAAGCTGCCGGTGTTCTGGAGATTTTCCAGCTTCAACCAGACTTCAGCGCCAGTCTGTTGCGAGAGAGCCCGGGAGTAAATCAAAGGTGTTCTGATGATATAGGGGGCAATCCTTTTGCTGGCCTGAAGCACATCAGCGGCAGAAACAGGACCTGTAAAAGCACCTTTGGTCAGAGATTTGTGAGCGGGGATAACAGGGCTCGAAATGGTACGGGGCATTATCTGGTTATCCTGTTGTCTGTCGTGATTGGTTGGTCAGGATACTAAAACACGAAATATACTTATTGTCCAATATAGACTTTATCGTCTAATTAATTTGTGTTACAGCTTTTAAGAAATCAAAAACAGCTCGGCTTTTTTCATTCAAACAAAAGCCTGAGAAGCTTTATGGGAAAGGTATTATTCCGTGCAGATCGAAGAATTCTCTCTGGAACGCATCCAGTCTCTCTATGAAAATATTGTCGAATACAATCTTTCGGATAGCGGGGTTCATCCTTACTCCTTGCGTGAGCTTCTGAGCGAGACTGAACAGCAACAGCTGCTTGATATCGAGCTGGGATACGGCTGGACCAATGGCGCGGTAGAGCTGCGTCAGACGATCAGTGCACTTTATCAGGGGCGGGACGAAGACAGTGTGATTGTGACCAACGGTTCTGCCGAAGCCAATTTCCTCATGGTTATGTCAGTGCTGGAGCCGGGGGATGAACTGATTGTTTTTGTTCCCAATTATCTCCAGATCTGGGGTTGGGCCAGATCTTTGGGGGTCGTGGTCAAGGAGGTGGTTCTGCGGGAAGAGCTGGACTGGACACCGGACCTTGATGATTTGAAAAAAGTGATTTCCTCCAAAACTAAAATGATCACTATCTGTCATCCCAACAACCCGACTGGGAGCTTATTGAGCGCCAAAGCCATGACTGATCTGGTCCAGGTTGCCCGGGATCACGACCTTTATCTGCATGCTGATGAAGTCTATAAGGGATCCGAACTGGACGGTCCGGAAACCCCAAGTTTTGCTGATCTGTACGAAAAATCGATTGTCACCAATGGACTTTCGAAAGCCATGGCTTTACCGGGATTGCGCCTCGGCTGGCTGGTCGGCCCGAAAGACGTTATCTACAAGGCCTGGCAACGCAAGGACTACACCTCGATCACAACCAGTGCTGTCAGCGAATTTGTCGCCCAGATTGCGCTGCAACCGGACTGTCGGGCCCGCATTCTCAATCGCAGCAAACGTATCCTCAAGGAAAATCTGGCATTGCTTTCTAGCTGGGTGGAACGCAATGGCAACAGGTTTTCGTTCGTGCCGCCTAAAGCTGGCGGTATGGCTTTCGTTCGTTATGCCCAGCCGATCAATTCGACCAAGCTGGTTCACCGCCTGCGCGAAGAACGCAGTATTCTGTTGCTTCCGGGGGATGTTTACGGACTGGATGGTTATTTCCGTGTCGGTATCGGGGCACCGGCAGAACATCTGGAGGTGGGGCTGGAGCGTTTATCTGATTTTGTCAAAAGCGAACTTGAAGATTAAATTCTGCCTTGATGCCTGAAGACAAATAAAGGTTTCTTGCCTATGACCCCGGAATTGCAACGCTATAGCGATGTTTGTGATGCCATTGCCAAATTGTTTCAGCCTTATGTCGAGGTTGTTCTGCACGATCTGGAAAGCGAAACTGCTGCCTATATTGCCAATAATTTTTCTCATAGGGAACTGGGAGAGCCCTCTCTGTTGCACGAGATAGACTTTCGCGGCGGAGAGGCTGTGATCGGTCCCTATGAGAAGGTGAACTGGGATGGTCGCCGGATCAAATCAATCAGTGTGGTCGTGCGTAACGACAAGGCCAAAGCGATCGGTGTTCTCTGCATCAATATGGATGTCTCGCACTTTCATCAGTTACAGCAGGTGATGGAGTTACTGTCTTCTGTTCCTCAAAATACCGAGAAACCTGAAGCGCTTTTCAAGGAAGACTGGCACGAACGGATCAATGAATTCATTCTGAGCTGGACCTGGGAACGCGGGGTGACCGTAGAGACCCTGTCACGTCAGCAAAAACGTGAACTGGTAGAGGATCTGGCAGGGCAGGGAGGTTTCAGTGGCAAGAATTCAGCCAACTATGTGGCGCGGATTCTCAATCTGGGGCGGGCGACCATCTACAACTACCTCAAGGATCAGAAAGAAAAATCCAGGCTCAGCTAGCCTTGCTTCCCAGAGAAAAACCGGAATATCAAACAATAACAGTTCGGATTGCCATGCAGATCATCGAAAGAAACCTGATTGAACAAAAGTTGAATTTGCCGAAAATCTTTCAGGCTCTGAAACAAGGTTTTATCGATTTTTCGGCAGGCCTGGTTACAGTCCCCCCTGTTGGGCATCTCGGCTTCGACAATCCACCCGGTGATTGCCATATCAAGTATGGCTGGATCAAAGGCGATCCACATTTTGTTGTCAAAATTTCCAGCGGGTTTTATGAAAATCCCAAACAGGGTTTACCCAGTAGTACCGGGATGATGCTGGTTTTTTCTGCAACCACCGGACAACCCGTTGCCTTGCTCAATGATGGGGGACTTCTTACGGACGTCCGAACCGCCTTGGCGGGGGTGCTGGCGACAGAGACACTGAGCCGCCCTGACAGCCGGGTTGCCGCCATTGTCGGTACGGGAATTCAGGCACGTTTGCTGGCCGAATATCTGGATGAGCTGTCTCGTTTTGATCGTTTTGTCATCTGGGGGCGCAATGAAGAAAATCTGAACCGCTGTGTCCAGGATCTTCTTGCCAAGGGTCTGAATGTTGTTGCAGAACCGGATCTTCAGCAACTCTGTGCAAAAGCGGACAGCATCCTCACAGTTACCCCGTCGGAAATCCCCTTGCTCAAGACCGACTGGATCAGACCGGGCACGCATATTACAGCCATCGGTGCGGATGCAGAGGGCAAGCAGGAACTCGACAGCGAGATCTTTGCCCGGGCACAACAGATTATTGTGGATTCAAGAGCGCAGTGCTGTCATCACGGTGAAATATCCCATGCTTACAAAGCGGGATTGATTTCTGCAGACCGGATCACAGAACTGGGAACCTTTCTGTCCTCAGATAAACCCTTTGTACGGGAGCCGGCGGCGATCACAATTGCCGATCTGACGGGTGTTGCCGTACAGGATATCGTGATTGCCAAATCAGTTTATCAGGCAATTACACAACAAGCCGTCCGATAGATCTAAACAGCAGGGGCCTCAATACGCTGTGAAAGATGATCTGACTTGCAGAAGAATGCAGTGTCTTCCAGGCAGTCAAAACCCAATTCCGTGCCTTCAGGGAAGCGAAACCATGTACCAGCTGGATAGATATCTCCGGTCTCTCCAGATTTTTGCAACTCGCCGGACAGCAGCAGAAATTCCATACCCCCTGTCGGGGCCTGCCGTGTAATTTTACTGCCCTTTTGCCAGCGTTCCATTTTGACGACTTCACTGCCAAAGCTATGCAAATCGAGGACAGTTTGCCCCGGAATGCTGCCGGGTTTCCAATCCGCCTTGGTTGTGTCGATGGCAAGCTGTGTCTGATCACCAGGATCAAATTGCCAGAGTTTGACAAAGATGGTGCAACCCGAGACGGTATGGGGGGAATGGCTGGTGCCGACCGGGTTGCGCACATAGGTACCAGCCGGGAAGTCGCCATACTGATCAGAAAAAACCCCCTCAAGAACCAGATACTCTTCTCCACCATCATGCCTGTGCTCGGGAAAGAACTTGTCCGGAGCAAAGCGGACGATGGTTGTTGCCCGGGCAACTTCATCACCAATACGATCGAGCATAAAACGTTCCACACCAGGTGCCGGTGATGGCGAGCTTTGCCGGAGTTCTGGTGTAATAATCACGGCTTGTGAAAAATCGGCATTTAGTCGCATTGCTGTCCTCGGAACTGATGCTTGGAATTTATCAATCTATGCATATATAGCCTTTGGAATGTCATTTAAGGCTTTAAAGGTACTGTTCAAGAGGCTATCTATCAATCAGTAGACAAGAGGGCGAGATGAACAATACTTCAGAAACAGCCACAAAAATCATGGATGCGGCAGAAGGGTATATCCGTACCCGGGGCTATAACGCTTTCAGCTTCAGGGATATTGCCGCTGATGTCGGGATCAAGACCGCCAGCATTCACTATCATTTTCCCACCAAAGGTGATCTTGGAGCTGCAGTAGCCGAGCGCTATACGGAAAGGTTTATGACAAACCTTGGGCCGGCAGGTGAGGGGAGTGCAAGCCAGCAGCTTCACCGCTATGTTGATGCTTTTCGGACTGCTCTGGCACTTGAGGACAAGATGTGTCTTTGCGGCATGCTGGGGGCTGAATTATCTTCGCTGCCTGAAAATGTCGTACAACTCTCCCGGGCGTTTTTTACAAAAAACCTTTCCTGGTTAACAGCTGTCTTCCTGCGCGATGAAAAGCTAAGGCTGACCTCGATTGACGCCCAAAGAAAATCTCTTAAACTTCTTGCCTTGCTTGAGGGCGGGTTAATTCTCTCACGAAACCTGGAGGGGGTAAAAACTTTCGACCAGCTCACAGAGGATATTTTTGAGTAAGCGGACCTCTATCGGCACAGAAAAACCGTAGACAGATTTCCTATGGCTGTGTCATGGTTGCATTTGTTCCCGTCAGGGTTCGGGGTACCGCGGTTCCTGCTGATAACAAAAGCTGGAAATCCACCATTAAAAGATAAAGTACCTGGTGTTGTGTGGGGGATTAATTTCCAGTGCTGTTTTCTGGAGAAAATGACAGGATCAAGGGCGGGTTTTGCATGTTAGGCAAAACGGTCTTTTTTTACGTGTGTTTTACCTTGTTTGTTTTTCAGATTATTTTCACGTCTCAGGTAAATGCCTCTTCACAAGCTATTGGAGATGCTTTGAAAGACATTTATTCTGAACAGGAATATCAGAAAGATCTACCGCTTCAGGATCATGTCGGAACAAGCAACCAAAAACCGGCCACTCCGGAAATACAACCAGCCAAACCGAAAGAAAAACCGGAACCAAGAGATCTGTCAGCCCTGGAGTTTCTGGGACAGATTATCCTGATTGGCTTTGCTGTTCTGGTCGGGATTCTTCTGATCAAGGCACTGGGGAATTACCTGATTGATCGCAAACGTCGGCCACAGAAACAAAAGCTGACAGAAGAACAGACACCATCCTATTCCCGCTTGGCCACCATATCAGAAGAACTCAGTGCAGAGACACTGGATTATGTGGATAGTCTGGCACAAAAAGGAGAGTTCGAAGCTGCAATCAGGGCGCTGCTGTTTTGTTGTTTCAAACACATCAGGGACAGTTATCAGGCTGTACTTCCTCCCGCATTGACAAACCGCGAAATTCTGGCTCTGGGCTGGCTCCATCCAGATATATCCCGACAGCTTGCCGTTATCGTCGGTACGGAAGAGCTGACGCAGTTTGGTGGACGCTCGGCAGGGATATCCGAGTTTAACAAATGTCGTGAGGCTTTTATGCTTTTTGTTCAAC
This sequence comes from Kiloniella laminariae, assembly GCF_027214005.1. Lineage (GTDB taxonomy): Bacteria > Pseudomonadota > Alphaproteobacteria > Kiloniellales > Kiloniellaceae > Kiloniella > Kiloniella laminariae_A. The sequence continues at coordinate 44,976 of NZ_JAPWGY010000010.1, forward strand.
CCGGAGCTAAAGGGGGAACAACGCATGGATGACCGGATCTTTTCGTCTCGTACACTGCTGTGGCTGGTGCTGATCGGTATTCTTTCGTTTGCCGGTGCTTTTGTCGCTTCGCTCTATCAGGACAAGATAATCCACCTCAGCTCAATCGGTACCAACTCCTATTCACAGTCGGCCATCGGCCATAATGCCTTTAGTAGCTTGATGAAAAAGATGGATTACCGGGTTCGCACCAGTCGGAAAACCTGGGACAGAGCCGGCTATGCAGATGTTACCCTGCTGATTGAACCAGAAGATACCATGGGTGTAGAGGCTGTGCTCGAAGAGTTTTATGGTGCCGGAACTCTGGTTGTTTTGCCCAAATGGCATGCCTACCCCGACCCGGAAAATGAAAAATGGGTGCGCTCTGCCAGATTGAAATCCGACGGCGAAGTTGAAAATATTCTCCAGATTTTTTCTGATCGCATCGAATTGATCCGAGGGGCACCAGAGGATGTTCTTGAAAACTTTACCTGGGATAAAGATATTCTGACATTTTCCCAACAGCCCTGGATACAGGCGCCACAACTGATCCAGGGCAGTGATGATATCTTGCGACCACTGGTCTATAGCGACAAAGGCATTCTTCTGGCTGAATTTATTCAACCCAATGGTCTTCTGGACGGAATTGATAAAACCTGGATACTCAGTGATCCGGATATTCTCTCCAACCACGGGCTGGATAATGGCGGGAATGCTTATTTGGCAATCGGTATTATTGATGTCCTTACCGGAAACGGTCTTGGTGGTGTCGTGATCGACGAAACATCCCACGGTTATGTCAGCGAACCCAGTCTCTGGCGCAGGATGTTCGAATTTCCTTTTGCCGTTGTCACCTTGTTACTGGTTGCGACTGTCGGGCTCTTGGGCTGGTCCAGTATTTCACGTTTTGGTCCGCCGCAAATAACTGAAAAAAGTTACCAATCAGGCAAGGGATTCCTGATCGACAACACTGCAGATCTGCTGGCTTTTGGCGGGCACGGTGCCTTGATGCTAAAGCACTACGCCGAGCGTTCACTGCAAACAGTCGCTCTGGGGCTGCACGCTCCCAAAGATCTGGAAGAGTATGAATTGTTGCAGTGGCTTGATCGTGTTGGACAGGCGCGTGGATCAGATCTCATCAGCCACGAAATCATAAGAAATGCCCATTCTATCACCGAGGCTCCGGTGTTTGAGGTCATGCAGGCACTCAAGGCGGCCCGGGATATTCATCGTTGGAAACAGGAGATGTTGCATGGAACTGGATGAACTCCGGACCATCAGTGAAAGTCTGAAAAATGAAGTACGCCGCACCATCGTTGGACAGGAAGGGGCGCTTGATCTGATGATGGTCAGCCTCCTGTGCAAGGGGCATCTGTTGCTTGAAGGCGTTCCGGGGACAGGAAAGACTTTGCTTGTGCGATCTTTCTCAAAAGCCCTGAGCCTTAACTTTGGTCGTATCCAGTTCACACCTGATCTTATGCCAGGTGATGTGCTGGGAACAAACCTGTTCAATTTTCAGAGCAACGAGTTTTCGCTTACCAAGGGACCGATTTTCACCGATCTTCTGCTGGCAGACGAAATCAACCGGACCCCACCCAAAACCCAATCAGCGCTGCTGGAGGCGATGAGTGAACGTTCAGTGACCATTGACGGTACCAGCCATGATCTCGGCCCCGGATTTCTGGTCATCGCGACACAGAACCCGATTGAACAACAGGGGACCTATCCGCTGCCGGAAGCACAGCTTGACCGTTTCATGTTCAAATACATCCTGAGTTATCCTAGCCGCGATGAAGAGAGGGCGATTGTCGCCCGTCACGGGCATCAGACCTCCATGCCGGCTCTTGATGAGTTTGGCATCAGAAGTGTCGCTAACCTGGATAAGCTTGAGGAAATGCGAAAGCTCGTGTCTTCTGTCAAGATCAGTTCAGAACTCATTGACTATATTGTCGAAGTTGTTCGTGGGACACGTGAACATCCTTCCCTTCAATTTGGAGGATCTCCCCGTGCAGCAACCATGATTGCCGCTGCCTCGCGTGCCTATGCCGCGCTTCAGGGACGGGATTATGTCATTCCTGATGACGTAAAATTTGTTGCTGTGCCTGGGTTGCATCATCGGGTGGTTCTCTCTCCAAGTGCTGAAATTGAAGGTATTCGCACCACTCGTGTCATAGAGGAAATCCTCGAGCAAACGGCTGCGCCAAGATAATGCGACCTACTCTGCGAGCCGCTTTTCTTGTAGGTTTGGGAATTCCCCTCAGTCTCGTGCTTATTGTCGGGAATGAAGGTCTCTGGCTGTTTGGCGTGCTCTATCTCTTTTTTGTTCTGTTACTGATTGGTTTCGACAGCCTGAACATGGTTTTGCCCTCCCGCCTGAACCTGCAGCAGGATATCCCTTCTTTGTTGCATGCCGGGGGCGATGACTATGCCTATTTCAAACTCACGGTTGATACGACGCAACGTGCTTTTGGCCTTGATGCTCTGCTGGAAGTCGATGAGACTTATCTGAAACGCCCTGATCCCGCATATATCTCCCGTCTGGAACGCAGCGTGCCTGTTGATCTGGCATTCCCTTTACGCGTCAAGCGTCGAGGAAGTTGTCAACTCTCGCGTCTTTGGCTGCGATGGTATAGTCCCTGGGGACTGGTCGAACGTAAAACAGTCTGGGATCTGAAGAAAACCGTTACGATTATTCCCAATATTACTGCGGTTAAAAGCGCAGCGCTGCAACTGAGCAGCCGGGATGCCTTTCATGGTATAAAGGTCCAGAAACAGCAGGGCGATGGCACCGAGTTTGATGCTTTGCGAGAATATGTTCCCGGTTTTGATCTGCGATCCGTCGACTGGAAACATTCCGCCCGACATCGCAAGCTCGTCTGCAAGGAATTCCAGGTCGAACGTAACCACAATGTCATTCTGGCTTTCGATACCGGACACCTGATGTGTCGACCTCTTGATGGCTTGCCACAGCTTGATCACATGATCAATGCTGGGTTGCTTTTGGGCTATATGGCCTTGCGGGGCGGGGACCGGGTTGGTCTTTACGGGTTTAACTCGCGCATCCAGATGTTTGCTGAGCCCCTCGGCGGCAGTCGGGCTTTCCATCATCTGCAAGCCAATTGTGCCCGGCTTGAATACCAGCATGACGAAACAAACTTTACCCTGGGGTTGGCGAACCTGCTTGGTAAATTGCCCCGCCGTTCCCTGATTGTGATCTACACGGATTTTGTCGATACTGTCACCGCCGAGCTGATGATCGAAAATATTACCCGGCTGGCCAAACGTCATCTGATCCTGTTTGTTACACTTTCTGACCGGGAGTTGATGAATATCTCTCAACTTCGTCCCGGCTCAGTGACAGATATTGCCCGTTCTGTTATCGCGGATGATTTTCTGCGTGAACGCCGGATTGTTTTTGAAAGACTGCGTCGTCTGGGAGTGCACTGTCTTGAGGCACCAGCCGCCTCTGTTAGTGCAGCTTTGGTCGAACGCTATCTCGAGATCAAACAACAGGAACTGATATGATAATGGGAAGATCAGGGAATGTCTGAGTTTACCTTGAAAAGTTCGCGCTTTCGGGCAGAACGGGAAAGTTCCTGGCGGGAACTTCAGACGCTTGTTGAACGGGTTGAAAAGCAGGGGTTAACGTCACTTTCGGCAGAAGAACTCACCCGCTTGCCAAATCTCTACCGCTTTACCTTGTCTTCCCTGTCGGTTGCCCGAGGCGTTTCACTTGATCGCAACCTCCTGGAATATCTAGAACTTCTATCAACGCGGGCCTATTTCTGTATTTACGGCGTCAGGGCCAGTTTTGGCGGGGAGATCATCAAATTTCTGGTCGAGGATTTTCCAGCTGCTGTCTGGCAAGCACGCTGGCGTGTCCTGGGAACAACGCTGATTTTCTGTCTTGCGGCTTTCCTGGCCTTTTATCTGACAAGCGGGAATGAAGAGTGGTACTACACCTTTGTTTCTGATGGCATGTCCAGCGGGCGCACACCGGCCACGACAACAGAAGATCTGCGCAAAGCCCTTTATGACGGTGCTGATGCAGAAGCATCGGCACTTAACCAGTTTGCCTCCTATCTTTTTTCCAACAATGTTTCCGTTGGCATGCTTTCTTTTGCTCTGGGTTTTGCCCTTGGCGTACCGACAGTTATGCTTATTTTTTATAATGGCGCTGTTTTGGGAGCTTTTGTTGCTCTTTACGTTGGCAGGGGCCTTGGGCTGGACATTGCCGCCTGGTTATCCATCCACGGCACAACTGAACTGCTGGCAATTATTCTCTGTGGTGCCGCCGGACTTGGCCTTGCCAAGGGAATCATCTCCCCAGGACGGGAAAGTCGTCTCGCCAACCTCGCGATAGAAGGTCGGGAAGCAGGAAAGCTGGTGATCGGCTGTGTCCTGATGTTGCTGATAGCCGCCATCCTTGAAGCTTTCGGTCGACAGTGGATTACAGATATTAGCCTGCGCCTTGGTATCGGTGGCAGCATGTTTCTGTTCTGGACGGGGTACTTCGGATATCTGGGGAGAAAAGCATGTCTAGAGCGCTAGAACCCGGCAAGGTTTCTCCAGCTCGCATTCCCGGTTCAGGGACGCCGACTGAGGGGAAAAAGACAAAACAGAAACTCGATAATGTCTGGCGGAACACCGTCACGCCCGAAGGAGTGCCGGTCCGGATGGAACTGGCATCGCGTGGAGATCGTCTCGGGGCTGTGCTTATTGATCTGCTGCTCCTATACGGTGCACCGATCCTCTTGTTTTTAACCCTTCTGTTCTCAGGAGCTTTTTTTTATTTACCGGACGGAGAGAATTTCGGAGCCACCTTATTTGCCCTGATCAGAGTGTTGCTTTTTCTCTGGTATAATTTCTATTTTATCTTTTTTGAAATTCGCTGGCAGGGCAGAACACCGGGCAAGAGGCTTCTGGGGCTAAGGGTCGTTGACCGGCGCGGGGGGCAGTTAACTTCAGGGGCCATATTCGCGCGAAACCTGATGCGCGAGCTGGAACTGTTTCTGCCGCTATCCCTTCTATTTGTCCCTACTGGAGACGCTGCCCAAGCCTTGATTGCCCTGTTAAGTCTGGTCTGGGTCGGTGTTTTTCTCTGCATTCCTTTTTTCAACAAGGACAGGATGCGGGTCGGTGATATGATTGCAGGAACCTGGGTTGTTCGCATTCCAAAGACGGTCCTGATGGAAGATATTGTACAGAGTAATACACCTGTTGCTGATAGCAAAAGGAACAGGTCTTCATCGTCTCATGAAGCCTATTCCTTTACTGATACCCAAGTTGATGCCTACGGTATCTACGAACTGCAAACGCTGGAGGAAATTCTGCGTAAACCGGCAGTAACAGCGAAAACCATCCAGGAAGTCGCTGAACGCATTCGCAAGAAGATCAAATGGCAGGCAGAGCCTGCAGGCGATCAGGGGATTAACCGTTTTCTCAGCAAGTCATCCCGCTTTCGCGTGGAGGAAGATCGCGCCTTCCTTGAGGCTTATTACGCCGCTTTACGTCGGAGACTTGAAAATAGGATGCTTTTTGGTCAACGCAAGGAAAACAAACACCAGAAAGACTGATCCTGCCTTGAGTCATAAAGACGTCATGGAAAGGCAATCCCTTTTCCTTGAAATATTCTGTACTACTCCGTATTATTTTTACGTTTATTTGAGGCAATAAATACAACTCAATTATCCTGAGGGGGAAAATATGGCAATCGTTGAAGATGTTACCGGGCACGAGTTCCGGATTGGTGATACAATAAGCAAGACCTTTTCGGTTTATTTAAAGAACTTTGTGCCTTTAACCTTAATCGTTCTCGTTCTTTCGGTACCAAGTCTCCTGCTTTCCTGGTATTTTGGTCACTTTGATCAAGCAGCCCTACAGGCCGAGCTGATGACAAATGGCTTTGGCATCAGCTATTTCCTACCCGTACTCGTCTCTATGCTGACGATGTACCTGGTTGCAGCCTCCGTCACCTATGGTGTTTTCCAAAGCCTGAGCGGAGGCACTGTTGTTTTTGGAGAATGTCTGTCAAAGGGTCTCTCCCGCATCGTTCCGGTAATTCTGGTTGGTATTCTCGCAACAATTGTTATCGCTATCGGGATGGTTCTCTTGGTTGTTCCAGGAATAATGGCGACCGTAGCCCTGATTGTTGTTCTTCCTGTTGCCGTGATTGAAAATCCTGGAGCAATTGCGAGTCTGAAACGAAGCGCTGAACTGACATCAGGTAACCGCTGGATGATTTTTGGCCTGATTCTTATTCTCGGGGTAGCTGTTGGGGCCATTGGCTGGGTTATCGGACTGGTTAGTGCGAATCTGTTTCTCTCAGGGCTCAGTGTCGTCGCGATTTTGATCGGGGCAGTCTTTAATGTTGTTGCAGGTACATTCTTCCAGGTACTTTATGCCGTGGTATATAATAACCTGAGAGTATCCAAAGAAGGCATCTCTACCTCGCAAATCGCGTCAGTTTTTGATTGATCCAGGTTAAGGGCAATTAAATTTCAAAAAGCCGGAAAGGTCATCTTTCCGGCTTTTTGTTTTACGAAGACTGGTTTGTTTTCTTATCGTGGTGATAGGTCAACGCCATGGCAAGGCAGTGCTTTAAAGCTTGCACCGGAATATCATCTTCCGCGTAAAAAAGAATACAGCGATTGCCTTCATAGGTCATGATTTCAGGATAGAGTGCCCTGAAACGATCCACGAGATCTGTCTGGCAATGAAAATAGAGGCCACAGCTGCCATTAGACGACTTGATCTGGTCAAGGCGAATTGTTGTGCCGCTTTTGCTCCTGCTTGTCAGAAAGCTCGGCTGGCCCCATTTGAGAGTTTCTTCAAGCGGTCCGACGACACTGTTGGCCAAAGCTGTTTCGTAAATGAGTTCGCGAAGAAACAACAGCCGATCTTTAACAGATTCTGGATAGGCGTCATAAACCGCCTGCATTTTTTCGGGAACAGGAAAATTGGACATAAACTTATATTCAGATATCAGATAAGTCGAGTATATCTTCCCCACAAGTCTGCGACCAGTTTTCAGATCAGGATTTTCTGGCAATCTCTTTCAGGTAGGCTTTGATTGCGCCGTCCATGCCATAGATGAGGGCATCGGCAGTCAGGGCATGACCTATAGAGACTTCGTCGACCCAGGGGATCGCCCTGAGGAAATGGGCCAGATTATCAAGATTGAGGTCATGTCCGGCATTTACGCCCAATCCGGCTTTTCGCGCGACTTCTGCTGTATTTTTATAAAGAGACAAAACCTGTTCACGGTCATCGCGGAAGAAGCATTCAAAGTAGGGGCCTGTATAAAGTTCTATCCGATCAGCCCTGATTTCTGCTGCAGCAAGTGCCATTTCAGGTACATGATCCACAAAAACCGAGACCCGGGCCTTCTGTGCGTGCAGGCGGGCAACAATTTCTGTCAACCACTCTCTCTGCGCCGGAATATCCCAACCGTGATCAGATGTTTTCTGATCGGGGTGATCCGGCACCAAAGTGACCTGATCCGGTTTTGTTTCGGCGACAAGATCCATAAAATCTTCGGTGGGGTAGCCTTCAATATTAAATTCGACCGGGCTGCTATAATCCCGCTTGAGCATGTCAGCCAGTTCATAGACATCTGACCTGCGGGTATGGCGTTCATCCGGACGAGGGTGCACCGTGATGCCACCAGCTCCGGCATGGAGGGCAATACGGGCCATACCTGTCACACTCGGATAATCAACATCCCGCTGATTGCGAAGCAAAGCAACTTTGTTCAGATTGATGCTCAGGACTGTCATAATGGCCTCGTTATTGTTACCGTAACAATATTTATTGTTGCTGTTCTTGTTTGAATAATGTTCTTATTATCAATGCAGTCAACAAAAATATTGTTAGGGTAACAATGTGGATTCCTGAGAATCTTGACCCGGATCTGTCCTGCTATCGGGCCATAACTGAATGCCTTGTCCAGGATGTTACGTCAGGTAAACTGGCCGATGGGGACAAGCTCCCGCCGATGCGTGAACTGGCCGATCATCTCGGGGTGACTGTTGGAACAGTCTTGCGTGCCTATAACCTTGCCGAACAGCGGGGCATTCTGGTCAAACAGACCGGACGTGGCAGCTTTGTCCGCAAAGGCAAGACCGAAGCCTGGCAAAAACAACAGTTGCTGGATGAAACAGGGACTGTAGATCTAAGCCGCAACGCCCCGCCTTTTATCAATCTGGAAGCTCTGTTGCGTCGATCTTTGATGGAAATCAGTCGCGACAGTAACCTGGATGGTATGCTGGAATATGGGCAAAGCCAGGGGCTGGAGCGCCACCGTGAAATACTTTGTCAATGGCTGGGCGGGCGGGGCTTTACCGCAGATCCTTCGCGTATCATTATCACGGGTGGTGCTCAACAGGCATTAACCACGGCTCTGGGCGCCCTGACATCTCCGGGGGATACCGTGCTCGTCGAAGAGCTTTCCTATCCCGGGATCAAGAACTTCGCCCGTTTTTTCGGTATCAATCTTGTTCCTGTCGCTCTTGACGAAGGTGGTCTTCTGCCAGCTTCCGTAGAACAGGCCTGTTTACGGAATTCGGTCAAAGCGCTCTACTGCATGCCTTTTGCCCACAATCCAACGACAGCCACAATGTCGGAAGAACGACGGGCCGAGATCGCGGGAATGGCAGACCGTTATGGATTTTACGTCGTCGAGGATGATGTTAATCCCCGACCTTTTTCCAGTGCCTTCAAACCGATCGCTGCCCTTAATCCGGAACGGACCGTCTATATCAGCTCGCTATCAAAAACCATTTCTCCAGGTTTGCGGGTCGGGATTCTGATGCCTCCTGCGGCACTGCTGTCCCAGTTTCTTGCCGCCAGCCAGACCACCAGTTGGATGGCCCCTCCGCTGATGGCCGAGGTGGCCTGCCACTGGATCAAGGATGGTACAGCAACTGAACTGGAACGGCAGCGGGCAACGATAACGGCCAACCTGCTGGATCAGGCTGCACAGTCCCTTGCTGGCATTCCCTATCGTCATCATGTTGCAACATCGCATCTCTGGCTGCCGTTATCCGGACCTTGGAAGGCCGTGGAATTTGCAGAGGCTCTCTCCAGCCGCGGGGTCAGGGTGTCTCCCTCAGAACTCTTTGCCGTTGATCCGGTTTCAGCCCCCTCGGGTGTACGGATCAACCTGACAAATATCGGTGAGGAGCGACTGCACAAATCTCTGTCATCAATCGTTGAGCTTTGGAACAGCAAACCTCAAGCAACCAATTTTCAGATGTGATTCCTCTTGTTCCATATAATAATTGTATGGAGTGCCTGAATTTTTATGACTGTATAAACATCCAGGTTTAGTTATCTTTATGAAGCGATGATGTATGGCATTGAAAGGCGAGGCAGCAGTGATGGAAAAGGTATCCTTTACGAGATTACAGGATGGAACTGCAGAGGAATATGCCTTCCTGGAGCCGTTGGAAGAACAGTATTGCCACGATGTTGTGAACCGCCTGTTTGAGCATTTGCGCAAACTTGATGAATCCTTAGGTGGTTATCAGGTATCGCGTCTGGAACATTGCCTTCAATCGGCAACCCGCGCTCTGAGAGCAGGAGAAGACGACGACATGATTGTCGGCGCGCTGCTTCATGATATCGGTGATATTCTGGCTCCCTGTAATCACGATGAACTCGCCGCAGCTATTGTCCGCCCCTATCTGCGTGAAGAGGTCACCTGGATTGTCCAGTACCACGCAACTTTTCAGAAATTCTATTATGCAGACAAATTGGGGGGCGACAAAAATGCCCGCAATAAATTTACTGGCCACCCTTACTTTGACGCCTGCGTCCGCTTTTGCGAAGATTACGATGAAAACTGTTTTGATGGGACTTATGACAGCCTGGAACTGGAAGAATTCAGGCCTTATATGGAGCGTGTGTTTGCTCGAAAGCCTTGGGATCCTGAAGTTTTGAAGCCTCAACTTGAAAAGATCATTTAATTTCCTCTAGGGCGCCAATCCAATACTGGCACAAGCGGAACACATAACTGCCCCCTAATTGTTTGCAGCCCGTATTTTGCTTGACCTCTGCTGCTAATGCAATAAAATTAACCAAACGGTTAAGTTTATTGCGGGTTGAGATGGATAATTTAAGCGAGGTTTTTTTTGCGCTATCAGACCCGACACGGCGTTCAATCCTGAACCGTTTGTCTTCGGGTGAAGCCACAGTCGGGGAACTTGCGGCCCCTTTCACTATGTCTGCGCCAGCAATCACCAAGCACCTCAAAGTTCTTGAACGTGCTGGACTTGTTCATAAGGAAAGGGCAGGGCAGACCCTTCGTTGCACCCTGCAGCAGGCTCCATTGAAACAAGCGACGGATTGGCTTTCCTCTTATAGCCAATTTTGGGAAGAAAGCTTTGATCAACTTGACCAGTTTTTGCAGCAGGAAATCTCTGATGATATTTCCAGTAGCAATTCTGGCAAAAAGACCAGTACAAAAGCGGGAAATGATTAGATGTCAGACCATCTCAGTAAAGTAATGGCCGGGGACAGTCAGCCTGATAATGGCATCGCCTCAGATACCTCTTTTCAAACTCTGGAAATCAGCCGTCGTTTTTCAGCATCACGCGAAAGAGTATTCAGCGCCTTGAGCCAACCGGAGCTATTCCAGATCTGGTGGGGCCCAAAAGGCTGTCGTTGTACCATCTGTGAAATTGATTTCAGAGTTGGCGGTAAGTGGTTGACAATACTTGAAAGTACCCAGGATTGCCAAAACCATACAGTTGGGGGTGAATATCGTGAAATTCTGCCACCCGAACGGCTTGTTTTCAGTTGGGCCTGGCAACTGCCGGACGGTAATCAAGGGCATGAAACTGAAGTTTCGATCCAGCTGTACGATGAAGGTGATAAAACTCTTCTTAAACTCTATCAGAAGGTTTTCGAGAACGTTGAATCCTGTGAAAAACATCGCCACGGTTGGGAGAGTTCTTACGATTGTCTGGATCAGTATCTGGCAGACTAGAACAAAATATCCTGTTCAGTTTCAGTCTTTTACAATTCACTGTTTTATATGACTATACCTATAAAAATTGTATGAGACTGAAGTTATGCCCAGCCTGCGAAAACGCCTTCCATCCCTGAACGGTTTGCTTGCCTTTGAAGCTGCAGCAAAACACGAAAGCTTTACCGCGGCAGCGAAAGAGCTGGGCGTTCATCAACCGTCAATCTCGCGTCACATCTCCCTGCTTGAGGAGTTTATGGGCAGAAATCTCTTTGTACGCAGTAATAATCAACTGTCGTTGACAGAAGAGGGGCGGCGTCTGTGGCAAGCCGTCAATAGTGGACTGGGACTGATTGCCGATACAGCGGATGAACTGCGCGAGCCTCCTGATCAGGGTGTTGTTACTGTTGCCTGTTCTTTCGGCTTTGCCCATCAATGGTTACTGGCACGCTATGGCGTTCTGCGAAAAGCGGTTGCACCAGTAAAAGTCAAGCTCCTCACCACCGATCACCATATTGAATATGATCAGGAAGAAGCAGAAATTCTGGTAAGGTTTGGACAGGGTGACTGGCCTGACTGTTTTGCCAGGAAGTTGTTTGAGGAAGAGGTTTTCCCGGTCTGTTCACCAGACTTTCTCGCGCGACATCCAGATTTGAATAAGGTTGTTTCTCCGAATAAACTGGCAGAAATGCTCAAAAAACTGCCGCTGTTGCATTATGACACCGGGGGACAGGGATGGCTTACCTGGGATCTGTGGTTCAAAATGCAAAGTGTCTCATACCAGCCTCCTTCTGACGTCACCTATTACGAAAATTATCCTTTTCAGATCAGAGCAACTCTCGATGGTGAAGGCATCTCTCTGGGCTGGAGCTGCTTGGTCTCAGATCATTTGGCAAAGGGTGAGCTTGTATCCCTTTGCCAGCCGATAAAGCGGGAAAAGTGGGGGTATTATCTGATCTGTCGGAAAAATCTTGCGGCACGACCAAGTGTCAAGGCTGTCTTTGACTGGTTTTCCAAAGCCTGACTGATGTGCTCAATGATAATAAGGGGCTGATGCAGATTAAGCACGACCCCAGAAACCGGATAACAATACTGTAAGCTTGTGGTATTATGGAAATCAAAGGTCTGATGTTATAGAAAAATAACACGGCAAGTTCCTGAAAAAGATAACTATAATCAGGGGGCGGGGTCTTGGATTTGTGATTATTAACAAGTTTTTCTTTAATTTTAACGACAGCCATTTAATCAGATCAGCTCTTGTGCTGACCATGACTTCCTTCTGCATTCTCGCATCATCTTTTGCTTTTTCTCAGGATATAAAGCTGGTTACAGGGAAGGATTATCCTCCCTATGCGGCTCCAGATCTTCCCGAAGGTGGGGTCGTCACCGAGGTTGTATCAAGAGTTTTTGAAGCGACAGGCTATACTGTCAGCCTGAAATACTACCCCTGGAAACGAGGCCTTGCCATGGTCGAGGGGTTAAAGAGCGATGCCACATTTCCCTACGCGAAAACGGCAGAGCGAGAAAAAAACTTTTTGTACAGCCGCCCATTAAACGAACACACAGTCAGTATCTTTCAGAACGTGGAGACCTCCCGGCTTTTCCGTGAACCAGGTGACCTTATTGGCTTGGTCTATTGTCAACCACTCGGCTATAAAACTGAAGATGAAATTGAAGCCTTGATTAACACCGGAGATATAAACCGGGTTCGATCTCCAACAGTAGATGGATGCCTTGATCTGCTTGCCCAGGGGCATGCCGATTTTATCGCTCTTAACAGGTCTGTCGCCTGGGCTGTTGCCCAGAAAAGATGGTCAGAAAAAGCGGCAGGAATTCTTGATGAAGCAAAAATTCCCCTGAGAACAGCAACAGAACACCTTATTGTATCTCGCAATCATCCCCATGCAGAAAAAATCATCAACCTGTTTGACCAGACATACCAAAAATTGTTGGAAAACGGGGAAATCGCCGCTATCTGGAAGCGCCATTTGGGGGCCGGAAGTTTTCCAGGTATGTAAAGAATATGCCTGATGGCAAAGCCTGAAGATCGGCGATTATTGGCCTGAACGGCACTCGAGAATTCTCAGTTTGCTGGCGAAAAGTTGATTTTTCTCGCTGCTTGAGTGTAGCGTTTCAGGTAAATAGTCCGTCACCATCAGATCAAGGTTCTGAAAGGGCGTAACCTTTACATTCGCTGCCCGGTTCCATTTAGAATGATCGGCGACAAGAAATTTCCTGCGACTGTTTGCCAATATTGCCTGGGTGACATAAGCCTCATCCGGTTTGAAATCCATCATCCCGAAAGCTGGATCCAGTCCCCCGGTACCGACAATAGCAAAGTCAGCTTTAAATGCGTCAAAGAAACGTATGGTTTCTACACCAACCAGATCATGGTCACTGTGCCTCAGTTTCCCCCCGGAGACATGCGTATCTATTTTAGGCTTTTTACAGAGAATGGCCGCGACCTGAAGGTTATTTGTAAGAACGCGCAGATCGTTGTGTTTTAGCAGGGCCTTGGCGACATATCCTACTGAGGTGCCAATCCCGAGGAAGATTGTCGACCCCTCAGGAATCTGCTTGGCAACCAGTGCAGCGATTCCTTCCTTGTTTCGGGCATTCATAACCTGCCGGGTGCTGAAAGACAGATTTTCTATGGCTGAAGGCAAACAGACCCCGCCGTGCACCCGTCTCAGCATCCCGATTTCACAAAGAGCATTGATATCCTTACGGATTGTCTGGGTACTTAATTGAAAGTGTTGAGCAAGATCATCAATGCTCAGGGCGTCTTCGCGCCCTGTCCATTCCAATATCTGATACTGCCTTTCACTCAGACGCACTGTCATGTTCTTACCCATTATTTCCTGTTCAGAAACTAACAGACATCAATTCCTGATTAAGGTAAACGACTATTGGTCTTTGGATCAAAGTAGTGAAGTTTCTGCTGATTGAAGCGGACAGAAAATATCTCTTCCTCTTGAACCAAAGCCTTGTCACGGACCCGGACAACCAGATCCTCTTTCATGCCTTCACAACTGCCATAGATCAGGCTGTCTGCTCCAAGAGGTTCGATTACGGAAACCTTGAGCGTCAGATCTGCAAGTTCTGGTGTCGTTATTTCGATATCTTCAGGTCGAATGCCCAACAGAAGTTGTGCATGACCTGATGGAGCAGAGAAATTTAGTTTCTGGCCAGAGGGAAGAGTGGCGTCTTTTTTGTCCACCTGGATCGGGATAAAATTCATTGCGGGAGATCCGATAAAACCAGCAACAAATGTTGTTGAGGGTCGGTCATAAAGCTCCATGGGAGAGCCGATCTGTTCAGGCAAGCCGCCGTTCATGACAATCAGCCTGTCAGCCAGTGTCATGGCTTCAACCTGATCGTGGGTAACATAGATGGCTGTTGTCTTCAGGGCTCGCTGCAGCTTCCTGATTTCGATCCGCATCTGGACCCTGAGCTTTGCATCCAGATTGGACAGAGGTTCGTCAAACAGGAAGACCTTGGGATCGCGAACAATCGCCCGCCCCATGGCAACACGCTGGCGCTGTCCACCAGAAAGTTGGGACGGTTTGCGATCAAGCAAAGCGCCGATCTCCAGGATATCAGCCGCCTTGTTGACCAGTTGTTCGATTTCTTCTTTGGATTTTTTTCGAATTTTCAGGCCATAGGCCATGTTGTCATAAACACTCATGTGTGGATAAAGCGCATAGTTCTGGAAAACCATGGCGATATCCCTTTTGCCGGGCTCGACCTGATTGACCCGACGATCGTCAATCATCAATTCGCCATCGGTTATGGTTTCAAGCCCGGCAATCATGCGTAACAGAGTTGACTTGCCGCAACCGGACGGTCCCACAATGACAATGAACTCGCCATCCCTGATTTCCATATCGATGCCATGGATAGCCTGAAAGCCGTTGGCGTAGGTTTTCTTCAGGTCTTTTAACGTTACTGTAGACATTTATCTTACTCCAACAGGCCTTATTTTTCTGTCTCGATCAGCCCTTTGACAAAGAGCTTTTGCATGGTGACGACAACGATAACGGGGGGAATCATACCCAGAATTGCAGTGGCCATGACGTAGTGCCAGATCGGGTCGGAATCCGGTACGGCCATCATCCGCTGAATCCCCATAACCACGGTGTAATAGGAAGCATCCGTCGTCACCAGCAATGGCCAGAGATACTGGTTCCAGCCAAAGATAAAGAGAATGACAAAGAGGGCAGCAATATTTGTTCGCGAAAGTGGCAGAAGAATATCAACGAAGAAACGAATTGGTCCGGCACCGTCCATTCTGGCGGCCTCTATCATTTCATCCGGGATAGTCATATAGAACTGGCGGAACAGAAAAGTTGCTGTTGCCGAGGCAATCAGGGGAATCGTCAGCCCTGCATAGCTGTTGAGCATGCCCAATTGGGCAATGACTTCAAAGGTCGGAAGAATTCTGACCTCGACCGGCAGCATCAGGGTCATGAAGATCATCCAGAAAATTGCCTGCCGGAATGGAAACTGGAAATAGACAATCGCATAGGCAGAGATGATCGAAATTGTAATTTTTCCAACGGCAACACAAACAGCCATAACCAGACTGTTCGTAATCATCAGCAGAATGGGAGGCGCGCCAGAGTTCTTTTCTCCTTCAAAAAGAATACTGCTGTAGTTTTCTATAAAATGTTCGCCGGGCCAGAGAGGAACCTGTCCAGCAAATAGGGCAGAGGCTTCCTGGGTTGAAACGACAAAGGCAAGCCACACCGGCAAGGCAATAAAGGAAATGCCAACAATGAGTGCCAGGTGCGAAAAAAAGGTGAGGAGGGGGCGGTTCTCGACCATCAGTAGGTTACCTTCTTCTCAACATACTTGAACTGGAAGACGGTCAACCCTGAAACAATAATCATCAGGATAACCGACTGGGCTGCTGATCCACCAAGATCCAGTCCGATAAAACCGTCGTTGAAAACCTTGTACACAAGGATTTCAGTTGCCTTCGCAGGCCCACCTTGCGTGGTTGCATGGATAACAGGGAAAGTTTCAAAGAAGGCATAAACCAGGTTCACAACCAGCAAGAAGAAAGTGGTCGGGGACAATAAGGGGAAGATAATGGTGCGGAAACGATGAGCCGGTCCTGCTCCATCGATTGCAGCTGCTTCAATCAACGGTTTGGGGATCGATTGCAGACCGGCAAGAAAGAAAATGAAATTATAGCTGATCTGCTTCCAGGCTGAAGCCACAATGACCAGTACCATAGCTTGCCAGCCATTAAGATAATGGTTCCATTCATATCCCAGGGCATTAAGGCCAAACCCGATCACACCGATGGTCGGGTTAAACATTAAAAACCATAAAACTCCGGCAAGGGCCGGGGCAACAGCATAAGGCCAGATCAGGAACGTCTTGTAGAGCGTTTCTCCCCGGATTACCCGGTCAGCCATGATCGCCAGAAACAAAGCCATGGATATGGCCAGAAAGGCAGTGGAAAAACTGAAAAGCAGTGTGCGTCCGAAAGAATCCAGATAGGTGCTATCGGCGAAAAGTTCTTCAAAATTGGCAAACCAGACAAATTCACTCGATAGTCCAAAAGGGTCTTCAACTAGAAAAGATTGATAAACAGATTGGGATGCTGGCCAGATAAAAAAGATGATCGTGATCAGGACCTGTGGTGCGACCAGAAGATAGGGCAGAACTTTGTTATCAAAACGGACCTGTTTCTGCATTTCATTATCCATAGGGAAAAGTAGATGGAAAGGTGCCCGGCAAAATAACCGGGCACCTGTCGTAGAGGTTCAATACCTTGAAAAAGCTCTAATTTGCTTTTTCAAACTTGCGCAGAAGCGCGTTGCCGCGTTCAGCAGCGGTATCCAGAGCATCCTGTGCTGATTTGTCTCCGGCCCAAACAGCTTCAAGTTCTTCATTGATGATGTCACGGATCTGGACAAAGTTACCAAAACGAAGACCTTTGGAATTGGCTGTCGGAGCCTTATTGTTGATCTGCTTGATCGCCACATCGGTTCCAGGATTTTCTTTATAGAAACCCTGTTCTTCGGTCAGGGTTGCCGCGGCGTTTGTAATCGGCAGATAGCCTGTGAACTGATGCCAATCCGCCTGAACCTCTGGTGAGGAGAGATAGGTGAAAAACTTGGCAACGCCTTTGTATTCTTCAGACTCACCGCCAGTCAGGACCCAAAGGGTTGCGCCCCCAATAATAGAGTTCTGTGGTTCGGAAGCCAGTTCAGGCCAATAAGGCATCGGTCCAACGCCGAATTCAAACTTGACGTTGGTTTTCACACCAGCATAGGCAGCAGAAGAGTTCATATACATGGCGCATTCTTCGCTGTAGAACTTAGGCGCTGAATCAGAACGGCGACCGCCGTAATCAAAGATCTTGCTTTTCTGCCATTCAGCCAGCTGGGAAATATGCTTGACCTGGGCAGGGCCATTGAACTGGAACTCTGTATCCAGACCGGCAAAGCCGTTTTCCTTTGTGCCGAAAGGCAGGTTATGCCAGGCAGAGAAGTTCTCAAGCTGTACCCAGGATTGCCAGGCCGTTGTCATGCCGCAGGCATAGCCGGCAGCCTGGAGTTTCTTGGCTGCTTCTTCAAACTCTGGCCATGTGTTTGGCGCCTTGTCTTCCAGTCCGGCTTTTTTGAAGGCATCTTTGTTGTAATAAAGTACCGGTGTCGAGCTGTTAAACGGCATTGAGAGCATATTGCCATCTGTATCGGTGTAATAGCCTGCTACTGCCGCCAGATAGTCAGCAGGATCAAAGCTCTCACCGGCATCTGACATCAACTGGTACACAGGATAAACCGCCCCTTTGGCCCCCATCATAGTCGCGGTGCCGACTTCAAAAACCTGAACGATATGGGGCTGTTGTTTCGCACGAAAAGCGGCGATAGCAGCTGTCATGGTCTCGGTATAGTTGCCCTTGTATACGGGAAC
Organism: Kiloniella laminariae; assembly: GCF_027214005.1. Lineage (GTDB taxonomy): Bacteria > Pseudomonadota > Alphaproteobacteria > Kiloniellales > Kiloniellaceae > Kiloniella > Kiloniella laminariae_A. Next base: position 62,896 of record NZ_JAPWGY010000010.1, read on the forward strand.
CAGCTTGTAGTCAGCCTGGGAAGCGTTGAAGTTTTCGGCGATCGAGTTCACTTTCTCGCCCAGGGTTCCCCCCATGGCATGCCACCATTCAATTTCAGTTGCGGCATTGGCAGTTGAAGCCAGGCACGAAAGTGCGCCAACAGCTGCAAGTGTTTGTTTGAACATTCTATTCTCCCTGTTGCGAGGATCTTGAAAAACATGTGGGACCCAATTAGTGTGGGTTCATTTGAGCTATTTATATGCTTCATATGAAACTAAAGCTACAACTATTAGTCAATTAAAAGACAGTGCACGATATCTTTTTCTATCGTCATCTGCTCAGTTGTTCCTATTAATCCTCTGCCCGTGTATAAAAGGACCCAAGAAAATAAAGCTTGTGAATCCAGTGTTTGCGCAACTTGTCATCTGGATTTGAAATGCAGATTGACGGGATCTGCTACAAAGAGCATCACTGAGCAGGGCTGTATAAGGGCCGTAAATCATTTGCTGTTAAATCGAAAACCGGAGTCTAGCTAATATGTCTAAGTGGCACAGAAACTTTAACAAACTTGGTTTGATATTGTTGATCTGTACCTTCCTGCCGTTGAGCTTTTCTGCTTCATCGGCCAGAGTAGATCCCGACAGCGAATTTGATCAGATTCTTCTTTCCTGGGAAAGTGTTATCGCCGAAACATCCCGTTTTTTTAAAGAAGGGGAGCTGGACAGCAAAGGCATCAAAAAAATCCGGGAGAAACTTGAGCTAACCCGTAAAGAAGCTTTTACCTTTGCTGAATCTCTGCGGCCGACAGAAGCTCAACTGCGTAAACAGATCAAGGATCTGGGGCTGGAAGGAGAAACACCGGAGCTTCCCCAAGCGGACAGAACAGCCACAATCAAACGCAAACTTGAATCTGATGCCTCGATAATCAACGGAAAAATCAAACAAACTGAACTTATCATAAATGAACTGGACGAATCTCTTGCCCTTCTCACAAGAGTTGAGGGTGAGCAGTTCGTTCAACAGGTTTTCATTAAAGGCCCGATCCCCATATCACCGGGCCTCTGGAGTGACTTTTTTGTTCTTCGTGGCACGGCCTGGGAACGGTTTTTTGGGCAACTGAAAGATGACCTGGCTGTCGTCAGTTCTGAATTTGACGCTGAGCAGGTCGTACCTCTCTGGCTAATATTTCTCTCCGGCATGTTATTGATTGTTTATTTCCTTAACAAAATGTCCAGCCGTTACGGAATTGATACATCGGCGGAAATGCCTGCCTATCATAAACGTGTTCTCTCTGCTTCGATCTATGCCCTGCGCCGCTCACTCTGGACGTCTGTGGTTCTCGGGTTGGCCAGCATTGTCCTGTTTTGGGGCAATTCACTTGAACCTGCCATTATGGAAACAGGCACAGCCCTCCTGATAGGTTTGCTTTTCTTTACCATAACTGAAGCCATAACCAAGGCCGCGCTCTTTCCCCAGAACCAACAGTGGCGTGTCATTCCCATCTCGGACTGGGCAGCCCGTCAGATCAGAGGCATTGCCCTGGTTATCGCTCTCATCTTCTCTTTTGATCTTTTCCTCAGCGTCATGATGGATGTTGCCCAGGCATCAGCCAGTCAGATCCTGTTATCCAAATTCTTTACCTCTACAGCCATGGCGCTGCTGATCATCTTCCTGCACCGGAAAAAACTGTGGCGGATTGCAGGGGAGTTGCCGAACGAACTTGTCCAGGTTTCTGCTCTTTGGTCCCGGTTCCGTAAAATTATTGTTGTGTTTATGACAGCGATGATAGCCGCAGCCCTTCTGGGGTTTATTCCTTTGTCCCACTACGCAGTCTTTAATGTGGTTGAGACAATTGAACTCTTGCTCTTGCTGATACTGTTACATGTTTTGATCCAGGAAGTCGCTCGTTACGAATTATCTGGCGAAACCCACCTTGGCCGAAATCTGCTCAATATACTCGCCCTGGACGAAGAGGGGGCAAACAGACTGTTTTTCTGGATTGTTTTTGTCGCCAACTGCGGAATCTTTGTCATTGGCTTTATTGGGATCCTTCTGGCCTGGGGAGTAAGTGCCCAACACCTTTTCAATGTCATCCAGAGCATTCTCACTGGTTTTAAAATCGGGGAAGTCAGAATTTCTCTGGTAGATATTGCGGTAGCTGGCAGCATTTTTCTAGGTCTTTTGTTCGTTACAAAGTTATTTGCCCGCTTTCTGGAAGAGCGACTTTTACCAAACACCAAACTGGATTCTGGGGTGCGGAACGCTATCAAGGCATCGGTCGGCTATGCTGGGCTGGGACTGGCTGTTCTTATGGCGGTTTCTGTTGCCGGGCTGGATCTGTCCAATCTGGCGATTGTGGCTGGTGCCCTGTCTGTGGGGATTGGTTTCGGATTACAAAGTATCGTGAACAACTTTGTTTCAGGTCTGATTCTTATCTTTGAACGTCCGATAAAACAGGGTGACTGGGTCGTGGTCGGTACTGAAGAAGGGATCGTAAAGAAGATCAAGGTCAGAGCGACAGAGATCGAGACATTCGACAGGGCTTCGGTAATTATCCCAAATTCAAATCTGATTTCGGGTACCATGAAAAACTGGACCCACAAAACCAAGATCGGACGTATTTCGGTTCTCGTCGGCGTTTCCTATGACAGTGATGAAGAACAGGTCCGGGATCTGCTGGTTGAATTGGCTTCTGCGCATCCGGCACTGTTGAACAAGCCTGGTCCCTATGTTCTCTTTACCGGTTTTGGCGCCAGCTCTCTTGATTTTTCTCTCAGGGCTTTCCTTCGGGATGTAGAAGACAGTGCCTCCGTTGCCAGTGATCTCCGGTTTGCCATTCGAAAAGCTTTTCGGGAGAAGGGGATTGAAATTCCATTCCCGCAGCATGACCTTCATATCCGAACAACAACTGTGGAGCCACCTGCAGCACCCGAAAAGGTGAACAATAAATCGTCTGACTCAGAGAGGCTTCAAGACGAAACCTGAACAACCTGGCATCAGCCTGTTGTGGTTTCTACCAAATATTATAGCCATAAATTTGGGAATAATGTGGGAATGGAGCTTTCTATCTTGCTTTGCTAACAGGATGACTTCATAAAGAAAGTGGTTCTCTATCGCATTGTGAGGGTTTTATGTCAGCATCTTCTCGTCAACAGGAAATCATGCGGGCCATCCGTCTGAAGGGAACCTGTGCTGTGTCTGAAATTGCAGCTTCCCTGTCTGTTTCAGAAGAAACCATTCGCCGTGATATCAAGCCGATGGTGGCTGAGGGGCTGGTGATCAAGACCCACGGCAAGGTTACCATGCCTGATGATATCAAAGAGCCTCCATTTCATCAGCGTATGCAGGAAAATATGGATGCCAAGGTGAAAATTGCCAAGGCTGTTGCTCGACTGATTGAAGATGGCGAAACGGTTTTTCTTCATCCAGGTTCCACGACAAACTATGTTGCCCGGGCTCTTTGTGATCATCGTGATCTTGTCATCCTGACCAACTCTGCCGAAATTTCCCGGACGCTGGTCAGTGGTCCGGGGAACGAAGTCTATATGGCCGGGGGACTGCTACGAACAGATGATGCCGCAGCTGTCGGCCCGACAGCAATTGATTTTATCAAGAATTTTCGCGTTCAGACGGCCGTGTTTTCCATCGGTGCGGTTACAGCTGGCGGACTGATGGACTTTCGTTTGAGCGAAAAAGAGTTCTGTCGGGCGGTGATGGATCGGGCTGAGCGGGTTATTGTCGCCGTGGATCACACAAAATTTGAACGCAAAGGTATTGTCCACCTGGCTGAGCTGGGTGAAATGGATCTGTTGGTAACCGATCAGGAGCCTCCGAAAGATCTGGTTGATGCTCTGGATGCTCTGGATGTCGAATGGTTCGTTGCCAGCTAATTCTCCTGCTTCTTCTCTGGATACAGTCGGCTAAAAAGACTTAGCAGGTTCCAGACTTTCTTTCATTCCACCAATCGGCAAGCTTCAGGCCCCAATAAACGGATTGGGCAGCCAGCGGTCCTGCTGGGCCGCCATTCCATTGTAAATCAAATGCCTTGAAGAGTTTATATCTTGTGTTCTCCCCGGTAATGGCTTCGGCAATCAGACGTCCGCCAATGGGTGCTGTATTCATGCCGTGACCACCAAAAGCAGTACAGGCCCAGACGCCTGGTTTGACGGCACCAATATACGGCATTTTATGACGGGCATAGGCCATCAGGCCGGACCAGGAAGTTTCAATCTTCACCCCGGCCAACGCCGGATAAACGTCAACCATATCTTTTCCGAGTAAAGCAGCCAGATCCCTGGGTTCACTGGTTTTGGTAGTAACCCGACCGCCCCACAGCAATCTGTCTCCATCGACAATGCGGTAATAGTCGGAAGCCATTCGATCATCAAGAATGGCAGCGCTGGTTTTTATGCATTCCCCAAGTAAGGGGCCGATTTTTTCCGTGACGACAACATAGGTCGAAATCGGCAGGAGCGAACGCCTGACCTTATCGAAAACCTTGCCTGAATAACCTCCGCCACAAAGAACTATATCCCGGGCTTTCACTTTCCCTCTTGCAGTCGTAACTGATTTGACCAGGCTGTCCTGATCCATGGCAAGGACTTCACTGTCCTCAAATATCTGGCCGCCACGCTGTTCTATTACACTGGCCAGTCCCAGGCAATAATTCAGGGGATGAAAGTGGAATCCCTGATTGTCCAGATACCCCTGATGATAGCGATCCGTATTCATATAGTCTGGCAAGTCTGTTTTGGAGAGATAAGTCAGTTCATGACCGTATTCCCGGGCCATTTTATCGCAGTATCGTCGCAGACTATCGGGGTCGTGATAGCGGATAACAGATATTTTGCCGGGGGAAGGGGCTGTTTCCTGAAGCTTGAGCGTTTCTATGTTGTTTCTGACAATAGCAACGCCTTCACGGGACAGGTCAAACAGTTGTCTGGCGCCTTCCTTACCTAGCTTCTGTTCTGCAAGTCGTTCCCCCCCGGCGAAACCGGCAGTGACAAAGCCACCGTTGCGTCCAGAGGCCCCCCAAGCCACACGCCTGGCTTCGAGGATCACAACACTCTTGCCCCGATCAAGTAATTCAAGAGCGCAACTCAGGCCAGCGAGACCGCCGCCAATAATGCAGACATCCACGGACAGGGTTTCTGAGAGAGACGGGCGCTGTGGAGCAGCAATTGCCGTGCGGCTGTAATAGGTATCAAGGTAGGTCATGATTATAAAAACTTTGTACAGGAGCCGAAATTATCCAAGAAATCATCTTCTTGCAGATGGTTTCTCAGAACCACTCATCTTTTAACTGGTAGTAAAGATAGGCAGCCTTGAGGTAAGCCAGTCGAAGTGGTGGAAGTGGAAAACGGGAGAAATCTCTGTTGAGCATGGAGGGCAGAGCAGACGATTTGTTTTTGCCAACGATCTCATCTGCAAGCGCTTGTCCAGCCCAACTTCCCATGGCCACACCATTCCCGTGGTAAGCCAGTGCCGCCCAGGCAGAGCCGTCTTGGCTCAGAGGACCGATATAGGGAATGAGATCATTGGTGAGGCAGACAAACCCTTGCCAGAAATGAGTATGTTCCACTGCAGCCCATTCGGGGAACATTTTCTCAAAATCACGGCGGAGATGTTTTTCCGCAGCTTGTCTGGCCGCCGGGGAAGCATCTGTCCCACCCCGCCCGCCAAAAAGGAACCTTCCATCCGGCAACAAACGGAAATAATGTAACAGGATCCGGCTGTCGTAAACTGTCGTCGTACTGTGCCAGCCCTGTTGCTTGATTTCTGTTTCGTGCAAGGGGCGGGTGACCAGGATATTGGACAGGGCTGGTAACAATTTCCCTCTGATATCCTCAGTAAGGTCTTCCGGAGTGTATCCGTTTGTTGCCAATATGACTTGTTTGGCCTTAAGGGAGCCCTTTAGTGTGTCCAGGATGTGCTTTTTCCCGTCACGACGCCATTTTACAACCGGACTGTCACCATAGATCGTTACATTTTTCTGGCGAAGCTCATCGGCCAGTCCTCGTGCATATTTCAAAGGGTGGAGGCCAAAGCCGACAGGGTTGTGCAGCCCACCATAGAACGAGGACTTTAGCCCTTGCTCCATCAATTGTTCCGGTGTGAGCAGATAGGTTTCATGCGAAAACGCAGACTTCAAAAAACTCTGTTCACGGCGAAATTCTTCCATCACAGAACTTTTATGAGCAAGAGATATCTCTCCGTGGCCTGTCTGATCGGCAGCAATCTTGTGTTCTTCCAGAAAAGATCCGACAAAGGCGACAGACTCTTTCTGGATCTGGAAAAAGGCCTTGGCGTTATCCAGACCGTAGCGGCCGATAATTTGCTGGTAACTCAATTTTGCCGCACCCATACAGCAAAAACCGCCGTTGCGACCAGAGGCACCCCATCCTGGTTGGGCGGCTTCAAGCACTCTGACCTCAACTCCATGCCGTTGCTGCAGGTGATAGGCTGCCATCATCCCGCTGTAACCGCTGCCAATAATGGCAATTTCACAGCTATCATCCTTATCCAGAGAAGGAAAAGGTGCAATCTCTGAGGCACTATCCATCCAGTAACTCTTGGCCCAGTTTGACGGAGAAAACGCATCGGGATGGTAGAGATACTTCATGGATGATGGTCTTTCAGTTTGTGGAGGGCGCCAGAAGCGGTGACATGGTCTTTCGCATCACAATACAAGCAAAGAACAACGTCAAGGCGGTTCTAGCTCTCGCCCAAGGGAGAGCAGGTTTTTCTGGAGAACGTTTTATATCAGACTGCGACATCTTGTACCTTTGTCACAAGGTCATATTATCACTATAAGATACATATAAAATACATGTTATGACGATAATTAAGAGGATAAGCAGGTGACTTACATTGTGATCATAGCCGAAATCATGACCGTAGCCTGGTTTCTGCTTTTTACCTTGATGATTGACGGGTTTTACAGGGAGGGACTTACTGTTAGCCGACAAGTCATAGATCCGGTGGTGACATTTTTTATCACAAACGCAAAGTGGGCTTATATCACAGGTATATCCCTTGTTTATATCGGAAGTATAACCCTGTTATATCAGTTTCTTGTAAAATAAAGACAACATCTGAGTTGAGGAGATGGGGCATGATAAAAAAAGACCAGATAATGATGAAAATATCTGTGGTAACTCTTATTTGGCTGCTGGTCCCTTTGCCTCTTTATATATGGGGCATCCTAAGCCTCTATCTTTGAGCGGTTTGGCGAACGGCTATTCGCTCTGATGCTTGGAAGCCTCTCTCAAAAGCCATCGTCTGAAAGTTTGAAGACGGGGAAGGCCCCGCTTCTTTTCAGGATAGACGAGATAATAGGCATTCTTGCCTCGAATACTGTGCTCAAAGGGTTGGATCAACAAGCCCTTGCTCAGTTCCTCGCGGATCAGAAAAGCAGGGAGAAGCGCAATCCCCAGACCACTTAATGCTGCGTTGATAATCATGTGGAACTGCTCAAACTTGGGGCCTGCAGCCGGATTGATATCCTGCGCATCAGCCCCTTTAAGCCATTCCTGCCAGGCATAGGGGCGTGAGCGTAATTGTAAAAGAGTATGGTGGCGTAAATCATTTGGGGTATGCAATCCCTGACCGCGCTCCATCAGGGTCGGATTGCAGACCGGGATCATTTCTTCGCCCATCAGCTTGTCAGTTATGGCACCAGGCCAGTTTGCATCGCCGAAATGAATAGCTGCATCGATATTTTCACTATCGAAATTGAAGGCCTCGATCCGGGTGATGAGATTAACGTTGATTTCCGGATGTTGTGAAGTGAAACGTCCCAGTCGCGGGATCAACCACCGACTGCCAAAAGTAGGCAGGCAGGCAAGCAGTAACTCTCCCCCGACCCCTTGATAAGCCAGAAGATTGAGTGTCGCTGCTTTGAGATGATTAAGGCCAGAGCGGACTTCTTCGACATAACTTGCGCCTGCTTCGGTAAGAACAAGACGTTGTCGCACGCGTTCAAACAACCGGATGCCCAGTTCATCTTCCAACTGCCGGATCTGGCGACTGACTGCGCTCTGTGTAACATTCAGTTCTTCGGCTGCTTTCGTAAAGCTCATGTGCCGGGCAGAGGATTCAAAAGTCCGCAAAGCAGTCAGGGAAGGGACATAACGATACATCAATGGTTCAAACTCATCGGTTGGGATCAGGAATCCAAAAATGCAGTCTATAGCGTGACAAACAGTCAGTCATGAGTTTAATGAATGATATTGAGAAAATATATCATTGGCCTTTACTCGCAACCCGGCACAGAATGATTCTCAGAATATTCTGCCCAAGCTGGTCTTCTATCATCAAAAACAGGTGGACCGCTGCAGAAAACTGCCTTGATCGCTCAGAATAGTCCCTGATACGCATAGAGCAGGGATACGCACAGAACAGGAATTGAACACAATGTCAGCATCCGCCAAACTCGGTAAATTCTCGTGGGAAGATCCCTTTTTGCTCGACGCGCAGTTAAGCGATGAAGAGCGTATGGTGCGTGACAGTGCCCATGCCTATGCCCAGGAAAAACTGATGCCACGCGTTCTCGAGGCCAACCGCAATGAGGTTTTTGATCGTGAGATCATGAACGAAATGGGCGCGTTGGGTTTCCTGGGCGCAACAATCGACGGTTATGGCTGTGCCGGGGTGAACTATACCAGTTATGGCCTGATTGCCCGTGAAGTCGAGCGCGTAGACAGCGGGTACCGTTCCGCCATGTCAGTTCAGTCTTCCCTGGTCATGCATCCGATCTATGCTTATGGATCAGAAGAACAAAAAGAAAAATACCTTCCCAAACTGGCAACAGGAGAATATGTCGGCTGCTTTGGCCTGACAGAGCCAGATGCCGGATCAGATCCCGGCAGCATGAAAACCCGGGCGAGGAAGGTCAAAGGCGGTTACGAACTTTCCGGGGCCAAGATGTGGATCACCAATTCGCCGATTGCTGATCTGATGGTGGTCTGGGCCAAAAACGATGATAATATCATCCGTGGCTTTGTTCTGGAACGGGGCATGAAGGGGCTAAGCACGCCAAAGATCGAAGGCAAGTTCAGTCTGCGTGCTTCTGTAACCGGCGAAATCGCCATGGATAATGTCTTTGTTCCCGAAGAGAACATGTTTCCGGAAATAGCTGGTCTAAAAGGACCTTTTGGCTGCCTGAACCGGGCGCGTTACGGGATCGCCTGGGGAGCTCTTGGTGCTGCTGAATTCTGCTGGCATGCAGCCCGTCAGTACACACTGGATCGCAAACAGTTTGATCGGCCACTGGCTCAAACACAGTTGGTGCAGAAGAAACTGGCTGACATGCAGACAGAGATCTCTCTTGGCCTTCAGGGTTGTTTGCGGGCAGGGCGCCTGTTTGACGAAGGGATTATTGCGCCGGAACTGATTTCCCTGATCAAACGCAATTCCTGTGGCAAATCACTTGATATCGCCCGTATTGCCCGCGACATGCACGGGGGCAACGGCGTATCAGATGAATACCATGTAATTCGTCACGTAATGAACCTGGAAGCTGTGAATACCTATGAAGGTACGCATGATGTTCATGCTCTGATCCTCGGCCGTGCACAGACGGGTCTGCAGGCGTTTATGTAACATCACTCAAACCCATCCCCCAAAATACCTGTCAGGAGAAATCGATTGAGTGATGTTCCTGCTGCGGATCAAGGCAGCGCCCCGCTAGAGGGAATCAGGGTTCTCGACCTTTCCCGAGTACTCGCCGGTCCCTGGGTTGGCCAGTCTCTGGCAGATCTTGGGGCAGATGTGATTAAAGTTGAGCGCCCGGGTACGGGGGATGATACCCGCGCCTGGGGGCCACCTTTTATTCAAACGCCGGAAGGGGAAAACACCGGAGAGTCTGCCTATTATATGGCTACAAACCGTGGAAAAAGATCCCTGGCCATTGATATGACACAACAAGAAGGGCAGAAAATTCTTCGGGAAATTGCTCGTAAAAGCGATATTGTGATCGAGAATTTCAAGGTTGGTGGTCTGGAGAAATACGGCCTTGATTATCAAAGCCTTTCTGCAATCAATCCCCGCCTTGTCTATTGTTCCATTACAGGATTTGGGCAAACGGGTCCCTATGCGGAAAAGGCGGGTTATGACCTGATGATCCAGGGGATGGGCGGTTTGATGAGCATCACAGGCGAGGCAGATCGCCAGCCGATGAAAGTCGGTGTTGCTGTCGTGGATGTCTTTAGCGGCATGTACGGGCTTTCCGCCATTCTCGCGGCGCTGTTCAAACGCGAGCGTAGTGGCAAAGGTGACCATATTGATATTGCCCTGATGGATTGCCAGACGGCCATGCTGGCCAATCAGGCAACAAACTACCTCGTGTCCGGCAAGATTCCAAAGCGACGAGGCAATGCCCACCCCAACATCTCACCCTATGAAGTTTTTGAGACCGGCGATGGCTATATGATTCTTGCTGTTGGCAATGACCGGCAATTTGTTGAGTTCTGCAACGTTGCCGGGGCAGGGGATCTGGCGCTAGACAAACGCTTTTCAACCAACAGTCTGAGAGTTGAGAACCGTGAAGCACTGGTGCCGATGGTTGCCAAAATCCTGAGACAGAAAACAACAGAATACTGGGTCAGTTCTCTTGAAAGCGCCAGTGTCCCTGCAGGCCCGATCAATGATCTCTCCCAGGTATTTGCCGATCCTCATTTAAAGCAGCGTGGTATTCTCAAAAATTATCAACACCCGAGTGGTGCCATGCAAGATCTGGTATCGACACCAATGCGATTTTCGCAATCCCGTTCCGGTGCAGAGAGACCACCTCCCATGCTCGGGCAACATACCGATGAAGTATTGGAGGAACTGCTGCAGACAAGTCGCGAGGACATTGCAAAGTTACGGCAACTTGGCGCGATTGCCTGAAAAGATACCCTGTAAGCCAGAACCATCAGAATCACCAAGATCAACGGAAGATAATCATGACCGCAGTAACATTGAAAAAACGTACCGGTGGAGAAATTTTGGCGCAGGGTCTTAAGGGACATGGTGTCGACACGGCTTTTTGCGTGCCGGGTGAAAGTTACCTTGCTGTATTGGATGCTCTCTATGATCTGAAGAATGATATCAAGGTTGTAACCTGCCGCCAGGAAGGCGGTGCAGCCTACATGGCAGAAGCTTATGGCAAGCTCAAAGGCAAGCCGGGAATCTGTTTTGTTACCAGAGGCCCCGGTGCAACCAATGCTTCCATCGGCGTACACACAGCATTTCAGGATTCCACACCAATGATCCTGTTTATTGGTCAGGTAGCCCGTCATCAGGAAGAAAGAGAAGCTTTTCAGGAAATTGATTATCGCCGTATGTTTGGCCAGATGGCAAAATGGGTTGCACAGATCGAGACGGCAGAACGTATTCCTGAATATCTCAGTCGAGCGTTTCATACCGCAACTTCGGGGCGCCCCGGGCCTGTTGTACTGGCGCTCCCCGAAGATATGCTGACCGAGTTTGCTGAAGTGGCTGATGCGCCGAGCTACAAGAAAGTTGCTTCAGCCCCGCTCCCGGAAGACATGGTACAGTTCCGGTCTCTTTTATCCGAGGCAGAACGCCCCCTGTTACTTATCGGTGGTGGAGGCTGGACAGCGGAGGCGAGTGCTGAGATCACTCGTTTCGCCGAGGACAATCATCTTCCTGTATCCTGTGCCTTCCGCCGACAGGACAGCTTTGATAACCACCATGAACTCTATATTGGAGAAGTTGGTATTTCTCCAAATCCGAAACTGGCAACACGGGTTCAGGAATCTGACCTTCTTATCGTCGTTGGGCCACGTCTTGGTGAAATGACCACCAGTGGCTACAGTTTGCTGGATAGTCCGAATACCAAACAGAAACTGGTTCACATCCTCCCCGGAGCAGAAGAGCTGAACCGGGTATATCGTGCAGAACTGGCAATCCAGAGCGACCTCACTGCCTTTGCCCGTGCAGCCAGAAAACTGGAGCCGGTGAAAAATCCGGTATGGCAGAAAGATCTGGCCCGGGCCCGCGCTGATTATCTCGATTTCATGAACGTACAACTGGGAATAAAAGATTTCCCAATGCATCAGATCAGCCGCTACCTTCGCGAAAACTTGCCCAGCAACGCCGTTATCACCAATGGCGCGGGGAACTATACGATCTGGGGACAGCGCTTCTATCAATTCACATCCTATCCCAGCCAGCTTGCACCGACCTCAGGGGCGATGGGATATGGTGTTCCCGCAGGAATAGCTGCCAAAATATCCGAACCGGAACGCACCGTTGTCACCTTTGCCGGTGATGGCTGTTTTATGATGAATGGACAGGAAATTTCGACCGCGGTGCAGTATGGTGCCGCCGTTATCATTATCGTGGTCGATAATGGATGCTTTGGCACGATCCGGATGCATCAGGAACGGGAGTATCCTGATCGGGTAATTTCGACGGCTTTGCGCAACCCTGACTTTGCCGCCTTGGCCCGCGCCTATGGTGCTCACGCAGAAACGGTCGATCATGTTGAACAGTTCCCGGCTGCTTTTGAACGTTCCAAAGCCAGCGGTCTTCCATCACTCATTCATGTTAAGGTGCCTAATCTCTGGGATTAGGGGGCAGCGGATCTCAAGCAAAAAGGGCGTTCGGAAGAACGCCCTTTTTGTATTCGCATTCGTCAAAAATCTGATTAATGCCTAGTGTTACACCTGATATTATTCAGCAACAGCAATTGTAGAAACTGCCATTTTACCGTTACGGCCACGCTCAAGTTCGAACTCTACGCGCTGACCTTCGTTTAGACCCTGCAGGCCTGCACGCTCAACTGCAGAGATATGAACGAAAGCATCGTCCCCACCAGCATCAGGCTCGATAAAGCCAAAACCTTTGGTAGAGTTAAACCATTTAACTACGCCAGTCGCCATTGAAGTGACTCCTAATAACAATTCTAGTGTGACGGCCATCTAGGCCGCGGATAAGGGTTCGGCAAGGCCGGGAATCTTCTTCAGTGACCAGTGTAGGGCAGGCAGAGGAACGCCGGAACTTTTAAAACCATGCTATATTTATCCATGAACTGCGAATAAGTGCAAGTGGGAACAGCATTTTAAGCGGCAAAAAAATGCATTTTTCATATAACGGCAACAGTAATGCCGTATTATATAGCCTCGATCTCTTCAAGTTGTCTTTGCGATTTTATGACTAAGCTTTGAGCATAGTGTCTATAGTTAAAGTTACTGTTGCCCAAATCGTGCCGGATAAAACCCCAGAGTGCGGAAATCACCCCTGATAGACAGAAGTGCACCAAAAAGCTGTATTTTTGTCTGTCCGGAATTTTTCCATCAAAGTAATTACACAGTAATACATTTTGTTTTTCAGGAGATAACTCTTCAGTCAGGGCAAGGTAGGCAAGATCCCACATAGGATCGGCATTACCAGAATACTCCCAATCAATCATATAAATTTTTGTGCCGTCATCCAGAAGATTTCCAGCTACCGGATCGCAGTGTGAAGGGGCCTTATATTTTTCAAGTTCTCGGGCCCGTCTGGATATCCTTTGGCACATATCCAGAAGCTCAGAAGAAAGAGCTATTTTCATTTCTTCTGCCTGCTGCAAATACTTCCCGAGTGTTTCCAATGGTGAAAAGTCATTGGCAAAAAGCTGATCAGAGCCGTGTAATCTCCGAAAGGCCATGGCAATTCTATTCAATCGCAGATCATCGGAAAAGGAATGTCTCTGCAAAACACTTGCCGTTGAAAGGTAACAACTCAGTTGAACACCTTCGGGGGAGAAATAGAGGATCTTGCTATTTAAACCGAGCTCTTCTGCAATCATGGCATTGTGTTTTTCGTTAGCTCTATTAACAAAAAGATGCCCGTCTTCTCCGGGAAGCCGTAAGACAAATTTTTCGGGAGGGTAGGCAGTATCGGAAGTGCCGGGTATCTCAGATGTTACTTCAACAAGAATATTGTAGTTGGACAATCCCCCCAAGGGAGAAAATTTTAGTCTGTTTTTGGAAATTGTATTAAAAAAAGGAATTCCATCAATCGCTTGCAGAATTTCTTGAGGTGAAGGAAACATGGTACCCAGCAAAAAATGAAGTCCGTGATCTATCCAATGATTTATATAGACAAATTATCAGGACATAACCAGCTTGATGATATTGCACAGCGTGTAGATCTGTTGTTTGGTTACAATCTATGTTCAAGACAAAAAACAGGGACATTCTGCTCGTGGACAGACATCAAAAATTTCTAGAAGAGCATGCCTTGCGGTTAACCCAAAGCTTTAAACTGGCAACAGGTCGCGACCTCCTTGCCCAACAGCAAGAGCAGTTAGAGATGATAGAAGGGCATACCCTGGGGCAGTGCCTCTTTTCTGCTCCGCAGATTATTGTTTCCCATGATGGTTGTGAGGACCCTCTGTTGAATTACGGCAACCGTGCTGCCCTTGAGTTATGGGACATGACCTGGGATGAATTTGTTGGCACTCCCTCACGCTATACTGCCGAACCCCATGAACGTGGCGATCGCTCCTCAATGCTCGAACAAGCAAGGGCTAAAGGCTACATCGACAATTATCAGGGAATCAGAATTTCCAGTACTGGACGACGGTTTATGATCCGGAATGCAATTATCTGGGCTGTTCCCGGTTTTAACAACAGCAAGTCAGGGCAGGCGGCTACATTTAACGAGTGGTATTTTTGCGATTGAATTAAGTCGCATATAGGATATAAAGCGACGTGCATATGATTTTTTATTTACCAGAATCTGGGTGCAAACAAAACCGCAGCCTTAAGCCTTGTTTTATAATTCACTGAGATTTCTCATTTCGTTCCTTGAGTAAAACCATCTGATCTGTGAGTTATTCGAAGTTTACCTGTCGGACTGTTCGTGAAACCATAAACCAGATGAAGTCCCTGTCTGGATGCTGAAATTTATCTGAAAGCATAACGCGGGACTTGAATTAACCCGAAGCGGTTAGGAGATGCCAGATGCAGTTCAAGGTGTACAGCTCGGATCACAAGGTGAGCCGCAAGAACCTGAAACGTGATTTACAGCGTATTGTTCTTGTCGTTTTGCCTGGCACAGCTTCCCTTGATGTCAGTCTGATGATCCAGGCGTTGAAAACCGCCAATGCTGTCACCGGGTATGCTGCTTTCCACTGGCGTATTGCAACACTGGATGGGAAATCGATTGATCTTGAAGACGGTTTCATTCTCCATCCTCAAATGAAAATAGCTGAAGATGAAGCCCTTGACCTCGCCCTGATCTATGGAGAATGGGGAATTAACACCGGGCGTTCCGTTCCGCTATCCAACTGGTTGAAGCGCCTGGACCGCCAGGGTGTGTACCTTGGAGCAATCGGTGGCGCCTGTTACGAACTTGCCAATGCCAGTCTCCTGAATGGATTTGAATGTGCGGTTCCCTGGTCGTACCACGACAGTTTTCGCGAACTCTTTCCAGAAGTTCATATCAAGGAAGCATTGTTCTATTGGGATCGCAAACGGGTTACCTGTACAGGCCGTGCCGCTTGTCTTGACATGGTGCTCAGGGTCATTGACCACCAATGCGGCGCTGAAGTTGCGGGACAGGTGGCTGAAGCCTTTAATTACGAAGTCCGGGGTGCGGCAGCTGTGCCGTTACGTCAACGTAATTTAACGCTTCAGAAAATGTCCGGAAAATTGGCTGAAGCTGTCCGGATAATGGAAGAAAATCTGGAAATCCTTATGTCAGCCGAAGAGATTGCAGAAGAAATCGGCAGCTCTAAAAGGCAGCTTGAACGTCTCTTTTCTCGCCATCTGGATTGTAGCCCCAAACGATACTACAAACGCTTGCGCCTGAAAAAAGCACGCGCGCTACTGCGACAGACTGCTTTGCCTGTAAGTGAAGTCGCCGTCGCTTGTGGATTCACATCTTTTTCTTACTTTTCAAGGGCATACCGAGGCTTCTTCGGGTCAACACCCAAGGAAGATCGCATCTCCAGATTGGGGTAGGCAGCCTGTTGTAATCCGGTCTGCTCCTTTGAAAGAGAAGAGTGTTTCCTCTTTACAAACTGACTTGTGGTCCTGATCAGATAATGTTCTCATCCACCAGATTTTCATGAAGCACCTGCGCAACATTTGTCAGCTGATGTGCTTGATATAGTGCAAGAACCTGAAGGATGAAAAATGTCTCTTGATTTGCCCCCGTTATCCGGACAGAAGCTTGGCATTATCGGATTGGGCCATATGGGGCACCCAATGGCAAAACGGCTTAAAAATGCCGGCGCTCAGGTCTATATCCACAGTCGCAATCGTTCCAGGCTTGAAGAGCTGGAACAGTCCGGAATGATCTACTGTTCTTCTGCTGCTGAAATGGCAGAGAAGGTAGATACAGGAACCCTTTTGGTCTGTGTAAGCGACACCTCTGCGCTTGAGGAGGTCGTCCATGGGGATTATGGTATCCTTACTGGCTTGCAGCCCGGTGCCCTTGTCATTGATATGGGGACAAGCCAGGTGATGAATACCCGATCAATTGCCGCACTTATCCAGCAAAAAGGGGCCTGCTATCTGGATGCCCCAGTCAGTGGCGGGGTGGTTGGTGCGGAAGAAGGAACCCTTTCCATTATGGTCGGCGGCACAGAAGAGGGCTTTCTTCGGGCAGGTCCCCTGTTTGATGTCTTGGGCAAAAACATCAGTCATATCGGACCTAGCGGCACCGGACAAATTACCAAAGCGGCCAATCAGATGATTGTTGCAATGACCATAGATGCTGTTGCTGAAGCGCTAGTGCTGGCGCAAGCAGCAGGGGCAGATCCCGGTAAGGTCCAGAAAGCTTTGAGGGGTGGTTTCGCTGACAGTCGTATCCTTGAGCTACATGGCAAACGCATGATTGACCGGACCTTCCAACCTGGTGCTACAGCAACTATCCAGTTGAAAGATGTTCATCAGGCCCTGGAACTGGCAGATCATTCCGGCGTTACACTGCCCGGATTATCAAAAAATGCCGAATTATGGGAGAACATGCTGGCTCAGGGGTTGGGACAGTATGATCAGTCCGGCTTTATCTGCATGATCGAAAACCTGCAATCAATACAAGAGAACAAGCAAGGGGATGAATAGTCGATGATCCGTTTTGCCGCGAACCTGAGTATGCTTTTCACGGAAGTGCCATTCCTGGAACGATTCAGAGCAGCAAGGGACTGCGGCTTTGAAGGGGTAGAGTTTCTCTTTCCCTACGCCTGGTCTGCGGAAACACTTAAAGACAGGCTCAATAGTGAAAACCTGAAACAGGTTCTGTTTAATGCGCCTCCGGGTAATTGGGATCTGGGAGAAAGAGGCATCGCCGGCTTGCCCGGCAGAGAAACAGAGTTCAGGGAAGGAATAGATCTTGCGCTGAACTATGCTCTCACACTCGAGTGTCAGAACATTCATGTAATGGCAGGAATCTGTCCTGAAAACCTCTCTCTCGAACAAAGTTTTGAAATCTATACTCAAAATATTGCCTATGCAGCAGAAAGAGTGGCCTCCCACGCTGTTTCTATCTTGCTTGAACCAATTAATATCCGATCCTTCCCGGGCTATATCCTTTCACATCAGGCCCAGGCTCGTCACCTTATCGATACTCTCGGTTATAAGAATCTTCGTCTGCAACTGGACCTTTTTCATGCCCAGATTATGGAGGGTGATTTGACAAACCTGATCAGACACCAGCTTTCCTATATCGAACACATCCAGCTTGCGAGTGTTCCCGACCGTCATGAACCAGACGAAGGTGAAATAAATTACAATTGGATATTCAAAGAGTTATCTCGGTTGTCCTACAGGGGGTGGATCGGCTGTGAGTACATCCCGCGCGGCGATACCAAAACGGGATTGGCATGGCTGAAAGAGGCAAGAAGGCTACTTGATGAAAAATGATCCGTTATCCTGGATCCTGTTGCTAAGTATATTCTTTTGATAACTTTTAAATTGATACTTGTCGTTGTCATCTACATATCCGACTATTCGGACTGGACAAGACAAATGACATAAAGGCCCAAACAGCACATGCGATTGACGACCTATACAGACTATTCTTTGCGGGTGCTGATTTTTGTCGGGCTAAAAGGGAATGATCTTTCAACTATTTCCGAGATTTCAGAGCGATATAATATATCCCGAAACCACCTTATGAAGGTCGTCAACCAGCTTTCCCAAGATGGATACCTTAAGACAATACGTGGAAAAAACGGCGGGATGCTGCTTGCTCGTTCCCCTGATTCTATTGGTCTAGGAGATGTCGTCCGCGACATGGAAGACAATCTGGAAATCGTTGAATGTTTCGACAAGAAGAAAGGGTGTTGTCAAATTGACGGCTATTGCCAGCTCCAGGGTATTCTGGGCGAGGCGATTGTCGCTTTTTTTGAAGTTCTGGATCGCTATACTCTCAAAGATCTCATGCATAACAAACAGGATCTACAGCGCGCATTAAGTCTTTTTTAAAACGAAAAAAGCAGGCAGTACAAATTGGTACCGCCTGCTTTTAATCTATTTATTGAAAGGAATTATCCCTTTTTTTGCTGCTTCCGCCGCGCCATCAGATACAGCATTTCAAACGCCATTGTCGCGCCTGCCAGGGCAGTGATATCACTGATATCATAGGATGGTGAAACCTCAACCACATCTGCACCCACTATATCAAGACCTTCCAGGCCACGGAGAATGGTGAGGGCCTGATGAGGGGTCAGTCCACCGGTGACCGGTGTGCCTGTGCCAGGGGCAAAAGCTGGGTCAAGGCAATCGATATCAAAGGTCAAATAAGCCTTGCGATCTCCCACAATACGACGGATTTCTGCCACGACGGCTTCGGGACCATTTTCATGCACCCAGGGGGCATGAAGAATGTTAAAACCATGTGTCTTGTCGTTATGGGTGCGGATCCCTACCTGGGCTGAAGCAGAAGGATCGATGATCCCCTGTTTTGCAGCGTGATAGAACATGGTGCCATGATCAATACGCTGTTGATCCTCTTCCCAGGTATCGGAATGGGCATCGATCTGGATCAGGGCAAGCTGCCCGTGTTTTTCTGCATGTGCCTTGAGGATTGGATAAGTGATAAAATGATCACCACCCAGTGTCAGCATGGCCGTATCTGTTGCAAGAATACGGCGGGCATGCTCTTCAATCGCTTCAGGGACTCGCATCGGCTCACCCGGGTCCATAACCAGGTCACCAAAATCTGCCACGGCCAGGACCTCAAACACATCCAGGCCAGAAGGAAAATGCGGGGCCCAGGAAAGGTTGGAAGAAGCCCGTCGCACTGCCTGGGGGCCAAGCCGTGTGCCAGAGCGTCCTGTTACTGCACAGTCATAAGGGATACCGGAAATAGCAACATCTGCCTCGGTCAAATCACGGGTATACTTCCGGCGCATGAAACTGGTAGCGCCTGAATACATAGGCTCAACATCAGTTCCATACAGGCTGTTTGCGGTAAAGGCGTTGTCGCCAGCGGAATTTACACCAGAAATTTCTGTCATGTTTTAATTCTCCAGGTCGAATTAAGTAATCATTGGGCGTGTTTTCCCCCTGGTGGAGGATTTATCTTGTCCATAAACGAGGAGACAAGAGATCCTCTCTATTATCGGGCACCAGCTAGAAAGAGGGCGGGGTGGCAGCACTGACCACTTCACACTCTTCGTCCCCGATATTCCGAAAACGATGCGGTATTTCAGCGCTAAAATAATAGGCCTCACCTGCAGACAGAACCTTTACATCAGTTCCCACAGTGATTTCAAGCTGCCCGCGAATAATTACACCAGCTTCTTCACCGGGCTGGACAATCATTTTATCCCCCGTCGTGCCATTCGGCGGGTATTTTTCATGCAGGACACGCATCTGGCGATTTTTTCTATTCGCCCCGACAAGTCTAACAGACATGGTGCCGTCAGACATTTCAACCAGTTCGTCCTTACTGTAAAATATCTTGTCTTCCTGCTGGGGTTCCATGGTGAAGAACTCAATCATGGTAATTGGAAAGCCGGAAAGAACCTTGGACAGGGAATCAATAGAAGGACTGACACGCTCCTGCTCAATCATCGAAATCGCCGAGTTGGTAACACCAGCCCTGCGGGCCAGCTCACGTTGAGAAAGCCCGTGTATTTCCCGCAAGGCCTTTAAACGTATTCCGACGCTTGTGGTCATATTATGGGGTCCATCCTTGGCTAAAACGTTGCTATCCATATCTTTATAAAAGATCCCTCAGGCGATAATAGGTCGTGGCCAGAGCAAGGGCTGGTGTTCGCATCATTTTTCCACCAGGAAACGACTGGTGAGGAATGCGGGCGAAAACATCAAACCGTTCAGCATCTCCGGCTATACTTTCCGCGATCAATTTACCAGCAAGCCCGGTAAGCACAACACCATGACCGGAAAAACCGTGCGCAAAATAGGTAGAAGAGCTGATTTTACCAAAATGGGGCAGGCGGTTGACTGTTATGGCAACATTTCCCCCCCATGCATATTCGACTTTCTTTTGGGCGAGCTGCGGAAAATATTCCAGCATTGTTTTCTGCATGGCCTTGCCGATGTCAGCCGGATCCTTGCCGGAATAACTAACCTTTCCCCCAAACAAAAGGCGACGGTCACCGGAAAAGCGATAGTAGTTCAAAACAAAAAGGATGTCGGCCACTGCCGCGTTACCAGAAATGAGCTCTTCTGCCTCTGCCTTGCTAAACGGATCTGTTGCCAGAATGTAGGTACCAACAGGCATAATCTTTTTGTCGATCTTCTGCTCTAGCCCCTCAAGGTAGGCATTGGCACAGAGGGCGACATGTTTGCAACGGACAACACCCTGGTCAGTAAAAACCTGGGGGGAGTTGCCGTGTGTGATTTTGGTCACCCGGCTGTTTTCATAAATAACAGCACCAGAACTCTCGGCAGCTGAGGCAAGACCGAGCGTGTAGTTGAGCGGATGAAGATGTCCACCTCTGGGGTCATAAACACCCGCCAGATATCGGTCACTTGCGATTTTTGTTCTGATTGCCGCCTGATCAAGAAATTCACAGTTCTTGTAGCCGGCACTTTCAAGGTCCTCAACGTACTCTTGCAGCTCGCCAACATGCCGTTTCTTGGTCGCGACATGATAATGGCCAGAGGCCAGATCACACTGGATGTTGTGCTTGGCAATGGTATCCCTTGCCAGATCCATAGCTTCTTCACCCATGATCCACAATTTTTGGGCATCATCACGCCCAAGCATCTTGATCATGTCCTGATAGGACTGATTGTAACCAATGATCATCTGGCCGCCACTGCGGCCCGATGCCCCCCAGGATATGCGATTGCTCTCAAGCAGAATGACCCGATAACCTTTTTCAGCGAGGTGAAGCGCTGCCGAGGTTCCAGTCATGCCTCCGCCCACGACACAAACATCACAGTCGTGCTCCCCCTCAAGAGCCGGGCGAAACGGGGCTGGGTTCATACTTGCACTGTAATAGGAATTGATATGGTCGTGGCTCATGCTGTCACACTGTCCTGAGATACCAGTCAAATTCAACAGGGGAAATGAGACTGTTAAACCGTTGCCTTTCTGCCCGCCTGCACATTGTGAAAATTTCACAATACTCCTTACCCAGGTATTCCGGGAGGATCGTTGCACTTTCAAAAGCATCAATCGCATCAGGCCAGATAATCGGCAAAGTGGTTTCCAGCTGTTCATAGGCATTGCCTTTGATTCTCGGGCCCGGATCGATCTTGTTTTCAAGGCCATAGAGAATACCAGCCAGAACAGCTGACATGACAAGGTGGGGGCTGGCATCAGCACCAGCTACCCTGTGTTCGATCCTTGTAGCAGAAGGGTGGCCCGCAGGAATACGCAAAGCAACCGTTCTGTTGTTGATCCCCCAGCAGGGGGTGTGGGGCGCATAGGAACCAAGCTGGAAACGTCTGTAGGAATTGGCGTTAGGGGCAAGCAAGGCCATTGATTCGACCATAGAGGCATTCATGCCTCCCATTGCCCATTTGATCTCGTCACTTAGACGTTCTTCGCCGTGCAGTCCCGGGCCCTGAAAAACATTCTTACCGTTTTCGTCCAGCAGACTAACATGGATATGGGTTCCATTTCCGGATTCTGCTGTGTAGGGCTTGGCCATGAAAGTTGCTTCCATATCATGGCGTTGAGCGACGTGTTTGATAAGTCTTTTCAGCAAAATCGCCTGATCGCAGGCGAGCAGGGGATCGTCAACATGATGAAGGTTGACTTCGTATTGCCCAGGGGCGTATTCAGCAACCATTGTGTCTGCAGGGATACCCTGAGCTTTGGCTGTCGCCGCAACTTCATCAATAAAGTCATCGTAATCATACAGCTCGTCTATGCCATAAACGGCAGGAGAGTCATGACGCAAGCCGGATATCGGTGAAATCGGGGGCTGAGGATGCCCGGCAGGTGTTCTGTTTTTGTCGATCAGGTAAAATTCCAGCTCGACGGCCGTGACCGGCTTGAGACCCATTTTTGTAAAGCGATTGATAAGATTTTGCAAAACATGGCGCGGCTCGGCAAAAAAAGGTTCGCCGTCTTCTTCATGCATTGTCAGTAGCACCTGTGCCAGCCCCTTGCGGTGCCAGGGAACAGGCTTGAGTGTCCCGGGAACAACCCGGCATACCCGGTCAGCATCCCCATCACGCCAGATCAGGCCAACACCTTCCACATTAGCCCCGGTAGTATCGAGACAGAAAATGGACCCGGGCAGCAAAATTCCTTCTTCGTATACAGCAGCCAACTTATCGCGGGTGATACGTTTGCCGCGCAAGATACCATTACCATCTGCAATTAGCAGTTCGATCAGGCCAATCTCTGGATGTGCCTCAAGAAAAGTAACGTGTTCAGAATTTTGATCTGTAGTCGTGTTCATTTTATTTATCGCCTTTGGGTACGAAACTCGGTAAATTATGCTCATTCCTGAGATCAACTTGTCAAGAGATGTTAAAAAAAAAGAACTCCAATCGCTGAGCAACTCGTAAATACCGATATCCGTTCTGTATTTTTTACACTCACCTAATCACATGATAACTAATAAGAATGTTTGTTTTTTATAAAAAATTTGTATTATAATTTCTTTTTTTAGTTCTCTTTCGTAAAAATCAGCTCTATCATTTGTTCAAAATAACGATCATTACGTTTTGGAGTCATGCGTCCCATGCGTTCAAGAAAAGCTGTCATTGGCATATCAACCTGCCGAACGTCCCGAAACGGAAACGAATATGACAGTGTCAGCAGATACTATTCCGAAGCTGTGGCATATGTTTCCAACGCCATTCCTCTTGGTATTCCATCTTTGGGGGACAAGCTGGATAGCGACGAATTACTGGAACAGATTGATGGACTTCTCTTTACAGGAAGCCCTTCAAACGTTGATCCCGGACACTATGGCGGTGCCCCCAGCGAACAGGGAACCCTTCATGATCCAGCCAGGGATGCAACTACTCTCCCTCTGATTCAAAAGGCGCTTGATCAGAAGATCCCGTTTCTGGCAATTTGTCGGGGCTTCCAGGAACTTAACGTTGCCTTGGGCGGAACACTTCATCAAAAAGTCCAGGATGTGCCGGGGAAAATGGATCACAGAGCCGATTATGAGGCGCCGATTGCAGAACGCTTTGCTTTGGCTCACGAAGTTGAACTTGCTCCAGCTGGCATACTTTTTAATCTCATCGGAAAAAGCAAGGTTCAGGTAAACTCTGTGCATGCACAGGGTGTGGACCGCCTTGGGGAGGGGTTGCTTGCAGAAGCTTATGCCCCAGACGGGTTGGTCGAAGCCGTCAGTGTTTCCGGGGCTTCTGCATTTGCACTGGCAGTGCAGTGGCACCCGGAATGGAATGTCAGTGATAATGAACTCTCCAATGCAATATTCTCGGCTTTTGGAGAGGCTTGCCGCGAACGGGCAAACCGTCGGTAAGTTTGTCGACAATCAAAACACAACAGGTGAATTATGACGTTTGAGGAATTGGAAAAGTGGTGCAAGGATCGCCGGATTACCGAGGTGGAGTGCATGATCCCGGATATTTCCGGCGTGCCCCGTGGCAAGATCCTGCCAACCGAAAAATTCCTGCGCGGAATTGGTAGTCAAGGACACCGTCTGCCAGAAAGTATCTTTACCCAGACTGTCACAGGGGAATTTCCTGAGGAAGATACCTGGGTCGATATTGTGGACCGGGATGTAATACTTGAGCCCGACCTTTCAACCATCCGTCCCGTGCCCTGGTATAAAGAGCCCACTGCCCAGGTTATTTGTGATTGTGTTTATCCAGACGGTCGCCCTGTGGACATCTATGCCAGACAGATCCTGCGCACGGTTCTTAAGCTGTATGAAGCGCGGGGATGGCAACCGATCATTGCTCCAGAACTTGAATTCTATCTGGTGCAGAAAAATATCGACCCGGATCTTCCACTGGTTCCCCCGATCGGCAAGAATGGTCGACCGGAAACTGCGCGTCAGTGTTATGGCATTGATGCTGTAAACGAGTTCGATCCGGTGTTTGAGGATGTCTATGACTATTGTGATGCACAGGGCCTTGACATTGATACGCTAAACCACGAAGCCGGAGCAGCGCAGATCGAGATCAATTTCCTTCATGGCGACCCGCTGTCACTGGCCGATCAGGTCTTCCTGTTCAAAAGAACCGTGCGCCAGACAGCTCTGGCCCATGATATCTACGCTACGTTTATGGCCAAACCTATGGCAAACGAGCCAGGCAGCTCCATGCATGTTCATCATTCGGTACTCGATATCAAAACAGGCAAGAATATTTTCACGGATGAGCAGGGCAATGCATCGCCGTTGTTTGGAAATTTCATTGCCGGGTTGCAACAATATGCTGGTGCGGCAGTCTTGTTCTTTGCTCCGAATATCAATTCCTATCGTCGTTTTTCCTATGAAGAAGCACCAATCAATATCCACTGGGGAGTGGATAACCGCAGCTGTGGGCTTCGGGTACCCAATTCAAGCCCGGAAAGCCGACGGGTAGAGAACAGGCTCTGCGGTTCTGATGTTAACCCCTATCTGGCCATAGCGGGTAGCTTGCTCTGTGGCTATCTGGGAATTGAAAAGAAACTAAAGGCACAACCTGAAATGACAGGTAGTGCTTATGGTCTGCCCCGTGGTGTGCCCATGTATCTGTCGGATGCAGCTGCAACACTTACCGCCTGTCAGCCTATTCGGGATGTCCTGGGAGACCGCTTTGTCGAGGCTCTCTGTGCGACCAAGCTGGTCGAATACCAGAATTACCATACAGTTATCAGTTCGTGGGAACGCGAACATCTGTTGCTTAATGTTTAAAGACCAGATGTTCCCTGGACAGGGAAATCTGAGGAGGGTGTTATGAATCATATGAATAAAAGTACCGAATATTGGCAGGGACTGGACCGGGCACATCATCTCCACCCCTTTACAGATGCCAAATCCCTTAATGAAAAAGGGGTGCGTGTCATGACCAAGGCCGATGGCGTTTACCTCTGGGATTCTGAGGGTAACCGGGTTCTTGACGGGATGGCAGGTCTCTGGTGTGTCAATCTTGGGTATGGACGCAAGGAACTTGTTGATGCCGCTCAACGGCAAATGCTGGAACTGCCTTTCTATAATACATTTTTCCAGACATCTAATATTCCAGCAACCGAGCTTGCCGGTCTTCTGGCAGAGGTCGCTCCCGCAGGCATGAAACACGCCTTCTTTGCCAATTCCGGTTCAGAAGCTGTCGACACCGCCATCAGAATGGTACGCCGCTACTGGCAGGCAGAAGGCTTGCCCGAACGGAATGTCATTATCAGCCGAAACAATGCTTACCACGGAAGTTCTGTGGCCGGAGCCTGTCTCGGCGGCATGGGGGCGATGCACGAACAAAGTGGGCTGATGATGCCAGGGTTTGAGCATATCATGCAGCCCTATTGGTATCAGGACGGTGGCGACCTGAGCCCGGAAGAGTTTGGTCTTGTTGCCGCAAGGGCTCTGGAAGAACGTATTCTGGCCGTCGGACCAGAAAAGGTAGCAGCCTTTATTGGTGAACCCATTCAGGGTGCTGGCGGCGTTATCGTCCCACCGGACAGCTATTGGCCTGAAATCCAGCGCATCTGTAATCAGTACGGTATTCTGCTGATCGCCGATGAAGTTATTTGTGGCTTTGGTCGCACAGGCAACTGGTTCGGCTCCCAGACGTTTGGCTTCACACCGGATCTGATGACCATGGCCAAGGGGATGTCGTCAGGTTACATGCCGATATCAGCAGTGATGGTTGGCGAGAGAGTCGCCAATACCCTGATCGAAAAGAGTGGTGAATTTTATCACGGCTATACTTATTCAGGTCATCCCGTTGCCGCAGCAGTTGCCATTGAAAATATCCGCATTCTCAAAGAAGAGCGGATCATCGAACGTGTTGCTGAAGACACCGGGCCCTATTTCCAGGAAAAGCTTCAAATTTTTGCGGAACATCCGCTGGTTGGGGAAGTCGTGGGCAGGGGCCTCGTTGCTGGAATGGTTCTGGTAAAAGATAAAAAGACACGTGAACTCTATGAAAATGGTTCAGATGTTGGCACCATGTGCCGGAACCACTGTTTCAGCAATGGATTGATTATGCGGGCTTGTGGAGACCGGATGGTACTCTCTCCCCCTCTGATCATTTCCAGAGCAGAAATAGACGAGATGTTGGACAAGGCAAAGTATTGTCTTGATTTGGCAGCCAAAGATCTTGGAAAATTGTAATTGAAAACGGTTGTTCCAGAATCGAGATAATCCGTTAAGGATATGAGCTGGGACAACCCGTCACTTTTTCTGAGCAATTTAGAAAACAACAGGAGGCTATATCGTGAAAACCCTAGGGAATGGTTTGTTCACCAGTATGATTGCATTGGGACTGACGCTCGGCGCTCAGGCTCAGGCCGAAGAAGTTGTCAAAGTTTACAATTGGTCTGATTACATTGACGAAGAAATCTTGACCGAATTTGAAGCTGAAACCGGCATCAAGGTTATCTATGATGTGTTTGATTCGAACGATGTACTGGAAACCAAGCTGCTCGCTGGCAGCTCCGGTTATGACATCGTTGTACCATCCGGGACATTTCTTGGACGTCAGGTCCAGGCAGGAGTATTCCAGAAACTGGATAAATCCAAGCTGAGTAACATTGGCAATGTCTGGGATGTGGTTGCTGAAAGGGTTGTAAAATATGATCCTGAAAACGCCTATTCAATCAACTATATGTGGGGTACCACAGGAATTGGTTACAACGTTGATATGATCAAGGAACGTCTTGGTCTTGAGCGTATTGATAGCTGGGATGTGGTTTATCAGCCAGAGAACATTGCCAAGCTTGCTGATTGCGGTGTCTTTATGCTTGACGCGTCAGATGAGATGATTCCGGCTGCACTGAACTACCTCGGAAAAGATCCGGATAGCCGGGATAAAGCCGACTTTGAAGCTGCTGAAGCGCTTCTTATGACAATTCGTCCGTACGTCCGTAAATTCCACTCATCTGAATACATTTCTGCCCTTGCCAACGGTGACATCTGTCTTGCTGTAGGCTGGTCTGGAGACATTCTGCAAGCCCGTGATCGCGCTGCTGAGGCGGATAATGGTGTTGTTGTCGACTATGCTATCCCTAAACAAGGGGCTTTGATGTGGTTTGACCAGATGGCCATTCCTGCAGATGCGGAAAATGCCGATAACGCTCACAAGTTTCTCGATTACATTCTGCGTGATGACGTAATGGCGAAAGCTTCTAATTATGTCTACTATGCAAACGGTAATCTGCCATCACAGAAACTCCTGAATGAAGATGTGATTGGCGATCCTGCAATCTATCCTGACTCCGATACGATGCAGAAACTCTATACCCTGACTCCTTACGACCCGAAATCTCAGAAGCTGGTTACGCGTTCCTGGACACGTGTAAAGAGCGGAAGTTGATTTAAAAAAAGCGCCGCCTCATGAAAATGGGGCGGCATTTTTTATGCAGAGTTTCGGATTGAGGGCATCATGAATATTTCACCAAACAAAAAACCATCCGCTCGTTTTGCGCCTTGGGACGATCCCGCGCAAAAACCGCTGGTGCGTTTTGGAAATGTTACAAAGCGTTTCGGGTCATTTACGGCAATCGACAATATCAGTCTGGACATTTACGAGCGTGAATTTTTTGCGCTGTTAGGGCCATCCGGATGTGGCAAGACAACAATGATGCGTATGTTGGCCGGCTTTGAAAAACCAAGTGAGGGAACGATCTCGTTAGGGGGAGAGGATATCGCTGATATTCCACCTTACAAACGTCCTGTAAACATGATGTTCCAGTCCTATGCCCTCTTTCCTCATATGACAGTCGAGGCAAATATTGCCTTTGGACTAAAGCAGGATAAATGGCCCAAACAGCAAATCAGTGAACGTGTTGAGGAAATGCTTTCCCTGGTCCAGTTGACAAAGTTTGCCAAACGCAAACCGCATCAGCTTTCCGGTGGACAACGTCAGCGTGTTGCCCTTGCCCGGTCTCTGGCAAAAAAACCAAAGCTCCTTCTGCTTGATGAACCGCTTGGTGCACTTGACAAAAAATTACGTGAAAAAACCCAGTTCGAACTGATGGATATTCAGGAAAAGCTTGGCATGACCTTTGTCATCGTTACCCATGACCAGGAAGAAGCAATGACGGTAGCCAGCCGGATTGCAGTTATGGACGATGGGAAATTGATCCAGGTGGCCACACCGGAAGTCATTTATGAATATCCCAACTGTCGCTATGTTGCCGACTTTATCGGTGATGTAAATCTTGTCGAAGGGCGAATCAGCACGACGGCAGAAGAGATGGTAAAGCTCTCCTGGGCCGAAGGGCAGGGGGACATTGATATCTCCTACAAAAACGGCTGTTCTGCAGGCGAAAATGCCTGTTTGGCCATCCGCCCTGAAAAAGTTCATGTCACGCGGGAAGAGCCACAGGATGTCGACAACAAGATCAGGGGTGTAATTCACGACATTGCCTATATCGGCAATCTCTCGACCTATTACGTAAAACTTGGCAACGGGCAGATTTTCAGGGCCCAGGAATCCAACCGTCGTCGTCTCGCCAACCGCGAGTTTACCTGGGATGACCAGGTCTGGTTGTCCTGGCGTAATACTGCAGGCGTACTTTTACAGAAATAGGAGGAAGCAATGGATAGAAAATCTGGACGTTTCCTTCTGATAGGCATTCCCTATCTCTGGCTTGGATTACTTTTTCTCGTCCCCTTTTTTATTGTTCTTAAAATATCTCTCTCGGATATTGCTGTCGCAATCCCACCCTATACTCCGACCTTTGATCTCAGCGCAGGGTGGGGCGGTTTCACGAAATTTCTATCTGAACTGGATTTTGAAAACTACATCTGGCTGATTGAAGATGACCTCTATATCAACAGCTACCTGTCTAGTCTGAAAATCGCGTTCTTTTCTACTTTGCTTGCATTGCTTGTTGGCTATCCGATTGCCTATGCAATGGCAAAAGCGCCGTCAGAATGGCGTCCGACGCTCCTGATGCTGATTATTCTTCCTTTCTGGACCAGCTTTCTGATCAGGGTCTATGCCTGGATCGGGATCCTGAAACCGGAAGGTTTCCTCAATCAGTTCCTGATGATGCTCGGGATTATCGATGAACCTTTGCAGATTATCAATACCGATACAGCCGTATATATCGGGATTGTCTATTCCTACTTACCCTTTATGGTTTTGCCGCTTTACTCTGCCTTGGAAAAGCTTGATGGCGCTTTACTCGAAGCAGCAGAAGATCTGGGGTGCACAGCTATTCAGGCTTTCTGGAAAGTCACCTTTCCACTTTCCATGCCCGGGATAGTCGCAGGCTGTTTCCTGGTTTTCATTCCGGCAATTGGTGAATTCGTTATCCCGGATCTTCTGGGAGGATCAGACACGATCATGATTGGGAAAACGCTCTGGGCAGATTTCTTTAGCAACCGGGATTGGCCTTTGGCATCAGCAGTGGCAGTGGTCCTGTTGCTTCTTTTGATCGTGCCGATCGTTCTTTTCCAAAGACAGCAAGAACGGGCCCAGGAGGCTGAAAAATGAACCGCCGTTTTACCTGGTTTAATGCAACAAGCCTTACCCTCGGCTTTGTCTTTCTTTACCTGCCGATCCTGTTGCTGGTGATCTTCAGCTTCAACGAATCCCGGCTGGTTACTGTCTGGGCCGGTTTTTCAACCAAATGGTATGTTGAACTGTTTCAGGATGAAGCTTTTCTGGACGCAGCCCTGGTTACCTTGCGTGTAGCCCTGTTGTCGGCAACGATTGCGACAATTTTGGGAACCCTTGCCGCGGTCGTGATGATCAGAGCAGGGCGCTTCAAGGGACGGACACTGTTTTCCGGAATGATTTATGCGCCGTTGGTAATGCCCGAGGTTATAACGGGCTTGTCCTTACTCTTGCTTTTTGTTGCGATCGGAATTGATCGAGGGTTCTGGACAATCACAATTGCCCATATAACTTTCTCCATGTGTTACGCGGCAGTTGTTGTTTCTTCCAGAATGGTAACTTTTGACACTTCCCTGGAAGAAGCTGCTACAGATCTTGGCTGTACACCTTTCCAGTCCTTCATCAAGGTTACCTTGCCGATTATGGCCCCGGCGATTATCTCGGCCTGGCTTCTGGCCTTTACTCTTTCACTCGATGATCTGGTGATTGCTTCTTTCACTTCTGGTCCCGGTGCCACAACCCTTCCAATGAAAATATACAGTCAGGTACGCCTGGGAGTGACGCCGCAAATCAACGCCCTTTCAACTATTCTTATTTCTATTGTAACGCTTGGGGTTCTCACAGCTTCTTTCTTGACCCGTCGCGCAGAAAGCAAAAGAAAAGCAGATGAGCTTCTGGCTGGTTCATGATATAGGCCAATAAGCTTTTAATTCACATCCCTGCGACCTTTAGATGAATATCTAAGATCGCAGGGATTTTTTATTTCAGATGAATATTTCTGCGTTATCTTGTCGCAGGCAAAAAAATATTTTTAATAACCCTTTATTTTCATGGCGCTATACAAAAAAAATATTCGTCATTGTTTTATATCAACCTCAAAAATTTAATTTTGTTTAATCATTATCCTCGATTGTAAAGCCGAAACTCGATCATGTCTGTTTAAAGCAGAGCGATCGACCAGTTCACAAGATTCATATGGGGCAAAAGTCGCCATCTGTGGCAACAGGCTTGTTTTTCCGAGGGAATGCCAATGTTCATTAACAATTTCCAGATCAAACATCTGGGTATGATTTTCTCCGCGCTGATGCTGGGTGTTGTCGGCATCATTGGCGCGGCAAGTTATTTTAGCAACAACGAGGAAGCCAACGTCATCAACGACCTTGCGATGACAATCGTCTTTTCATCCCTTCTTCTCATGGCCGTAATGAATATCTGGTGGACAAGAACCCACCTGACAAACCCCATGACTGCACTTACAGAAACCATGACAAGTCTTGCAGAAGGAAATCTGAAGATCGACGTTCCAGCCGTTGGCTGGAAAAACGAGATCGGTCAAATGGCAGGGGCCGTATTGGTTTTCAAGGAGAATGCCATCCGCATTCGCCAAATGGAAGCTGAACAGCAAGAACAGGAAAACCGATCCGCCTCAGAACGGAAAGCCCTGATTGCCCAAATGGCCAATGATTTTGAAACCCGGGTCGGAAAAACGGTATTGGAAGTCAAAGACGCGGCAAACGAGATGAAATCATCCGCACAGATTTTGACTGGAACCGCAGAAAAAACATCTGTCCGGGCCACGACGGTTTCTGCTGCATCGGAAGAAGCGGCAACGAATGTGCAAACTGTTGCTTCTGCAGCAGAAGAACTTACCGCCTCCGAACGTGAAATCAGCCGACAGGTTAACCGGTCTTCTGAAGTGGTTGCCGGTGCTGTTGAAAAAGCACAGGGTGCCCACCAGACCGTTGGAACCCTGGTCAGTTCAGTGAGCGAAATTGGCAAGGTTATCGAGCTGATCACCGGCATTGCAGAACAGACCAATCTGCTGGCCCTCAACGCAACCATTGAAGCCGCGAGAGCAGGGGAAGCAGGAAAGGGTTTTGCGGTGGTTGCGAGTGAAGTCAAAAACCTGGCAAACCAGACAGCCAAGGCAACCGAAGAGATCAGCGGTCAGATTTCAGGTGTCCAGTCCGTGACTGAAGAAGCCGCTGCGGCACTTGAAGCCATTGGCAATTCTATTCGCGAAGTCAGTACTATCTCAAACGCGATTTCAATCGCAGTTGAAGAACAGGCCGCTGCAACCCAGGAGATTGCCCGCAATGTTGAACAGGCTTCAGCCGGGACCAAACAGGTATCCCGGAGTATCGAGGATGTAACAGAGGCTGCAGGGCAGACAGGAAAGACAGCGCACATGATACTTGATGCGTCTGAAAACCTCTCCAGGCAGGCGACCCACCTGCAGGAAGGTCTGGATCAGTTTCTAGCACAGGTGCGCGCCGGATAATATTTCCGGATAATTTTTACAGCATATCCAGATATATAGGCCAGCAAACCGGGTTCTGCCAAAGAGCCCGGTTTTTTCTTTTTCCCCTGCTTTACTGAACACTTGATTACCCTCTCATCTGATGACCAGAGCAATCCGGGTTGAAAGTAATTTTGCATTGTCGTTTTGCGTCAGGTGCGTAATTGGGCTACAAAGTGTCGCGCAGACGTCTGCGACTCAACCTGATAACGTTTACTCAGGATAAAACCCTGACAGGATCAGGGTTATTGATAACAAAAATCATGGCCAGAGCTTATTTCTGCCCGCAAAACGGAGACCACACACGATGACCCGCACGATCGTCAGTTCCGCCACGAAAGAGTTTGCAATCGGTTTT
>NZ_JAPWGY010000011.1 GCF_027214005.1 Kiloniella laminariae
ATCTCTACGATCCTTCCGAATGCTGGAATTTCTTCAAGGCTGCTGGATATGTCTCAGATTAAAAGCAAAAGGCTTTAATGCGGAGAAACTGGACGGAGAACTCTATCGCCTGCCAAGTGTAGAAACGCTATATAAACGAAAATTTATCCGTTCTCGTCCTTTGTTTTCCGCTACGGGGTATCTTTGGAAGAACCCGAAGGCATCAACTGGGCAAAGGCTGACAATAGCTTATGTTCTGGGGGTCTATTGGCAAGAGAATTATGTAAAGGATAAGCTTGGTGTTGCTTATCTTAACCTTGGTTCTGCTATTCGTGCCTATGAACAAGGGGACGTTATGTCCTTCCTGGCGGTTGGATATGTCGTGGGTTCTTTGGTAAAGGAAAATAAAATTTCCCCTCCGCCTTTACGGGAACAGCGGGTATTCATTGAACCGCTCTATCACTATCTCGGGATCGAATTTGAACCCTTTATGCAGCAATTTTCGGCTTATCTGGATACGCATGACCCCTTTGGGCGTTTTGAGTCTTTTTATGAAGGGGCGGAGGAGGGTGAAATAGAAGGACCACATGAAATGTGATGATGGGCTTCTGAAGTGACCAGGAGTTTTCTGATATTGCTCAATTTTCAAAGTCTTATAGCAAAAAGACCCGCAAGAAATACTTTCGGTCCCGAAGACTTTTATAAAAAGTTGATTGTTCTCAACATATGTAAATGATGATCAGAACGCCGGGGTGTAATTTCCGGTTATGAACACATCTATTTTACCTTTTGTTGCCTTTGTCGCTGGCGCTGCCATTGCCGCTCAGGCTGCTCTGAATTCCCAACTCGGCCTGCTGTTGAAAAACCCCATATTTGCAACAGTCGTGGCTTTTTCTGCCAGCCTGGTTTTTACAACTCTGGCTCTGGTTTTTACTGTCAGGCGGGTTCCTGATTCTTCTTCACTCCAGAGCGTGCCCTTTTATCTCTGGTTCACTGGGGGGCTGCTCAGCGCCTTTGCCATTGCATCCTTTTACTGGCTTATCCCGAAAATTGGAGCAGGCTCAGTTGTCTCTGCTGCTTTGACGGGCCAGATTTTGCTGGCGATGATCGCGGGGCATTTTGGCTGGTTCTATCTGCCGGTTGTTCCGGTGACGGCGGTCAAGCTGCTTGGTGTTGCTTTGCTTGTCGCGGGGGCTCTTCTGATCAACAAGTTTTAACGGCAGCGCGATACAGGCTTGCAGTTTATGGTGGTAATTTTCAATTTGTAACTCAGGGTAAGGAAAAATTATTTTTTACATCCGATGATAGTGGTGTCGGTGTGTTGGTAACAGTCGCCGTTTGATTCTGGTAATCGTTTGGTGGAGCCATGAGGCTGGGTGCCGCAGCTTTGATTTTTTTTCTTCTTGGGGGTGGCGGTGCCGGAGCCAGCCCAGCGGATAACGCTGTCGCTTGTCCAAAAAAGATCGCAACAGTCAGCCAAAACAAGCTGTCACTAAGAGCCCAGAAAATTGTCGAACATGTTTATCATGAACTTGGCTGCCCGATAGAGGTTGTTGCCTTTCCCGGTCGTCGAGGGATTGTTTCCTTTAACAATCGTACTGTGGATGGAGAGCTATACCGCTTGCCCACAGCTGAGGGGCTTTATGAACGAAGCTTTGTAAAGTCCGATCCCCTGTTTATGCTGTCCGGGTATCTTTGGCGACGACCGGGCGGCGTGGAAAAGGAACCCAGGATTGCATATGTCCTGGGTTTTTACTGGCAGGAAGATTTTGTGAAAACCAGAACTGCGGTTGCCTTTCAGAACTTCGATGCGGTGATCAAGGCCTATGAACAGGGCGAGGTTGAAGCCTTTCTGGCCTCTGACTTTCTGGTTCGCAGAATATTGGATGAAAAGAAGATTTCCGTGTTGCCTCTTCGCCAGGAGCGGCTGGAAGCTGGAGCCTTTTATCACTACCTCGGTGAGGAATATCAGGAGTTTATGAGGCGCTTTTCAGATTATCTTGATCGACACCACCCCTTTGCCGATCTGGAAGCAGAGTTGAACGGGACCCAGAGGGAAGAAAAAGACGGTCTTATGTAGGGTACAAAAAGTTGTCACTTATTCTCCTTGCAGAACCCGGGGGTCATCAGAACAGCTTGCTTCTGTGGCGGGTTTGAAAAGGCTCTGTCCCCAGCGCTCCAGTTTTGTATACCATGTATGGCTACTCAGCTGTGCGATCTCATCAAGGGCTTCCTCTGATCCGTTGTCAGCCGCTTTTTGACGCCACGCTGCCCGTTGATCCTGATCTGCTGTCAGATTTCCACGGCCAATGCTGTAAGCTTTGCTGAGTTCGTACTGGGCCTCGGGGTCGTCCTGCTGGGCAGAGAGACAGGTCCAGTAAGCAGCTTTGTCATCGTTCGATGCATAAGGTCCCTGCATGTCATCCATGCCGCGTTCATCGGTCCAATAATACCAGCCCAGCAAATACTGGGCAGCAGGATTTCCCTGTTTGGCAGCCTGTTCAAACCAGTACATGGCCTGTCCCAGATCTTTTTCTATTCCGCTGCCTTCACTGTAATTCAACCCCAGTTCAAGCTGGGCATGAACCTGCCCCAACTCTGCCCCCTGTTGCAGCCGATGGTTCATTTCGGCCAGATCCGGGTCGGGGATCAGGCCGTCCCGATGGATCATAGCAAGCTCAAGAGCTGCCCGTGCATGCCCCAGGTCAGCGGCCTTGCCCCACCACTCCAGCGCCGGGGGATAGTTCTGCTGGGTGTAATAATAATAACCGAGTGCATTGGCGGCGCAGACGTCTCCTTTTTGACCTTTACCCAGGAGTGTCATCTCCTGCTCGGCGTCCTCTATGATTTCAAGGGCGCAAGCGGATGGATCAGATGTTTGCGCCACAGCGGAAGAGCTGAGGCCAAGAGACGCCAGAAGTGCAAGCATTGCGAGGGAGCAAGATCGGGAAGGGAGGGAGATTGTCACGGGTGGAGCATCCTTGATAGCTTTGGGGGGCAGTGACAGAGGCAGGCGCGCAGGGTGGTTTACCGGGGGCAGCGGAAGATGGAGTGGTCACAGTTGTGCTGCAACTGCGCCTTATAGTAGTAATTTGATTGTGTCGCAAGAAATAGAAGGGGAGCGGGTGGTTTATGCGAAGGATCCGTAAAGTGCGGGAACAAGATGCTGAGGGTATTGTTGCGTTGCTCAACCCGATTATTACTCATGGCAGTTTGACGGCAATGAACGAGATACTGTCTGTCGCAGAGCAGATCTCCTATCAGCGATCGTTTCCGGACGAAGGCATTTTTCTGGTTGCTGTTGCAGAAGAAGAACAACAAGTTCTCGGTTTTCAATCCATAGAGCCTTTGGCCAAAGGCCAACACCCGACAAGGCATAAGCATATGATCTGTGCAAATCAGGACGCTGTTCCAAAGCCGGAAAGTCGCGATCTGGTATCCCCAGGCTTTTCAGGCGAAGGAGAGATATCAACCTTTGTTTCCCTGTCCCATCAGGGAGACGGTATCGGCAGGAACCTGTGCGCGGCAAGCTTTGAGGCTGCACGCGCACAGGGGTATCAAAAAATATCAGCTTATATACGTGCTGATAATCCTGTTGCGCTGTCCTTTTATCAGAAAAACGGGTTCCGGTTGGTTGAGCGATTGAAAAACACCATCCATTTGAAGGATGGGTTTGTTGACCAGATCTGGACAGTGAAAGAGCTTTGAAGCCGCCCTTTCCTGTTCGTGCTTATCCTCTACTTTGGTCTAACCCCTGGGGGTTTCTCCGTTCAGGAGCTGCGCAAAAGCGGAGCTGTCGATATTACCGCCGGTGAGAACGATGCCAATTTTCATGCCTTCGAGCTGGTCACGTTCCTGCAGGGCTGCGGCCAGAGTGACGGCGCC
The DNA here is from genome assembly GCF_027214005.1 of Kiloniella laminariae. Lineage (GTDB taxonomy): Bacteria > Pseudomonadota > Alphaproteobacteria > Kiloniellales > Kiloniellaceae > Kiloniella > Kiloniella laminariae_A. Next base: position 3,865 of record NZ_JAPWGY010000011.1, read on the forward strand.
GGCACCTTCGGTGGCATTGTGGGTATCGCTGAAATAAATTCTGGCAGCTTCGGCCACTTCTTCGTCGCTCACACTTACAATCCGTTTTGCGCCTTTGCTGTAGATGGCAAAGGCATCGGGAACCGGTACTCTTACGGCCATGCCATCAGCAAAAGAACTTCCCGGGCCGCTCTCGACAATGCTGCCACTGTCAAAGGAGGTTTTCGCTGCGGGAAACTGGTCGGAAACAACCCCGATGACTTCGGTTTTCAGGCCAAGCGCGTCACGGGCGGTAATCGTGCCACAGATGCCGGAGCCGCAGCCGATTGGTACATAGACCCTGTCAAGATCAGGCGCAGCAGAGAAAAGCTCAAGTGCATAGCTGGCTACACCCAGCATGATCTGGGGGTGGAAAGGAGGAACCACAAACAGGTTTCTCTGCTCGGCCAGTTTGGCGACCTCGAGCAGGGCTTCATTGAAGTCAGCACCCTGTTCAATTACCTCTGCGCCAAAGGAGCGCATGGCATTGTTCTTTTCTTTGGAATTGCCGCGAGGGACCACCACAACTGAGGCGATACCTGCCTTGGTTGCGGCAAAAGCCTGGGCCTGGCCGTGGTTGCCACGGGTCGCGGTAACAATCCCGGTTGCGTCGGGATGATTTTTCTTGAGCCAGCGGGCAAAGGTCAGACCGCCACGGGCTTTGAAGGCGCCGATGGGGGTATGGTTTTCGTGCTTGACCAGAACCTGACAACCAACCCGCTGGTTAATCTGCGGCCAGCTGATCTGAGGTGTCGGGCTCATGTGCTGATAGATATAGCTGGCAGCTTCTCTCAACTGTGTTTCGGTAAACATTAATCTGACTCCTGTTCGTTCTGTTTTGTGCCAGCTGTCCAGGCTTGCAAAAAAATAAGTAATCCGCGGATTGAGAAAAGCCTATCAGCTTGATTGTGTGGTTCAATACTAATATTGTGTGGGTTACAATATTGTCTGTTTTTGGACAGGTATCTTTGGGGCATTTGATGAAGCAGAACTGGAAACCGACACTGGACCCGACGATCACGGTTAAATATTTAGCCGTTGCACAAGCAATTGCCTGCGCGATCAAAGAGGGAGAGTTACGGGCTGGTGACCGCCTGCCGACCTATCGTGACCTGGCCTGGGACCTTGGTTTGAATGTCAGTACCATTACCCAGGCCTATCGGGAGGCAACACGTCGGCACCTGATCGGCGGTGAAGTTGGTCGGGGCACTTTTGTTCTGGCCAGCAGTCGCGAAGCAGAGCTTTTCGCCTTGAAAGAAAACGCTACCCGGGAGCTTATCGACCTTTCCACAAATATTCCGGCCCGGCATCCGGATGATGATCGGGCAGCAGAGCTGCTTGCCACCTATCTGAAACAGGAGGCAGGATCTGACGAGATATTTTCCTATCATGCCCCAAACCTGCTGACCCGGGCGCAGATGGCAGGCAGCAAATGGCTGGCATGGCGGGGGGTAGAGCTGCCTCCGGCAGCTGTGGTGCCTACTGCAGGCGCACAACAAGCCTTGCTGGCCTGCTTGCTGGTCCTCTGTGAACCTGGTGCAACAGTTCTGGTCGAAGAGTTTACCTTTCCCGGTATGAAGGCAGTCGCGCGACAGCTTCGTTTGCGTCTGCAGGGGATTGCCTGTGACGAGGAAGGCGTTTTGCCTTCTGCTCTGGATACAGCCAGTCGGAGCAGTGGTGCCAGACTTGTTGTTTTGACACCCAATCTGCAAAACCCGACTGGTGCTGTTATGTCTGCAACAAGGCGGACTGAGATTGCGGCTGTTGTCAAAGCGAGAAAACTTCTTGTGATTGAAGACGATGTCTATGGCCCCTTGTCAGGACAGGCACCGTTAATGCAGGAAATACCGGAACAGTGTCTGGTGATTTCCAGTCTGTCCAAAACAGTGGGACCGGGACTTCGCTTCGGCTTTATTGCAGGACCGGAGCGTTGGATTGCCCCGATCCGGGCCGAGGTCCACGCCACGCACTGGACCATGAGTCCAGTGATGTTGGGTCTGGCGTGTCACTGGATCGAGGAGGGGCGGGCCTTTGCCCGCTGTGATTGGCAGCGGGCGGAGGTTTCTGCCCGCTGGAATCTGGCCCGATCACGGTTAAAGGAAGTAAGAAGGCAGACACCGCGTAATGCTCTTTTTTCCGCGCCGCATCTCTGGCTGGAAACGGGCATTCCTGCTGAGGACGCGATGGTGGTTTTACGCTCGGGTGGCGTAGAAGCAGTTCCCGGCAGTTTTTTCTCTACCGGGCGGCAAGAGGAAAACAGAATACGGATCTGTCTGACAGCGCCGCAAAGTCGGGCTGTCCTCAGTCTGGCTCTGGATAAGGTACTTGAATGCAATATTCTGAAGTAGAGTTTTGATTGTTGGACCTGTTTTTAGAATCTGGGTCGGTCTTCAAGGAATTTTCCACTACACTGTTGGTGGGAAAACCCGATGTCTTCCTTGAGATGCTCAGGGAGGTAATGCAGGTTCGTATAAGACATTTTTTTTGTGCGTGGAGTGAATAATATATCATATATTACAACAAGTAGATTTGGAATTTTACTTGGATTTTTTTTTCGTTCTGGCTGAATTTTGATACAGCTGTTGCAAATGTCACTCATGATGATCTCTTCTTTTCCTGATGATATAGCCTTGTTGCCCATGAATAGAATTTGCGCTTTCCCAGACTGGATTTCCAACTAAAATCCGAGTAGTATGCATAAGGAGGATTTATGCATGGTGTCATCGAGTTTACCCCCTCTGTCATCACTTCGGGTGTTTGAAGCCGCGGCCCGGCATTGCAGTTTTACCCGTGCGGCTGAAGAACTGGGCATGACCCAGGCAGCTGTCAGCTATCAGATCAAGATCCTTGAAGAGCGGGTCGGGAGTAATCTGTTTTTGAGAAAACCCCGGCAGGTCAGCCTGTCGGAAACAGGACTGCGGCTGGCACCGGTGGTCAGCCAGGCCTTTGATTTGTTGCATAATGCTTTTGCCGCAGAAGAAGACGACAGCCAGTCCCTCTTGACTATATCGACGCTTCAGACCTTTGCCGCCAACTATCTGGTCGAGCGGATCGGACGTTTTCAGATGGAACACTGTAACCTGGCGGTTCGCCTTGATGCCTCGCAAGAGATGCGAAACTTCGCACGGGAAGAATTCGATCTGGGTATTCGCTCAGGCATGGGGGACTGGCCGGGACTTGCTACTCATTTGCTGATGACAGCATCATTCACCCCAATGCTCAGCCCCGGGCTGGCCGAGAGTATCGATGGTGTGAAGGAGCCTGCCGATCTTCTTAGATTGCCCTTCATCGATGCAAGCGATCCCTGGTGGAAAGTATGGTTCGATGCCGCGGGTGTCCCTTCGGATGAACTCAAGGCACGCCCGAGAAGCAGGTTGGGTTCGCAGACACTTGAAGCAACAGCTGCCATGGCCGGGCAGGGTGTGGCAGTTCTAACACCAATGTTTTATCGCAAGGCCCTCAATGACGGGAGCCTGATCCAGCCGTTTGATCTGGTTTGCAAGGATCTTGAGGGGCGGGGATACTGGCTGGTCTATCCTGAGTCCCGCCGGAATTCTCGCAAGATCAAGGCTTTTCGACGTTGGCTCGAGGTTGAGTTGAAACAGAGTTTTATCGAAGAGGATCTGGCAATAAAGGCTCAGGGGTGCCGAAAAATATGAAAATCTGAAAGCGTTTCCTGGTGATCAGGGCCGCACAGACCGCAGCAGCGAACCTGCCAGCAGGCTGCCGAGAAACAGCAGTAACTGGGCAACCACAACCGAAGGACCCGAAGGGGTATCCCACTGCAGCGACCCAAACAGACCTGCGACAACAGAGGCGCCGCCGATCAAGGCCGCAATCGCTGCCATCTGTTCCGGGGTTCGGGCGAAACGGCGGGCGGCGGCGGCGGGGATAATCAGGAGGGAGGTAATCAGGAGAACGCCGACGACTTTCATGGCAATGGCAATAACAATCGCCACTGTGACCATGAACAGTGTCTGGGTCAGGGTGATATTGATGCCCTCGGCTCTGGCGAGTTCCTCGTGTAAAGTCAGCGCAAGAAGGTCTTTCCAGATATAGCCAAGTAACGCAAGAGCAATGGTTCCGCCCCCATAGATCCAGTAGATGTCCTCAAGAGTTACCGCGAGAACATCTCCAAAAAGATATGACAGCAGATCAACCCGATAGCCCTGTAACAGGCCGAGAACCACCAGACTGATGGCAAGGCTGGAGTGGGCTAGAATGCCAAGAAGCGTGTCACTGGCGATGCGTTTTTGATGCTGGAACAGGGTGACCAGCAGGGCGATCATTATAGCGGTGGCAACGATACCAAGTGTCAGATTAAAACCGAGCAAAAGACCCAGTGCGACCCCAAGCAAGGCGGAATGGGCGAGGGTGTCCCCAAAATAGGCCATGCGTCGCCAGACTACAAAACAGCCGAGCGGACCAGAGATCAGGGCAACTCCAACCCCGGCGATCAGGGCCCGAAGCAGAAAATCTTCCATGATCAGTTTCTTTCTTTCTGGGCGACATCGGGTTTGTCAGGGTGGTCGACATTCAGGCTGTGTGTGTGTTGTTGGGACGCCATCCCGTCATGGGTATGATCATGCAGATGATGATAGACCGCCAGTCCCGGTTTGGTCTGTCCGCCAAACAGGGCCAGATATTCCGGGCTGTCGCTGACCTGGGTCGGTGCGCCGGAACAGCAGACATGGCCATTGATACAGACCACACGATCGGTTTCGGCCATTACGATATGCAGATCGTGAGAAACCATCAAAATGCCAAAACCGTTTCGTTCGCGCAGTCGGGATATCAGGCGGTATAGTTCGGTTTGCCCTTGAAAATCAACCCCTTGAACGGGCTCGTCCAGAACCAGTAGATCAGGTTTGCGCAGAATTGCCCGGGCCAGCAGAACCCGTTGAAATTCCCCCCCGGATAGACTCTGTACCGGTTGCTCCAGGGTTTGGTCTGCACCGACGCTGTGCAGGGCCTGCTTGCATTCAGCAAGAGAATGCGGGGAAGGAATTGAGAGGAAGCGCTTGACGGTCATGGGCATGATCGGGTCGATGTTCAGTCTCTGCGGCACATAGCCGATTACCAGCCCGTGCCGCCGCCAGACGTCGCCCTTATTCGGCTTGATTGCCTGTAGCAGGGCGCGGATCAAGGTTGATTTTCCCGCGCCATTGGGGCCGATAAGCGTGACAATCTCGTTGCGATGGACGGTAAGATTGACTTGGTCCAGGGCAACGCGGCCTCCAAATTCCACAGTCAGATCGCGCGCCTGAATCAGGGGTTCTCCACTGGCGGGGTTGACATGGGCATGGTCATGCCCACAACCGCAGTCTGCTTGACTTTGGTGAGGAGGGGATGCGGGAGATCCGTTTTGTTGACTTGCCACTTCTCTGGTCATTTTGGTGGCGTTTCCTTAAATCTTGCCTGAACTTGCTGAATGCCCTGTCGTTGTCGTGTTCGCTTGAACAAACAGGGGCTTAAACTGTATTTGGATCTTTAAGTATTGGGGCGACAGTCCGGACAGGTGCCTCTGACTTCAAGGGTCCGTTGCTCGGGGCGAAACCCCAGTGTTGCAGCCTTGGTCACGATTGCCTGATCAATGGCTTCATCATGGACCTCGGCGGCACAACCACAGTCCGTACAGATCAGAAATAGCCCGGCATGTTCCTCTGCCGGATGTGCGCAGCCGACATAGGCATTAAGCGACTCAATCCGGTGGATCAGCCCCTGTTCCATCAGGAACTCGAGAGCACGATAGACTGTCGGCGGGGCGGTTTTCCCGCTTTCCTGGGATAATCTGGACAGGACGTCATAGGCCCCGACGGGGTGATGGCTTTCCCAGATCAGTTCAAGTACCCGTCGGCGTGCCGGAGTAAGGCGCACGCTACGCGAAAGGCACAGTTTGTCCGCGACCTTCATGGCGGTGTGAATACAGCGCCCGTGGTCGTGATTGTTTGTATCAAAAGAAAGAGAAACGGTGTCGAAGTTTTTCATGGCTCTTTAAATATCGTGTCTTGACAGGCCTGTAAATGTTATAACATAACAATGGCGAGATTTTCAAAATAATTCGTAACCCACGATCTGTTCGAGGAACGCTAATGTCCTGTTTTGTCCGATTAACACCAGATACTCTTTTGAGACTTTTGCCTAAAAAATCGCTTTCAGTCCTCTTCGCTCTGCCATTGGGGCTGTTTATGACCGGGAGCGCCCTTGCCGATGAGGCCCCGCGTGTGGCCGTTTCCATTCTGCCGATCCATGCGTTGGTCCAGTCGGTCATGGAGGGGGTGGGAGAACCGGAACTTTTGATTGATCAGGGGGCTTCTCCTCATGGTTATAGCCTGCGTCCATCCCAGGTGCGTGCTCTGAACTCGGCCGACCTGGTGGTCTGGGTTGGTGAGGGCCTGGAAACATTTCTGGTCAAATCCTTGCATCAGAAATCTGAGAATGGCGGGACAGGGGCTGCGCTTGAGCTGATGGATATTGCCGGCCTTACCCTTCTTGAAAACCGGACAGCAGGGGCATGGAAAACCGGGGAAGATCACGACCATGGGGAAAAGGAAGGCGATGGTCATACCGAACAGGCCGAAGAAGATCAGGACCACACTCATGATCATGGCGATAATCCCGATCATGGCCCCGATCACAGCCACGGGCACGAAGGACATAATCACGAAGAACATAATGATGAAGTCCACCATCATGAAGAGGATCATGACCACAATCATGGAAAGTATGATCCCCATATCTGGTTATCGCTGGATAATGCATCCGTGATTGTTGCGCGGGTTGGTGAAGAGTTGGCTCGAATTGATCCCGCCCACGCAGAAATCTATGCGGCAAACGTCAGTAAAACCCAGACGTCGCTGGCTATGTTAAAGCAGGATATTGCCGGACAACTGCTGCCTGTCTCCTCAAAGCCTTATCTGGTGTTTCATGATGCCTATCAATATTTTGAGCTGGATTTTGACCTGAATGTTATCGGGGCCGTGACGATCGACCCCGATCGAAAACCAGGCGCCAAAAGGTTGAGTGAACTGCGTCACCTGCTTGAGGAAAGCGGGGCTGTCTGTGTGTTCAGGGAACCCCAGTTCCAGCCTGCTGTGATTGAGGTGCTGAGCGAAAACCTGGCTGTGCAAATCGGCGAACTTGATCCACTGGGGGCAAATCTTGAAAAAGGTGCCGATGCTTATCCACGTCTGCTGGAAGGTCTGGCAAATTCATTGACGGGTTGCCTGTCGAAAAAATAGCCAAAGCTAAGAACCTGCCGGGATAATGTCGTTTACTTGTTCCTGTAATTGGTGTGAATATGCCTGCGCGTGACGATTGTTAAGGGCTTCGCGCCCTATGGAGACCAACTGTCTTCCAGATCGTCAATTGGCTGTTCTGTACCAGGAGGGGATAATGGGGAAAACGATATTGGCTGCTCTGATGATGAGCTTTGCGGTTGCGACAGCAACCGCGGACGAAGTTATCATTGGTTCGGTTGAAAAGGAAATCAGCAAGGATGAGGTCGGAAGTGTGTCGATCTATTTCCTTGCTGATGTCTCTATGCCCAGTGTCAACGAATTGCTGCTGGACCTGCACAATATCGAGATGAATTACCCCAATGTTAAAAATATATACCTGTTGATCAGCAGCTACGGCGGCGACATGGATGCAGGATATATTGCCTACCAGGCGATCCGCAGTATGCCTGTTCCAGTGACCACAATTAACCTTTCAGATGTCAGCTCTGCTGCGACAATGTTGTATTGCGGTGGTGAAAGCCGCCTGGGTGTGGACAGTTCCTATTTCCTGCTGCATCCGGCCAAGATTCGGGATTCTTCCTGGCAGGACCCAACGGCGATTTCGCAACTGCTTCAGGAAAACAAACGCTATAACAGCCTGTTTAAAAAAATCTATGGCAGTTGCACCAATTTTAACGACACAGAAATCGAGGCATTTCTGAACAGCGAAAGCAACCGGCTTTATATTTCCCAGGAAGAAGCTCTTTTTCGCAAGCTTTCAACCGGGGTTATTGACAAGCTCCCGACCAGCGAGCTGGTCTATACCATCCGGGATGACTATTCCCACTAGGGGCTGGTTCTGATTAATGCCTGTATGTTTTTTGGAAAATTGTCGTGATTGGAACAAATTCATGCAGCAGATAGGGTTTCCCTGATCCTGCTTGTACAGGTATAGAAGGAGTTTCTCCGGCTTGCGTTTGTCCGGAACAGAAGCGGATAAATCCGGGAAAACGGATTAACGGTTTTGTTCCGGTGGCTGCGGGAAAAAAAGCCGCAATCGGATGGCGGGACTGAGGTTAGGCAGGAGCCTGAGAAAGACGATCTTGAGCTTGGCTCAGGGAGGCTGTCTTTCTCAGGTTGAGGGCTTCCCGTTCCCGATTGCGGCTTCAAGTTTAAGCAGGAGAACGCTGCTTGCTTCATCGCTGTAGGCAAGCGGCGCTCCAACGCCCCAGACCGGACCCGGCCAGGCCGGGTCGCTCTGTGAACGTGCGATGACATGGATGTGCAGTTGCGGGACCATATTGCCCAAGGCGGCAACATTGATTTTGAAGGCCCCGAAAGCCTGCACAAGAACCTCGGATACCTTGCGAACTTCTTCCATGACAGCAGCAAGCTCAGTTGGTGCCAGATCGTGCAATTCCCGTAGTTCATTGTGCCGTGGTACCAGAATAAGCCAGGGATAGCGGCTGTCATTCATCAACAGAACCCGGCATTGCGGCAGGTCTGTGACAACAAGCGTATCGGCTGTAAGACGAGGATGCAGTTCGAAGGTTTCGCTCAAGGTTTTTTTGTCCATGTCGTTGTCTGGGCCTCTGAAGGCTTGGTTATTCGCCCTCAGAGACCGATTTCGTAATTACCCTCTAGTAAGGGCAGTCCACGTCTCCCATTTCCACATAAACCGATTTGAGTTGGGTAAAGTGATCCACCGCGACGGTACCGTTCTCGCGCCCGATGCCTGATTGTTTGTAGCCGCCAAAGGGCATTTCAATCGGGGTAATGTTGTAGTTGTTGATCCAGCAGGTGCCTGCTTCGAGATTGGCGATGACGCGATGTGCCCGGGTGATGTCCTGGGTAAAGACCCCGGCGGCAAGACCAAACTGGGTGTCATTTGCCGCGGCGACCACTTCATCTTCGTCGCTGAAGGTGATGACCGACATGACGGCGCCAAAGATTTCTTCACGGGCAATGCGCATGTCTGCTGTCACATTGGTGAAAATCGCCGGTTGAAGGAAGTTGCCTTTTTCAAAGCCCTTGACCGTGACCTGTTTTCCGCCATAGGCAAGGTTTGCACCTTCCTTCTTGCCGATTTCAATATAGCCGAGAACCTTTTCCATGTGATCGCGATGGATCAGAGAGCCGACCTGGGTGTCGGGGTGCATGGGGTCGCCGATAATCATTTTCTCGGTGCGGGCAATCAGCTTCTCGATAAACTTGTCCTTGATGTCCTTGTGGACATAGACGCGGGTGCCGTTGGAGCAGATTTCGCCCTGGGTATAGAAGTTTGCCAGCATGGCGGCTGAAACCGCGTTATCGAGCTTGGCGTCCTCAAAGACGATCAGCGGAGATTTTCCGCCCAGTTCAAGGGTGACATGTTTGAGGGTCTTGGCCGCGGATTCCATTACCCGTTTGCCTGTCGGCACAGAACCGGTCAGGGAAATTTTCTCGATGCCTTCGTGTTCTGCCAGCATCTGCCCGACCGGACCTAGGCCGGAAACCACGTTGAACACCCCGTCAGGCAATCCGGCTTCCGTATAGATTTCTGCAAGTTTCAAGGCGGTCAGCGGGGTAACTTCCGAAGCCTTGTAGACCATGGCATTGCCACAGGCGAGGGCAGGGGCGGACTTCCAGCAGGCAATCTGGATCGGGTAGTTCCAGGCACCAATTGCCCCACAAACACCCAAAGGTTCTTTGCGGGTGAAGGCAAAATTGCCGTTGGCAAGCTGGATGTGCTCGCCGTTCAGCGAAGCCGCAAGCCCGGCAAAATACTCGATGCATTCCGCACCGGATTCAACATCGACACAGTTGGCTTCCTGCAAAGGCTTGCCCGTGTCGGTGACTTCCAGGGCAGCCAGTTCATCGTTGCGTTCACGCAGCAGGGCCACGGCACGCAACAGGATGCGGCTGCGCTCTGTGCCACTCATCTTTGACCAAATTTTGAAGCCTGCTTTGGCAGCGGCAACGGCTTTGTCGACATCTGCTGAAGAGGCGATCTGTACATCGCATATTACTTCACCGGTTGCCGGGTTGATGGTTTCAAAGGTCTGTCCAGAGGTGGCATCCACGTACCCGCCATTGATATAGAGTTTTTGGGTGGGGAGCTTACTCATAATTGCGTGTCCTTAAGGTCTGATGTCGTATTAACTAACGGGTATTTTTGAAACGGGTGTTCAGTTACAGGGCAGGCAAAGCCTATTCTGTAAAGAGCCTGTCTGTACTGGTTCGCGTCTTGCCGGTTGTGTCCTGGAAGACAAGGATCTGGCTGTTGATATAGCTTTCCATAATAGAGATCGCCTCCTTCGGTGTCACGCCTCCGGCTGTCAGGGCGCAGCGGATCCATAGGCCTTCAACCATTGCAGCGAGACCGGTTGCCGTGCTGCGAACCATCTTGGCTGGCAACAGCGGTTTGAGCGCGTGCTGGAAGTTACTGTGCATCCGGCGCTCGTTGATCCGGTGCAGACGGGCCAGTTCAGGGGATGTCGGAACCAGCGCCCAGAAGGCAAGCCAGACATCGACGACACCGGGTTTGAACTGATCCTGGGCAAAGTTGGAATAGACCACGGCGAGAAGACGTTCAATCGGGGTCTTGGCTTTGGCAAGCCGGATAGAGGTTTCTTCACCAAGCTGGCGCATCAGGTGTTGGAGTGTCGCTGTCAACAAGCCGGATTTGTCGTCAAAATAATGGGCAACGATACCAGAGGACAGGCCTGCGCGTTTGCTGATTTTCGAGATACTGGCATTGGTGAATCCCTCTTCGTGGATCAGGGCAATGGTTGCCTCGATCAACTGGGTTTTCCTGATCTCTTCCATCCCGACTTTCGGCAAGGCCTGCGACTCCTCTGTTCTTGTGCAGTGTTCCCTTCGGGGCTTCTGTCCTTAGGGGTGTGCTTGGTTTCTGGAGGGGCTGTTACCCTTGATACCCAGAGGTTGCCTGCCGAATAATCGTCTTGGGTGATCCTGGCATTGTGCAACGTTTTTTCTTGTTTGTTCCCTCATCAATAATTTATTTTTATTGAACGTTCAATCAAAATAAATTATTGATAGAGATGTCATGGTAATTTTTTATGCTTCCTATTGCATAATTTTATACCGTGCCAAAGGGAGCGTATTCGGGCAATCTGTCCTGTGAAAAAACAATAAGAAGCTCGCAGGGAGTAGCCGTTAAATATAATATAGCCCTCTGGATTGCTCTGGAGGGAAAAATGGAGGCAAGTGGAATGAAACTCAAGCATATGATTTCGGCCAGCACACTGGCAATCTCAACGGCAATCGCGGTAGCAGGCTTTTCAGCAACTGCACAGGCTGCTGATCCGGCGGAATGCCAGGCAATCACTTTCTCGGATGTTGGCTGGACAGATATCACTGCAACCACCGCTACGGCATCTGTTGTTCTGGAAGGTCTTGGTTACAAGCCTGAAACACAGATTCTTTCTGTGCCGGTTACCTATGCAGGTCTGAAAAACGGTGATGTTGATGTTTTCCTTGGCAACTGGATGCCAACGATGGAAGCAGATATCGCACCCTACCGTGAAGAAGGTTCTGTAGAAGACCTCGGTGCCAACCTTGAAGGCGCGAAATACACTCTTGCTGTGCCAACATATCTGGCAGACAAGGGCCTGAAAGATTTTGCCGACATCGCCAAGTTCAAGGATGAACTTGATGGCAAGATCTATGGTATCGAGCCCGGCAACGACGGTAACCGTTTGATTCAGGGGATGATCGATGCTGACACCTTTGGCCTGAAAGGCTTTGAAGTTGTTGAATCTTCCGAAGCAGGCATGCTGTCCCAGGTATCCCGCTCTACTCGCCGGGATAAAGGTGTTGTCTTCCTCGGTTGGGCACCACATCCAATGAACTCGAACTTCGAGCTGACCTACCTGACGGGTGGTGATGACGTGTTCGGTCCTAACTTTGGTGGAGCAAACGTTCATACCAACGTGCGCAAGGGCTATACAGAAGCCTGTCCAAACGTCGGCAAACTTTTGAATAACCTCAAGTTCTCCCTCGCTATGGAAAACGAGATCATGGGCGCAATTCTGGACGATGGCAAAGACGGCCCCGTTGCAGCTACCGATTGGCTTAAAGCCAATCCGGGTGCTCTGGATGCCTGGCTGGCTGGCGTGACCACTTTTGACGGTGGCGACGGACTTGCTGCTGTAAAAGGCCATCTCGGACTGTAAGTCTGATTGCCTGTTACGCTATAATTGCAGAGGGCTGGTTGTACACCAGCCCTCTGGCATGTTTTCATACCAAGAATAAATCCAGCGACAGTAAGAAGCCGTTCAAGACAAAGAAACGGTTCGGTTGCCAAAACAAAAAACAGGACTTGAGTCCGGGACGTCAGCAGGGAATATAACCGGGATACGTCTTCGGGATCGCCTTGAAAAAAAAGGGTTTCACTATGTCCAGCATCGAAGAGTGGTTAATTGAGAATAAAGTTCCTGTGGGGAAGTGGGGAGAGAGTTTTTTCGATTTTCTCATCGATAACTTTTCAGGATTTTTTGATTTGTTTTCGGATGTCATGTCCTTTTTGATCAAAGGATCTGTTGATATTCTGCTCTATTTACCACCCATCGTTCTTGTGGCTCTGATCGCGGCGCTGGCACATTTTCTGCAGCGATCCTGGAAATTGAGTCTCTTTGTTTTTCTGTCACTTCTGTTCATTATTAATCAGGGGTATTGGCAAGAGGCGATTCAGTCACTAGTTCTGGTAATCTACTCGACGATGGTTTGTATGGTTGTCGGGGTGCCCTTAGGCATCGCTGCTGCTCATCGACCCTGGCTGTTTTCTATCCTTCGCCCTATTCTGGATCTGATGCAGACCATTCCAACATTTGTTTATCTTATCCCGGCAATGATCCTGCTTGGGCTCGGGATGGTTCCGGGAATGATCGCTACTGTGATTTTTGCTGTAGCCGCGCCGATCCGACTGACCCATTTGGGAGTATCTTCGGTACCGACACCTTTGATCGAAGCTGCTGAGTCTTTTGGCGCAACAAAAAGTCAGTTGCTGTGGAAGGTTGAAATCCCCTTTGCCTTGCCGACGATTATCGCAGGGGTCACCCAGTGTATCATGCTGTCTCTTTCAATGGTGGTAATTGCTGCCATGGTTGGCGCGCCAGGACTGGGTGTGCCGGTGCTGCGGGCACTATCTCAGGTCAAGCCTGATATGGGGATCGAAGCAGGTCTGGCCATTGTGATTATTGCGATCCTGCTGGATCGACTGTGCAAGCAGCGTAACGCTCCGGTCGACGGCGCATAAGGGGACAGAACATGACATCTAGTGCAGTAGAATTCAAAAATGTCGATATCATCTTTGGTGATCGGCAAAAAGAAGCAGTCCCGATGGTCGATGCCGGGAAAACACGTGAAGAAATCCTTGATGCCACAGGCTGTGTTCTGGGGGTTGCCAATGGGTCGATCACCATTGAAGAAGGCGAGATCTGTGTCCTGATGGGGCTGTCCGGATCGGGCAAATCCACCCTGTTACGCGCGGTGAACGGCCTGAACAAGGTCACCCGTGGTGAAGTACTGGTGCGGGATGGAAACGACATGGTTGATGTGGCGTCCTGCGATGCCAAGACCTTGCGCCACATGCGCACAGAACGGGTTTCCATGGTCTTTCAGCAGTTCGCGCTTTTACCCTGGCGGACAGTTGCCGAGAATGTCGGTCTCGGTTTGGAGCTCAAGGGCATGCCCAAGGCCGAGCGTGAAGCCATTGTCGAGGAAAAGCTGAAGCTGGTCAGTCTCGACAAGTGGAAAGACAAATACGCCCACGAGCTGTCCGGGGGGATGCAACAGCGTGTGGGGCTTGCCCGTGCCTTTGCCACAGATGCTGATATTCTGTTGATGGATGAGCCTTTTTCCGCGCTTGATCCTTTGATCCGGGATCATTTGCAGGACGAATTGCTTGAGCTGCAGCGCAATCTGAAAAAGACGATTATCTTTGTCAGTCATGATCTGGATGAGGCCCTGAAAATCGGAACGCACATCGCGATTATGGAGGGGGGGCGTATTGTCCAGTACGGTGAACCGGAAGAAATCGTGCTTAATCCGGCGAATGAGTATGTGGCCGAATTTGTCGCCCATATGAACCCGCTGAATGTCCTGCGCTGTGCCTCGCTGATGACCGAGGTCAATGACATGCGCCGGGATGGCAAGCAGCTGATTCTCGATAAATACGACGCTTTCAAGGTCACAGTTGATGCGCAGGGGGCTTTGGTAAAGGCGACCTTCGAAGACAAACTCGATCTGACACTCTTTCCTTATGGGGACGAAAGTGAACTTTCGGATATCGGTGATTGTTCACTGGCGGTTGCTTCGCCGGACATCACGATGAAGCGGGCGATTGAACTGCGTCAGGCTACTGGAAATCCTGTGCTGTTGGCAGTTGACGGGCGTCTTGTCGGGGTTGTCGGTGATGAGGAGATTTATCAGGGTATCCTGCGTCAAAGTTCCATTGCCGATGCTGCTGAATAGGGAATGGTAATGCAGGAAACGACCAAGGGCGAAATCAAGGGAATTCTGTTCGACAAGGATGGAACCCTGCTTGATTATGCCAAAAGCTGGATGCCTTTAAACCGGAAGGCTTCATTGATGGCCGCGGCAGGGGATGAAGACCTTGCCGCCCGTATTCTTGAAGCAACAGGCTATGATGCGGTACAGGACCGGGTGCTGCCTGGCTCGATGCTTGCTGCCAGCAGCAATGGTGAAATCATTGCCAAATGGTGTGAGTTTCTTCCCGACGTTGTCTATGAAGATCTCTTGGTCAAGGTCGAGAAGATTTTTCAGGAAGACGGCGAAACAGCGGCGGTCGCGGTGACCGATCTGGCTGTCCTGTTTGATCGCTTGAAGGCTAAAGGTTTGAAGCTTGGTGTTGCCACCAGCGACAGCGAGCAAGGGGCGCGACGTTCTTTGCGCCGCTTCGGGGCGATTGAAAAGCTCGATTTTATTGCAGGATATGATTCCGGACATGGCCTGAAACCAACGGCTGGGATGGTGCAGGGTTTTTGCGCTGCAATGGGACTTTCACCACATCAGGTGATGGTTGTGGGGGATAATCTGCACGATATGGAAATGGGCCACAATGCCGGGGCTGGTCTCAAGGTTGGTGTCTTGACGGGAACGTCTGAGCGAGAGCTGCTTGCAACCCTGGCAGATCATGTCCTTGAATCAATTGAAGAGCTGGAAAGTGTTCTCGGATAAGAGATTGATCCGAAAAAATATTTCGGACACTGTTAAAACCGCTGCTCACTTGTGTGCAGCGGTTTTTATTTGGGAGTTAACCTGTGATATCCCCGTGTTCCGGGTCTCCAAGGTATTTGTCCATGATCCTCTGGATTGTGCCATCCTCTTGTAATTGCCTTATTATTTCATCATAGCGTTTGATCAGATCTTCCTTGTCAGGAAAATCGGATGCTTTGCTGAAGACATTGTAATAGCGCGTGGATTTTAAGGGGGTTGGCAAGTAGGATATTTTGCTCAGATTGCCTCTGTGTTTTTCTTCATAAAGTGTGCTGATGGTGTTGAGGGGAACCAGATCAAAGCGTCCGGCCAGCAGCTTTGAAATCTGTTGGTCATTATTGGTCGTGATATCCAGTTGAAGACCTGCTTGCCAAAACTCCGGGGTGTAGGCAACGTCCTTGGTTGCTCCAATAGCCAATCCCTTGAGGTCAGCCAGCTCGTTGAATTTGTATTTACCGTTGTCTTCCCGGCGAATGAAGAAGTTCCAGGTAAGGTCGATATAGGATTCTTCTGGGTAGATCAGATACTCAAGCCTTGACTGTTTTTTCGAAAAAAGTACGAGCATGTCGGCTTTGCCGCGGCGGGCTTCTTCCTGAATTCGGGCATCAGACTTGATCAGGCGCAGTTGAAAGCCGAGATTAAGTCTTTTCATTACTTCCGTAATGATTTCTACATCTATCCCCTTTAACTCGCCATTTTCTTCGTATTTGAAGGGAGCCTGAGGTGTTGCCAACAGGATCAGGTCCCGGGCCTGAGCAGGTGAAATCAGGGGGGGTATAAGCATGAATAGGCAGGGAAGCAGCAGCTGCTGAAAAACTGACTTTATCCAGTTCCTGTTAGTCATCAATGCATTTCCCCAGACAATTTTCAGACAATTTTCCCTGAAAACGACAGGTCGTGATGTGAGAGTAATCTGATTGGCCAAGAGGCTCACATCCTGAATAGACGAAAAAAAAGTGTCAGCCTCCAAGCCATTCTTTGAAGGCAAGCTTACTGCTTTGGGGGTTAAGGTTTGGTGAAGTCGTTTGTTTGTAAAAAAGCCAGAAGGGGTGTGATTGCACACCCCTTCTGGCTTTGACGGTCGTTATTGAGCTTGTGATCTTGTCAAAGTTGGCCGGGAAATTTCCCGTCGTCTGCTGCCTTGCGTTTGGGATCGCGTCCTCGACGACGCCCCTCACGGGCTGGAGCTTCAGGCTTTGATCCTAGAGGACCCAGGCTGTTTTGCTCTCTTGCACCATTGGATATTTCGCCAAGGCGGGCGACAACTTCATCCAGGCCAGGTTTTTTGCCTCGGGTGTGACTGTCGAGTGCGTTGCGCATATGGCGCACATGATCCGGGGAGGTACCACAGCATCCGCCGATGATACGGATCCCGGCATCAACGGCAATTCTGGCATAATCCGCCATCAGCTCTGGGGTGCCGTTATAACGTATGGCACCATCCACATACTCGGGGATACCGCAATTGCTTTTCGAGACGAGAATATCACCTTCCTCGGCGGCCATTGCCATATTGATCAGAGCAGCAACCATTTCCGAAGCACCAACCCCGCAGTTAGCGCCATAGGCAACAGGAACCGGTGACAGTTCCTTGACCTTGCGGGCAAAGTTACTCGGGGTCAGGCCCATCATCGTCCTGCCATTGGTATCAAAACTGAGTGTTGTAACAATAGGCAGACCGGTTTCGCTGCAGGCTGTAACGGCTGCTTCAAGTTCTTCCGGGGCGGAAATGGTTTCAAGCCAGAGGACATCTGCACCGGCACCCGCCAGAGCAACGGCCTGCTCACGGAAGGCGTCTATCCCTTCCTGGCGGGTCAGGCTGCCGACGGGCTCAAAGATGTCGCCTGTTGGCCCCATGGAGCCTGCAACAATAACAGGGCGACCGGCGCTATCGGCAACGCGCCTGGTGATTTCCACCGCAGCAGCATTCAGCTCTGCAACCCGGTCTTCCATCTTGTGCAGTTTCATCCGGTTCCTGGTGCCGCCAAAGGTATTGGTCAGGATGATGTCCGATCCGGAATCAACAAAGGCTTTTTGCAGATTATAGATTTTTTCGGGCTGTTCGATGTTCCAGAGCTCGGGCGAGTCTCCGGTTTCCAGACCCACATCGAAAAGGTTGGTCCCGGTTGCCCCATCGGCAAGCAGCCAGTCACGCTTGCTCAGAAGCTCCAGAAATTTGTTCGACATGTGTCACCTACCTAACAAAGGATAAAATAATATCTTTGAAACTAGGCGGTTTTGACAAATTGCGCAAGCTATATCAGGAATTCTTTATATGGTTTTACTGCTCTTTCATGCAGATCTGCCTGTTGCCGGAGACATGCAGGTGCAGAAGCAGTGGTAAAAAAATGATATTTTGTTCTGTCCTGACTGTTCATCTGTTGGAAAAAGGACTACATATAGGCCCCTCGCAATTGCTCTCCTGTCTGTTTGAGCGACGCCATGGTGCTCTGGCATATGGCCGAACAGGAAGCTTGTGTGTGATACAGGGTTGGAAAACGGGTTCATGTCGAGTTTAAAAGATCGCAAGATCGGTGCAGGTCGGTCCGCAACAGTCTATCTGGATTATCTTCCGGACGGGCGGGCAACGGCACGGAAAATATTTGTCGGATCAACGCTTGCCGGGCTGGTCCACAATGTGATCTTTGGCGCGAACAATCCCTATATCTGGCACCGTGGATCCATTGCCGAGGCCGCTTGCCGTCGCCGGGTTCTTTCAAAACTGATGAAACTCTGGCTGCCGGGCAAGCTGCGCATCGCGGAAATTATTTCAGTTTCCTGGAATGAGGACTTCCGGGCCAACGAAATTACCATGGAATTTATTGATGGCCGGGCACCTTCCCTGCATCATCCTTTTTCTTCGGAAAAAGAGGGTGAGATAAAGGATCTGGTCGAGAACGTGATGAAACCGCTGCAAGGGCTTTTGCTTGATGCCGGTTTTGATGGTCTGGCCTGGCAGGCGGGGTATGGTAATCCGGTCGCGACCAGCAATTTCCTGCTGGAGACAACAGACACAGGGGAAAACCGCTGGGTCTGGGTCGATCTTGAATCTGGCGTTCCGGCCCTGTTTCCGGCGAACCCGATCCTGCTTTTTACTTTTTATCTGCAACGCACACTGCTCAATGGCCGCCCGCTTTATGACGATGTTGATGTTCCGCGTTTGCGGGACTATGTATCACGCCATCAGAAAGAACTGGGCGCTGTCCTGAGCGAAGCAGAACTGGCGGAATTGGCGCAGGATGTTGAAGAACTTCTGCCGGATGCGGGTGACTGGCGCTTTATGTCCCGTCTTCAACGCAGTCTCCAGTCCCGACTTGCGCGAGGCAAGATATCTGAAGAAGAAGTCTCCCATTATGAAACCCGGCCTGTCCGCTGGTATGCCCGGCTCGCCAAAGAGGGAGTGGCCAAGGTTGCACGCAAGGCTGGAGAGCTGTTACGGGACAGCAAGCTGGTCAAACAGCTGACACATATTGTCCCCAAGGTTCGCGCATTTGTCCTGTTGCCGTCCTATCGCAGCCAGCTCAGCAGACTTCTGGTCGCCCGGGGAATAGAAGATTGGCACAAGCGTCGCCAGCTTGATGATCGTGAAGCAGATTTGCTCAAGCATGAAATCGAAACCGGCGAGACCAGCCTCTACATTACCGATTTTGGTATTCTGATGGCGGTGAAACCCTTTGTGAAGGTTATCACGCTGGCAATCCTCTTTACCCTGGGGGCTTTTGGCGTTATTGACGTCCTTGGCGGTATCATTGGCTATCTGAGCTCAGGGGTTATTGTCCGTACAATCTACACGACCTGCCGGATTATTGCCTCGACAGGCCGCAAGGCCCACCAACCCTGGATCGCGCTGGTCGTCGGATTTTTCCCCGTGGTTGGCAATGCTGCCTATCCTCTGCAACTTCTCTATGAAGGTACCCGGGGGGGCAATGCGGTTGCCAAGTTTATCATCTATGATCTGATGGCCCGGCTTGGTCGTGCTGTTCCGATCTGGGGTGGACCAGACACACTGGTAGAACACAAGCTCAACAGTATCGGTGACCTGTTGGTGCGCAAGCGACAGGCCTTACCGGAACTCCATGAGAAGCAGGTTTTCTGATCCTTGTGTTGTTGATCCTGAAGACAAAAGCCGTGTTTCTTTAAAATAGAGATCGGTTTTAATTGAGTTCTGCCTGGGTTCCGAGAAATTTCTGCAGACGGTTTACCAGCTGGGAAAAAGTCTGCTCATTTTCAAAATCGGCAGAGATATACTGAAAAAACAGTTTTCCTTTTAGGACTTGGGGCGCACCCACTGTCGCGGTGATTGCGGGCTTTCCGAATTCGTCAATAAGATTTTGTAAAACGCCGACGTAACAGGTTGTCTGGTCCTGTTCGACGACACCCAGAAATTCGTTATTGTTTACTTTGATCTGTGAACCAGCCTCAACGCTATCTGTTGCCTGTGTCATCAACTGTTCCATGTGTTCTTTGGGATAGATATTCATGCCCTGACAGATACCCTGGATCGTATTTTTTTCGGTGGCCGTAAAATCTTGCTGTATGGTTGATCTCATAACCTGGACAGACATCAGATCATCAAGGGTATCTTGCTCCCCCGCCCGCCATTTTTTCAGTCCCTGGCAGGGCGTTATCATGGTGATAATCTCGTTTGCGGGATTGGCTTGGGATAATATCGAGAGAAGACGCGCATCTCCGGGATATTTCTTGTCCAGAAAACAATAATCATCGGGTGCAGCTATCGCGACCTCCTTGCCGCCAATATTGAAAGCCTCGGTCGCAGCCAGAGCAGTGCTGTTGGACTGGAATAAATGTATGGCAACTGCAAAAGGGAATATTAAGAGTGTTCGTAGAGGAGGTAATTGTTGTGTTTTTTTCATATCTGTTCCCGATGTCTTGGCTTTGTTTTATCCTACTGAGAGAAAATGAATTCGTCTAATAGTGGTATTAATTATCATAAATCTCTTGTGAATTGTTTTCCTGCTACAATCTCATGGTTCTTTTCTGCTAACATATAGCTATCGTGCTAAACAGGAGGTACTTTGTTCTTGTTCTGCTATAGCGAAGACATTCGTCGCTTCTCGTGTCATGTCAGGAAAGCGTTGCCCCATCCGGGCCGGGGTCTTCTGTTTCTTATGATTGTTACTGCAGCATATGCCTGCCTGTTAAGGGGGACCGATGCAGCTGAACTCAAGGTGTTGTTTCATGCGCGCGCGCCCTATTACAGTCAGTCTGGCGAGCAGGTTACCGGGCTGATTGCGGATCGGACAGCCGAGGTTTTTCAAAAGGCTGGTATCGCTTTTTTCTGGGAAGAGATGCCGCCTAAAAGGCAACTGGTAACAATCAGCAAAAATCTTGAACCTGTTTGTGCTGCAGGCTGGTTCAAAAATCCCGAGCGCGAGGCTTTCGCCCGTTATACACTGCCGATATACCAGGACAGGCCGACTGTTGTGCTTACCCGTCAGGATGCGACAGCGGTGATTATACACAAACGGATTGATGGTTTGCTGGCGGATGTGAGAGCGACACTTCTGATCCGGGATGGCTATTCCTATGGCGCTTTCCTTGATGACAGGATCAATGCCGTGAAGCCCAAAATGACCGCAACCAGTCAAACAAATGCCGTAATGGCGGATATGATCACCCGGGGGCGGGCAGATTACATGTTTATGGCCGAGGAAGAGGCAATTTCCTTGCTGGGAGAACTGGCTTTTGATGGTGGGGGGCTGGCTCTCCATACTTTGGACGATATGCCTGTCGGCAACAAGCGCCATATTATCTGCAGCCAGCAGGTCAGCACGGCAATTATAGAAGCCCTTGATCGGGTAATTGAAGCTCTGAACGAAGCAAAAGTTGATGATGCAAGCTGAAGCGGGATCACGATTGAAAGTTGCTATTTTGTAAACTGGGATTTGGAGCCGGTCTGTTGCAGGGGATTTGGCAAGGAGTTGCGTTCAACAATGGACCGCAGGGCAAAGCGGGATCTGACCGCGCGAATGGTCGGGATACGGGTCAGTTTTTCCTGGAGAAACTTTTCAAAGGTCATCAGATCCGGCGCAACGACCTTGAGCAGAAAATCCTGACTTCCAGTCATGAGGTAACATTCGACCACCTCTTCAAAGCGTTCGATGGCTTCTTCAAAAAGTTTGAGGTTTTCCGAGGCCTGTTTTTCCAGCTCGACCGAGACAAAGATGTTGATCATGTATCCAAGCTTGGTCTGGTCAACGATGGCCGAGTAGCCTTTGATCACACCTTCGTCCTCAAGCATCTTGACCCGCCGGGCACAGGGGGTGGGCGAAAGGCCAACCCGTTCGGCCAGATCAATCGAACGGATACGACCTTCTTTTTGCAGGATTCGGAGAATCTTCATGTCAATGGCGTCGAGTTGCATAAATCTCTACTTTACGGGTTATTTTTAGCGAATAATTGCTGAAATATTTTTTTCATACTATTGAGTTTAGCAAAAAACACCAGTGCATATATGACATAATGGCTGACATAACCGGATTAAAAACGGGCGACAAACCAAGGGAGTGATACATGTCGGAAGAACAACGGCTGCATCTTCACGTACCAGAACCAGAATTTCGTCCCGGGGACACCCCGGATTTTTCCAATGTGAACATTCCCAATGCCGGGTCAGTCCGTCGTCCGGAAATCGATGTGCCGCCCGAAGAAATCAGGGATCTGGCCTATTCGATCATTCGCGTTCTCAACCGCGAAGGCGAAGCCGTTGGCCCCTGGGCCGGAGAACTGGACGATGATCAGCTGATCGAAGGTTTGCGGCATATGATGACGCTGCGGACCTTCGATGCGCGGATGATGATGGCGCAACGCCAGGGCAAGACGTCCTTCTATATGCAACACCTTGGAGAAGAAGCCGTCTCGACCGCCTTTCAGAAGGTTCTGGTCAAGGGAGACATGAACTTCCCGACCTATCGTCAGGCTGGTTTGCTGCTTGCCCAGGAATACCCGATGGTCAAGATGATGAACCAGATCTATTCCAACGAGGAAGATCCGCTTCATGGCCGCCAGCTGCCGATCATGTATTCGGAAAAGGAATATGGTTTTTTCTCGATTTCCGGCAACCTTGGCACCCAGTATATTCAGGCTGTGGGCTGGGCGATGGCTTCGGCGATCAAGCATGATACCAAGATTGCGGCAGGCTGGATCGGCGATGGTTCGACTGCTGAATCAGATTTTCATGCCTCTCTGGTTTTTGCCTCGACCTACAAGGCCCCGGTGATTCTCAATGTGGTCAACAACCAGTGGGCGATTTCAACTTTCCAGGGTATTGCCAAGGGCGGTTCCGGCACCTTTGCCGCGCGTGGGCATGGCTTTGGTATTCCCTCACTCCGGGTTGACGGCAACGACTATCTGGCCGTTTACGCCGTGGCCAAATGGGCGGCAGAACGGGCCAGACGCAACCTTGGTCCGGTGATGATCGAATATGTCACCTATCGCGCTGGCGGTCATTCGACCTCGGATGATCCCGCAGCCTATCGCCCCAAGAAAGAGTCCGATGCCTGGCCGCTGGGCGATCCGATCGAGCGGATGAAACTGCATCTGATTGCCCGGGGGATCTGGACCGAAGCCCGCCACAAACAGGCCGAAGCCGAAATCCGTGATCAGGTTCTGACCGCCCAGAAAGAAGCCGAAAGTCACGGCACGCTACATTCTGGTGGTGCGCCCTCTGCGCGCGATATGTTTGAGGATGTTTACAAGGAAATGCCGCCACACCTCCGGCGGCAACGTCAGGAAGCGGGGATCTGACCATGAGCAGAATGACCATGATTCAGGCCATCCGTGATGCCATGGATGTCAAGATGGGCCAGGACGAAGACGTCGTCGTCTTTGGCGAGGACGTTGGCTATTTCGGCGGTGTGTTCCGCTGTACCCAGGGCCTGCAGGAAAAATATGGCCGCAACCGCTGCTTCGATACCCCGATCAATGAGTCCGGGATTGTCGGTGCGGCGATTGGTATGGCCGCCTATGGCCTGCGCCCCTGTGTCGAGATCCAGTTTGCCGATTACGTCTATCCGGCCTATGACCAGATTGTTTCGGAAGCTGCGCGCCTGCGCTATCGTTCCGCCGGGGATTTTACTGCCCCGATCACCATCCGCATGCCGACAGGCGGCGGGATCTTCGGTGGCCAGACCCACAGCCAGAGTCCGGAAGCAGTCTTTACCCAGGTCTCTGGCCTCAAGGTCGTGGTGCCGTCCAATCCGATTGATGCCAAGGGCCTGCTGATCGCCTCGATTGAAGACGATGATCCCGTGATTTTCCTGGAGCCTAAGCGTCTCTACAACGGCCCCTTTGACGGTCATCATGAACAGCCTGTGACCCCCTGGTCGAAACACGAACTGGGCGAGGTGCCGGATGGTCATTACAGCATCCCCCTGGGCAAGGCCAAGGTCACCCGCGAAGGTTCAGCCGTGACCGTGCTGGCCTATGGCACCATGGTCTATGTTGCCGAGGCTGCAGCGCGGGAAACCGGGATAGATGCCGAGATCATTGATCTGCGCACACTGCTGCCGCTGGACGAGGAAACCATCATTGCCTCGGTCAAGAAAACCGGGCGTTGTGTGGTGGTCCATGAAGCGACCCTGACGTCGGGCTTTGGCGGCGAGTTGCTCTCGCGGGTACAGGAAACCTGTTTCTATCACCTCGAAGCCCCGATCATTCGTGTGGCTGGGTGGGACACGCCTTATCCCCATGCCCAGGAATGGGACTATTTCCCCGGACCAGCCCGTGTGGGCCGGGCCCTTGTTAAAGTGATGGAGGCCTGATCATGGGTGAATATGTCATCAAGCTCCCCGATGTTGGTGAAGGTGTTGCCGAAGCCGAGATCGTCGAGTGGGAAGTTGCCATCGGCGACGTGGTTCAGGAAGACATGGTGCTGGCTGCGGTTATGACCGACAAGGCGACGGTGGAAATTCCTTCCCCGGTTGATGGGCGGGTGATCTGGCTCGGCGCGGAACCCGGCGATATCATGTCGGTGGGCGCCCCGATTATCCGGCTTGAAGTCAGCGGTGAGGGGAATGTCTCTGCCTCTGACAAGAAGACGGACAAAGGATCAGAAGCTGACGCCCTGATCGCCAAGGCGGCAAAGGCCGCCAAGGACGTTGCCGCTGCAGAAGAAACCGCGAAAGCGTCAACTGCAGCGACGAGTACAAAAGTGGAAGCCACGGTTTCAGCTTCCGCCTTTGTTGCCGATGGCCGAACAAAAGTTACTATTGAAAAACCTGCGGCTTTACAGACGCGGCGCACAGTTTCCGGTCCAACCAGAGCCGAGGGCGAGAAACCGCTGGCCTCGCCATCGGTCCGTAAACGGGCCAAGGAAGCCGGGGTCGATCTGCGACAGGTGCCGGGAACTGGCCCCGCCGGGCGGATTTCCCACGAAGATCTCGATGCCTATTTCGATGGCAGCACCATCACGGCTCAACCCGGCGGCGGCTTGCAGGCCAATACCTCTGTTACTGATATCAAGGTGGTGGGGCTGCGGCGCAAGATTGCGGAAAAGATGTCGATTTCCAAATCGCGCATCCCGCACATCACGATTGTCGAGGAAGTGGACATGACCGCGCTGGAAGAACTGCGTGGTGTGCTCAACAAATCCAAATCAGACGACAAACCCAAACTGACGCTGCTGCCCTTCCTGATGCGTTCTCTGGTCAAGGCAGTAGGCGAACAACCTGCACTCAACGCGATCTTTGATGATGAAGCCGGAGTGATCCACCAGTACGGCGGTGTGCATATCGGCATGGCGGCCCAGACCCCGAACGGTCTGGTGGTGCCTGTGATCAAACATGCCGAAGCCCGTGATATCTGGGGCTGTGCCGCCGAGGTCAACCGTCTGGCGGCTGCGGCAAAATCCGGGACCGCGACCCGTGAAGAGCTGGGCGGCTCGACCATCACCATTACCTCGCTCGGTCCACTGGGGGCAATTGCGACCACGCCTGTGATCAACCACCCCGAGGTGGCGATTATCGGGGTGAACAAGATGGCGATCCGGCCGATGTGGGATGGTACGACTTTTGTGCCGCGCAAGATGATGAATATCTCGGCCAGTTTTGATCACCGCGTGATCGACGGCTGGGATGCAGCGGTGTTTGTCCAGAAGATCAAGTCGCTTCTGGAAAGCCCGGCAATGATCTTTATGGAGGGCTAGGCCGTGAAAGAAATCAAGACAAAGCTTCTGGTCATCGGTGCTGGCCCCGGTGGCTACATCTGTGCCATTCGCGCCGGACAGCTGGGCATTGATACGGTGATTATCGAAGCCGGAAAACCGGGTGGTACTTGCCTGAACGTTGGCTGTATTCCCTCCAAGGCGCTGATCCATGCAGCAGGCGAGTTTGAAAAGGCCGTGCATTTTTCCGGTGATAATGCTCTGGGGATTTCTGCTTCGGCACCCAGGATCAATCTCAGGAAAACCCTGGAATGGAAGAACGGCATTGTCAGCCGACTGAATTCGGGTGTGGCCGGGCTGCTCAAAAAACACGGGGTGAAGACTGTAGAGGGCTGGGCGAAATTCCGCGACGGCAAAACTGTGGCCGTGGAAACCCCGACGGGGACCCAGGTCATCCGCGCGGAATACATTGTCATCGCCACGGGATCTGCACCGATCGAGTTGCCGTTCCTGCCGTTTGGCGGTCGTGTGATCTCTTCAACCGAAGCCCTGTCCCTGAACGAAGTTCCGGCCAAACTGGCCGTGGTTGGGGGCGGCTATATCGGTCTGGAGCTGGGCATTGCCTATGCCAAACTCGGCAGTGAAGTCACGGTGGTTGAAGCCGCCAAAGCCGTCCTGCCGCTTTATGACAAGGATCTGATCCGCCCGGTGACCAAGCGCCTGAAAGAACTGGGCATCAAGGTTCTGACCGGGGCCAAGGCCAAGGGGCTGTCCAGCAAGGGGGATGCTCTGCTGGTAGAAAACGGCAGCGGCAAGGATGTGAAAATTCCGGCAGACAAGATTTTGGTCACGGTTGGGCGTAAGCCGGTGACCGAGGGCTGGGGGCTTGAGGAGATTGACCTCTTTATGGAGGGACGCTTCATCCGCATCAATGAACGCTGCGAAACCTCCATGCGCGGCATCTATGCCATTGGCGATGTTACGGGGGAACCGATGCTGGCCCATCGCGCCATGGCCCAGGGGGAAATGGTGGCCGAACTGATCGCCGGGGAAAAACGGTCCTGGGACAAGGTCTGCATTCCGGCGGTTTGCTTTACCGATCCTGAAATCGTTACTGCAGGTCTGTCACCAGACGAGGCCCGGGCGCAGGGGCATGAGATCAAAAGCGATCTCTTCCCGCTGCAGGCCAATGGCCGGGCCATGTCGATGGAACGCGAAGACGGTTTTGTCCGCATCGTCGCCCGGGCCGACAACCATCTGGTCCTGGGCATCCAGGCGGTAGGATCCGGCGTATCCGAACTCTCTGCCGGATTTGCGCTTGCCTTGGAAATAGGTGCCAGGCTCGAAGACATCGCCGCCACGATCCACGCCCACCCGACCCAAAGCGAAGCATTGCAGGAAGCGGCCCTGCGTACATTGGGACATGCCTTGCATATATAGATTGGACAGTTCGGCTTTGATTTACTGGGGAAAGTTCAAAAGGCGCCGGAATTTCCGGCGCCTTTTTCATTTTCAAGTCCTGTTCTGAACCTGATGTTTCACGGAAGTATTGACTTTATGTGTAATCATAAAAACATTTGGGATTAGTTCGTGTTTTCAGCAGATTCATTCCGCACGATGTTCTCAAAATATTCGATTGTTTTTACCAGGCCTTCTCTGATCTGAACTGTAGGGGACCAGGATAGTTCACTTGTTGCTTTGGAAATATCGGGTTTTCTTTGCGTTGGATCATCTTGTGGTAAAGGTTTGTTGATGATTTTTGAGCTGGATCCGGTCAGTTCGATAACGATTTCTGCGAGTTCGCGAATGGTGAATTCGTTTGGATTCCCTACATTGATAGGTCCGGTAATATCGTCGCTTGTATCCATCATCCGTATCATGGCTTCCACCAAATCGTCGCGATAACAGAATGATCTGGTCTGGCTACCGTCGCCATAAATCGTGATGTCCTGGTTTTGCAGAGCCTGCATGACAAAGTTGGAAACAACCCGGCCATCATTCGGGTGCATGCTCGGCCCATAGGTATTGAAGATACGCAGTACTTTTATTCGCAGTTGATGCTGGCGCCAGTAGTCAAAAAACAGTGTTTCGGCGCAACGTTTGCCTTCGTCATAACAAGAGCGGATGCCAATCGGGTTTACATTGCCCCAATAATCTTCTGTCTGTGGGTGAACGACAGGATCACCATAAACTTCAGATGTTGAAGCCTGGAGAATTTTGGCGTTGGTTCTTTTGGCAAGGCCAAGCATGTTGATGGCGCCATGAACGGATGTTTTTGTCGTCTGAACAGGATCGTGCTGATAATGAACAGGCGAGGCCGGGCAGGCCAGATTGTAGATTTCGTCAACTTCTACATAGAGAGGGAAGCAGACGTCATGACGCATCAGCTCAAAACGTGGGTGGCCAATAAGATGCTCCACGTTTCTTCTTGTACCTGTAAAGTAGTTGTCAACACACAGGACTTCATCGCCACGCTGCAACAGACGCTCACACAAATGCGAACCGAGAAAACCTGCTCCGCCAGTAATCAAAATTCTTTTGTTCATTCTGCTATTCTACCTCGGGCGATCGCCCTGTTGTAAGGGCTTAAGAAAGACTGAGTACGTTGGCCAGGCACTTTTCAAGGGAAACCGGGTTCAGTGTCATATTGCTTTTATCGTCGATACTGTCTGCAATCAAATACTGATAACTATGATGCATGGCGTGAGACAGGTTGAAATAACATTGATTTAATTCTGATCTTTGAGGGTGAAATTCTATCACTTTTCCTCCTTCTGGCATGAACATGATATTGGTCAGGCCCGCGCCATGAGGCCCGACGATCATCTCGCAGGAAGCCGCGAGTTCAACTTGTTCTGCAAAGGAAAGAGTTTCGAAAGAGATTGCCTCAAACCCATATTTCTCAAGAACCGGCAATATTTCGTCCTCATTCTTGATGATTCTGTTGGGTGCAAGTTTCCGGCTGATATAGACCCGGCGCTTGTTGTTCGCCGATTTGTTCCAAGGGCTCCTGAATTTTTCTGCCACGGCTCTGATTGTTGGTTCATGGTTATTGCCGACTTCGCCAGCATAGGTCGGTAAAAATAGCTTACCAAATCGTATGGACGCGATGTTTTCACGGATATACAGCGGTTGCTTCTCACCAAGAAGTTCGAGCGAAGCCGGGATGAATTTTGGTGTGATACAGATCTTAGGCAGATAAAGCTGTGCTGTAACCCCGTGTTCTCTGGCAAGATACAGGCGCGGAATTGTATCTGTCAGCCAGTGATAATAATTATAACTCCATACATCAGAGACCCAAAGGCCAGTTGATGCTTTTTTCCTTCGAAGGCTGGAAAGCAGCAGGCGCAGTTTCCCTTTCAGCCTTTTCTTTTTTGCATCCGGCATTCGAAAAGGATTAAATGCTTCTCTGACCACGGTATTATCAGACCACACCCAACCGTTTCCAAGAACAACAGCATCTTCGATTTCCAGCAGATTGCTCGCAGGAACGCTTTGCTCTGTTGCTTCTTGAAAAAGGAACTTGTCAGTGGAAGAAATATTAATCGGGTAATCCCGATGAACTTTCATTGTTTCGGTCAGGGGAGTTCTCTGAATTTTTCCGCGCGTCATACAGAAATTTGCCTTTATTATTCTAAATTTTGCAAAAAACTTAAAACGCTTGTCCTATTACATAATCCAATTTCTCTCGCAACTTATTTATAACCAAGTAATTTCCAATCGGGCTAACAGGGTGTTGCCAGAAATTTCTGATAGAGACCAAGCCCTGTGCAGTTATTGGGCATGCATTCTATATTCAGGTTCTGATGCAAGAGCACAAAACAGACAGTAACCACAGTGTGTATATTCCTTTAAGACATTACCCACTATAGTCATCAGATGGGTGATGACATTAATGCGGGGAAGAAATTCTTATGGGGCAGATTTCAGAGTTCGTTATAAACTTTATGGAGCTGTTGTCGTTTCTCTTTATCACAGCGATTGGCGCCGGAGTTCTCTGGTTGGTTTTTGCCTATATTAAAGACAAGACCCAGACCGAAAGCACCTTGCGCCGCAATTATCCGGTGATTGCCCGTTTCCGCTATCTGTTTGAACATCTGGGCGAGTTTTTCCGCCAGTATTTCTTTGCCCAGGATCGGGAGGAAATGCCCTTTAACCGGGCCGAGCGCTCCTGGGTGTATCGCGCGGCAAAGAATGTTGATTCCACCGTGGCTTTTGGCTCTTCCCGCGATCTGCGCCCGGCGGGGACGGTCTATTTTGTCAACTGCGCCTTTCCGACACTGGATGAGGATACGGTCGAGCCGGGCCCTGTGATTATCGGCCCCTATTGCAAACAGCCCTATGAAACCGACAGCATCTTCAACATCTCGGGCATGAGTTACGGCGCGATCTCGATCCCGGCGATCCGGGCACTTTCCGCCGGGGCGAAAAAAGCCGGGGTCTGGATGAACACGGGCGAGGGCGGTCTGTCGCCCTATCACCTCGAAGGCGGGGCGGATATCGTGTTCCAGATCGGCACGGCAAAGTTTGGCGTGCGCAAGCTTGAAGGCGGTTTTGACGAAGACAAACTGCGGGAGGTCGCCGGGCATGAACAGGTCAAGATGTTCGAGCTCAAGCTCAGCCAGGGCGCAAAACCGGGCAAGGGCGGGATTCTGCCCGCTGCCAAGGTGACGGAAGAAATCTCGAAGATCCGTGGCGTACCCATGGGCAGGGATGCGATCAGCCCGAACCGTCATCCCGAGGTGCGCAACGAAGCCGACCTGCTCGATATGCTAGGCTATATCCGCGACATCACAGGCAAACCAGTGGGCTTTAAACTGGTGGTAGGGGTTTACGGGTTTTTTGAAAATCTCTGTGTCGAGATCAATAAACGCGGCCCGGAATCTGCACCGGATTTCATCACCATCGACAGTGCCGATGGTGGCACCGGGGCAGCCCCCATGAGCCTGATCGACAACATGGGCATGCCGCTGCGCGAAAGTCTGCCGCTGGTGGTTGATAGCCTGAAACGCCATGGCCTGCGCGAGCGGATCAAGGTCTGTGCCAGTGGCAAGATGGTCAATCCGTCGGATGTTGCCTGGGCCTATTGCGCCGGGGCTGACTTTGTCAACTCGGCCCGTGGCTTCATGTTTGCGTTGGGCTGTATCCAGGCCCTGCAGTGTAACAAGAACACCTGCCCGACCGGGATTACCACCCATAATAAAAAACTGCAATTCGGGCTCGACCCGGTGGACAAGGCCGAACGTGTCGCCTGGTACGCCAAGAACATGCACAAGGAAGTCGGTACCATCGCCCACAGCTGTGGCGCGGCAGACGTGCGCAGCCTGAGGCGCCAGCACGCCCGGGTGGTGATGGACAATGGCCGCAGTGTCTCGATGGCCGATCTTTATCCCGAACCGGAAATCAGCAAAGCGGCGGAATAGCCGGGTATCTCTTATTTGATGCTTTGGAAAAGCGGATAGTAAAATTCTCAAACAAGAAAGGCGCCGGAAATTCCGACGCCTTTTGATTGCCGCTCTGCGTGAGTACGCGGTTGTCGGGATTATTCGACAGCGCGGAGTTTTTTGTTTTCGGGATCGTAGGGTGATTCCTCGATAACAGTGGCTTTGTAGAGATCGCCGAGGATGTAGACTTCCAGCTCGGTGCCGATGTCTGCCAGATCCGGACGGACCATGGCCAGGGCAAGGGATTTCCCTGTACGCCAGCCGTATCCACCAGAGGTTACGCGGCCAATCATCTCGCCATTGAGATAGATCGGCTCGGAACCGCGGGCGTCAACGTCCTTGATGCCGTGAACTTCCATGGTGACGAACTGGTTTGCGAAACCGCGTTCTTTCCAGGCAGCCAGAGCCGCTTTACCGATGAAGTCTTCTTCCTTGTCCAGGCGGACAAAGCGGTCGAGACCGGTTTCAAGAGCCGCGTACTCGATCGACATTTCGGTCGGGATCAGACGATAGGATTTCTCCAGACGCATGGAATCCATGGCGCGGATACCGAACGGCTTGAGGCCGAATTCTGCACCGGCTTCCATCAGCAGGTCGAACAGGTAGTTCTGCATCTCGATCGGGTGATGCAGTTCCCAGCCGTATTCACCGACAAAGTTCACACGTGCAGCCGTCACCGGGGCGATGCCAACGGAGATCTGCTGGGCAGTCAACCATGGGAAAGCCTTGTTGGAGAAGTCGGCGTCGGAGAGTTTTTCCATCAGCAGACGGGACTTTGGACCGGCGATGACGAACACGCCCTGCTGGGTGGTGATCTTCTGCAGGTCAACAGAACCATCCGTTGGCTTCAGCTTGGTCAGGTAATCCCAGTCGTGACGCTCCTGGGCACCGGCTGAAACCAGATAGTAGCTCTGCTTGCCGGTTTTCAGGATGGTGAATTCCGCGCGTACACCGCCGTGCAGGGTCAGCATGTGGGTCAGTGCCATACGGCCGATCTTTTTCGGGATCTTGTTGGCCACCAGGCTTTCCAGCCAGGCTTCGGCACCCCGGCCCTGAACGATGAACTTGGAGAAAGCGGACATGTCGAGCAGGCCGACGTTCTCTTCAACGTTTTTGCACTCCTGTCCAACAAACTCGAAGTAGTTGGAACGACGGAAGGACCATTTTTCCACAGGCAGCTTGCCGGGTTCGGCTGGCGCGTGGTTTTCACGGGTGATGGTGTCATCCTGGTTGAGTTGCTCTGCTGTCAGTCCGTAACCAGCTGGTGCGAACCAGTTTGGACGCTCCCAACCGTAGATGGTGCCCATAACCGCGCCATGTTCTTTCATGCGGTCATAACAGGGGGAACGCTTCAGGCCACGCGCTGCTGGACGGGATTCATCCGGGAAGTGCGGGGTGAAGACGTTGGCATAGGCTTCTTCGTTTTTGACCTTGAGGAAGCCGCGGCTTGCGTAGGGACCAAAACGACGCGGATCAACACCGGACATGTCGATGGTCGGTTCGCCGTCCACGATCCATTCTGCCAGCTGCCAGCCCGCGCCACCAGTTGCGGTGATTCCGAAAGAGTGACCTTCGTTGAGCCAGAAGTTCTTCAGACCCCAGGCCGGGCCGATGATCGGGGAGCCGTCAGGTGTGTAGGCAATCGCGCCGTTGTAAACTTCCTTGATGCCGACTTCGGCAAAGGCAGGAACGCGGGTGAAGGCTGTTTCAATGTAAGGCATAAGGCGTTCAAGTTCTTCGTTGAACAGCTCGTACTTTGCATCTTTGGCCGGACCGTCAACGTAACAGCAAGGCGCACCAACTTCGTAAGGGCCGAGCAGCAGGCCGCCGGCTTCTTCACGCATGTACCAGGAAGAGTCAGACTCGCGCAGCACGCCCATCTCGGGCAGGCCAGCCGCGTGACGGGCTTTGATTTCCGGGTGGGCTTCGGTGACGATGAACTGGTGCTCGACCGGGATAACCGGAATGTCGAGGCCAACCATGGCACCGGTCTGACGGGCAAAGTTACCGGTACAGGAGATCACGTGTTCACAGGTGATATCGCCCTTGTCGGTCTGAACCAGCCAACTGTCGTCGTCCTGCTGCTCCATGCCGATCACGGCTGTGTGCTGGTGGATTTCCGCGCCGAGGTTACGGGCACCTTTGGCCAGGGCCTGGGTCAGTTCAGCGGGCTGGACATAGCCGTCATCCATGTGCTGGATCGCACCGAGGATACCGTCAGTGTTACAAAGCGGCCAGATCTCTTTCAGTTCTTCAACAGAAAGCCAGCGCACGTTGACGCCGAGGGTTTTGGCAACACCAACATAGTAACGGTATTCGTCCATACGGTCCTGGGTACGGGCCAGACGAATGTTGGTGACCTGTTTCAGGCCGGAGTGCAGACCTGTTTCGGCTTCGAGGGAGGCATAGAGGTCAACCGAGTACTGGTGGATTTTACCAACAGAGTAGCTCATGTTGAACAGGGGAAGCAGACCGGCGGCGTGCCAGGTGGAACCGGAGGTGAGATCGTGACGCTCGAGAAGAGCAACGTCTGACCAGCCTTTTTTCGCCAAGTGGTACAGGGTACCTACGCCGACAGCACCACCACCGATAACCACGGCTTTGTAGTGAGATTTCATCGCCTGACTCCAAGTTTAATGCGACTAACGTGTCTAAAGACAACACGCGTTCCAGATTGTTCCTTTGTGCTTCTGATGACGGGCAGCTGGAAAGTGATGAGCTGATCTTTCGATCCTGAAAGCTGCTCAAGACAACAGACCCTTGCCAGAAGTACGCGCCATGATGATGGAGAACAGGTCTGTAAACGTCCTATCGGTTTGCGTCATCAGCATTGCATATTACGACACGAATGATTTTTTGCGACATTTTTTCCATCTTTGCTGGATGAGGACACTCTTTCAAAACCGCACATGACAGGGGAAACATGGGGCGGGGTGATGAAAATATTCCCTGGCACCCGGGCAAGGGGGGCACCGTATTAGGTGACTGATATTGAAGTTGTTTTGGAATAGGTCAGGGGAACTTCTCTTGGAGGGAGATAGCAGGCTGGTTTTGATGAAGGATATTCTGTCTGGGGAATAAAAATGAAAAAATATGTCTCTCCGGGCAAAGCGACTCGTTTTTCAGAAACCTTGTTTTGTTTGGATGAGAGGAAAGTTTCGTACAAAAAAATGTTAAAATCTGTTTTAATGGTACTCAACAAGCCAGCCGTTGGTGGTTTTTTATCCCAGGAAACAGCCAGTTTCTCCCGCTTGCCGCTTTTGGTTTTCAGACTGTCGCAAACTCGACAGAGCAGAAACGGTCCGGGGGGAATATTTCGAAGAGTCTATGGGAGGGCTTTTTATGAGTGATAGTGATACAGATACAGAACAGCAAGCTGGCCGCGCCGGTCGTGCAGGCCGCGGTCGCAGTGGTGGTGGGGCGGCGTCCCGCCGTGCTGTCCGTTCTGCTGGTAAGGCTACGCAGCTGAAATTCATTACCCGCAAGATCCCTTATTTCGAGACGCTCAATGAAGAAGCGCTTGAGATTATCGAGGAAAATGCGGAGATCATCCTTGAGGAAATCGGGATCGAGTTTCGGGATGATGCAGAAGCACTCCAGATTCTTAAAGATAACGGCTGTGATGTCCAGGGTGAACGCGTCCGCTTCCCCCGCGGTCTGGCACGTCAATGGTGCAAACATGCGCCAAGCCAGTTCACACAGCATGCTCGCAACAGCGAACGCAGTGTCATTATCGGCGGAAACAATACTGTTTTTGCTCCGGTTTATGGTCCTCCCTTTGTCCGGGATTATGATGGTGGCCGTCGCTATGCCACGATTGAGGATTTCCGCAACTTTGTGAAGCTTGCCTACGCGATGCCAGCGTTGCATCACTCTGGGGGAACTGTCTGTGAACCGGTTGATATTCCGGTGAACAAACGCCATCTGGATATGCTCTACTCGCACATCCGTTATTCGGACAAGCCTTATATGGGGTCGGTGACAGCGCCTGAACGTGCGGAAGATTCCATCGCCATGTCCAAGCTGGTTTTCGGCGATGAATTCGTTGAAAACAATACGGTGATGATCAGTCTGATCAACGCCAACTCGCCGATGACTTTTGACGATACCATGCTTGGCGCGTTGAAAGTCTACGCGCGCAACATGCAGGCCTGTATCATTACACCGTTTATTCTTTCCGGTGCGATGGCGCCTGTTACACCTGCGGGTGTGATGGCACAAACCCTGGCCGAAGCCATGGCCGGAATTGCCTTTGCCCAGATGGTTCGCAAAGGCGCGCCAGTTGTGCTTGGCTCTTTTGCCAGCTCGATCTCCATGCAGTCTGGTGCGCCGACTTTCGGAACCCCTGAACCTGCACTGGTGCTGTATGGTATGGCACAGTTGGCCCGTCGTCTGGGGCTGCCGTTCCGTTCTGGTGGATCACTTTGTGGTTCCAAAACACCTGATGCACAGGCGGCTTATGAATCCGCCAATACTATTATTCCAACCGCACTGGCCGGGGTGAACTTCACCCTGCACGCGGCTGGCTGGCTTGAAGGTGGATTGATTTCTTCCTATGAGAAGCTGGTGATGGATGCCGATCAGCTTGGCATGATGCAGCGGATGCTTGACGGGTATGACATGACTGAAAACGGTCAGGCCATGAGCGCGATCCGTGAAGTTGGCCCAGGCAGTCATTTCCTTGGCTGTGCCCATACCCAGGCGAACTTTGAAACCGCTTTCTTCCGTTCAACCATTGCTGACAATAACTCTTTTGAGCAGTGGGAATCCGAAGGCTCCAAGGATGCCTATCAGCGGGCAAGCGGGCTGGTGAAGAAAATTCTGGAAGAGTATGTTGCACCGGAGCTTGATCCGGCGATCGATGAGGCGGTACTGGAATTTATCTCCAATAAAAAAACCTCCATGCCGGATGCTTTCACTTAAGATCGTCCAGTAAAAAGGTTATGTCGCTGGATAGATATTGAAAAATGACAGCGATAAATCGACAAAACAAAAGAGGCAGCCAGGTGCTGCCTCTTTTTTATTGAGAAAACCGCTAGAAAGTACGAAGACGTGGCTTGTCGGCCTCTATTCTTTCTGATATCTGGCGTCTCAACAGTAAAAATGAAATAACGATTAACTGTTCTGAATGCGTCATTTCTGGTGAAGGAAGCCGAAAGTTGGTATGCTTCCGTGTTTCTGGTGTCTGTTTTCGGGTTTTTGAATGCCCGGTCACATCAGATTGCGGGAACAGCTGCTTCTGTTCCTTTCTTAAAGGCAGGACCCGCAAGGAAAGCCTTCGTTAAGGCCTTTGCGTCAAGATCGGTTAATGGGTTTAAAATACACACGTGTCAGGTGAGCATAAAATGATTCGTAAGGCCCCGCAGGAACTACCTCAACGCATTGTCTTTTTTCTGGTTCCCCGTTTCTCGCTCATTGCCTTTACCTCGGCACTGGAACCTCTGCGACTGGCGAACCGCGAGTCCGGGAAAAGGCTCTATAGCTGGAGTCTGGTTTCTGTTGACGATCTTCCTGTGCGTTCTTCCTGTGGTATCCCCTTTACACCGGATGCCAAGCTCGATGAGTTGCAACACTTTCACACCGTGGTGGTCTGTAGCGGCGAAGATGTTCAGAAAGTGG
Organism: Kiloniella laminariae; assembly: GCF_027214005.1. Lineage (GTDB taxonomy): Bacteria > Pseudomonadota > Alphaproteobacteria > Kiloniellales > Kiloniellaceae > Kiloniella > Kiloniella laminariae_A. Next base: position 40,530 of record NZ_JAPWGY010000011.1, read on the forward strand.
ATGACAGGCGAATCTATTCTTGGCTGCGTCGGGTAGACCGGACCGGTGTTGATGTCGGGGCTCTTTGTACCGGGGCGCATATCCTGGCCAAAGCAGGGCTGCTGGATGGTTACAGCTGTACGATTCACTGGGAAAACCTTGCAGGATTTCTTGAAGATTTCCCGGAAATCGAAGTCACGCCAGAACTGTTCGAGATTGATCGTAACCGCTTTACCTGTGCGGGGGGGACAGCTGCTCTCGACATGATGCTCAATGTGATTTCTGCCCAGCATGGTCATGAGCTTGCCTCGGAAGTTGCGGACCAGTTTATGCACGAGCGTATTCGCGACCAGCACGATCAGCAGCGGATGTCCTTGCCAATCCGTCTCGGGGTTCGACATCCCAAACTTCTGGCGGTTATCAAGCTTATGGAAGACAATCTCGAAGAGCCTTTGACCAGAATTCAGCTGGCACGGGATGCGGGGCTGTCAACACGCCAGCTTGAGCGCCTGTTCCGCAAGTACCTCAGCCGGTCACCCGCCCGTTATTATCTGGAACTGCGGCTGAACAAAGCCCGGCTGTTGTTGCTGCAGACCAATATGTCGGTCATCGATGTGGCCCTGGCCTGTGGCTTTGTTTCCGCATCGCATTTCTCCAAGTGTTATCGTGATTTCTTTGGGCGCACACCACGCAAGGAGCGGGGCTTGCCAAGCCTGGCTGGAGAAGACGACGAAGACTAGAATTGTTTCAGCGTAACTCGAACTAGCAATGAGAGTGTGCAGGATCTGGTAATGTTTGCTTTTTTTTGTTAAAGAAGCATTCACCTACCCTCTTGTAAACTGCCGAAGTCGCCACCCCGTGGTGGTGGCGTGGTTGTCCCGTTATAAATTGAGTTTGCTGATGAAACTGACCAAGGCTGCGACCTTTCTGGTCGCGTTGACGGGTGTTTGTGCCAGTGTTTCCCTGTGGTTTTTTCTCAATACCATCAACGAGGAGACACTTCATCGGAATGCATCCTATGAAGCTACTCTTTTCCGGCAACAGATCCTCAACGGGATTGATAGCCGGGTTGATGTCCTGGAACGCTTTGCCCAACGTTCTCATATTTCAGGTGAGCTTGACCGAAGGAAATGGGATCACGATGCCCGGGCAATCATCGAGGATTTCCCCGGGTTCCGGGCCGTTGAATGGGTTGATCCAGAAAATATCATTCAATGGGTTGTTCCCCTAAAGGGTAATGAAAGTGCCTTGGGACTTGACCTTAACAAAATTGAATGGCGTCGCAATGATATCAAGAACCATGCCCGCAAGGGGCGGATGCATGTTTCCAGGGCCATCGAGCTGGTGCAGTCCGGTAACGCGATTATTGTTGATTTTCCACTTAATTTTGAGGGCCACTATAACGGCTTGATTGCCGGAATTATCGAACTCCCTGTTTATTTTGATTTTGTAACCAAGTCACTCGGCAACAGAGGCTATTCGATTTCAATTCTCGATGGGGACAAGCAGCTCTACTATAAGCTTACCGAGAAAAGCGACGCTGGACTTGCTTACAAGCAATCTGTTCCTTTGCCTTTTCCTGGAAACAGGCATTGGAATATAGAAGTCTGGCCAAATGAAACTGTTCTTGATCAAAACCGTCGCCAGTATCCGGCCTGGGGATTTCTGGGTGGGTTGTTATTAACCTTTCTGTTGACCGGACTTTTCCATCTTGCCCGTTTATCGCAACTGCGTTCGAGTGAACTGCACCGGGTTAATCATGCCCTGGTTGAAAGTAAAACCCGACTACAGGCTTTTTCTGATGTTGCTTCCGACTGGCTCTGGGAGAGCGATGAAAATCTGCGCCTGTGTTTTGTGAGCCCCCAAGTCACCAAAATTACCGGGCGCGCGGATAAAGAATATCTCGGCCAACCAATTGCCAGCCTTATTATTGAAGATGATAAAAGTGATGCAGGGGAAATCCTGCACGCCCTGAAGCGGCGCCAATCTTTTAGAAATCTGCTTTGTCGCAGTCTGGATGTCACTGAACAGACGATCTGGATCAATATCAGTGGTGTTCCCCTGTTATCCGAGGTAGGGGAGTTTCTTGGCTATCGGGGTAGCGCGAGTGAGGTCACAAACCGGGTTATTACCGAAGAACGTTTCAAAACCTTGTTTGAGCATTCTTCTGATGCACTTCTACTCAAAGGGAAGCTCGGTTTTCTGGACTGTAATCAGACCGCTGTACGGATGAGTGGTTGTAAGGACAAAGCCGAGTTGCTGTCCTTGCAAATGGAAGATCTTGCACCTGAATTCCAGGCAGATGGAGAACGTTCTTCTTTCAAGCTGCTTTCCATGACAGACAAGGCACTGGCCGAAGGAATAAGCCGGTTTGAGTGGACTATGTGTTCATCCTTTGACCAGGAATACCCTGTTGAAGTCACGATCACGCCGATTATAACACTGGGCGAGGAAGGACAGCTGATTTCATGGCGGGATATATCAGATCTTAAACAGCGTGCCGATGAAATTTCCCGCCATTACTCGGTCCTGAAAACAACCCTGAATACCATTGATCAGGGGGTTTGTATGATTGATGGCCAACGCATCATCGCTGTGAACAATCCTTTGTTTTATCGCATTCTCGGTATTTCTTTTGAAGCTTTCCCGATTGGCGTCAGCATCGATAAAATTATCGAACAAATCGAAGGCCGCCGGGATTATGGTGTGAAAGGCAAGCAGAAACAGGATGAAAGTCTGCTGGATTTACTGATCCGCGGGGAACCTTTCTTTCTGCCTTTACATATGTCCAACCGCCAGTTTCTCGAGGTTTCGGGAAGCCCGGTTATTGATAACGGAATGGTTCTGACGTTTAGCGATGTGACTGAAAGACGCGCTGCCGAAGAATTCCAGCAGGCAGTGACGTCGAACCTGCCGGGTGCCGTCTATCGCCTGACCCTTGATGACCAGGGAAAGATCTCTTTTCCCTATGTGAGTGACGGGATCAGAAAAATTACGGGCATCAGTGCCAGTTCGATCAAGATCAATCCTGATCTTCTGGCGACGGCACTCGATGGCTATGATTATCAGCACTGGCTGACCTCTATGGCCGAAGCCGGTGCTGAGACGCAACGGCTCGACTTTGAAATGCGATTCAAGCAAGACCCCGAGAGCTATCGCCAACCCCGCTGGGTGAGGTCGATTGCCCAATTAAGCCACAATGATCTTGGTATGGCGCAGTGGGATGGTATTTTGCTGGATGTCACCAAGCATAAAAATGCCGAACTGGCTCTTGAACAGAATTTGAACGATCTGCAGATGGCACACGAGGCTTTGGAAACCCAAAGTGGTGAACTGGCAAATATGGCAGAAGAACTCAGTGTTGCACGGGATCTGTCCGAAGCAGCCAACAAGGCAAAATCCGAATTCCTGGCGACCATGAGTCATGAAATCCGAACGCCGATGAACGGTGTTATGGGGATGGCGGAGATGTTGCTGGAAACCACGCTTGATCCCGAACAGTACGAGTTTGCCAAGATGATCAATGAGTCGGGCCAGGCTCTGATGAACATTATTGATGATGTGCTTGATTTTTCCAAGATCGAGGCCGGTCGGATGGAACTGTCGGTATCCGAAGTTGATCTGGTCGGAATTGTTGAATCAAGCCTGAACCTGCTTGCCTCGCGTGCGAACGACAAGGAGCTGGCAATATCGGCCTATCTGCCGCCTGATCTTGATCGACATATTGTCGCTGACGGTGGGCGGTTGCGCCAAATTCTGCTTAATCTGCTCGGCAATGCCATGAAGTTTACACTACAGGGCGGGGTCAGTGTAAATGTCTTTGCGGAAGATACGCCCGTCGAGAGTAATAAGGTGAGGCTTCGTTTTGAGATCCGGGACACAGGAATCGGAATTAGCGAGGATGTCCAGAAACATCTGTTTGAGAAATTTACCCAGGCTGATGCCTCTACGACCCGTAAGTTTGGCGGGACAGGCCTGGGGTTGGCTATTTGTAAACAGCTTGTCCACCTGATGGGGGGAGAAATCGGGATCCAAAGCCAGATCGGGCAGGGAAGTACCTTCTGGTTTACGGTCGAGTTGAATAAATCGACACGGGATATTGAGCTGATTGGGACGGTAAAGCCCGAGGAGGAACTCGGCTGTGATTCTGCCCTGCTTTATATGGAAAATAATTTTTGTACCGAACATCTCTGTCGCTATTTGAAAGAGGCGGGTATCCGTGTCGAGGTGACGAATGAAAGCAGAAAAGCAATTTCAATGCTTGAACAGCAGGATATCTCGTTGTTCTTGGCCAGTGATGACTGCGGTAATGCCGAACTGAAGGCCCTGTCGGCTGTTTTCGAAAAACTGGGCAAGCAAAAGACCTTCTACTCTGCCCTTGTTATCCAGCATAAATCCAGCGAGATCCAGCTCTGGGCCAAAGGGCTCGGCTATCATGGTACGCTGGCTTTGCCGATAAACCACAGTACATTACAAAACTTTCTGCGCCTTGCCTTTGACAAACGCGATGAGCCGACAACGGACAAACGTTTCTCCTTGCGGGAAGTTGCTCTGAAGAAGCAAAACCTGAAAATCCTGGTGGTGGAAGACAATAGGATAAACCAGAAACTGGCTGTGAGCATGCTGGCCAAAGCGGGACATCAGGCACATGTCGTCGGGAATGGTCAGGAGGCACTTGATACGGTTACCTCCGGTGAAAATTTTGATCTTCTGCTGATGGATATGCAGATGCCGGTGATGGATGGGCTTGAAGCCACTCGAAAAATCCGTGCGTTATCTGACAAGGCCCTGGCGACAATTCCGATTATTGCCATGACAGCGAATGCGATGGAGACAGACCGGGAACTCTGTCTGGATGCGGGAATGAATGAATATGTTTCAAAACCGATCAATCCGGGCGAGCTTTTTTCCAAGATCTCTGCTTGTGTCGGGGATATTGGTGACGTTTCCCGCGAAGACCTGGCGGAGGATACTGAAATAATAACGCTCGCTGGGGACTCTAAGAAAGAAGCTGGCAAAATTGAGACGAACCCAGCTGCTATGGATCCTGCTCTCGATGTATTTAAAGGGCTGCTGGAGAAGCTGGAGGGGTTGTGAGGCGCCCACCCCACACAAGACAAAAGGGGTGACCAGCTCGCAGGTTCGTTTTTCTCCAGTAGGGGACGGACAGAAAACTGTCGCCCCAAACGGTCTGGTCTGGCAGCGGTCTGTATCTGCGTCTGATAAAAAACTAATCGGTCAAAAGACAGAATAAATTATGATTTGCTGAAAGGCTCAAAGCAACTGTCTGGCAACAGGCGTTCAAGCGCATTTGCAATATCATGTGGGTCGTCGGTGAAGGTGACGCCGACACTGGTGCCTTTGTGCCAGGCAACGGAGACATTCAAAGCGGTGGTTTGCGAGAACCTGATTGTCTGGATTGATTTACTGTCCAGCGGTTTATCCAGCTCAAGTTTGGCGCCGGTAAGGGATATATCGATTACCGCGCAATCCCGGCGATCATAACTTCCTTTCATACTGCCAGCCATAACAACTTCGGCACGAGGGAAAGATCTGCGGTCTTCATTTGAGTCAGTCATTGCCGGGAGTCTTTCTTTCTACAGTCTTGTATTACACATAGGTAACTTACTGAGCTTAAAAAAGCTTTAAAGTTTGATCGGGTGGTTTGGTCTCCAGAACCTTGTTTTATGGTTAATTTTTGTCAAGAAATATTTAACGTAAATTTTAGATTTAATTTCCTAAAATAGCACAGCTTGTACGGAGATTGTCATGCTCGCTGTTGCCGAAGAAATGAATTACGCTGAAACCTGCCTTGATGGGAAAACCTTCCTCGAGATGGAGGAAGAGTTGCTCTATGTGCCTGAGCACACCGAACAGGGAGTTCACAACCTGCAGGGCATGCTTGCCAACTCGATCCTGTACGATAACGCCACAAGGAATAAATCTTCTGATCTTAATCAGGCCTTGCGCATGACCGAGGCCGGATCCCGCATCTTGGCCGATCTTTGTGCTGAAGACGAAGGGGATCAAGACAGTATCGACAACGCAGAGACAATGGTTTCCAGATCACCTCGTCCTACTTCTTTTATGGGCATGGGCATGCTGTCTTATTTTATGCACGCTGATGATCTTGAGGACCATTGCGAGACTGCCCCAATGACTGTCCTGCTGGATGAAGAAGAGCTTGCACCGGTTCCTCTCGTCTCTGTCTTTCATTAATCGTAAAAATCAGACCTGTATTTTAATTCTGCTTCAGGCTTTGCCTTGTCGCTTTTTCCAGTTGATGGATACCTTCGCCAATAAATTTTTTCTCGATCGCTGTATAGCCCAGTCTGAAATTTGATCTGGGTTGATTGTCACCAGAATAGTAGACATTCCCGGGTTCAAGGACGACGCCCTGTTTCAAGGCATTATCCCGTAAAACATTACTGTCGAGATCTTGTGGTCCTTTGACCCAGATGCTGGAGCCGCCATAGGCTGGCTGGACATGAAAACCGATTTCGGAAGCCTCCAAAGCCTGTGTTATTTCCAACCAGCGGCTTTTGTAAATTCTGTGCAGGCGTTTGCGTAAGGCATCGTGATGGCCCAAAGCAAGGAAGAGAGCCATGGTTCGCTGGTTATTGGTTGGGGTGTGGCGGTGCATCAGGCGCGCCAGTGCTCTGGCTTCACGAATAACGGGGGCAGGACCCACGAGATAGCCCAGTCTCAAACCGGGGAAAAATGATTTTGACAGGCTGCCGACATAGATAACCCGTCCTGATTGATCCAGGGATTTTATGGCGGGTGTCGGCGTGCCGATAAAGTTCAGTTCCGGTTCGTAATCATCTTCGATAATAATGATATTTTCCCGCTCGGCCTTGTCCAACAGGGCGCGTCGTCGCTCGATAGGCAGTGTGACAGTGGTGGGAAATTGGTGGCTTGGTGTGATGTAGAGCAGATCACAGCCAGTGAGCTGTTGATCCGGGATCAGCCCTTGATCATCGATTTCCAGCTGGCGCATGGCTGACCCTGTTAACTCGATCATGTTTCTCAGGTCGGGGTAGCCGGGGTTCTCTACACCGGCCAGGCTGTTCTTGTTAAGAAAAAGCTGCGTCAGCATAAAGAGGCTGTTTTGCGCCCCCGCAGTTACCAGGATTTCATCCTCACGGGCATGTATCCCCCGGGCAGGCAGGAGACGCGTGCGGATTTGTTCGATCAGGAAAGGGTCATCTGTTCCCAGACGGTCCTCGGTCCAGTCAGCCATTGCGTTAAGGCTCAGCGCTTGCCGGGAACAGTCCCGCCAGGCTGTAATGGGAAACAGGGCCTTGTCGACCTGTGCTGTGACAAAGGGATAGGGATAGTCACGCCAGTTTGCCGGTTTTTCGATATTGGCCTGACGGGTTGGTTGTCGTCTCAGATGGGTTGAGAAATCAGTTGTTGCAATAGCGGAAGGGGGGGGGCTTTCTGTTTCGAATGGAGAATGGCTTGGCAATGTCAGTCGGTCACTGACGCAGATACGGCTTCGTTCCCTGCTGGAGAGAAAACCATCATCAATCAATGCCTGATAAGCTTGGGTAACGGTGATGCGTGAGACCTTTAGCTGGGTGGCCAGCTTGCGGCTTGAAGGGACTGCAGCCCCAGGCGGCAGGCTCCCGCCCAGAATACCGTTAACCAGTTGTCGCCGGATCTGTAGCTGCAGGGACTCTTCACTATTTCGGTCGAGAACAAAAAGTTGGTCAGGCATTCCGATATTTTCTTGGGTTGAAAAGGGTCGAAAAAATGTCCGTTCTGGATATAGAAAGTGTATCTAGCTGGATATAGTGTAATTTAATACTGCTTTTCGTAAAAGCCGAACAATGAATACCTTTGAGAATGTGCCTTGTGGAAAAGCCGGGCAAAAAGTCCGCCGAAAATGAATACCTGATCTTATAAAGTTCAAGTGAATTCATCAGGGCTTTATGTTCCGTTCTGGCGCAGTGTATTGTTCAACTGTTTTAGTTGGGTAAGCAGCTGTTGAAATGTTTCGAGGTCAAGGCCGCTGGAACAGGCAACGGCCTGTTGCATTTCGGCGATCTTGCCTTCAAGGGAGCGTGCTTTTGCACTCAGACCAACCATGACTTTACGTTCGTCTTCGCTGCTGCGCTCCCTTGTTACCAGTCCGGATTTTTCCATGCGTTTGAGCAGCGGGGAAAGGGTGCCTGAATCAAGATGCAGCAATTCTCCCAGTTCCTTGACCGGGATCTGTGTCTTGGGCTCCAGAGCCAGATAGGCAAGATATTGAGGATAGGTCATGTCCAGCGCAGACAGGAAGGGGCCGTATTTTTTGATAATTGCCTGGGAACTGGAATAGAGCGCGAAGCAGAGCTGTTCTTCCAGGCAGGATATCTTTTGGTTTTCAGGCATGTTTATCTGTCTTAAGTATCTCTGGTCACATATAAGCCGGGTCGAAAAGAACTCCCGGAAAGGGTCGTTGAAAAATAGGTTACAATCAGGTCGGGGGAAAGGGGGATTTCCCCCCGACCTGCTTCGGATTGAAACATCAACAGATATCAATCGATATCTGCCGATATCCTTGCTCCAATCCTGACGCCGTACTTGGGGATGTTTCCTTAGCTGGCAAGGCTCAGTTTTACATCGACGTTGCCGCGGGTGGCATTGGAATAGGGGCAGACCTTGTGCGCTTTCGCGATCAGGTCTTCTGCCTTGGCCTTTTCAATGCCGGGCAGGGAAATGTTCAGCGAAGCGGTGATGTTAAAGCCGCCTGTGATCGGCCCGATACCAACTTCACTGGCAATTTTTGTATCTGCGGGCAGGGCGATTTTTTCCTGCCCGGCAACAACCTTGAGGGCACCAATAAAGCAAGCAGCATAGCCTGCAGCAAACATCTGCTCCGGGTTTACGCCGAAATTACCCGCGCCACCGAGCTCTTTCGGGGTTGTCAGGGCCAGATCCAAAGCACCGTCATCAGACTTGATATGGCCTTCGCGTCCACCTGTTGCTTCGGCGCGGGCGGTATAGAGAATTTTTTCGGGTGTCATGTTTTGCTCCTGTTGGCATGAATAATATTAATTGTTAGTAATTATATTGTGCGCAATTCATATTATTCAAGAAAATTCTGCATAATTGTCAAACAAAGGAAACTGAGCTGCCGCTTAGAGAATTTTTTCCATACGGAAGTTGATCAGTTTTTCCCCCCGAAGTTCGACCTGTTGTTCAGCAAGAACCTGGAAACCCAATTTTTCGAAAAAGGGGCGCGCGGTGATGCTGACTTCAGCATAGAGGCGGCGCAATTTTTGACCTACAGCCTCGTCTTCCAGCTTTTGCATCAGCAACTTGCCCGTCCCCTGGCCCTGATGTCTGTGGCTGACGTAGAAACAGTCGATGTGACCATCGATATCCAGCTCGGCAAACCCGGCAATATTCCCCGTATCCTGTTTGTCTTCTGCAACAAATATCCTGTAGCTGGCTGTTCTTTCCAGCCACCCTTCCGGGGTGAATTCTCCCCCGGTCCAGGCAGCGATCTGTGCCGGGCTGTAGTCGCGTATGTTGACCTGACGCACCGTGTCGCGAAAAAGCCGGAACAGGGTTTCCGCTTCTTCCTGCCTGAATTCTCTAATGATCATGATCGTGGGGAAACGGGCAAAAGTTTGCCAGGGTTCATCAGGTTTTTTGGATCAAGGCTTTGTTTGATCTGTTGCATCATCCTGATTTCCAAAGGCGATTTATAGTGGAGGTTTTCTTCCAGTTTGACCCGGCCAATGCCGTGTTCCGCTGATATACTTCCCCCCATGTCGACCACGATGTCATGGACAATCCGATTGAGCCTGTCCCAGTGGGCGAGATAATCATTTATATCCATGCCCGGAGGCTGGCTGAGATTATAGTGGATGTTGCCATCGCCGATATGACCGAAGGGATAGGGTCGGATACCGGGCAGATAAGATTCTACCGCAGCATTGGCCTTGCTGATAAAGGCCGGGATTGCTGAAAGAGGGACAGCAATATCATGTTTGATCGACCCGCCCTCGGCCTTTTGGCAAAGGGTGATGTTTTCACGCAAACGCCAGAAACTGTCGGCCTGTGCCGTGTTTTGCGCCAAGGCAGCATCATGGATCAGGCCTGCTTCAAGCGCCTGTTCGAGAAAGCTTTCGAACAGCAAGGGCAAGTTTGCCTGTGGGGTTCCGGCGCTGGCTTCCAGCAGAATATACCAGTCGTAGGGTTGCCCCAGTGGATCAGTAATGTCCTGTCCGTGTTTCAAGGCAAAGTCCAAAGCAATACGGGGGATCAGCTCAAAAGAGTTGAGCGCTTCACCAATGAGCGATTGGGCAAGGCCGAGCAGGGGCGGGGCATCATCAAGTTGCCGGAGACCAATAAAAGCGGTGCTGCGTTCCTTCATGGCTGGGAAAAGCTTGAGCACGGCAGCGGTAATAACCCCGAGTGTTCCTTCCGAGCCGATAAACAGCTGTTTGAGATCATACCCGGTATTGTCCTTGCGCAGGGATCGCAAGCCGTCCCAGATCTCGCCATCAGCTGTTACAACCTCCAGCCCGAGGACCAGTGCACGGGTGTTGCCATAACGGATGACATTGATGCCTCCGGCATTGCTGGCGATATTGCCGCCGATCTGACAGCTGCCCTCCGACCCCAGAGACAGCGGAAAGAAACGATCAGCCTTGGCAGCTGCTTCCTGAATGTTCTGCAGGATGCAGCCAGCCTCGACAGTCATGGTGTTGTTCAGTGGGTCGAGGTTCCTGACTTTGTTCATACGGCTGAGGTTAAGGATAATCGCCCGATCTTCGGCAAAGGCAATCCCGGCACTGACCAACCCGGTATTGCCGCCCTGTGGGACAATCGCAATGTCGTGATCTTGGCAGAGCTTTATAACCTGTGCGACTTCTCCTGTTGTCCCGGGTTTGACCACACAGGCCGTTGCCCCGACAAAGCGTCCGCGCTGTTCCGTTACGTGCGGCAGGATTCCTTCAGCCTTGGTCAGAAGCCCCCTGTCGCCCACGATCCGCTTCAGGGCAGGGAGGAAGCCATCGGGCAATGCGGGAAGTGAAACCGGGGTTGAAGAAGGAGCCATGACAGAACTGGAGCTTTTATAAAGGTTTAGAAGCAGGATGAGCTTCATTTTAAATCTAGTGTGCTTTTGGGCCAAGCGCCAGATCAAAGCTTTTGATTTTCCCCATAGGGTTATTATTCGCAGATGTTTATAACGACTTGAGCGCGGCAAGTGCCCGATTGCGTGCCGCTGCGTGATCAACAATCGGGCGGGGATAATCCTTGCCCAGTGTCACGCCAGCCTGTTTCAGCACATTTTCGGGGCCCAGCCAGGGGGCGTGAATGTATTTTGCAGGCAGATTGCCCAGTTCGGGAACCCAGCGCTTGATATATACACCATCGGGATCGAATTTTTCTCCCTGGAGGACGGGATTGAAAATCCGGAAATAGGGTGCGGCATCAGCACCGCAACCGGCGACCCACTGCCAGCTCGCTGCATTGTTGGCGAGATCAGCATCAACCAGTGTATCCCAGAACCATTTCTGTCCCTGTCGCCAGTCAATCAGCAAATGCTTGATCAGAAAAGAAGCGGTGATCATCCGCACACGGTTGTGCATCCAGCCGCTGTGCCAGAGTTCGCGCATGCCTGCATCAACCAGAGGATAGCCCGTCAGACCGCGTTGCCAGGCGACAAGCTGATCCTCATCCTTGCGCCAGGGAAATTCTGAAAACTTCTGCCGGAAAGGTCTGGATGGAAGATCGGGGGTGTGATGAAGAAGATGATGAGAGAATTCCCGCCAGATCAGTTCTTTCAGGAAAACCTCGGCCCCCTGTGAGGGGAAGCCGTTTTCGATAACACATTTGCTCAGGGTGCGTTGCCAGCAGGAGCGGGGAGTGATCTCCCCAAAATGCAGATGTGGTGACAGGCGCGATGTTCCTTTGATGCCGGGCCGATCCCGATCAGAGGAATAGCGGTTTAGATGCTCCTCGATGAAATTCTCAAGCGCGGCGTCTGCGCCCTGTTCTCCCGGTTGCCAGTTCTCTGCCAGTCCGGTGCTCCAGTCCGGTTTTGTCGGACAAAGGTTCCAGCTGCGGAGGTCATCACTTGAGGGAAGGTTTGCAGGAGCCGGAAGTTTCTCGGGGCGGGGTCTGATGCCTTCAGTCTGGAGCTGCTTCAAACCGGCCTTGTAAAAAGGGGTGTAGACCTTGAAGGGCTGCTGCGACCCGGTTTTCAGACTTTCCGGTTCGAAGAGTAGATTTCCACCAAAACGTCGGGCGGCAATCCCGGATGCCTTGAGTTCGTGCGCCAGAATTTTTTCTTCTTCTGCGGCCCAGGGTTCATAGCATCGGGTGAAAAATACAGTACTGGCTTTCGTTTCCACCGCCAGATCGCGAATAACATTGACAGCAGATCCCTTGCGAAAAACAATCCGGTTGCCATAGGGCAGAAGATCCCGGTTCAGGTTTTCCAGGCTGTGATGAAGAAACCAGTTCGAAGCGGCTCCAGCGGTCCAGTCAACGGCTGATATGTCATCGTGAACATAGAGCAGGATGACCGGAGCACCATTTTGGCCTGCGGCGGTGAGGGCGGGGTTGTCTGCAAGCCGAAGATCGCGACGAAACCAGTGAATAACGGGGCCGGGCATTGTCATGAAAAATATATTGCTCTATGGGATAATCTGTTGAAAATTAAATCATCTTTAAATGCCATGGTTGATATTGATGTAATATTTTCCATGACCCGGTTTTAATACCAGCCGGATTACACTATCAGATACGAAGCTTTACATCAGCTGGATCATAGGGAAAGAGTTTTATAATGGCAAAAGCAGTCGTATTTGATCTCGGCGGTGTTCTGGTAGACTGGAATCTGCGATATCTCTATGGCACGATATTTGATGATGCGGATGAAATGGAGCGGTTCCTCGGCTCTGTCTTTACCTTTGAAGCCAATCACAGACTGGACGCCGGGGAAGCCTTTGCGGATGTTATTGGCGAACTGCAACATAAATTTCCACAGTATCATACCCCTCTTGAGGCGTTGCTGACCCGCTGGCCTGAAACGCTGGGCGAACAGATTGAGGGCACTGTGGAGATTCTGGAACAACTTCATAGCGCTGAAGTGCCGCTTTATGCCCTGACCAACTGGTCAGCGGAAACCTTCCCTTTTGCCCAGGAACGTTTTCCCTTTCTGCAACACTTCCGCGGGATCACGGTATCCGGCGAAGTGAAACTTGCCAAACCTGATCCGGCGATCTATCGACGCTTGCTGACGGATTTTTCACTGACAGCTGAGAATTGTGTCTTTATTGATGACCGGGCAGATAACATTCTGATGGCGAAAGATCTGGGCTTTGAAACAGTTCACTTCATCGACCCCGAAAAACTGAAGAAGTCATTAATACAAATGAACCTGTTATCTGATTTTGTTTGATTTGAATACAAGGAAGGGATCATGGCAGAACAAGCCCTGTTAGGGGGGATAGGGAAAGCCTTTGCTGATCGCAACTTTCGAATTTTCTCGGTTGGTTCGATTGCATCCTGGATCAGTTTCTTTGTCCAGATTATTGCTGTGTCGTGGTTCACCTGGGAATTGACGGGCTCAACCAGCTGGTTGGCGACCATGGCCTTGCTTGACATTGTGCCGAATGTCGTCCTTACGCCCTTTGGTGGTGTGCTTGCAGATCGTTATGACCGTTACCGGATTTTAATGATCGCCTATGTATTGGCTCTTGTGCATGCCTTGGTTCTCGCCTTCCTTGCCCTGAATGGCGATCTGACAATTTGGGTGTTGGCGCTGATGGTCTTCATTCACGGTATTATTATCAGCCTGAGTGTTCCGTCCATGTATGGTATGCTTCCACGGTTTGTTGATAAGTCTCTACTTTCTTCAGCAATTGCCGTTAATTCCTCCTATAGCCAGTTTGCCGTTTTTGCAGGACCAGTCCTCGCAGGCTGGATTATCAGTGTCTATGGTGTTTCTTTGGCTTTTGCTGTCAATGCGCTGGGCTATGTTGTGTTTTTAGGCTCGGCAATGCTGCTGAAAACACCTGAAGAGTATGTCAAGCCGGAGAGGAGCCAGAATAGTGTCTTGAAAGATATTGCCATAGGGGCTGATTATCTTCGTCAGCATCGCGGTATTTTCGGATTGCTGGCACTGTTACTGGTAGGGGATGTTCTAGGATCAAGTTTTTACTTCCTGAACCCGGCCTATGCCGAACAGATTCTTGGAATGGGGGTAGAAGGTGTTTCCCTAATCCTGTCTTCTCTCGGGGTGGGGGCTACACTTTCAGCCCTTTGGCTTGCTTATCAGGGGGTGAAAGCAGTAGGAACCAATAAAATCCTCTGGTCGCTTCTGGTTTATATCTGTTGTATTGCTGGATTATTCTTGGCAGGAAATGTGTATTTGGCCGTTGCAGGCGCGGTTGTTCTGGGGATAACGGGCGAATTTCACCGGACAGGAACAATTTCGCTTATCCAATTGTCCGTTGCTGAGGAAATGCGGGGCAGGACAATGGGCAGTGTTTTCATGTTGACCGAATTGACTGGGGGAATTGGGACCTATTTGCTCGGAACCTTTGCTGTTACACGGGGGCTGGTTACTCCGATGTTGATTGCCGTCGCTGTCAGTCTGGTTCTCTGGTTGGCCTTTTTCATCAGGCGTAAACAGTTGATCCGGTACCTTGATGATACAGTCAGGGCAATCTGAAACTTGTTGGATCAGCGTGGCGCTGCAGCGCGTTTCAGCCTGTCGTTGATGGCCAGTCCGAGGCCATGTTCGGGGAGCGGAACAACGGCAATTCCGGCAATATCCGTCCTGCTGTCCAGTTCGTGCAGGGCAGCAAAGAGGTTCGCGGCAGCTTCGCGCAGGTCTTCTGCCGGGCTGAGGTTCAGGGTCACGGCGGCCCCGGCCAGCACGATGGAGCCAAAGGAAAGCAGAGCTTCATCAGCCAGAACATGACGGGCGTTTAGCCGGAGCGGCAGGCGCGGTGCATAGTGGCTTTTCAACAGCCCGGGTGATTTGAGGCCAGTTGTGGTTATCTCTGTCCCTGAAAGTTCCTCGGCTTTGCACTCCATCAGGGACTGCCCGAGCAGAATTGGGCCGACAACCGCTTCGATGTCTTCTCTGGTCAGGGTGCCGGGGCGCAGCAAAACCGGGGCTGAACCTGTCAGGTCGATCACAGTTGATTCCAGCCCGACCGTACAGGCAGGGCCCTTGATAATACAGCTGACCCTGTTGCCCAGAGAACTGGCAACATGTTCCGCAGTGGTTGGGCTGATCTTGCCTGATGCATTGGCGCTGGGGGCGGCAAGGGGCAGGCCAATCTGTTCGAGCAGCTGATGCGCCAGTGGATGTCCGGGAACCCGAACGGCCAGGCTGTCAAGTCCGGCCGAACAAATCGGGGCGATGTCGCAATTTTCCTGGCGGGGTAAAACCAGTGTCAGCGGGCCGGGCCAGAAGGTCTGGGCCAGCTTCTCGGCCTGACTGGTGAAAATAACACGTTTGGCTGCTGCAGCTTTGTCAGAGAAATGAACAATCAGCGGATTGAAGCTGGGCCGGCCTTTGGCTTCGTAAATCCCTGCGCAAGCCTTGCCGTTGGTGGCATCTGCCCCAAGGCCATAGACGGTTTCTGTAGGAAAGGCGACCAGACCACCAGCGCGGAGCAGGTCGCAGGCAAGATCAAATCCGGCAGTGTCTGCGGTGATGATGTTGTCATACGTTCCTGAGCGAGTAGCTGTCATGGTAAGGCCCCGGTCGTTTAGCTAAGGATAGGCGCTGCAGCTCAGGCTTCGTCCTGTTCTTCATCGGCGTCATCTTCAAACAGGTCAAAACCCGCATCCAGATGTTCGCCTTCTGCGACAAAATACGGATTGCGGAAATTATGTTTGCCATAGGTCAGTGGATCGCCATCGGCATCACTGAGATGTCCACCTGCTGCGAGCAGGACCGCGTGAGCTGCGGCAGTATCCCATTCCATTGTCGGGCCAAAACGGGGGTAAAGATCGGCGCGTCCTGTAGCGATCAGGCAGATCTTGAGCGAGGAGCCGGCAGAAATCTGCTCGTAAACTTTGCGGCTTTCAAGGAAGGCGGCGAGATCATCGTTATCACCGTGACGGCGGCTGGCAACAACAGTTGCACCTTCTTCGGGGATAGACCGCACCTGTGCCACGATAGGTTCGTAGCCTTCTTCGAAGAACACACAAAGATCGGCGGAAACCCAGGTCTGTCCTTTGGCCGGAGCATGCACGACACCTGCAACAGGCACACCGTTTTCGATCAGGCCGATGTTGACCGTGAATTCGCCGTTACGGTTGATAAATTCCTTGGTGCCATCCAGCGGGTCAACCAGCCAGAAAAGCCCGTCATCAATTGAAGGGATTTCGCCTTTGGAGGCGGCTTCTTCAGAAACCACCGGAATATCCGGGGTAACGGTGTTCAGTGCACCGAGGATAAAAGCTTCTGCGGCCTGATCTGCTTCTGTGACCGGGGAAGCATCATCCTTTGTCTGAACTTCGATCTCGCCCTGGCGATTGTAGACTTCCATAACGATTTCACCCGCGCGCTGGGCGATCATGAGCAGGGCATTCATCAGGTCACGATTGTCAGCGTGTACCGGAATTTCTGCAGGGATCTGTAGTGGGCTCATGGTCTTTTCCTCGCGCGGCAGCAGGCAATTGAATAGATGAGGTTGCTCCTAGCTTATCTAAAGAGAACTGTCCAGATTTTAAGCAAAAAACAGGGGGTAATCGTGCTGAACCAGACCAGTTTCTGGAGCCGGGTTTCTTGTAAAAGCTTGATGAAAGGCTTTCAGCCAAGGTTGCAAAAAAGAATTTCCGGTGGCATTACCAGCTGGTATTTTCTTTTTCTGATCCGGTATTAAGGGACATCAAGTGTGTCTGATGTTCTGCTTTCAACAAAGGCAGATCAAAGACTGTGATAGCCTGTCTGTTGGAGTTTGCCTTGCCAAAAAATCTGCTTGTTCTTGCTTTGGTCAGCTTGCCGCTTCTGGCAGCCTGCAGCGTAACGAAACCATCAGAGAAAGCTCTGTCTCATCTCTCGAGCAGCTATACGCCGGGGCAGATAGGATATTGTTATGGGCATGGCTGTACTTTCAAGGGAGAGATTCACCTGGATGAGAGCCAGTGGGGCGAAATTCAGGCGATGTTCAAGGACAAGGATCTGGACCCCGAGGCTGAACGTTTTGCTCTTGCGACAGCTGTCGGAAAACTGGAAGACTATGCTGGCAAGCAAAACGGGACTTCCGGCGACAGGGCAGGAACCTTTATGGATGGTGTTGGCAACAGGCAGCTCGATTGCATTGATGAAGCAGTGAATGCCAGCAACTTTATCGGTCTGTTACAACGTGATGGTCTGTTACAACATCATGAGCTGCGCAGACCGGTTTTGCGGAGCTGGGTGTCGGGGAACATTTTGCATGCAACAGCGGTGATCGAACAGGTTGATCCACAGGGCCGCGAAAAAGGATCAAAATGGTCAGTCGACAGTTCATTTTTTAAAAACGGGGAAAAGGCAACTGTGGCCCCGCTTGAACAGTGGCAGACCGGGTGGGTTCCCGAAGGGGGCGTCAACTGAAGGTCCATCAGCTATAGCAGACTATTTGAGCTAATATTTAGGGTTTATTAACGCTAAAGAAAGAGTTTTCCGATAAACAGAAGCAGTAACCGGATGATTGAAATAGTCTTCTTGTGTGCTGAATTTGTTAAGTGGAGAGCTTTATGTTGAAGCCTGCTGTGATCATGTTGGCCCTTGCCAGTCTTGCCCTGTCAGCCTGTGCAAAGCCCTGGGTCGCGCGCGATCAGGCCACAGGAACGGAGCATAGCCAGTATAAGGTTCTGACCTGGAACGACTGGAACCTGCTTGGGGAACGGGCAGCTGACCGGATTGCATCCGACCTTGCTGCTGTCCCTGACTTCCAGGTGGCATCTCTAGATGATCCAGATGAAGTTACCAGTGATACAGGTGGTGTTTCTGTTCCGGGGTATGTCTCTTCCAGACCCTTCTACATTCAGCCCGGGCCGGTAGATATGCCCTTTAGCCGGGCATTTAAACGGATACTGGAAACCAGATTGCTGGAACAGGGTGTGCCTGTGGTGACTTCTCCCAAAGGGGCGATTATCGTTAATTATCAGGTTCAGAGCTTTTTCTACGATGACGAAGGGATGCGTTTGCCTGCGTCCCCCTATTCCATATTCGGGATCGCAACAGCCATCGGCATTACTGAATATGGTAACTGGGGCAGGCTTTCTACCCTTGGCGCAGGGATCGGGGCCGCGGCTTTGCTTCAGGAACTGGTCAGTAATGGGGCTGTGACCAATGCGGAGATGGTCCTGACCACTGCAGTGGTTCATGGGGATGAATTGTTGCACCAGAAATCCGAAGTTCTCTATATCAGGCCGGAAGAGCTTTCGCTCTATATGACAAGCACGCCCGCTGATCGGCCAATCCGCAGCACGGGTACCACGGCTGACCAACCGCTTGAAGTCCGGCCAATCGCGATTGTGACGCAATAGTTACCGGGTAAAAGCCCCGGGTTAGATGAGACAACAGAATTCCAGAATGCAGGGTAACCATCAGAAGACACCTGTATCGCGGGGAGAAGGAAGATCCGTAATGTATAAATTTGCTGTATCCGCATTACTGTTACTGGGCGTTTCTGCCTGTGCTCCCGAATATTTTAATGTCTATAGCGAACCCAAGCCTGAACATACGATCACCAGCAGAGAAAAACTGTTGCCTGAAGTCTATAATGCGGCAGATACCCTCGTTTACAGTTCAAATCAGCCGCTTGACCGGAATGCTTCGGTTCTTGTCGCTTCGATTGTGAATATTGATGCGCTTGAGACCAGCTCGACTTTTGGCCGGACCGTCGGAGAACAGCTTTCCGGGCGGATTGCCCAGCTGGGATACGCGGTATCAGAAGTGAAAATGCGGGATTCCCTTGCTGTTCGCCCTGCCCAAGGGGAGCTTATGCTTTCGCGCGATCTGGCTTTTCTTGCAGGGCGTCAGGATGCCCAGGCGGTTCTGACCGGAACCTATTCCGTTGGTGTGGATACGGTCTATGTCAACCTTAAGCTCTTGCGGGCCGGCGATGGACGAATTCTGTCAGCGACAGATTTCAAGTTGCCGCTGGATCCGGATCTGGATGCGATGCTGCCGAAACAAACTGAAGGCGGTTGGGTTCTGGTTCAGTAGCGCCCGGCTGCATCTGGACGACTGGGCAGATTTCCTGGCATCCCTGATATTATCCTGGGTCTTGTTCAGCTTTGGTCTTTCTGATTGATGATTCCCGATACAGAGTAATAAAGGATAAAAAAAATCACGCCATGGTGGTTTTTTCTTTTGTTTGTTCTATCAATTTATTGTTCACTGCCTCCTCAAATAAAACAAAACAGGCTTTGTCTTTTTAGCTGTTCCGGAGTGGTGCCCTGCAGGAATGGGGACCCAAATATCAAGGAACACTATCAAGATCAGGCAGCAGGCCGATAGCGTGAGCTTGTTATCGGCAATAATGTGTGATGGGGGTTATGTATATGTATAAAAAATTCGGGTTATTTATTCTGATTGCCGCGGCTCTTGCCGGCTGCCAGACCACCTCGGAAGCTGACAGGAAAAAAGGGTTAGAACTTTCAATCGGTGAATGTCCGGTTAATCTAAGTCCAGATGTAATGTCAAAACTAGGTGATTCTGGTTGTGAGCGCCGTATGACCAATAGTCGTACAGGATATTATTACAGTAGTCATTGGGAATGGGATTCCTCAAACAAAAGTGCAGAGTTATATTATCAGCCGATTAAGTCCTACCAATATTGGACAACAGATCCGACCGCTAGCAAAGAAGATATCCATCTATGGGGATTTCTGAATACCGTTAACCTTGATAAAATTTCCGAAGTTCAATGTTCTGGGTTTTCTTGTTACAGTTTCACTTCTCCACTCGGAGCTGGTACCTGTTTCTGGTTTGCCCGGGACGCCAAACAAGGAACGAAGACCTATGATGTTCCCGGGGCAAGCGATTTGCTGGAAGGATATACTTGTGATCGTGTCAAGCGTGAACTTTACTCCGCTGCTGATGCCAAGGAGTTCCTTGGAGGACTTGTCTTTAACCGATAATCCAGATTTAAGTTGAAGGAGAACAGCCGGGCTTGATAAAACCCGGCTGTTTTTTTTATACGGCATGCTCTTTGAGAGTTACCCGCGTTCGATCCGGCAGGAATAGCAGTTGTTTGTAGCAGAGCGGACGTGGATATAAGCCACATCTGGTTGCTCGAACAACTTCAAACATTGTGCTTTGAGTGCTTGGCTGGAGACGATTTCTCCGGTGCCATAGATGATCCGTTCATCAACATCATATCCGCGAATAAGAATGCTATCCCGCCCTTCAAGCACTTCAGGTACAACATCGCTTTCTATCGCCCGTTCACAGCTATTGGCATGAAGGAATATCGGCCCTGTCTCGGCAAAGGGTCGTTTGCGATGAAAGGGGCGGTAGGACAGAAGTAAAACCTGCTCGTCCTTGGCCACATATTTCAGGCAGTGGCGACAGGGGTTGCCTTCACCATCAGAAATGTGAACTTCCGGTTCTTGTCCGTTTTCATCAGCCGTTCCCGATTGATAAGCCCGTGCTTTGTCACTTGGCATGGCAACAAACCTGATGGTGGCGCTTTTCTCTTGAATAGCCATAGATATTTCCTCTGTCTTAATCCTGTTGGATGGCAAGAGGAGGATGCCGGGGCGGGGTGAAGGGAAATATCTGAATCTTGCTTTGTGATTGAAAAAACAAAGGCCCCGGTTAAGGAGCCTTTGTCTTGGTATAATCAACCGAGAACTGTGATGTTAAACGGCGATGGCCTGTGCAGTTGAAACCCGGTCATTTTCTGCCAGGGACTCTTCTCGTCTGCGATAGAGAATGATGTCTTCAATCGATACAACAGGAAAACCGTGCAGCTTGCCAAAGGCAATAATCTCGGGCAGGCGGGCCATGGTGCCGTCGGGGTTGGTTACTTCGCAAAGCACCCCGGCAGGCTTCCAGCCAGCCATGCGTGACAGATCACAGGTGGCTTCGGTGTGGCCTTCGCGGGCGAGGACGCCGCCCGGCATGGCTCGTAAAGGGAAGACGTGGCCGGGACGGGCCAGGTCGTCGGGTTTGCAGTCATCGGCAATGGCTGTTTTGACTGTGGTCACCCGGTCAGCAGCTGATACCCCTGTGGTCACCCCAACCTTGGCTTCGATGGTGACAGTAAAACCGGTGCCCATGGAGGAGTTGTTGTCACTGACCATCTGTGGCAGATCCAGCGCGCGCAGCTTTTCATCTGTCATGCAAAGACAGACAATGCCACTGCATTCACGGATCAGCATGGCCATCTGTTCATTGGTGAGTGTTTCTGCCGGGAAGATAAGGTCACCTTCGTTTTCCCGGCTTTCGTCGTCGACGACAAGAACGCCCTGTCCGGCCCGAAGGGCCGAGAGAGCTTTTTCCACACGGTCATAGGCTGTGCCGAACTGGGCCAGCAAAGACTGGTGGGTCTGGGTATGATCATTTGCGATCTGATTCATGGTTGTCACTCCTAACAAAAGCGGCGTAAACCAGAATCAGGGCGTGTTCAGAAAGGTCGTGGTTCACCAGCAGGATCGCTCCAGCCGTTTTTGCCACGCACGCGCCAGAACGGCACAGATGTTTCCACCTGGACGTTCCGCCTATCCTCTCCCATCCGGACTGTTACCGTCGGCTCCGGTTTTTCACCGGATCTGCTGACCCCTTGGTTTTTCAAAATTCCAAAAGAACTCTGAATACCCAAGGGCGCTCGCGGGCTTCTTGCGTCTTCCTGAAATCATCAGGATCTATGCAAGTTACCGCCGGTCGGGAATTTCACCCTGCCCTGAGAACAAGCGCCTAAATGCACATGTTTCTCCCAACACAAGCACAAGAGCTCTTATTGCGAAAAACAGGACAAGCCTAGACCATTCCCGTTAACAAGGGCAAGCAGGAAACCGCCGCCTTTGATTAAATCCGCGACGCTTGCATAGGTTACCCAACATAGATTACCCAGAATAGATTACGAAGACTGTGGCTGTACAGGAGAGGGACGGTACAGCAATAATGCCCAGCCAAACGTCATGAGGAAGAAAGCAGATGAAGATCAGGACCTATCAGGATAGAGATGCGGAAGGGGTTATCGCCCTCTGGCGAGCAGATGAACCGAACCCTTCATCCTGGAATGAGCCAGAAAGTGTTTTGCTTCGTAAGCAGGCTTTTCAGCCAGATCTGTTGTTTGTTGCCGAGGAAAATGACCAGATCATTGGCACGACCATGGCAGGATATGATGGGCACCGTGGCTGGATCTACGCCGTGGTCGTTGCCCCGAGCCACAGGCGTAAAGGTATTGCCAGCTCTCTGGTCGCCGAAGCCGAGCGCACTTTGCACAAGATTGGATGTCTAAAGGTCAATCTGCAGGTACGAAAAGGCAACGATGCTGCTATCGAACTCTATGAAAGCCTGGGATATGGTATCGAGGCACGGGTAAGTATGGGGAAGACATTGGGGAGCTGATTACTTCTGCCGTTTGTCCTTGGGTTTCCATGTGTCGAGCCAGCGGGAGAACTTTGACCCGGTTTCACGGGTGCGTTGACTTGCCGCCTCTGCAGTCTCTGAAAGGTCGTCGAATGCCTCGGCCACATCATCCAGTGTCGGATCGAGGTGGCGGCGTTTCAGGCGAAGCAGAAAGCGCCCGACCAGGAAAAAAACAATCCCGAGCGAGACAAAAAAGAAGATGTTGAACCAGGGAATGAGCAGTTCATCCGGCCCGGTTGCGCGCCTGATATCAACAGCATTGGGAAAGAGCGTCAGGATCGGGATGCGCCAGCCATAGTGGGTAACCACGACCCAGACCGGGGCAGCTTCTGTGGAAATAAGCGACTGGGCCTCGGCCTGCAGGTTACCGGAATCAAATTTCAGATAGGGCGGCCAGGACCAGTCGGTGTCTTCGTTGCGGAAAACGCGGGGGACACCATCGGGCCAGACGGTGTTGATAAAACGGACATCTCTTGTGCTCTTGGTTTCGTTCTTCGGAACTTCGGAATCCCAGAAGGTCGAGGTGTCGACGCGTTTGACATCGCTGCCCACGACGCGCACCAGATCCTTGCCTGGCAGGTTATAATGCAGAAATCCACCGATAAGGACGACCAGAAGAGAAGAGAAAAGCCATTTTATAATCTGCATGGAGGACTCACATAAAATTCGCAATAAAGAGAAGGCCGAAAATAATGAACAGAGGCAGGGCAAAAACGCCAAGCAAAAGGCGTTTTTTCAGAGAACGGTCATACCCGACCATACCTTCGGCAATAAATTTTTCTTTCTCACTTTCATCCCTTGCCGCAGCCTTGAACTGGCTTTCCAGTTCTTTTTTCTTGTCCCAGCGGTAATAACGGGACAAGGCGATATAGATCACTGTGAGTATGGCAAAGATAATGATGAGCCTGAACAACCAGAGCAGCATTACAGTGTTCCCCCCCATGGACCTTTTGTCGGTTTTTTCCGCGGTTTCTCATAGGTTTTCTTTTTGTCTTCTTTACTGACGGCGTTCCTGACGATTTCATCGACTTTTTCGGTATAGTCGGCTCTCGCCCAGGGTTGGGCTTTTTGTTTCTCTTCGTGGCGGGCAAGGGGATCTGCGGGGCGATCCCTGCCAAAAAGCTCTCGCCGGGTGCCTGACTTGTCCGTAATGTATTCCTGAGCCAGAAAATCGGCAGAATAGTTGCGTTTGGCATCGTTCCAGCCGCTATAGGCGCTGTAGAAAGCACGTTTATGGCAGATGAAGAGCTGGAGAATGTCGTGCGGCATGTACTCCGCCAGCAGCATGTTAACCAGATCACGATCGGGATGAAAACGCGCGCGTAGGGTATAGAAATAGGCGGGATGATCCGGGGTGATGTCCGGTTTGCGTCCGCCTTGCTCTTTCCATCTCAAGAGATCATTCAGGCCGTTGAATTCCTCAGGCAGTTCTTTTAACTGGCGCAAGGCGACAGAACGCAGTTCGCGCCGGGACAGCTTTCCTATCGGCTGCCCTTCGGCGGAGAGTTGATCAATCAGGATAAAATCCAGCCGTTGCTGCAGAATATCAACGGCATCAAGATCACTGGCATCAATCAGCGGTTCAACCAGATCATTTTCCTTGAAAAAGGTTGCAACAGCTTTTCGATCAGCAAGTGCCAGCACCGAATCAATGGGAAATTCCAGTTTGGTGCTCTCTTCCTGACAACAAATTGCTGCCGGTCGTTTGATATCCCGAAAGATATAAATGCCGCCAAAATGCGTCGTATGAAAGTTGTTCTGTTCGTAATTCGTTTTTTCCAGCTTTACCGGGAAGCGCGTGATGTCCCCGGTCTTTTTTGCCAGCTCGATCATCTCTGCGCAGAGCAGGTCATCCCACCAGCTATCGGGTTCCTTACGAAACCGTTCAACGAGTTTGGAGAGTTCTTCAGCCCGGATCAGACGATGGTCATTTGTATCGGCATCAATACGGATCTTGCGGATATCAAAAAGGTGACGCGGTTCAGTAATGCGATAGACCGAATTCATCAGCTCGCCAAAGACCGCATCGCGAGAGGTCAGGACAAAAAGGGCTGCTTCGTTATCGATAATGAACCGCTTGAGGATCGAGCGGGAGGTCGAGAAGTTCATGTTGATCAGCGGAGAACGTTTCTGCTCGGTCGATAACAGAATAAACTGGCGATTACAGCCGTGGGGGTTGAGGTACAGTTCATCCTCAAGTTCGTCTGCTATCTCTGGCGCGTAACCAGACACGTCAATATGAAAGCTCGTCAATGCGGTACGCTTGCCCGACAGGCGCTCGAGCGCCTGATTATAGCGCTCGACCATGATGGGGGTGGAAACCTCGAAAAGGTTGCCAAACATCAGACCGCGTTCGACAAGACGTAACATCCGGTTATTCCTGTTCGCTGGCAGTTGGGGAGCTTTGAAGACTGCTGGCAAAACGTCGCCGTGCCTCGGTCTGGCGGTTCATATCCCTGACCTGGGCTTCAATGGCCGCTTCGTCAGACTTTCCGGCATAGCGGAATTCACTGTCGGCGTAACGGTTGATTTCCTGAACAACCATATCGACGGTGATCGGTTTGCTCAATTCACTGATCATGTTCTTTTTACTGTCGTAATCCTTGGTAAGGAACAGATCGGGGTTTTCCATCCATTCATCCGGCAATTCAAAATCCATGGCCCGGACCTTGACGGCGTCGGTAATGTTCTTGATCGCACGTCCAGTGAAGCGTTCATCGGCTTCCTTGATCGCGTTGAGGTAGGAACCGAGCTTGGCAATGGTGTCCAGTGCGCCAATTCGGCTCTGGACCTCGTCGAAAACCCTGACAAGACCGTCTTCGTGCGGGCGAGAATGGCCGTCATAAGAGGCGGCGACGGCTTTCTTGATTTCCTGTGCGGCATAGAGCTCGTGCTCTCCCAACGGGATCTCGTGGCGCTTGCCCAGCAGCAGGTGCAGAATATCGATATAGTCGTCCTGTGTCTGGGGACCATCAACGAGGAAACGCGCGCCAGCACGTTGGCGCAAGGCGTCATCTACCTGTTCGGGGTAGTTCGAGAACATGCCAAAGGTACAGTTGCCCCGGACCACGGTATTGGCCCCGGCGAAACTTTCCATCAGCACGGCGGTGATCTCCTGTTGACCTGCCGAGGACTGGCGATCACCGCGTTTTCCGGCAATCTGGTCAATGTCATCAATCGTACCAAAGCCGATCACCTGAGGATCAAGCACGGATGTGATGAAAGCCTTGGCATTCTGGGCAGATTTTCCCTGATAGCTGTCGATAGATTCGGTCGAGAGGTTGGCATAGCGGAAGGGATAACCTGCGACTTGGCAGTAGTCGTTCAGTAACCCGGCCATCATCTGGATCAAGGTGGTTTTTCCTGTTCCGGGTTTCCCGTCGCCCATAAAGGTAAAGATAAAACCGCCGAGTTCGGCAAAGGGGTTCAGCTTGCGATCAAAGTCATAGGCCATCAGCATCTTGGCCAGCTTCATGGCCTGATATTTGGCGATGTGGTTGCCAACGACCTCGTGCGGTTTTTTGAAGGTCATGATCAGCGGCGTGCTGCGGCTTCGACTGGCAGGAGAGAAACCGTCGATCTGGAAGTCATCGGCCTCGACCCGGTAACTCACGGCCTTGAAGCTATCAAGTCTTGGGGCGTTCTGGGCGCGCAGGGCAACCTTTTCCATCAGTTTTTCACAGAATGTCGAGACGACCCGGATCACCTTCTGGTCGTCACTGGCAAAGAGCGCAAGTGTCTGGTCCAGTTCCCAAAGGGCGCCATGAAGGGCCAGTTGAGGATTATCAGTCAGAATTTCCTCGACCTCGCCAATGTCCAGATCACCTTCCCCAGCTTCGGCAACGTGGCTGGCCAAAAGGTACGCGGTCATGCTGGCAAAAACCTGTAGCGAGATCAGCGAGGCTCCGGCGAGCAGCTCGGAAAACTCGACCTTGCGAGAGGTATCAAGTTTGCCTTCGAGGTTGTCACGCTTGAGATTGGCAAGAACTGTCTGTTCGCCATAGAGATCAGAAACAGCATGAGCCGTTGCCAGAGCGCGTCTCAGCCCTTGCATCAGGGTGGCCTGTGCCGGACTGGTCAGGGGGTCATTGTCATCTGCTGCCTGAATGCGTTCAATCAGGTGGACACCTTCCGGGCGGGCTGTCGAGCGCGTGGCAAGGCCAGGTGTTGAAGAACGAAAACCGCGACGGATACCGATACCCGGTGAACGTTCCTGTGCCGTCGCAGGGGTAACACCGTTCCGGGGTTTGGCAATGCGGGGCGTATGATCAAAACCATCGAGCAGGCCTTCGGCGCTGGTGTAGTGGCTGCGGATCTGTTCTTCACGGATTTCCATCAGGTTTTGCGATGTGCTCATCAAAAGGTCTCGTTTACCAGTGTTGTGTTATCGGGCGCTGTTAAATTTCTGTCTTACAGGCTGCTCATGACTTTCCCGTCAGAGCCAACCACATATTTCCGGACTGTCCTCAGGCCGACGGGATTTCTGTCTTGCAGGATCTGGTAGGGCCGCTGCGGCAGGATCAGCGAGCGCTGGGTTTCTGTCGCTCCGGTTTCGGCCTCGCTGCGACCATAGTGATCCAGTTCAAAGATCTCGCGGTCCACCTTTTCGAAAATGCCGACAGATTTTCGCTCGGACCGGCTTGAAATCAGGGACTCGATTGTCCAGGCCAGGGCCCAGTCCAGTCCGGGTTCTCCGGCAGCTTCGGCGAGGACCTGCTGAAGCGGCCCGGTCTGTTCGGTAAAGGTATCGGAATACATCGGGCCCACGATGATCCGGCGCAGAAATTTTGGATGGAGATCATCAAAGTCCTGGTCGAACCCGGACGCAATGGTCACCAGTTTGAGTGAAAGCGGTGACTGGGCCGAAAGATGACTTTGTACCCGTGGCCAGCGCTTGTCGTCACGCTGAAGCGGCAGGTCACCGGAATCTTCCAGCTTCATGATATAGATCACAGGCAGGTTGGTCTGGCTGTCAAAAATCGCCCAGTGCAACAGGTAGCTGCGCCGATGGGCCCCACGGTTTTCAACCCAGCTGATCTGGGGATCGTTCTGGGGCCAGAACAGGGCCCTGTTCTGCAGGTGCTCATAATAGATGCGCTGGGACAGGGCAAACTGCAGATCCCGGGGGATTTTGAGATCGCCGAGGATCTGACCGAGCATCTGTTCCTTGAGCTGTTCCTGTGAAGGCAGGCTGATAAGATGTTTTCCGGCCTGAACAAAATCATTGGCCATCTGCAACAGCTCGCGATAGACCGGGAAACCGGAATCCTTGCGGTCGATTTCGAGGACCTGGGGCAGGGCGTTGGAAATAAAGGCGGCAATCAGGTGTTTATAGGACAGTGCTGTAAAGGTTGAAGACAGACATTTCAGATAGCCTTCAACAATATCCAGCTCGGACTGCCCGAGGCGTCCGTTTCCGGAAGCCTCGGCAGCAACGTCCCTCATATGCCCGATGATACGGTCGAACTTGGCAAAATATCGCCGGGTCGCTGCAGCATCGGGCAGAGGGTGATGATCCTCTCTCAGGTTCAATCTGGTACCTTAGTTCTGGCCATAGAGGTTTTTGTCGTGCTTCTCAACGATCTTGGCAAAACGGCGGGCAAAACGCTCGTCAGATTTGGCTTTTTCCTCAAGTACCTTACGGGCAAAAACCATATGGTCTTCGTGTTTTTCCATCATTTGAGCCATGCGCTGGTTCGTGGCTGAACCAATGGCTGCCATGGCTGTCTGTGCTTCCTGATCCGTTGCGACACCGATTTCGTTGATCCGGTGGGCAACATCCTGTTGTTGAGCCGTTTTCAGGGATTTGGTCAGGGCATCATAGAGAACAACACGCTGCTTGGTGTCGGTCTGCAGTTTGTTAATCAGCACCATCTGCGTCGCAGCCTGGTTTTGTAGACTGTCGACCCAGGTTTTGCCTTTTTCGATATAACGTTCCAGGGTCTGTGACTTTGCCACCATGACCTGTTCTTGCTGGATCATTTCGTTGTAGGTGCCATTGAGAGCTGCCAGTTCACTTTCGAGTTTGGTCCGGGCAGCGGCATCCTGTTCAACCGAAATCTTGCCTTCAAGCTCGATGATCTTGGGATCAAGCGCAAGAATACGCCCCTTGAGATCTTCAAGGCTGTGAACCGTGGCTTCGCGCTCGTTCAGGGTTTCTGTCAGATTGGTCTCGACCCGGCTCTTGTGGGTTTCAAGGGTGTTGAGCTGTCCTTGCAACAACGAGACAATAATATCCGATTTCCCGATCAGATCCTGAAGCTTGTCGTCAATAGAGGCGGCGCGGATACGCTCTTCACGCATGGACTCAGCTTTGGCCGAAGACAGGAAACCGATGAAGCTTTCCCAGGCGGTTTTCTGACGCATGGCGTCGAAGTCCTTGGAGAACCCGGCGGTAACATCATCCAGCCCCATGATCAGGTCAGCGATGTTCGCGTTCATGGATTCACTGTGGTTATGAACATCATCAAGCGAGGCATTCTCGATATCGATGGAGATATCAGATCCCTGTTTGATCTTGCTCTGCACCGTTTCAATCCGGCTGTTAAATTCGTTAATTTTTGCCTGGGCGCGTTCTACTTCAGATTGCGTTTTTTGAATGGCGGTATCAAAGTTGGTCAACTTCTTTCGTCCCCCTAGAGTATCTACTGGAAGTATATATAAGTAGATTCGTCCAAAATTTCCCGTAAAATCGTATCAACAAACCAATACGCCCTGTCTGATACAGGTTTTTGGACAAGGGAAATCCTGACCGAAGCTTTCAAAATTGAATGTATATCGGGAAAAATTTTAATGAAGCCAAGGGAAAAGATCAAAAGATAATTCTGTACAAGACCACCGAGGACCCGGTTCAACCCCGGTACTGGATAAGGTTTTGTTCCTCCTGACGTAGTGTCAGGATTTCATATCCGTTCTCTGTTACCAGAACTGTGTGTTCACACTGGGCTGAAAGGCGTCTGTCCCGGGTGGTGACAGTCCAGCCATCCGTGTGTTGACGGATATCCGACCGTCCCTGATTGATCATCGGCTCTATGGTGAAAGTCATGCCTTCGACAAGGGGAGTACCCGTAGCTGGGGTTCCGAAGTGGGCAACTTCAGGTGGTTCATGCATTGCCCGGCCAATGCCATGCCCACAGAATTCCCGCACGACAGAGTAGCGGTTTTGTTCTGCCAAAGTCTGGATCGCGTGTCCGACATCGCCAAGAGTTTTACCCGGCCTGACCGATTTTATTGCCTGGTAGAGGCAGTCCCGTGTGACTTCGATCAGGCGGGATGCATGAGGGGCTATTTTCCCAACAGCAAACATCTTGCTGCTGTCGCCGTAATAGCCATCTTTCTGGACGGTAACATCGATATTCAGGATATCACCTTCACCGAGAAACACTTTCGTTGAAGGTATCCCGTGACAAATGACATGATTGAGCGAGCAGTTGATGGCATAAGGATAGTCGTATTGTCCTTTGCTGCCGGGGATGGCGTTCAGTTCATCCCGGATATAGCTTTCGCAGAAATCATTGATTTCCATGGTTGATATCCCCGGGCGGATGAGGGAACCAACAGCTTCGAGAACCTGGGCAGTAAGTTTCCCGGATACCCGCATCTTTTCAATTTCTGCAGGGGTCTTGATCTTGATCATGATATATCGGGAATTAGCTGGATAATTGGCTGTTATGGATATGGGGCGTTGGGGAGGCGTTCTGGTTTT
Source organism: Kiloniella laminariae (assembly GCF_027214005.1). GTDB lineage: Bacteria > Pseudomonadota > Alphaproteobacteria > Kiloniellales > Kiloniellaceae > Kiloniella > Kiloniella laminariae_A. The sequence goes on from NZ_JAPWGY010000011.1 coordinate 70,784, forward strand.
CGGGCCCTTCCAAAGCGCGTGCTTCTTCCATCAGCAAAGCAAGAATTTCCGGGTAGGTCAGTTGTGGGTGCGTTTCACACAGGCGTCCCACTTTCATCCAGTGTTCCGCCTGGGCGTTGATCGAGCGGGTCATGGCCTTGCTGGCAAGGCGGAGTTGTTCGTGTGCTTCACTGGAGATTTTGACAATACCCATTATGCGAATCCATATATGATTTATATATAAAACGTATATAAATATTCTTTCCTTGTCCAGCGCAGAATGTAACTAAGCCGAAGGCGCAAGGGGGAGGAGGTGGTCGCGGACCACGATTTTGTTCTCAAGTGTACGATGGACCGGACAGCGCCCGGCGATCTGTAGCAGCCGTGCCCTTTGTTCCTGGTCAAGCGGGCCTGTCAGTTCTATCCGGCGTTCGATAACGTCAATTTTCTGGCCTTCCTTTTCGCAGTCTGCGCAGTCCTGACTGTGTTCACGTGTATGGGATAACGTTACCCTGATGTCGTTCAGGGGCCATTGTTTGTGATTGGCGTACAGGCGGATTGTCATGGAGGTACAGGCTCCCAACGCAGCCAATAACATTTCGTAAGGATCGGGCCCCTGATTGCCTCCACCCATAGTCAGGGGCTCATCGGCAAGCCAGTTGTGGCTGTCGGTTCTGATGGATCTGAGAAAGGCCTTGTCCTGTTCCGTGACAAGGACCTCACCAGCCCCGACAGTATCTGGTTGAGAGCGGTTAGGTTTGGAAGTTTCACTGGAAAGGGAGATATATCGTTCGGCCCAGGCCGCAATGGTGTGCCCGACATAGGTTGCGTCTGCCGGGCCAGTCAGCAGGTGGTCCGCCTGATCAAGCGAGATAAAGCTTTTGGGGTGTCGTGCTGTTTCAAAAATCTTTCTGGCTTCTTCAACGCCGACCGTCTGATCCAGCGGTGCATGGAAAACCAGCAATGCTTTCTTCAGCTTGCGGATATGGTCCTTCATATTGTGGTCTGAAATGTCATCAAGGAACTTTCGTCGGATATGAAAGGTCCTGTTGCCAAGTTTTACGGAGGCACAGCCTTCCTGTTCTATCGTGTCTTTTTGTTCGGCAAGGTGATGGAGAACATGTTCCGGGCTGCTGGGAGCGCCAATGGTGATCACGGCTTCTGCTTCAGGAATCTGATGGGCTGCGGCGAGTACTGCCGCGCCTCCGAGACTGTGCCCTATCAGAAGGGCAGGGGCTTTATATCGCTCACGCAGGGCTGCTGCGGCGGCGACGAGATCTTCTACATTGGTCGAGAAGCTGGTATTGCCAAAGTCACCATTGCTGCCCCCCAGCCCGGTGAAATCAAAACGCAGGACTGCAAAGCCCTTTTCTGCAAGGCTCCGGCTTATCCTGCTGGCTGCGGGAATATCCTTGCCACAGGAAAAACAATGGGCAAAGAGTACGTATCCCAAGGGTACCTGGTCAGGCAATTCCAGTGCCCCGGCCAGCTCAAGCCCGGTTGCGCCGGGAAAGGTCAGTTTGATCCGCTGCATGAAATAGGTTCTCCCGGTGTTCGTGACAGATATCAGGTTTTGAGTATCGATTTTCTCAGGTTAACACAGTGTCCTGTCTTGTTGGAGCGGCCTGCAGGTTCCTCATGGGATTGTGAAGGGGTGTTATCAGTAAAGATCAGCTGGCCGGGCTGTTTACACTTGTTTCTCCTGAGAGACCGACCTAGGTATAGTCGGTCAGATTTTTATTGATTGAGGTTATTATGCTCGCAGTTGTTTCTCCGGCAAAAAAACTGGATGAAAGCCCGGCTATACGGGACATTTCCACAACACAACCTGTTTTTCATGACCAGATACGCGATCTATTGAGTGTAACCCGTGATCTGAGCCGTGCAGATCTTCGGCAGTTGATGAGCATCAGTGAAAATCTGGCAGAGCTGAATTATCAGCGTTTCCGGGACTTTAAACTTCCCTTTACTGCCGAGAACGCAAAGATTGCTGTGGAAACTTTTCGGGGTGATACATACGTCGGTCTTGATGCAGATAGTCTTGATAATGATGATCTTGCCTATGCCCAGGACCACCTGCGGATTTTGTCTGGATTTTATGGGCTGTTGCGCCCTCTGGATCTGATGCAGCCCTATCGACTGGAAATGGGGATACGGTTGTCTAATCCGCTTGGCGAAGATCTCTATGATTTCTGGGGCGATCAGATTGCCGTGCAGCTGGACCTGGAGCTGGAGCGCCTGGGTGGTAATGTTCTGGTTAATCTTGCTTCGAATGAGTATTTCAAAGCGGTGCGTCCCAAAAAATTGGCAGCTGGTAAAGCGGGGGCGCGTGTGATTACACCGGTATTCAAGGAAATCATGGACGGCGTCGCCAAGGTCATCAGCTTTCCGGCCAAACGTGCCCGTGGCATGATGGCCCGCTTTATTATACAGCAGCGCATCGATCGTCCCGAAGGGCTAAAGGAATTCACATCAGGGGGATACCGCTTTCAGCCTGATCATTCGGATGATTCCACACTTCTTTTTACCCGAGAGCAGGGCATGGCCTGATATTGTCGGGTTTTCTGGAAGATCAGAGTGATGGTAAAGCCGACATCGGGGTAAGTTTCCTCCGCGTCTGATTGAGCAGCGGAATCTTAAAGTCTGCAGAAAAAGGTCAGGGGAAGTTATGCAGAAAACTTCTGCTCAATCCCGTTAGGGAGAGCCAGAAAAGATGGTGTAGCTACTTCTTGTCTCAGTGTCGAACCGCCTCAAGTGTGGCAACCTGTTTCTTGATTATACGAAGCGCCCCTGCAAAACCATGCTTTTCAAGTTGAAAAGCAATAACCCCGTCGTAAGCTTTTTTGCTTATCCCGAAGGTCTGGTGCGTGATATTTTCCTGCGCCAGGCTTGATTCCAGCTGTTCTGTCGTCGGCATTTTTTAAAACCTCCTTCAACCGCTCTCTGCCTTGAATGATCCTCGAGGGGAATGATCCTTGAGGGATCGGGCAGAAAATTATTGACGTCATGCCTGTGACATTCTTGTGTTGTGGGATCAATTATATGTGATTCATTGGTTAATAGAAAGTTAATTTCTTTAAAATCAAAAGTTTGGCGCTGTATTATCGCACCAATAAAAGAAGCATGTGAAATAAGGGTTTGAATAAAAAGAATTTTTCGAACCTGGTTTTAAAGAAACAAAATTTTTCAACTTGATTGTTTTCAAAGAGAAAAAGCGAATTTAGCTTTTGTTACAGTAAAAAAACAGCCGTTACAGTCACTTGAACGCGGAGAGGCCTGCCCGCAGGATTGAACATAACAAAGGGGCAGCCGTTATGGCTGCCCCTTTGTTATGAAATAAAATTGACTGCCTGTTCCGGATCAGGAAGCCCGGCGGCGGCGTCTGCGACCACCACCATCTTCGCCATCTCCGCCGGATTTACCGGTTTTCTTTGGTGGAAGGGTGACCACGCCTGCCAGGTGGACAAATTCATCAGTCGTGTGTGGCATCCCCATGGCATTGACGAAATGCTCCTGGAATTTGGGCTCGACAGCGGTCTCGATTTTCTCGACCCGGTGCACAACGTCCTCGATTTCCTTGCGGGATTTTTTATTGAGCAGGGCAATCCTGGCTCCGGTACCCGCGGCGTTGCCCGCGGATTGAACTCTGGCAAGATCACAATCGGGGATCAGGCCGATCACCATGGCGTACTTGACGTCGATATGGCTGCCGAAAGCTCCGGCAAGCTGGATACGATCAACGGTTTCGACACCAAGCTTTTCCATAAGCAGTTTGACACCGGCATAGAGGGCTGCTTTGGCAAGCTGGATGGCCCGCACATCGGTCTGGGTTACCGTAATAACCGGCTCGCTCTCGCTGATCACATAGTCAAAAGTTTTTCCTGCGGAGCGAACACGAGGAGACTTCTCGGCGAGGCTGCCATCGATAATGCCGTCTGTCTGGATGATTCCGGCAAGGAACATCTCGCCAATCGCTTCAATGATGCCCGACCCGCAGATCCCGGTGACACCAAAGTCCTTGGTCTGTTCAGCAAAACCTTCTTCATCAGACCAGAGATCACAACCGATGACCCGATAACGGGGTTCCAGGGTAACAGGGTCAATGCGGATACGCTCGATGGCGCCGGGGGCCGCGCGTTGGCCGCTGGAAATCTGGGCTCCTTCAAATGCCGGACCTGTAGGAGAAGAACAGGCGAGCAAACGGTGCTTGTTGCCCAGAACAATCTCTGCATTGGTTCCGACATCACAGATCAGGGTGATCTCGTCCTGGAAATGCGGGCCCTCAGAAAGAATGACCCCGGCTGTATCTGCACCAACATGTCCGGCAATACAGGGAAGGATATAGACCCGGCCATCCCGGCTTATGTTCAGGTCAAGTTCTGAAGCATAGAGATGGATCGAGGAGTTCAGCGTCAGGGCAAAGGGAGCCCCGCCCAGTTCGACCGGGTCGATCCCGAGCAGCAGATGATGCATGACCGGGTTGCCGACGAAGGTCATGCTGAGAATATCGCTGCGTTCGATCTTGCCTTCTTCCGCGACAACACCAATCAGAATATCCAGTGACTCCCTGACCACGGCGGTCATTTCCTTCTCGCCGCCGGGGTTCATCATGACATAGGATACCCGGCTCATCAGATCTTCACCAAAGCGAATTTGCGGGTTCATAATTCCTGATGAGGCGGTTACTTCCCCTGTCTGCAGATCGCACAGATGAGCGGCAATGGTGGTCGATCCCAGATCGACAGCGATCCCGTAGGCCTTTTCCTTGAAGCCGGGCCAGACCGCGATAATGGTTTTCTCGTTTTCCACGGCGACAGTGACCTGCCACTGGCCTTTGCGGAGAATAGGCTGGAGTGTCTGCAGGGTGCGCAGATCACAATGAAGATTTTTCAGACCCCACTGTGCTTCCAGTCCGGCCTGCAGGCGTTCAAGGTCCCCAGAGGGCTTGTGCATGTCGGGTTCTTCCACCACGACATAGTGCAGTCGGATCGGAGGATCTATTTCGATTTCCCGCACATCGGCACGTTTGCGAACAACCTGCTTGTGCACCTGGCTTTCTGCCGGAACGTCGATCAGCAGGTCACCCTCGATCAGGGCCTGACAGGAGAGACGACGACCTTCTTTCATGCCTTTTTTGCTGGCATAGCGTTCTTCAACGCTGGAAAAGGCAGTCATATTGTTACAGGAACTGACGATCTTGTGTTTTTGGAAATCGCCTTCACCGACCTGGATCTGACAGCGCCCACAGATTCCACGACCACCGCAAACACTGTCGATATCAACGCCGAGGCTCCGTGCTGCACTCAGGACAGGCGTGCCAACCGGGAAATCACCCCGTCGGCCAGAAGGCGTAAATACAATATGAGCATCTTTGGACACTATTCTCTCCTTGCTCGAATTCCCCGGCATTACTCTTTGTCCGGTAATGCTTTTCTATCGCGTAGCTAATACAAGTTACAGATTTTTATTGCTTGTTGAAAACAAGAAGGGCCCTTCTCACGTGATAGTGTGATCCGGGCCCCGTCTACATTATTGTGCCATGCCCGACGGTCAGGCGCGACGACGGCGCCGTTCTCCGCGGGCTGATCCAGCACCGGCTTCGCCTTCAGGGGCTGGTTCGCGGTATTTTTTGATCCAGTTGAGGCA
>NZ_JAPWGY010000012.1 GCF_027214005.1 Kiloniella laminariae
AAAACCGATTGCAAACTCTTTCGTGGCGGAACTGACGATCGTGCGGGTCATCGTGTGTGGTCTCCGTTTTGCGGGCAACTGCGGCAGGCCCAGGTATAATAAAAGTTGCCTGATCTTATCAGGACTGAAGTATTACAATGACACTGATGGGCTGTGAAGGGCGCGTATTCGCGACAGATCACAGCCCGGACAAAAAGATATTTTGTCTAGCCGATGTCGCGGTTGACCTTGAAGCCCTTGCCTTTGGCATCCAGCGTGAAGTCACCGTCTGTAACAGCATAACTCCAGGCGGCTGATTTTTTCATCCCGCCCAGTGGGTACATGTGAACTTTCTGGATGCCGCAGTTTGGATCTTCTGCATGATAACGGGCAAGGTCCATGACCAGCTTATCAGGTGCATTTACGGTCATCAGCTTGGCAATGTTGCGGGCCTGTTTGGTCAGCACACGCATGGAGGCCCCAACACCACAGGCTTTGGCGTGGTTCAGCAGGGTTTTCAGGGTTGCCAGGCCGGGAACGCCGATATGAATCGGCAGCTTGTTGCCTTCAGACTGGATTTTCTTGTCCCAGGCAATGATTGGCTCGGCTTCAAAGCAAAACTGGGTTGCAATGTAGATGTAGGCGTCTGAACGTTCCTTGAAGGAGTTCTTCCAGCTCAGGGCTTCTTTCAGTCCGGCAGTGGAAATATCAGGACTTCCTTCCGGGTGACCAGCCACGCCAATCGATTTGATGCCATGCTTGTCAAACAGCCCGGTTTCGAGCAACTGCATCGAACTTTCAAATTGCCCCAGCGGCTTGTCAACGGCACCGCCGAGGGCAACAGCATGTTCAATACCGACTTCGCCCTGAAGGGTAATGAGATAGTTTTCAAAATCGGCAAGTGAGGGAATGGACCGGGCAGCGAAGTGCGGCATTGGTACAAAACCTTCTGCTTTCAGACGCTTGGAGGTCGAAACAGTATCGGCAAAATCGGAACCGGGTAAGAAGGTAACAGCAATTTCGGTCCCGGGACGCAGATGTTCCCGATAGTCAGGGGTTTTTGCGGCTGAACCGGGGGTGGTTTCAATTGTGAAACCTGTCATGAAATCAATGATCTGTTTCTTGACGACTTCTGCGTTGAATTCTGTACTCATCTCTTCGACCTTAATAAGCGGCAATTATTTCTGTCACTATCCGCGTTATTTTTTTTGCTTACTTAAGCTCAGGCGTCTTCCAATCCACCGTTAGCGACGAGACTGTCAAGACGGCTGTCAGGATAATCCTGCTCGATCTTGCTTGCCATGGCTTTGGCTTCTGCTTCAAGGTCATCGCCGCAGTCAGTAGGGTCGCTCCGGCGCCAGTGTTCCAGATAGGAGTCGCTGTCGCGCAGCTTGGCTTTCATTGCGGCCCGATCGATGGCTTTTTCAAAGCGTTCTTCAAGCTGGACCTTGGCATTTTGCCGTCCGGCCTTGACGATGACCTGGGCAGGGATGTCCCGCCAGTAAACCAGGGTTAGTTTTGCCATGTGATTTTACTCCAAGGTCATTTGTGTGGGTTATTGGCTGGCGTTGGCCATTAGTGTGCCGAGCTCACCATATCCGGTGAAACGGTAGTGATATTCCAGGCCGATTTTATCCGCAGCTTCGCGGGCTTTTTTCTGCAGCTCTGGATCTTCGGTCTGTGCCAGATAGACCAGTTTGGTATAATTGCCGAAATACATCGGTAAAAGTTCGGGGTGTTTACTGATGCCCATCCCGTCCATGATCAGGGTATCAAAGTGGCGGGTCAGATAGTCGGTGAGGTAAAAGCAGGTAATGTCATTGTCATGCATCTCGTCAAAGGATTCGAGTCCGGTAAAGAATGCATAACAGTGGACACCATCAATGCGCTTGATGCCTTCTTCCTCAAGAACCCGGTCCAATTCGCCGCCTGTACCACAATCACCATAGACGACAATAATGTTGCCATAGATATCTTTGTTTTCGCGGATTTTTTCCCGGACACCGTTTGGAATTTTGTCGGGAGTATTGTGCCATATTGCCGGAAGACAGGTGATTTCCAGATGATCCCAGCCATTGATTCGGTTCAGGGCAACAATTTCCCGTGCCACAGCACCACAGGCGATAAGGAGAGTTTTATCCCCCTTATCTTTTATGTCTGTGGCTTGCTGGGACATGGTATTTTATCCTGGCCTGTCCCTACATATAAGGATCAGGCCGCGTTGTGACGGCGTTTGATTGCTTCTTTTGCAATCTCAACCGCGACAGCAGCATCACGACAGTAATGGTCTGCGCCGATAGCTTCGCCGAAGGCTTCGTTCAGGGGCGCGCCGCCAACCAGTACGATGTAATCGTCACGGATACCTTTTTCTTTCAGGGTATCAATCACGACCTTCATGTAAGGCATGGTTGTGGTGAGCAGGGCGGACATGCCGAGAATGTCTGGTTTGTGCTCTTCCAGGGCTTCGAGGTATTTTTCGACCGGGTTGTTGATCCCCAGATCGATCACTTCGAAACCGGCACCTTCCATCATCATGCCGACAAGGTTTTTACCGATGTCGTGAATGTCACCTTTGACAGTTCCGATGACCATCTTGCCAAGCTTGGGTGCGCCAGTTTCAGCCAGCAGGGGACGAAGAATGCCCATGCCGCCTTTCATGGCGCCGGCAGCAAGAAGAACTTCCGGTACAAAGAGAATACCATCACGGAAATCGACCCCGACGATACGCATGCCTTCAACCAGTGCTTTGGTCAAGACATCATAAGGTGTCCAGCCGCGTCCGAGCAGAATGTTGACACCTTCAAGGATTTCGTCCTTCAGACCATCATAAAGGTCATCATGCATCTGCTGTACTAGTTCGTCGTCATCCAGCGTGCTCAGATCGAGATCATCTTCTTCAGACATGGTCGTATTCTCTCATGCAAAGTTAATTGTTCAGTGTCAGTTCTTGTGCACGGCCTAAATCGGGCACCCTCCCGCTGACACATATCACCTATGTTATAGCGACAAAGCAAGAGGTGTGCATGTTCGATTTGCGACGCTCACTTTTCCTTTGACGAAATTGTGACAAACAATTGTTAAATATGTCATGAATTCGTCAAGGCAATGCGACAGTTTTTAACCATTTGATAAGTCTTGGGCTGTAGAGCTAATGTATCGTGGTTTTGGAGCGTGTTGCCCGGTCTTTTCCGGGGGGGATGTCGTATTTCGCAATCCTGTCTTTCAGGCAGGCGATATAAAAAAGAACGGGAAATATATTGTGCTTAAGGGCGGCGCGGGTCAACCTGAAGGCAAGGAACAGCCTAGGAAACCAGGGAATATCAAGAATGATGATATTTCCCGTGATGATATCAAGAAAGAGACAGCAAGAACACTTTCCGTTCGGAACTTGCGGAACCGTGCTGTCCAGCTGAATGTTTTCGCCTTTTTACTTTCTGCTTTGTTAATCGGTCTCTGGGTTAAAAGTACCTATGATGAAGTTGCGGCTGAAGTTGATACCCAGGTCCAGACCGCCCTTAACAAGATGGCATTGCCACTTGATCTGTTTCTGGGAAGGGTGGAGAGCAAACTCGGCCAGGCTGAATGGTCCGGGTTAAGCAGCAACAACCTTCATCTTGCACCTTTGTCCATTCCCAAAGATGACGTTTTTGACCAATGGCAGTATATTACAATCCTGGGTAAGACCGGTGCTGTTCTTCCCGGGTGGCCTGTTATTCCCCTGCCTGCCCAAAAAGAGCTGGATGAAATGATTTTGCGGGTTTCTGTCCGGGAGCGCGCAATGATCAGTTTGCCCTATCAGTACGATGGACAGTGGTTTGCTACGGCTATTCGCCCTGGCATGGAAAGTTTGCAGTTTAACAACGATTTTATTGTTTCAAGTTTCAAGATAAATGATTTTCTCAACTGGTGGGCGATTCTGGGGCTGCCAAAGGGATCTCTGATCTCAATCCAGACGTCGGATCAGCGCCTCTGGCTGGATGATCATTTTTCCAATGATCTGGTTGGCCGAAGGACCCCGTATAAAGCGGGCGATTTTTATAACGAACGCCCGCGGGTGATGACTGACCTTGATGGTGTGGAGCGCATCCTGCTGGGCAGAGAGCTGAGCCGCTTTGGGCTTACGGCCGTTGTCGGGGTTCCTTCTGATTTTGTAAGCCAGATCTGGCGTGACCGTTACTTTGCCTCTGTCGGGTTTGCCGTCCTTGCCTGTCTGATCATGATGACCGTTCTCTTTGTTGGTGGCCGCTCGATTGTGGTGGAAGCCAGACGTCGGGAAGGGGCGGTTTCGGCCCTGAAAGATAGTGAACGCCGTTTCAGGGATATTGCTGGCGCGGCAACTGACTGGTTCTGGGAAATGGGGCCAGAATTGAGGTTTTCTTTTGTGTCACAGCTTCAGGAATGGAACCTGTTGGGGAAAAGCCTGATTGATCTTCAGGGGCAGGATCTTGCTGATGGCAGATTGTTGAAAACACTTGAAACCAGGCAAGCCTTTCGCGACCTGGAACTTCTGGTACCTGATCTTGCGGGGACTCCTCGAATCATCAGATTAAGTGGCGTGCCGATTTTTGATGAAGAGGACGAATTTATCGGCTATCGCGGGGCTGGAAGTGATATTACGGAACGCCGCCTTGACCAGCAGAAGATGGCAACAGCGCATGCCAGGCTTTTCAGAGCTTTTGAAAGCTTTTCCGGAGCCGTAACCCTGTATGACGAGGAAGATAAGCTGGTTGCCTTCAACCGTCGCTTCCAGGAAATATTTTTCCCGGGACGTCCCATGGCGATCAGGGTGGGGATGACCTATAAGGAAGTAATCGTCTCCTATGCAAATACCGGACAGGACCCGCGGAGCTTGGAACAGCAGGATCGCTATATTGAGACATTGTTGCAGCGACGCGGGAAAAGAAACCGTGAATTCCGCCTTACCGAAGATGTCTGGCTCAAGGTAATTGACCACAGAACACCAGAAAACGATCTCTTTACCGTTTATACTGATATCAGCGATTTCAAGGCTCGGGAACAGGAACTGCTTGACCTGAGTAGCGAGAACCACAGGTTGGCGGCGGCTGTCAGTTCGACGGACGCGGGAGTACTCATTGCTGATGCTACAACAGCGAACTGTTCGGTCGTCTACATCAATCCGGCCTTTACCCGCCTGACAGGGTATAATCTGGCAGAAGCAAAAGAGCTGCACGCGGGGTTCCTGCAAGGCCGGGAGACAGATCCCAAGGTTCGCAAGCAACTGGAATCAGCCCTGCAGGACTATCATCATGTCTGTATTGACATGCTGAATTATCGTCGGGATGGAAAGACCTTCTGGAACCAGTTTGATCTCAGTCCTATTTTTGCCGAAGATGGTACGATCCAGTATTTTGTCTGCGTGATGCACGACATCTCCAGCCAGAAGGAAGTGGAAAAAGAGCTTACAGTTCTCAAGGAAAGTGCCGAACTGGCCAACAGGACAAAATCAGAGTTTATGGCCTTGATGAGCCACGAGTTGCGCACCCCCCTCAACGCCATCCTCGGGTTTTCAGAAATATTGGCGAACGAGATGTTCGGTCCTTTGGGGAGCCCTCGCTATAAAGACTATGCCCGCGATGTGAATGAGTCCGGGACACATCTTCTCGACCTGATTAATGACATACTTGATCTGTCAAAAGCTGAAGCAGGAAAGATCGAGCTTGTCGATGAGTTGCTGGACCTGAATTCGGTGGTCCAGCGCTGTAGCAATATGCTGTCCGATCGGGCGGTTCAGGCCGGGCTGGAGTTTTCTCAGGATCTTGCCGAGGATCTGCCCGTGTTGAGGGGGGACGAGCGCAGGATCAAGCAGGTGCTTATCAACCTGATATCCAATGCCCTGAAATTCACCCCGGCCGGGGGGGCAGTGAGCGTCATGTCACGCCTGAGCGAGCGAGGCATTGAGCTTGTGGTCCGTGATAATGGTATCGGTATGTCGGAGGATGATATTCCCAAGGCTCTTGCGCCCTTTGGACAGGTGGATTCCAGCCTGAGCCGAAAACATGAGGGGACAGGGCTTGGACTGCCTCTTTCCAAGCGACTGACAGAAATGCACGGGGCTGACTTTGTGCTGGAAAGTACACCTGATGTGGGGACGGTTGTTACCCTGATTTTCCCGATTGAAAAACAACGGATGACGGCTTGAATGTCTTTAATAACCCCGGCATTCGGGCGCCAAGGGAAGGTGCCGAAATCCAAGCCTTGGCATCGTGCACTCAAGCGACATCGGATTGACGGTTAAGGTTAATTTTTCTGACAAATTCTGTTGTAGGTCTTGTCCAGGATAACGTCATCCTTCAGTCAATTTTACTACAAGAACGAGCAGGCGGTTTTTATGCGATTTGTGACCTATAATATTCAGTATGGGGTGGGCAAAGATGGCAGGGTTGATCTTGCCCGGATTGCAACAGAGATCGGGGATGCTGATGTCATTGCCTTGCAGGAAGTTACCCAGTTTATGGAACGGGGGGGCAATCTGGATCAAGTTGCGGAGCTGGCGGCTCTGTTCCCGGAGCACTACTGGACCTATGGACCGGCAATGGATGCGGATGCTTCCTACCGGGATGAGGCAGGCAGGCTGGTCAATCGACGGACAACCTTTGGGAACATGATCCTGAGCAAGACGCCTGTTCTGTCAAGCCGTCATCATATGCTGCCTAAAATCAGGTTGTTAAACCAAATCAGCCTTCAACGCAGTGTGATCGAAGCGGTAATTGAAACAGCTTCCGGTCCCTTGCGTGTCTATTCGCTGCATCTGGCCCATGCCTCGGTCGAAGAACGTCTGTTGCAGATCGAGCGTTTACTCGCGATTGTCAAACAGGCACCAGATGAGGGAGGTGTTGTTTCTGCCGGACCGGATACAGAGCTTTGGTACAGCAATGGCCAGTTTATGCCGATGCCGGGCAGGGCAGTTGTCATGGGTGACTTCAATATGGACCCGAGTTTTACCGAATACGACAGGATCTGTGGCTCGAAGGAACACTTTGTCGGGCGCAGCCTGCCTGCCGGGGGACTCATTGATGCCTGGGTTGCGACAGGTGGCGCAGAAGACACGGGCGGAACCTGTTTTTATGACGGCAGGCTGTACCGGCTGGACTATTGTTTTGTCACAGAGGACCTTGTACCCGCACTTTGCTCACTGAAGGTTGGGGATGAAGCGCAGGGGTCTGATCATCAGCCGCTTTATCTCGAGATCGGGATCTGACCAATCTTTAGGTCGCGCCGCTGGGTATTACGGCCAGAGCAGGATGAGAATGCCACAGGATACCAGGATGACCCCGGCAAGTTCTCTCCTGCTTAGTCGCTCCTGAAAAAAGAGGTAACCGATCATCAGGGTAAAGATCAGTTCGATCTGTCCCAGGGTGCGAACGTGCGCGGCATTTTCCAGGGTCATGGCGGCAAACCAGCCTGCCGAGCCAAGCATCCCGGTGAGGCCGACCCAGATTGCCGCTTTCCAGTGCTGCAGCACACGGCGGAGGATTTCAGGCTTGCGCACCAGAATATAAAGCCCCATGGACAAGGTCTGGAAACCCGTGACCCAGACAAGCGTATAGGCTGATTGCAAGAGAAACCCTTCGCCCCCCAGCGCAAGAGACGCTGCCCGATAGGCAACAGAAGAGAGGGCAAAGAGGGCACCGGCAGCGACCCCGGGCAGAACAGTTTTGTTTTGTAAAAACGCAGCGAGAGTAATGTTATTGGAAGCTTTATTGTTGATGGCACTTTTCCCGCTCAGGGCGAGGACGCCGACAAGGCTGACAAGAATACCGGACAGAGCCTGAAAGCTTAAGGCATCACCCAAAATTACAATACCAAAGATTGCGGCCTGAACGGCCTCGGTCTTTGTCAGGCTGGTACCGACAGCGAAGTTTCTTTGGCCAAAGAGCCAAACCAGGAGCGCCGTGGCCAGGATCTGGGCTGTGCCACCAACAACGCAAAAGAATAAAAAGCGAAAATTTGCGTCAGGTATCAAGCCATTCTGAACCTGACCATCGCTGCCAATGCCGCCGCCAATACCATTACCAATATCTGCCAGACCGCTGTGACTTAACAAAAGCAGATAAAGCCATGTAAAAGGCGCAGCATAAAGAAACCGGACATATGTTGCTCCGGTAGTATCAAGCCTTGCGCGCAGATGTTTTTGCAAGGCGGTACGGACATTCTGAAACAATGCTGCGGCGATGGTGATGGGAATCCAGAGTTCCATTGTATTCCAGTTTTAGCTTAGCTTATGAAGTGGCTTGCGTTTAGTGGAATAGGCGCCTTAAAATTGGGGTAATCAAATTCGAAATATTGTCATCTATATAAGAAAATCTAATATATGATTTCTGATCAGCTTTATCCTCTTTCGGCGCTACGTGCCTTTGAAGTTGTAGCGCGTCTGCGCAGTGTTTCTGCCGCAGCAGAAGAACTGCTGGTGACCCAGCCCGCTGTGACACAACAGCTGAGGAAGCTTGAAAACTATCTGCAATATCGTCTTGTCGAGCGTGCCTCGGGGAGCAGCGGTATCCAGCTTACTGCACAGGGAGAACGCCTGGCTGCCCCGCTGCACTCAGCCTTTGGCATGATCCGGGATGTCCTGCGTGAAGCGAAACAGGGTGATCATCACGTAACCCTGGCCGTGCTGGGAACCTTTGCGCAATATTGGCTGATACCGCGGTTGGCTGATTTGCAAGAGAGATACCCGGCGGTTGACCTTCGGCTTTTGACAAGTTCCCGGATGGCAGATCTTGACCGCGGGGATGTTGATCTGGTGATCCGGCCGCTTTCTGGAGATCACAAACCGGATACTGCAGTCCTGCTGATGCCGGATGAGGCGCGGTTGGTAATGTCGCCGGCTTTGCATCAGCAAAAACCGGTGAAGCAGGTGAATGATCTCCGGGAGCATGTTCTGATCCGGGTGGCCAGTTCACCTCGGGATGGTGACTGGCCTCGCTGGCTGGAGCAAGCTGGGGCTTCGGATTTTCAGCCAAGAGGCTGGCTTTCTTTCCAAACCTCGAGCCATGCGCTGGAAGCTGCGATGGGGGGCGCCGGGGTGGCAATCGGCCACCGCCCTATGGTGCTTGATGCCTTGCGCTCCGGACGTTTGATCTCGCCGCTGGATTTCTGCATTGATGAAACGGCAGGGAACTATCTGATCATGACACCTGGCAGGGCAGGAGATCGGCAGGTGCAGCAGCTTTACGAGTGGCTGCAAGCACAGGCGGCTGTCAAAACCATTTGAATTTTTTGAAAATAATAACCTGGGCGATCACGGTCAGGACCAGAATGCCACTGAAAATCCAGAAGGCATTGGCGTTGTCCGTTCCTGGAATACCCCCGATATTAATGCCAAGAAGTCCGGTAAGAAAACCAAGTGGCAGGAAAATTGCGGCGATAACGGACAAGACGTACATGTTCCGGTTCAAACGATCAGCCAGCATGTTGGCAAGCTCGTCCTTGACGATCTGTGAGCGTTCCCGGATGGCGTCGAGATCTTCGACATAGCGGGTCACATGGTTATAGCTTTCCTGCAGATTGCGTTTGTGTCTTTCGTTCAGCCAGCTGATATCAGACATGCGCAGCTGCTCTATCGCATCGCGTTGCGGGGACATGTAACGGCGAAAAATAATCGCCTGTTTGCGAATGTTGACAATTCTTTCTCTCAGCGAATTGTCTCCGGATTCAAGGACCTGTTCTTCTGTGTCGTCTGTAGCTTCATCCAGTGCTAACAGCACTGGTTCCATCCGGTTGAACAGCTGGGTGATCAGCATGCAGATAAATTCTCCGGAATCTTTTGGGCCTTTGCCAAGCAAGAGTTTTGCCTCGATATCCCGGGCGGCTTTAAGACTGCGCTTCCTTACAGAGATGATCCGGTGCTTGTCGACCCAGAGACGGATGGAAACCATATCTTCGGGATCGGCATTTTCATTGAGGTTAACGCCACGCAGGATCAGCAGCACGCCGTCATTTACCGGGGTCATACGCGGGCGGGTTTCTTCAGCCAGCAGTGCATCAATGATAAAGGGGTCGAGGTAGTCAGTTTCGCTTTCCAGCCATTTTTTTGTATCGGGATGATTGGCATCCATATGGACCCAGGCCAGCCGTTCATCCCTGATCAGCTGCGATATCGCCTGTCCTTCCAGCGCTTCTGCGCCGCCCTTGCCATCAAATCCATAGGCGAGATGTATAAATTTACTCATATGTCCGGGCGCTCATATTAGATCGGGTGAAACTGACTGCAGACGAATTGTTCGATTGATTACATAAGGATAATGATTTTTATCCGATTTTGGACAGATTGCACAGCACTTTGATGGGCGGGAAGGCACGGGACCCGAAGGTAAAAAACAATCCAGTGCATCTGGAAACAAGAAAAGCGGCCCTGGAGAGCCGCTTTTCTTGTTTTTTTCAGAATGTCGCCCGGGTTTTTTGCTCGGGCTTAGCCGACAAAGGCTTTTTCAATCACATATTCGCCGGGGTGACTGTTGGCACCTTCGGTCAAGCCTGCTTCTTCGCAAAGTTCTGCACAGGATTTCAGCATTTCCATTGAACCACAGATCATGACGCGATCCGTTTCAGGGTTCAGGGCTGGTGTTCCCAGATCTTCGGTGATCTTCCCTGAGCGGAACAGTTCGGGAATACGCCCCTTGCGGATAAAGTCTTCGCGGGTCACGGAATTATAGTATTTGAGTTTTTCGGAAACCAGTTCACCGAGGAATTCGTGGTTGTAGAGATCCTGAACCAGTTCTTCGCCATAGACAAGTTCTTCCTTGTAACGGCAGGAGTGGATCAGCACGACTTCATCGAATTTGTCGTAGGTTTCCGGGTCGCGGATCACGCTGGCAAAGGGAGCAATGCCGGTGCCCGTGGACATCAGATAAAGACGTTTGCCTGGCACAAGCGCATCGAGAACCAGCGTGCCTGTTGGCTTTTTGCCCAGCAGGACCATATCGCCAGGTTTGATATTCTGCAGACGAGAGGTCAGCGGGCCGTTCGGAACCTTGATTGAATAAAGCTCAAGAGTCTCATCCCAGGCGGGGCTGGCAATCGAGTAGGCGCGCAAGAGTGGCTTGCCATCAATCATCAGGCCGATCATGACAAATTCGCCGGTGCGGAAACGGAACGACGCGGGCCGCGTAATCTTGAAGGAAAATAGTGAGTCCGTGTGATGTTTTACAGACAGAACTGTCTCGCCGGTTACCGACTTGGGTAAGGGTTTGTCTGTGATATCCATAACGTCGCCTGGTGCCGGTTCTGCGATTGCCAATTGTTCAACAGCCATTAACTGCTCCTGCTTACTCTCTGCGATAGCTTCAGGACTGAAGCTTCTGTCTTGTCACAAACTCTGATCCAGATCCGGACAGCTGGTATTTTCAGCGTCCTGGATAATTCGGTATCAGCACTGACCTGGATAAGTCCCGAAGGTTTCGATTAAGAAACATCAAAGGGATATCTAAGCATTTGTTCCTTTTTGGCAACTCTTTTTATAAAGCCGCCAGACTTCGCCTGAAGGAAAATCGTTCCTGCAGGCCAGTTTGTACCATAAATATGGTAATTTGCACGTTGCATTCCATTATCATTTAACACATTGGATGTTGTTATCAAGTATATTTTCCACAAAAAAATAGTACTTAAATTTTATGTTGATTTAATCAATTGAAAAATAAAGAAACATTATTAACATATATTTGATGTTATTAATGTGATTTGGCATGCTTAAATTGATGGTGCGACAATATTTCACAGTCTGATTGATGTTTCTCCCTTATCAGACAAGATGGCAGCTGGTCTGAAGGCTATCCGGTGAATAGCCCGGGGTGGGGTTATCGATCGCATGGTGAAATAGGGGGCGTGCATTGTTACAGTGTTAAGGAGCCTATTCCAGGAAGAGGGGGAATGTAAGAGCCGTTTCCAATAATTGGCAGGAGCCACATTGTGCCAAATCAGAATTAAATCCGTGCAATTTAAATCCGGAATAATAGAGACAGGGGGATTTTCTCGCCAGACCGGGTCATTATCATTGCAGAAGACAGTTTTTCCCTGTTGTGGGGGGCAAGCCAGTCAGCAGCCGGGGCAACGGGGATAATACCTGTAGGATTGTGGCTTGTGTCGTTTTTGTAACTGGCGTCACGGATCATGCTGAAATCAACGCTGCTGAATATAACTGGCCAGGAATAGAGTTCCCTGCTGTAGGACCAGAGCGACGGATAATCAATCAATCGCTGTTTCGTGCAGCGGTGCAGATGGTAATAGACCGAATCAAAGCGTACCAGGGTTGTAAAGAGCTTCCAGTCCGAAGCGGTGATGATGTCACCAAACAGAAACCTGTTTTCTCTGAGATGGTTTTCCAGCTCATCCAGTTCAGAAAAAACATCATCAATCGCAACGTCATAAGCCTCCTGGCTTTGAGCAAATCCAGCCCGGTAGACGCCATTCCCCAGACGATGATAGATCCTTTGGTCCAGTTCTTTCATCTCAGATTCAAGCTTGGCAGGAAAGAAGCTGTAATCCACTCCTGCAGGAATGAGAAAGGCTGAGGTGGCATCAAAGGCCTGCATGATCATTGCTGATTCGTTGCTGATGATTTTCTGCTGCCAGCTGTCCCAAAGCAGAGGGACAGTTACCCGTCCTGTATAATCGGGTACGCTATGGCTATAGAGCTGATGAAGATGCTTTATCCGGATCCCGTCACGAGACAGCGGGATTTTTTGTGAGCCCGGAATTTGCCAGTCTGCCCCGCCATTTATGGCATAGCCTTCCAGACGCGGTCCGTGGGCGAGGTGAAGGGGGATATAGTCTTGCAGCTTCATAAGATGACGCAGGATCACGGCCCGGTGTGACCATTGGCAACTGCCGGAGGCGATCAGATGATAGCGTCCCGGTTCCCGGATCAGCCCCTGGATAACCTCTGTCGGAATCTCTTGTGCATAGATACTGGCCGGTCGTACAAATACACCCGATTGAATGATCTGGTCTTCTTCCTGCCAGAGTCCCTTGACTAACATACCCATCTGCTGATCTTTGCCTTATTTAGTCATGAATTTGATTCAGTGAATTGATTTTAAAGGAATTTTCTGTAATTTTTCGGCGCTCTGCTGCCTGACGATCCACCATCCCCGGAAAATAACAGGGCTGGTGAAAAAATACTGTTCTCAAGATCGTGGGTTTTGGTCTATATGAACGACCATGAACAAATTGCCCTTAAATGCCTTGCGCGCCTTTGCTGTTGTCTATGAAACCGGGGGGATTCGCCCCGCGGCGAGACAGCTCGAGATTACTCATTCATCAGTGAGTAAACATGTACATGAACTGGAAAACTGGATTGGCGTTCCCCTGCTTCTCAAGGAAGAAGGAGTCCGGGCATTACAGTTCACGGCCCAGGGAGAGATGATCGGTCGTGCGGCGCTGGAGAACATGACGGCGCTGGCCCAGTCGGTTGAACAGGTCCGCGAGAACCGCCGGGGAAATGCGGTGATGGTTTCGACCACGCCTTCTTTTGCTGCCCGATGGCTCTTGCCGCGATTACACTCTTTTCATGAGGCCTTCCCCTGGATCGAGCTGTCGGTTATTGCCGAACAAAAACCGCTGGATCTGTCCGAACAGGGCGTAGATCTTGCCATTCGGATGGGGCAGGGGCCGTGGGAAGGATACGACTGCCATCCCTTGATGGATGAACCGCTTTTCCCTGTGATGAACACATCCTACTGGCTCAAGTCTGGCCGCCCGACCCGTCTGTCCGAGCTCGCAAAGTTACCCCTCTTGCATGATCGCGACCCGCGTGCGGGATGGGCGGAGTGGTGCGAAGCTATGAAGGTGGGGGATATTGATACCAGAAGCGGGGCCCGTTTTGTTTCCTCTGACCTGGTTTTGCGGGCAGCGGTTCAGGGCCTGGGGGTGGCATTGGCCCGGGGACGTCTGGTCGAGGATGATCTGGCCAGTGGTTTGCTTATCCGCCCTTTCGAGGGGGAAGAAAAAATTCTCAAGGATGCCTACTGGATTGTCTTGCCCCGGGTTGAAAGGCAAAGTCTGGCTGTTTCCAAGGTTGTCACCTGGCTGCAGGAACAGGTCACTTCGACCAAAGGGGCCTTTACTGCCGATAGCTGAACGCTCCGGGACAGGATGTTATCCTTAGCTGTCCCGGAGCCTTTTCCGATGGTCTGATCTATCTACTGTCCTGTTGTGGCAAAACCCGCCGATGCCAAGGGGTGTGATCAGCCATGATCGAGACGAGAAATGCTATGGCGATCAGTAATGTTGCGGTGGCAAAGGTTATCTGCATACCAGTGGCGATGGATTGGGCATCTGCAGATGTGATATTTTCTGAAGCTGAAGCCAGTGCGAAGACAGCCCCCATGGCAGAAGCACCCGTAATGAGGCCAAGGTTGCGCGACAGGTTAAGCATACCGGAAATCACGCCTTTTTGATCTGGCTCGACAGTCCCCATGACAACTGTGTTGTTGGATGCCTGAAACAGTTGATATCCGGGGGTAAGGACGGCGATGGCTATAATGTAACCAGTCATCCCGAACAGGGATGGCAACAGCGATAGGGCCAATGAACCTGCCATCATTGTTAAGAGCCCGGCTCTGATCATAAAGGGGGCGCCATAATAATCGACCAGGCGCCCGGCAGGGATACCGCTTATGGCAGAGATTACCGGGCCGGCAGACAGAACCAGGCCCACGAGGGCTTCATCAAGAGCAAGTGTGCGCGAGAGATAAAAGGGGCCGACCACCAGTGTTGACATCATCACAGTGGAAACAATCACATTCAGGCCCAGGCTTGAACTCAATGCAGTTTTTCGAAACAGGGATAACCGGATAAGGGGAGACTTGCTTTTTGATTCAACAAGCACAAAAAATCCGGTTCCCGACACGGCGGCTAAAAACAGGCACAGATTGAGGCGGCCAAACTGTCCGTTTCCAAGTGTCACTGCCAAAGCATAGGCAGCAAGCGTCAGGCCAAGTATGGCAGTTCCCAGACTGTCAAAGCCCTGTTGTTCCTTCCCGCCTGCCTGCCTGTCTCGGGGCAGGGTGAAGTAGGTAAGGACAAAGCTGAGGATGCCAAGTGGTGCCATAGCAAGAAAGAGGAACTGCCAACCGGGACCGGAAAGTATAAGCCCACCAAGGGATGGTCCAAGCGCAGTACCAACCGCGGACATGGTTCCAAGTAGCCCCATGGCGCTGCCCATCCGTTCCTTTGATACTGTCTCGCGGACAAAAACCATTGTAAGGGCCATCATTATCGCGGCCCCAAGTCCCTGAACTGTCCGGGCTGTGATCAATATCCAGAGCTCTGGTGCCAGACCACAAAGGACTGATGCTGCTGCAAAGAGAAAGATCCCGGTCAGAAAAACCCGTTTATGTCCAAAAAGATCAGCAATCCGTCCTGCGGTTACAATTGTGATGGTAATGGCAAGAAGATAGGCGATGATCACCCATTGGACTTCCTGAAAAGATGCAGCGAAAATCTGGGCCAACGTCGGCAGGGCGACATTCGCAATACTGACGCCGAGAGAGGAGAGGAGCATCGAGAGGGAAAGGCCAGCAAGTGTCAGGCGTGGTGAAGATATCGGCCTGTCCTCTTTGACACCGGTTATTGCTTTACTGTGGTCTGAATGGGCTTTTTTCAATTTATGCTCCGTTATCTGCCGTCTCCTGAAATGGAGTTTCCAGTAAAATATTCCTCAGGTTGATGTGGCGGAAGGCGCATCATTTGCAGTTTATTCATGCATGCGACGCTATATAGTGATTAGATTGTTTTCCCGGATATGAGGCAGGTGAGAGTATGTCGACCCCAGATTTTAATCTGCTTGTTACCCTTGATGTGTTGCTTGCAGAAGGCAGTGTTGCCAAGGCGGCGCAACGTTTGCGCCTTAGCCCTTCGGCAATGAGCAGGGCGCTGGCCCGATTGCGGGAAACCACGGGCGATCCTCTGTTGGTCAGAGCAGGGCGTGGACTGGTTCCGACCCCCAGAGCGCTTGAGCTCCGTGAACGGGTAGCGCATCTGGTTCAGGACGGGAAATCGGTTTTGCGTCCGGTCGAGAAACTCAACCTTGAACAGTTGAAACGAACATTCGTTCTCAGGGTAAGTGAAGGCTTTGTCGAGAACTTCGGGCCGGATCTCATCGCCCGTGTTTTTGCCGAGGCTCCTAAGGTTCAACTGAGGTTTATTCATAAGCTGAACAGGGAAAGTACCGAGCTTCGAGACGGGACAGTTGATCTGGAAATTGGTGTTGTCGGGGAGATGACCAGCCCGGAAGTTCGTATCGGTGCCTTGTACCGGGATCGCCTCGTAGGTGTTGTGCGTTGCGGGCATTTACTAAGTCGGGGGCAGGTTACCCTCTCTGGTTATGCCACGGGGCGACACGTCTGTATTTCCAGGAATGCTGGCGGGAAGGGGAGGGTAGAAAAGGCTTTGAAGTCTCAGGGGGTGGAACGCAACATTGTTGCTTTTGTCCCAGGTTTTTCAACAGCGCTGTCTTTGGTGCGGCAATCTGATTTGATTGCCACAGTTCCAGAACGTCACACAGGAAATCTGAGAAAGGATCTCTATAGTTTCCCTCTGCCATTCTCGCTGTCCGAGGTCATGGTTTCGATGCTCTGGCATCCCCGGCTCGAGGCGAGCCCGGCTGATCGTTGGTTGCGTGATTGTGTCCGGGATGTCTGTGGTAAACTGTCCTGAAAAGGACCTTGCCTCAAGGGCAGGGTCCCTGTTGTTTGTGATGGCACTGTGAGGCTTCTTGAGTTGATCAGGAGTAGCTGTCATTCAGGCGAAGCCAGAACATGGGGTTTCCCTTGCCCTTTTCATCCCGTCCTTTTGGGGTCAGATCCATAAAATTATAGGCGCCGTTGAGCATATCCAGACCCCGGCTATAGGTCGAATAGCTGTGGTAGATCGTCCCTTCTTCAGCCTTGACAAAAACGCTGATGCCCGGGGCTTCCTCTGCGGGAAACTGGGTTTCACGATAGTTATAGGTAACCAGGTCATCGGGCTTGTGATCTGGGCCAAAGCTGACGCCGAAATCCTGATTGAAGCTGCTGTTGCCAGAGGATACCCAGTCAAAATTCCAGCCCAGACGTTTTCGAAAAGCAAGGAGCTTTTTAACCGGGGCGCTTGAGACGACGGCAAAAGCAATGTCCCTGGCATTGAGGTGAGGTTCTATTCCATTAAAGTTATCGGCCCAGTAAGAGCAACTGCTACACCCCTGCTTCCAGTCTGGGCCATACATGAAGTGGTAAATGATCAGTTGGCTGTGGATGGAAAAAAGATCCCCAAGTGTGATGATGCCGTCTTCACTGTCGAATTGATAGTCTTTCTCTATCTTGACCCAGGGGAGTTCCTGTCTGGCTTTGGTAAGGGCATCTCTGGCGCGGGTGAATTTTTTCTCCTGTTGCAGGAGTTCCCTTCGTTCGGCAAGCCATTGCTCTCTGGTAACCACATTTCGCGTCTTCATTATTGTCGTCCTTCTTTTTGCAGACTCAACAATCTGAATTATTCTGCGGATGATTTTAATTTAACCAATTGGTTTATTATTCATGCATTAAGGCGCGGGTCAAGAATTATTTAACTTATTGGTTAAATGTATTCGGTTAAGTCAGCGAGTGCTATAGATCAAGTCTTGATCCGTCGGCTGCTTCTCTTCCATACCCGGGTAGAACATGGGCAGGCTTTTCACTGGTTAGTCCCGGCTCAGAGTTATCGTACCATTGTAATTATATGTCGCTAATCTGATCGTGCGGAACAGGCGGGACCAGCCCGGATTTGGGGCAAATGAGACAAAATATATAGAAAACAGGGCGACGGTTTTATCCTGACTGTCGCCCTGTCGAAAATAAGGATGTGCCATTTAAACCGGGAGGGTTAAGCCGGGAGGGCTTCTGGAGCATATTGAGCTAGAAACTCCGGGCTGGGAGGGATTGGCTTGATGACATCAATCAGTACCCCGTTAGGGTCCTGGGTGATGAAGTGGCGTTGCCCAAAGGCCTCGTCCTTGAGCTTGAGGAGGATCGGCAATCCGTTTTTTTCCGCTTCCTGGTAGATACTGTCAACATCCTCAACTTCGAAATTCAGTAACAGACCACTTATACGACCCCTGGCTTCTAGGGGCACTGTTTCGTGATCACCCTGCAGAATGGCGATGTTTACCTTTTCGTCTTCTGTGGACTGCAGATGTACATACCAGTCTGAATCAAAACTGTTCTGGAACTTGAAATGCTGGCGGTAAAATTCGGCAGTTCCTTCCACATCATCGGTCATGATAACGGGATAATATTGGCTGCAGCGCATTGTTGCTCTCCTTTGTTTTTCGACATACAGTGTGTATGTAAATTATCAATTAACATACAGGCTGCATGTATGCAAGATCAGAAAATACTCCGCCGAAGCAATCGGGACCGTTCAGAAGACACCCGGACCAGATTGATTTCAGCCGCCCGCAAGCTTTTTTCAGAAAAGGGCTATAGTGATACGGGAACCCCGGAAATTGTAAGGGAGGCAGCGGTAACCCGCGGGGCGCTCTATCATCATTTTACAGATAAGTCTGAACTGTTTCGGGCGGTTGTCATGCAGGAATCCCGGGATGTTGCACAGGCGATTAATGAAAACTCTGTTTGCGAACCCGATCCGGTCAAGGCCCTTGTTGCGGGGGCCCAGGCTTATTTTACTGCGATGACAAAGCCAGGGCGGGCACGGATTTTACTGCTTGAGGGGTTGTCGGTTATCGGTCCAGAGGGCATGGCGCAAATTGATCGGGAAACCGGCAGTGCTTCCTTGCTTAAAGGATTGGAATGGGCCGCTCAGGATGCCAATCGGCCGGACCTGCCTCTGGAGGAGCTTACAACCATCCTCTCTGCTGGTTTTGACCGGGCGGCGCTTGAAATTTCCATGGGGGGGGAGAGCCGTGGTTACATCAGGGCTTTCGAAAGCTTGCTTGAATCCCTTTTTCGATCTTAAAGACAGAAGTGTTGGCAGCATTATGTCGGTATGAAAGATCCTACCAAAGGACGATGTGCCGGGAATCCCTGCATTGAAAAAACCGGCCCGGTATTTTGGCGCAGAAGGACAAGTGGTTTCACCTGGATTTTGCTAGAATGCTCTGGTGAATATTCTTGTGGTAACCTTGATGTTTCGCTAGTGCCTTTTTGAAGTGAAAGCAGGTCCCGGAAAGAGGGCTGCAGCTCTGATGCAATAATAAAGTCTGGTTTGTAAGATGAGTAACAAGAACAAGGACTTGCCTTTTTGGCAGGTGAAGAAACTGGAAGAAATGTCAGCATCAGAGTGGGAAAGCCTCTGTGATGGCTGTGGCAAATGCTGTCTGGTGAAGCTGGAAGATGCCGATACCCAGGAGATTGTTGACACAGATGTTTCCTGCAAGCTTCTGGATCTGGGGAATTGTCGCTGTAGCAAATATGCCACCCGGCATAAGTATGTTCCTGATTGTATCAAGGTGACCGCGGATAATATTGAAACCCTGAATTTCATGCCGCCGACCTGTGCCTATCGGCTGCTGCACGAGGGGGAGGATCTTCCCTGGTGGCACCCGCTGGTTACGGGTGATCCTGACACGGTTCACACTGCAGGTGTCTCGGCGCTGGATCGTATTATTTCGGAAACTGAAGTTGAGGACGCGGATCTGGAAGATCATGTGGTTGAATGGCCGCAGGACCCCAGTCCTCCCAAACCCTGGGTTCGATATGGTCATTGATCATTTATAACGCTTGCCTTCAGATGTTATGGACAGAAAACCGGTTATGACTTCGAGCTATTCTGAGCTGCAGCAACAGCTTGCTGAGCATGGTTTCCTGGCGCGGGGCGGCTTTTATCCCGCACCCCAAGATGCTGTTCCTGACCTGACGTCAGGGGAGGCTTGCGGAAGCGTTGTTGTCGTGGGGAATACGGGGTCGGGGGATTTCTGGCCACAGTTCCAATTGTCGGCGGAATATCACGATGGTCTGGCTCATCCCATGGATCGCTGGACAGAACGGGTTATTGGGAAACTGGCCGCGGGTTTGGGGGCAGAGGCACTGTTTCCGTCGGTCGGACCGCCGTACTATCCATTCCAGCGCTGGGCCGCCAAAGCCGAGGAGCTTTATCCCAGCCCGATCGGGTTGTTTATCAGTCCACGATGGGGAACCTGGCATGCCTTGCGTGCTGCGATACTCCTGCCGGAAAAATTAACCGATCTTCCCGCGGTGAACCAGGGGGCGAGCCCTTGTTTGAGTTGCGTTGATCAGCCCTGTCTTACAGCCTGTCCTGTATCAGCCTTTGAGGCAGATCAGCCATATGACTATCTTGCCTGTGCACGGCATCTTTCGACAGATGCTGGCGAAAACTGTATCGAACAGGGGTGTCTTGCCCGTCGGGCCTGCCCTGTGGGGCAGGATTTTATGCTGTATCCAGCCCATGCAGCGTTTCATATGACAGCCTTTGTCCGGGCGCGACAGGCTGAACTCGAGAATTAAAGCCTTCTAGATTAAATACGGCGAAATGGGTTACCGAATAGCGTCCTGAGGCAGGAGAAGGCGATTTGTTTCTTTTACAGAAACGACGATCTTTCTTCTTGAGTTTCCCGCTGCTTTGACCTCAGATACCGAAAGTATTTTGAGGAGAGCCGGGATGCGCAACAAGATATTGCTGGTAGATCATGCGGGGCAGCCCCGCGAAGACCGAGTGTCTAAAGCGCTGGTTGCGCTGGGGCACGATATTGAATGGTGCTGTCCGGTAAAGGGCGATCTGCTCCCCGATGATTTTGACAGTTACCGCGCCGCGATTGTGTATGGCGGGATGGAATGTGCGAATGATCCTCTGCCGCACCTGGATTTGGAAACAGACTGGATTGCAAGATGGGTCCGTTCCACTAAACCCTATCTGGGGATCTGTCTTGGTGGGCAACTGCTGGCCAAGGCGTTGGGTGGAAAAGTTTATCGTCACGCTCAGGCAAAGAAAGAAATAGGATTTTATCAGGTAAAACGGTCACAAACTCTGGAGCAGAGCGAACCTGGTCTTTTCCATGACTGTCTGGGCGAACTGCCGGAATTTCTGTTCCAGTGGCATGAAGACGGTTTTGAATTGCCCGGAGGAGCCTGTAATCTTGCCGGGTCAGAGCTTTTCCCAAGTCAGGCTTTTGTCTGCCGGGGAGAGGGCGTTCTGGAAAACAAGGTGATTGGCCTTCAGTTTCATCCGGAAGTTACCCGGGAAATCGCGACGGTCTGGCTTGATACCTTTCCGGCAGCTCTCGAGGCTTCGGGGGCGCAAAGTCGCGATGAAATCGAGCAGGGTTTCCTGAAATACGATCCTGCCGTTGATCGCTGGGCAAAAGATTTTCTCGCCCATTGGCTCGGCTGAAAGCGTTGTTTTGGGCCTTACCACCAGAATGAGGGCATGATCACCACCAGAACGGTGAAGACTTCCAGCCGCCCAATCAGCATGACAAGAGATAGAGTCCACTTGGCGACATCTGGCAGACTGGCAAAATTTCCGTCCGGGCCGATGATTGGCCCAAGACCGGGACCAACGTTGGTGATTGCCGTGACGCTGGCGGTAAAGGCGGTCAGGGGATCAAGCCCCATTGCCCCCAGCACAATGGTGGCGAGGAAAATCGTGGTGAAGAAAACCGCCAGAAACGCCAGAACAGATCGCTGGATTTCTTCTGTGATGACGCGGTCGTTGTAGGTAATTGTCTGCACCCGGTGCGGAGACATCATGCTGAAAACATGTGAGCGCACGATCAACCAGAGAACCTGAAAACGATAAATCTTGATCGCGCCACTGGTCGATCCTGTACAGCCACCGACAAAGGTCAACACAAGGAAAATACCCGCAGCTGGCGCGCCCCAGGCCAGATAGTTATCACTGGCAAAACCGGTTGTGGTGACAACGGATACGACATTGAACGTTACCATCTGCAGGGCGGTGATAAAGCTTATCCCCTGTTCCTGTTCCAGCCAGAGCGCCAAAACAAGTGAAACGCCCAGTAACAAAAGAATAAAGCTTCTGACCTGACTGTCGTAATAAAGTGCAGCGTGGTTTTTGGTCAGGGACCGGATGTAGAGGCTGAAGGGCAAGGCCCCCAAGGTCATGAAAAGACTGGCGATCCAGTGTGAGGACGGATTTTTGAAATAGCCGAAGGAGGCATCATGGGTAGAAAATCCCCCTGTAGATACCGTTGTCATCGCGTGGTTTATGGCATCAAAAAGGTTCATGCCTGACCAGCGGAACAGTATTACACAGACCAAAGTCATAAAGAGGTAAATGCAGAGGATCCATACAGTCAGTTGGTGTGCCTTTGAGACGACCTTGCCGGAATTGTCAGAACTTTCGAGGGCAAAGAGCTGCATTCCTCCGCTGCGGATAAAGGGCAGGATAAAGACGGCCATCACCAGAATGCCAATGCCGCCGATCCACTGAAGAATGGAGCGCCAGAAAAGAATGCCAGGAGGGAGGCCATCCAGCCCGGTAAGAACGGTTGAGCCCGTTGTGGTCATGGCAGACATCGCTTCGAAGAATGCGTCTGTATAACTGATATGGAGCCAGACCAGAGGGAGCGCTGCAAAAAGCGGGATCACTAACCAGCTGGACAGGGTCAGAAGAAATGCCTGACGAAGATTGATTGAAAAGAAAGCTTCGCCGTGGTTGCTGAGGGCGAGGACGCCACCGATGAAGAGGGTGATAGCTGCAGATACGAAGAATGCCTGCCAGTCTGGATTACTATTCACAAAATCAATTGTTGCTGGCAGAATCATCAAGCTTGCAAGTCCACAAAGCAGGATGCCGACAGTGGCCATAATCGGCCGGATCTCTAACATGATGGTTCTTCATCAAATTTTTATGCGGTGGGAAAAGCTGCGCCCTGCCTGCTCGGCTGTCAATTTCTATTTCAGAACAAAGTGGAATAGCTGTCGTGCAAAATAAACAGGCAGTCCTGTTTTGTTTTCTGTTTCTGGTCGGTCGTTCCAGAATATGGAAATGATTCAAGGTGCTGCTTGCGAACTCTATCAATCGACGATATCCGACTCGGGATGTCTGATGAAATGTGGTAAGTGTATGAACAATAATGAAAAAATAAGATTTTGATTTGAAACGCCTATTTCGCGATAGTTAATTACGAACGTGCTTTACGGGGGGATCAGGTGTTTCTGGATGACGAAATGACGCTTGTAGGATATCTCAACAGTCAAACGTCATCTAGATTTCGTCGTGAAATCTATTACCGTCAGGAGGCCGTAGGCTAATGCCCAAGAGCGACATCGAAATTGCCCGCGAGGCAAAAATGCAACCGATTACCGAAGTTGCAGCAAAAATCGGAATTCCAGCTGACCAGTTGCTTCAGTATGGTCCAAACAAAGCAAAGTTGTCTTTCGATTTCATCAATTCGATCCAAGGCAACAAGGATGGCAAGCTTATCCTGGTGACGGCGATTAACCCGACCCCTGCTGGTGAAGGAAAAACAACGACAACTGTCGGGCTTGGTGATGGTCTGAACCGCATCGGTAAAAAAGCCATTATCGCGCTGCGTGAACCTTCCCTCGGCCCTTGTTTCGGCGTTAAAGGCGGGGCAGCTGGTGGCGGTTATGCCCAGGTTGTTCCAATGGAAGACATCAACCTGCACTTTACCGGTGACTTCCACGCTATCGGCGTGGCGCACAACCTGCTGTCAGCGCTGATCGACAACCACATCTACTGGGGTAACGAGCTGGGTATCGATTCCCGACGTGTACAGTGGAAACGTGTTGTTGACATGAACGATCGTGCCCTGCGCGCTATCACCAACTCTCTGGGTGGCGTCAGCAACGGTTATCCACGTGAAGACGGTTTCGACATTGTTGTTGCTTCTGAAATCATGGCGATCTTCTGTCTGTCCACAGACCTGAATGACCTGTCCGAACGTCTGGGCAAAATCATTGTTGCCTACACACGTGACAAACAGCCGATTTATGCCCGTGACCTCAAAGGTCCAGGCGCAATGGCTGTTCTGCTGAAAGACGCGATTTCTCCAAACCTGGTGCAGACGCTGGAAAACAATCCTGCGTTTATCCACGGTGGTCCTTTCGCGAACATCGCGCATGGTTGTAACTCTGTCATCGCAACAAAGACGGCTCTGAAACTGGCCGACTATGTTGTCACAGAAGCTGGCTTCGGTGCGGATCTTGGTGCCGAGAAGTTCTTCGACATCAAATGCCGTAAAGCTGGCCTGAAGCCTTCTGCTGTGGTTATCGTCGCAACGGTTCGTGCGTTGAAAATGCATGGTGGTGTTGCCAAAGCCGATCTCGGTGGTGAAAACGTTGATGCTGTGACCAAAGGCTGTGCAAACCTGGCGCGTCACATTGCCAACGTGAAAAAATTCCGGGTTCCTGCTGTTGTTGCTATCAACCAGTTCATCACCGATACAGATGCTGAAATCGCCGCGATTTCAGCAGCGTGTGAAGCTCTTGGGGCAAAAGCAATTGTTGCAAGCCATTGGGCGAACGGTTCCGCTGGAACAGAAGCTCTGGCCAACCATGTTGTTGAGCTTGCTGATTCCGGTGTCGCTGACTTTGCTCCACTCTATCCGGATGAAATGCCGCTGTGGAACAAGATCGAAACCATTGCCAAGGAAATCTATGGCGCCAGTGAAATTATTGCTGACGCTGCTGTTCGCAACCAGATTGCTGAACTGCAGAAAGATTTTGGGCACTTCCCGATCTGTATGGCGAAAACCCAGTACAGCTTCTCGACTGACCCGACCTTGCTTGGTGCACCAACAGGTCATGCGGTTCCTGTGCGTGAAGTTCGTCTGTCTGCCGGTGCCGGTTTCATCGTGGTTGTAACAGGCGCGATCATGACCATGCCTGGTCTGCCGCGCGTTCCTTCTGCGAACAACATCTATCTGAACGAACAGGGCCAGATCGAAGGTCTGTTCTAGGTTCTGTTTTCAGATTGAATTGGGAAAGGCGATCCTTCGGGGTCGCCTTTTTTATTGAATTTTTAAAACATCCGCATCTCGAAGGTCAGGGCAAAGAAGGCAAGAGCACCGACAATCAGGCTGTGCAAGACAAAGATAATCCAGATTACTGCGCCGGGTACGGGGTACCAGCTGCAGATGAACGATACGGTACCCATAATCAGGAAGGTGAGGGGAAAGATCTCCACATCGTACCCTTTCTGCCAGTCTTCAATCAGGGTGTGTACAGATAACGAGATTGCGACAAGAGTCTCAAGGCGAAGCAACCAAACGATGATCACCAGTGACCAGCCGGACAAGGCAGACAAGCCAAATGTCAGAATGTGTAATCCAAGTGGTACAAGAGCCAGGAGAGTTTCGGTTTTGGGCATCGGTTTTTGTTTCCGGGGTTTCTTGTTTCTAGTTTCTTTAAGTGGTGTTACTTATCATCTTGATACAGGTTTACTCTTTGACGTTGGAACCTGATATCTGGTTCATTATTTTTTCCTTTGGATTTATTTTCCGCGGCACCAGCTTTGCGCTGAATGGGTTCATACCTTGGAGCGCCATGCATGACACAGGCATACCCTGAATATAAGGCTGAAAACGCAGGTGAACTGACCCGCTTGTGGGTGGAGCAGATGGTCATTGGCCTGAACCTCTGCCCTTTTGCTGCTCCCGAAGTCCGGACCGAGCGGCTTCATTACGTTGTGGTTAAGGCAGATACCGAAGAGCAGGGATATCTGGGGTTCCTTGAAGAGCTGTCGAATATTGCCGAAGCAGGCGAAGAAGAATATTCAACGTCTCTGATGGTTTTCAGTCAGAGCCTAGCTGATTTCGATGATTTTCTTGATTTTCTCTCTCTTGCAGAAGAAGCGATAGAACAGAGCGGGCTAAGTGATGTTTTCCAGTTGGCGAGTTTTCACCCCCGCTATTGCTTTGAAGGTGTCGGTCAAGAAGACCTGAGTAACTGGACCAACCGTTCGCCTTTCCCGATGTTACATCTGATCCGGGAAGGTCAGATGAGCCGGGCACTGGCAAGTTACAGCAAGCCGGAAGAAATCCCCCAGCGCAATATGCAGTTGCTACGAGAGCTTGGTCGTGAGGGGCTGGTCAAACGCTTCCCGCCGCTGGCAAGCTACTGGCCAGCGGAAGTCTGAGGATAATTATCTGCTTACAAAGGCCAGAAGAACAGTATTGCTGGAATCGCAATAGCAATCACCAGTAACTCTAATGGCAGTCCCATGCGCCAGTAGTCCCCAAAACGATAGCCACCCGGCCCCATGATGATGGTGTTGTTCTTGTGTCCAATCGGGGTCAGGAAGGCGCAGGAGGCGGCAACGGCGACGCCCATGAGAAACGGGTCGGGGGCAGCGCCAATGGCGTTGGCCACATCCACCCCGATAGGGGCGGCAATCAGGGCGGTGGCGACATTGTTCAGCAGATCAGACAGCGTCATGGTGACGACCACCAGCACTGTCAGAATTGCCCAGGCAGGCCAGCCCTGTGTCTGGGCAACAATCAGCTCTGCTATCAGCTGGGTGCCGCCTGAATTTTCCAGGGCAATCCCAAGCGGAATCAGGGATGCCAGCAGGACAATGACTTTCCATTCAACGGATTCATAGACCTCTCGCCCGGAAATAATTCCCAGCCCGACAAAGGCAATAACACAGCCGGCTAGTGATATCGGCAGATAAACCAGACCTGCCACGGACAGGGCGATGGCGGCCATAAAAAGGCCAATGGCCATAGATGCTTTTCTGCGCTGGATGACTGCATGTTGTTTGTCGGCCAGAGGCAGGACACCCATCCAGGCTGTGACCTCGGCCAACTGTTCTTCTGGCCCGAGCAAAAGAACCACGTCTCCGGTTCTGATTTTCAGTTTCCTGACGCGGTCACGAAAGCGTTTTCCTTGTCGGGAAACCCCGAGCAAGGTCACCCCGTGGCGGGAGAGCAGACGCATTTCATTACTTGACTGTCCAGCAACCCGGGCACCGTCTGGTACAATGGCTTCAAGCAGGGTCAGGGAAGAACTGGTCAGGCCGACTTCGTGCTTGTCTTTGCCGGCATAGTTGAGTTTCGCGGCGCCAAGAAAGGCTTCGATGGATTTGGGGTCTCCTTCAAGAACGAGGTGGTCATCCTTCTGGATCTCTTCATATCTGGCAAAACCGGGCAAACGACGATTGGCTCTGACAAGACCGAGAATGGTCAGGTCATGCTCACGTGCCAGCGGATAAAGTTCGGTTACACGTTTGCCGACGGTGTCTGAGCTCTCTGGAATTTCTGCTTCTGCGACATAGAGCCCCGTATCATCACCACTGTGAATAATCGCTGGGCGATCCCGCTGTGGGATCAGGCGCCAGCCGATCAGGGCAACAAAGAGTATACCGCCGATGGCAACAGAGAGTCCCACCGGAGTGAAATCAAACATGCCATAGCTTTCCCCGAGCACCCGCTCGCGGTACTGGGCAATGACGATATTGGGTGGTGTGCCAATCAGGGTAATCATCCCGCCCAGAATGGTGGCAAAGGAAAGGGGCATGAGGCTGAGTGCGGCAGCGCGTTTGGCCTTTTCTGCTGCCTGGATATCCAGTGTCATCAACAGGGCGAGAGCTGCGACATTGTTAATTATTGCCGAGAGGGTTGCGCCGACAATAGACATGATGCCGATATGTAGGGGCAGGGGGCGACTTGAAGAAAGGACAAAACCCGCGATCAGCTCTACAGCCCCTGAATTCATCAGGCCGCGCGAGACGATCAGCACCAGGGCAATGATAACCACAGCGGGATGACCAAAACCGGAAAAGGCCTCGTCGGCTGTGACAAATCCGGCGACAACGGCAACAACCAGGGCAGAGAATGCCACAAGGTCATAGCGGATCTTCCCCCAGATCAACATGATAAATACACAGCCAAACAGGGCAAAAAGAAAGATCTGGTCTGTTGTCATCCCGGTTGTCATCAACATGTCCTCTGCGATTGTCTTCAGATACTAAAACATCCGTCACGGGAAAATGACAGGGCAAAGATCAGCTTGTCATGATGAATTTTTCTGTGTTGGTGGTGCGCGTTCGGGGAATAACGGGTTTTATGGTGGACTGGGAAGGGGGATTGGCTATGCTTCATCACTGTGATTAAGGATCAGGTAATGATTCAGGCAATGATTCAAATCGACAAGAGCTATTTTGTCAGGGGGCAAGGGGAAGTAGAAAATGTCGGAAAAATGGGATGCCCGTTATCTGAAACTGGCTCGGGAAATCGCCAGCTGGTCCAAGGATCGCTCGACCCAGGTCGGGGCGGTGATCATACTTGAGGATAATACACCTGGCCCCTATGGTTTTAATGGTTTTCCCCGCCTGGTGGATGACAATGCCGATGAACGCCATGCGCGTCCGCTGAAGTATGACTGGACTGAGCATGCTGAACGCAACGCGATCTTTCATGCGGCCCGTGTCGGCGTCCGCTTGAGTGGTGCAAGTATCTATGTCACGCACTTTCCCTGCCCGGACTGTTCCCGGGCGATTATTCAAAGCGGGATCCGCGAGATTATCGTTGATGAAAAGAGCAAAAGTGATCCGGACTTTGCCGAACGCTGGGGCATGATTAAAACCCAGGAAGAAATGTTGCGCGAAGCTGGCGTGACGTGGCGATTTGCTGCCGTTCCAACATAACTCAACTGCCTGTTCTTAATTGGGAACTCCGGGGTGTTTGCACTTGAGCTCTGTGATTTAATGGCAAACAACATATTCAGAGAAATGAACTGGTCATGCAACAAGGTCGACGCAAGTTTCTGAAGATCATAGGTGGTACGGGCGTTATTCTGGCTGCCGGAGCCGGGGGGTGGTCTGCAACACGCGACCCGAAAAGGGCGCGGTTGCCCTGGACAGATGCGGGGCGTATCTATGCGGATCCGATCCGCAATGCATTATCCTATGCAATCCTGGCCCCTAATCCCCATAACCGTCAGCCCTGGCAGGTGGAATTAAAATCAGAAAGTGAAGCGACACTGTTTTGTCAACTGGATCGCCTCTTGCCTGAAACAGACCCCTATAATCGGCAGATAACGATTGGCCTGGGTTGTTTTCTGGAGATTTTACAAATTGCTGCTGCCCAGAGCGGATATCGGGCGGAGATTGATGTCTTTCCAGAAGGCAGCAATGACCAGAAGCTTGATGCTCGTGCCGTTGCCCACATCAGGCTTGTGGCAGATGCGACGCAAAAGAAGGATCCACTTTTTCATGCCATACTCAACCGGAGGACCAATCGCACCGTTTTTGATGAAACCCGGGAAATTGCCCAATCCGGCCTAGATGCGATTGCTCGCTCTGGATACGGAAGTATCCGTGTTTCTGTACTGAGTGATGCCAGGAGTATCAGCACCCTCAAGGAGATTGGTTGGCAGGCTTCGCTGGTGGAGGTGAAAACCCCGGAGAAACACGGTGAGAGTGTTGCGTTGATGCGCATCGGGAAAGCGGAGATTGAAGAAACTCCCGACGGGATCTCTCTTGGAGGTGCCTTTTTGGAAGCCGCGAACCGCGCAGGTTATGTAACCCGCGACAGCCTGGCTGATCCTGCAAGTGGAGCTTTTGCCGAAAGCCTCGATTATATGAGGCCTCTGAATGAAACTGCTGGCGCCTTTGTTATCCTGGCTACAGAAGATAACAACAGAAAGAGCCAGATCGCGGCGGGCAGGGACTATGTACGGGCAAATCTGACGGCAACGACTCACGGGATAAGCATGCAGCCTCATAGTCAGGCTTTGCAGGAATATGACGAGATGAAGGAACTCCATCAGAAAATACACGCCTTGTTTGCTGAAAAGGGGGAAACCTTGCAGATGCTTGCCCGAATTGGGTATGGGGCTGAGGTTCCACCAGCACCACGCTGGGCACTTGATACGAGAATTGTTTCCGGGTGATATCGCAAGCAGGCCCGGCACAAACAGACCTTGGACAATAAGCCCCGAGACAATACGGAAAAGCAGAAACCAGTCGGGGCGCATTTCACCAGACCGCGGCGCGGGAACTGACTTGTTCTTCACAAGCTGAGTATTCCCAGGTAGTGGGCCTGAGTTTCAAGTTCGCCTGGCAGGTGATTAGCCCCTTGCATTGACAGAATAGAAGTTTCAGGCTTTTATAAAGTCATGGGGCTTGCGAACGCCCCGTGAGGCGACAGCCCAAGATTCGCGTCCGTAACAATCTCTTACAAACAAGGGAGGACGCCTGATGTCGTCACCAACCGAAATTACAGTTGCCCAACTTTCCCGACTTATTGGTACAGCAAATGCTCCGCTGCTCATTGATGTCCGCATTGATGAGAATTTCGAAGATGATCCCCGTTTTATTCCCGGGGCTTTCCGTTATGGTTTCCGGGACATTGAAACTCTGCTTCCCCGATTGATGGGGAAGTCCGTTGTTGTTATCTGTCAGAAGGGCCTGAAGTTGAGCCAGGGAGCTGCGGCGCTCCTGCGTCACCATGGGGTGAACGCGGAGAGTCTGGAAACAGGCACCCTGGGCTGGAGTGCTGCAGGATTGCCGACTGTTCCGGCGAAATCTATACCGGCACGCACAGCCAGGGGAAATACGCTCTGGGTTACCCGGTTACGGCCAAAGATCGACCGGATTGCCTGTCCCTGGCTGATCCGCCGCTTTGTTGATCCCTCTGCCCAGTTTCTTTTTGTTATGCCATCCGAAGTGGAAAGTGTGGCGGAGAAATTCGATGCTACACCCTTTGATGTTGAAGATGTCTTCTGGAGCCATCGGGGAGAGCTTTGTACCTTTGATACGATGGTTACCGAGTTTGGCCTTGAGATTGATGCTTTGAAAAAACTGGCAACGATCGTAAGGGGAGCAGATACCAATCGACATGATCTTGCTCCCGAGGCTGCCGGATTACTTGCCGCTTCTCTGGGACTTTCCAGAATGTATCGGGATGATCTCGCTCAGCTTGAGGCAGGAATGTTACTTTATGATGCCTTCTATCGCTGGGCCCGGGATGCTACGGGCGAAGGGCACGATTGGCCTGCAGCGGTGACGCGGAGGCAAGAGAATGACTGATCATGCTCTTGACAAGGGACGCGGCAGTTCCGGCACTGTTACTGCCGATAAGACCATTCATGACCCGATTACGCTATGGGCAGCGATCAGGATCTGGTTCCAGATCGGAATCCTTTCTTTCGGCGGACCTACGGCACAGATCGCCTTGATGCATCGTGTTATTGTTGACGAGAGAAAGTGGCTGACAGAAACCCAGTTCCTCAACGCTCTGAGTTTTTGCATGCTGCTGCCGGGGCCGGAAGCGATGCAACTGGCGACCTACGCAGGCTGGCGGTTGCATGGGGTTGCTGGCGGGCTGGCTGCCGGGTTGCTGTTTGTCTTGCCCGGGGCGTTTGTTGTCCTGGCTCTGGCCGCAATCTATGCTGCTTTTGGCAGTGTACCTTTTGTCGAAGCCCTGTTCTTCGGTATCAAGGCGGCAGTATTGATTATTGTTCTTGAGGCCCTGTTAAGGATATCTCGCAAGGCCCTGAAAAAAACGCAGCACTGGATTATTGCCGCGGTGTCTCTGGTGGCAATTTTTTTCCTGGCACTTCCTTTTCCCCTCATTGTCTTTCTTGCAGGATTGTACGGTTTCTGGCGCAGCCGGAAAGATCAGGGGTTTCCGGAAGACCTGGTTCAGATTGATGTAAAACCTGTGGCAACACTGCGGACAGTTGTGCTTTGGCTGACAATCTGGCTGTTGCCTCTGGTTTTGCTGTCTTCCTATCTTGGCGAGGGCGACATCCTGGGGCAGATAGGCTGGTTTTTCTCGAAACTGGCGGTGGTTACCTTTGGTGGTGCTTATGCCGTCCTGGCCTATATGGGGCAGGACGTGGTGCAAAACCACGGCTGGCTTACGGCGGGTCAGATGATGGATGGACTTGGCCTTGCGGAGACCACTCCGGGACCACTTATTCTGGTAACCGAGTTTGTCGGTTTTCTGGCTGCGTACCAGCAGGCTGAAACCCTGTCATGGCTCGCTGGTCTTAGTGGTGCGATGGTTGCGCTCTGGGCAACGTTTGCGCCCTGTTTCCTCTGGATCTTTGCCGGGGCACCCTACATCGAATGGATCGGCAGCCAGCCCCGCCTGAAAGGCGCTCTTTCGGCGATTATTGCCGCGGTAGTCGGAGTTATCCTGAATCTTTCGCTCTGGTTTGCCCTGCATGTGTTTTTTGCCGAGGTAACACTTGAGAAGATGGGGCCTGTTCAACTCTGGATTCCAGATTTGGGGACACTGGATATTTACGCTGTTGCTCTGGCAGTTGTCTCAGGCGGCCTTCTTTTGAGATTACACTGGAGTATTCCCAAAGTTCTGGCTGTTTCATCCGGCCTTGCTCTGGCGATAAGCTATGCGCCGTTGTAAATAGTAGTACTGAAAGAACAAAGGCCCGTCCGGATCAGATGGGCCTTTGTTTTGTGAGTTGTTCAGAAGACTATCAGGAACGAACTATTTCGAATCTTGAGATATTGGATAACGTTTTTACTGAACAATCGTTTTCCCGGCCTGAACCAGTTGCTGCAGGGGATTGTAGCCAATGTAATAAGAAAGAGCGGCGGGAGAAGAAATATCCCAGATGGCGAGGTCAGCAGATTTGCCAACCTCAAGAGAGCCGTGGGTGTCTGAGATCCCGAGGGCTTTTGCGGCGTTGAGGGTTACCCCGCGCAAGGCCTCGGTCGGTGTCATGCGAAACAGGGTACAGGCCATGTTCATGGACATAAGCAGGGAACAACAGGGTGACGAGCCTGGGTTCATATCTGTTGCTACGGCCATGGGCACGCCATGCTCACGGAAGGCAGCAATGGGAGGGACCTGGGTTTCCTTGAGGAAATAGAAAGCACCGGGAAGAATAACAGCGACTGATCCGGCTTGGGCCATTGCCTTGACCGATTGTTCCGAACTGTATTCCAGGTGATCGGCAGAAAGCGCACCATAACGGGCTGCAAGGCCAGCCCCCCCCAGATCACTGAGTTGATCCGCGTGGAGTTTCAGATTAAAGCCCAGTTTTTGTGCCGATTTGAATAGTTTTTCAATCTGTTCGGGATTAAAGGCAATGCCTTCACAAAAGCCATCAATGGCATCTGCCAGACCCAGTTCTTTCAGCTCGGACAGTTTTTCGATTACTGAATCGATATACCCGTCGCCATTGCCGTGAAATTCTTCTGGAATGGTATGGGCTGCGAGATAGGAGGTTTGCACCTTGATCGGCAGGTGGTTTTCAATCTCGCGGGCTACTTTGAGCTGCTTGCATTCATTTTCCCAGTTCAGGCCATAACCGGATTTTACCTCGATAACCGTTACCCCTTCGGACTGCAGGGCTGTTGCTCGTTTGAGTGCGGCAGCAAGAAGCTCTGCTTCACTGGCTTCGCGGGTGGCTTTCACCGTTGAGCGAATTCCCCCACCGGCACGGGCGATTTCTTCGTAGCTTGCTCCTTCAAGGCGCAGGTTGAATTCTTCGATCCTGTCACCCCCGTGAACAATGTGGGTATGACAATCGATCAGACCGGGAGTTATCCAACTGCCGTTGAGGTCATAAATTTCTTTTGCCAGCTTTTCCGGGGAAGCTTTGAGCTCAGAGAAGGGGCCAACCCAGATGATTTTTTCACCCTGACAGGCAATGGCACCATCCTTGATAATACCAAGACCATCATCCTGTAAGGTACAGAGGTGACAATTGATCCAAAGGCTATCCCACATATCCTGCTCCAAGAAGTCTCGTGTCTGCTTTCATTGTATATACAACTTGAGGGGATGGGAAAAGAAAATATCAATGCAGCATCTGTCTCCCGGTCCGTTATTTGATCAAGACAGGCAGGAAGGATTGCTAAATATACAGCTTAAAGCCGGAAAGAGGCTCACAAGATCGATGACAATGAGTCCCGGGAGGCAGGTTTCACTTTGTTACTGGATAGCGTTTTTCGTCTTCGAACATTTTCAGCGCCCAGAGCACGCCAAGAACACCGCCCTTGATAAAGGGAAGAAAGGCAAGGGTCAGGGCAAGGGTCAGGGCAGGCCAGATTGCCACATGAGCCCAGAGAGAGGGGGCCCAGGACTGTTCACTCCACATTACGCCCGGAACGACAATATGTCCGACAAGCATGATGGTGAAATAAGGGGGAATATCATCAGCCCTGATGTGGCCGAGTTCTTCTCCACAAACAGCACATTCATCTTCAACCGTCACATACTTCCGAAAGACATTTCCTGTTCCACAACAAGGGCATTTTCTGCGCAGGCCCCGTTTAAGGGCCTGAAATGCAGATCTTTCTTCCGGTGCAGAGGTGGCGAATTCCCCAGAGTTTTTTTTGTTTTCGCTCATATTTCCCACAGCACAGTTTATCGAGTGCTGCGGCTGCAGCCTCGTGTTTTATTCTTTCTTACAGGAGAGAGCCTTGTGCAGGGCAGTAGGCGAAATGACGCACCCCATAAGGTTTGCCCGCCAGAGATCAGCGCCTT
Organism: Kiloniella laminariae; assembly: GCF_027214005.1. Taxonomy (GTDB): domain Bacteria; phylum Pseudomonadota; class Alphaproteobacteria; order Kiloniellales; family Kiloniellaceae; genus Kiloniella; species Kiloniella laminariae_A. The sequence continues at coordinate 34,382 of NZ_JAPWGY010000012.1, forward strand.
CAAGATTGGCATTGGTGAGGTTGGCACCACGCAGGTCGGCATCACTGAGATCGGCTCCAGACAGGTCAGCGCCCTTAAGGTTCGTCCCGTAAAGGCTGGCCCGGACCAGATTGGCATTAACCAGATTGGAACCGCTCAGATCAGCGCCACTGAAATCAGCACCGGCCATATCAGCATTTTCCAATTGGGATTTTGGAATAACCATGTCTGTCAGATTGAGGTTATTCAGATTCGCCCGTGCACCTTTCGAGGAATCTTTCATCCAGACATGATGTTCGGACAGGACTCTTAACATCTCCCGGGCTTTGGCAGATTTTTCGCGGGCCATATTTTCCTGAATTTCGGACTGGTCTTCCAGTAACGTGTCATTCGGCAGTTGGGACAGCATGTACTGCACCCGAAGCTGTCGCCTTGCATCGTCAAGATTTTTGGCTTCTATTTCCCCGGATTCAACGCGCGCCATGGGTGCGGGCTGAATCTGATATTTGTAAGTCCTGAGGCTCATTTACCACTCCCTGAAATTCTTGTTTCCAAGAGACTATCGGAAACGGGGTGAGGTTACGACAAATTCCTAAACAAAATATGCATATGGCGCTGATTTTCATTTCAAAATTAATTTAAATTTTATCTACCGGATTTTTTGGTAAAAATATTTTTATATTTATTTCCCGTAATAGGGGTGATTTTGCTGGAGTGAATTTTTTAATTTTTATTTTATAACAGATGGTTAGAGTTTTTCTGATTGAGATTTCTCTCAAAGAAACCGATATTTTTACTCGAATACAACCCAGTCAGTAGGAGATTTTTAACACTCCGGAGTCATAAGTGAAGGCTGTGTACAGATACAAAGAGAAACCGTTGGGTCAAGAGAATCCTATCAGGTTTTCTCTTTGGATATAGCCAGAGAATTAGGGGTAAAATGGTGCCTTGGACAAAGGATGACTGGGCCAATCTACGGATCGTTGTTGTTGACGATAGCAAGGCAGTCCGCTCGATGATGAAGCTGATGCTTAGATCACTTGGTGTCGGGGAAGTTCTGCTCTATGAGACAGTTGCTGAAGCAATGGAATCCATTAGTGTCCAGCCCCCTGATCTGGTTATTTCTGACTATTTTATGGTGCCAGAAACCGGACTTGATCTTTTGCAGCGCCTGCGCGATTCGAACGATGCCCTGACCCGGGAACTACCATTTTTGATGATGAGCGGGTATGACAATGCCGGTGGCGCCGAGGAACTGGAGAAGCAGTCTATTTCTGGTTATATGCCCAAGCCTGTAACGGCTTCTCTGGTCCGTGACTATATTATATCGGCCTGTTCACAACGAATAGCGGTTGGCGTGTTTCAGGATAAAGAATATAGAAAGCTTATGTAGTCTATATTGTTCCGAGACTGCTGTTGAGTTTGTGGTAATGAGGGTAAGGTTTTGTATCAAGAGTTCTCTCAGGTTTCTCTGAAACGTTTGACTAATCGTCGGCAGGGACCCCGCCATGCGGTACTGCCAGATACCAGAGTATCTCTGACAGTTCTGGATACCTGTTATGATTGTGAGGTTCTTGATCTTTCATCCTGCGGGGCGCGCCTGAAACTGGACACAAAGATCCCTGTAGGAAGTGTTATCGAACTGAGCCATGATCAGTGCGGCTCTCTTTACGGGACAGTCAAATGGAATTCCCGTCATGAGGTCGGGCTGGAGCTTAATCCAGGTGTTGCGCGACTGCTGGTCCGTTATAGTACCCCCAAAGGCCTTTCATAATTTTTTCACCCCCCCCGGTTATCTTAACCCGAACTTTCTCAAGCTTATTTCCCGCTCAGATATTTCCGGGCCATTCATTTATCCCTGAATTGTCTGGCATTCGGCGCTATATCTTCATACATTTGCAAGGGGATGCTGTCAGGCTGACAGTATAAGGCCCTTTGTCTATTGCTATGCTTTTGCCTGCCCTGGGCATCTTCCGGAGGTTTCATGTTCAGCACCCTTTCTTCGCTGGTTAGTCTTTTTCTGGCGACGGCCATCCTTGTTATGGGGAACGGTTTGTTTTCAACCTTGATCGGGGTGCGGGCATCTGCGGAAGGTTTTGCCAACGAAACCACAGGTTGGGTCATGGCAGCCTATTTTTTTGGTATTATGAGCGGTGTTTTCCTTTGCAGGAAGATGGTTGCAAGTGTTGGACACATTCGGACCTATGCCGCGCTTGCGGCGTTAATGTCGATCTTGCCGCTGCTGCATGCCTATTTTGTTGATCCTTTTGCCTGGGCATTGTTCAGGTGTCTGGCTGGAATCGCAATTTCAGGGTTGTTTATGGTTACGGAAAGCTGGATCAACGAACGAGCGGATAACGCCATAAGGGGGCAGATCCTCGCTTTCTATATGATCACCTACTATGGGGGTCTGGCTGCTGGACAGTTTCTTCTCAATCTGGCTGCACCGACCGAAGTCTCGCTTTTTGTCCTGATTTCTGCGCTCTTTTCACTGGCGATTGTGCCTGTTGCCCTTACCCGATCCGAACAGCCTGCCCCCTTACCCAAAAAGCTGAGCTTTGGTCTGAAGGACCTCTATCGCCTTTCTCCTTTAGGGACTGTCGGTGCGGCCGCGGCGGGGATGACCAACGCCTCGTTTTATTCCATGGGACCGATTTTTGCAGCAGAGATCGGGCTGGGAACAGATGATATTGCCCTGTTTATGGGGGTGGCGATCATTGGAGGACTGGTCCTGCAGTGGCCCTTTGGGCGGATGTCTGATCATTTTGACCGACGCTATATGATTATGGGGGTCGCAAGCGGAATTTTCCTTGGCTGTATCGGGGTGATTTTCGGTTCTGGACTAGGCGGAATTCTGGTTTTTGTCTCTGTTGCGATCTATGGCGGTGCCGCTTTTGCCCTGAATCCGATCACTGTTGCTCATGCCAATGATTTCCTTGAAAAAGATCAGAGGGTTAATGCTGCAGGCGGGTTGATGATTGTCTACGGGATTGGGGCCATGTCAGGCCCGGTTATCGCGTCATTCATGATGGGAAGGGTCGGATCTTCCGGGTTGTTTCTCACCACGGCAGCAGTCCAGGTCATTCTGATTCTTTTTGCGCTCTATCGCACGTTTGTCCGCCAAACAATTGTCCGGGCTCTCCGTGTACCTTTGGTGCTCTTTTCCCCAGCCAGTTCGACCGTGATTACCGATATGGTGCAAGAAGAGCAGGAGAAACTCAGGGAAAACCGTCCACAAGATAGTCCGGAAGGCACCCGATAAGCTTTGTCCTGTTTCAAATTCCTGTTTTCATTTTTCGAGGCCAGCGCCCGGCATCCCTTTTGATGATGTCACCTCTCGAGGCGGATGGTTTTGTTTTTCCTCGCTGGCTTGCAGACGTTTTTCCACCTTGCGGATGGCATAGGCAACGAGAAGGATCAGCAGCAGGTATTCAAGAATAAGAAAGCTGTAAATCTCAAGGGGACGGTATTCATTCACGGTAAGTTCGTTGGCCCGACGGGTGAGGTCACTGTAACCGATGACGGAAACCAGGGATGACATCTTCAACATATAGACGAACTGGTTACCAAGGGGAGGAATGATTCGTCTGATGGCCTGGGGCAGAATAATCAGACGCATCTTTTGAAAATAACTCAGCCCCATACTGTCTGCAGCTTCGTGTTGCCCGATCTCGATCGACTGTATTCCTCCGCGAAAGATTTCAGCCTGGAAAGCGCTGTCGCAAAGGGCAAGGGCAACTATCCCGGCCATGAAAACCGACATTTCCAGCCCCAGGATTACCGGCAATCCATAATAAATCCAGAGCACCATGACCAGCACGGGGATGGAGCGGAAGATCGATACATATCCCAGATTGAATGCCAGAAGGGCTTTGTTGCTGGACAGGCCGGGAAGGCTGATGGCCAGACCGATCAACATGGACAGGAATATGGCAATGACCGAGATTTTTACAGTCCCAAATAACCCGCCGACGAGGAAAGAGATGTTATCCCAGCCCTGAGGTGTGCTGGGGTCAACAACATGCCAACCCCAAGTATAGCTCCCCCCACAGGCAGAAAGAGCCAGAGGAAACAAAAGGAATAGGCAGATCCTGCAGGAAGAAGGGGAAAAGATCATGGGAACTAAAAGGTCTCGCCGGTTAGGATAAACCGGCCTGGGGCATCTGCCGGGGTGGTATCATGTTCTATATTGGTCCAGGATGGTGCAAGATCAATTTCTCTGTTATATTGGTCAACTGGGAATTTGTTGAACGATTTTGCCGTGTCTTTCAATCCCAGACACGTTTTTGTGATCCAAAAGCCGGTTTGTAACGTATAAAAAGTTAAGATTAAAACCAGCTTTTACCGGTAGAAAATGGCTCGAAAGCAAGCCGTAACAAGAACCGGGATAACAAGGGAATAAACTCATGACAGGCATCATCTCCGGATCTGCCACACAAGAAGATGTGGTGGCGGTTGAAGTTCCTCGGTTTCATCCTTCCGGTGAGAACCTGATTGACTATGTCTCAGGGAGTATCGAGCCCGGGCTGGAATTCTTTATCACAAGTCATTTGTCTCTCTGTTCTGATTGTAGGGAAGAGATTGTTCGCCTTCAGGCTCTTGGGGGCGCTCTGCTGGAAAGATTGCCTCTAGGCGATCTTCCTGAAGGGATGGAAGAGCGGATGATGGATCTGCTGGACTCAGAACAGGATTCTGCCGAGATTACACCTTTTCCAAGAGGACGGTCCGGAGGAAAAGAACAGCTTCCTGCTCCGGTATCCCAGATACTGTCTGACAATCTTGAAGACCTCGAGTGGAAGGACCATGAAACAGAAGGGCGCTCTACTGTTGCTTTGCCTTTGCAGCCAGCCCGTATTTTCCTGTTGAAAGTTGATTCCGGAAAAGTGGCTTTTTCCGGAAAGATGACGCGGCAGACGGGGCTGGTTCTTGTTCTGAGTGGTGCGCTTGAGAGTGAACAGGAACAGCTTTGCCCTGGTGACATCCGTACGCTGGCTGATATGGGTGAAGAATTCTATGCAGGAAGTTCGACTGCTCTGGCCTATTGTCTTGTTCTATTGGGGCAGGAAGATATTTGTCAGGAAAATCTGGGCTGAGTAAGGTTTTCTGACGGGCTCTGACATCTATTCGGGAAAAATCCCTGATTCTGCTAAACTAGAACAGACTGCGACCCAACGTGCGACGCAGTTTGTTGATGGCAAGCCTCAGGCGTGACTTCACCGTTCCAAGAGGCAGGTTTTCCAGCAAGGCAATTTCCTTATGGGTGAGGTCATCATAAAAAGCGAGCTGGAGCAGTCGGGACTGATCTTCGGGCAAACTCTCGATGGACTCACGTAACAGGGCCTCGACTTCCTGATGTTCAATCTCCTGATCCTGAGCTGGAGCGAGGTCAATCTGGTTTTCTGCCTGGCTCTGATCAAATGAGGCAAGTTTCTGTCGACGAAAGCGGTCAATGCGGCGGTTTCGCGCGATGGCGAAAACCCAGCTTGAGACATAACTTTTTTCGGGGTTATAGCTTCCGGCCTGCTGCCAGAGGCTAAACATGACATCCTGAACCAGGCCTTCGGTATTTTCTTCGTCTGTACCGAGTTTACGCATATAGGATATCAGACGGGGAGCAAAATGCCTGAAGAGTCTGGCAAAAGCATCGCGGTCTCTGGATCGGGCTACCAGAGACAATAATTCGGCCTGTTCTGTGGCACTCAGGTTATCTTGGTCTTCTATTGCCAACGCATTCAACTCCCTCAGCGTGGTCTAAATTCACTCTACACCAAATCTTACCGGGATGTCTGCTTCAACTCATTGCTGCGGAATTTTCCATAACCGGCTCTTAAAACCAATGTATGAATGGAAAAGAGCTATTTTAAGGTTATTCTGTGAATGTGATCCAGATTTTCTGGATATTCCGCTCGATAATCCCTCCATAGTTGTCTGGTGAACTTATCATCCGGCTGTCGAAACCTGCCTTATAATCTGGACAGGATTAGCTGTGTTTACAAGCTTGGTATTTTTACGAATGTTGTTTTTAGATCATAAGCCCCAATATGAATACAGTTCGTTAATTTCTTTTGAAAGACGCGGTTCCTTTTTATCGGGGAGATGATATTGTCGCTGTTCGAGATCCTGGTTCTGTCTTCAGCCCTTGCCTGGGCCAGTGGTATAAATCTCTATGCTACTTTAGCTTTTTTGGGAATTCTCGGCGCCAGCGGGCAGATGGATTTACCCGGAAATCTTGCTTTTGTGCAGCATCCTGCCGTGATCATGATTGCTGTTTTTCTGTATTTCATTGAATTCATTGTCGATAAAATACCGGCTGTCGATTCCATCTGGGATGCGGTGCATACCTTCATTCGCATTCCTGCAGGGGCTTTGCTGGCAGCGGGGTTGTTCTCTGATGCAGGTGGGGAAGCCCAGACGCTTGCCTTCCTTTTGGGAGGAGGACTTGCCAGTGTCAGCCACCTGGTCAAAAGTGGCAGTCGGGCAGTTCTGAATACATCCCCTGAGCCTGTTACCAACATTGTGGCTTCTGTTGTTGAAGATATCGTGGTGATTGGCGGTCTGGTTATGGCCTTTATGTCACCGTCAATTTTCGCTGCTTTCCTTGCTCTGTTCCTGTTGTTGGCGATCTGGTTGCTCCCAAAAGTCTATCGTGGCCTTCGTGGAATGTTCCGTTTTATTTCTGGACGGTCTGGCGAAAACCGCACAAAGCATGGAAATGGTGGAGCAACCCGGCCATCTGGGGATGAAGTCTTTCCGAAACAAGAAAAACGGTCTCTCAGGTTGAGAGGGAAACCGGGAAAGGGCAATAACGGTTTTCTTAAATGAAGGGCAATCATGGCAGCATAACGCTGTTGAACGACTGTTTAGTAATTTGTATGATTTTTGTCGAATAAGGTATTATTATTTAATCTCCCTCGTGGTTTCCTTGCAGATTGAGCATGCCGGATGATTTCGCCAGATGATTCCGGGGTGTATGACAAGGCATCGTCTTCATCGTCTGGAGCGACGGGAGTAATCAATGGATATGAAATTTAGCGTTGAGGCTGAGGCTTTTCGCGCCGAAGTATGCGATTTTATTAATGATAACCTGCCAGATGACATTCGTCATAAAGTTGCTCAGGAAGAGATGATCCTGCCCCGTGAGATGATGGTGCGTTGGCATAAAATTCTGGGGAAAAAGGGGTGGAGCTGCCCATCCTGGCCGAAAGATCAGGGCGGTGCCGGCTGGAGCGATGAACAGCATTACCTGTTTGAGCGGGAGATTGCACTCTCTGATGCCCCACGACCCATCCCTTATGGTGTTGTGATGTTGGCTCCCTGTTTACTGGAATTCGGGACGCAGGCGCAGCAGGAAAAATTCTTGCCAGGTATACTTTCGGGAGACGAACTCTGGTGTCAGGGCTTTTCCGAACCAAATGCAGGATCAGATCTGGCTTCGCTGCAATGCCGGGCGGTAGCAGAAGGGGACAGCTATATCATCAACGGTTCGAAAACCTGGACCAGCGAAGCCCATATTGCTGATGGGATGTTTGGCCTGTTTCGTACGGACAGTTCTGGCCGGAAACAGCAGGGGATCACCTTTTTGATGATCGATATGAAAACACCTGGAATTTCCGTTACCCCCCTGATGACCTTTGAAGGAACGCATGAGGTCAACCAGGTGTTTTTTGATAACGTGCGGGTGCCGTTTGCAAACCGGATCGGCGAGGAAAACCAGGGGTGGGCCATTGCCAAATATCTGCTTGGGCTGGAACGGTTCGGCACAGCTGAGGTTGGACGTTCACTCGCAAGCCTGGGACGATTGAAAAAACTGGCTGCTGCTCTTTCTGTTGGCGAAGGATGTTTAAGAGACGATCCGGATTTTATGAACGAGGTCGCCAGAGTTGAGATTGCCCTGCGCGCACTGGAGGTGACCGAGCAACGCTTCCTCTTTGGGCCGGGCGGATCAGATGCGATGGGGGCGGAAGCTTCCATGCTGAAAATTCGCGGTACCGAGATCCAGCAGGATATTCTTGAATTGACCCACCAGGCATTGGGCTATGCCGGACAGAGAGGGCAGGATAGCGGATCTGTCCTGCAGATTGCAGGAATAACCCCGGAGAAAGCCGCCATGGCTCATTACAACTTCCGCAAGACCTCGATCTATGCCGGGTCCAACGAGATCCAGAAGACCATCATCGCCAAAGCCGTATTGGGGCTCTAGTCATGGATTTTACCTTTACTGAAGAACAGCAGCTGTTCCGCAATTCCACCCGGCGCTTTCTTGAGGAGCAGTACGCCTTTGAAAAACGGGCCGGCGTTCTTGAACAAGCGCATGGTTTCCTGGAAAGTCATTGGCAAAACTTTGCCGAGCTGGGATGGCTGGCCATGCCTTTCGCCGAGGAGTACGACGGGTTGGGGGGAAGCCCTGTCGAGACCATGATTCTGATGGAGGAAATGGGGCGCAATTTGCTGACCAGCCCCTATCTGGCGACAGTCGTGCTGGGCGGCGGGATTGTTGCTGAGGCAGGGAGTGAGCAACAGAAATCAGCTCTTCTGCCCCAGGTCGGATCTGGAGAGCTGAAACTGGCATTGGCCTTTGCCGAACAGGGGGGAGGGTATGATCTGACGCAAATCCGGCTGCGGGCCATAAAAAATGATTCAGGCTATCTGCTTGATGGCACCAAAACGACTGTGTTCTACAGTGTTGTGGCAGACAAGATCATTGTCGCGGCAAGAACTGCGGGACAAGCGGGAGAGCGAGAAGGTGTAAGCCTGTTTCTGATTGATCGTGATGCCGCAGGACTGCAATCCCGTGATTATCGTACTCAGGATGGAGGTTCTGCCAGTGATCTGGACTTTAAAGCGGTGCAGGTCCCGGAAGAAGCTCTCCTGGGGCGGGAAGGGCAGGGCTTTTTGCCTCTCCAGCGGGTTATTGCCAAGGCGGCTGTTGCGCTCTGTGCCGAGGCTGTCGGGGTAATGTGGGCGATCTCTGAACAGTCGGGTGATTTCTTGCGCACCAGAGAACAGTTCGGTCAAAAGCTCGGGTCATTCCAGGCTCTGCAACATCGTCTCGTCGATGTTTATATGAAATGCCAGCTTGGCCAGTCGCTGGTCTATGATGTGGTGTGTGCTCTGGGGCAACAAGCCGGTGAGCCTTTTGGCCCAGAACTCCTGCGCAAGGTCTGTGCCGCGAAATATCAGGTGGGGCTGGATGCAAGATCTGTGGGACAGGAAGGCATCCAGTTTCATGGGGCAATGGGGATGATGACCGAACTGCCGATTGGTCACTATTATAAACGTATTACTGCAATCAACAGCACCTTTGGCGATCCGCGCTTTCATTTGCGGCGCTATCGTGAATTGATGATACAAGATCAAGAAACTGTAGCCTGACAGGGGAAGAGCAATGAGTGAAGAGCTGGTTTTAACCAGGGCCCATGGCCGGGTTCTGGAGATTATTCTCAATCGTCCTCCTGCCAATGCGATCAATCGGGCCATGAGCCGGGCGATCTATACAGCCTTGCGCGAGTTACAGGATAATCCTGCCTATTCTGTCGGGGTTATCCGCGGGCAGGGAGAACGTATTTTCTGTGCCGGCTGGGATCTGAAGGAAACGGCCGGAGAAGGCGGGATCAATCTCGAGCTGGAAAATGATCCTGAGCAGGGGCATGGGCCAGGCGGGTTTGCCGGTATCACTGAATTTCACGATCTGACCAAGCCGGTTATTGCCGCGGTGAATGGTGCCGCAGTGGGGGGCGGCTTCGAAATTGTTCTGGCCTGCGATATGGTTGTTATGGCCGATCACGCCTTTTTCTCCCTGCCGGAAATGCAGCGCGGTATTCTGGCGGATGGCGGGGCGGTACAAAAGCTGCCCAAGATGATTCCGCCCAATGTGGCAAAGGATCTCTTGTTCACAGGACGGTTGATGGAAGCGGAGGAAGCCCTGCGCTGGGGACTGGTCAGCAAAGCTGTCCCCGTTGCCGAACTGGAAAATACCGCACTGGAGCTGGCCCAGGAAATAGCACAGGGGGCGCCGCTCGCCCTTGAGGCCTTGAAAGAAGTCCTGGCCTATGTCGATGGGATGTCAGCGCGTGAAGCCATGGACCGGGTTAAGGGGGGCGGGGACTGCGATTGCCCGATCTACCATCGCATGGTTTCTTCTGAAGACGCAATTGAGGGGATCAGTGCTTTTGCGGAAAAACGTACGCCGGTCTGGAAAGGACGTTAAGGGGCGTCATCAAACATGAAATCTTGGCTCTGGTTGATGATCGATGAGTGAGACTGTTTTCAAAACCCGGCTTACCGATCTTCTTGGCATTAGATACCCTGTGCTGTGCGGTGGTCTGCTGCATCTGGCGGATGCCAACTATGTCGCTGCAGTGGTCAATGCCGGGGCGATGGGCTTTATCTCGGCCCTGACCTTTCCCGATCCCGAACAGCTGCGTGATGAAATCCGCAAATGCCGTGAATTGACCAGTGGGAAACCTTTTGGCGTCAATCTGTATATCTCTGCCCGACCGGATGCGAATGATCGGTTGATTCCTCTGGTTTCCGTGGTCCGGGAAGAAAAGGTCGCGGTGGTGGAAACTGCAGGGGGTTCCCCTGCGGCGATTGTTCCCTTGATGAAAGAAGCTGGCATCAAAGTGATCCACAAAGCTCCCGCGATCCGTTTTGCCCTTTCTGCAGAAAAAGCAGGGGTCGATGCGGTTATTCTGGTTGGCGCGGAAGGCGGCGGTCATCCCGGCTATATGATGGTTGGGACCATGGTGCAGGGGGCCATTGGCCCGGAAAGACTTTCGATCCCTGTGATACTCGGGGGCGGTATTGGCCATGGCAGCCAGTTGACAGCGGCCTTGGCAATGGGCTGCGAAGGTATTCTGATGGGAACGCGGATGCTGGTTTCTGAGGAAATCGGAGCCCACCGGGCGTATAAACAGCGCATTGTCTCAGGGGATGGACTGGACTCTCTGGTGGTCATGACAAGTTTTAAAAACCATCACCGGGTTTTGCACAACGAAGCAGCTGAGGCTGTTGCTGCCCTGGAAAAATCAGGTTCACAGGACTATGCCGATTACGCTGATCTGATTTCCGGTAAAAGGGCACGGGAAGCCTATGCCACCGGGGATACGTCTCAGGGGATGCTGGATTACGGTCAAAGCGCCTGTTTCGCCAACGAAATTGAGCCTGTTGTCACGATCATTGATCGCTTTATGCAAGAAGCTGCCTTGGGGTTGAAGCGGATAGGAATATAATATTTAATTTCATTATTTCCGGTATGTAATCTCTTTTGCGGGGATTATTTTTTATCAGCGACGCTTAACAATTTTGATAGAAACTTGCGGTGATTGGTATGAAAAATATTCAGATTATTGATGGTGCAGATAATTGTACTTACAGCATATTCTCGATTGAAGATGATGCTTTCCAAATTATTTTTCCAAATGAACAAGATGTTGAATTTATAGAGGATCTTCATGCCCGCGTCGGTGAAGAAAAGCTGTTGGAGCTTTTAACTCCTGTTTGGAAGCGACCTGTAAACAAGAAAAATGTTCATGGTATTCATGGAACACTTTTTTATCAGCTTAAAATTAAAAAAAGATACTACCCGACCAAAAAAGAACAAGAGATGGTGTCGAATTATATACGATAGAATAAGGATTATTCTATTTGGTTTATATGCATAAAAAACAGGGGCCAGTTCAGAAACTGGCCCCCAGTCATAAGAGGCATGTGTCGGTCCGGAACGTGAAAGTTCAAGACACCCTGCCCGGTAGGCGCAGGGTTTTTCAGGCCACATGAAGCCTGAAATATCATGTGTCGACAGAGATCCCGGCTTGTCCAACAAATCCTTGTAAGATGGCGCATACTGCCATCAGTCCGAGAAAACCATTTGCACTGAACGTCGTCATACTTGACTTATGACGACGTCATCCGTTCTGCAAAGATAGTTTGGTCGAAGCCGTTTTTAACGATCAGACAAAACACCCTTCAGGGCAGTCTTGATCACCTTCCCGGGGAAAGCGTGAAAGGCGGAAACAAGGATGACGGCTGTTAACCTGCCTGCGACATTATACCGGGGTGAGCCAGGGTCAGGCTGCTGGGGAAATCCAATACCACTACGGTGCCTTGACCAAGAGTACTTTCTATCGAGAGGACTCCCCCGTGTAGCTCGACAAAAGAGCGGGCGATGGAAAGACCAAGGCCGCTTCCTTCATGGTTGCGTGTTTTGCTCTCGGCCACCTGGGCAAAGGGTTCAAGAACGCGGGAAAGGTTTTCGGCTGCGATGCCGATTCCACTGTCTTGTACCCTGATTTGCAAGCCGCCCTGATTACCCAGGCCAGCTGATACAATGACTTCGCCCCCTGCATCCGTAAATTTGATCGCATTGGTGAGCAGATTGAGAATGGTCTGTTTGGTTTTAAGGCGGTCAAGCGAGATTTCCGGTAGATCCGGATTGCTTTGTAGAATGAGTTCTATACCGGCTCTGTCACTTCTTTCGCGCAGAAGTGACAGGCAGTCATTGAGCAGGGGAGAGATCTGCACGGCTTCAGGTTCCAGAATGGCATTGCCCAGCTCGATTTTTGACTGGTCCAGTATGTCCGAGAGCAGCTCGAGCAAAAGGTTACTCGATCTATGAATGGCCTCGGCATATTCGGTATATTTAGGACTGGTGTGTTTGCCAAACATTTCGGCCATAAGAATATGGGAAAAACCGATCATGGAATTGAGCGGTGTACGGAGTTCATGGCTCATATTGGCCAGGAACTCGGATTTTGCCCGGCTGGCGAGCTCGGCAGTTTCTTTGGCCCGGAGAAGCTCGTATTCAGATTCCTTGCTGGTTGTGATATCACTCTGGACAGAAACGAAGCCGAGGCCAGGGACACGTCGGTCTGTGGTCTGGATCCATCGCCCATCCCTGAGCTTGACGGTAAAGGATCCTTTTAGCTCCCGTCGATAAGCAGCTTTTCGTTCCAGAAAATCTTCACCGGCCTCATCGCCAATGGCGACATTGCCATTGCTGATATCAATCCGCCCAAGCTCCTGAAAGTGTACGCCTGGCCGTGCCTGCTCTTCGCTGTAACCATACATTTCGCGGAAATTTTGATTGCAGATAACCAGCTTGCCGTCGTTGTCATAGATGACAAAGGCTTCGGCAATCGAATCTATCGCATCCAGCAGCGTATTCTGAGCCTGATATTGCTCAGAAATATCCTGGATTGTGTTAAGGATGCAAGGACGGGCGAAACCCAGCGGATTGTGAAACCGGGTTTTGGACAGCAGAACCTGACAGTCAACTCCATCTGCCCGGCGCAGCGATAACTCAATCGTTCTGGCCGTACCTGTTTCCAGAACCTGTGTATCAAGTGCCGGAAAACCGGAATGGCTGATGGTTGACTGTAACAGGGTTTCAATTTCCAGTGGATGATAGTGTTTGTCAGGTACATGCAGTTCGTCGATGTGAAAGTTTTCGCTGTGGAGTTCCTCCGGGTCCGGGTTCCACTCTACCTGCGGATCAATAAAAGCATAAAATGCCTTGTTGCCGGCGATAAAAACCTGCTGGCTGTCGGAAATGAAAACCGGAAGAGGAAAGGCATCTAGTAAAGCCTGTTGTTCCAGCAAAAACGCTTCATTCTGTTTCAAAATCAATCCTCATGAGGTTGGTTTGAACAACCTCTTCTCTTTTCTCAATGTCTAGCTGAGGGGCTCTTCAGCAAGAACACTGTCCTGATTGAGGGGTGTTTATGCCAGGAAGCAGGAAGCCCGATCTTGATGATTACCGAGCTGTTTGTAGCAAAGAAAAGTTTCTAATTTACGAAGAACTATCAGCAATATAGGACAAATGCCATCTTCCTCTGGTGACTCTGGGCTGGTCAGGTGGCAGGGCGATCTTCTGGAATTAGCCGAGCAGTCCGATTTTCAGTCCGTCGAGGATATACTGGACAGCAAGAGCTGCCAGGACAATTCCCAGAACCCGGGAAATAACATGGGTGATGGTATCCCCGATAAACTGTTCCAGACGGCCAGCAAGAAAGAACAGGATCAGGCAGAGACTGAGAACCCCTGCGAGGACAGCGAATACAACGCCCTGGGCCAGGACGTCATTTTTGTTGGCACTCATCAAAAGCATAACCGATGCAATTGCCCCGGGGCCGGAAATCAGGGGAATAGCCAGAGGGAAAACAGAAATATCCTCGTGGGTTTTTTTTGCTCCCTTGAGTTCTCCGGCATTGTGTTCGCGCCGCTGGGTACGCTTGTCGAAGACCATTTCAAGGGCAATAATAAACAGCATAATCCCGCCAGAGATCCTGAAGGCCGAGAGGCTGACGCCGAGAAGGTCAAGAAAACGGTCACCGAAAAGCGCGAAGAACACCAGAATACAGCCGCCTATCAAGGTTCCCTTGAGTGCCATGCGCCGTTTGTGGGCGGCACTGCTGCCCTGGGTAAGGCCGATAAAGATCGGTAACAGCCCTAGCGGATCAATAATCACGAAAAGGGTAACAAAAGCTGTCAGAGCAATATCGAACAGAGCAGGTGTCATGATGGAAATCCAGATCAGGGGCAGTCAGGAGCGGACAAAACCGTTGAGAAAAAGCGCGAAAAACAAAGTGATGCCGATTGTTATATCCTAAAGCCGCGCAGGAATACAGTTTCCTGTTGTCGTGGGGCCGTTGCAAAAGCGTCATTGTTTTTATGAGGGCAACAGTCTGGTGACGGATCTGATATGGACAAGCATTAGCCGCTTCACCATCTTCAGTTCAAGGATATCGTGGATGTCAGAGGGGTGTAATGAAATGATAGACCATAGACCGGTGCAGGCTCAAAAAATTTCTGAGTTCGACAAGGCTGTCGGGCTTGAATTGGCTGATTTTCATCTGCATGTTTATTACGATGCGACGACAATAGAACAGGCTAAGCAGTTATGTCTGGCTGCGGCGACACGTTTTGGCCTGCGTATGGGATTTATGCATGAAAAGCCGGTCGGACCGCATCCTCGCTGGAGCTGTCAGCTCTCTGTTCCACCGGAAAAATTTGGAGCTGTGGTCACCTGGTTTTCCCTTAATCGCAAAGGGTTAACTCTGTTTATTCATCCAGATAGCGGCAGGGCGCTGCAGGACCATCGGGATCATGCGATCTGGATGGGAGAAATGCTGGAACTCGATCTGTCGATTTTTTCCTGACTATCCAATCTGAATTTGCTGACGTATAATTTTGTCAGCACAACAGGGAGGGATGTTATGAAAAAGTGTAACAAGTGCTTTTCAGAACGGGTTGTCCGTTATGAGCTGTCGCGTGAAGATCTGGGCAGTACTGGAAGCTGGCATCTGGATAATGATGCGTCGAAATATCATCCCGAGGATATCAAGGAAGTCGAAAACAATGGCGTTCCTGTTGATCTGACACTCCACGTTTGTTTGAGCTGCAGCCATGTCCGCGGCACGGCTGCCAATCCGGAATAGCCGTTACCCCCACGGCTGGCTGGGTTAAGCCGAACAGATCCTGCAGAAACAATAAAGGGCAGCGACGAATTCCAGCGCTGCCCTTTATCTATGATTGCTGTAGAAAAACAGCCGGGGTTAGTGGTCAGAGGCCTCAAACTTGTCATCAAGTCCAGTGTCATAGGCGAGACCTTCTGGAGTCAAGGTGACCGGATAGCCAGAATCCTTGACCAGCCCCTTGCGGGCCAGAGCGACCCAGACAGCAGGGTTGGCAAAGCCGCTGGCTTCCTTGGCAGAAACCACATAGGGGCCAACATGGACATGGTCGCCATGGGCGTGGGGCAGGTGCTCAAGCGTGACCTCGCCAGAGGGGTGAGCAGTGGAAAGGCGTTCGTCCCGGGCAATCACCTGGGCCAGCACCAGGGTGCGCAGCTGCAGATTGTTGAGCTTCAGGGAATTCTTCTTGGCTGGCATGTCGTTCTCCAGGATTGATTTTCAAGATAAGGGCTATCGCAATGACCTGATCAATTCAAGGAGGATATATCAGCGGCGTTGTATCTAGAAAATTTCCAGGACAGGAGTTTAAAGAAAATCACCGTCAATAATCAGGAGCGTAACGCCGGATTTTGTGACGGATCGGTGCGAGCCCAAGTCGTCTGATACCTAAGAACAGCGGTTTCGAGGTGCCTTACAGAAATCAAAGACAATGATCTGTTTCAGAGCAGCAGCATTGGATTGAAATATAAGGAAGAAAAGTGGTGCCTCCACCAGGACTTGAACCCGGAACCCCCTGATTACAAATCAGGTGCTCTACCAGTTGAGCTATAGAGGCACATAAGATCGACCACTTTTTTCTGTCTTTCTGGTCCGTCGTGACGGCCATCGTGGCGACGAGGCGGAACTTAGGGGATTCGATGAAATTACTCAAGAGGAAAAATGAAAAAATCGAATTTTTTTTGATTTTTGGCTAAGGGTCTGAAAGAAAATGAAGATATTCAAAGCTTTCAGGCATTCTCTCCTATTAATAAACTGGTGGATTGTGACGAAGCTGTATCAGAATCTGTCGTCGGACCAGCGTTGGCATGGCAATTTATGATCCCCGGTAATAATCCCCGGTAATAATCCCCGGTAATAATCCCCGGTAATAATCCCCGGTAATAATCCCCGGTAACAATCCCCGGTAACAATCCCATAATAACCCAGGATAATAATCACGGGTATTTTTTTGGTGAGGAGGTGGGTAGCAGAAAACTTCCCAGCCCTTATAACCGAAGGCTTGAATGACCAGGCCAGGCATCACTCTGAAAATGCGGTTAATAAAAAGTAAAGAAAATCACCACAGGAATGCCTCAGCTTTGTCCCCCCTATGCTACAACCCGAAATCTTTTCCTGCCGTTATGATGTTTCAGTAATCACAAGACAATTATTAAGGAAGCAGGTTATGGGATTTTCTTCTGCGTATCTGGATGGCAAGCCGCTCTTCTCTGTTGGGGGAATCGACCTTAGTACCGCCGCGCGCAGGTCCCAGTCAGGCGAGCCGGAAAGACTGCGCCTGACAGCCGGGGATTTGCTTGATCATGACGGAGATTCCATTCCCCTGCTGGATGCGGGTGAACTGGGCGATCTCCTGAGTGGTGATCTCTCGTTCAGTCTTGCCTGAAAATCTGTTTTTGCCGCGCTGTCTGGTTGCCGGGATAAGCTTTCTGTAATTGATACTGTAATGGATAAAGGCAGCTCATTGAGCTGCCTTTTCTGCATCTGGAATAACCGTCTCTCAGAAGAAATATAATCTGGCGTGTGAGGCTGCCAATCGGCATCCTTCACACGCCAGATTACTATGGGCTTTCAGCGAAGCCTAAAGGCCGAGGGCCTGACGGGCCGGAACATATTCCAAACCGTGTGCTTCGGCGACGGGTGCACAGGTAATCTTGCCGAAAGCAACGTTCAGGCCCTCGAGCAGGTGTGGGTTGTCGCCCAGAGCCTTTTTGTAGCCCTTGTTGGCCAGGGCCAGGGTGAAAGGCAGGGTGGCGTTGTTCAGGGCAATGGTCGAGGTACGGGCAACGGCACCTGGCATGTTGGCCACACAATAGTGGATAATGCCGTCAACTTCGTAAGTCGGGTCCTGATGGGTTGTGGCATGGGAGGTTTCAAAGCAGCCGCCCTGATCAATCGCAATATCCACAAGAACAGAACCGGGGCGCATTTTCCCGATCAGTTCACGGGTAACCAGTTTTGGTGCAGAAGCACCGGGAACAAGCACGGCACCGATCACAAGATCCGCATCGGAGACGTATTTTTCAATCGATTCAACCGTTGAATAAATCGCGTTGAGACGGTTGCCATACAGGGTGTTGAGCTCATCAATCCGGGGGAGGGAGCGATCAAGAACGGTCACATCTGCTTCGAGACCCATAGCCATGCGAGCAGCGTGGGTTCCGGAAACTCCACCACCGATGATCACGACCTTGCCCGGAGCAACACCGGGAACGCCGCCCAGCAGGACACCAGAGCCGTTTTGGGCTTTGTGCAGGCAGCTGGCACCGACGTGAACAGACATGCGACCAGCAACTTCGGACATGGGGCGCAGCAGCGGCAGGCCGCCACGGGCATCGGTTACGGTTTCATAGGCCACAGCAACACAGCCGGATTTGACCAGACCATGGGTTTGTGGTGCATCCGGTGCAAGGTGCAGATAGGTGAAGAGAAGCTGGCCCTGGCGCAACTGGGTGTATTCACTTTCCTGTGGTTCCTTGACCTTGACGATCATGTCCGCAGAAGCAAAAATTTCAGCAGCAGTCGCGGCGATTGTCGCGCCAGCTGCTTCGTAATCCGCGTCATAAAAACCGATACCATTGCCAGCATTGGTTTCAACCACAACCTGATGACCGTTATGAACCAGTTCACGTACGGAGCCCGGGACAAGCCCGACGCGGTACTCGTGGTTCTTGATCTCCTTGGGTACGCCAATCAACATTGTCTTTATTCCTTATCTGTCGCCTTTGGCCACTCTTGTTCACATGATCCCTGCATGGGGAGGTGAGCGGCATTCTTTTCATCAATGATGTGGTGCCGCTTTTGCCGGTTCACCACACCGCTTTTCTACACGGAAGTTTTACGAATAATTTCCGGCAGCTTAATCCAGGTCTTTAAGGACTTTCTGGATTGTATCAAAAATCTGGTCGATTTGGTTCGTTTGCAAACGGCACCAGGACGGGACTCCAGTTCGACCACTGCAATCCGTCGCACAAGAGTGTCTGGTGAGCGATCAAAGCCGCTGTTTAAAGGTAGACAATTCATGCCTGCCTCCTGTTGTTCCGTGTCGCGCCGCAAGTTCTGTTCATGGCAGACTTTGTTGTTTGCCTTTGAAAAGATCATACATGATTAAGAAAATAGGCAATAGCCCCTTTTTTATGCCTGAAATACAGTTTATGTGTTAATAATGTTAATAATAATAAGCAAACAGGTGTGCGATGCTTGAAGATGACGATTTTGATCTCGGTTTACGCCTTCGGGCCTTGCGACAGATGAACGGTCTGTCACAGCGGGAGCTGGCAAAACGGGCTGGAGTCTCGAACGCGGTGATCTCTTTAATCGAGCAGAACAAGAGCAGCCCTTCGATTGGTGTGCTGAAAAAAGTTCTCGCTGGAATTCCAATTTCGGTTTCGGCCTTTTTTTCCGAGGAACTGACGCCAAGGGAAAAGGTGTTCTACCGGGCAGAGGAAATGGTCGAGATCGGCAGCGGGAATATCTCCTATCGCCAGATCGGACGTGATCTGAGCAATAAGGCATTGCAGATCCTGTACGAAAAGCTCAAGCCCGGGGCCGATACCGGAGAAACGCTTCTGCGCCACGAATCAGAAGAAGCCGGAATCGTGGTTCGGGGGGAAATCGAGCTGACAGTCGGGGATCAACGCAAGATCCTGCGTGTGGGGGACGGGTTCTATTTTGACAGCAGAATTCCCCACCGCTGGCGTAACCCTGGAACAGTTGAGGCGGAAATAGTTTCGGCCTGTACTCCTCCTACCTTCTAGATTGCTCCCGCAAGGTAGTTCTGGCCAGGTTGTTCCGGAGAGCAGCGGCTGAGGCCGAGGACTGTTTTCTCCGCAAAAAAAACAGGCCACTATTGCTGATAATGACCTGTTTTATTGTCGGTTCAGATGTCTGTCACAGCCCGGATTTCAGCTTTCGGTCAGCATGAAGTCAATCTGGGCCAGGACGTTTTCTTCGAGCCTGACAGCCTGTTTTTTGGTGAAGACACCGGTTTTCAAAGAAGCAAAGGCAATGTTGACCAGGATGATGCCCAGGCGGTTGGCGATGAATTCTTCACGCGCAATGGTTTTGAAAAGCCCGTCCTGTCTTCCCCGTTCAAGCATCGCACTCAATCGTTCGTAATAGGGATAGAGAATTGCTTCATTGGCATTGAGGGCATCAATCCCCTGCGGGGCGGCGAAGTCTGCAAGCAAAACCAGAACATGCGCCCGGTTGGTGGTATAGCGCCTGACCATGAGGCGGGTATGCTCTATCAGGGCCTCCCGCGGCGGCAAGTTTTCTATCTTGTCAAAGTCAGCGACAATCCCTTCGCAGATGCGTTTGCCAATTTCGATCAGGACAGCACTTCGTCCGGCAAAATGAGCGTAGAGCGACGGCAACTGGATTCCAATTTCCTTGGTGACATCCTTTAACTTGAGGCCTTCGACCCCATGGGTTGCGATAAGCTGCTCTGCAACCTTCACAATAAGGTCACGGGTGCTGAGTGAACTTGAGAGATATTTATTGCGTTTTGGTGGTGGCATTTTGGGACTTTTTGTTAGGTGTTATTCTTATTGGGGACGGTATGTTTTTTTTGAGCTGCACCTGTTCTTGCAGCCATTCCGGCTTTTATTTATCCTAACTCAATTAGGCGTGGAAAGGCAAACCCCTTAAGTGACGGGGTTCCCCTGTCCTGAATTTCCAGGCTTGTACCCAGGCTTGGGTTTACTGTCCTCGCGGCTTTGGTCTGCTGCCTTGTCGGTAAAGCGAGACAAGGCAGCAGAGGAGGGGAGGCGGAATTTATTTTCCGCGCGCGGTTTCATAGAGTGCAACTGCCGCTGCGCTCGATACGTTTAGTACGCCAAAGGCATCCTGGGTGGGCAGGCTAACCAGCATATCGCAATGTTCGCGAGTGAGGCGGCGCATGCCTGTGCCTTCAGCCCCCATGATCAGGGCAATTTTGCCATTCTCAGGCAGGGCTTCGGCCAGAGTCTTTTCACCTTCCCCCGCCAGACCATAACACCAGAAACCTGCCTCTTTGATTTGTTCCAGAGCGCGCACCAGATTTGATACGGCAACATAAGGAACTACCTCGAGTGCTCCCGAGGCGGTTTTGGCCAGTGCCCCTGTGGGCTGGGCAGAGTTGCGATCTGTTGTAATCACGGCACGCGCGCCAAAGGCTGCGGCTGAACGCAAGATAGCGCCGACATTTTGGGGGTCGGTCACCTGGTCAAGGACCAGCAGGACGGTGCGCCCTTTATGTATATACTCCCAATCTTCCTTCCCCTGTTTGCCATCAGCGATCTCTTCCTGGGCGATTTCAGAAAGAACGTCTTCAATGAAGACCTCTTCCAGTGCAGAGGCGAGGCAGGCGACACCCTGATGGACGGCGCCGGGTGGCAGTAGTTCGATAAGATCGGCATTTCCGGCCACGTCCGGTGTGACTTTGCGTTCAGTTTGGCGTTCTATATCAGAGAGTTCCGATTCCAGTCGTGCCAGAGTCTCATGGGTGATAACGAATCGTTTTATCTGCCGTTGCGGATTCCCGAGGGCCGCAAGAACAGCATGAATGCCATAGAGCCATAAATTTCCTGCTCCGGCATTATCGCGTTTGCCTGAACGGTTGGTAGGGGACTTTTTTCGCAGTTTTTTGGGCTTTGCCATGACAGTCGAGTGCTCCTGGGTTTCTCTTTGAAGGACTATATGACAGCAAGCGGGGAATAAAAAAATAGCTATGATGATATTTTTATCGAACTTGGAGTTGACATGGCTCTGGAAATGAACATATTTCGCATCATCGTCGCGCACCGAACTGCTCGGTTGCTGAGGTCTCCAAAAGGTTATCGGAGAGCGGCGCGGATAAAATTGGTGGGGTGCCCGAGTGGCTAAAGGGGGCGGACTGTAAATCCGCTGGCTAAGCCTACGTTGGTTCGAATCCAACCCCCACCACCATCCGCCTTCAGCACAAAACGGTTCATGTGAGGCGTAATGTGCGGGTGTAGCTTAGTGGTAAAGCCCTAGCCTTCCAAGCTAGTTATGAGGGTTCGATTCCCTCCACCCGCTCCAAATTTTTCACGAAGCTCGCATGCTCAGAGTGCGGGCTTTTTATGTATGTTGGACCTGAGGACGCGCTGTCGTCCACCAGAACTGGAATTAGACGAGATGGCTAAGGAAAAGTTTGAGCGGACGAAACCGCATTGTAACGTAGGCACGATTGGTCACGTTGACCACGGCAAGACGACGCTGACAGCAGCAATTACGAAAGTACTTGCTGAAGCAGCAGGCAAGACCGGTGTCAAGTTTGAAGACATTGACAAGGCTCCAGAAGAGCGTGCGCGTGGTATCACGATTTCTACTGCTCACGTTGAGTATGAGACAGACGGTCGCCACTATGCACACGTTGATTGCCCGGGCCACGCTGATTATGTGAAGAACATGATCACTGGTGCTGCGCAGATGGATGGTGCTATTCTTGTTGTTAACGCAGCAGATGGCCCGATGCCACAGACCCGCGAGCACATTCTGCTTGCGCGTCAGGTTGGTGTTCCTGCGCTTGTTGTTTTCATGAACAAGGTTGACCAGGTTGACGA
>NZ_JAPWGY010000013.1 GCF_027214005.1 Kiloniella laminariae
CCCATGAAACACCTCCTCCCGAAAGTGAATCATAGAATACCGCTTTTGGGAATCCCGAAACCGATTCAGATCAAAAGAAAAACGCTTTAAAATGGGCGATACCCCGACGCCCGGGGAGTTGCAGAATTTCGACCGGGCACCCCAAAGCTTGATAAACCTCTTTAAACGGCTCGATAGCAGCCGTCGTCAGATCATTACCACTAATCACTCCGATTTTTTGTGGACAGGTATAGATGCCTTGAGAATGAACCTCCCCAATAGCTCCCCAGCTGAGAACAAAAAACAATGCAGCAAGAAGAACCAGCTTCATACTTTATCCCTTAACAAGGAACTCCTGCCTGCAGAATAACACTATTATACCGGGCAAAACAGACCCTGACCTCTCCCAAAAAGACAATAGCTCCAATTCGGCAAATATTCCAAGGCATGACAGACTCCCCGAGCCTCTTGACACCAACTTGCGACTGACAGCTTTCAACACTCAAAAGTTGTGTACACGACAAAGGAAATACCTGAGAATACAGCGACAGGAGAATATGACAATCTTCAGAAAGCGCTTGAAACCCGGTGATGCATTACGACAGTGCTGTACGGATCCGGCTTAGCTGTGTCGGGGTAATTCCGATATGTGAAGCAATGTGATACTGGGACAAACGGGCTTCTAGTTCGGGATAGCGTTCGCGAAAACTCAGATAACGCTGGGTCGCATTCTCCTGCACCAGGGCGACTTCACGGCTTTCCTTGGCCAGGACCCAGTTCTTTTCCAGATAGAGAATATGAAACCACTTCAGGTCTTCATATTGTTGCAACAGCTCACGGTACTTGTGAAAGTTCACCGTGATCAACCGGGTTTCTTCCAGCGCCTGGATTGAGAAATCCGACGGTTTTTGCTCTAACAGGGAAACCATTGACCCCGGATATGTCCCCTCGGGAAAGAAGACCTTGTTGTATTCGTTTCCTTTTGTATCTGTGACATAGAAACGCAACAACCCGCTGAAAACAAAACCGAATGACGAAGGAATCTCGCCCGCGAGAAACCATACAGCATGGCGCTTTAATACCCGGGGCGAGAGAATGCGCGAAAATTCATTCCAGGTCTGATCAGACAGGGAACAGTATTCTTCCATCGAAGCACGCAGAGTTTCAATCGCAAGCAAGCCCCAGCTGTCTTTGTTTTGTCGAGCCACCGTCATTCAACACAGCACCGTAATTTCAGGAAATAAAAAAGGGTGAGCAACAAGATGCCTTCCCCACCAGATTAAGCCTCACTTTTCTTCTGTTCGACAACAGGGAATATTTTTACTGGGTTACCACAGCTGCTTTGCCTTTATGATCAACCTTCATATCTTCCAGAACAGCGAAAGGCTCGTGCTGATCGAGATATTGGGAAAAGCGGGCCATAAAGGGCGTAAACTCCACCCCCAGGTAATGATAAAGTGGTGCGTGGATAATTCTCCCCCCCTTCTGCGGCACAGGTAAAACTTCTCCCTCGGTAATTTTTGTCATCATTATAAAATCGGTATAGAGGAACGACCCGATTTCCCCTGTTTGATAGGCTTTTACCAACTCTTCCGAGCTGTTAAAGACCTTTCCACGATGGTTTTTCATGTAATTTTCCTGCCAGATAACCCCAAAAAGATATCCGGTCGGGCGCGTCTCGCGTACTTGCAGATCAGGGTGCAGCCAAAGAGATCCATCTTGGTAAAACATCGGACGACTGGAGCGGACAAATTCACGACTGTAGTGAGGTTCAACAATATCAAACCGGTGAAGCTCACCATCAACCTCCATACTGTTAAACAATGATATTCCCCGCCGTCCCGGTACCGCCAGGACAGTCACAGAGCAGCCAAGCGCATCATAGACAGATTTGAGGATTTTTTGGCTGGTCTGATCCAGAAAGCTGTTGCTGACAGACGATACAACCTGTGGACAGCCTCCTTCACCTTCAGCCAGAACCCGCCCGGGGAACAAAAAGAGAAAAAAGAAAGCACCAAGCAGCTGGAGATATGATCTTTTCACCTGCACGCCCCCCAAAGAAAGAACAGTCGGACTCTTGCCGACGACCAGGAATTATCTTGCTCTCCATCTGAGAGCTGAACATGGCCTTCATTGGGTTCCCACAACAGCTTTTTCGATATTTTCATCTCTTTTTTCGATAAATGAAAAAGGTTCATGCTGGTCGAGATATTTGGCAAAACGCCTCATAAAGGGAGTGAATTCAGCGCCAAGATAATGATAGATCGGTGCACGAACAACCCTCTCGCCTTTTAGGGGAATGGGAGAAATTTTGTGAGAGGAAACCTTAACCTCCATCGCAGAATCTGTATAGAGGAAAGACCCGATCTCTCCATCAGTATATGCCCTCAACAGGTCATTAGAGTTGCTGTAGGATTTCCCTCTACGGTTCTTCATATAGGTTTCATGCCAAAGAATGCCGAGAACGTATCCAGTCGGAATCTTATCCCGGACCAAGGGATCCGGATGGACCCACAGTGACCCGTCTTCATAAAACATAGGGCGTCTTGAACGTACAAATTTGCGGCTGTACTGAGGCTCAACAATATCAAAACGCAGGACTTCACCGTCGACATCCATATTGTTAAATAACAGAATTCCTCGACGCCCGGGGACATCCAACACTGTTACCGGGCACCCCAGCTCAGCATAGACGGATTTAAGAACCTTCTTGCTTATCTCGTTAAGATAGCTGTTGCTGACAGAGGACAGAACTTGGGGGCAGACACCATCTCCTTCGGCCTGCGCTAAACCAGAGAACAAAGTCCCAACAAACAGAATACCAGACAGCTGGAGATACAATCTCTTCAACGATTACAGCCCTTCATTTATCCGTACTGTACAAGATCAATAGTACACGAATAAACAATGGATTACGATCTTTTCGTTAACCAGCAACCGAAGCAGGAAAAACAATTACGCCTACCAGCCGGAGGCTTTATTCCTTTGCGGAGCATTCGCTCTTGCCCGCGAAAAACAACAGGGAAAAACCATCGGTATAAACAGAAAAAAGAAAAAGGGCTGCAGCATCTGCCGCAGCCCAAGTTAAGCTAACCTGACACAAACACCTAAAATGTCAAGCCGCCTTCCAGTTCCTCTAATACCTCAATTTACCGGGTCAAGGCAACGGATAAGTACTTTTATTCTCGTCACAATTGCTCAATTTCCCAGCAACAGCATCAAAAGACAAAAGCGCTGTCGGGATCGGGATGATGCTTTACTTGATCATCCCCAACAAATTGCCCTTTTCGTCAGGATCAGAACCCTTCGAGAACCAGTTTGCCTTTTGCCGCCCCGGTTTCGATTTTTGCGTGGGCTTTGCCAAGGTTTTCAGCGTTAATCGGCCGTATGACCTCATTGAGAGTGCTGCGCAAGTGCCCCTTGTCAATTTCGGTTGCGATGTGATTCAGAAGTCTGTGCTGTTCGATCATATCCGGCGTCTGATGCATGGATCTGGCAAACATGAATTCCCAATGCAGGCTGGCGGCCTTCATTTTCATTCCGCCCATTGGCATCGGCAGATCCGTGTCATCAATTGAGACAATTCCTCCCTGGGGGCGGATCAACTCAACCGCGGCATCCCAATGACGCATGTCATTGAAAATGGCGATATGATCGACAAAAGTCATCCCCAGCGCCCGGACCTGATCGACCAGCGAGTGATGGTGATTGATCACATGGTCAGCCCCCAGTTCCTTTACCCAGTTGATCGTTTCCGGACGAGAGGCTGTGGCAATCACGGTCAGTCCGGCCTGTTTGGCCAATTGAATGCCAATAGATCCGACACCCCCGGCGGCACCGATAATCAGAATAGTCTGCCCTTCATCTTTACCCGCCGGATCTATCGCCAAGCGATCGAAAAAAGCCTCATAGGCGGTGATACTGGTCAGCGGCAGGGCTGCGGCTTCCGCAAACGAAAGGCTTTTCGGCTTGTGGCCGACAATACGCTGATCGATCAACTGATATTCGGCATTGCTGCCCGAACGGGTTATATCACCGGCGTAGTACACCTCATCTCCCGGCTGAAACAGGGTCACATCCGGGCCGACGGCCTCGACAATCCCACTGGCATCCCACCCCAGAATACGTGGCACCTCCTCTACCTTATCCTTGGGAGCCCGGACTTTGACATCGACCGGATTAACCGCCACTGCTTTGATGGCAACCAGCAGATCCTGGCCTTGCGGCAGGGGTTTGGGCAAATCAAGATCAAGAAAAACCTCTGGATGATCCACAGGGAGATAACGCGTCAGGCCAACAGCTTTCATTTCATTTTTCCTTTAAAAATCGTTTGGTATCGTTGATGTCAACGGGAGAACTCAACCGTGACGAACACCAGCGTACTCTTGCCTGTATTCGTCAGATCGTGAACAAAGCCGTTCTCGGAAGTAAGGTCGGCAAAATGCCGGGTTTCCCCGGCCTGATAGATGATGTCGACCTCCCGCCCGTCACCAAAACAGGATCGCCCCATACCATCGGTCAGAACGCTCCAGAAGTAAGGACGGTCATGGCGGTGGGCGGGCAAGCGCTCTCCCGGCTCAAGCCGTAGATGCCACACCTTCATCTCCGCTGTTTCCAACACCAGCTCAGTGCCGATCCGGTCATTTGTTGCAGCGGCCAGAAACTCGTCATTTCTGGAGCTGCTCACTGGTCTCCTGCCTTCTGCCCGGCCGGTTGATAATCCGCGTAACCCTTTGCCGTACCACCAAACAGCGTCGCCGGATCAAAGTCTGTCAGGGCAAGTTCTTCCCTGAAACGCCGCGGCAGATCGGGATTGGCAATAAAAGGACGCCCATAGGCCACCATATCGGCCAAACCTTGTTCCAGAATTTTGGCCCCACGTTCACGGGTATATTTCCCGGCAACAATTATGACGCCCTGATACACAGCCCTGAGCTGGTGACGGAATGCCTCGGGGATAACCGGTGCATCTTCCCAATCCGCTTCAGACAGGTGAATGTAAGCCAACCCGATACGATCCAGCTCTGCTGCTGCCAAGAGGATGGTCTCAATGATTTCCTCATCCGCCATATTGCGCTGAGTGATATAGGGCGACAGACGGATACCGGTCTTCTCTGCACCGATTTCTCCGGCAACAGCTTCAGCAACTTCCACCAGAAAGCGGATCCGGTTTTCCTGCGTTCCACCATAAGCATCCTCGCGGTGGTTGGAGGAACGACGCAGGAACTGGTCGATCAGATAGCCATTG
Organism: Kiloniella laminariae; assembly: GCF_027214005.1. Taxonomy (GTDB): domain Bacteria; phylum Pseudomonadota; class Alphaproteobacteria; order Kiloniellales; family Kiloniellaceae; genus Kiloniella; species Kiloniella laminariae_A. The sequence continues at coordinate 5,228 of NZ_JAPWGY010000013.1, forward strand.
GCCCCATGGATCTCGACACCATCAAACCCCGCGGCCACAGCATTGGCCGCCGCTTTGCGAAAATCCTCGACCACCCCGGGAATTTCTGCCAGCGCCAAGGCACGCGGCAAAGGACAATCCACCATTCCCCCTTCTCCGCTCACGGGATCCACAACCCAGACCTGGGCATCCGGGGAAAGGGCCGAAGGTGCCACAGGCTTGCCATCGTGGTGGAAGGTTTCATGGCTCATACGTCCCACATGCCACAGCTGCAGAAAAATCTTGCCGCCTTCAGCATGAACCGCATCAGTAACGCCTCGCCATCCCGCAACCTGCTCGGGCGAATAGATTCCAGGGGTAAAGGAATAGCCCTGCCCTTGCGGCGAAATCTGTGTGGCTTCCGTAATGATCAATCCGGCAGAGGCGCGTTGCCCATAGTACCTGGCCATCAAGGCATTCGGGACGTCGCCCGGCTGGGTTGTCCGGCAACGGGTCATGGGGGCCATTGCAATTCTGTTCGGCAGATCATTGGCACCAAGACGTAAAGGATCAAACAAGCTGTGACGCATGACAGGGGGCTCTCTCTAACTAGGGTCAAAAGGATAACTCCTGGAGGGATCATCAGACCGACCTCCTCTTCCCCTATGAGATAATTCTTGCCACATGATAAAATAATTGGGATTTTATCCAAAACATACTTCGGAAAATCTGAATAATGGATCATCTGGCATCGCTCAGCCTTTTTATACGGATCGTGGAAAAAGGAGGTCTCGCCAGTGCAGGGCGGGATTTTGGCCTTTCTCCTGCCGCCGTGACCGAACGCCTCGCCTCGCTGGAAAAGCATTACAATGCCAGACTGCTCAACCGGACGACCCGTGCGATCAGTCTCACAGATGAAGGACGTGTCCTGTTCGAAGGCGCGCGCAACCTGCTCAGCGAAGCAACAGATCTGGAAAGCCGCATCAGGCATGGCGTGGCCCAGCTCTCTGGTCCCATACGACTCAGTGCCCCGATTGATCTTGGTCGCAACCGTGTTGCGCCGCTGGTGGATCAATTTATCGAACACCACCCCGAGATTTCCGTCGAGCTGTGCCTGTCGGATGGCTACATCGACCTTGTGGCTCAGGGGATAGATCTGGCCCTGCGATTTGGCTCGCTCAAGGACAGCAGCCTGCACAGTAAAAAGATCGGAACAAACCGGCGTATTCTTTGCGCATCCCCGGCTTATCTTGCCAGACACCCGGCGCCTGTGCATCCTGATGATCTCAGCGAACACAACTGCCTGCTCATGCGCTTTGGCATGACCACAGACCGGGAATGGCCCTTTGTCATCGATGGTAAAGTGAAAAACTACAGTGTTCGTGGCAACCGGATTGCCAATGATGGAGCACTGGTAAAACACTGGTGTTTACTGGGGCACGGATTGGCTCTGAAGTCGCAGTGGGATGTCGAGCTTCATCTGAACAAAGGTGAACTTATCCCGTTGCTCGAGAATTTTTCTGCCCCGGAAAACACACTGCAGATCATTTACCCCGGGGGGAAAACACTGCCCAAAAGGGTCCGGACGATGATCGACTTCCTTGCCAGAGAGTTAGACAGAGGACCCGGCAGGTCCAAACAGCCTTTTGCATAAGATCCCGGTCAGACGTCAGTAATCGTTGTACCTAGGTTTGATCAATCCTTAAAGGGTAATCAACAACCAGCTCTCTCAGACGTTACACGTTGCCGCCCGCGGCTGTGTTTTTTAATCACAAAGCGCAAAAAAAAGGGGAAGCGAAAGCTTCCCCTGAAGTTTATTCACCAGAACATCGGCAGCAGACACCGGGTTCTCTCCCTCCGCAGGTCAGAAGCGGAGTATGGAGCGCGATCAAACCAATCAAAATCGCGGGCAAAGCCTTGCAGCAAGGACTTTAAGTGACCAAATCCTTTTTCTCCCGCTGTTAGAACCAGGGCAGAGAATAGGTTTTGACGTTGGTGTAGCTCTTCATCGCTTCGATCACGCCTTCCTTGTAACCCAGGCCGGAATCCTTGATGCCGCCAAAAGGAGACATCTCGATCCGGTAGCCCGGTACTTCCCAGACGTTCACAGTGCCGGTTTTCAATTCCTTGATGAAGCGTTTGATGTAATTGAAGTTATCGGTACAAACACCGGAAGACAGACCAAAAGCTGTGGAGTTGGACACGCGGATCGCATCGTCGATATCCTTGACCCGGATAATCGGAATGGCCGGACCAAAGGTCTCCTCGCGTACCAGTTCACAATCAAACGGCACATGATCGACCACCGTCGGGGGATAGAGTGCGCCTTCACGGTTGTTGCCATAAAGCAGCTTGGCACCCACCGAAACCGCATCATTGACCCGACGTTCAAACAGCATAGCTGATTGCTCGTCAATCACGGTGCCCAGATCCGTTTCCGGGTCCATCGGATCACCGTATTTCAGCTTCTTGGCTTTTTCCAGGATCAGTCGGGAAAGTTCATCAGCAACTTCCTCGACCACCAGAATGCGTTTGACCGCTGTACAACGCTGACCAGAGTTTTTGGTCGCGCCCGAAACCGCCAGCTCAGCCGCTTTGTCGAGGTCGGCATCTTCCATAACGATCAGCGGTGCATTGCCGCCAAGCTCGAGCACTGTGCGGCGATAACCGGCATTTTCAGCGATATACTTGCCAACCGGCACACCACCGGTAAAGGTCACCAGTTCAATATTCTTGTTGGTGATGAACTCGTTGCCGAGATCTTCCGGCAGGCCGGTGATGATCGACAGCATTTCTTTCGGCAGACCTGCTTCATAGATGATATCAGCCAGCAACAGGGCAGTCAGCGGGGTTTTTTCCGTTGGCTTGCAGACGATACAGTTGTTGGTCGCAATTGCCGGGGCGATCTTGTGCGAGATCATGTTTAGCGGGTGGTTGAAGGGGGTGATTGCTGAAATAGCTTTCAGCGGCTCACGTTCGGTATAGATCTTGCGCTGTTTGCCGTGCGGCGTGATATCACAGGAATAGATCTCGCCATCGTCCAGAATGCACATCTGCCCGGCAAGGGTATAGACGTCATAGGCCCGGCCGACTTCATAGAGAGAGTCTTTTTTGCACAGACCTGATTCAGCTGTAATCACGTCAGAAATTTCTTCCTTGCGACGGACCAGGGTCTCGGCAATACGGAACAGGATCTGCTGACGGTCATAACGGGTCAGGGACGAGTTATAATTTGCCGCAATCTCGAAAGCTTCGCGGGCATGCGCCGCCGTACCACGAGGCACTGAACCAACAACTTCATTGGTATAGGGGTAATGCACATCAATGCGGCCTTCGGTATCCACCAGTTTACCGGCAATGCGCATCGGCTCGTGGCCAATAATCTTTACAGACATAGCTATATCCTCAATTCTACCGGTTATTCGGCGTAGTTTACGGAGCAATAGAAGGCATCAAAGTTCCGCAGGCGCATGTCAGACGGGATCCCCGGCATCGGACGGTTGCTGATGAACGGTACTTTCTGTTCTGTCAGCCCGCCGTGGGTGCGCAAGGGACGGTCCAGCGCCGAAAGATCGTGCCGGGATTCCGATGTTCCGATCGCCAGATGACGTTCAGAGATGACAATGATGTCACCCATACGGTCTTCCGGTAGCTCCAGCATGGCACAACCGGCAGGTCCAGAAATCGCCAGCTCAACACCATCAACCGCGGAAAGACGCTTTACTGCTTCGTCAGTTGAAACGCCCTTGGGCAGATAGGCCGTAGCAAAAGACCCCAGCGCACCATGGTGCACCACATAGGGATCTGTGATCGGCAGGATAACCCGTGCCTGGTCCTTGCCGTACCACTCATCCAGCAGATCCTGCAGATAAAGCACATTCGGCTTGCCATCAGCGGCGTGTTTCGGGTTCATCCCGTGATCCGCTGTCAGGGTCAGAACCGCCCCAAGGGCATCCAGCTGGGCCCAGTAGCCATCCATCATTTCATAGAAAGCCAGCGCGCCTTCTTCATCAGGGGCATACTTGTGCTGGATGAAGTCGGTGGTGGAGAGATACATGATTTCCGGACGGACTGTTTCCAGCAGCTTCACACCAGCGGCAAAGACAAATTCGGACAGATCAGAACTGTATACGGACGGAACGGGCTTGCCGACAAATTCGTTGACGTTTTCAATACCATTGTCCGCGATTGTGGCTGCATCAGATTTTTCAGCAGAGAAACAAATCGCATTGCCCTTGCTGTAATCCAGACCATGGCCCAGCAGCAGGCGAAGTTTGTCCTTGGCAGTCACTACGGCAACTTTGGCCCCCGCATCCTGATAGGAAGAGAAAATGGTTTTGGCGCGATAATAGGTCGGCGCGTTCATCAGTTCTTCTTCACCAGTCTCCTGATTATAGAAGTAGTTGCCGCAGATCCCGTGATAACGTGGCGGGCAACCGCTGACGATAGAGAGGTTGTTCGGGTTGGTGAAACTTGGCACCACGGATTCAGCAATCCGGTTGGTGTTCACGCCGCTGTCGATCAGCTTTTTCAGCCAGGGCATCCGCCCGGCTTTCATGGCCACTTCCATATAATCCGGTTCGCTGCCATCGACACAGACAACCACGATGGGGCGTTCGGAACGTTTGTAAAGGCGGCCATTGGCCTGAACGAGTTTACCAGCACTCATAGGATATCTCCCGATTTTAGTGTCTTTACCGCAGGCCTGTTTCTTTTCAAAAACAGGCCTGCGGTAGGAATGTAATTTTTAGGCAGCAGCGGCAGGTGCGCAGTTTTTCACGCCCATTTCCACGATGGTTTCCTTGATCACAGCCAAGGCTGCGCGGATGTCATCATTGCCCATGCGACCGATACAGCCAACCCGGAATGAATCTGCCACTGTCAGCTTGCCCGGATAGATCAGATACCCGCGCTCGGCCAGACGGTCATAGAAGTTCTGGAAATCAAACTTCGGATCGGTCGGCTTGTGGAACGTCACGATAATCGGGGCCTGCAGATGATCGGGCAGCAGGGTTTCAAAACCCATGGCCCGCATGCCATCCACCAGGGTTTTGCAGTTGGACGCATAACGACCACCGCGGCCTTCGACACCACCTTCTTCCTCGAACTCGCGGATCGCCTGTTCAAAAGCAACGATACAGTGTGTCGGCGGGGTAAAGCGCCACTGATCGGTCTTTTCCATCTGCACCCACTGGTCATAAAGATCCAGCACCAGCGAGGGCGCATTGCCTTCGGTCTTTTCCAGCACCGAACGACGGACCAGAACAAACCCCATCCCCGGCACACCTTCGAGGCACTTGTTCGAAGATGCCGCCACAGCATCAAAGCGGATCTTGCTGGCATCAACCGGCAGCGCGGCAAAGGCGGACATGGAATCAATCAGCAGCGAACGGCCGTGCTTTTCGACCATATGGGCCACTTCGGCAATCGGGTTCAATACACCCGATGTTGTCTCGCAATGGATTACCGCAACGTGGGTAATCGCCTTGTCAGCGCCCAGACGGGCATCGAGATCGGCAACACTGACCGGCTGATCTTCCGGGTACTCAAGAATTTCGTAGGCCCGTTTGTAATAATCACAGATCTTGGCCATGCGGCGACCATAGGCACCATTGACCAGTATCAAAAGCTTGCCGTCCCGCGGCAACAGTGTCCCCAGCATCGCTTCTACAGAAAAGGTTCCGCTGCCCTGAAGTGGCACACAGACGAAATCATCCTTGCCATTGATAATGTTGAGCAGGCTGCTGCGCACACGGCGGTTGATCTCGATGAACTTTTTGTCCCGTGACCCATAGTCATGCAGCATGGCCTGTTTGGTTGTCACAGAAGTTGTCAGCGGGCCTGGTGTCAGCAACCAGGGATCACCAGATGGGGAAACAGCAACGGCAGATGTCTTGTCAGACATAAGGATCTCCTCGTTTGATCCGAAAGCGTAAGGACCGACAGGGCTGAACCCTGAACAATCCCGGGTTAGAAATTCTTTGGTCCGGAACCCGCCTGTGCGATTTCTCTGCGAGCCCTCCGAACGTCTTGCTCTATATGCCGCGACTCTGTATCATAAATCAAATCGATACTTTTTATATTACAAATTGGTTTGACCTATGAATCATGCGCAGATCAGAGCGTTCCACGCCGTGGCCAGTGAAGGCAGCTTTACCAAGGCTGCCGACGTCCTCAATGTAACCCAGCCGACCCTGTCTGGTCAGGTCGCTGCCCTGGAAGAAACCTATGGGGTAAAACTCTTCGAACGCCGGGGACGTGGAATCGAGATCACCGAGATCGGGCGCCGCCTGCATGCCGTCACCCTGCGCCAGTTTGCAGTAGAACTCGAAGCCGAACAGGTGCTGCTTTCCGCCCGGGGCCTGATGTCGGGCCAGCTCCGCGTCGCCGCCGATGCCCCCTATCATGTGGTACCACTGCTCGCGACCTTCAGCAGACTTTATCCGGGGATCAATTTCTCCATGAGCTTCGGTAACTCGCAACAGGTGTTACAGGGTCTGTTCGAGCGTAAATCCGATGTGGTTATCATGCCCAACATTCAAGAAGATCGCCGCCTGCATGCCGCCCCGCTCAAACGGGAACCCCTGATCGTCTTTGTCGATCGCAACCATCCCTGGGCTGCCCGGCGCAGCATCAGCATTACCGAACTGGTACATCATCGCATTATCCTGCGTGAAAAAGGTTCCGTCACCCGCAAGATTTTTGAAAGCGCGCTGGAAAGCGCGGGCGTCAAACTGCTTGAAACTCTTGAAATCGGCAGCCGTGAAGCCGTGCGCGAAGCTGTGGCTTCCGGTCTGGGTATCGGGGTGGTGTTCGAAAGCGAGTTCGGCAACGACACCCGCCTGCACGGCCTGACCGTCAGGGATGTCCAGCTTGAGGGGCTGGAATATGTCGCCTGTCTGAAAGAGCAAAAAGACAGCCCGGTTATCCGTGCTTTTTTTGACCAGATCCAGAGCTCGACAGCATCAGGTTTCGTCAAATAACACGAACGGTCCGCAAGATTTCAGTCCCCGTAGTTCAAGGAAATATCGTCTATTCAATCGTTATTGGTCTAAAGTCTCGATATACTCTCGTGATCTACTGGCTCAAAATTTTTCAATTCGACCTTTATAACAGTATTCGGCGCATCGCATCAAAAGCAGACATGAAATGATCCAATCGCTCCCCCGAACTTTCAGACTATTCCTGCTATGGGGAATCCTCACATTTCTGTTCGGCCTGTTTACGATCGACCAGCGTCATGACCTCTTGTCTGAACAGCTGGAACAGCAAGCACAAAGTCTGTCACAAGGCCTGTCCCAACGTGCAGACCAGCACGATGCTCACCTGACCAATCTCTCTGCCCTGGTCAACACCGGAGAAATCCCGCCACTGGCACAGATGGTTGAAGTTGCCCAGACAGTTCAAAAATTCTATCCCCGCATTCTGGCCATTGATGTTATCTCACTCAATCCGGATTCACCGCTCTGGATCATGACCACCCGCCCCCGGGATCAGACCACCGAACTGTTGGCCTTGACCATTAAAGAAGCAGCCGTGACATCCACTGGAGCACTGGCTCTTTTGCCCCTTGGAGATTTGACCGGTCTGCCTCTTTCCGAAACCCGCGGGCAATACCTGCTGGTCAAACGGTCCCCGAACAGCCCCGCTGCACGCTATGGCCTGGCCCTCACCATCGACAGTGCACAACTGGTAACGGCAGAAACTTCTTTCTCAAACGATGTTGACCTGTGGCTGGATCTCCCCTCGGGAGAGAATATTCTCTCCCCGGCCGGGAACGCCTCATCTGTATCGAACAGCTCTTTGACGGAAAGCTGGATGACCCGACTGATCTCACCAGATGCCCTGACCTTTGAACAGCAGCTTGGAAGCCAGAGCCAGCCCCTCACCTTGCGGGTCAAACAATCCCCGCCGTTGAACAGCCTGCTGCCTTTAACGGTTATTCTTGGGTTCTCGGCCCTGCTAGCCCTTGCCCTGTTGGGAGGGAACACTCTGTTAAAACAGAGATCTGCAACCAGAGACGCTCAGGCAAAGGCCCTCTTGGGACGACAGGAAGCCCGGATTGCACAGGCCTCACGGATCAATTCTCTGGGGGAAATGGCATCAGGCATTGCCCATGAACTGAATCAGCCGCTGACAGCAATTCTAAGCCAGAGCCAGGCGAGTCTGCACCTGCTCAAAAGCACCCCCCTCAAACGGGATGCATTGATCAGTGCATTGGAAGCAAACGTGCTGCAATCCAAACGGGCCGGTGAGATTTTGACCCGACTGCGCAACTGGACAAAACGTGATGCTACCGTCGTGCAGCTTATTGATCTGAACCAGATCATCCGCGGGGTTGTTGATTTAATGAACACAGATCTGAAAGAACGCAATATTGTTTTACAGCTGAAACTCGACAATCAACCATTGCTCAGTAAATGCGACCCCGTCCAGATCGAACAGGTTATCTTTAATCTGGTACGTAACAGCGCTGAAGCTATCGAAGACCAGAAGGATGATATTAGGCGTATTGCCGTGGAAAGTAGAGCACAAGGCAACCAGAATATTATTCAGATCAGCGACAGTGGCTGTGGCATCCCAAGCGAAACACTTCCGCGGCTGTTTGAGCCCTTTCATTCAACCAAGGAAAACGGCATGGGTCTTGGCCTTTCACTTTCTGAAAGTATCCTTCAACGTTTCGACGGCACCCTGACACTGATCAATCAATCCGGCGGCGGTGCCTGCGCAACAGTCTCGCTACCTTCGGCATCGCCAGCAGCTGGCAAAAAATAACGGACCCGACAGAATGTCTGAAAAGATGATTTATCTCGTTGATGATGACGCAGCAGTACGCGAAGGACTGACACTGCTGCTCGAAACCATTGGCATGAAGGTACAGGGGTTTCCCGATCCGTTTTCCTTTCTCGACAAACTCGCCGCTCTGGCTCCCGGCTGTATCATTCTCGATATTCGGATGCCCGGGCTCTCCGGCCTCAAGCTTCAGGAAAGGCTGGTTGCAGCCAACAGTGACTGGCCCATTATCGTTATCAGTGGTCATGGGGATATCAATGCCTGTCGGCAGGCTTTTCGTAATGGCGCTGTTGATTTTCTGAGTAAGCCGATTGACGAGCAGGACCTGATCGATGCAATCCAGAAGGCGCATGCGCAGCTGGACAGGCATGAAAACCAGTTGGCCGAAATCACCGAAAACCGGGATCTTCTTGATCAGCTATCCAGCCGGGAACGGGAAATTCTCAACATGATAACCCAGGGCTGGACAACCAAGGAGATTGCCTTGTCTCTGGCCCTATCGCCGCGCACGGTTGAAAGCCATCGTAAAAACATCGCCACAAAGCTTAAAACCACATCGGTGGCTGAAATGACCCGCATTGTCCTCGAAAGTGCCCCGGCAACCTCATAGAACTTCAAAACGCTCCTTTCTCTCCGTAGTGCTACGGAGTATGCCCCCGGACGCTACGAATATGGCTGCTGCTCCCGGGATGCTACAACAACTCCAATATAAACCCCGCGTTCCCTATTGGAGTATGTCCTATGAGCAACACGTCTATCCTTAAATTCTCCCGTAATTTTGGTGCAACCGCGTTGGCTTCCATGATTTTTCTGTCAGGTTTGTCTTCGGTACAGGCTGCAGAACTGCCCAGTTCTCCCTACCTGCCTCTGGAACTGGCCCAAAAGGCCGCGGATGCAGCCATGGCCCAGTGTATCGCTGATGGTTTCAATGTTTCGGTCGCCGTAGTGGAGCGTTCTGGCGCAACCAAAGTCCTGATCAAGGGGGATAATTCCGGCCCGCACACCGTCGGCAGCAGTACAGGTAAAGCTTTCACCGCCGCCAGCATGGGACGCAACACCCTCGATCTGGCCAACTTCCTTAAAGAACACCGCGAGCTGGATGGTCTTCGGGACATGGATCCCCGGATGGTGATCCTCGGAGGTGGCTTGCCGATCAAGATCAATGGCGTTCTGGTCGGCGGTATCGGTGTGGGCGGTGCCCCAGGTGGTGACAAAGACCAGGTCTGTGCAAAGGCTGGCCTCGACAGTATTGGCGCTGAATAACCTGGGTATTTTCCGATACCTTGACCCGGTTTCGCTTGGGGAGGCCAAAGTGCCTCCCCAATCCTTTTCAGGCAACTATTCCGCCGATACAAAACCCGGCTGATATCCCTTCGTCTCAAGCTCTTGCTGATCTGATGAAATCCGGGCAAGCAGCTTTTCACCAGAGTCATCGCCGGCTGGTCTGCCGTAACGCTCAAAATTGACCAGCTCGGCCAGTGGCAAACGCGGCCTCCAGCCCGCTGATTGCAGTTCCGGTTTATCAAAAAAGCGGGAAACATATCCCAGACAGATATAGGCCACCGGCACCACCCCCTCTGGAATTTCCAATAGCTCCTTTAAAGATAGCGGGTCCAGAATACTGACCCACCCCAGTCCAAGCCCTTCTGCTCTGGCAGCAAGCCACAGGTTCTGTACAGCACAGACTGAACTGTAGACATCCATTTCCGGAATGTGTGTCCGCCCCACAACCACCGGTCCGGCCCGCTGTTTGTCACAGGTAATACAAATATTGATCGGGGCTTCAAGAATGCCTTCCAGCTTGAGGTTTCGATAAACTTCGCGCTTGTCCGCAGGGAACATTTCGGCAGCTTCATTATGCGCTTTGTCAAACAAACGACGGACCTGTTGTTTGGTCTCACCCGACTTGATAACAACAAAATTCCAGGGCTGCATAAAACCGACCGAAGGCGCATAATGAGCCGCCATCAACACACGGCTCAGGACAGATTCAGGAATACTGTCCTGCAAGAACTGGCCCCGCACATCCCGCCGTGAAAAGATTGTCTGATAGAGCGCCCGTCGGTCTCCATCAGAAAAACGGAAGGCCTCGCTGACGGCGCCCTGCCTGTCAGCAGCGGAGGAATTTATATCTGCTATTACGGTATTATTGTTCAGAATTTCCATATCAGTCCCCTTTTATGGGAAAGCCTGCTTTCCAGACATGCTTTTGTATCTTTTCAGGCCGGTCTTCTGACTCAGGTTCCTCTTGGTCAGGCCCCTTCCCGGAAAACTCTCCAGTGGGCATTTGCCTGCCAATCCCCTTCACAGCGCTGGGCACGTGGCGGATTTTCACCGCCTTCCCGATTATTCTCGTATCCGCCTCACTTCTGAACCGTTCAGACCAGTCATCAGCAAGCCAGGGAACAAGACACCTGAAAAAAATGGAGCCGGATAAAGCATTACCCGGCCCATGATACTACGAAGAGAAATCTGTCAAAATCAAGGGTGTACGGAAGAGTAAAATCACATCAAAAAAATCATAATAAATAATAATATCAGATAGATAACATACTAATACGACCACAAAATCCTTTCAGTGGCAAAATGTCACAGACAACACCTGCCTTAATCACAGCAACAACCGCCTTCTGCAGCTACAGTTTTGTATTCACAACCGTCTGTGATATCGTGATCGTGTTTTCGGGAATGTACTTCTCTTGATATCACCACTTTTTAGCGGGTTTTCTTGCAATGATGACTGCCCGATCAATGCTGTCCCCCCTTAGACCCCTCACTCTGGTTTTGTTCTTCTTTGGAATAAACCTGCCCCTATCTCCTCTCGTTCATGCAACCGAAAACTGCACTTCCTTTTCCGCGAACGGGATCAACAACTGGTACCCCTTTTCCTATCGCACCGATAAAGGCGAACTGACAGGAATTGTCATTGACGGCATGCGCGAAGCTCTGGCGCGGATTGGCCTGACCATGGAAGTCCAGGACGACCGCCCGTGGAAACGCATTCTCTATGATCTGGAAACAGGCAACCTGGATATCGTGCTCGGGGCCTACTGGAACTCGGAACGGGCTTTAAAATACCACTACTCTGAAAAGATCGGCACCGATGACCTTAATGTATTTGTCAAAGCCGGAAATGAATTCCCGCTCTCTACCCCTGAAGACCTGATCGGGCGTACGGGCCTGAGACTCCTTGGCGGCTCCCTCGGGGATGATTTTGACCATTTTGCCAAAGAGCATCTCAACTTTGTTCAGGTCCCCCAAAGCGACAATATGATCACCATGCTGGTCAACGACCGGGCTGACTATGCTGTTTTGGGGTATGTCGAAGGCCTGCAACATATCCGCGATCTCGGCCTCAAAGGTCAGGTTAGCGTTCTGCCTGAACCGATCCTCTCCAATGCCATGTATGCCCTGATAAACCGCGAAGCAAACTGTGCCAAACGCCTCAGGGATCTCAATGAAGCCCTGCGAGCCATGCAAAAGGAAGGGGTAATTGAACAGATTATCACCAGACATATGGGGCTTATTACCAGCAGGGCAGAATAAAGAACCCTGTTCCTGTATTTATTGCGTCATGAATCCTGGCTGTTCGCCCCCTGCCTGAGCGGCATTATGTCACTTTGCCTTTGTCTTTTTGACCCTCAAGACTGTTGTGATCAGAAAGTACAGGACAGCCCGGCAAGATATGCAGAATCCTCCAGACAAAGACAGTGATCTCTATGAGATCTATATGGCCGAGCAAACCGCAGAGCAAAAGGCAGCGCAGTCTCATCAGAGTACAGCCGTACAGCAGGCACAAAGCCTGGCACCCGAAAGTGCCTGGGGGCCATTAGACAGCCTGCCCGGTAACCCCATGATGTGGATCCTGATTATCAGCGAGTTGATGGTCTTCGGTTTGCTGCTCGCGGGATATTCGATCACTTTTATCAATGAACCGGACCTGTTCCGAGAATCTCAAGCCCAGCTCAGTCGCCTGATTGGTGGCTTGAACACGCTCATCCTGATCACCAGCGGTCTCTTTGCGGCTCTGGCGAACGAGGCCAGCAAAGAAAACAGACATACTCTTATGCAGCGCTATCTTCTGGTCACAGCCTGTTTTGGAATTCTGTTTCTCCTGCTGAAATTTTATGAATACACCGACAAGGCCGCGCTGGGTATCTCGATCGAAACCAACAGTTTTTATACCCTGTTTTATCTTATGACAGGCTTTCATGCTGCCCACGTTATTTTCGGTCTGGCGATCCTTGGGCTGGTCAGCCGATACAGCAGCCGTGAAAATATCCAGACCGCCTGTGCCTTCTGGCATATGGTCGATCTGATCTGGCTTATTCTCTATCCCGTTCTCTATCTTGTCAGGTAAATCATGCCCTTTTCACTCAATCTATCCGCCCCGGGAACCAGACTGTTGCTGACCTGGGCTTTGATGTCGGGCCTCACCGTGATCAGTATCATTTCTGGCGATGCCCTTGAAACACAGGGGGACACAGTTCCACTTGGACTTGTGTCCGTGATTGTCCTGATGGGCGCAACCCTGTTCAAATGCCGCCTTCTCCTGCTGGATTTCCTGGAACTGCGCTCTTCTTCAGCTGGATGGCGCAGAGGTTTTATCTTTGCCATCTTTCTGATTGCCGCCATGATTACCGGGGCTTACATGCTGGCCTGAAACCTTTTATCCCCGGATAAATTGATAGCGCCGATCATAATTTCCGCATTTTCAAGAAAACTCTGGCACTCTTCTTGGTACGCCATGATTAATAAGAGCGATCTCTGAACATCTAGATAGATGAAACGGGCCATCGAAACTGATCGGGGAAAATACCCCGCGCGGTAATCTTCTTTCTGGCAGGTCTGGGTTAGCATTTCCTGTCATCGGGTGCGTATTCTGTTTTACTCTGCCCCCTTGCCTATTTATAACAGCCATATAACATTTGAGATATTTGATAGCGGTGTCCTGATTTCAGGACAGAACGGCACCAAAAAGCAAACAGGCGCAATAAAATGCTGGAAAATGCACGGGATGACGCAGGGAACGCTGCACGATGGTGAGGGGAAAAAGATAAAATGACCGAAGATGTAAAAGCCAAACTCTCGGAATATCGCGACAGCATTGATAATATTGATGCGGCCTTGATTTATCTGCTCTCGGAACGTTTCAAGGTCACTGAAAAAGTCGGCCTGTTCAAAAAAAAATATGATCTGCCGCCAGCTGATCCGGATCGGGAACAGCGCCAGATCACCCGCCTTCGGGAACTGGCCAAATCTGCCAAACTCGATCCTGATTTTTCCGAGCAGTTTATCAACTTCGTCATTGAAGAAGTTATTCGCAATCACAAGAAAATCCGCAAAAGCTGAGGAATGGCTTCTGCCCTTTAAAAGTCCTGCAGGATTTTATATTTCCGCAGGGCTTTTTTTATCACCCCGCTTTACCACAACCAGAATAACAGAACCCAGCTATAGGTCGGGACAAGGAGACCGGCAAAGATCGCGGTCACCCCGATCAAAGAGCGCCCAACGGGCACAGCCTGCTGGCGTAATATTGACCACACCAGCCACAAAGACCAGGACAAGGCCCCCAGAAGAAAGACCATCCTCAAAGGCGAAACCCAGTTCAGATCAAATCCGTCGGCCCGTAACAGGGTAAAGGTCTGGGCTGAAAGACCCAGGATCACACCGCCCCCGGCAAAGGGGATCAATCCTTGCGCCAGATGGTGAAAACGCTGCCATTGCCACGCCCCGGTCACACGCACCGCCAGTGCCAGTGACAAAGAAACAGCCAAAGACAAAAACAATGTTGTCGCCGCGATGTACACCAGAAGGATTGTGCCATCCAGCAAGGTCAGAACGTCATTCTTTTCCGCGTAATCCGTCAGTATCCACCAGGGAAATGTTGTTTCCAGCGGCCAGATCATCCCCTGTTCCACCAGCCAGAAAGCAGCCCCCTGTTTCAGATCGATAAACCAGGGGCTGGACGACCACTGGAATGCGCCAAGCGCAACGCCAATCAGTCCGACAATAATCAACAGGCTATCCCAGCGATGGGCACTGTGGGCAGAGACTTCGACAATCTCTTCATTGGGACGACGTGCCTGTAACGCAATGGCATTGCGAAAACCGCTACAGCGCCCGCACATATGGCAAGGAGAAGCTGACTCCATTGTCCGGATCGGCACCAGAGGCGCACAGTTGACCATCTGGCGTTTCTGACCTGGAGGACTGGCATCCCAGGCTGCGCGGTCAACGCCGTAGTGCATGGGAGCAAGTTTGGACAGAAGGCCAAAGACCCCACTGACCGGGCAAAGGTAACGGCACCAGACCCTTTTGTTCCGGCCATAGAGATAGCCGATCAGTATGGCGCCAACAGTCGATCCCCCCAGGATCAGCAAAGCCGCTTTGGGATATTGATACACCGAAATCATCTGACCATAGACTGTCGTCAGGACAAAGGCCGTAAAAGGCCAGCCCGGCCACTTGACCCAACGGGGAATAGCCAGCCCCCGCCCCCGTTCACTGGCAAATTCGGACAAGGCGCCTTCGGGACAAAAGACCCCGCACCACAAACGTCCGAACAGAAGCATCGAGATCAGCACGCCTGGCCACCAGATCCCCCAGAAGACAAACTGGGCAAAGGTCGTCAGATCATTCCAGATATGGGCGGCAATGCCAGGCAGCGGTAAAAAAGCCGGCACAATCAATAGCAGAGCATAAAAAATCACTACGCCCCACTGGACCCGGCGGATCAGAATCTGGTGTTCCTGCAACCAGATCCCGGCACCCGCCAGCCACCGGGCTTTCCTGTTTCGGGTTGAATCGCGGGATGAAGAACAGACAGTCACACCAGCTTCCTCTCTGACACAACTCCACGCGAACAAGGTTTCCCAAACCAGCGCCCCAGAAGCATAATTCCACCCCAGAAAATCACCCAGCTCGCGACAGTAACCAGATCAGGAGCGGCCCGATACCCCGTCAGGGAAGCGATCATCCCGCCCAGTCGTCCCGTGTCGTCCAACAACCAGCCGAGATCCCACAACGGATCCCCGTAGGGCAGGAAACCAAGAGAGATCAACTGTCCGATCCCCGTAACAAAAAGGGCACAGGCCAGAAGCAGCAACAGCCCCTCCGACAGCCGGAAAAACAGCGACCAGGAAAGAAACCTTCCCCCCAGCTGCAGCAGCTTGTAAGTCAGGAGCGCCAGCGTCAGTCCCGCACCAGCTGCCATAACCAGTTGAAGCTTGTCCGCGATGGGTCCCGCCGCAAGCATGCCGTAAAGAAAGACAACTGTTTCGCTGCCTTCTCTGGCAATCGCGATCAACGCCAGGACAAACACGCCCCACCACTG
Source organism: Kiloniella laminariae (assembly GCF_027214005.1). Lineage (GTDB taxonomy): Bacteria > Pseudomonadota > Alphaproteobacteria > Kiloniellales > Kiloniellaceae > Kiloniella > Kiloniella laminariae_A. The sequence goes on from NZ_JAPWGY010000013.1 coordinate 21,315, forward strand.
GCCGCTTTCTGCAGATTTTGCCAGGCCTTGTTCCAGATCCTTTTTGAGATTCCGCCCTTTTAGCCGCATCCAGAATACCATCTGGACAATCAGGACTGTCGCAACCAAGACCAGCCCTGTCTGCAAGAACTCCTGTGCTTCGCCTGTAAAACTCTCGGCAAACCCGACCAGCGTTACGGCCAGAAGCACAGCTGCAACAAGCCCCGCAAGCACACCGCCCCACAGATAACGTCTTCCTGGAGAAGCAGCAGCATTATGCGTGATCCAGACATTGAGAATACCGACGACAAGCAGCGCCTCGATACTTTCGCGCCAGACAATAAAAAAAACCTGCATCGACATGGGATATCATCCTCTCGTCAAGGAACCAGGGTTACTCCGCGACCCTTTCAACGGGAATATTCACGGGGTAAAACTGTTCTGGAACAAACCGTCTAGCGCGCAACAATCAACCCGTGGGCGCTTTCCTTATCCAGATGGAATTCATCGAAAAATTCATAGCTGCCAGGCGAGAGTTTCCGGATCACCACAAAGGACGTCGCCCCCGGAGAAAGAACCTTTTCCTTGCGCAGGCGCAGGCTTTCAAATTCAGCAGGCATTGTCCCGGTATTCCGCACAATAATCTTGAAGGTGGTTCCCGCCTCGACCTCAATCCGCTGTGGTATCAGCTGCCCATCCCGCATTTCGAGATCAAAGCTCGGCAGGTCCGAGGCCGCAGACATAGTGCTCAAGACAAATAACCCCAGAGCAGCAATAATTCCGCTCCTTACCCAGCCGAATATGCATCTGTTATGACCAGAGCTGCTTTTCATGTTCCTGCTCCTGACTTCAGCAAGAGTTACAAGGTAATATCTAGTTAGGATATTGAGAGGGAGCTGCAGCTTTCCCGCAACGGTGCAGCGCAGCTCCGGGATGTCTGCAGGCTTAATAGCTGCCGACCTTGCCAACGCCGGCAAAAACAAACTCATAGCTGGTCACCAGCGGTTCAAACCAGGGGTCAACACCGGTTTCCTTGTCAACGTGACGGCCGAAGGGAGCAGATGCACCGCTGCCTGGAGGCGAAACCTTGAAATCCAGTCGATATTTACCCGGCCCCATCAGTTTGACATTGTCGCCATAATGCGGGCCATCATCAGCCACCATCGGCATCAAGGGGCCTGATTGTGTCTCGCCGCTATCCAGTTTGGTCAGGGTGTAATACACACTCAGATAGGGAACCCACTCCCCTTCCGCCATACCGTTGGGATTGTTTGCCAGGGCATGGATATCTGCTTCAAGATGGATATCCGAGTCCACCGCGGGGCGCATCATACCTGCAGGTTCCATCGTGATCGGCTGCAGATAAACTGCCGCGACTTCCAGTCCTCCGGCTTCTTGCGGCATACCTATCGGGTATTCTTTGGCTTGCGCAAAAGGAGTTGCCAGAAAAGTTGCCACGACAAAAGCTGCCGCACCCATGGAAAGGCCGTTCATCATCTTTACCTCTGATATCAAGTTGATCACGCCTCTGATGAAGCGATGAAACTACGCTAGCAAAGTTAAAGATGCATTGCGAATAATTCTTATTGGCAAATTGTCGCAGTCAATTAACGACTAACGTTCAGGCAACGCCCGCAGGTAATACCAGCGTCCGCCCTTTTGCCGGAACAGGCTTTTTTCGCGCTGCTCATTGACCAGACCATTGACCACCGAGCGGGCGACAAAAAGTACAAAGCCTTCCTTGTCTTTCTTTTGCCCCGCGCCTGTCGCCAGGATCTCCAGACCAAGCCAACGGCTGTCCCGCGCACGCAGCAACGTACCGATGGGATCGAACTGTTTCTGATAGGCAGGCCAGAGCGTCTCCTTAAGGTAGGTGACCTCTTCCTTCACATAAGCGGAATACCGCGAGCGCATCAGCTGCTCAGCCGTTTCCGGCAGAACTGTGCCGGAAATAAAACGGGCGCAGCAGCTTTCATAGGAAGCGTCACCCCCACAGGGGCAGGGGGTGATATCAGCGCTCATCAAGACCTCCCATGATTGCCTTCAGATTAAAGTAGGGACAGATCAGAAAAGTGATTTTTTCAGCCGGGCCAAAGCTTCAGTTTGCAAATCACTGAGTGTATTCCCTTCTATCCGGGCAATCCGTTCGACCATGGAGAGAAGATCCCGCTTTTCAGTCACAGTCAGACTGCTGCGCAGGTTTTTACTCAAACGACGGATTGCTTCATCCCGATTGCTTGACTGCTCCATCAACCAGCGGGCATGCCCGGCGATCTCTGCTGCCTCTTTTGCGTTTGCTGCAAAGGTTCTTTCACACTCCGCGCGGATCGCGTCCAGTTGATCCCTGGTATAGTCACCGTCCATCCGGGCAAAAGCCGCCATAATTCCGGCAGCGGCCAGTCTGTTGTCGTCTACCTGATCCAACGGGTTGGCTTTTAACTTCCGGCTATAGCCAACCCGACGCGCTGCCGAGCGGATATCATCCGCCGCCTCGATCACATCGCGTGCCGCTGTGGTCGTTGCCCGCACCCGCCAGATAAAATAAGCCAACCCGCCAAGGGCACCCAGAATAGCAAGAAGAATATGCATGGTCCAGACTCGTGAAAATAAAGGAACAGGAAGAGCATCATCCCCTTTGATCTGGCTCTGTCAATCTGCAAACCCGCAAAGGTTGTGTTTCCTGCCAAATAAAAAGCAGGCTGCCTCGAGACAGCCTGCTTTTTATTTTTAAGATCTATGGCGAAAAGTTATCCCGCCGTAACCTTGGTCAGCGCCTTGTCAATCGCGCCAACAATTTCATCCAGATTGGCCTTGGTACAGATCAGGGCTGGGCTGAGGCACAGGGTATTGTTATGCCCGTGCAAGCTGCGGTTGGTTGCTCCGATAATCACACCCTGGGCAAAGCAGTCTGCGACAACGGCCTGGGCCACGCTTTCATCCACAGGCTGTTTGGTTTTCCGGTCGACCACAAGCTCAAGCCCACAGAAAAGACCCTTGCCACGCACATCGCCAACAATCTGGTGTTTGTCCTTCAGACCGTGCAGGCGGTCCATCAGATACGCTCCCATTCTGGTGACGTTATCAAGCAGGTTTTCCTCTTCGATGATCCGCATATTTTCCAGCGCTGCAGCAGGACCTGCAGCACAGCCGCCAAAGGTCGAGATATCGCGGAAATAGCTCATCGGATCACTGGGGTTGTTCTTGAACTCGTTGAACACCGCTTCGGTGGTTACGGTACAGGAAATCGCTGCATAGCCCGAGGCAACGCCCTTGGCCATGGTCACGATATCAGGCTTGATATCATAGTGCTGATAACCGAACCATTTACCGGTGCGACCCAGACCACAAACGACCTCGTCAATGTGCAGCAGGATGTCGTACTTTTTGCAGATCTCCTGTACCTTCTGCCAATAGCCTTCCGGTGGGGTGATCACACCACCGCCAGCCGTTACCGGCTCCAGCACGATGGCCCCCACAGTATCGGGACCTTCACGCAGGATCACTTCTTCGATTGCCAGCGCCGCCTTGATACCATAGTCATCGCACTCGCCATACTGGGAACGGTATTCACAACAGTGCGGAACCTCGACAAAACCGGGCGTGAAAGGACCGTACTGGTCCTTGCGTTGCGCCTGGCCGGAAGAGCTCAGCGCGGTAATGGTCGTTCCGTGGTAATCGCGGTCGCGATAGAGGATCTTGTGCTTCTTGCCGCCATATTTGTTATGCGCGATCTGGCGAACAATCTTGTAGGCCTTCTCGTTGGCCTCAGAACCCGAGTTCGAGAAATAGACCCGGCTCATGCCGGGCATTTTCTCGATCAGTTTTTTCGAAAACTGGGAACCCGGTATTGATCCGGCGGACTGGGCAAAGTAGTTCATCTTGACCAGCTGATCACGCACGGCATTGGCAATGGTCTCACGGCCATAGCCCACATTGACCGTCCATACACCGCCAGAAACCGCGTCGAGGTATTTGTTACCCTTGGCATCCCAGACATGAATGCCCTTGCCCTCGATCATGATCATCGGGTCAACAGTTTCGTATTTTTTATGCTGGCTTAGGTGGTGCCATACGTGGGCACGATCGTTTTCGATAACTTCGCTAAAATCGTTCGTCTGTTCAGATAAAGTCATATTTCAATCCACTACTGCAGGTTTGTCCCTGACACCGCATCCCGGAACGGTAGAACAGTAACCTTTGTTCCAGAGATTCCGCTGTCGCGGTTTTGAGGTGTCAGACAAACGACGTCAACAACAAGAAGAAGACCAAACTGGCTAATCTCAGACGGGTCTCTTATTATCGACAAGTGTCACACAGTCGATGAAAAAAACGATAGCTCCAGTTTGAGTAAATTGATAAAGCCACTTTAGAAAAAGAAGGATTTATCCTAAAGGACTGACAACCACTTTCCCCTGTCTGCTCTCCTTAATCCTCCCCCCAAAAATAACCGGAGCAGTTTCTACGCTGCTCCGGTTTTCAAATCCATCTGGAATCAAAAGATGTGACGGGGTCTAGAGTTTCGAGAAATCAAAATCTACCCAATAGGGGTAATGATCCGATGACTTGTTATCTGTATCAATCTTGCTGGCTGCCACGGCCTTGCCCAGGCTTGGCGAAACAAAGCAATAATCCAGTCGGCCATAGGGCGGGCAGCTATCCCCCTCTTCTTCTGCATGTCCTGCAAGAGTCCAGCTATCCATCAGGTGACGTCGGGTAGCAACCCGGCCGTACCAGCGACTTTTCGGGCCGACAAAATCGCTATATCCGGGATCATAGTGACAAAGATTCATATCCCCGGTCAGGATGACATCTTCGGGTACTGCCGGTTCTCCCCCCACGCCCCAGTTCCCGTTTTTGGGGTCACCACCACTCCAAGCCAGTCCGGTGGCGGGTGCATCATTGATAATCTCCATGACCTTTTCGATCTGTGGTGCCTGCAATTCGGGGCAGATATGATTTAGATGGGTGTTATACAGTCGTATCCGGCGTCCTTCCCATTCAATCAGGGCTTCCTGTAACCCGCGTTGCAGGCTGAACTGTGGAGAGACAACTGCTGTGCCCGGCAACAGAAATGTTCGCAGAGAAAGCAGCGGCACGCGCGACAAAATCATGGTGCCGTGCTGACGGCGCCTTTGAATCAGCTTGCCGGTTTCATCCCGGTAACTGCCATCAAGATCGCAATGCCCGCCAAACGCAGAATAATGATCCGGAAAAGCCGCTGCGATACGACTGACCTGATCATCGTGGTTCGTTCGTTCCCAATGGCGTTCAACCTCCTGCAACATAATAATATCGGCACCAGCCAGACTGGCAATAATCCGCTCCAGATCATAAACCCCATCCTGCCCGGTCCCATACTGAATATTGTAGCTCACCAGTTTCATATCTGAATCCCCTGAATAAAGTCTGCCCTAGCGGCTTTTCTCTCTCTAGTTTTACCGATCATCTGCTTGAAATAAATTGTTATTTTTTTATTTCACCCGGATATTTTTAACGTCAGCAGGCCAGTATTTCCGCCATGGTCAGCCCGAATGGCAATCAAGTGCATAAACTCGGTAATTGAAGACAACTTTTCCACTGGATTACCCCAATAATGGGCGCCTACGTGCTTTAACTGGAGATACCCAATGAAACAGATCAACGATTTTCAGCTGAGCCGTCGCTCAGCCCTGAAGGGCGCAGCTGCCCTTGGCGCGGCCGGACTGCTGCTGCCAACTGCTGCCAAAGCTGAAACACCCAAAAAAGGTGGCACCCTGCGTATGGGTCTTGCCGGTGGTGCGTCTTCTGATACGCTTGATCCAGCAAAGTTTACCGACCATTTTCCGGTAACGCTTGGCTATCAGCTGCGTAACCTGCTGGTCGAAGTCGACACACACGGCGCAGCCATCCCTGAGCTGGCAGAAAGCTGGGAAGCCAGTGCTGATGCCAAGGAATGGACTTTCAAGATCCGTCAGGGAGTTGAATTCCACAACGGCAAAACCCTCGATGCAGACGATGTGATCTTCTCTCTCAACCATCACCGTGGTGAGAAATCGGAATCCGGCGCCAAAACCTATGGTGACCAGATGGCTGACATTGTCAAAACCGGCTCCCATGAAATCCTGATCAAACTGCACGACGGCAACGCCGACCTGCCATTCCTGCTGTCTGATTACCACTTTATGATTGCGCCTGCCGGGACAACAAACTGGGACGAAGGCATCGGAACAGGTCCGTTTATTCTGGAAGAGTTTGTTCCTGGCACCAGTTCCCGGGTACGCAAAAACCCGAATTACTGGAAAGAAGGCCGCGCCCACGTTGACGCTGTTGAAATGCTTGTCATCAACGACGTTCAGGCCCGTATTTCCGCGCTGCTGACCAAACAGGTTCACCTGATCAACAAAATTGATCCAAAAACTGTTGGCCTGCTGAAACGCAACAAGGAACTGCAGCTGCTCCTCACCAAAGGTGGTCAGCACTATCCATTCCTGATGAACACCAGTGCAGAGCCTTACAGCAATCTTGATCTGCGTCTGGCCGTCAAGTATGCGGTTGATCGTGAACAGATGGTCAAAACCGTTCTGCGTGGGTATGGAACTGTTGGTAACGACCACCCGATCCCGCAGAGTGATTTCTTCCACGCTGCTGACCTGCCACAGCGTGCCTATGATCCGGACAAGGCGGCTTTCCACTTCAAGAAAGCCGGTATGGACGGTCAGGCCCTGACCCTGCACACCTCTGAAGCTGCGTTCTCTGGCGCGGTTGATTCTGCAGTACTTCTCAAGGAATCTGCGGCAAAAGCGGGTATCACGGTTGATGTTGCGCGCGAGCCAGCTGATGGTTACTGGTCCAACGTCTGGATGAAAAAGCCTTTCGCGGTTTCCTATTGGTCCGGTCGCCCTACGGCTGATCTGATGCTTTCTGTTGCTTACCATTCAAAAGCCGAATGGAACGACACTTACTGGAAGAACGAACAGTTTGACCAGTTGCTGGTTGCCGCACGTAGCGAGCTGGACGACACCAAGCGTCGGGGCATGTATCACGACCTGCAGATGTTGGTCAGCGATGATGGCGGGGCAATGATCCCGATGTTTGTTGACTTTATCGATGCCGGCCTGAGCAGCGTCAAAGGCTATGAGCCTCGCAAGACCGGTTACCTCAGCGGTGACCGTGCTGCCGAAGTTGTCTGGCTCGAAGAGTAATCCTGAGCTTTACGACAAGGTGAAGATCTTTTGTTAAAACGGGGCCTGTCTGCCATGACAGGCCCCGTTTTACGTTACAATACAACAATATCCGGCAGAGACGAATTTACAGATATTTTACCCAGGTTCCTTCCGAGACAAGATCAAGTCCCTGCAGATCGTTGCAGGCTTCGGCCACTTTCCAGATCGGCTCCAGATAGAGTTCATAAGAAGAATGATGGATCGGCAGGATTTTTCCGGGTTTGAGCAGATCAATCATCTTTCGTAAATTTTCTGCCCCCATACTTATCTGTCCCAGTGGACCTGTCGTGCCAACCGCCCCGAGATGGGGCACAAGAATATCAGGAGAACCCAGCGGGTTCAGCGCTGTCTTCACCGTTTCTGTGGCAAAGCTGTCTCCGGTCCAATACAAGCTCTTGCGCCATTCCCCCGATCTGAATTCGAACCAGTAACCATTCCCCTGCCCCAGGATTGCGGCGATTTCCTGATTCTCTGAATGTTCCGCGGGAATGCCTGTGACCACAATTTCACCATTTTCACTCGGCAGAACCACGCTTTCTCCCCAAGCCAATGAGCGCACAGAAGAAAACCCCTTTTCTTTAAGTGCGGGGGTATCTGCAACCGGAGCAATCACCGGAAGACCACGATCAAGAACGGCTTCGGCTTTCTGGTCAAAATGATCTTCGTGCAGGTGACTGATCAGCAGGTGATCTATCCAAGCCAGATCTATTCCTGGAAATTGCGTTTTTCGCAGGTGATCTTTGATATTTGGCCCTCTGGCAAGATCAAACATTTCGTTAGGATCTCCCATTCGAAAGGCATTGTGTCCTTCACCGAATGCCGGATCACTCAAAAGAGTCAAACCGTCAAAGCAGATCAGCATCGTTGCACCACCCAGCCAGCATATCTCCAGACCAGGTGAGGCTGGCTTGGCCGCCCTTGCAGAGTTGCTGGGTAATGAGAAAAGCACAGAAGCGGCAGTGCCCCCGAGCGACGCTTTCAAAAATTCCCGACGTTGCATAAAACCTCCTGTTGCCGTGGGTACAGGAGCACTATAAAGATGAGAATTGTAGTAAATAGACATATAATATTAAACTTATTAACTGATAAATTCAGCCAATGGCAAATCTGACACAAATCCAGACCTTCATCGAAGTCGCCCGCTGCAACAGCTTTGCGCAGGCCGCGCGGCGGTTGTCGCTGCCCCGATCCACTGTAACCGCAAGAATTAAAGCCCTTGAAGAGAGGCTTGCTGTACGGCTGTTTCACCGGACCACAAGACAGGTTTCCCTGACCAACGAGGGACAAAGTTATTTCAGCTCCTGTGAGGATGCCCTCGAAGCATTGGTGCAGGCAGAAGAAGAAATGTCACAAAAGGAAAAGCTGACAGGCCCCATCCGTCTCTCTGTACCGATCGACTATCCAAAACCGGAACTGGCACGATTTCTCCATGCCTTCACAACACAACATCCCGGCGTGCAGATCTTTATCGAGGTCAGCGATCAAACTGTTGATTTTATCTCGGATAACTTTGACCTTGCCCTCCGTGGACGGCATCCAGGATCGCCAGGATTGACAGCCCGCCGGTTAGGCGTGGGGATGCTATCTCTCTATGGCCTGCCCTCTTTGGCCGTTCCGTCACAAACAGCCAAGCTCGAAGACTTCACAATTTTAGACCCGGCAAAAATTCTGCCTCCACACCTGCAGGCGGTCACAAAAAGCCATCATATTGTAACCGACAGTTTCGAATTAACAAAAACCCTGGTTCTTGAAGCAGATGATAACAATTGCAAGCTGGCGGCATTTTTACCAGACTCACTTTGTTCAGAAGATGTTGCTTCAGGCAAACTCATGAAACTGGATCATCGCAACCTGATCCCTGAAATTGGGGCAACACCAGAACTGCCAGTTTATATCGTTCTGCCTTCGCGTTCGCAAATTCCCAGACGGGTCAGGGCCTTTATCGATTTTCTCCTCTCCCGAAGCGAGAATAGAGGGACACCAATCCAGGAGAAAAACACCCAGACTTCTTAAAAAAAACCACTTCAGTTATTTTTAAAAACCATTTACAAAGCAAAGTCTTAGAACATAAAAATTATTGCATTAAATCACTTACCCTCTATTTCCGTTCCTTGTCCCAGGAACACAACATTTAGTAAAACGCTTCTTGTTAAACTTTGATTAGGACAAATTGCACACAATCGTATGTAATTTGTTGAATACAAATCAACGATTCACGGCTGTTTTTACGGCACAATACCCGAGTAAATCACTCAGAATAAACCACTGGGAAAGCGGTAGTCTCGCGATAAACTGTAACGGAATAACTTTAAGCGTAACAATGTACGAAATGAAGATTCTTCCCCCCTTTAAAGAACAGCAAGCAACAAGGGCGCTCTGTATGTTAAACACTATTTTCTCCAGATCAAATGCAGCTCGTAACGACACAAAACCAACTGCCCACCGACAGAACAAGCTCAGCAAAAATGAAATGCAGTCCATGCTTGCTGCCCTTGATAAGTCGCAGGCCGTAATCCAGTTCAAACCTGATGGCACTATTATCAGTGCGAATGAAAATTTTCTCGCGGCGATCGGGTACAGTCTTGAAGAAATTCAAGGCAAACATCACAGCATGTTTGTCACCCCGGAAGACGCCAACAGCCCTGAGTACCGGGCATTCTGGGATAGTCTTCGCCAGGGTAAATATCAGGCTGCCGAGTATCGACGCATTGGAAAAGGTGGCAAGGAAGTCTGGATCCAGGCCTCATATAACCCCATTATGGGAAGAACAGGGAAAGTAACCTCTGTTGTCAAATACGCCACAGATATTACAGCCCAGGTGTTACAAAACGCAGACTTCAAAGGCCAAATCTCTGCAGTCAACAAATCCCAGGCGGTAATCTCTTTTAACCTTGATGGTACAATTATTGATGCCAATGACAATTTCCTTGGCGCAATTGGCTATAGCCTGCCGGAAATCCAGGGCAAACATCACAGCATGTTTGTCGAGACAGAAGAAGCTCAAAGCCCTGAATACAAGGCATTCTGGGAAGACCTGCGTCAGGGGAAATACCAGGCGGCTGAATACAAACGTATCGGCAAAGGCGGCAAGGAAGTCTGGATCCAGGCCTCCTATAACCCGATTTTTGACCCAACGGGCAAACCCTTGAAGGTGGTTAAATACGCCACAGATATCACAGAACAAATTCGTCTCCGCCAGGAAGCACAACGGGTCGGCAAGCTGGTAGATGAAAACCTTGACCGAATTCTGCAGTCGGTCACGGACGCCAATTCACAATCGTCAACCGCGGTTTCTGCCTCCGACCGAACCCTGCAAACAGTGCAGTCCGTCGCTGCGGCGGCTGAACAATTTGAATCTTCAGCCCATGAAATCGCAAGAAGCATGGGAACATCCAAACAGGATGTCGATAAGGCCATGCAGGAAACGACCAGTGCAGATCAGGCGACACAGCAGCTGACCACGGCTGCCCAGGCGATGAACAATGTTGTCGTTGTTATTCAGGAAATTGCCGGACAGATTAATCTGCTGGCCCTGAATGCGACAATTGAATCTGCCCGGGCGGGGGAAGCAGGGAAAGGCTTCGCCGTTGTCGCATCAGAGGTAAAAACACTGGCCAATCAGGTTGCCCAGGCAACAGAGCAGATTTCCTCGGAAATCTCCAACATGCAAAACGTCTGTGAAGAGGTTGTTGGCGGTCTGAAAAGTATCCGCAATGCTGTCGGATCGGTCGAATCAAGTGTTACTGCTGTTGCTGGAGCTGTCGAGGAACAAACCGCAACGACCCGGGAAATCACCGTAAATATGCAATCCGCGGCCTCGGCTGTCAGTGAAGTCAACAGCAGTCTGGATTCAATTTCCCGTGCAGTGAAAGACGCAAATGCCTATGCCAAGGAAGGCACGGAGCTCTATCGCAGCCTGCAAAACGGATAGAGATAACAAACAGCAGTTTCTGGCTTGCCTGAGCCCTACAGCAGGCCAGAAACTGTTTTATTAACCTCAAAGGGCTCTACCCCGTCTCTCTCTGTCCCCGCTCAAAGCGAACCCTTTGGATCAATCCTGCCCTTTACGTCAAAGTGAAGATCTTTTGTTAAAACGGGGCCTTTCTGCCATGACAGGTCCCAGTTCTTTTATCTTCCGGACTATCCCGGCACAAAAATCAAAAAAATACCTCACGCTTGCCCCTTAAGAGACAAAAGCCAATCTTTCCTGATTCTGCCCCACAGACGTACAAAGGCTCCCAAGCGGGACAAGAACCTTATTGATTTTCTGCCATCAAATCAGGCACATTTTCGTGATGCGCACTGCGTTCAAACCGCACCTTGCGGATAAGCCCGTTTTCGATTTCGTAAATCGCAACAGCGTGTAAAACATTATGTCCGGGAAAGCCGACGATTTCTTCCTGGTCAATCACAACCTGCCCAAGAGCAATACGATTAATCAGCTTCGCGTGTAATTCCGGATTGCTGAAACGATCGGCGTAATTTTTCCGAAAGGCTTCCATCCCGCGAAAGAGGAGCTTGTTTCCAACCAGAAGTTCAACAACAATTTTGGGGCTATAGCAGGCGCAGAAAGCATCAAGATCCCGCGCATTGTACGCAGCAAGCTGTTTTTTAACGACTTCGACTGGCGTCATCATCACATCCCTGTTCCAGAGAAAAGAAGAAATTTCCAAAACTGACCGCCAAAAGTCGCCTGACGGCTATTCTTGATACGGGATCTTGGCATGACAAATCGGCGGCGACAACAACCAATGATATACCGACAGAAACGACAACAGGGCGGGAAAAATCCCACCCTGTTGTTTTACTGCAGTTCCTGTTGCACAACGTCTTCTTTAACGTTGACGCCAGGCTTGGGTTCTTTTTTCCAGTGCTTTCGCCACAAACATATGCAGCACTCGCGCAATGGCGTTGGTATAGAAAATCATCATCCCCATGGCAGCCGCCGGGGCGATATCCCCAGCATCATCCATGTTAAGAACCGCAACCGAAGCCAGTTGGGTATGGGTTGAATAGATAAATACCACTGCAGATACTGTTGTCATCGCATTAACGAAAAGATAAATCGCGATTTCCAGTACAGCAGGCGTACAAACCGGGACCGTCACCCGCAGGAACATCTTGTAAAAAGGTTGCTGCAGGGATTGAGAAACCGATTCAAATTCCTTGTCCATCTGCTTCAAGGCCGTCATCGCCGTCAAGTGTGCCACCGTATAGAAGTGGGTCACCGTCGAGACAACCAGAATGGCCATGGTGCCATAGATGAAGTTGAAAGGATTATCCGGGTTGTTAAAGAAGAAGATATAGGAAAGTCCCAACACCATCCCCGGAACAGCCATCGGCATCATTGCCAGGAACTGGAACAGGGTCCGCCCTTTTTCAACACCACGGCCTTTTTCAACCATGTAAGCCCCGGTAAAGACAACAATCGTCCCTACAGCAGCAGTCCATAGCGCCATCTTGATCGAGTTATAATAGGCATCCCAGCCGCCCCCATCCATCAGGTCAAAGTTATAATGTTGCAAACCGATGTCCAGATTATAAGGCCAGAATTTTACAAGCGCTGCAAACTGACAGGTCGCCAGAATGGTCACGATGATCAGGACAATTATACTGCTGTAACTCATCATCAGGGCATCAAAGCGAATGTCAGGTTTGGGTTCGTAGGGAACAGCCCGTGCAGAAAGCTGGGCCACCTGTTTTTTCTGGACCTGTCTGTCCACATAAAACGCGAAGATCGCCGGGATCAGCAGGACCACAGAGACAACCGCCCCCATTGAGAAGTTCTGCTGCCCGATCACCTGCTTGTAGATATCCACGGCCAGCACGTTGTACTGTCCACCGATCACCTTCGGCACCCCGAAGTCTGTGATCACAAGCGTGAAAACCACAAAGGCAGCAGAGATCAGGCCATATCGTGCCCCCGGCAATGTCACCGTCCAGAAAATTTTCCATTTCGAGGCCCGCAAGACCGTTGCAGCTTCATAAAGGCGTCCGTCAGAAATCGCCAGCGCAGTCATAATGATCAGCAGCGCATGGGGAAAGGTAAAGAAAACCTCGGCAATAATAATCCCCAGGGGACCATAGATCTCGTGGCCAAACAGCATCCACTTGAGATATCCCTGTTTGCCGAACATATAGATCAGACCGATCCCCGGCAGCAGGGAAGGCACCAGAATGGGCACCATGGCCATAATCTTGAAGAACCCCTTGAAACGCATACAGCTGCGCGTCAATGCATAGGCATAAAAGAAGGCCAGGGTGACCGTTATCACCATTGTCACGATCGAGATAAAGACCGAGTTCTCGATAGAGTTGAACAGCGCAGGGGTCGAGAAGTAATTGATATAGTTGTCCAGGCCGATAAAGGCACCGTCCTTGTCTTCGAAGGATTTGGACAGCATGGCGTAGAGCGGAAATGCCAGAGCAACAACCAGATAGGTTCCGATCATCAGCATGAAGGCGCGCATGGTCCAGTCATCGCGACTGGCCTTGGCCTTCACCTCCCGCCGGGTGTTGGGAAGAGTGACATTAGCCATTGTTGCTTGCCCCCGGATAGATCGTCAAACGGTCCTTGGGGATAGAAACACGAATTGTATCGCCTTCTTTCACACCAGTACGGCGAACCATGTTGATGGAAAAATCCCCTTTGATATGTGCATCAGCGCTTGCCGATTTGCTCATGAGGTCAACACGGAAAAACGACCCCATAAATTCCATATACTTGATTTCCGCCTCAAAGGAGTTCGGCAGCTCGGTGGCATCTTCCTGAACCAGCATGTTTTCCGGGCGGAAAGCGACAAGAATATTCCCTTTGGGCCCGGTCCCTTGCACTTCACACTGCAGCTCGACTTCGCCCATTTTAAGCTTGGTGCCACCATTGAATTCGCCAGGAATGAAGTTCATGGTACCGATAAAGTCAGCGACAAAAGCAGTGGCCGGATCACGGTAAATCTCTATCGGTGTTCCAACTTGTTCAATCACTCCATTGTTCATAACAACAATACGGTCCGCCATCGTCAGGGCTTCTTCCTGATCATGGGTCACCATAACGGTCGTCACGCCAAGTGTCCGTTGCAGTTCCTTGATTTCATGGCGCAGATGTGCCCGCACCTTGGCATCTAACGCAGAAAGAGGCTCATCAAGCAGCAAAAGGCCGGGATTTGTCGCGATGGCGCGCGCCAAGGCAATTCGTTGCTGTTGCCCGCCAGAAAGCTGAGCCGGATACTTATCAGCCTGCGAGGCCAGGCCAACCAGTGCCAGCAGTTCATCAACCCGCTTGTTGATCTCTGCTTTGCTATGTCCACGATTTTCCAGGCCATAGGCAATATTTCTGCGGATGGTCAGGTTCGGGAACAGGGCATAGGACTGGAAGACAATACCAAAATCCCGCTCGCTTGGTGGCAGATTGGAAACGTCTTTCCCGGCCTGGGTTACCTTGCCAAAGGTCTGGATATCAAGACCTGCAATCGCACGCAACAAGGTGGTTTTGCCGCAGCCGGATGGGCCGAGGAAACACACAAACTCGCCTTCATAAATTTCCAGAGTGATATCTGACAAGGCCGTAAAGGAACCAAAGTTTTTGGTCAGGTCAGTCGTTGTCAGATAAGGTTTTCGCCCGGTATCACTACCGACAGTATTTGCGCTCATTGCCATTCCTCTCAAGCGGCCCAGTGGCACAGTTTTTCTGTGCTCAACCTTCAGGCAGCGATTCTTTAACAGTCTCTCTGTTTTTCGTCTCAGCGATCTCTTGTGAAAGAGCCGGATAACCAGACACCAAAAACCGATTATCCAAAGCTTAAGCCGGACAGAAGTCTACCACATAAACAATCGCTGAAAATTACTGTTCCGGAACTCTGGTTTTCCAAGGATATTCCCGGAAAAATCAGGCTGTAAAAGACGATACATCCTGTATCAACAGAACAGCTCCGGATTTGAACACTGCTCTCTGGCCGTAGCCAGAGAGCAGGTCCATGGTCTTATAGACCCGAAATCAGAAACTTATTCTTTTGGCTCTGATTTTGAATCATACCGGTTTGTCCATTCTGCCAGAATGGCATCACGGTTGTTGGCTGACCACTCAAAATCCATCGCAATCATGCTATCCGTGATGTTCTCAGGATAGAATTCGATCGGCTTGGAAACACCAGGCATCGCCACGACAGCATAACCCTGGTTGTAATGTTCCATAGCAGGTTTGGATACGATGAAGTCCATCAGCTTTTTCGCAGCATCAAGGCTGTCAGTTCCCTTGACGATAGCAGCTGCTTCCATTTCCCAACCAACACCTTCAGTTGGAATCACGATCTCCAGAGGAGCCCCCTGTGCCTTGGATTTTGCAGCACGGAAAGCAAAGGAGATCCCAATCGCGACTTCACCGGCAGCAGCCTGTTTACAAGGCTTGGAACCGGAGTGCGTGTAGGCACCGATGTTTTCATGCAAGTCGTCCATATAGGCCCAACCGTCTTCTTCACCGAACATCTGCAGCCAGCTGGCAACATCCAGGAAGCCAGTGCCGGAAGATCCGGGGTTTGGCATAGCGATGTGACCTTTGTAGACAGGTTTGGTCAGATCAGCCCAGGATGTCGGCATTGGCAGGTTATTGGCCTCAGCTTCAATCGTATTTACGCAAACAGCAGCAACCCAGGCGTCCATCCCGGCCCATACCGGATTGTCAGAGTTATCACGGAAACGGCTGTCCAGCTTTTCTACGCCGACTGGGGCATAGGTTTCGAACATGTTTTCCTTTTTCATCAGCAGAAGACTGGAGCCAGCAAGACCCCAGACCACGTCAGCCTGTGGATTGTCTTTTTCAGCCAGAAGTTTCGCTGTAACAACACCCGTGGAATCACGCACCCAGTTGATGGTGATATCGGGGTGTACTTCATTGAAGGCCGCGGCATAACGCTTGAGATCTTCGGCTTCAACTGCTGTATAAACGGTCAGTTCTTCTGCAGCAGCACTCCCCGCCATAAAGCCAAGAGCTGCAATTGTTGCAGCAACACCGCCGAGCAGTTTTCTGTTGTAGGATTTGGTCATTCTTTCACGCTCCTCATGATGATCGCCCGCGGAGGATTTCCCCCCGAGCATCCCTATTCGGTTTATTACCCGTGCCGTCTATAGCGGCACTTTGTTACAAACTTGCTAAGTCTTTGTTACGCAATTACTTCGCATCCAAAAACCTTCCCGAGCTTGCGCCCGGTTCCGAAATCATTCCCTTCCTCCGCTGCCTCCAACGGACAGGAAAGGAACCCTTTCCCTGCCGAGGCTGTCCTGCCGACAGCCCCTGACATATCCGGCAAGCCGGAATTTCATCTCCTAGCCATTCGCTTCCGCGACAGTGGTTCCTTCACTTTTTGGACGCACACGCAAACGGCTTTCACGCAACTCCCCACTCGCATCCAGAATGGGATAGGCGACGGAAGTCAGGTGAGAGTTAATTCTTTTCAGATCACGGATCATATCAATGTGCAGGGCCGAGGACTCGATCGATTCAATCCGGCCATCCCGCAACCGCTGAAGATGCTTTTCTCCTGCGGCTTGTTCCATCGTACGAAACTGTTCCTTCCCCGCGATCAACTGGCGCGCGATATCAACATCACCCGAGACAAAAGCGGTCATGGCCAGCTGCATCTGATCCAGTGTACGGCGGTGAAGCTCTACCAGTTCCTTCCAGCCCTGTTCAGAGAATTCCAGCCGTTTCTTGATCTTCTGATTGGCGATTTCCAACAGGTTTTTGTCAATGATATCGCCGATGTGTTCAAGGTTTGTGGTGAAAGCAATCAACTCGACACAACGCGAGCTGGTTTCTTCATCCAGCTCGTTCTTGCTCACCTGGGTCAGGTAAAGCTTGATGGCCTCATGCAGATCATCAACCAGGTCATCCGACTTGCTCACTTCCTCCAGCAGAACAGGGTCGTTCCCGGAAAAAACCTCAATAACCCGGCGAAGCATATTCTCGACAACATCTGCCAGTCGCAGAACCTCACGCGTGGCACAGGCAACAGCCACGGTTGGGGATTTTATCACTGTCACATCCAGATATTTGGGCCGCAGGTCATCCGCAGACCCAGGTTTGTCCGGCAACACCCGGGCCATAAAGTGGGTCATAAGACCAATAAAAGGCAGGAAGACAAGAGCCAAAGCAAGATTAAAGGCCGTATGGAAATTGGCAATCTGGCGACCAAGATCCGGGCCACTGATTTCAGCAACATAAGGGCCGATCAGTTTCATAAACGGCAGGATCATCAACACACCGAGCAAGCGGAACAGAAAGTTCCCCACAGGAATGCGACGGGCTGCGGGCACTTCGGCCATGGTCAGAGCCATTGGTACAATCCCTGCCCCGACGTTTGCCCCAAGAACAAGGGTCAGCCCCAGTGCTGGAGGCACAACACCCGCAAGGGTCAGAGACATGATCAAAAGGACCATCGCAACGGAAGAATGGGTTACCCAGGTAATCAGAGCTGCTAGGATCACCGCGATAACAGGCTCTTCAGAGAGCGGGATCAGGATATTCTGCAGGGTGACACTATCCCGCATGGGTTCAGAAGCTGCAACAACCAGCTTCAACGACAGCAACATCAACCCCAAGCCAATTAACACACGCCCCATGTGGCGCAAGGTCATACTGGGACGGGTAGTAAACAGGACAAACCCGAGCAAGATCAAGACCGGTGAGAGCCAGGAAATATCAAGGGAAAGAACCTGCACAACGAGCGTAGACCCGACATCGGCCCCGAGCATAACCGCCAGAGCCGGAGCAATGGCAATCAGGCCCTTACCGGCAAACGCCACTGTCAACAACGCCGTTGCAGTTGAGCTCTGCAGGATACCGGCCATACCGATCCCCATGCCAAATGCCGTCACGGTATTTCGTGTTGCCGAGCCAAGAAAACGGCGAAGATGGCTACCATAAGCGCGCATTACTCCTGTACGCACCATACGTGTCGCCCACAGTAACAGCGCCACACCACCCGCAATTTTCAATAAAAGCTCGAAACCCGACACGATTGTTTACTAACCTCGCCCTGCTATTCTTTTTTATGCCACTTTGTCTGCCTTACTTATCCTGATGACAAAATCCACGAGATAAACAAGACACCAGAATTTGTTACCCGATTCATCATACCGACACAAGAAACGGTTCATAAAACTGTCATATTTATAAAACATTTATGTCACGAAGAATTTGTGACATTAAACGCAACAAATCAACACATTTTTGATATTATCACATATTTTACAAACATTTTCTCTGAGAAATTAGTATTTCAGCGAAATTCCTCTTCACATATTTCTTTATATTTACATTGTGAACCGAGAAATAATATACTTCAAATCGATAATTCACATGATATACATAGATATTATCTATTTATATCCTTGAAAGCCCTCGCCACAGGCGGTCATCCAGACAGATTGAAATCGTGGTGCACCAGCATGACAGCTCCGCAGGAACCTCTCCACCTCAATCGATACTTCACATCATGACGGGCCTTGTAAACCACAAGGCCCGTTCAAAGGTCCGCCTTGCTGCAAAAGCTACAGACTTGGCCCGGGGGCCTTCAGAGCGTGCTTCAACAACCCCTTGGTCACATAGTCAAATGCCTCGTCCATAGAATCGGTCACAAGATACAGATCAAGATCCTCTTCACTGATGGTGCCAAATTCACAAAGAGCTTCAAAATTGATTACCTTGTTCCAGTAATCCGAACCATAGAGAACAATCGGCATCTTCTTTCTGATTTTCTGTGTCTGGATCAACGTCAGCAACTCACAGAATTCGTCGAGAGTTCCAAAGCCTCCGGGCATGACCAAGACTGCTTTGGCCAGATAGATAAACCAGAATTTACGCATGAAGAAATAATGAAACTCAAGCGCCAGTTCCCTTGTGATATAGGGATTTTCATTTTGCTCGAATGGAAGAGAGATATTGAGGCCAACGTTAACCCCCTTCTCTTCCGAGGCACCCCGGTTTGCCGCCTCCATAATACCGGGACCACCTCCGGTACAGACCACAAAACGACGCTCTTCATCTCCAAGTTCCTTGGACCAGCGTGTGAAACGGCGCGCCAGTTCACGAGTTTCCTCGTAATAGCGCGACATCTTCATCATCTTTTCGGCCTTCTCAAGCCCTTCACCAGTCCTCTTGGCTTCCGCTACTGCCTTTTGAGCCGTCTCTTCCGACTGAATGCGGGCAGACCCAAAAAACACAATGGTGTCATCCACGTTAAACTCTTCAAAACGCGTCTGCGGCCCGAAATACTCGGATAGAATCCTGAGCGCCCTGGCATCAGGCGAGTTCATAAAGTCTGGATCGTGATAAAACTTGGGAATGTCGCTTGAACTGATTACCATATACTGCCTTTCAAATTGACTTGTCCTGCAACCTGGGCCCACCCAACTGCCCCAAGATCCAAAAATACGATCAGAACAAACAGGTCAGTGCGGGACCACAGCAGGTTACACACCTGATATATTAGACCAAAATTCCTATCTCAGATATTAACAGCAGGTTTTTACACCTGAAAAAATGTAAATTTTACCTCTAAACCTAGACCTCCTCGACAGGCAGAACATCCGGCATTGCTGGCAGGAGATCCGGAGTTTTTATTATTGCTGATCTTTTGCCCAGGCATCGCGTAGCGATGTACCCATCTTATGCAATGCATTATTGACCTGGACCTGATGCGTTTCAGCTTCCGAACTGTACAGGCCACCGTTGTTCCAGACCTCAACCCGGCCAATCATTTCACTCGCTGTCGCCGGATTGAAATAACGGGTGTTCGCATAGAGCACGACTTCGACATTACTGACACAGTTGACCTTGTCGAAAATTATTGTCGTTACCTTGGTATGCAACCAGTAGGCCGATGAACGGGTCAGGCGAAGCTCACCCTCGTTAAAGGCTCCAAACAGGGCGCGCTCAAAGACCTCACGACTCAGTCCACACTGCTCGCTGTAATAATTCAATCCAGATACATTGAGTTTTACATCCCGGACATTCGTCAGAGCCCCCGCAGATGCCGCTGATATACCTCCCGTAATCAGGGCCAGGCCCAGTCCGATAGCCGCCCGCCAGTAATATTTTTTCTTCATTAATTCCTCCCCTGTTACCCTTCTGGTTATCGGATTATTCAACGATACTGCTGCAACAACCCGCATTGCCCTCCGGGCAAGTCTGTTGATAACTCCGGCAGCCACTCTGCCTGTTAAATATGACCCGAACATGACAGCTCAAAAGAGATAATCCGATATCTTCTGCTGTCTTTCGGAGTTTCTGCGCCTTCACTTACTCCAACTTCAAGACTACAATAGATCCGGTCAGAAAAATCGCTATAAATTCAACCTTTAAAAGTATAACTTACTTCTCATTAACCAATTGTCCGTAGATTTTAAAGTGTCCACGGGCTGTAGCCATCAGCCAGTGAGCAACGTTGCTGTTCCAGTTTATTGTAAACAGGCTCACTAACTGACTTGTGCAAGCCAGCCTCGAAGGAGATATCATGCCATATGTATCACGATCTGCTGACGGAAAGATCACCGGCCTGTTTGAAGACACAAAAGAAGGTGCCCGTGAATTTATCGATGCCGATGCCCCCGAAGTGGTCGAGTTCATCCAGAATGTCGGAGAGCAAATAGAAGAGCACAGCGAGGTTATCCAGCAGGAGCTTGCTCAAAGTGACATGGAAATGATCCGTGTTCTTGAGGATCTGATTGCCACATTGATCGACAAACGCGTGATAATGATGACCGACCTGCCCAAAGCTGCCCAGCGCAAACTGGCCACCCGCTACTCCCTCAGAAGCAAGCTTACCGATCTCGGGAACATCGTCGGTGATAATGACGAAATTCTCTTGCCATAAGCCCCTTTGTCACAGCGTGATCTGTCAAAAAAGCAGCAGAGAAGTACAAGCAGAAGTTAGAGACGGGCCCCTGGATGACATTCCCCCCCGGGCAAAAAAAGAAATCGAGTTCTTACTTTTGATATATCATAATACTAAAAAGCAACACCCAGCACCCCCGGAGCTTCCGCAAAGACCGAACAAGCTATGCCCAGATCAATACTTCCCGTAAACTTTGCCGACCAGGCCCCCAAAGCCCGCGTTGTGCAATACAACAAGAAGCGTTACTCGATCCGTCTCGAGCCGGTTTTCTGGCGCGCGCTGGAACATGCAGCGATGGAACACGGGCTTAAACTCGGGAAATTCATCGGAAAGCTCGAACTGGTTTATCAAGGACCAAATTTTTCGTCGTTTCTGCGTGTTTTCTGCATGATCTCAAGCGAACGGCGGCTGGCCGGTGCCGATATAGCCCCCAACAAGAGCATCATCCTGTCCCTTCTTGACGCCAGTCCCAGTCCGGCGGCCCTGCTTTCAGAAGACCTGACAATCATTTCCTGCAACAATGCCTTTTACAACTGGCTCGGGGAAACCAATATCGGTATCGAAGGTGCGAACATCACCCGCCTTTTCCAGTTGCGCAGCAAAGGTCCCTTTCTCGAAAATGTCAAGGACCTGCAGGAATCCCGGCTTCGCAACCTTGATGCCCGCATCATCAGGATGATCCCCGGCAAGGTGATCACGGCGCAGGCCCGACTGGTCAAGGCAAGCATTCTCAATCACAAGAAACAGTATATGGTGATCTGGGTCGCGAGCACACCGCGTATGGCAATCAGCAGAAAGCCCATCGCAAAAAGGCCAGAGGAAGAAGTCTCTCTCCCAGAGGAAAGTACAGCAGCCAGCTGATCTTCGGGTCTGTATTTCTGGAAACTGCCGCAACAGCGCAGACAACACCCCGGTTGCCGAAGATTACGGCCAGGAAAACAGAATGAACCGGGAATTATGAGACAGAACCCGCCTAGCGTTCCGTCTGTATGATAACTTCGCTCTCGCTATAAAGCGTAAGACCACTAGCAAAATTGTAAACATGAAGCCCCGTCACATCTACACCAGAGGCGGTGATATGCTCATGGGAAATTCCGCTATGCACAATCATATCCAGGGTTTCGAGATACACAGGCTGCCCTTCACCGGCGAAGAGCACGACCGCGCCGGAATCATCCGGCAGAAGGTCATCAAGGTGAAGCGCCACAACTTCGTCTTCATCATCAAAAACAGCTTCAAAAGGCGTGAAAAAGAAATCATCAGCATCTTGTTGCCGAGGATCTTTAACAACTCCCTCTTTTACCATTTCAGAATCCAGACCAGTTTTCATACTTCATCTCTTCATGCAGCGAGGCCGCAGTACATCTTGGACTAAGAAATACAACATCCCGATCAAATAACAAGCGCATTTTCCAAACTGACAACAAAAGATAATGGCCAGTTCCTTGTGAACACAAGATTACACCATGTAATCGTAGCATAAAATAATTTTGTCTGCCTAATAATCGTTCAACGACTAATAAAGGAAGTGCAAAATAACCGCATTTCAATTTAAACGTGAAGTAGTTTTTATAAAACACACAACAGACCACCTAACAAAAAAGGGCGCCGAGGCGCCCTTTTTTACG
This sequence comes from Kiloniella laminariae, assembly GCF_027214005.1. Lineage (GTDB taxonomy): Bacteria > Pseudomonadota > Alphaproteobacteria > Kiloniellales > Kiloniellaceae > Kiloniella > Kiloniella laminariae_A. Next base: position 44,013 of record NZ_JAPWGY010000013.1, read on the forward strand.
TCTATTACAGAAGCTTGATCAGTCGATCAGACCTTCTGCCCAAGATTTATGATCAACAAGCGCCTGCTCAGGAGCCTCAACACCAAGTGTTGCCATCAGCTGGCCACTCAGAGCAAGGATACGATAAGAAGCGAGCTGCTCGTTTGTCATTGCAGAAATCAGCTGTCCACGAGAAGTGAAGAGTTCGTTTTCAGCATCAAGAACGTCCAGCAGTGTCCGCTGCGCAACATCGAACTGCTCACGATAAGCATCGCGGGTTTCGGTGTTGTACTGAACGGAAGAAGCAAGATCAGTCACGGACTGGCGGGACGCATCCAGCGCAAACCAGGACTGGCGCATTTCGCGCTGGGCATCAACAACAGAGCTATAGCGCTGGTTTTTGCTTTCAGAGAGACGGGCCAGAGCTTCCTGACGGGCTGCACGGTCGATACCGCCGCGGAACAGGTTCCAGCGCAGGCGGAGCATTACAGAGTTGTTCTGCTCATAGCTGCCTGGTGTCGCATCGAACTCGTCACGGTGCTCGGTGGATGCTTCCAGATTAACAGAAGGATAGAAAGGCACTTCGGAAAGTCCCACTTCAGCTTCTGCTGTACGCACATCGGCTTCAAAAATACGGATTGTGGGGTTATCGCTTACAGCGAGATCCACAGCTTCATCAAGACCGGCAGGAAGTGGCGCAGAGAAACCTTCTGGTGTCTCGAGCTCTTCCGGGAAGTGACCAACGATACGGGTATAGTTGGCTTCCGCATCACGCAAATCATTGTAGGATGTCGTCAGCGTGTTACGTGACCGGGCAGAACGGGCTTCAGCCTGGGACACATCAGCGCGGCTGCCGCCACCACCGGAAAGACGCTCTTGCAGGTTCGCAACAATGTCGAGGTGGATCTGCAGGTTCTCTGTTGCCAAAGCAACAAGTTCACGCTGGCGCAGAACTTCAAGATATGCACCGATCGCATCAAGTGTCAGGAACTCGGCGTTTTCGTTTACGCGATTGGCAGCGGATTCGACACGCGCCTTTTCACGATCAACGGTGCTGCCGGCTTCAAAACCGTCAAAAATGCGCTGCTGGAGCGTAATGGAAGCGTCTGTGGGGTTAATCACATCATGCTTACCAGTACCGCCGCCGGCTCGGGAAGTGGAATCGTCATTGCTTTCAATACCGGCACCAGCAGAAAGATCAATCTGTGGAAGGTAGAGACCACGAGCCTGACGAAGCTCCTCATCAACCGCTTCACGGTTGTGGGCAACAACACCGATATCCGGGTTTGTCGCGAGAGCCTGCGTAATTGCTTCTTGAAGTGTTACAGCCTGTGCGGCTGATACGGATGGCAGAACAATAGCACTGGCGAGCAGCGCTGTTTTAAAGTTCGAAACCAAGGTTTTACCAAGTTGGCGCATTGGTACTTTTCCCCCGAATGCTTGTTCGTGACAGCGTCTGTGTCTACGTCCAAATAAATGACTATTCACAACCACCTAATAGAATACTGCAATATTTCTACGTCTTGCACCTCAAACTGTCAACAATCCGATAGGACCACAACCAATTAAGGCACATCTGTTGCAAAAAAATCACAGTCGCATTTCCCCCGATACAACACGACACGCCTCAAGTTGAGAAGACACGAGCATCACAGCTGTAACACGAAAAACACATTTGTTCGCCGCTGAAGGTACGCCAAACATCCCATGTTCTCAAGAAAAAAACTGTTGCCCGGTAAAGTTTTACACAATTTTGTGGCTTTCCGGCAGGATGACAAAACCCATTTATAGTTGCACCGCAAAAATCAACATCGATATCCGCAGAAATAAATTATAAAAAACAGGGTGTTGAGATCTATTCCCCCGAGAGAAAGCCAACCTCAACACGTCTCCACAGTGGCAAAGGCGATTCCGGCACCCCGTCAGAATTTTGAAGGGGCTTGACCCGATCCAGAGATCCACCCGCTTCATCCGGCAGTTCTTCCCCTCTTCGGGCGAACCTTAAACATGATTTTTCAAGGAGGGGACCTGTGCTTCAGCGCCTTTACCCCGAGAAGATGAAAAATGCACTCAGGGAGGAATACTAAAGCGTTTTTCTTTTGATCTGAATCGGTTTCGGGATTCCCAAAAGCGGTATTCTATGATTCACTTTCGGGAGGAGGTGTTTCATGGG
>NZ_JAPWGY010000014.1 GCF_027214005.1 Kiloniella laminariae
TTTCCAATTTCATATCTACAATGTCAAACAACCAAATAACTCCCGGCAACCAAAGCCCCCAAGAGCAAGACGATATAGAACCCGGAGGAACCATCCGTCAAGGATTTTCTTAGAACAATCTTCCCGGAAATAGCTGCCTGCATTCAGGCCGCCAGGGTTGACCATTATAAGGTCGGTCATTTCGAAGTGCAAGAACTCTCTTGCTTTCCTTGTGACCCGCCAGTGTTTCGCCGTAGCTCCTCGCTGGTGAAGCCGGGTTATAAGGACCTATCCGGACCTTGTAAACACAAAAAAACAATAAAGTTGATTTTTTTTCCCCAGAGCCCTTAACCAGGCATGAAAATTCGAAGGCCTTCCCCTAGAGAAGTCCCAGTTTCTCTAGCTCCAGCGCCATATCTTCCGGTAAATCATGGTCGAGAGAATCGTTTTCGCCAAGATCAGGCGGCACATCCTCTTCACGGAAGTAACGCCATCCCTGAAAAGCCCTATGACGCCTGTTATGAACCAGGACCAGTTTGGAATCGAGAATAAAGCGGGTCATGGAGCGCCCGTCCTGGTCTTCGACCCGAATAATATCAGTCACCAGCTGACGGGCCCGGATCTGTCCCTTGATGACCCAGTAGATAGATCCCCCAGCGATAATCTCGTCCCGGCGCTTGGGAAACATACGGGTTTGGTGAAAAATCACCCCATGATCCCGCTTTCTCTGTGCCTGGAAGACTTCGAGGGTTTCCGGGGTTTCGGTTCCAACCGAGAGTTTGATCAAATTTAGCGGCATAACTTTTGGATACTCGAAAACTGTAGAAAAGAATCAGAACAGAAAATTAATAACCACTGTCTCAAAAAGAGACAACGAATCCCGTTCGGCAGAAACAACGGTGATTCCATGCATCCCTTCCCCCGCCACAAACGGAGGCCAATCGCTCACCAACAGATTATTTCTGATGATTCCTGCTTCTGGAATAGGACATGATTTCGGAGAAACCAAACAGAAGGAGCATGACACTGACAACAATTTGCAGAGAAACAATGCTCCGTGCCACATCAGAGCGTGGAACGATATCTCCATAACCAACTGTGCTTAGTGTGATAATAGAGAAATACAGGCTTTCCATGAAAGAAATCGCTCTGGCCTCCCCAGAAATTGTAAAATGAATCTCGGATGAATAGTGGTCAAGAATCCGGTAAATAAAACCAAAGACCATGACGTTCATCGAATAAAACGTCAGAAACGCAAATGCTGGCACGATCAGCGGCTCAATGCGTAGAAAAAACGCCTCAAACAAGAGACCACAGTCCAGCAGGAATGTCGCAATCTGCTTGCTGACAAAGAGAACAACAAGCGCAATCCCGCCCATTGCAACAAAAAAGATCACCTCTTCCCAGATCAGAGGAAACAGGTTTCGTGGGAAGAAAAAAGAAACGAGGCCGATTCCTGTTATGGGAAACAACCAGCCAATCGAAGCCCGAAATCCACGCGCAGCTGGGAGTTGATGCGCGAGAACAATCGATTTTATGTTTTTGCGATGTAACCAGGTGCCGCCAAAAAAACCAATCATGGGAAGAATAAAACCGATAGAACTGAATACCGGCTCGATGGTGGAAAAGTTACTCGTCACCAGAAAGTTAAAGATACAGGCATAGAGCGCGATGAAATTGGCCATCGCGATAGTAAAAAACCGACTTCCGGGGAAAACACTCAACAGAAAAGCAATAGAACAGAGAACCAACGACAGAAAAACCGTCAGATGTAACGGGTTGATCGAACCTATTGCCAGAGCCACCAGCAAAAGAAAGAAAGCGGTAAAGCCCATTGCTTTCCAGATCCCCCGTTGCCTCATCGGCATTGATGCAACTCCTTTCCAAAAACCAGAACAGTTACCCCGTCCAGAGCCTCTCGCAAGCTGGCTGGGTGGTTTGCCTCAAGATTGTACAGTTGTCCTCTGCAATACCAGAGCAGACTGGATTCTGGATCTTACCATCCACCGCGGGAGAGCCAGTCATCAAGCATCTGCAAACGGTCATATCCCCAGAAAGCCTCTCCTTCAACCAGGAAAAAGGGACTGCCAAAGACCCCCTGCTCTTCCGCGGCAGTCACTTCCTCACGTAATCTTGTCTTCACTACGGGACTGGTAAGTGCCTCTTCCACCTGATCGCGCGACACGCCCAGAGCAACAGCTATATCACTGATGACCACTGGCGCAGAGATATCCATTCCCATTTGGTAGCCCGCCTTGAAAACATTGCGGGCAAAACTCTGGGCAAGAGCGACGTCCTGTTCTTCCGCAATCCAATAGAACAAGCGGCTTGCGGCAAGAGATACAAAAGGAACTGAGGCAGGCAAACAGAATGGCAGACCTTTCATCCGGGCTGTCCGTTCCAGGTCGTGTTGGGCATAAGCCCCCTTCAGGGGCATCTGAAGCAGAGGTTTGGCCCCGGTGGTCTTGAAAACAGCCCCGAGCAGAATCGGATGCCACCTGACTTCACAGTCATGTTTTTTGCCAAGGACGTTGATTTCCAGTGCCGCGAAATAGGCATAAGGGCTGGAAAAATCAAAATAGAAATCTATCCGCCGAGCCATTTCGTCTATGCCTCGTCTTCCTGAAGAATTTGCCGGCTGATAATCAAACGCTGAATATCCGATGTTCCCTCATAGATCTGGCAAACGCGTACATCACGGTAGATCCGCTCGACCTCGTAATCACGCAGATACCCATACCCTCCGTGAACCTGAATGGCATCCGAGCAAACCTGTTCTGCCATTTCCGAGGCAAAAAGCTTGGCCATGGAGGCTTCTTTCAAACAGGGAAGTCCGGCATCGCGAAGACGGGCAGCTTCCAGAACCATCAATTCAGCAGCCTGAAGACGGGTTGCCATATCTGCCAGTCGGAAGGCAACTGCCTGATGTTCGGCAATCGCTTTGCCAAAAGTCTTACGTTCTTTTGCATAACGCCGGGCAGCCTGATAGGCACTTCGGGCCATGCCAATCGACTGGGAGGCAATCCCCAAACGCCCCCCCTCAAGGTTGGACAGGGCAATTTTATAGCCCTCTCCCTCTTCGCCAAGACGGTTTTCAAGGGGGATACGGCAGTCTTCAAAAACCAGATGGGCTGTATCCGACGCATGTTGACCAAGTTTTTCCTCGATCTTGGCGCAGGTGAACCCTGGTGTATCCGTCGGAACCAGAAAGGCTGTAATCCTCTTTTTACCAGCAGCCGGATCGGTTACGGCAAAGACAACAGCGAGGTCTGCATTGCTCCCGGTCGAGATAAACTGCTTGCTACCGGACAGAACATAATCACTTCCCTCCCGGCGGGCTTTGGTCGTCAGAGCCGCTGCATCAGAGCCGGCACCCGGTTCCGTAAGGCCAAAACAGCCAAGCATCTCACCCCGCGCCAGTGGCCCAAGATAGCGTTTCTTTTGATCTTCGTTACCGTAGTTCTGGATCGGGGAGCAAACCAGCGAGTTCTGGACCGACATCACCGTTGAACAGGATCCGTCCCCTGCTGCAATTTCGATCAGCGCGAGAACATAAGAAACATGATCTGTACCGGCGCCTCCCAGTTCGGGCGGGACCAACATGCCCATAAAGCCAAGCTCACCCATTGCCTTGATTGCATCTTTGGGGAAAAGAGATTTTTTATCCCATTCGGCGGCAAAGGGTGCCAGTTGTTCGCGGGAGAAATCGCGGGCAGTTTCACGAATAAGATTATGCTCTTCACTCAGCAATACAGACATATGACATCCTTTCTACCAGGGGGCTACCAGGGGATAATACTTCCATCATAATTAAAAAATTTGCCTGTATCTGCCTCAGTCACCTTGGTGATAACCTTGCGCAGGCCGGATACAGATTTTGAAATACTTACAGGAGCATCCTCTCCGCCCATATCTGTCTGAACATGCCCGGGATGAACTGCGATAACAGAAATACCTTTTTCCTGAAGATCAATGGCAAGGCTTTTACTCACCATGTTCAATGCAGCCTTGGAAGAGCGATAGACATACCCGCCCCCGCTTTCGTTCGCAGACAGCGAGCCCATCTTGCTTGAGATATTGACAATCAGGCGCCGCTCGCTCCTGGCGACATGCTCGACAAAATGTTCAGCCATGCGCAAGGGTCCCATGGAATTGACAAGAAAGGTATAGGCCCAGTCATCGTAATCCGTTTCGCCAAAAGGCATGCGAGGTCCAAAATAGCCCGCGTTATTGATCAGGATATCAATTGGCTCGTCAATAATCTCGCGCGCAAGGCCGGCCAGACGCAAACCATCCGTCACCTCGAGCTTGTGCAAAGCCACATTGCCTTCGATACTTTTCAGATCAACAGCCTTGTCAGGCTGGCGACAGCAGGCATGAACCTTCCATCCATCAACGGCAAAAGATTTGGCGAAAGCGAGGCCGATGCCCTTGTTGGCACCTGTAATCAAGACGGTTGGCACGCAGCCACTCCTTAGAAGTTTATCTTTCAAGGCCAGAAAGCCCTACAGGCGCACCTTACGCCTTTCACTGAATCAGTCAATAAAGACAGGGTCTTGTTCAGGAAAATGTTATTTTTCGCCCTGTCCATGGGGGGATCCCTTCAAGGACAGGACGAAGAAAAAAACGATTAGCGACTTGTTATCTTACCCATTTTTTCTCTCGTCTTACGGAGCAAACCGTCCCTGTTTCGATAAAAAAGCCAGGCAAGGACTCAGAGAAGAAAAAATGTCGCCAGACCGAGAAAAGCAAAAAATCCGATGATGTCGGTCACCGTGGTCAGAAAAACTGACGATGCAACAGCCGGATCAACTTTAAAATGTTCCAGCCCCAGTGGAATGAGAGCCCCACAGAGTCCGGCAACAACCATATTGATAATCATGGCGGCAGCAATAACCAGCGCCAGATCCGGCTGCCCGAACCAGAGCCAGGCAACAGTTCCCGTCAGGAGCGCAAAAAGCCCTCCATTGATAAAGCCGATAATCAGTTCTTTGCTGATAAAACGGGATGCGTTGATCTCAGACAGGTTTTTCATGGCAAGCGAGCGGACTGCAACTGTCAGGGTTTGCGTTCCTGCATTTCCCCCCATCGAAGCGACAATCGGCATGAGCACAGCCAGAGCGACAACCTTTTCAATTGTAGCATCAAACAGCCCGATCACAGCTGAGGCGAGCACAGCAGTGACAAGATTGACCGCGAGCCAGGTAAAGCGGGATTTTGTGGTATCCGCGACATCATCATAAAAATCAGCCTCGTTCACCCCGCCCATTTTCATAAGGTCATCGCCAGCCTCTTCATCGATCACGTCGACCACGTCATCAATGGTAATCACCCCGACCAGACGGCCACTTTTTTCCACCACCGGAGCAGAGATGAGATCATATTGCCGGAACATGTGCGCCACATCTTCCTGATCCAGATCCAGCGGGATCACCCGCATGTCTTCTTCCATAATCTGGTCAAGGCGCACAGAACGCACAGAACGCATCATCCGGCTGGCAGGAATGAACCCGACGGGATGGTGCCGGGGATCAACAATATAGATATCGTAAAAATCATCAGGCAGGCTGTCTGTTACCCGCATGTAGTCTATGGTTTCCCCAACGGTCCAGACCGAGGGCACCGCGACAATTTCGCGTTGCATCAAACGACCGGCTGAATCCTCGGGGTAACTGAGACTTTCCTCGATTACCCTCCGATAGGCCTGGGGCAGAGCCGCAAGAATGCGGATCCGCATGTCTTCATCGAGCTCCTGGACAAGCTCAACGGCGTCATCACTGTCCAGCGCCTGAACCAGCTTGGCAAAGCCCGCCGGCCCCAGCCATTCGACAATCTCTTCCCGAACGGTCTCATCAAGATAGGGAAGAATTTCCGGATCAAACCCGGCCCCCATGATTTCCATGAGCAGTTGGCGTTCTTCGCGACCAAGACTTTCCAGAAGGTCAGCCGTGTCGGCTTCGTGAAGACCTTCAACCAGATCTTCAACTTCGGCAACACGGCTTTCTTCAAGGGCATCTTCAACAGCGTGAAACAGATCCGCTGAAAAGCCGTAGCCCTCGTCTTCGGGGGGATTCTGGGTCTGATTCTCGTCTTTCAGATCTTCGCTCATCTGCTACCCCCCTTGTATTCCCGTTACTTCATCCACCGCTTGCGCGATGCACAGGCGAAGACTCCAAGGCGTCTATTTGACTTTGCGCCTTTCTCTGTTCTGAGCATCAACTACCGCAATCGCGGTCATGTTCACAACCCCCCTGCCCGTTACCGAGGCTGTAAGAATATGGGCAGGCTGGGCCGTCCCCACAAGGATGGGACCAACGGGCAGGCCGTCTTCAACTGTTTTCAACAGGTTAAAGGCAATGTTTGCCGCATCAAGTGTCGGAAAAATCAAAAGATTGGCAGGCCCGGTCAAGTTGGAATTTGGGAAAACCCTTTGTCTGAGCTCAACATCCAGAGCCGCATCTGCATGCATTTCCCCATCCACCTCAAGACCAGGTGCCCGCTCGGCAATCAGGGAAAGTGCCTTGCGAACCTTACAGGCGGATTCGCTATTGGAACTGCCGAAGTTGGAATGTGACAAAAGCGCAACCCGTGGCTCGATTCCAAAACGGCTGACATGTTTTGCGGCCAAGATCGTCGTTTCGGCGATCTGTTCCGATGTCGGATTTTCGGTAACATAGGTATCGGCCATAAAATAGGTGCCGCGCTGCATCAGCAAAAGGTTCAAGGAAGAAAGATCACTCACGCCTTCCTGCAAACCAATTACACCACGAATATGATTAAGATGACGATGGTAACTGCCGGTTACACCACAGATCATGGCGTCGGCATCCCCCAGATAAACCGCCAGTGCAGCGATAACTGTGTTGCGGGTTCTGACAATCACCTTGGCATTTTCAGGAGAAATTCCCTTGCGTTCCATCCGCTGGTGATAGGTGGTCCAGTAATCATTAAAGCGGGGATCATCGTTGGGATTTATGATCTCAAAATCCTTGCCAACCGTCAGTTTGATCCCGACGCGGTCAAGCCGCATCTGAACCACATCCGGACGGCCAACGACAATAGGAACAGCCAGCTTTTCATCCAGGGCAACCTGGACCGCGCGGAGAACCCTTTCGTCCTCGCCTTCTGCATAGATCACACGTTTGGGATCATTTTTTGCCCGCTCGAAGATCGGCTTCATCACCAGCCCAGAACGATAGACAAATCGGCTCAGTTTTTCGCGGTAAGCGTCAAGATCCTCCAGCGGACGGGTAGCAACACCCGTTTCCATGGCTGCCTTGGCCACAGCAGGTGCAATGATCGAGATCAGGCGCGGATCAAACGGACTTGGGATTATGTATTCCGGGCCAAAGTTTTTGGCTTCGCCCCCCATGGCCTTGATAACAATCTCGTCCTGCTCTTCCATCGCCAGATCGGCGATAGCCTTCACACAGGCAACTTTCATCTCTTCGTTGATTGCGGTTGCCCCAACATCAAGAGCGCCCCTGAAAATATAGGGGAAACAAAGAACATTATTCACCTGGTTCGGATAATCAGACCGCCCCGTCGCCATAATGGCATCATCGCGAATGGCCTTGACCTCTTCCGGCATGATTTCTGGCGTCGGGTTGGCCAGCGCCATGATAATCGGGTTGGCTGCCATGGATCTGACATAGTCGGGTTTAAGAACGCCTGGTGCAGACAAACCAAGGAAAATATCTGCCCCGTCAATCACATCTGCCAGCGTTCGGGCCTCGGTTTCCTGAGCGAACACAGATTTCCAGGGATCCATCAACTTTTCGCGTCCCTTGTAGACGACGCCCTCAATATCCGTAACCCAGATATTTTTGCGATCAAATCCAAGCGAGACGAGAAGATTGAGACACGCCAGCGCAGCAGCCCCAGCTCCGGAGGCAACGACCTTGACCTGTTTCATATCCTTGTTAACCAGACGCAAGGCATTATAGATCGCAGCAGCGACGATAATGGCCGTTCCATGCTGATCATCATGGAAGACCGGTATCTTCATCTTCTTGCGCAAGGCATCCTCGACAATGAAGCATTCCGGGGCCTTGATATCTTCAAGATTGATCCCGCCAAAGGTCGGCTCCAGCGCCGCAATCACAGAAATCAGACGATCTGGATCTTTTTCATCAATTTCAATGTCAAAAACATCAATGCCGGCGAATTTCTTGAAAAGAACCGCCTTTCCTTCCATCACAGGCTTTGCCGCCAGCGGGCCAATCGCGCCGAGCCCCAGTACCGCCGTACCATTCGTGATAACCCCGACAAGATTTCCCCTTGCCGTCACCGTTGAGGCCTCTGCCGGATCTTCGACAATCACTTCACAGGCGGCAGCAACGCCCGGAGAATAGGCCAAAGCCAGATCCCGCTGGTTACCGAGAGGTTTGGTTGCCGAAATTTCCAATTTTCCTGGAGTGGGATAACGGTGATAAAACAGTGCGGCATCGCGCAGGTCTTGCGTCATAAACTTTATTGCTCCTTGGGGCAGGCAGTACCCTGTGTATTTTCGATATTTATTCGTCAGACTGCCGGGGAAGCAGCATGCTTGCCAGTGATGGTCTTGACAGAGTGGCGCCGAAGCGCGACACCCTGTCGTGATTAAAACATAACAACTGCCCCGCTGCCATAGACAGGATGAGCAAAATCTTGAAAAATTCACAGGTGATTACAAAAGGTGATCTGGGAATCGAATGGAGAAATTCGGAAAGTCCTGTCGATTATCCCGAAGCCCTTGATTTCATGGATCAACGCGTTGGGGAAATTTTCACCCGAACAGCGCCCCAGACTGTCTGGCTGCTCGAGCACCCTTCCCTCTACACCGCAGGTACATCTGCCGATTCCAGCGATCTGCTCGAGCCAGACCGCTTCCCTGTTTTTAATGCCGGACGCGGTGGACAATATACCTACCACGGGCCAGGACAGCGCGTCGCCTACGTCATGCTTGATCTTAACCTGTACAACAAGGATGTGAGAAAGTTCGTATTCAACCTGGAAGAATGGGTTATCCGGACACTTGCCAAGTTCAATATTCGCGGAGAGCGCCGCGAAGGGCGCGTTGGAATCTGGATTGACCGTGGTAATGGCCGGGAGGACAAGATTGCAGCCATAGGTGTCCGGGTCCGCAAGTGGGTCTCGTTCCACGGCATTTCTATCAATCTGGACCCCGAGCTATCCCATTTTCAAGGCATTGTCCCCTGTGGCATCAACGAACACGGCGTGACATCTCTGGTTGATCTCGGCCTTTGTGTCTCTATGGAAGATCTCGATGTTGCGCTGAAAGAAGCCTTTTACGAGGTATTTGTTCCGACACTCTCCTCTTCTGTCTGAACAGTCTTCGTAAAGTGGACCTGCTTATCCATCCTCAAGTTTGCTAAAGGTTTTATCAGCACTGAGTTGTGAACTATCAGGCTCTGTTACTATCGCAGTCACATGAGCCAACTCAGGGCCGGTCTGGCAGGCCAGCAACATCTGGTCGACAATATCGTCCTCGCCACAAAAAACAGCTTCTACCTGCCCACTTGCCAGGTTGCGTACCCAGCCCGACAGGCCCAGAGCGCTTGCTGTATTAACTGTCCAGCGCCGATACCAGACCCCTTGGACACGCCCCGAAATCAACACTCTGATCTGTTTAGAAATCGTATTTCTCCTACATGACGGCGATCATCAAAATATTATCTACCGATAAAGCGCCCGAAAGGTTACTTCAACCGATTTTCGGGCATAGGCTTCCCACTCTGGCCGTTTCAGCCACTGGTCCTGGATTGTCAGCCCCGGTTTACGTTTGTCCCCGTGTACCAGGCGATTGCGCAGCTTGTTGATCCAGGAAAGATCATCCGGTTCAATCCAGTCAAGATGACCACCACACTCCTTGATCTGAGCCTGAATAATTGATGAAGCCAGAATAACTGTTGCGGCCCAGGCCCCGGTACAGAAAACCGCCTGAAGATCAATCATCAGGGCACAGGCCTGCTCCCCCGGAGAAGGAGAGCCCGACACACTGTACTTTGCTTCCAACTCTTCGAACCAGAAGCGGCGCTCTGACCAGATAACATCACGGGGCAGTTCCAACTGATCCATTATCAACCCATTTTTTCTCTTGCCTGTCCTTATTTCTTAAGGGTCAAGCCATCAACAATCACACCCTAGACACTATAGGGAACATTATAGAAAAGGGCTGCAAAAAATGCAGCCCCCCAGCGAAACCAAATCGATGATGTAAAAAATCATTCAAATTCGATAATCACTTGATCTACAACAAGACTCTCACCTGCAGAGGCTGATATCTTGGCAACTGTCAGATCTTTTCCTGCACGCAGGATATTTTCCATTTTCATGGCCTCGATCACGGCCAGCTCTTCCCCAGCCTTGACCGTCTGTCCCTCTTCAACAGCAACAGAGACCAACAGACCTGGCATAGGAGAAAGCAAAAATTTCGACAGATCCGGGGGCAGTTTTTCCGGCATCAGCTCATTGTATCTGGCAAGGCGGGTTTCGAGAACCAGCGCCTCTACTGTGACACCAGAAAGGGTCAGGGACAGGCTGGCCTCCTGACGATCCACCTGGACCACCGTTTCCTCGCCATTAACCTCGGCAAAGAAGACCAACTGGTCAGGAGCCCAATCTCCACGGACCAGTGTTTCAAAGTCATCGCCGGAAACCAGATAACCATCATCTTGCAAATCGATAACGACAGAATGGCCTTCCCGATTGATAAAGACAGTCAGTTCGACCGGAATATCAACACCCCGGTAACCATTGATATGAGCTGCCAGAGCGATCTGTTCTGACAAATTAGTTTGCAGGACAGCTGCAACAGACACCAAAAGGTTTAGATTGTCCTTGTCCAGTTCAATGCCCAGGAAACCATCCGGAAACTCTTCGACGATATAATTTGTCGTCAGGCGTCCTTCGACAAAACGCTCCTGGGACATTACCGTGGAAAGAAAGCCCATATTGTGGTTGATGCCTCTGATATAGAAGGAATCAAGAGCCGTTCGCATGGTTTTGATTGCAGAAAGGCGGTCAGGACCATAGGTCACCAGCTTGGCGATCATCGGATCATAGAACATGGAGATCTCAGACCCTTCCTCAACCCCGCTGTCAACTCTGATCAGAGGGCGACCATTTAGATCACCTTCAGCTTCCGGAGCTTGATAGCGCACCAGACGACCAATGGAGGGTAGGAAATTGCGCAAGGGATCTTCGGCATAGACACGGGACTCAACAGCCCAGCCTTCAAGCTTGACCTGCTCCTGGGTCAGGGCCAGTTTCTCGCCAGCCGCAACCCGGATCATCCATTCGACAATATCAATGCCTGTAATCAGTTCTGTAACCGGATGCTCAACCTGAATACGGGTGTTCATTTCCAGGAAGTAAAAATTTTTGTCCTTGTCGACAATAAACTCAACGGTTCCTGCAGAGTAATAGTTCACGGCCCGGGAAAGCGCGACAGCTTCAGAGCCCATCGCAGCCCGGGTTTTCTCGTCGAGGAAAGGGGATGGGGCTTCTTCAATTACCTTCTGATGACGGCGCTGAATGGAACACTCCCGCTCGCCAAGATGAATGATGTTGCCGTGTTTATCCCCGATCACCTGGATTTCGATGTGGCGGGGCTCTTCGATAAACTTTTCGATAAAGATCCGGTCGTCCCCAAAACTGGAACGTGCCTCATTCTGTGCAGAACGATATCCCTCGCGGGCTTCGGCATCATTATAGGCAACACGCATGCCCTTACCACCACCACCGGCAGAGGCCTTGATCATGACGGGATAGCCAATGTCTGAAGAAATCCGGACGGCTTCCTCTGCATCTTTAATCAGATCCATGTGGCCCGGCACCGTGCTGACATTGGACTGTTTGGCCAGATGCTTTGACTCGATCTTGTCACCCATGGCACCAATGGCTTTGGTTGGCGGGCCGATAAAGACCACGCCAGCATCATCAAGTGCCTTCACAAAAGCTGCATTCTCGGACAGAAAGCCAAAGCCGGGATGAACCGCTTGCGCCCCCGTCTCTTTGCAGGCTGCAATGATCTTGTCGATCACCAGATAACTTTCCGCAGATGCGGCTGGCCCAATACGAACAGCTTCATCAGCCATTTTCACATGAAGAGACGAGGCATCTGCGTCAGAATAAACGGCAACCGTCTTAATACCCAGTCGTTGGGCAGTACGGATGACGCGGCAAGCAATTTCGCCACGGTTTGCAATTAGGATCTTTTCAAACAAGGCCACGGTATCAAGCCCCCTGCTGCATTGCGACACTGTGAAAAAACGGATCAGCCGACAACGGCCTTTTCCAATTCATTACAGTGGCATGTTGTTGTGTTTTTTCCACGGATTCTGCTGCTGCTTGTTCTGCAGCATTCGCAAAGCCTTTGCGACGCGACGTCTGGTACCATGCGGCATGATCACATCATCAATAAAGCCCCGGGAAGCGGCGACAAAAGGATTGGCGAACTTGGTCCGGTATTCTTCTGTCCGCGCCTCGATCTTTGCTGCATCTCCGATATCCTGACGGAAAATGATTTCCACTGCTCCTTTGGGGCCCATGACCGCGATTTCAGAAGTCGGCCAGGCATAGTTGACATCCCCACGCAGGTGTTTGGAGGCCATCACATCATAAGCGCCACCGTAAGCTTTGCGGGTAATCACCGTCACCTTGGGAACGGTTGCTTCGGCATAGGCATAAAGCAGTTTGGCACCGTGCTTGATAATCCCATTATATTCCTGGGAGGTACCGGGAAGGAAGCCAGGCACATCAACCAATGTAACAATCGGAATATTGAAACAGTCACAGAAACGAACAAAACGAGCTGCTTTGATCGAGGAAGCAATATCCAGACAACCGGCCAGAACCATCGGCTGGTTAGCAACAATTCCGACACTTTCCCCGTCAATCCGGGCCATTCCAACCAGAATATTTCCGGCGTAATCAGGCTGGATCTCGAAGAAATCACCGTCATCAACCATTTTGATGATCAGTTCCTTCATGTCGTAGGGTTTGTTCGGATTATCCGGAATCAGTGTATCGAGGGAATATTCATCGCGATCCGCTGCATCCGCGGTAGGCCGTGCGGGTGCCTTTTCACGGTTGGACGATGGCAGGAAGTCCATAAAACGACGCAATTCCAGCAGCGCAATGACATCATTTTCGAATGCCAGATCGGCAACACCGGATTTGCTGGTATGGGTAACAGCTCCGCCCAGTTCTTCGGCTGTGACTTCTTCGTGTGTCACAGTCTTGACCACATCCGGGCCGGTCACGAACATGTAGGAGCTGTCCTTGACCATAAAAATAAAATCAGTCAAAGCCGGGGAATAAACCGCACCACCCGCGCAGGGGCCCATGATCATGGAAATCTGGGGCACAACACCAGATGCCATGGCATTGCGTTGAAAGATCTCGGCATACCCGGCAAGGGAGTCGACACCCTCCTGGATACGGGCACCACCAGAATCGTTAAGGCCGATAACCGGTGCGCCCACTTCCATGGCCTTGTCCATGATTTTGGAGATCTTATCCGCATGCGATGCGGAAAGTGACCCGCCAAAAACGGTAAAATCCTGGCTGTAAACAAAGACCAGCCGACCATTGATCGTGCCATGTCCGGTTACAACCCCATCACCGGGAACTTTCTGGCCTTCCATGCCAAAATCGATACAACGGTGTTCGACGAACATATCCCATTCTTCAAAGGATCCTTCGTCGAGTAAGATATCAATGCGCTCACGGGCGGTGAGTTTGCCCTTGCCATGCTGAGCTTCTATCCGACGCTCACCACCGCCAGTTCTGGCAGCCTGTCGCTTTGCTTCCAGCTTTTGAATGATGTCCTGCACGTGTGCCCCCACGTTGTTGTGTTGTTATATTTGAGGCGCAGTATTGCACTGCGACAAAACAGGTTGTCCTTGATAACATGGACCCTATAGCAACACCAGAGCCTCGTAACAATTCAGTCACGTGACAAGGTCAAAAATTTCATTGCAGTGCGAAACTCTGTTAAGATATTAACATGCCGCTGCTCAGCTTCTTCGTCGGCTCCCCAGCGTTCGATCTGGAACATCTCGTGTAAAAGCACCGCCTGCTGGGCCTTTTCAACATTCAGATGACCGTGTAACAAGGCCAACCCAATGACCAGCGACCCCCCTGTTCGAACAATCGCGGACAAAACTGCCAATTCCATATTGGAAAATGTGCACACTGTATTATGCAGGGCACGCAAGGCATCCTCTGGCTGATCGATACTGATAAGACCGCTTGTCGTTACAAGCGGGGCGTCAAAAGTCAGAGCAGTCCAGTCCAGCAGCGGTTGCCAGACTTCTTTTTGCTTTGAGAGAAGCTCAGTATCACTGGCATCCCAATAACACACCAGATCATGAGCAGCATAGGCTGAAATGCTCTCTTCCACGGGGGGGCGCGCTGCCCCTACCCAATCAACTGCCGTACAGGCAAGCGTCATCATCGGCATTTCTGACGGCTTGATTTCCTTACCCTGGGCGTCCCATTCTGCTGCAACGGCCTTCGCCAAACCCATCGTTGGCAGTAACAAAGGTTCCTGTTCCGGTGTTTTAACAACCCTGCCATCCAGCAGAACAACATAGCCATCCCCCTGTTGTTCTGCCGAAGCGGTTTTATAAAAGCGTTTCAAGCCAAGAGAAGAAGACATTGAACAGAAAATCCTTGAAGTGTGACCCAGTGAAAGTTTGTTAAGACTATAGCAGATCTGTAAAGACAGCGGGCAGATCATCACAAGACTGGACAATACAATGCGCCCCGGCCTTCAGAAGTTCATCCTGATGGTGATATCCCCAGGATACCCCTATCGCAGCAGCTCCCGCTGCGCGGGCCATTTCGATATCATAGGTCGTATCCCCGATCATGACTGTATCAGCAGGTTCAACGCCATTCTCTTTCATCGCCTGAATAAGAATTTCCGGGTGAGGTTTGCTCGGCCCGTCATCAGCCGTCTTTAGAGTAACAAAAAAATCAGCAAACTGATGATGGGCAAGACTTTTCTGCAAACCGCGAAGATTTTTCCCAGTTGCAACTGCCATCAAAGTCTCTGACAGGCTCAGGCGTTGCAGCATTTCGCGCACACCGGCAAAAACCGGTTCATGGAAGTCAGGCAGCTCTCGTGCCTTGATAAAGGCCTGTCGATAGGAATCGCTTACCGCACAGGCCAGTTCCCAATCGCCATCCTGCTGCAGGATTTCGGCCACCGCATATTCCAGCTTCAGCCCGACAATCCGCCGTACCTGTTCAATTGTCGGCGCAGGAAGAGCATTGGCGACAAACGCCTGAACCATACAGCTATGGATATTCGCCTGACTGTCGACCAGTGTGCCATCAAAATCAAACACCACCAACTTGAAACGATGACCACTCATCTATCAAAAAACCCTGCTATACAGTTTATTAAAACAACCAATCAATATCCCCTGACAAGGACGTACCGAGGCAAATTAATACCGTTGTTTTTTAGGTTTGAAAAAATCCCCCAGCTCGCGGGGCGGACAGTGGGATAAATCCGCAGCATATCCTTCAAGCATTTCTGTTGCCCCTTCGCCATGTAGCTGATTAAAGCCCAGCGTCTTCCAGGCCTGTACCATATGCGGAGACAGAGCAGCCTGAATACGCAATGTCGTGCCATCATCAGGATGAGGCACCGCGATCTCGCGGGCATGAAGCATCATATCTTTCGGGATATTTTCACCCAGAGGATAGGCCTTCTTGCCACCATATTTCCCGTCGCCGAGGATTGGCGCTTCAAGCGCGCCACAATGGGCTCGTAACTGATGTGTACGTCCAGTCAAAGGCATAAGCGCAACCCAGGCGGCCTTGCGACCAGCCTTGTCAATCATACTGTATAGCGTAAGCGCTTCCTTGCCATTGTCGTAGTCGACAACCATCTTTTCGCCCTGCCCCCCGGCCTGCTTTTCAAGCGGCAGATAGATCCAGCCCTTTTTCTGTGGAGGAACAGCCGAAACCAGTGCCCAGTATACCTTGCGTGCGGATTTCCCCTTGAAGGCTTCTGTCAGTTTTCGGGCAGCCGGAGCATTTCTTGCAAGAAGAAGAACCCCGCTCGTGTCCTTGTCAAGCCGATGAACAAGCCGGGGTTTTTCCTGCTTTTCATAGCGCAGGGCCTCCAGCATCGCATCGAGGTGCGTGCTCAAGCCTGTCCCCCCCTGGACGGCCAACCCGGCAGGTTTATTGATCGCAAGAACGGAATCATCCTTGTAAATCACCAGATCCCGCACGGCCTGCATCTCTTCAGGGCTCATCAACTGCTCACTGGCAGTTTTGGCCGGGCGATCCTCGTTTGATCGCTCAGGCATCGGTGGTACCCGGATCTCCTGCCCGGGTTCCAGTCGGGTGGCTGCTTTGGCGCGTTTGCCATCGATACGGATCTGCCCCTTGCGCAGCATCTTTTCAACCTGGATATAACTGAAAGCCGGATAGTGCTTCTTGAACCACCGGTCGAGCCGAACACCACCATCATCAGGCGCAACCATGACCATTGTTACTGCGCTCATGCCAGAAAAGACCTCATCATAAAAAAACCGCCTGCAAAGGCTGTGATAGACAGAAATACCGATAACAATACATATACCACTGCCAAAACCATGGCCCCACGCTCAATCAGAACAAAGGCATCCATGGCGAAAGTGGAAAAGGTGGTAAAAGCCCCGAGCAACCCCACAGTCAACAACCCTCTGATTTCAGGAGGAACCGAGCCATCGGTTGCAAGCCAGGGAACCAGAAGCCCCATGACAAAGGACCCGACAATGTTTACCGCCAGTGTCCCCGAGGGAATCTGGGACCCCACAAGCGATCCCATCAGGATATAGACCAGATAACGCCCCACAGCACCAATCGCACCGCCGAACGCAACAGCTACCAGCATTTTCATCTTCCACCTGCCATTGTGCTCTCGGCTATAACGATCTCTTCAGGGCGATAACATCAGGGCAAAACCGCTTTTGCCAAATAATGAAATCATTACCTATCAAAGAAACCGACACTTGGCAAAACCACTATCAGCTTCTCTGTTCTTGCACCACTGGGGAAAGCAAAGCTTATGGAGCGAAACCAAGGTGAGAGCATCAAAAGTATGGCGTTATTGGAATCTGGTCGAGCAGATCGTCCCCCCGGATTGCCTCAATACCCTTACCAAGACATGAGGGACAAAAGGCGGAGCTCTGGAAAGCTGGCGTCGATTATTTTATCTGAAAATGAAGAAAAATCTCAAAGTCCGGTAGAACAGAATTTCTAGGCCAGAGACTGTTTGAATTGATGCTGAAGGCCGCCGAAACCATCAGTCCAAAAACAAAAGAAACTAGGCAGCCCTGTCTTCTTTGCCATTCTGCTTTGGTGTACCGAGCCATGAGAGAACCTCGTCGGCCTCCATGAGGTAAACACCCATTCTTCCCAACTCTTCAAGGCCCTGTTCACTGGCATTGCAAAGCGCATCAGGAACAACAACTACTTTAAAATCACGGGCACTGGCTTCATAGATCGTTGCGCGGGTTGCTGTATTAAAAGAAAAACCGCAAAGGATCAGGGAATCAACACCGCGGGAACGCAATTCCTGTTCAAGGGAGGTTCCATGGAAAGCCCCCCAACGCGGGCGATAAAAAATGGATTCATCCGGGCCGATTTCCTGGAACTTTCCATCGAAAAGAATATCGGGATTAATCCGGACTTCCTCGCCTTCGGGCTGAATTTCATCAACCAGCTCTGCCCCCAGACTACCGGGCATAAAAATACGCAAACCTTCTTCTACAGCAGAGCGGCGACAGAGATCCACATTGGAACCATCTGGCTTATAGAGGCGAATAGAGTGATAGAGAGGAACGTCGCGTTCCCGAACCCCTTGGACCAGTCTGGTCATTGTCGGGATTACACGGGAAAGACCAGAAGCACGAATGGGTGACGAAGGAAGAATATAATCCCTCTGGATCGATAGTGTTATTAGTGCTGCGTGATCTTTTTGCGGACGTAAATACTCTGTCATCTGTAACCTTAACCTGCTGGGACGTCGTTTTATTGATAAAAACAAAACGGTCTGTTGTAGGAAGTACTCATACAACAAACACCAAAATGTCACACCTCCGCAATCGCCACTAGTTCATAGCAGCCACGCGTATAATGCATTTCTCATAAAAACGTCAGGTTTTCTGCCGATCTTGGCGTAGCTTATCCCAATAAGCCAGACGTTTTTTTACCTCTCGCTCAAAGCCTCTCTCAACCGGAAGGTAGTATTTCTCCCTTGGCAAGCTATCTGGAAAGTAGTTTTGTCCGGAAAATCCATCCCGGGCGTCGTGATCATAGGCATAGTTCTTGCCGTACCCCAGATCCTTCATCATTTTTGTCGGTGCATTAAGAATATGCATCGGGGGTGATAGCGATCCCGTCTCGGCAGCGGCCCTGACACTGCTTTTATAGGCTTTATATGCCGCATTGGATTTGGGAGCTGTTCCAAGATAGATCACAGCCTGCGCCAATGCCAGCTCACCTTCGGGAGACCCCAGTCTTTCAAACGTCTGCCAGGCATGGAGTGCCTGAGACATCGCATTTGGGTCGGCCAGTCCGATATCCTCTACGGCAAAACGCAATAATCTCCGGGCGATAAAATTGGGATCCTCTCCTCCTGCCAGCATCCGGGCCAGCCAATAAAGCGCTGCATCACAGTCTGAACCCCGCAAAGACTTATGCAAGGCCGATATAAGATTGTAATGCCCTTCCTGCCCCTTGTCATAGATCGGTGCCCGCTTCTGGATGGCCCCGGCAAGATCTCCGCTGTCAAGCTCCTGCCCCGGCGGTAAAGTGAACAGTTCTTCCGCCATATTCAGCAGATAGCGTCCATCCCCGTCCGCCATGGCAATCACAGATTGCCTGGCTTCAGGGCTCAGGGGCAATTCAAACCCCATTTCCTGTTCGGCCCGACGCAACAGATCATCCATGCCATCTTCATCAAGCCTCTTAAGCACCATCACCTGGGATCGGGACAACAGCGCGGCATTCAATTCAAAAGAGGGATTTTCAGTCGTGGCACCAACCAGAACAATGGTCCCATCTTCCATATGTGGCAAAAAACCATCCTGCTGGGCACGGTTGAAGCGATGGATCTCATCGATAAAGAGCAGAGTGCCCTGCCCCATTGCCCGTCGTTCTCTGGCGCGTTCAAAGATTTTACGCAGATCCGCAACACCGGAAAAAATGGCAGAAAGAGGTTCGAAATGAAGATCAGTTACATCGGCCAGTAACCGGGCAATCGTGGTTTTACCACAGCCCGGGGTTCCCCAGAGTATCATCGAGGCCAGTCGTCGGGCACGGACCATCCGGCCAATTGGTCCATTTTCACCAACAAGATGATCCTGTCCAACGACTTCGGACAAGCTGCGCGGACGTAACCGGTCAGCCAGAGGACGCGTCGCCTGATTTTCAAAGAGCCCTGTCAAAACTTCCTCTTGTCATTCCTAAACAGCATAAAAATCAATGACTAATCCATTACTTTTTACGTGAAAACTCAAGCACCCTCTGGCGTCCGTTTCTTCTGATCACCAGTTGCCACTTCTCGGTTTCTTTAGCCAGTGCGGGTTCGACATCTGACACCAGCTTAACAGAACTCCCATTCACCCCCAGCAAAATATCCCCGGGCTGAAGCCCTATCCTGTGAGCCGGGCTGCGGCGGGCGATATTGCTAATGATAACCCCTTCCCAAAGCCCGCTGATATCCAGTTCCTCTGACAGAGCTGGAGAAAGATTGGCAACAGTTGCCCCTGCCAAAGGATTTGAACCAAGAATTTCTCGCATATCCCTTTGCGGAATTTCAGGTGCCTGGGTTGCTACAAATCGTAAGGTCTGAGCTTTCCGACCCCGCCAGATTCCGATCTGGATTTCATCGCCCACTGGGATCGTTGCCACCCGAAAGCGCAGCGAGTCAACATTTGTCACTTCCTGACCAGCAGCAGAGAGAATTACATCACCCGCCTTCAGGCCGGCCTGATCTGCTGGTCCACCCGGGAACACACTGCTGACCACAATCCCGCCGGGGCGAGACAGGCCAAAGCCCTGAGCAAGATCAGAGGTGAGGTTTTGCCCGATCAGACCAGTCCAGGCCCGGACAAGCCCATGACCTTCTTCCGCAGAGCGGATTACAGTGCGCACCATATTGGCGGGGATAGCAAAACCGATACCGATCGACCCGCCGCCTTTCGAAGCAAAAATCGCCGTATTAATTCCAAGAAGCTTGCCATCCATCGTAACAAGAGCGCCACCCGAGTTGCCTGGATTGATAGCTGCATCTGTCTGAATGAAGAACTGGTAATCAGCAATTCCAACACGGGTTCTGGCCAGAGCCGAGACAATGCCGCTTGTGACCGTTTGCCCAACACCAAAAGGATTGCCGATTGCCAGCACAAGATCGCCGACATCAATTCTGTCTGAGTCCATTAATTCCAGAGTTGGAAGCTCTTCGCCCGCGGTATCAATTTTCAACACGGCCAGATCGGTTCCTTCATCACTGAGAACCAGTTCGGCCGAAAACTCCCGCCGATCAGCAAGAACAACCTGGATTTCTGTTGCGCCTTCAATCACGTGGTGATTGGTAATAACCAGCCCATTGCTACGCACGATGACACCCGAGCCCAGGGATTTTCCCTGCCTCTGGCGCTCACGCCCTGGCAGATTATTCCCAAAGAAGCGCTGAAAAAACGGATCGTTAAAAAGGGACGGAACCTGGCGTTCCTTAACCAGGGTTTTTGTAAAAATATTTACGACGGCAGGGGCTGTTTGACGAACCACCGGTGAAAAACTGAGATTAATCTGTTCACGGCTGGAGGGAACCTCTTGAGAGAGCGCAGATCCTATACAGAAAATCCCCCCCAGAACACAGAGAAACAATCTACTCATGCATCGCGTCCCAGTTTTCACCGCAACATCCCTTCTCTAAGCAATAACAAGACGTAATTATACTTGGTTGATATTCATATCCTGATCAAGGCATCAGCCCTATCTCTTTCCAAAGCACAAGGCAATAGCACGGTACGAAACCCGTGATAAATCCGGGGACTTCTGGTCAAGAGAAACAAAAAGACTGTCGAAATTTTTGAATATGAAGTTTTGTTTTAGCAACTGGAATAAAGCAACTTTTCTTACAGTCACCCATGGGTCCCCAACTTCACTCTTCAGTTTTTATAAAGATTTCCCTGCTACAGATTACTATGAACAAAAGCCAATGAAGTTTTTAAGATTTCCCTTAAACCTAAGGACAGCAAAACGGGGGGATCTCTGTAAGTTTCAAAAGCCAACAACTCATGGTTACCCCCCATTCAACCTCCAGAATATTCATAATTCAGGATCGAGAGACAAGGATAGTGGTGGCAATAAAATTCAGGACACGCTCACATGAGTAATGCCCCTCTTAAAAAGACCAAAGCTTTCTGGAATGTTGGCAGAAAGATTTTTGTGGTCTCAGTGTCAATAGTATTGGTGCTGTTCGCGGTGTTTACGTCTGTAAACTGGTACATGGAAAAACAGCGCATCACCAAAATCTGGATAGAGAATGTTACCGTAAAAACAGAGCGGTTGGCCGCGCAGATCAGTGGCGCAGTAAGAAGAGAGCAGCCGAATGCCATATGGCATTCTTTTAATTTCCTTACCCCAAGCGAGCAGGTCACCCCCTTCGATTTACGGGTCTACAATCCTTCGGGAAAAAAGTTACTCGAGCATGTCGGGCTTAACCACAAAGCAGAGGATTTAAGATTTTCAGAGCTTCTGGAAGGGAAAACCCAGAAAACACTTCATCACCTTGATGACAAGGGTATTACTATCGCGGTGCCGATTAAAACCCTGCGCAGCAAAGCTTACGGAACCTTGATCATTACCTGGAGCCTTTCTCCACTCAATACCCACTTGCTCGACTCATTGAAAAGCCAAGGGTTCCTCTCTCTCGGCATTCTCGCTCTCGCAAGTTTGATTATCTTTTTTCTGGTCAGGCTCACGATTGGATCCCACCTGACACAACTCAGTAATGATATGCTCCTGATCGTCAACAACCAACGCCCACAAACCAGTAAACTCTTTAAACGACAAGATGAATTCGGCGTACTCGCGCTTTCTCTTGAAGTTTTCAAACGACGCATGGATGAATTCAGAGAAACCCGGACAAAGCTTGAAGAAAAGACAAATTTACTCGGTATGGCTTTGGAAAAGGAGGTTGTGCAAAACTCCATGCAGCGTGATTTTGTTTCCATGGCCTCACACGAGATAAGAACGCCGCTGACGATCATAGACAGTAGTGTTCAACGTATTCGCCGGAGACTAGACACTCTCGACAAAGATTTCATTGATGGAAAACTCCATAAAATCTCAGGTGCCACCCAGCGTATGCTTGAGCTACTCGACAGCACATTAAGTGCCTCACGTATCGAGGCGGGAGAGGTAGAGATGTCTCTTACCCCTGTCGATCTCGCAGGCCTTCTCGCCCTGACCTGCATAAATCATCAAGACTATTCAGAACACCATCAAATCATTTATGATGTCCAAAAGTTGCCGAGGAGTATCCTTGTCGACAAGCCAAAAATCACTCAGGTATTCTCAAATCTTCTGTCGAACGCAATCAAATACTCTCCAGGAGCTTCCAAAGTCATTGTTGGCGGTTATATAGAGAACGGAAGAGCCTATATAACATTTCAGGATTTCGGGATTGGCATTGCCAGAGAAGATTGGCCTCATATATTTGACCGCTATTTTCGATCCAGTAACACTGCAGGCATTTCTGGCACAGGTATCGGGCTTTGCCTGGTCCAGTGGTTGTTAGAGTTGCATGGAGGAGCAATAACGATTGAAAGCGAACTTGAACAAGGATCTGTCTTCACAGTTATGCTCCCGATAAAAGATTCAGGAGATGATCAGGCAGAGATCATTAATATCCCCTTGACGTCCACTGAATCTGATCTTTCGAAATTATAGACCTCCCCAGGTTTGCAGACAGACAGAATCAGTATGAAGCCAGGGCTTGATTTTTTGGTTCAATCTACAGTTATAATTCTTATTTTTGACGTAAATCTTTCAACAGAAGACTCATTGGAAATGGTTAATTTTTCCTTTATTTAAAGAAACTTAAGCTAACGACTGAAGGTTGTATTTTATCCAATAAAGTTGTAAAGTTACTCATGATAACCAAACTGAAGATGTTTTTGATACAGTCTTGAAATATCGCCTCTGTCAAGACCAGGCGTTGGCCCCAGATTACCCCTTCTGCTGCCAAGGAAGTTATCAACAGGAGATAACGGCTCGGATGAATGAAATCACGTTCAACAAACCAAAAACCTTCTGGAACGTTGGAAGAAAGGTCTGCCTGATTGCGGTAAGCGGCACTTCATTACTCTTCGCTATCTTGACTTATGTAAACTGGTATCTGGAGAAACAACACATCACCGAAATCTGGGTGGAAAACTCCATGGTCAAAACCGAACGCCTAGCCTCGCAAATCAGTGATGTTGTAAGAAGGGAGCAAGCAGACGAAATCTGGACTTCATTCAATTTCCTGACGCCAAGAGAGCAGGTCGTCGCGTTTGATCTAAGAGTTTATAATCCCGAAGGGAAAAAGCTTGTCGAACACCTGGGCCTTGATCGGAAGAATGACGACCAGAGGTTCTCTGAGATCCTGACAGGCAAAACACTTAATACCGATTATTTTATAGACGATGTTGGCATCGCTGTCGCCACCCCGATAAGGACGCGGCACAGTGAATCCTATGGGACCCTGGTTGTTACCTGGAGTTTGTCCTCCAGAAACACCTTCCTTCGCGATACGATAAAAACACAATTATATCTGTTTCTTGGCTTTACAGTGATCAGCTGCTTTTTTCTTTTTACGCTAATCAATAGAACAATCGCCTCTCACCTTACCCAACTCAGCCATGATATGGTCCTCATCGTCAAAAACCAGTGCTCCAAAGGGAGCAAACTGCTTAACAGAAATGATGAGTTCGGCGTTATCGCGCTTTCGCTTGAGGTTTTCAAACGCCATATGGATGAGTTGCAAAACACAAAAACTGCCCTCGAAGACAAAACAAGGTTACTTGAAATCACGTTAGAAAAAGAACAGATGCAAAATTCCATGCAGCGGGATTTTGTCTCTATGGCTTCACACGAGATAAGAACTCCTCTGACGATCATCGACAGCAGTGTTCAGCGTATCCGACGCCGGCTTGATGCTCTTGATAAGGACTTTGTTGATTCCAAGCTCAACAAAATTTCCGGGGCCACCCAGCGTATGCTTGAACTGCTGGACAGCACCTTGAGCACCTCGCGTATCGAAGCAGGGGAAGTCGACATCTCTCTCGCTCCCCTTGATCTGGCTGGGTTGGTGGCCCTGACCTGCATAAACCATCAGGACTATTCAGAACATCACCACATCATCTATGATGTAAGGGCGCTCCCCCGGAACATTGTTGCTGATCGCCGAAAGCTGGTGCAGGTTATTACCAATCTGCTATCTAATGCCATCAAATACTCGCCGGGAGCAGAACAAATAATAATTGGCAGCTATATAGAAAACGGGCGGGCCTATATCTCATTTCAGGATTTTGGTATCGGTATTTCGCAAGAGGACTGGCCAAAAATCTTTGGCCGTTATTTCCGCTCCAGTAACACTTCAGGAATATCCGGAACCGGGATAGGCTTGTGTCTTGTCCAGTGGCTGCTAGAATTACACGGCGGGTCTATATCTGTTGAAAGTGAATTGGAGGTAGGCTCTACTTTTACAATTATGCTGCCGATAAAAGACGCTGGAGAGGAACAGGCTGAAATCATTGATGTCCCTCTAATTTCGTCAGAAGCCGATTTCTCTGGGGCAGATAAAATCGCTGTCGCCAGATCGTAAAAATCAGAGAAAGTAAATATGGCAACAATTTTATGTGTTGAAGATGAAGATGTCCTCAGAGAGGATCTGGTCGAGGAGCTCACTGATTATGGCTATAAAGTTCTTTCTGCCAGAAACGGCGCGGAAGGCTTTAAGATTGTTTCAGAGACCAAAGATCTTGATCTCGTATTAAGCGATATCTCGATGCCTGTAATGGATGGAATGGGTCTTCTGCGAAAAATCAGAGAATCAAACGCACCTTATGCATCAACACCCTTTGTATTCCTTAGTGCCATGTCCGATAACAAGCACATGATCGAAGGGAAGTCACTTGGGGTCGATGATTACATAATCAAACCTGTCAACTTTGACCTTCTCTTGTCAACCATTGCCAAACAACTAACAAAATCAAAATCCAGGTCAGCCGCGCCACCAGGCGCGCCAACGGCTCCCAGTACAGTTTCCTCTCAAGCCAAGCCAAATAAACCAGATGATCGGGTGCCAAACTCGCCAACCGTGCGTGCCCTAAATCAAAATCCACATCCTAAACCATCCACCAAACCGACGTCCGTTACAGGTTCCTCTTCCCCACCTCCCGCTCCAATTGCCCCAACAATGGCAAAAAGCATTCCTCAGCCAGCGAATTCACCTGGTGCTCGTCCCCCTTCATCTACACAGCATCATGTTGAGGGGATGAACACACAACCACCACCTTTTCCGGATGACTCCCGGTTGGTTGCAGGCCGTTTCCAGCTTTTGGGAATCGACAAGCTCAAGGAAAAAGTCGGGGATAAATGGGAGCATCATCAGCGCTTGATCCATAATATTATGGTCTCGGTTGTTTCCAAAAACATTGGCCCCCTGGACTCCTGCCGCATATCCGAGGATGGCGATATGATGGTCTGCTTTTCCCAACTGAATGAAGTGGAAGCCCGCTTTAAGCTTGATGCTATTCGTAAAGAAGTCTGGATCAAGCTTCTCGGTGAAGAAGGCTATAAAGACGATTTAAATATTTCCACCCAAGCTTTTGAAATCAAAGGGCAAGCCTATGAGCTAGAAGTAGAGGAAGAGGAATACAGTAAAGCAAAAGACCCCTGGGATATTATCCAGAAACGCATTGAACAATCCGCCCAATCAACTCAGGAAAAAGTGGATATTTTTCTGCAGGAAATTCTTGAGCGTGCAGAAATACGTTTCACCAGATTACAAAATACAGCAGGGGATAACCTGCCCCTCTCCCTGGCAAGTTTTGATGACTTCGGGCAGGAACGACAACAGAAAATCGAACAGGTGATCGACGAAGCAGATCCCCGCCGATTGATCATCGAGGGCGCCTATATCGGCCAGACAACCGGGTACATGATATCCAACCTGATCGACATGGCTGCTGCGGGTGTGATCATGAGGCTGGATTATCAGCTTTGCACAAATAAAAAGGAATTTGACCGTGTTCTGATGTTGTTGGAAAGCCTGCCGCAAAAATCCAGGGAACGCCTTATCATTGCCCTGACCGGTTTACCCAACAATATCCACCTGACCAAGATCAGCGACCTCATGGCAAGGCTCAGACCTTTTTGCAAAATGGGGGCTACAGAACTTCAACTGCATATGCCTGGGGATCACCATTTTGACATGTTGGGCGTAACAATCCTGATCCTTGATTACCATGAAGCGCTGGCCATGGGACGGCATTCAAAAAGCAAGTACATTCAGGCAATCAAAACCATCAAGCTGAAGAAAAAGCGTGTCATGGTTCTCAACGCCCCTAAAGGGAAAGAAAAAATTCTGAACAGTCTGGGCGGGGATTTTATCCACATAAGGGATATGGAACTGTTCTGACAGAAAACTGAAAACCGAACCCTTAGAAGTTAAATTTATAAAACGACAAAAGGCAGCCCGAAGGCTGCCTTTTGTACAAAACAGGACAAGAACGAAAAGAACTTACTCTTCGCCTTCGCCTGCATCAGACAGGTCAGGACCGGAATCCTGGCCTTTAGCATCAACGTTACGCTCAACCAATTCAATAACAGCCATTGCTGCCATGTCACCATGACGGAAACCGGCTTTAAGAACACGGGTATAACCACCCTGGCGTTCTTTGTAACGTGCAGCCAGTTCATCAAACAGCTTGCCAGTGATTTTGGCATCACGAAGAACAGACATTGCCTGACGACGGGCGTGCAGATCGCCGCGTTTACCAAGGGTGATCAGCTTCTCAACGATGGGACGAAGATCTTTGGCTTTTGGCAGGGTTGTCTTGATCTGCTCGTGCTTGATCAGGGCGTGTGCCATGTTGGCAAACATAGCCTTACGGTGGCTAGAGGTACGATTAAGTTTACGACCACTCATTCCGTGACGCATTTCTGTTCTCCTATATCTGTTGTCTCGCGCACGAGACGGATTGTATTATCCTGTCGCCGCCTGATCCTGTATTCCCTCCCCTTCGCAGGATTGGGATACTCATCCGATGTACGACAGGTGGGGAGAAATCTCCCCACTTGCTTTAACCAAACCTTTGATTAGAAAGGTTCGTCGAGACGCTTGGCCAGCTCTTCGATATTCTCAGGTGGCCACTCGGCAATTTCCATACCGAGGTGCAGACCCATACCGGAAAGAACCTCTTTGATTTCATTGAGGGACTTACGACCGAAGTTGGGCGTGCGCAGCATTTCTGCTTCGGTTTTCTGAACCAGATCACCGATGTAGACAATGTTGTCGTTCTTGAGGCAGTTCGCGGAACGAACAGACAGCTCAAGTTCATCAACCTTGCGAAGCAGGTTCCGGTTGAACGGAGGTTCGCTTGGACGATCGTCGATCTCTTCAACTTTTGGTTCGTCAAAGTTCACGAAGAGTGACAGCTGGTCCTGCAGAATACGGGATGCAACCGCAATCGAATCTTCTGGAGTAATCGAACCATCAGTTTCAATTTCCAGTGTCAGGCGATCATAGTCGGTAACCTGACCAACGCGGGTGTTATCAACCTTGTAGGAAACCTTGCGGACCGGAGAGAAGATCGAATCAACCGGGATCAGACCGATTGGCGCATCTTCGATGCGGTTCTGCGAGGCAGCAACATAACCCTTGCCGGTATTCACGGTAAGTTCCATATCCAGATGAGCACCGTCATCCAGAGTGCAGAGAACCAGATCAGGGTTCATCACTTCGATGTCACCTGTGGTTTCAATCTGGCCAGCAGTTACAGAACCAGGACCTTCAGCGCGCAGACGCATCCGTTTTGGCCCTTCACCTTCCATCCGCAAAGCAATCGCTTTGATATTCAGAATAACATCTGTCACATCTTCACGAACACCGGGGATCGAAGAGAACTCGTGCAAAACGCCATCGATATGAATGGACGTTACCGCTGCGCCCTGCAAGGAAGACAGGAGAACACGGCGAAGAGCGTTACCAAGTGTAAGACCGAAACCACGCTCAAGCGGCTCCGCAACAATCTTGGCAACACGGCTGCTGTCATTGCCAGTCTCGACAACGAGACTCTCAGGCTTGATCAACACATTCCAGTTAGTCTGAATCACAGTAAAACCTCGTGACTTGCATGCTATCGATTGCCAACGGGCGACAACAATGGTTCATGCTCTGTCATAGATAAGCCAAAAAGCCGGAGAACCTCCGGCTTCTGACCTGTTTGGAAAAGGCGACTCTCCCGTTAGCGAGCCGCCCCTGTTCCCTTAAACGCGACGGCGTTTAGGAGGACGACATCCGTTGTGCGGGATTGGTGTCACATCACGGATACCAGTGATGGTGAAACCAACAGCCTGCAAGGCACGCAGTGCGGACTCACGTCCTGAACCAGGGCCTTTAACATTTACGTCGAGAGTCTTCATCCCGTGTTCCTGAGCTTTTTTACCTGCATCTTCTGCAGCAAGCTGAGCAGCATAGGGAGTAGACTTACGAGAGCCTTTAAAACCAAGACCACCAGCAGAAGCCCAGGAAATAGCATTTCCCTGAACGTCAGTAATTGTGATGATGGTGTTGTTGAACGTGGCGTTCACGTGCGCAATACCGGAAGAAATATTCTTCCTCTCGCGGCGCCGAACTTTCGTCTGAGGTTTAGCCATTGTCTAAAAGCCCCTTATTTCTTCTTACCAGCGATCGCAACAGCAGGACCTTTACGCGTACGTGCGTTGGTCCGGGTACGCTGTCCACGAACTGGCAGACGTTTACGATGACGCAGGCCGCGCAGGCAACCCAGATCCATCAAACGTTTGATGTTCATTGAAACTTCACGGCGAAGGTCACCTTCAACAGTAAAGCCACGGTCAATTGTTTCACGAATGCGAAGTACTTCATCTTCTGTGAGTTCGTTAACACGGCGTTCTGCCGGAATGCCAACTTCTTCACAGATTTTCTTTGAATTCGCAGGACCAATACCATGGATATAGGTCAATGCGATGAGTACCCGCTTTTGCGTCGGGATGTTGACGCCAGCAATACGAGCCACTACGCTCTCCTCACAAACACAGATCGGGTGCCAAGTATTTGACAACCCTGGGTTAATTCAATCCGCGACTATCTCTAGAGGTGAAATGAGAGACGTCGTACGACTATTTCCCCCGGCCAGGCCGGGAATACGAAAGGCGCCTAGATTCAGCGCCATATTCTTATCCCGCGTGAAAACCAAGATAAATCAAGGCTTCTCTTGGGAAAATGTCCATTCGGCGGCGGATTATATGCCAATCCGCCGACCTGTCAATGGTCAAGAATCATTTAAGATAATCAGCGATCTGATTCGCGACGTCATCTATGCTTTTCATGCCGTCAACCTTGTTCAGAACTCCCTTGGCTGCGTAGTAAGGCAACACAGGAGCTGTCTGCGCATGATAGACGGACAAACGTTTTTTCAGGGTTTCGGCATTGTCATCCGCGCGGCGTTGAGCTTCCGGCGTGGCCTGGGCCCGGGTTTCGATGCGATCGAAAAGAATTTTCTCGTCGACAACGATTTCAATAATCTTGTCCAGCTTAAGACCTTTTTCGACAAGCATCTTGTCGAGACCTTCCGCCTGGGCGACCGTACGAGGGAAGCCATCGAGGATGAATCCGTTTTTGCAATCAGCTTCATCAATCCGGTCAGAAATGATACCGATGATCAGATCATCGTCTACCAGTTGTCCCGCATCCATAACGGATTTGGCTTTCTGTCCCAGTTCTGTACCCGCAGCCACAGCAGCCCGAAGCATGTCCCCTGTTGAAAGCTGGGCGATGCCATGCTTTTCAACGAGGATCTCGGCCTGAGTTCCCTTCCCGGCCCCAGGAGGGCCAAACAATATTATGTTCATCCACGCCTACCCTTTAATTTTGATTTTTTGATTAGACCTTCATATTGATGGGCTACCAGATGAGAATGTATCTGGCCGACCGTATCCATTGTAACAGAGACGACAATCAGAAGACTCGTTCCGCCAAAATAGAAAGGGACAGCATATTGAGAGATCAGAATCTCTGGTAGCAGACAGACAGCAACCAGATACGCAGCACCTGCTACAGTCAACCGGTTAATGATAAAGTCCAGATGATTAGCGGTATTCTTGCCCGGGCGAATCCCAGGAACAAAGCCGCCATTCTTTTTCAGATTTTCAGCTGTATCTTCTGTATTGAAAACGATGCTTTTGTAGAAGAAAGCAAAGAAAGCAATCAGAGAACTGTACAGCAGGATATATCCCAGTGATCCACGACCAAGATTTGCCGTTACCCAGGTCAGCCACTCGGGACCGCTTCCTGCCGAAAACTGCGCCGCAGAAATTGGCATCAGCAACAGAGAAGAGGCAAAAATCGGAGGAATAACCCCGGAAACGTTCAGCTTGATTGGCAGGTGAGAAGATTCGCCGCCAAACATCTTGTTGCCAACCTGGCGTTTTGGGTACTGAACAATGATCCGGCGATGCGCACGTTCAACACAAACGATCCCTGCAATTACCAGTGGAACCAGCAGAATAATCAGGGCAACAACGCCATTGTTCAGGCTCAATTCAAATGTCTGGGCCAGAGCAGCCGGAAGGCCAGCAACAATACCTGAGAAAATAATCAGTGAAATACCGTTCCCAATACCACGTTGGGTAATCTGTTCCCCCAGCCATAGCAGGAATACAGTACCGCCGGTCAGGGTAATGACAGTTGTCAGTTCGAAAAACAGCCCCGGATTAATAACCGAAGCCCCGAACCCGGACGAGGCCTCAAGCCCCCTGGCAATACCATAAGCCTGAATGGCGGCAAGGATAACCGCCCCATAACGGGTATACTGGTTAATTTTCTTGCGACCGGACTCACCTTCTTTTTTCAAGGCTTCGATCTGCGGAGAAATCGCCGACATCAGCTGCATGATAATAGATGCAGAAATGTAGGGCATAATGTTCAAGGCAAAAATGGTCATGCGCTCAAGCGCACCACCAGAAAAGAGATTAAACATCCCAAGCATGCCACCAGCCTGGTTGTTAAAGGCTTGCTTGAAGATAGAGGGATCAATGCCGGGTAAAGGAATATAGGTACCCAGACGATAAACAATCAGCGCACCCAGGGTGAACCAGATACGCTTCTTCAAATCTGTGGCTTTTGAAAACGAACTAAAATTAATGTTCGAGGCTAATTGCTCGGCAGCGGATGCCATGTGCCTGTTCCCGGTACTAGAAATGACTTAAAAAGAGCAAAGGCAGGGATCTCCCCAAGTTTGAGGAGATCCCTGCCTTTACAAATTATTCGCTTGCAGGAACGGTGACAGAGCCACCGGCCTTTTCGACGGCTGCAATTGCCGCAGCAGAAGCGCCAGCTACAGTGATAGACACTTTAGCAGACAGTTCGCCGTTCGCCAGAAGGCGAATACCGTCACGAGCGTCGGTAATGATACCGGAAGTAACCAGAACGTCCTGATCAATCGGTTTCTTGGCGTCGATCTTCTTAGCGTCGATCGCAGCCTGCAGACGGCCGATGTTCAGAGGAACGAAGTTCTTCCGGAAAATGTTGTTAAATCCACGTTTCGGCAGACGGCGATGCAATGGCATCTGGCCGCCTTCGAAGCCTTTAACGGCAACACCGGAACGGGACTTCTGACCCTTGTGACCGGTTCCGGCGGTTTTACCCGTTCCGGATCCGGTTCCGCGACCAACACGTTTACGGTTTTTGGTCGCGCCGAGGTTATCGGAAAGCTGATTGAGCTTCATGGTAATGGTCCCAGTTTCCCCTACTTGCGAGAGAGATGGGGAGGCCCTTAGGCCTCCTCAACCTTCACAAGATGGCTAACCTTGTTGATCATGCCACGCACAGCTGGAGTATCTTCCAGTGTACAACGACGGTTCATTTTATTGAGGCCCAGACCAACCAAAGTAGCGCGCTGATCTTTCGTCCGTCCGATTGGACTTCCTACCTGAACCACAGTAACGGTTTGTTTCTTGGCTGCCATGGTATCTTACCCCTGCGCTTCTGTGCCAGTAGCACGGGAACCAAGGATGTCAGAAACCTTCTTGCCGCGACGCTGAGCAACCATACGAGGACTGCGCGAACGCACCAGTCCATCAAAGGATGCTTTAATCAGGTTATGCGGGTTCGAAGTGCCTGTGGACTTAGCGACCACATCCTGAACACCAAGAGCTTCGAAAACAGCACGGAGTGGACCACCGGCAATAATACCGGTACCCGCTGGTGCGCTGCGCATGACAACGTGGCCTGCACCGTAGTGACCTTTAATGTCGTGGTGCAGAGTACGGCCCTCACGAAGAGGAACGCGAACCATGTTGCGCTTTGCAGCTTCCGTGGCTTTACGAATTGCTTCAGGAACTTCACGGGCTTTACCAGTGCCATGACCAACGCGGCCACGACCATCACCAACGACGACAATAGCGGCAAAGCCGAAACGACGGCCACCCTTGACGACTTTAGCAACACGGTTAATACCAACCAGTTTTTCGATCAGTTCCGGTTCATCGCGATTGCGATCATCTCTACGATCGCGATTATTTTCTTTCTGAGAACGTGCCATTCTGTCCTCCTAGAACTTTAAGCCAGCTTCACGGGCAGCATCGGCAAGAGCCTTGATACGACCGTGATAGATGTTACCACCGCGGTCGAAGACGACCTCGGTGATACCGGCAGCGACAGCACGCTCTGCAACGAGTTTTCCGACTTCGGTAGCTGCTGTTTTATCAGCACCGGTCTTCAACGCGCTCTTCAGAGAGCCATCCAGAGTTGACGCAGCGGCAACAGTGACACCCTGCTTGTCGTCGATCACCTGAGCATAGATATGTTTGCTCGAGCGAAAAACTGACAGGCGAGGACGACCATTACCCGTGCGCCGGAGCTGTGTACGAACGCGACTTTTGCGGCGATCGTGCAATGATGTAAGCTTACGCATGGGTTACTTCTTCTTGCCTTCTTTACGCAGAACGACTTCGTCAGCGTATTTGACACCTTTGCCTTTGTAAGGCTCTGGCGGACGATACGCGCGAATCTCGGCAGCCACCTGGCCAACCTTCTGCTTGTCAATCCCCGAGACGGCCACTGCTGTCGGCTTTTCACAAACGATGGAGATACCTTCAGGAATCGGGTAGTTCACATCGTGTGAGAAACCAAGCTGCAGATTGAGAGCATTGCCCTGAACCGCCGCACGATAACCAACACCGTTGATTTCCAAGCTCTTGGTATAGCCCTGGGACACACCAATAACAAGGTTTTCAACACGACTGCGAGCAGTACCCCACATGGAGCGTGCGCGCTTGCTATCATTAGCTGGTTTGACGACCACTTTTCCCTCTTCGAGAGAAATGCTTACATCATCCGTAGCTGCGAAGCTGAGTTGACCCAGCTTCCCTTTTGCAGTGACGACATTGCCGTCTACTTTAACTTCGACCCCGCCTGGGACTTCCACGGGGTTTTTGCCTACACGAGACATATCATAACCCCCTTAGAATACCTGGCAAAGGACTTCACCACCAACATTGGCGGCGCGGGCCTCTTGGTCTGACATCACGCCGCTAGGCGTGGAGAGGATGGTAACCCCAAGTCCGTTATAGAAGCGCGGAAGCTCTTTAATCTTAGAGTATACACGACGACCAGGACGGGAAACACGGCTGATCTCAGAGATCGCCGGATCACCATCTGCATATTTGAGCTCGATTGAGAGCTCGGAAATGCCAGCACGAATTTCTGTTGTGCTGTAATCGCGGATGTAACCTTCACGCTTCAGGACATCAAGAACGTTAGCACGCAGCTTTGAAGCTGGCGCACTAACGACGGATTTACCAACCCGCTGTCCATTGCGGATGCGGGTCAGCATATCCCCTAAAGGATCGCTCATCGCCATCTCGCTGTTCCTTTCTTACCAGCTCGACTTTACCACACCGGGAACCTGACCAACGGAGGCCAGATCGCGCAGTGCGATACGTGAGAGCTTGAACTTACGATAAAAACCACGTGGGCGTCCGGAAACGCCACAACGATTCCGTACACGGATCTTTGCTCCGTCACGAGGCAACTGAGCCAATTTCAGACTTGCATGGAAGATTTCTTCCGGAGAAGCCGAACGATCAGTAGCAATCGCTTTTAGAACAGCACGCTTTTCAGCCTGCTTAACGACCAGACGGCGGCGTTTTTCGTTCTTAGCAATGGCACTTTTCTTAGCCATAGTACTATTCCTTTCTGCCCGTTCTACTTAGAGAACGGCATGTCGAACCTTGCAAGGAGAGCTTTTGCTTCCTTATCGGTTTTCGCCGTGGTGCAGATGGTGATATCCATACCGCGGATTTCGTCTACGCGATCGTATTCGATTTCCGGGAAAATAATCTGCTCCTTGATGCCCATGTTGTAGTTACCACGACCATCAAAACTATTGCCTTTCACGCCGCGGAAATCGCGAACACGTGGAAGAGCAATCGTCACGAGACGATCGAGGAACTCATACATGCGGTCACCGCGCAGTGTCACCTTGCAGCCTAGTGGCATTTCTTCACGCACCTTGAAACCCGCGATGGATTTCTTGGCTTTGGTGATAACAGGCTTCTGAGCAGCGATAAGCTCGAGCTCTTCAGCAGCGTTTTTCACCTTCTTGGTGTCCTGAACGGCTTTACCAACACCGATATTCAGCACGATTTTCTCGAGCTTAGGGATCTGCATTGGGTTCGTGTAGTCAAATTCAGCCTTGAGAGCGTCTTTGACGGCACTGTTGTAGTGTGCTTTCAAGCGAGGCTGTGTCATTTTATCAACCCGCCTTATACATCTACTACTTCGCCAGATTTCTTGGCGAAGCGCACTTTACGATCACCATCCTGACGGTACCCAACACGGGTAGCATCACCGGATTTCGGATCGACGAGTGCAATATTAGAAATATGAATGGAAGCTTCGTTCTCGACGATTCCACCCGCTGATGTCTGGGTCGCACGCTGATGCTTCTTCGCAACGTTGATGCCCTGTACTACAGCGCGATCTTCGTCACGAAGTACACGAAGCACTTCGCCTTTTTTACCCTTGTCACGACCGGTTGTAACTACGACCTGGTCGCCTTTTTTAATCTTGAACTTCTTGCTCATTACAGCACCTCGGGCGCCAATGACACGATTTTCATGAAGCTGCGCGCACGCAGCTCACGAGTAACCGGTCCGAAAATACGGGTACCAATTGGCTCATTTGACTTGTTGATCAAAACAGCGGCATTGGTATCAAAGCGGATCGAAGTACCGTCTTCACGACGAATTTCTTTAGCCGTACGTACAATAACGGCACGATGAACATCACCTTTTTTTACCTTGCCACGTGGAATTGCTTCCTTGACAGATACGCGGATGATGTCACCGATACTGGCGGTTTTTCTTTTGGAACCGCCAAGTACCTTGATGCACTGCACTCTACGAGCGCCTGAGTTATCAGCTACTTCCAGCTGAGATTGCATCTGGATCATGGCTTTATCCTAAATACTATGCTTCAGAAGAAGCGTCGCTGAACACTTCCCAAGACTTGGTCTTGGAAACTGGACGACACTCACGAATCTTGACGACATCTCCCGCTTTAACCGCGTTGGTCTCGTCATGAGCGTGATACTTCTTCGAGCGCTTAATGAACTTCTTGTAGATAGGGTGCATAACTCGACGCTCAACAAGAACGGTAATTGTCTTATCCGTCTTGTCGCTTACGACGACACCCTGCAACACACGCCGTGGCATTGTGCAAACTCCTTAAGAAGCTGCCTGCAGAGACTGCAGTACAGTTTTGACTCGGGCGATGTCGCGGCGAACCTGACGGCACCGAGCAGTGTTTTCAAGCTGACCGCTGGCTTTCTGGAAACGAAGGTTAAACTGCTCCTTGCGCAGATTAACCATCTCAACCTTCAGCTCATCAGCCGTTTTAGTACGGAGATCACTCGATTTCATTAGTTCCCTCCTTCACCGGGACGAACAACAAACTTCGTCTGGATTGGCAGCTTTGCAGCAGCAAGTGAGAAAGCCTCACGTGCCAGCTCCAGGGGCACACCGTCCAGTTCGAACATTACACGACCTGGCTTGACTCTGGCAGCCCACCATTCTGGGTTACCTTTACCTTTACCCTGACGAACTTCAGCAGGTTTCGTTGAAACCGGCACGTCCGGGAAAATGCGGATCCACAACTTACCGACACGTTTCATATGACGCGTGACGGCGCGGCGGGCCGCTTCGATTTGACGGGCAGAAACACGACCAGGGGTCAGGGCTTTGAGACCGAAAGCACCGAAGTTCAACTCGGTACCACCCTTGGCATTGCCGTGTATCCGGCCTTTATGTGCTTTGCGGAATTTAGTCCGCTTTGGCTGCAGCATTGTTTTACTTCCTCAAGCTATGCCCGTTATGAACGAGCTGCCTGTGAATCCTGAGCTCGTTTGTCCATGGCCATTGGATCATGTTCCATGATCTCGCCTTTGAATACCCAAACCTTTACACCACAAATACCGTATGTGGTGGAAGCACGGGATTCAGCGTAATCAACTTCAGCACGAAGTGTGTGAAGCGGAACACGGCCCTCACGATACCATTCTGTACGAGCGATTTCAGCGCCACCCAGGCGGCCTGCGCAGTTAATACGCACACCCTGAGCACCGAGACGCATCGCTGACTGAACAGCACGTTTCATGGCACGGCGGAAAGCCACACGACGTTCTAACTGACTACAGATGTTGTCTGCAACCAATTTCGCATCAATTTCTGGTTTCCGGATCTCTACGATGTTCAGATGGACTTCGCTAGAAGTCAGTTTCTGAAGCTCACGACGCAGTTTTTCGATATCCGTTCCCTTTTTACCAATCACAACACCTGGACGGGCAGAATAAAGGGTAACACGGGCTTTCTTGGCTGGACGCTCGATGATGATGCGTGAAAGACCAGCTTGTTTCAGACGCTCGCGCAGAAACTCACGGATTTTCAGATCTTCATGAAGCATGTCAGCATAGTTCGCATCTGCAAACCAACGAGAATCCCAGGTCCGGATGATACCGACACGAAGGCCGATAGGATTAATCTTTTGACCCATTATGCGGCCTCCTCGCGTTCGCGGACAACAACTGTCAGCTGGCTCCAGGGTTTCAGCAGACGGCCGGTACGACCGCGAGCACGAGCCCGGAAGCGTTTCATGACAAAGCTCTTGCCGACGAAAGCCTCTGCAACAAAGAGACGATCAACGTCAAGCTGATGGTTGTTTTCAGCATTTGCAATAGCGGACTGAAGAGCTTTTTTCACTTCAATCGCGATACGGCGCTTGGAAAACGTCAGTTCTGCCAAAGCAGATTCTGCTGATTTCCCACGAATGCTGGCCGCAACCAGGTTCAATTTACGCGGGGAAGTGCGAAGATTGACAGCAACTGCACGAGCTTCAGTGTCAGCTAACGCACGATCACGTTTTGACTTACTCATTTTTTGCCTTTCTTCGCCTTCTTATCTACAGCGTGACCCCAATAGGTACGTGTAGGCGCGAATTCACCAAATTTATGGCCAACCATATTCTCGGTTACGAGAACAGGGATGTGCTTCTGGCCGTTGTACACACCAAACGTCAAGCCAACAAACTGTGGCATGATGGTCGAACGACGTGACCAGGTTTTAATAATCTCATTGCGACCCGCATTTCGCACGGTTTCTGCCTTCTGTAGAAGATAGGCATCAACGAACGGGCCCTTCCAAACGGAACGTGCCATATGGCCATCCCCTCACTAGCGTTTCTGATGACGACGACGGATAATAAGTCCATCAGTCTTCTTGTTAGAACGAGTGCGTGCACCCTTGGTGGGTTTACCCCAAGGAGTGACCGGATGACGACCTCCGGAAGTACGACCTTCACCACCACCGTGCGGGTGGTCCACCGGGTTCATAGCAACACCACGGACTGCCGGACGCTTGCCAAGCCAACGATTACGGCCAGCCTTACCAAGCTTCTGGTTAGAGTTATCCGGGTTGGACACGGCGCCAACCGTTGCCATGCATTCGGCGCGTACCATACGCAACTCGCCTGAGTTCAAGCGAATTTGGGCGTAACCTGAATCGCGACCGACCAGCTGCACATAAGTACCGGCTGAACGAGCGATCTGCCCACCTTTACCAGCCTTCAGCTCGACGTTGTGGACAATAGTACCCACAGGGATCGCGCTAAGAGGCATAGCATTACCAGGTTTAACATCGGTTTTAGCGCCAGAGATGACACTATCACCAACCTGCAGGCGCTGAGGAGCCAGGATATAGGCCTGCTCACCATCTGCATATTCGATCAGCGCGATAAACGCTGTACGGTTCGGATCGTACTCAATACGCTGAACAGTAGCGGCAACATCAAACTTTGTCCGTTTGAAGTCGACGATACGGTAAGAACGTTTGTGACCACCACCACGACGACGCATGGTGATCCGACCGTTATTGTTACGTCCGCCTGATTTGCTGAGACCCTCAGTCAACTTCTTGACTGGTTTCCCTTTGTACAGCTCAGAACGGTCGATCAGGACCAAGTTTCTTTGACTTGGAGTGACCGGATTGAAATTTCTCAACGCCATCGGATTAAATTCCCGTCGTCACGTCGATGCTATCCCCGTCAGCGAGGGATATGATAGCCTTTTTGACGTCGGAACGACGACCAGGGCGACCTTTGAAGCGTTTTGTCTTGCCTTTAACGCGAAGCGTGTTAACCGCCTCAACCTTAACGCCGAACAAACCTTCTACAGCCAAACCAATTTCAGGCTTCGTAGCATCAAGCGGAACTTGGAAGGTTACCTGGTTGTTCTCGGAACCCAGGGTTGCCTTCTCGGTGATGACCGGACGACGGATGATTTCATACATCCGCTCTTTGGAAACGGTCACCGGCTTGGTATTTCTTGCGCGTGCTCTGCTCATTTTAGACGTGCCTCCAACGCTACAAGGGCGTCCTTGGTCAGAACCAATGTGTCACGACGCAGAATGTCATACACGTTTGCGCCCTGCTCAGGCAGCACGTCAACGCATGGAATATTCCGGGCAGCGAGAGCAAAACTTTCGTTTACCGTAGCACCGTCGATAACCAGGACTGAAGACCAGCCCAGAGCAGTCAACTGCTTGGCAAGCGCAGAAGTTTTTGGTCCTTTGACTTCGGTATTTTCCAGAACCATCAGCTTGCCTTCTGCAACTTTGGCAGAAAGAGCTGTCTTAAGCGCAAGAAGACGTACTTTCTTCGTCAGATCGTGAGCGTGATCACGAACGCGAGGTCCATGAACAATACCACCACCACGGAAGATGTTTGCACGAATAGAACCGTGACGAGCGCCGCCACCTTTCTGCTTCTTGATCTTGCGAGTAGAACCGGAAACTTCGCCGCGTTCTTTCACCTTGTGGGTGCCAGCACGACGTTTTGCAAGCTGATAGTTGACCATGCGAGCGAGTAGATCAGCGCGCACTGGAAGACCGAACACTGATGCGTTCAGCTCAACTTCGCCAGCTTTTTTATTGTCGAGGGATGTAACCGCGATTTTCATGGTTATTGATCCTTCTCTTCAGCAACAGGCGCTTCAGAGCCAGAAGATTTCAGGCCAGCAGGAAAAGGCACACCCTCAGGAAGGGCACGCTTTACAGCGTCGCGAACATAAACCCAGCCACCCTTTGAACCAGGGATAGCGCCCTTCACCAGGATAAGACCGTTCTCACCATCGGTGGCAACGATTTCCAGGTTCTGGGTGGTCACGCGACGGTCACCCATGTGACCAGCCATTTTCTTGCCCTTGAACACCTTGCCAGGATCCTGACTGTTACCAGTCGAACCGTGGCTACGGTGAGAGACAGAAACACCGTGTGATGCACGAAGACCGCCAAAGTTATGACGCTTCATCGCACCCGCGAAACCTTTACCGATTGAAGTACCGGTAACGTCCACATACTGACCAGCCAAGAAATGACCAGCTTCCAGTTCAACACCAACGTCCAGAAGGGCATCAGCGGAAACACGGAATTCAGCAACGTGTTTTTTAGGAGTAACCTTAGCTTTGCCATAATGGCCACGCTCAGCTTTACTCACGTTTTTCACCTTGGCATCACCTGAGCCAAGCTGAATCGCATTATAACCGTCCGCATCTTGCGTGCGAACAGCAACAACCTGACAGTTGTCCAGCTTCAGAACAGTAACCGGCACATGCTCGCCAGTTTCTGTGAAGATACGAGACATGCCAAGTTTCTGCGCAATAAGACCCGTACGCATAGCTTAGCCTTTCAGTTTGATCTCGACATCCACGCCAGCCGCCAGATCGAGCTTCATAAGCGCGTCGACGGTTTGCGGAGTCGGCTCAACGATATCAAGAAGACGCTTGTGAGTCCGGATTTCGAACTGCTCACGGCTTTTCTTATCAATGTGAGGCCCACGCAGAACTGTAAACTTTTCAATGCGGGTAGGAAGAGGAATTGGGCCACGTACCTGCGCACCAGTGCGCTTGGCAGTACCAACGATCTCGGACGTCGACTGATCGAGCACCCTGTGATCGTACGCCTTAAGGCGAATTCGAATATTCTGGCTGTCCATGTTCAGCCACCTTTGATTAACCCGTTCGTACCAGCATCGGCAGAGGAACGCAGTTAACCCCTTTCAGAGTTAATTTAGGTATTCGTCACAATAAAAAATAGCGACGGGGGGTTCTTTAGCAGAACCCCCCGTCGCTATCAACGATTATTTTAATTTATTTTATTTCGAGATACCGGAAACGACACCCGCACCAACGGTACGGCCACCTTCACGGATCGCGAAACGAAGACCATCGG
>NZ_JAPWGY010000015.1 GCF_027214005.1 Kiloniella laminariae
CCCATGAAACACCTCCTCCCGAAAGTGAATCATAGAATACCGCTTTTGGGAATCCCGAAACCGATTCAGATCAAAAGCAAAACGCTTTAGCCTGAAACCTCAGCTGCATAGATCTCCACCATATCCCCAAACTCTCTCAGAAAAACAGAACCTTTAACCGTGCGCTGCACCAGAATGGAGCGACGATCCTTGTCATCGGTTTTACGGCGGACAAAATCCAGCCCGCCCAAGCGATCCAGCGCCCGGGTAACGGCAGGTTTGGACATGTTCAGCTCTTCGGCCAGCCCCCGAACCGTATGGGCCTGATCCTTCAGATAGACATGCAGCAACAAGGTAAACTGGCGTGAGGTGAGGTCTGGCAAGTCCTTCTGAAGCGCCAGAACCATCACACCCCGCCACAATTCAAGGGCCTGCTTAGCTGCAATATCCATTGTTCGCTCCGAATGTTTCGCATTCGTAATGATTCTAGAACGAAAACAGAGAACAGCTCAAGCCAAACCTTGGTCTATCGAACAGTAATACAGGTTACCTTGCTCAAACTCGCGACTTTGTGAGAAACAGAACCAAGCAACAAAGCTTCCAGATCCCCATGGCCACGACTTCCCATGACGATGGCATCAACCTTGTTACCCTCTGCATATTCAACAATGGAGCGGGCAGGCTGGCCGATTTTCACTTCGGTTTTGATTTTCTTGACCCCTGCTTTCTTCGCGATACCCTTGGCTTCTGCCAGCACTTCCTGGCTAAAAGAATCAAGAACATACTGGGCATCCTGGCCGGAGATGTGCTCAACTTCCATGAACCGACGCAGGCCCTCGTTCATTTTCACGGCCTTGGCGACTGTCAGGAAAATGATTTCGCCCTCGAACTTGACGGCAAGAGCCGCTGCTTTTTCGACAGCGCGCATGCTATGGGCGGAACCGTCAACGGCACACAGGATCTTTTCAAACATTGCCATACTCCATTTTTAATTTTGGCATTTAATAACCACATCCAGAATAAGACTATCACAAGATAAGAGAATTTTCCCAATCTCTGTCGACAATCCAGAGCTGCAGAAATATCAGGGGTCTAGCTTACCATCTCTTTGACCATCGCATAAACAGCCCTCAGGCCAATGGCTTCCCCTCCTTCAGGTCGGCCGGGACGGGCTGACATGTTATAGGCCATGATATCAAAATGCGCCCAAGGGGTTTCTTTCTCAACAAATTCTGCGAGATAGAGCGCCGCTGTGATCGCCCCGGCATAGGGGCCACCTGAAACATTGTTCAGATCAGCAATTTTGCTGTCGAGCAAT
Organism: Kiloniella laminariae; assembly: GCF_027214005.1. Lineage (GTDB taxonomy): Bacteria > Pseudomonadota > Alphaproteobacteria > Kiloniellales > Kiloniellaceae > Kiloniella > Kiloniella laminariae_A. Next base: position 1,298 of record NZ_JAPWGY010000015.1, read on the forward strand.
TTGCGATAGGGCTTATGCAAAGGCAGACGCCATATTTCATCGCCCTGCTCGACAGAATGCCTGCGGAGCCTGTCCGCCAGTTCATCGTCGTTACAGAACATCGCCCCAAGATCAGTTCCAAGCGCCACCCTGGCCGCTCCGGTCAAGGTGGCAAAATCCAGAATAAGATCAGGTTTGGTACGATCCGCCTCGGCCAGCGCGTCACACAAGACCAGACGACCTTCAGCATCGGTATTGCCGACTTCCACCGTCAGCCCCTTGCGTGTTTTGATCACATCTGAAGGGCGGAAAGCATTTCCTGACACGGCATTCTCCACGGCAGGGATCAGGACCCGCAACTGGCAAGTCAGATTGCTCTGCATGATTGCCGCTGCCAGTCCCAGAACATGGGCTGCCCCCCCCATATCCTTTTTCATCAACAGCATACCCGCTGCAGATTTCAGATCCAGTCCGCCCGTATCAAAACAGACACCCTTGCCGACCAGAGTAATCTTGGGTCCCTTGTCGCCCCATCTGAGATCAATCAGCCTCGGCGCCCGATCAGAGGCCATGCCAACGGTATAGATCGCAGGGTAATTTGCAGTAAGAAGATCTTCGCCGACAATGACGTTGCACTCGGCTTCGTATTCACCCGCCAGTTGGGAGGCTGCCGTCGCAAGCTCTTCAGGTCCCATGTCGTTACTCGGTGTATTGATCAGATCCCGGGTGAGCTGTGCGCCAGATGCAAGGGACAACACCACTGTACGATCCGCCTTTTCTGGCCAGACCAGTGTGGCCTGTTCTCGTGTATCTTCCTTGTAGCGGGTGAAACGGTAACTGCCCAATGCCCAGCCCAAAGCAACAGCGCTGGCCTGTTCTTCAGCAAGCGAATCTGCAATTTGGTATGAACCCGCTGGCAGGCTTTCACTCAGCCCCGCCAAAGTCCAGATACCGGGATCTTCCTCATTCCCAAGACCGATAAAAACACACTCGATCTGTCCTGTAGCATTTGGCACAAGGCAGAAAGATCCTTCTTCTGCCAAAAATTTGCTCGCGCCAAGCCAGGACCCCACGAGTCCTTTTTCCGCTAGTTTACCTTCAAGAGCAGTCTTGTTGATAAAATGAAGAGATACAGTCTGCTTGTCAGAACTATCGATCAGCTGGAAACTCATTACGAACCTTCTCGGTATTGTCAGGTGAGGGGTAAATATACGGATAGATAAAAACAATCTTTTGAAAACAACGCCAGTCTATGCCAACTGCCTCCCGGTGAATAGGAAAATACACCCGGATATACGCGGCAAAAGGTCATCTCATCCTGGTGAACACCAGGATTGCATCACACAGACTAACAGCTGTGTGGTCAAAAGAAAGACCACCGCAGGTCAACAAACGTGATGATAGTATATAAAGGAATGTTGTTTACTCGGCAGCAGGGACGTCCGTTGCGGGAACATTATCCTCCCCTTTTAGCACCTCTGCTTCATTTTCCTCTGCTGCGACTTCGCCTTCCAGTGCTTCTGTCGCCTCTTCCACAGCACTATCATCCGCAATCATTCCGATCTCGCGATAGAAACGTTCCGCACCAGGATGCAAAGGCATTATCAGGCCATCAAGGGCTTTTTCGATCACGATCATATGCCCCAGTTCATGACCATCTCTAAGCTTTTTCTGCGTGCTCTCATGCCAGAGTGCTTTGGTAATACCGTAGACGAGCTCATCGTCCAGATCTTCACGCACCAGAAATTGTGCAGGGACCAACAAAGCAGGCGTGTTGGGAACATTACGATAGGTCCCCACCTCAATGACTCCTGCAGAAAAGAAGGGATAAATTTCCTGCAGCACATCAAGATCCACCTCGCTCAAGGACAGAAGAGTAATTCGACTTTGATCGGCCAACGCCTTGACCAGCCGGGCAGGGATTCCGGCAATGGTAAAGAAGCCATCAATATCACCCTTGAGCATTGCTTCGTAAGCTTCACTATCGTTCAGATACGAAAGATTCTCTTCTGCTATCCGCACCCCTCTGGTTTCAAGCAACAGCTGGGCTCCGGCATTTGACCCCGAGCCGACTGGGCCAAGGGAAACCTTCCGGTCATGAAGATCTTCGATCGAACGGATACCACTGGTATTGCTGATAACCAGATGCATGGCTTCAGGATAAAGATTGGCAATACTGCGGATATTCCCAACAGCCCCCCGGGTTCGAAAGATATGCTCGCCCTTCAGAGCCCAGTAAACGACGTCAGCCTGAGCAAACCCGCCCTCAAGCAGCCCATCGGCTATCCCGTTTATATTGGCGACCGACCCTTCAGTTGCCACGCTGTTGGACAGCAGGCCACGAACACCGCAGTTGCCGCCTTTGTCGCAGTCCCTCGATCCGATAGGCTTACTGATGGAGTTGGCAATTATACCGCCAATGGGAAAGTAGTTCCCCACCGTCGCCCCGGTACCAATTCGGAAAATTGGTGTGTCCTGAGCCATGGACAGACTCGAAAACAACGACAATATCAGAATGGAAACAAATGCTTGTGGAACGTTTAACAGGGTACGAATAATTGAGGACGCCGCAGACAACGGACTGCCTTTCTCTACTTACAGGTAGGTCTCCGGGAAGCTTTCTTTATCCTAGGCCATAATAAGTTAAAAGTTAATTAGAACATTGAGCCCATTGAATATTTTTATCTGGAACTATTAACCCAGATCAAACTTCTGCTGCTCTTGTGTTTTAAATGACGCCTTAACTTTCAGACCTTCAACAAACGAAGGCATAATTCCCGACCTTTCACCCAGAAAGATCGCAAGACAAAAAGGCGCCTCAAAGGCAAAAAAAAGGCAGGTACGACACTGGCAAAACTCAAATTTCCAGAACAGTCGCCTTTTCTTCCGCAGCCTCGAAGAGACGGCCCTCGGAAAGTTCCACCTGTCGGGTTGCCACCCTGTTCAGGAAATGATGATTGTGCGACACGATAACCATTGCCAGGGGCAATTCTGTCAAAATCGCAATCAGCCGTTGCTTGGTTTCCCGGTCAAGATCATTGGTTGGCTCATCAAGTAAAAGAACATCCGGTTCCAAAGCCATCACGGTTGCCAGAGCAACCAGGCGCTTCTGTCCGCCAGAGAGCTTGTGGGTAATCCGGTGAGCCAGATCTTCCAGATGGAGTAGCGAAAGGGTCCGACCGACAATGTCCATCACTTCCTGATGCGATTTGCCGAGGTTCAGGGGGCCAAAGGCAAGATCTTCCGCCACAGTCGGGCAGAACAGCTGATCATCAGGATCCTGGAACACCAACCCGGCCCTGACGCGCACCTCGCGAAAGTCTTTCTCCTGCTGCCGCAGGGATCCAAAAGCTTCTATCTGTCCCTGATCCGGTTTTTCCAGTCCATTGATCAGCCGAAGCAACGTGCTTTTCCCTGCCCCGTTGCTGCCTGTCAGTGCGACTCTTTCCCCCGGGTGCAAATCAAAGCTCACCCCTTTGAGAACTTCCAGCCCCCCCGCATAGGAAAAATGCAAATCCCGTAACGTGATCAGAGGTAGCGACATTAAAGATATCCCACGGCCAGAAGCCCTAATAGTGTAACAGCCGAAACAACCGCAAATATCCGGTCACGAGGACCTGATTTCATCGTATCCAGGATATAGAAACGACCGTCAAATCCCCGGCATTTCATCGCCTCCATGATCCTGTCGGAACGTTCCAGGCTTCGCACCAGCATCATCCCGACAAGATACCCGATGGAACGCAGCGTATGCAGATCCGTACGCGGGACGAACCCTCTGGCTTTCATCGCCATGCGCATGGTTTTGTATTCCTTATAGAACACATCAATGTAGCGCACCGTGAAAAGGAAAAGATGAACCAGCTTGATCGGAATTTTTAGACGATAGAGCGCATGCCCCAGTACTGAAGGCTCCATGATCCCGATCAGAGCCATCAGGGAAAAGAGAATCGCATTGGCTTTTAAGCCGACTTCTGCTGCCCTGAACAACCCTTCCCTGCTCGCTTCCCAGCCCCAGAAAGAAAAGATCACTTCGCCTGGCATGGTGAAAGGCAGCGTCAGAACCAGCACCAGGATAAAGGAATCAACCACCACGACTTTACGCACCGTTGTCCAGATAGGCAGCCGGGCAAAGAGCGACAGGCCCAAACCGATTCCAAGGGCAAGGGTCAGGGCCATCATATCGTGCAAGGCAGAAACCACACAGGAAAAGAGAACGCAGACAAGCAGCCGTACCCGGGGATCAAGACTCTGAAGGAATGCTTCCTGTGTCTGCTGGTGTTTGTCCAGTGTCCAGGACCTGGAAACTTCCCCGAGTACCTGTGTCATTCTATTGATCCTTCACAGGCTTGCGTCGACCGAGCAGGAAAGATGCAATACCAAAGATGCCGAGGATATACCCGATCCCCCCCAGGATGTCCTGAAAGCGGCGTTCTTCTTTAAAAAGGGCGAGTTCTTTACGCAATTTACTCACTTCCTTGCCAACAATACTTTTGAACAGCTCTTCATCCATCATCGTGCCTGCTGTAACAGAAGCAGACGCTGCAACCGGAGCCATCCCTGTATTCACAGTATCACCTGGCCCCTCGGTAACGATTTCATTTTCGAGGCTCTTTTCACCTTCCAGCGTCTCTGGAAGCTCATCGGCCGTGACAACAAAACTGGCAATATGACCAGCGCTGAGATCAGCACGGAAATGATGATCTACTCTTGTCGTGGTAACAAAGGTAAAAAAACCTTCTTCGTCCGTCGTGACCTCTCCCAGTTTGTTTCCCTCAACATCACTGACAATCACCAGAACATTTGCCGCCATATCCCCATTTGAAAAGCCGATTTCTCCCTCGATCTTGTTACCGTCGGGATAGGCCGCAGAAATTATCTTGTGGGCCCAGGCGGAACTGACTGTGGTTACCCCAAGGAAAAGGGCAAGACACAAACCAGACAATCTTGTTTTATCGAACGGCATGTAACAGCTCCGGTTTGACTTTGGTGATCAGTTGAATTGTTGCCGCCGTCAAAAGTCCTTCAACGGCCATGACAGGGAAGTGGGCGACAATGACAAATTCCGCAGCCTTGCCAAACTCTTCGCCAGACAGGGCAAGAGAGATCGCCACCATGACTGCAGTCAGGAAAATCGATAAAGATCCCCCAAGAAATCCCCAAAAACCGGCCACAGACAAGATCCCGCGCCGATAGAGAAAATAGCCATAGGCCATCACCCCAGAAAACAGGATCAGAGAAACGCTGTTAACGGTTACGCTCCAGCTGCCTCCCTCAACCTGATACAGTTGATAAAGGGCAAAGCCTGCCCAGATCGTAATCAGGAAAAACACAAGAAAAAGGCCATCCGCAACACGTTTGGCAAGCAGGTGTTTTTCTGCTGAAAGCCCCCAGCGGCAGAGGAAATACACCAGAAGGGCTGGCACAGCGATGTTCACCGCATTCACCCCAAGGACAGTAAGCCCGCCAAAACCAAAAAAGACTGCCTGCAACAAAAGAGCCACAGCCAGAGCCGGGAAAGCGGCCCAGCCCAGAATGATCCCCAGCAAACCGTTCAGTATCAGATGAACCGACGAAAACCCGAGGGGAACGTGAATCAGCGACGCCACAAAAAACACCGCAGAGAGAACCCCGACGCGGGGCAGGTCTTCGGGTTCAAGTTTTTTAAGGCTATAGGCAACGCCGGAGGCGGCCAAAAGGCCGCCTCCGATCAGCACAGGGTTCGAAAGGGCACCATCAACAATATGCATAGCGCGCTCTCTTTCTAGTCAATATCCCGGGCCTGGATCCAGATCACTGCATCCTGCGACAAAGTCTTGCCTTCATATTCGCTGTCCGGGCCGGTACCCAGAGCAGCAATGCCCCAGAATCCGGCTTTGGGCACGCCAAAGGTAAACGTTCCGGAAGCATCAGCCCGAAGGGCATGTGCCGGAGACGAAATCAGAGCCGTTTCCGAAAAGCGGTTTTTTTCCGGCTCTGCTGGAAAATTCATATATTCAATTTCGATTTCTGCAAAAGGTACCGGTTTGCCCTCGGACAGAACCACTCCGGAAAAAGTCCCCCCCGCAATAACGTTGTAGGGTTTACCAAGCGGGCGGATTTCAGTTTTCAGTCCCTGTTCACTGTCCCAGTCGGTAGGAAGATCCCCGACATTGATATAGGACTTGGTCAGCTGCTGGATATAGACATCTTCGCTGGCTTCGTAATAGGGAGTCGGCACCAGCACAAACACACTGTCCCCGAGACCACGAAGTTTGAGTTCAGCCTCAAAGGCCTTGCCGGTGTTTTCGCTGCTGGTCCAGTTGATTTCCTTCAACTGTCCAAGCAGATCAGTCTTTTTACCCTTGTGAATGGAATAGAATTCCAGCGGCGCACCCATTTCCATCACATGGCCGGAATCCGCCGGATGGGTAAATGGCATTTTCAAAGTAACCACGCCGCCCTTTTCCAGCATGGTCTCCGGCGTAAAAAGCAGTTGAAAATGTGCCTGCGCTGCAGACGTTAAGACAGCCGTTCCGGCAACAAGCAGCCCGGCAAAGAAAACCTTGTTCATCTCGTTTCATACCCTTTAGTCCCCAGCAGCTCTGTAATCGGCTGGGGATAACGTTCCTGATTGAGTTGCTGGATGAAGGCTGACTTTGCAAGACATCCCGCCATCCACAAAATGCCGGATCTTTCCGGCAACTCTGCTTCGGCAACTCGGCTCAAAGGCACGCCACAAACGGATGTCCGCCCCGATGGTGCTCCCCGCCCTTCGGTTTCGTGACGTTATGCTGGCAGGTCTCCTGGCTCACGGGTCAACGCTCAATCATCAAACCTTCCCGGCCTATGGCCAGTGGTCATCGCTGACGAGAGCTCACCGTTTACAGTTGCGGGGGCAGCCACAGCTAAGAGTCCCCTGATGGGCAGACTCCTTCCGTGTTCCCTTTTAATCCCCAGGCGGCTTCACCCTTGGGGAACCAAACATGCGGCGCAGTCTATGCGGGCAAGAAAAAAGTGGCAAGCTTCAACAAGGAGTTCTTGGAAAATTATCAAAAATAACCATACTACCCGGTATGCCTCTTTTCCAGAATAGTGACCTCGACAAATGACTCCGTCCCTCCCAACCGCCAGCAGCCTGAGTTGGCTTGCAACAGCATTGGCCCTTCTCGCACAGGAAGGCCCCTGGTCTTTGACCATTGCCCGCCTTTGCAAGGAAATGAACCTGACAAAAGGCAGTTTTTATCACCACTTCAAAGATCTGGAAGCATTCAAATTGGCCCTGCTCGCCTTCTGGGAAAAAGATTACACCAAGGATCTCTTTGAAGCCGTGAAAGATGTGGAAGATCCGGAAGCACAGTATGAGATGCTCTTCACCCTGGCTTTCGAGAAGGATTTTGCTGCTGATATCGCTATGCGAACATGGGCTCAATCTGATGCAGCCGTGCGTAGCTCGGTCGAGAAAATCGACAACATCCGTCTGGATCTTCTCTCGGGCATGTACGAGCGTGCTTCCAGTCTGACACCCGAAGCAGCCAGAAATTATGCAGTTATTGACTATGCTGGTTATATCGGTTTCTACAGCCTCTTTCCCAAAGCCAACGATTCCTGGGCAAGAGACCTCGCCTCCATTCAGACCCGTGCCCTGCTCGCCGACAGCAAAAACACACGCGGCATCCTGTAAACCTATAATAAATCTTCTTGCCGCTCTGGCGCGATCGGCCTGGAAAATCCCGCTTGACCCCCACCCCTTATCTCAGCAAACTGCGCCCGTGTCGGTTAACCGGGCATAAATTCAGTCCGGTGATTAAAAGGGAATACGGAGGAGTCTGCCCATCAGGGGACTTTTAGCCGGAACTGCCCCCGCAACTGTGTTCAGTCGGGTAACCTCAGGATATCAGAACATCTGCTGTCCAGTGTGCTTTCTCGAACTGTCAGTCAGGAAACCTGCCGTCATAACGTCACCAGTCCAATGAACGGGGTCTTTCATTGGGGCGGACCTTCCGTCGTGTGGCGTGCCTGTCGTTTGGCAGGGACGCCGGTAAAGTGCGTTTCTGTCGTTCTAGTAAACCTTTTTGACAGAGCGCGAACCATGTTTTTTTCACGACACCTCCTCCTGCTCCTTGCCGGATTTTCGGGAATTATTTCCCCAGCCAGTGCCCATTTCCTGGAACTTGTACCTTCAACCGCCCTCGTCACCAAAAGCGGGGAAAGTCGTCTATCCTTTGACATTCGCTTTACCCACCCTATGGAAGGCGGGCCTTTGATGAACATCGAGCGCCTCGACCGCTTTGGTGTACAAACTGTAGACGGGAAACATGATCTGACCGGGCAGCTCATCGTAGAGACCCTGCCAATGGCCTTAAATCCTGCCAGAGTGCAAAGCTACACCGCCGACTACAGCATTCGTCGAGCCGGAGACTATACCTTTTACGCCAGTCCCTCTCCCTACTGGGAAGCAGAAGAAAAAACCATGATCATCCATCACACCAAGGTGGTTGTGAATGCCTATGGTTTGGAAAATGGCTGGGAAACACCCGTCGGGCTTCCTGTAGAGATCATGCCTCTCAGCCGTCCCTACGGGTTATGGACAGGCAACATCTTCTCGGGACAAGTCATGAATAACGGAACTCCCGAAGGGGATGCGATTATCGAAATCGAATACCGTGGAGAAGGAAAAATCACTCCCCTTGCGACGCCGTACATTACCCAGACGATCCGAACGGATGAGAATGGCGTTTTTCATTACGCCATGCCCAAAGCCGGCTGGTGGGTTTTTGCGGCTCTGCTCGACACAGGAAAAACCCTTCCTGCTCCTGACGGAACTGAAGCGCCTGTTGAAGAAGGCGGTCTGATCTGGGTTCACACCCAGAACATGCCCTGAAATTTACCTGGATCAATCAGGTAATACATTTCGCAACACTGTGCTGGGATCAAAAGATCCCGGCGCAGTCGCGATGGAGGAGAACCAGGTCAACCAGCCATAAAAGCCATCATTTGCTGGTTCTCGTACTCAAGTTCCTGCAAACGTTTACGGACAACATCCCCGATTGAAATCATGCCACAAAGTTTGCCATCTACGACAACAGGCATATGGCGAAAGCGCCCGTCTGTCATTTTTTGCATAACCTCGTGGATCCGTGCATCAGGGCTGCAACAGCTTGGATCGGCAGTCATTATTGTGCTGACTTTTTTCTGGAACAACGCCACTCCTTCATTGCCAATTCCCTTGACCACATCGCGTTCTGACACGATGCCAATTGGGCGTTTTTCCGCGTCGGCCACGACCAGTGCGCCGATTTTGAAAGAATTGAGCATATCCACCACTTCCTGGACAGTATGGTCCGGGCTTATGGTGTGAATATCCCCCCCTTTATCAGCCAGAACATCCTTGACAGCCCCACCAGCTGTTCCCAGAAAATTGCCTGTTGTTTCAGTCCCTGAACCGCTATCACTCTGAAAAAGAGCGGCATTGAAATCACAGGAAAATACCATTACTGACCCTCCTCGTTCTTCCTTGTTCAGAAAACTATAACACAAGATTTTGCGGTTTATTAATCATGATTATCAAAATAATCCTGTTGCAGGAAAATTGAAAATCGGCATCAGTTTGCCGATCCTGCAACAATTATCAAAACACCCCGGTCACCCCCGGCTTTCTCAAAGGACAAATGAGGAAACAAAAGCCGGATCACACCCGTTATAAAAAGTGAAAGAGGGGCACTCCTTCTTGTGTCTGAATCTTTAGCCCAATATCTCTGATCTTGACCGATATCTCGGGTTTCCAGCTGCCTGTTTCTGTCGGCACACTCCGTCCGGTACCGGTATTCACATCGAACCGCGGAAAATTTCCGCCCGTCATCAGTACCAGCAGTTGCCCTCCCTTCTTCAGACGATAAGCTGTCGTCATTAATCTGACCTCAATCTTGACTTCTTCCCCCGGAGACAAAGCAAGACCGTTTCTCTCAGGATCAGCAAACCGTGCGCGTTGGATGCCATCGGTGATATTCAGCGCCGAAAAATCATCAGGCCCCTGTCTTTTTTCAAACAGGAAAACAGCCAGATCAAAATCCTCCGCGTCAGAACAAGCCTGACAGTTCAACAGAGGTGTACCGCATATCAGCATGTCTTCTGAAAGGGGAGCTGTTTCAAAAACAAGAATATCCGGGCGGTTGAAAGGGGATTCAGGGTTTCCCGTACCCGGGTAAAGAAACATCCCTCCCTCCATGATCGGGGCACCAGAAGTAATGGCCCCCCCGATGGTACGAAAAGGGTCATCTGGTGTCATGGTCAGAGAATGTACCTGGGGTGTTCCCCCTGTAGAGGAAACCCGGGTTTGGGCTTGTAAAACATCATTTTCGTCTAGGCGGAACACCTGCTCTTCCGGTGAGGCTTGTGTCGTAACCTTCGACAACCAGCGCCCGGAGACATCCAGATGTCCTCTTTCGTTCCAGGACCAGTCCCCTCCCCCCATTTCAAAATATACGTTTTCGTCTTGCCAGGGGGTCTCTGTTTTACCCAGAGCAAAGTCAAACCAGGCAAGCCGCAACTCTGGAAAGCTTCTACCTGTCAGTTTATTTAACGTTGCCGCTGCCCCGAAATCTGCGGTTCCAGCATAGCTTTGATTCCGGCGACCATGGAGCCACGGCCCCATAAGCAACTGAACCGGGCTGGTAAACCTCCGTTTCATTTCCTCGTAGAGGATGTTCATTGACTGGGCATAGGGATCATTCCAGCTACCCAACAAAAATACGGGAACATCGGGCATCCGGTCAAACCAGCGTTCGGCACAAGTCGCCGCTCCCAACCATTCGACTGGTGCTGTTTCCTGTTCCCAGAGATCCAGAAGATAAGCTTCATATTCCGGCACAACAGCCAAAGGGGATTTGCCTCTTTTCCAATCCGCTTTCAGCACTTCCTGAGTCAAATCAAGAGACTCAAAATGAGTTACTGCAACCATATCCCCTTGATCAATAGCATACTGACGAGCGTGCTTGAACGCCCATGTAAGCTGTTTTAATTCAAAGGCTCCTCCGTAACGGACTGAGTGCTCATAGGCATTCAGTAATCCACCGGTATCAAGGAACATTCCCGAAAGTCCTGGTGCCGTTGCACAGGCGGCTGCCAACTGGGTGTGTCCCCCATAAGACAAACCCATCGAACAGATTCGACCATCACACCAGGGTTGCTCTACAATCCACGCATAACTGTCAAAGCCATCCTCGGCTTCGTTGATATATTTTGAAAAGATACCTTCGGAACCGTGGCGTCCCCGAACATCCTGCATCACAACGCCATATCCACGGGCACAAAACCATCGTGCCAGCTCGACACGTGTCAGAGCAACTCCACTCGCCAGACACATTTCTGAACCGGAAACTCCTTTGCGATTATATGGAGTTCGTTCAATCAGAACCGGTCCGCAATGTCCGGACTCAGGCAGATAGATATCTGTTGCCAGACTGGTACCGTCACGCATTTTCACCATTTCAGTGAATTCGCAGGGCATGTCATGCGGGATAGAAATATCACGGGCCATTGCTCACAGCACCCCAGCAGTAAGGATTTTCAAAACGTAGCCTTATGCAAATTAATCAGTCAAAGGATCACCTGTTCCGCGATCAGTGCTCTTCTCGGGAAAGACGGTGTCAAAAACGACCCCGTCTTCCACGCTGTAGCCAATCAGGCCACTCGAGCACTCCACCAAATCAATCAACAGGTCTGAAATCAGCAGCCAGAGTCCGCTCTACGGGTCCGATTTTATAAGCGACCTTGTTCGAATGAGCCCAGATCAGCTCTTCGAAATAGAGCGGTAAAATTCCCTGTTCCTCAACAAATCCGATCGTGGCTGCCTCTTTAAGAAGTTGCTCTTTCTCATCATCGTCAAATGTTGCTGTCGCCCTGGTCATCACATCATCAAAAGCGGGGTTGGAGAAACGCCCGCGATTGAACGTTCCAATGCCTGCTTCCTTGTTATAACTGGAGAGTACCTGTTCCAGTCCCCGGCTTGAATTCCCCGAAGTCGTTCCAAAACCAACCAGAAACACACTGAACTCTCTTTTCGAGGCGGATTTGAAATAGATACTTTTGGGCATGGCTTCGACAGAGCTTTTCAACCCGCCACGCGCAAACAGCTGTGAAAGCGCCTGGATTACTTTGGCATCATTTACATAACGGTCATTTGGTCCATGGATCGTCAGGGAAAAACCGTCTGGATAGCCAGCCTCAGTCAACAGGGCCTTTGCGCCTTCCAGATCATAAGCAGGTGTCTTGATCTCCGGGTTGAATCCGATAAAACCCTCGGGAACCATTTGGCCCGCCGGTACAGCCCGGCCATCCATGATATGTTCAACAATCCTGTTGCGATCAATCAACAGGGACAAAGCCTTGCGGACGCGTTTATCCCGTAGCGGGTTGTTGATTTCTCCCCCTTCGCTCCCTTTGATAAAGGGTGTCTGTTCCCGATCAGAATCCAGGTGCAGATAAATCAACCGCCCAGAAATCGAGCTGCTGACTTCCAGTCCGTCACGGGCCTTAACCACAGCAACATCAGAAGGTGGCACCTGATCGATTGCATCAACATCACCTGCCATCAATGTCGCGACGCGGGATGCCGCATTTGGAATATACCGTATTATCACATCCGAATAGCCGGGAACTTCACCCCAATATTGCTCATTCGCTTTCAGCACCAGACTTTCATTCGGCGTCCAGGATACAAACTTGTAGGGACCAGTACCGATAGTCGCCTGCCCCGAATCAAAATCAGCACTCTTGATTGTCACGCCCAGCTCGGAAGGAATGATGTAAACGCCACCGATCTGCTCCATAAAATCCGGAGCCGGCTCTTTTGTTGTGACTTTCAGTTTATGTGCATCCAGCGCTTCAATTGAGGCAATGCTTGATACCAGGCTGATAAAGGAAGACGGCGAGTCCTCGACATTTGGAATACGTTCTACTGACGAAATAACATCCGCAGCGTCAAAGGTACTGCCATCATGGAAAGTGACCCCCTGCTTCAACTCGATTTCCCATGTCGTCGGATTGATGTTTTGCCAAGACGTCGCAAGCATGGGCCCCATCTGCATCTTTTCGTCCACACTTACCAGTGTTTCAAAGATATTCGATGCTGTGTTTTGATTCGGCGATGTTCTCGAAAAATGTGGATCAACCGACTGATGTTCGCCCGCCAGGGCAAGTCGAAGCGTGTCTGCTGAAGCTGATGACACCAGGCCAGATGTCGCCAGGAATGCCATTGCCAACATACAATTTTTTGTCGTTATCATAGTCTTGCTCCCTTCAGATGCATACGTATCCCGACTTGGTGGCGGGCTTGTTATTAGGGTTTTCATCACACAGGCTATGCCTGCACTACTTTCCTCTTCCCGGCCTCCTCTATCCGACCTTCTTCCCCTTGCCCCACCTCCAGATGACAAGCCGAAAAATGCCTGTCTCCCAATTGACGAAGCATCGGCTGATCAGTTTTGCAACGAGGCATGGCATGGGGGCATCGGGGATGGAATTGGCACCCGGATGGCGGGGATAACGGAGAAGGCAGCTCCCCGACAATCGGTGTGAAAGTTTTCTTTTGCGCTTTCAATTGCGGCGCTTCAGCCATCAATGCCCGGGAATAGGGATGGTGCGGGTTATCAAACAAGGTGGCGGTTGAAGCTGTTTCAACGACCCGGCCAAGATAGAGAATCACAACCCGGTCAGCGATATAGCGTACAACATTGAGATCGTGACTGATAAATACAGATGCAAAAGAAGAATTTTGCCGCAATTCGACCAGCAGTTCCAGGATCTGAGCCTGGATAGAGACATCCAGCGCAGCAACCGCCTCGTCAAATACGACACAGGCCGGGTCGACAGCCAGTGCCCGGGCAATACCGACGCGCTGCCGTTGGCCACCTGACAAGGCATGCGGGAAACGATCAATAAAATCCGGTTTCAGTCCCACACGTCCCATTGCCTCGATCGCCGCATCACGGGCATCAGCTTTGGCGACAAGCCCATGCGCAACAGCAGCTTCAATGACGGTTTCGCCCACTCGCCTGCGCGGATTCAGACTGGTGTAGGGATTCTGGAATACCATCTGCAACTTGAACCTGGCGCGGCGGGCTTCTTCTGCTGGCAAGGTTGCAATATCTTTACCTTCAAAGCATACCTTCCCAGAAGTCGGGGCCAATAGCTGTACAGCAACCCGTCCAAGTGTCGACTTGCCACAACCGGACTCGCCGACAATACCAACCGTTTCTCCCCGGTTCACAACCATGGACACATTGTCTACTGCGACCAGATTTTCCAGTGGTCGTCCAATAGCTAATCGACGGGCCAGCTTGTCAAAAACACCATCATTCCGGGTGAATATCCGCGATATATTGCAAAGCTCAAGTAGAGGCATACTCATGAACGCGCCCCCTCTTGCAACGGATAGTGACACCGGGCATGACTCAGCTCAGTTCCGCGTAACTCAGGTCGTTCAACTTCACAATGATCCCTTGCCACAGGACAACGGGGTGCGAATGCGCAACCAGTGAATTCACCGAGAAGATTAGGAGGGAAGCCCCGCAGTATTTCGAGTTTTTTTCGTCCGGGGACGGGAATAGCCCCCATAAGTGCCCGGGTATAGGGGTGATTTGGCTGCTCGATAATTGAGGCGGTCGACCCGGATTCAACAATCTGTCCCGCATACATCACCATCACCCGGTCTGCCAGACCAGAGAGCAAAGACATATCATGACTTATCCAAATCACAGCAGTACCGTTCTGAGCCGCCATTTTCTGTACCTCTGCCAGAATTTGTGCCTGGATTGTTACATCAAGGGCTGTCGTCGGTTCATCGGCGATGATAATGTCAGGCTGGTTTAGAAAGGCGGTCGCAATCACTACTCGCTGGCGCATGCCACCAGAAAATTCATGCGGATAGGCTTTCAGACGTTCAGCCGGTTTCGGGATACCAACCATCTCCAGGACTTCAACTGTTCTCGCCTTTGCCTCTTCTCTGGATACATTTTGATGGGCAAGGACGGCTTCCATCATCTGTTCCCCGATTGTCAGCACCGGATTCAGGGATACCATGGGATCCTGGAAGATCATCGCGATCCGGTTTCCCCTTATCCCACGTAAATCTTCATGAGGCAGCTTGGTGATATCTTGCCCTGCATAAGAGACAGAGCCACTGGCAACCCGTGCTGGCGGATCAAGCAGATTTAGCAAAGCAAAACCCATCATCGATTTACCGCAGCCTGATTCCCCGACAACGCCCAGAATTTCTCCGGGGTAGAGATCAAAGCTTACATCCCGGACAATACGCGCAACCCTTTCGTCAGAAACCACCTCGGTGCAAAGCCCGGAAACAGATAGAATCGGTTCAGCCATGTTCCTAGCCCCTTTCTTTCGGATTAAGGATACGGCGGAGACGATCCCCGACGATATTGACTGTAAAAATCAGCAAAACCAGAGCCAGACCCGGATAGATCAGCTGCCAGGAATGACCGGATAGAATCTCCTTTGATCCATTCGCGATCAGTAATCCAAGGGACGGCGCTTCGATAGAAACTCCCAGCCCAAGAAAGGACAGAGATGCCTCAATAGCAGCCGCATGTGCGAGCTGAAGTGTAAACACGACAAGCAATGGCGGCAGGCTGTTCGGAAGAAGATGGACAAGGATAAGCCGATGTACGGGCAGTTCCAGGCATCTGGCTGCTTCAATATACTCCTGTCCTATCTGGACGAGAGCAACAGACCGAGCCGTTCGCGCATAATAGGGCCATTGGGCAAGAACCAGAGCAATAACAAGATTGAAATAGCCGGCTCCAAAGATTGACATGATGACCATTGCCACCAGAATCGTCGGGAAACCCAGCTTTATATCAACCGCCCGCATGATCAGCATATCAGTGGCGCCTTTGAAATATGCCGCAGCCAACCCGGCAAGCGTCCCTATAGCAAGAGCGAGAAGAGCGGCGGTACCGCTGATCGACAAGGACGTACGAAGCCCGTAAAGGATTGCTGAATAAAGATCACGCCCCAGCGCATCACTTCCCAGCAGATAAACAAAACGCCCATCCCCTGAAACTGTGCCTGGTGCGAGGTTCGCGTCAAAAAAATCGACCTGCGCATTATCATAGGGGTTCTGTGGCGTAATCCAGGGCGCGCTTATTGCCGCCAGAATCAAGAACAGGAAAATGGCAAGGCACAACAAGGAAAAAATACTCTGCCTCCTGAGGAAATCAAACAGGCTCCGCAACGAAGACATTTTTGTTCCCTTTCCTGCAGCAGAATTGTTTGCGGTTTGGGAAGAGCTCATGACTTGCTCCCGCTGATTTTGATCCTGGGGTCCAGCAAGGTGTAGAGCACATCCACAACTACATTGATCAGAATGAACATGGCCACCACGACCAGTAGATAACCAACAATTACCGGGCGATCATTCAAACGGATCGAATTGATCAGCAATTGTCCCATGCCAGGCCAGTCAAAAACCGTTTCTGTGATGATGCCATAGGCCAGAAGGTTCCCCAGTTCGAGGCCCAAAACCGTGACCAGGGGAATCTGGATATTGCGAAAGGCATGCCGTAGCAGGATTCGGCGATTGCTTATCCCTTTGGCCCGGGCGTAGCGAATATATTCGCTCGACATTACTTCCTGAATTGACGATCGGGTTAAGCGGACAATTAGGGCCGCGTTGAACAGAGCAAGATTGAAAGCAGGCAGAAAAATGTGACGCCAACCATCCGCTGTTGCCAGGCTGCTGCTTACGCCAAGGAACTGGTCAACTTCCCCCCTGTCTCCGGCAGGGAGCCAGTTTAACCAGACTGAAAAAAGCAAGATGAATAAAAGCCCTTGCCAGAAATTCGGCAGGGAAAAGGCAAAGATAGAACCATTCATAATGGCATGATCGGCCCACTTGTCAGCATAATATCCTGCGACCAATCCAAGGGGGATACCCATCAAAAGGGCAAACAGGAATGCAACCAGTCCCAGTTCAACAGTTGCTGGCAAGCGTTGAAGGATCAGCTGGATTGTGGGCTGGTTATAGACAAAAGAATCTCCAAGGTCCCCCTGGAGTAAACCCACGAGATATATCCGATATTGTGTCCAGATGGGTTGATCAAGCCCCAGAGCAGCACGGGCACGCTCGATATCCTCTACTGTAGAATCAGGTGACACCAGCAACTCAATAGGATCGCCAATCGCATAAACCCCCATAAAAATGAGTAACGATACCAAGAGCAGAACAAATATCGCCTGAATCAGTCTTTGAAATAGATATGCGGCCATCAGAACCTCCCTGTATTCAAGAGGTACGACGAACAATATCAATCGTCAATCTTACTAGAATATGTCATAACTCTATCGTATTTTATAATAGAGTTATGACATGACCCAGCCTTCTATTGCTCAGGTAAGCGCTTTTTTTGCAGTTTATACACACGGCTCTACCGTCAAGGCGGCCAAGGCGCTCGGCAAATCACAGTCCATCGTGTCCGCGAACATTTCCAGGCTGGAGGATTCTCTTGGTGGAGTCCTGTTTGAAAGAGCCAATGGCCGTCTTCGCCCTACTGAACGTGCAAACACTCTGGCTTCGCACGCCAGAAGCCTGCTTGAGGCGTATCAGACTTTTTCCGCACAAGGGAATAGCGGTGGGTATAAACGCTTCGTCATTGCAGCACCCCGTTCTCTCAGCATGACCTTCCTGCCGGGTATCGCGAAAAACCTTCAGCAAAAAAATCACGGACTGATCCTTGCCCTACAGTTTCTCCCCTACCAGCAAATTATCAATGATGTTGCAGAAGGCATTGTCGATGTGGGAATAACCAAACTTCCGGTACTTGATGACAGGGTTCTCGTTCACCCTGTCTGTGATGCCCCTTCGGTCGTTGTAATGCCGAAGGACCACCCTTTGGCGGCAAAAAAACTTCTAAAACCGGCTGATATCGGACAGACCCCCATGATTAGGCTGGGGAGCGGGCTGGAGTATTGGGAGAAAATCGAACTGGCTTTTAATGATGTTGGAATCCGTGCAAACTTTACAATCGAAGTAGGTGGGGTCGGACCTGCCTGCCGGATGGTCAGGGAAGGAATGGGCATCGCCATTGTCAACCAGCTTATGGCCGCTGAATACCTCGAGATTCTCGACCTGACATACCGCCGTTTCAGCCCTGATGTAATACATCAGTTCGCTTGGGTCAGCTCTCCCTTTTCTGAAAGCACCAAGCTTATCAGCCAATTCGGGGCAGCGCTCAAACAGGGGATGGCATCCCTTGGGCTTGAAAATACCTGATACAGGTAAACCCTCTAAAACGAAGATCAAAAAAAAAGAATTACCCAGGCTAACTTCGAAGCCGGTCATTTTATCAGATAGATTACGAAAGCTTTAGAGTCTTCAAACAGAAACCAGATTTGAACTTGCCAGCCCGGCAACCTGGAACAAACGCTGGACTCCCCGGGTGGTCAGATCTTCCCAATTCGGCTGCAGGACCTGTCGGATAATGCCCTCAAGTTTCAGGAAAGCGGCTTCAGTTTCCAAACTCTCTGGTTCTCCACATCTTTGTCCCGATGCTTTCTGAAGCCCAAAGGAAAAATCCCAATGAACCCGCAAGGCACCTACTGGTCCCAAAACCGGTAACCTGTCGCTTGCACAGGTCAAGTTGACCACCAGATCAACGTGTGGAGCCCCCTCTTCCATGAAAAGCTGCAGGGACTTTGGGAAAAGCTCCCCACCTTCATATCCCCGATCTCTGAGTAGTTTTAGAGCCGTCGATTTGACGACATCAGCAGGACGCCTCCCCGCACTGAAAGCTCTCACCCTCTTCCCGCCGAGGTCTTTCAACAAGGCTTCGGCCATCGGGCTCATAATTGCATTATCATCACAGAGAAACAGCACGTGCAGCGGAAAGGATTTCATGAGGGTGACCTCTCAAAAGAATCACGACAGCCACCAGTATCCCCGCTACCCGTCTCAAGCCTGTGAAAGGAGCGTGATGCTTTTATGAAAAATTTCTGTCTCCTGGATCAGGCCATCACCGCGCGCAGTTGTTCCATGACTGAGCGGATAGCCGGGACAAAGCGCAAGTCACCGTGAACGATAAGATACAGCGTCGCTTCTAGTCCGGGAATATCCGGCGTCAGACGTTTAAGCTGTGGGTCCTGATCTCCCGCGACCGAGGGAAGAAGCCCAATCCCCAGATTTTGCCGCAACAGGGTTTGCATCATCATCGCATGATTAATGCGAATCACCGGTGTTCTCTCCCCAAGATTACTCTTCATCCAACTGGCGTCGGGTTGATAGGAATGCTCATCATCCCAGCCGATCCATGGCAAGTGCGCCTGTCTAGACCACGCCACCAGATCTTCTGCCCGATCAATTCCGGATTGGAGACTATCGGCAGAAGTAAACACCGCAAAAGGCATTGATGCCAGTTTCTGGCTGTAGAGATTTCCTCGTTTCGGTTTACAGAAACGAATCAGAAGATCAGCTTCCCGCCGCGACAGGCTGGCTTCAATGTGTGTGATCACCAGCTCAAGCTCGATACCCGGCAAAGCCTTTCTGATATTCCCAATCTGTCCGGCCAGCAGCATTGCCGCCTGCTCGTTCATGGAAATACGCACACTCCCGACAGACTCATCACTTAACAAAGCGCTATGGCGAGTCAGTGATTCCGCCGCTTCTGCCATCGGAAAAGCCTTGCTCGCAAGAGAAACGGCTGCCTCTGTGGGCGACAGTCCATCAGCCAGACGTTCAAACAGGCGATTGTTCAGGCGTTGTTCCAGCGATTTGATCCGTCGGCCAATGGTTGGCTGGCTCGCCCCCAGATTTCTTGCCGCGGCAGAAAAAGAACGCGCTTCATAAACCGCGAGAAAAACCCGGATATCGTCCCAGTCATAGCCTGTTTTCAACACGGCACACCCCATGCAAATATGAATGCCATATATTCATATTAGTTTATTTAATTCATATTTGAATAATCATATCTTAAATATACAAACCAGCCAGCGGAAATCCCCTGCTTACTCCTCCAAGCTCAGGACAGAAAGCCGAGGATAAAAAAAGCCCCGGATAAAAAGTAATGCACCTCTTCCTCGCCAAAAACGCCCAGACCGTCCAGGCCATGTCTGCTGTGCTGCTCGCAGCATTGCTTTTCTCCTGCATGTTTGCATTTCCCAAAAGCGCCGAAATATCCCTGCCATGGTATCAAATCGTATTCATCCGCTATTGTGGGGGGCTGCTCTTTTTGCTCCCGGCCGCGCTCACCTGGAAATCCAGAGGCAACAGCCTGAAAAGCAATTACACTCTGATTCACTTTGGTCGCATGCTTGCCGGGATCGGCTCCGTTGCCTGCGTTGTCATTGCCGCAACACAGATAGCCCTAGTTGATGTTATCACCATCAGTTTTTCCAAGGGCGCCATCGTCTTGCTTCTGGCCGGTGTCCTGCTCGGCGAGAGGGTTTTTCCGCGCCACTGGTTCGCCGTCATCACCTCCATTTCCGGGGCCGCCCTCGTTGCTTACGGCAGCAGGAACGGCGAAAGCCAGAACCTACTCCACCCTGCATCGCTCCTAGCCCTGCTTGGAACCTTTTGTATGGCCGCAGAGGTTATCATCATCAAATTCGTCAGCAGACGCGAAGCTATCCCGGTGACCCTGTTGTATGTCAATGGCATGGCAACGGCCTTGTTATTGTTTCCGGCACTTTTCTGGGGTCACTGGACTGACCTTGCTGCTTGGTGGCCCATTCTGCTGATGGGGCCTGTTGCGATACTCGGCCAAAGCCTCAACCTCTTTGCCTATCGAAAAGTTGATGTGATCCTGCTTACTCCTCTAAGCTATAGCTCAATCGCTTTTTCAGCCATTATTGGCATTCTTGCCTTTGGCGAACCCCTGCGTTGGACCACAGTCGTGGGAGCAACTGTGATTATCGTGGGTAGTCTGCTGGGAATGGGATGGTGGAAAAAGCAACTTGCCGCATCCTGAAAAAGTTTGGCACCGAGTTCCCTTACTCCCGACAGCTTTTCCTCGACAGCGGTTTGACTTAAACTTGCAGAGTTGCCATATGGAACAGCTCAGTCTGTTTCCTCAGCAAGACATCTGTTTTTGAGGTGGCTTCGCATTTTTGTACACTGCCCCAACCTCTATGGAGACTGGACCGATCTATGAGTTTTGACACTCAGGCACTCAAACAACTGGCGCAACAGTTTCGCAACGACGCCGTCTCAACTCCTGTCTTTGTCTCTGATGTCCTGCGTGAAGCAATTATTTCCGGTGTTCTCTCGGCGCACAGCTTGATCCGCCAGGACAGTGTTGCTGATGTCCTCGTCGTTAGTAAAATCCCGGTTCGCGAGGCCCTCCGGACCCTTGAGGGAGAGAACCTCGTCCAGTTTGAACGAAATCGCGGGGCCCGGGTACTGCCAGGATCAATCGAGGAAATGACCGAGATATTCGAACTGAGAAAAGTGCTTGAACCGCATCTCCTCCGCCAGTCGATCCCAAATCTGACACCCCAAAACACCGCGGAGGCTCTTGCCCTTGTCGAGCAGGAAGCTGCCAGTACCAACCCTGAAGAACTTGGTCAGCTAAATCGACGGTTCCACGAGATTCTTCTCTCCGGTGCCAACGATACACTTGGGTATCGTTTCCTCTCGATCCTCTACAATGCTTCGGAACGTTATCTCCGTCTACACCGCCGGGAATCAGAATCGCGTTCCCGCAGTAATGTTGAGCATCGCAAACTGACTGAAGCCTGCCTTGCCCGGGACGGAAGCCTCGCTTCAGAGCTATTGCTGCAACATCTTGAGGCCGCAAGACAGGTCATTCACGGCAAGCTAGTCGCTGATCAGCCCCGCTTGTGAACCCGGAAAGCGACCCTGTCTGTTTCGTTGCACAATTACAAAAGAATCAGGCAGGGCCAAAACCAGTTCCACTCTCAGATGTCCTTGACCAGACGCAAGGCATCATAGATTGCAGCATGGGTGTTTCGGGCTGATACCGCATCTCCGATACGAAAGAGCTGGTAAGCACCTGATGGATTTTTATTCAGAGCCTGGGGTTTTCCGGCAAGCAGCGCCGCCTGATCCACCGCCCCAAGATTGGAAGATCCCGGTTTGAGATCAAAATAGAGATCGTCCAGTGGAATTGTCCCATGGTTGACCACGATCTGATCGAAACTGCGTTCCTTGCGAAGATCACTGTAATCACTGCCCACAACGGCCAGCAATTCATTCCCCTTGCGACGGACAGCAAGCAAACGGTAAGTCACGGTAAAGGTGACATTTTTGTCTTGCATGGCCCGCATATAGGGCACCAGATTCATTGCCATAACTTCCGGTGCAAAGCTTCGATCCGGCGTCATGATTTCCAGTCGGGCTCCACTTTCCAGAATCTTTTCCGCCGCCTGTAACCCGGCGTGGTCGCCAGCGTCATCATAAACCAGAACATTCTGCCCCGGCTTTACATCGCCCGAGAGAATATCCCAGCTTGAAACCACCAGCTCATTGCCCTGCTCCAGAACCTCGGTATGAGGCAAGCCCCCCGTAGCTATAATCACCACATCCGGATTTTCAGCAACAATATCTCCGGCCTCAGCCCAGCTGTTAAATCGGAACTCCACATCCCTTGCCGCACATTGCGCCATACGCCAGTCGATAATCGAGATCATTTCGCTACGGCGCGGTGTTTGTGCAGTTAGCCTGATTTGCCCTCCCGGCTGCGAAGCCGCTTCAAAAACAGTGACCGCATGGCCGCGCTCAGCCGCAACTCTGGCCGCTTCCAGCCCCGCGGCCCCGGCCCCGACAACAACTACCTTTTTGTGGTCACGCGCCCGGGGGATCACATGCGGCATGGTCAGTTCCCGACCTGTCGCTGCATTATGGATGCAAAGCGCATCGCCCCCCTGATAGATCCGGTCCAGGCAATAGGTTGCCCCGACACAGGGCCGGATGTCGTGTTCTCTCCCCTCCAGGATTTTCTGAACAATATGGGGATCTGCCATATGGGCACGGGTCATGCCGACCATATCAATCAAACCGGCCGATACCGCGTGCCGCGCCGTGGCAACATCAGGAATACGTGCAGCATGGAATGTCGGCATACCTGTGGCTTCACGAACCCGGCCAGCAAAATCGAGATGCGGTGCACTGCGCATGCCCTGTACCGGAATGACATCGGTCAACCCCGCGTCTGTATCAATCCGCCCCCGGATCACATTGAGAAAATCCACCAGTCCGGAATTTTTCAGGCGTCGGGAAATCTCGATACCCTCTTCGGCTGAAATTCCGTCCTTGTCCACTTCATCAGCGGTATAGCGAATTCCCACGATGAATTCGTCACCGACACGGCGGCGGATCGCCCCCAGAACCTCCATCGAAAACCGCATCCGGTTTTCAAGATTTCCGCCATATTCCCCCTCAAGGGTATTGGTCCGGGGTGACCAGAACTGATCCATCAGATGTCCATAGGCCTCAAGCTCGATCCCGTCCAGTCCCGCCGCCTGCATCCGCTCTGCCGCATCCGCATAGTCAGAAATAATCCGCTCAATGTCCCAGTCTTCCATTTTTTTGGGAAAGGCCCGATGCGACGCCTCGCGGTGGTGCGACGGTGATACCGCTGGCAACCAGTCTCCTTTGTTCCACCCGGTCCGACGTCCCAGATGTGTCAACTGGATCATCACGGCACAACCATGCTCATGACAGGCGTCTACGACCCGCCTCATATGAGGAACCACCTCGTCCTTATAGGCGAGGATATTGTTAAAAACCGGTGGACTGTCCCGGGATACCGCTGCAGACCCGGCAGTCATGGTCATGGCAATCCCGGCTTTGGCCCGCTCTTCATGATAGGCCCGATAGCGTTCCTTGGGCATGCCATCCTCAGGATAGGCCGGCTCATGACTGGTGGTCATGATACGGTTCTTAAGGGTGAGGTGTTTCAGTTTGTAGGGCTGCAACAGGGGATCGTTACTGGCCAATTTATATTCTCCTGCTTTTCTCGGGTGACCAGTGCGCAATTTTCTCGGCCTGAGTCTCTATCAATAACAATACAATACCTGCCATCAGGCTTGCCTCGGAAAATCAATACCAGGCATCAGTCATCTCGCTCTTTCTTCGCGCGACAAAATCCAGCAACGCTTCTTCGGTATCGGGATCCATATGAGGGGCCTGATAGTCCGCCAGAATCTGTTTCCACTTTCGATTGGCCCGGACCGCCGCATCCTCTCCCCCCTGCTCACTCCAGCTTTCAAACGGCTGATCGTCATTGAGATCGGTGTCCCAATAGGCTGTTTGATAATGTGCCAGGGTATGGGCTGTTCCAAACATATGCTGACCGGGTCCCCCTTCGCGTAAAGAGTCAATCCCAAGGGTATCATCGTTCACCTTGAAGCCTTCGAGATAGGCATGGAGCGCCCCGCAGATATCGGTATCCATGACAAATTTCTCGTAGGACATTGATAACAGGCCATCAAGAAACCCTGCCGAATGGAGAATGTAGTTCGCCCCCCCCTGGATGGCGGACATCATCGACATCATTCCCTGTGTCGTTGCCTGGCTATCGGGCAGCTTAGAGGTGGCAAAATTCCCCGCACAACGCAGAGGCAATTTCAAACGCCGGGCAAGCTGTCCCATAACAAGACTGCCAAGGGCAGGTTCTGGTGTCCCAAAAGTCGGACTGCCGGATCGCAGGGACAAAGACGAGAGGAACGAAGCCAGAATCGCTGGGGCTCCTGGCCGCACCAGTTGGGTCAGGGCACAGCCAACCATGGATTCCGCCAGCCCCTGCGCAACAGCCCCCGGCATTGTGACTGGGGAAACCGCCCCGCCAAGCAGAAACGGCAGGTGGATCGAGCCTTGCCCCGCTTCGGCATAGGCGCGGATTCCCTTTGTTGACACCCCATCCCAGACCAAGGGCGAAGTCGAATTGAAATTACCCATGATCACGCAATTCTGATCGACAAACCCGGCCCCGAAGAGAACCCGGCACATTTCAATACTATCCTCGGCGCGCTCAGGCGCCGTAATCGAACCAAGAAAGGCACGGTCAGAATAGCGCATATGGGCCAGGACCATATCCAGATGACGCTTGTTCACAGGAACATCGGTTGGCTCGCAGATCGTTCCACCGGAATGGTGTAACCAGGGACTGGACTGGGCCAGCTTCACAAAATTTTCGAAGTCCTCAATCGTTCCATAGCGCCGCCCCCGGTCCAGATCCATGACAAAGGGCGACCCATAGGCCGGGGCAAAGACCATGGCATCACCGCCAATATCGACGGAGTTGGCAGGGTTGCGCGCATGCTGGGTGAAACGTTCCGGAGCCGTCTTCAGAATTTCCCGAATCATGCCTGGTTCAAATTTTATGTTCCAGATATCTTCTGAGACCGACGTGACCTGCCCGCCCGCTTTCTTGAACAGAGAAACCGTTTCAGGATCGTCCCTGAACTCAATCCCCAGCTCTGCAAGAATAGTATCTGCAGCCTGTTCGATCCTGATCAGGCTCTCTTCGCCAAGCAGATCATAGGTTGGAATTTTCCGTGTGATAAAAGGCGCCTTCAGGTGACTATTCTGCTCGGCACCTCCAGCCCGACTGGCACGCCGTGCCGCACGGCCGCGTTGTTTTACAGGAGCCAGCTGTTTTATTTCTTTTATGCACCCAAGTTCCCTGCCCATAACCTGCATCACCTTTTTTAATAGCGGTATACACACGTTATACTTATGCAATATACTTGTGACGCCTCATAATTCTTACTCTTTGGGCAAGTTATATTTATGCGAAAGCTCAAAAATCTAATTCAGTCTCCTACGGCCCTCTTTTCGTTTGAGGCCGCAGGTCGGCACCTGTCTTTTGCCAGAGCCGCAGAAGAACTGAATGTCAGCCAGGCGGCTGTTAGCTATGCCATCAAGCAGCTCGAAAGTGCTCTGAACACCCAGCTGTTCTATCGGGGACATCGATCTGTACAGCTGACCGAAGCCGGACAGCGCTTTCACAGTGATGTCACCATGGGCCTCGGGCACATACATAGATCTGCCCAGGAACTCTCGAGATCAGAGAGCGACCGTAACGTCACGCTTTCCTGCTCAACAGCCTTTGCCAACTACTGGCTAGTCCCCCGTCTGGCTTCCTTCAGCCAGCACCATCCTGATATCGACATCAGAATGCAGACAACGGACAAGGATGTTGACCCCGCAGCAGAAGAAATTCCACTCGGGATCCGGCGTGGCAATGGGGTTTGGCCCGGTCATGATGCAATCCAGATTGCCAAAGAAGTTGTCTATCCCATCGCCAGTCCCAAATATCTATCTGTATACGGCAGACCCAAAAGCCCGCAGGATCTGGCAAAACATCGTCTGCTTCATCTGGAAGAGCCTTATCGTGACCGCCCAAACTGGGACACCTGGTTCAAGGCTAAAGGCATGGACTGGGAAGACAATCGGGACGGGTTACGGTTCAACGACTATGCACTTGTTATCCAGACCACTCTTGCCGGAGGGGGAATTGCCCTGGGGTGGTGGCATCTTGTCGATCACCTCGTCCACCATGGCCTGCTCAAGCTTGTCGATGACCAACCGGTTCATTTCGGCGGGAATTTCTGGGTGCTTTGGCCAAATCACAAACCTTTGAGCCCTCAGGCGGAAAAAGTGCGGGACTGGCTCATATCAAACCAAGAATCCTTGGACAGCGGGCAATATTGACGCGATATTATATCTGAAAGAACAAGGAGATACCGGATGCCCTCGAACCAAGACAACAGTTCCAAACGTACAATCGCCATGGTCGCCCATGACAAGATGAAACCCGTTTTGCTTGAATGGGCCATGGATAATCAGGATCTGTTACGGAACTTCAGGATCGTCGCAACAGGCACAACCGGGCGCGTACTCTCGGAGAATCTCAAGGACGTTGATATTCAATGCTTTAAAAGCGGGCCTCTCGGGGGCGATCTTCAGATCGGCGCTATGATATCTACTGGCGATCTGGAAGCACTGTTTTTCCTGGTAGACCCGATGACACCGCAACCACATGATGTTGATGTCAAAGCCCTGATCCGGATTTCGACGCTTTATGAGACCCCTGTCGCCTGTAACCGGACCACTGCCGACTTTGTCCTGCGAGGAATCACCGACCCCGCTTATGTCAGACGTCCGGCCCATCCGATGATTGAGGAATACGTGCAGCGTTCCGTGTGATCATTTTTTCCAAGCGACATCTCAAGAGTGATCTATAATAAAGAGGAAACCAGCCCAAAAGGATCGCTCAATCAGAGGGGATGGGGTGAACAACTTTGGTGATGACCTCTTCCTCACCTTCCACATGCCAGTTCGCCCATAAACGGCACTGGTCATCGGGTTCCAGACTCAGGAAATTCCGGGCCAACATGTATTTGGCACGCTTTGTCGGCAGCTCCATCATTCGCGCAGTTATTCCCTGCACCACTGTTTCGACTTCATCGCTCAGCCTGTTCAGAAGCCACCCCATCAGTTTCGGTGGGGCGGGATGCACAATGCCCGAAGCGGTCAACTGATTAATGACCTTCTCTCTTCCCTGACCAGAAGCGCCCCTTTCGTTTTCAATCACTCCAAGGCAAGCCACATGAACATCCCCTGACAGGATCGTCACCCGGCAGCTCTTTTTCTCCATAAGGTCAAACATTCTGTGGATCGTCCGCAAACGCTCTTTGCGATGCGGTGGGCTTTGCCAGTGATCTCTCAGATCATCTTCCAGCTCCTGCTCCCCCGGGAACCAGCCGAAAAGGCTTTCCAAACGACCAAAATCGGCATGTACAATTGGTACTGGTGCAACAAAGAGCAGATGCTTCGGGCCACCTTGTTGCGCCGGATCACAGCCATCCAGCCAGCGCCAGATTCGATCCCAGCTTTCACGAGAAAGTACCTGCTTCTGACTCCGTTCACTCCGGGCATCAAGCGAGAGGACCAGATAGTTTCCGACCCGTAACACAGTGGTGTAACCGTCGGTTCCCAGGCTACCGGGGTGGTGCTCACCTCTGATATCAGGCAACTGCTGCTGGAACACCGCAAAATGCCTTCGGGCTTCTTCAAAAATTCCCTGATAAACAGAACAGTTCTGGTCTTCAGGCGCGTAGGATCCCCAGCCATCAAAGATGTCGTGATCATCCCACATCATCACTGTCGGGATAGAGGCCAGAGCCTCGCTGACTTCTGACTGCTTCCAGCGCTGACAATAAAGTTCAAAGTAAAACCGCTCGATCTGGGAACGCATAACCGCTGTGAACTTGCGGGCCCGCCGTTCAAGACGGGGCAGTTCAACCCATTTTTTAATGTCGGGACATTTTTCCCAGATTTCATCTGCATAGATCTGGTCTCCCCCCATGATCATCAGATTGTAGGGAGCATCACCATGCTGGTTCAGCAAGACTTTCCACATTCCGTTTTTGTCATCAACCTTCTTGATCTCACTCGGTGCCGAGAAACCATTACAGGAAACAAAAACCATCTGCGGATCTGCTCCAGCCGCAGGTACGCTAAAGCTCCAGCTTTTCCCGTCAAAGCCATAAGAAACCTGTCCAAGCTCAGCACCCAGATCAACCCTCAGATCAAAGCGGTAAACGACCTGCTCTTTAAACCTCAGAAGCTCCTGAACATTCACGCGTTCAGCCTTCCCGGAGATGATCTCCAGACCAGGCACACCACCACTGGCAACAAGAAGAACCGACACGCTCCAATGAGTTCGCGAAGAGGTACGCAGACTTAATACTGGCCCCAGAATCAGTTTCATGACAACACTCCCCTTGATTGTATTGTTCGGGAAATATTACATACAAAAGCAATCTATGACGACTATTAAGCTTTTACGCACCTTTACTGTCGTTATCCCTGCACCGCATAAATATAACCTGTGAATTACCCAGAAATTTAAGGGGCTCAGATAGGCGACGAAGCCGCACGCATGATATTCATCAGGTCATCCCGCATATGGGACAGGGCATTTTTAATATGCGTCGAGGCTTCATAAAGCTGTTTCGTCGCATTTCCTGTCGTGTGAGACGCCTCCTGCATCGCTGTACTGCTGCCTGAAACCCGGTTGGCATTCTCCAGGCTATCTTCCACATAGCGGGCGATGGTGTTCGCCGCATTACTCTGGACATCGAACAGCTGGACAACGCCGTGCATTGACTGCTCGACTTCTTCTATACGCCCTTCGACTTGCCGGATGTTTGTTGCCGTTTCCTGTGAAACCTCACAAATCGCTCTGACTCTTTGCGCGATGGCTTCCGTGGCCCGGGATGTTTCAGCCGAGAGTTTTTTCACCTCTCCGGCAACCACGGCAAACCCCGCCCCTGCCGCACCAGCCCGGGAAGCTTCAATCGTGGCATTCAGCGCCAGCAGGTTTGTCTGGGCTGCAATTTTCTGGATAATATCGACGATACCTTCTACCTGAACGGCGGTTTCATGCAGACGATGAACCGTTGCATTCGCATTCCGGGTCTCCCCTGTCGCCAACAGCGTCAGGTCTCGCTGATGCTGCACAGCGCTGGTCATTTCCTCGCTGCAGGACAGCAGGTTCCGGGAAAGTTCCATTACTTCCCCGGCCATCCGGGCATTCACGCCAGCCAGATCCGTAGCTTCTCCCGCCCTCAGGCTCGCGCTAGAGGCAAAATTCTGTAACTGGTCAGACATGGTCATCAATGTATCCGCATGCACACTCACATCCCTCACGCTGGAATTCATGCCGCTCTCGAGCTGGGAGGCAACCAGGGTCAGACGCTCTTCCATCGCAAGCTGTATCCGCAAACGTTGGGCTTCGTTTTCATCGCGAAGAACTCGGGCTTCGTCACGGGCCTCCTGGAAACGGACCAGCCCCCGTGCCAATGATCCGATTTCATCCAGTCGTGTCACTTCGGCAAGAGTAACGCTTTCCCCTTCGGCGATCGCCCGGGATGCCGCCTGCAGACGGACCAGTGATCCAGTGACCAGTTTTCGTCCCACAGCATAAATGACACCGAGCACCAGAAGGATTGCAGCCAGCCCAAGAATGGCAACAACCAGAATTGCCTGCTCAGCAAAGAGCTCCACATCTCTATCCATTTGCTTGATTTCATCGACATCGGCGAGAAAAGCCACGCGCTTGAGCTCTGCCTCCAGGCTCTTGTTCGCCAGTTGCCCCTTGAGCTGTGAAACCTTGAGTATCAAGGCATCCGCCCCCGTATTCTCTGCCGTAATCCGGTTGATCTTTTGGGTCAGTTCATCAAGTGTCAGAGTAGAAAACCTTAGCTCCCTCACCCTGTTCTGGAATTCCCCCGCCAAAAACACACCATACGAGACGGCAGAAACACCATCGATCTGATCAACCAGAAGAACACCTCTTTTACCAAGATCCCGTCTCTGGTTACGTTTTTTGTACCGGAGCAACAGCGCGTCCCGCCCCTTGTGCTCCAGCGGCATTACCCCTTCTTGTGCGGCCCAGCTCTCCACAGCCCTTAGAGCATCAAGCTCCAGAAATCCCGAGATAGAAAGATACTCATTCTGAAGATCAATGATCTCCATCCGAAGCGACTGATTAACCGAGCGTAAAAGCTCGGCCCGGTCATCTTCTTTTTCCATAATTTGCTTGATCAGTTGATCATAGGCCCCCACCAGAAGCACCATGAGAGGAACAAGAACCGATATCAGGGTTAACAACAGCTTGATATCAATCCGGGCACGGATCATTGCGAACATATAGTCCTCGTCTTCAACAGTCCTGAACATCGCGTCGAAATCGGTCTTTCAGGCTTTCTGTCCCTGAAGAAACTTCGCCGGATGACATTGCTACGCGAAGCTCATTACAGTTTTAAGGAATTTCAATGACCCTTTCTCATACAGCTCAATTGAATGTGATATGCAGTTGAAGCGCAAAAACCCTATC
The DNA here is from genome assembly GCF_027214005.1 of Kiloniella laminariae. GTDB lineage: Bacteria > Pseudomonadota > Alphaproteobacteria > Kiloniellales > Kiloniellaceae > Kiloniella > Kiloniella laminariae_A. Next base: position 32,134 of record NZ_JAPWGY010000015.1, read on the forward strand.
TTGTAGAAAGATCATTCAGGAAGGCTTCCAGCATGTCTCGGCTCACCAAATATTTTCTTTCTATCGTTGCGATTCTGACGTTATCAAACTCCCTCTCCGTACTGTCTGAGGCAGCAGAAAATCCTGTTTACACTGGCATTTTTTCTTCGGTCGCCATCAACGGTTACGACCCCGTTGCCTATTTCACACAAGGCAAACCGATTAAGGGAACAGAGGAACTGAATTATGAGTGGATGGGGGCAGAGTGGCACTTCTCAACAGAAGACAACCTGATTGCCTTCAAAAATATGCCCGAGAAATTTGCACCGCAATATGGCGGCTATTGTGCCTGGGCTGTTGCGCATGGAGATACGGCTTCCACAGATCCCTACGCATGGAAAATTGTTGGTGACAAGCTTTACCTTAATTACAGTCAGGACATTCAAAAACGCTGGGAAAAAGATATTCCGGGCTATATCCAGTCCGGGGATCACAATTGGCCAAAAGTGCTGGAGTAGGGATAAGCAACCCTTTTTGGCAGGCATTATCACGTAAAAATAGCGAGAGGAACCGAGGGAAAAGTTATCAGAAATTTTTGAAATATTTATCACGAATTACAATTAGCGACTATATCAAACACTTTTATTACAGCAAAATCATGTTAATATATCATAGGTAGTAAAAAATTTCATTGCTCATGTACCACAACATGCGTACATGCTCCTTGAAATCTTTCTGCCTCAATCGGTTATTATTTTGGCAGAAAGTTTTTTAAGGAAAAACAGTTCACCTAATCTACGATCAGAAAATTGACTTCTGATTGTACCATTTTACAGCAAGATCGCTGGTCATTCACCCTGGCATCCATTGCCCTAACAGTAAGAATTTTGGGTCAAGTCAGAGTACATCATTGTCCAAGAAAGAGACCTCCTCACTTTCCGGACAGCCAGCTACATCCAGGCAAGAGGGGATTAATCATGCACAGCCAGGTACTTACAGGCAAAGAACGATTTTTCAAAGACGATGAAATCATCGTCAGCAAGACGGATCTTAAAGGCCACATTACTTATGCCAACAAGATTTTCCTGAAAATTGCAGACTATAAAGAAACCGAAGTCCTCGGCCAGCCTCACCGTATTATCCGCCACCCTTCCATGCCACGGGCTATTTTTCGGCTTCTTTGGGAAACGCTTGAAAAGAAGCAGGAGATATTCGCCTATGTCATCAACCGGACCAAGGGCGGGGACCACTATTGGGTTATTGCACATGTCACTCCAAGCCTGGACAGCAATAACCGCATCATTGGATACCACTCCAATCGACGGGTTCCTGAACGGAAGGTGCTGGATCAGACCATAATCCCGCTCTACAAAAATCTCTGGAACATCGAGCAACAGGACAACCGGAAAACCGGACTCCAGCAATCCTATAAAACGCTCACAGACCTCCTTCATCACAAGGGCCAGGAATACGACGAGTATATTTCCAGAATCATAAACAATCGGGGAGAAGCCGCATGATCTCGATCGGAAACAACAAAGATCTGCAAAAAATTCTCGATGTTTGCACAGCCGTTTCCAACGGTGATTTTGAAGCAAGAATCACAGGCATTAAAGAAACCGGTCAAATGTCAGAGGTGATGAACGTCATCAACCTGCTCATTGACAGAACTGATGCCTTTATGCGCGAAGCAACGGCCTCGTTGGAATATGTTAGTGATGACAAATACTTCCGGCGTATTTCCGAAAAAGGGATGGTTGGATCTTTTGCCACCGCCAGCAAAACAATCAATCGCGCCATGGATTCCATGGAAAGCCGGGTTACCTCCTTCTCTGGCATTATTGACGGTTTTCAGTCTTCCATGACCAACGTGATAAGTACCGTCGCCTCTGCCTCTACCGAACTGAACGCCTCTTCAGAGACCATGGGTCACACCGCAACCCAGACCAGTGAGCAGGCAACTTCCGTCGCTGCTGCTGCTGAGGAAGCCGCAACCAACGTCCAGACGGTTGCCTCTGCAGCTGAAGAACTTTCCAGCTCCATTCATGAAATCACCCGGCAGGTTTCTCAATCTTCGAGCATTACCGTCGAAGCGGTAAACGAGGCAGAAAACACCGTCCGGATGATCGGTAATCTTGAACAGTCTTCCGAAAAAATCGGCGAGGTAATGAAACTCATCAAGGATATTGCTGATCAGACAAACCTTTTGGCCCTGAACGCAACCATTGAAGCTGCCAGGGCTGGTGAAGCCGGCAAAGGGTTTGCCGTCGTCGCCTCCGAAGTCAAGAGCCTTGCAAACCAATCCGCCAAAGCCACTGAAGAGATTGTCCTTCAGATCACAGCCGTTCAGGATGCGACAAACAGTGCTGTGACCGCTGTCACCCGTATCCAGAAAGTAATCGAGCAGGTGAATATCAGCTTTTCGACGATAGCATCGGCCATTGAACAACAAGGCGCTGCCACACGGGAAATTGCCCGCAATGTCGAACAGGCTTCTGCCGGAACAATGGAAGTCACCAGCAACATCCAGCGCGTGACGCAGGGCTCGGTCGAGACAGGAAATGCGGCCAGGGATGTATTCTCAGCCTCAAAAGAATTGTCCGTACAGGGCGAAATCCTGCGTAATGAGGTCGACAGCTTCATCACATCCGTGCGCGCGATCTTATAGCCTCCTCAGAGTAGCTTAGGCAGACAGAATTTTCGCAATTTCATTTCTGACATTGCAACCCTGGGGGCAATCCCCAAAGAAATTCCCGGACAACCCTATGGAAGCACCCTTGGGTTGTTCGGGACTAAACCCACCCCTTTGATGAATTTTTGTTTTTCAGACCGCGGGGATCCGCTATTCTTCAGCTTTACTGTATCGGATTGAAAGCACCATCAGCCTGAAAAAAAGGCCGAAACATTTCATTCCTTCAAAATACAACAGGCACACGACCAGATAAGGACTACATCCATGCCGTCATTCGACATCGTATCAAAAACGGACATGCCAGAAGTAAACAACGCGCTTGACGGCGTACGTCGGGAAGTTGGCACACGTTACGACTTTAAAGGCTCAAGCTGTGAAATTACCTTGCAGGACGAAGTCATTACCATTCTGGCTGATGACGATCTCAAGCTTCAGCAGATGCACGAACTGTTGAAAGGGCACCTGACCCGCCGCAGCGTCGATGCCGCAGCATTGGATTATGGCAAAGCCCAGCCAGCTTCAGGTAACAAGGTTCGCCAGACAATCACCATCAAGCAAGGCATTGACCGTGAACTGGCAAAAACGATCACTACAGCGATCAAACAGGGAAAGCTCAAGGTCCAGGCCTCGATCCAGGGCGATGAAGTCCGGGTTAACGGCAAGAAACGCGATGACCTTCAGGAAGCCATCGCCATGCTCAAGGGCATGGATATCGAACAACCCCTGCAGTTTGTGAACTTCAGAGACTAAAGCCTTTTGCTTTTAATCTGAGACATATCCAGCAGCCTTGAAGAAATTCCAGCATTCGGAAGGATCGTAGAGAT
>NZ_JAPWGY010000016.1 GCF_027214005.1 Kiloniella laminariae
GCAACAGTCTCCATTTCCGGTGGCTTCGTTGCCGGAGAGGATGTCTTGTCCTGGGCCAGCTCTGCCCTACCCGGTGGCGTGGCTGCTGTCTATGACCCGACAACAGGTGTGCTTACCTTTACCGGTGTCGCCAGCCTGGCACAGTATCAGGCACTACTCGGCAGTGTCGGATACTGCAACAGCTCCATTACCCCCGATCAGGGACAACGCAGTGTCTCCTTCCAGATCACTGATGATCACGGCGCAACCAGTAATGAAATCATCAAACTGGTTAATGTATATGATCACTCCGTAACTCCCAGCAGCAATCTGGCTCCTGTAATAGATAGTGCTGACACAACGGGTTCAGCTATTGAAATCGCTGACGGCGCGATTGGTGAGAATGTAGCCACACATACTGCTTCTGGCTCCATTGTGTTTAACGATGCAAACACAATGGATAGCCACAGCATCAGCTTTGCCCCAGTTTCAGCAGGTTATCTCGGCAGCTTTATGCCTGTACTTGATCAGGCCAGCAAAACCATCACTTGGGACTTTTCGGTGGCGGACGCTGCAATCGATTATCTCGCAGCAGGAGAAACCCTGACGCAGAGCTATACTGTCACCATAAACGATGGTAACGGCGGTATTGTCAACCAAGACATAACCATCACCATCGCTGGCACAAATGATGCCCCTGTGATTACAGATAACAACAAATCAAACAATAGTGGAGAGAATGAAGTACAGGTAAACAGCTATACAGCTGGTGAACAATATGCACCTTCTATTGCAGGCCTTCCAGATGGAGGCTGGATTATCGTGTGGGAAAGCCAGGGTCAAAATGGCTCCAGCTATGGCGTCCATGGTCAGGCTTACAACGCTGAGGGCTCCCCGCAAGGGCAAGAGTTTCAGATACATAGTATTTCTCCTGATACTTGGACAGCGCCAGTTGTAGCAGGCCTCAGTAGCGGTGGTTGGGTCGTCACCTGGCACAGCTATGGTCAGGATGGAAATAATCTTGGCGTCTCGGCCCAGATTTACAACGCGGATGGCTCACCTCAAGGCAGCCAGTTCCAGGTTAACAGCTATGCTGCTTACTGGCAGGGCAACGTTGCAATCACGGATCTGAACGACGGCGGATGGGTGATTACATGGAACAGTTATGCCCAGGATGGTTCAAGTAACGCCATCATTGGTCAAGCCTATAACGCTGATGGAAGCAAACAAGGAACTGAATTCCAGATCAATAGCTACATTTCTGGAGATCAAATTTACCCTTCTGTTTCATCTTTGAGTGATGGTGGCTGGGTTGTTACCTGGCAGAGTAATGGCCAGGATGGTTCCAACTGGGGAATTTATGGTCAAGCCTACAATGGTGATGGTTCCCTGAAAGGAACAGAGTTCCAGGTCAACAGTTATACCGCGAGCGCACAACACAACTCCTCTGTAACCGGACTTTCCGATGGTGGTTGGGTTGTTACTTGGGATAGTGAAGGGCAGGATGGGGCCAACTCTGGAATCTTTGGGCAAACCTACAATGCCGATGGGACCACGCAAGGTTCCGAGTTTCAGGTTAACAGTTACTCAGAAAGTGTACAGGATGGCTCTTCGGTCACAGCGCTAAATAACGGCGGTTGGGTTGTCGCTTGGGAAAGTTATGCCCAAGACGGTGCTCTATGGGGTCTTTTTGCCCGTATTTATGATGCCAATGGAACTCCACAAGGAATAGAGTTTCAGATCAATCGCTATACACCAGATAATCAGTACGCTCCTTCAGTCTCTGCGCTGACAGATGGAGGTTTTGTTGTCGCCTGGCAGAGTAATGGTCAGGATGGTTCTGGTAATGGTATTTTCTCCCAGTCTTATAATGCTGATGGCTCAGTCAGAATTCCCAATATCTACACCGAAGGCGGCTCGGCTCTCCAGCTCTTTACTGACATCGATATTTCAGACGTCGATACAGCCGATGATGTGGTTTCAGCGACGCTGACGGTGACGGATTTTGTCGCTGGCGATCAGCTTGATTTGAACGCAGGTTATAATTTGCCTGCTGGTATTACTTTCAATTACAACGGTGTCACTGGTGTCTTGACTTTGTCTGGAGCGGCAAGCGCAGCAGATTATGAGGCTGTAATTGAACACATCACTTACAACTCAACATCCGATTACCCTGATGTACAGGTCGCTCGCACCATTGAACTCACCGTTAATGACGGATCAGACAACAGCAATGTGATTGCTAAAACCATCAATATTGTCGGTGTTAATGATGCGCCAATTGTTACAGGTGGCGTAATCACTGGCACTGTTACCGAGATCACAGATGGCCTGGTCGATGAGAATGTCATCACACACACAACTTCTGGCTCAATTGTCTTTGCTGATCCTGAGACGGTAGATACTCACAGCATCAGTTTCACTTCTGCTGCAGCAGGTTATCTTGGCAGCTTTACACCTGTACTTGATCAGGCCAGTAAAACCGTCACTTGGGATTTCTCTGTAAACGACGCTGCTCTCGATTATCTGGCGGCAGGAGAAACCCTGACCCAGAGCTATACTGTCACCATAAACGATGGTAACGGCGGTGCCGTTGATCAAGACGTTACCATCATCATCACAGGTACAAACGATGCCCCTGTAATTACCGATAATAGTATTTATGATACCCAGGTTAACACTCATGTAATCGGAAATCAGTACATTACCTCGGTCGCTTCCCTGGCAGATGCCGGTTGGGTTATCAGTTGGACAAGTAAAGATCAGGATGGATCCAGTCACGGCATTTACGGCCAGGCGTATAATCCAGACGGAACAAAACAAGGATCTGAATTCCAGATCAACAGCTTTACCAATGGCGACCAACTGCGCTCTTCCATTACAGGTCTCCCTGACGGAGGATGGGTCGTTACCTGGGACAGTTTCAATCAGGATGGTGATAGTGGAGGCATATATGGGCAGGCCTTCAACTCTGATGGAACTTCCCGTGGAACAGAATTTCGGGTCAATAGCCATACATCAAGTTATCAACTCTTTTCCTCCGTTACAGATCTGGCTGATGGAGGATGGCTGGTATCCTGGAACAGCTACTCCCAGGATGGCTCTGATCTCGGTGTGTATGGACAGGCCTATAACCCGGACGGAAGCAAGCAAGGGTCAGAATTCAGGGTGAATACAACCACCGCAAACGGACAACTCTATCCTTCAGCTACAGGCCTGGATGATGGAGGTTGGATAATCACCTGGAGCAGCCAGCTACAAGATGGATCTCTAAGTGGTATTTATGCTCAGGTTTATAATGCGGATGGCAGTGTCAGAGGTTCTGAATTCCAGATAAACAGCCACACATTGAATGATCAACTCCAGCCTGCTGTCTCCGGTCTAGAGGATGGAGGGTGGATCATTACCTGGGAGAGCAATCTCCAGGATCTGTCAGGTAATGGTGTTTTTTCTCAAGCATATAATCTTGATGGAACAAAACAGGGTAACGAGGTTTTGGTCAATAGTTCGACTGTTGGAGATCAGTCACAACCTTCTGTTGCGGGCCTAACCGACGGGAGCTGGGTTATTACCTGGAGAAGCAATGGCCAAGACGGGGATGGTTGGGGTGTCTATGGTCAGGTCTATAATTCTGATGGTACCAAAAGGGGGGTAGAGTTCCAGATAAATGACTATGTCTCAGGCAACCAATCTGGTGCTGTGGTAACTTCGCTGTCTGATGGTGGATTTGTTATCACCTGGGACAGTGAGAAATTAGATGGCTCCGGCTGGGGCGTTTTCAGCAAGGTTTACAATGCTGATGGAACTGTTCGTTCAAGCTACACCGAAGGCGGCTCGGCTCTCCAGCTCTTTACTGACATTGCTATTTCAGATGTCGATACAGCCGATGATGTGGTTTCAGCGACGCTGACGGTGACGGATTTTGTCGCTGGCGATCAGCTTGATTTGAACGCAGGTTATAATTTGCCTGCTGGTATTACTTTCAATTACAACGGTGTCACTGGTGTCCTGACCTTGTCCGGAGCGGCAAGCGCAGCTGATTATGAGGCTGTAATTGAACACATCACTTACAGCTCAACATCCGATTACCCTGATGTTCAAACGACGCGCACACTCGAGCTGACAGTTAATGACGGAACCGACAACAGTAATGTCATCTCCAAAACCATCAATATTGTCGGTGTTAATGATGCGCCTGTTCTTTCCTATGAAGAAAATTTTGAAAACCGAGCCAATACCACAACCACGGGCGTACAGGATTTTAGTAGTGTAGCAGGACTCTCTGATGGAGGGTGGGTAATTACCTGGCAAAGCGATGGTCAAGACGGATCTAGCTACGGTATCTTCGGTCAGGCCTATGCTGCAAATGGAGCGAAAATCGGTGCTGAGTTCCAAGTCAATAGTTATACAGCTGGCGTGCAAGGGCATCCAGAAGTCACATCTTTAACCAATGGCGGTTGGGTTGTTGTCTGGCACAGTGAAGGGCAGGACGGATCAAACTATGGTGTTTATGGTCAAGCCTATAATGCAGATGGCACCCCACAAGGCACAGAATTCCGAAGTAATACTTATACATCCAGCTATCAGACTGACCCCTCCGTAAGCGGTCTCCCAGATGGTGGTTGGATTATAACCTGGAATAGCTGGGGACAAGATGGGTCTGAACACGGCGTATATGGTCAAATTTATAATGCTGATGGATCATCACGTGGGAATGAGTTTAAGGTCAGCACACACACTTCAGGTCTTCAATGGTACTCAGCTGTAGAGACTGTTGAAGATGGTGGCTGGGTTGTTAGCTGGAGAAGCTATAACCAAGATGGGTCGGATTATGGTGTTTATAGCCAAGCTTTTAATGCGGACGGCAGTAAACAGGGATCTGAATTCAGGGTAAATAGTTACACCGCAGGAGCTCAATTTAATTCAAAATTGACCGGGCTTTCAGACGGGGGTTGGTTAACCACGTGGCAGAGTAATGCCCAAGAAGGGAGTAGCTGGAATATTTATCAACAGCGTTATGATGCCTCAGGTACAGCTGTGGGCGAGGAAACTCGAATTAATTCAAGCTCTACCGGAACACAACTAAATGCAGACGTTACTTCATTAGATGATGGTGGCTGGGTTGTTGTTTGGCAAGGCGAGGGCCCTACTGGTGATGGGCATGATATCTATGTTCAAATCTTTAATGCCGATGGATCACGTCGTGGTACAGAAACCCAAGTAAACGACTATATTTTATCCACGCAAGGTTCACCTTCCATTGATAGCCTATCCAACGGCGGTTGGATTATTTCCTGGAAAAGCTATGAACAGGATGGTTCTCATTATGGGGTCTATTACAAAACCTTTAATGCTGACGGCACGACTTATTCCAATTATATTGAGGGGGGAGATACTCTCAGCCTATTTGAGAACGTTACGATTATAGATAATGATGCCTCTGATGATATCGGTTCGATCACGGCCACAATAACTGATTTTGTTGCTGGCGATCAGCTGGCATTGACTACTGGATATAGTCTGCCCACTGGGGTGATCTTGACTTATGACAATATCACAGGTGTTTTGGTTATCTCGGGCTCTGCAAGTTGGGCAGACTATACCACCATCATTGAAAATATAACTTACAGGTCTACTTCCGATTTTCCTGATGTTCAGTCGACAAGAAATATTGAGCTCGTTGTGAATGATGGGGCCGACGACAGTAATATCATCTCCAAAATCATCAATATTATTGGTACCGATGAAATCATCACGGGTGATGATGATGCCAATACCTTGACAGCGACATCAGATGGTGGAGCATCACTTTCTGGCTTGCTTGGTGATGATATCCTCTATGGTGCTGCCGGGGATGACATCCTCCTTGGCGGCGGTGGGAATGATACGCTATCCGGCAATGCTGGGGCCGACCTGCTCACAGGGGGAACTGGGGCTGATAATTTTATATTCAACGATATATCTTCCCTCGACCAAGTGACTGACTTTAGCCTTTCCGATGGCGATGTTCTCAACATTGCAGATCTGATCGACTTCAGCGATACCAACGGAGACATAATCAGCAATTACCTTTCAGTCACCAGTAACGGTGATACAGCAACACTCAGTATCTCCAATGACGGTGGAGTAAATTTCGCAGCCGTTGCCACCTTGGATAATATCTCTACTGGAGACACCCTCAGAATTATTCTCGACGAAAGTGAACAGAATATTCTTGTCATCTAGGGTCGATATAAAATGACACCGCCTGAAATTCAATTTCAGGCGGTGTGACAAGAAAAAACCAGAGGCCGACCGCGGGTGTGCAATTTGAACATGATACCTGTTGAACCCCTTTCGCCTGGCGACCAGAGTTATAGCTGTTGATGAACACGACAGAACTTTATGACCAATTCGAATGGAGGAATGAGTGTCCAACGCATCCTTAATTCCTGTTCGAAAAGATTTTGTTTTTGACCAGACATGCCATGCTTGTCCACGCAAGTTAACATCCAATGTGGCTGTTATTTTGCAAGACGAGCTCGGGCAAGATTTTCCATATGGGCCTGTATGCGCAAAGAATGCTCTTGATCATGAGGGGCAACGTTTACTTAAACAGATTCCGGATTTCACAAAGGCGGCTCCCGGTCAGGAAAACGAGCCGGGGGCCGGTCGTGGGAGCACAGACACCAGATATGGCGGAAGTAGCGGTTTGGGCAACACTGATCGGCAATTCCGTCGTGCGGTCACCTATCTCCTTCTTCGACAGCGCAAGCTCGCTCATATTCCTGCGGCAAACTACAAACGTTTTTCTGCCTACGCCGATATATTTGATCAGACGAATTCCTTGCCAGAAGACAGCATCGCTCACCTAATCAACGTTGAACGTAAGAGCGGGGGAACAAAATTTGGTTTTGATAGCCTGCAAGCTGTTTACGGTTATGATTGTTGCATCAACCGTACTTTCTTGTCCTTACCAGCGGAGAAACAGGACTGGCTAAAAGACGTCCAGACTTCACTTCGAAAGCGTTTGTACCTAACTGAAGCCCAAGCGAAGGGAGTCGAGAATTGGTTCAAATATATTCCAGGTCATCAGCCCCTAAGCCCCAAGGGATTTCAATGGGCTTGGAAGCAGAAATAGCAGCTTGTGCCCTGTTATTTGCTCCCGTATTGATCCCTAATTCTTCGAGTTGACCATTCAGTCATGCCCCCCATCCAACAAAAACCCCCTTAGTCAGGAATGACTAAGGGGGTTTTTGTTGGATGGGGGGCACGCGTGCGCCGAAGAATTTCATTCGTTTATCGACATTAAAAATTCTTTCTATACATAAAATGGACGAAATTCTGATCCTAATGAGATAATCTACAAAGCGTACCCCCCTTTGAAACAAGCACTCCTTTAAAAAACTTGGGGGACGGCAAAATTTTATTCGTTTGCTGTACCCCTTCGTCTACCAGATCATCTTTGGGATAATCTGAATAGTGTTTTAGGTAGTAGGCAGGGTGTTATCTTCATGGAAACTCAGGCAAAAGTCGTGATCATCGGCGGTGGTGTAGTCGGGTGCAGCATTTTGTACCATCTGGCCAAGAAAGGCTGGAGTAATGTCGTCTTGTTAGAGCGACAAGAACTGACAGCGGGGTCTTCCTGGCATGCCGCGGGTAATCTTTTCACACTGACCGCCCCTGGGAATGCAGCCATACTGCAAAAATACACCATTGACCTCTATCCAGAGCTGGAACAGGAAAGCGGGCAGGATTGTGGCCTTCATTATAATAGTGAGCTTTTGATTGCCAAAGATGAAGAAGAAATCAAGACCCTGAAAATCGCCCATGGCTTTGGCCTTCGATATGGAATTGAGTCTGAATTTATATCAAATGAACAGGCGAAGGAACTCGCCCCTACTCTCAATACCGATGGCGTAATGGCTGTCTTGCATGAAAAAACTGCAGGTTATTGTGATCCAGCCAGTGTTACCCATGCTTTTGCCAAAGCTGCGCGACAAAGAGGGGCAAACATTTATCGGCACACCCCTGTCCTCGAGACCAATCAGCGCGATGACGGCAAATGGGATGTCGTCACGGAAAAAGGGACGATCATCGCTGACTACGTGGTAAATGCTGCTGGGCTTTGGGGCCGTGAAGTCGCGGCCTTGGCTGGTATTAAACTGCCTTTGATTCCTGTTGAGCATCATTATCTGGTCACAGAAGATATTCCAGTTTTGGTCGAACACGACCGCCCGCATGCGTTATTATCCTATGCAGATGCCAATCTTTATATGCGGCCAGAAGGTAACGGCCTGCTCATTGGTGCTTATGAAAGCAAGTGTCATCACTGGTCTGAACATGGCACTCCGCTGAATTTCGGTCATGAGCTACTTCCCGATGACCTCGGTAGAATGGAAGAAGAATTTTGCCAGGCAGTCGATCTCATTCCAAGCCTTGCTGAGGCTGGAATTAAAAGCGTTATTAACGGCCCAATGATCTTCTCCCCCGACCTTGGCCCCCTTATCGGCCCCTACCCCGGAAAACCGGGTTATTTCTGTGCCAATGGCGTCATGACCGGCTTTAACCAAGGCGGTGGGATCGGCAAGGTACTCGCAGAATGGATAATTGATGGTGAGCCAAGCCTGGATGTGAGTTTCTGGGACGTCGCACGTTACGGTGATTACGCAGGCTCACGCTATACAAAAGAGATGACAAAGTACTGGTATGAAAATCGATCAAGTCGAATTTATCCCTACCAGACTTTCTCTGTCGGACGTCCAATGAAAACATCCGCGATCTATGATCGCCTGAAAGAGGCTGGCGCGGTCTTTGGTGAAACCTGCGGTTGGGAAGATGCCTACTGGTACGCCACAACCCCTGAAGAAGCGAAAGAAAATTATTGTTACGAACGCCCGAAGTGGTTCGATGCCGTGGGACGTGAAGCACGGGCCACACGCGAAACAGCCGGACTATTTGAGCTAACAAGTTATGGGAAATACCGTTTTAGTGGGCCAGATGCAGTATCGTTTCTCGACCACCTGATGGCGAATGCAATACCAAAAATTGGCAAGACCGCACTTTGTCCTATGTTGAGCCCCCAAGGTAAAGTGATTGGAGATTTTACGATTACACGCCTTGCACAAGACAGCTGCCTAGTACTTGGTTCTGGCTCTATGGAGAAAATCCATGAAAGATGGTTCTTGGAAAACCTCCCTGATACGGGTGTTACTTATGAAAATCTGACCCAACGTTATGCCGGGCTCCATGTTGCAGGTCCAAAAGCGAGAACAATTGTGTCGAAATTGGCTCCTAATGTCAGCTTTGACAACGCAGATTTTCCCTTCTTAAGTGGTCGAGCCATGGAATTGGGATCTTGTCCCGAGGCCTTTGTTGTTCGGGTGTCTTATACCGGTGAAGCCGGATATGAGATTTATATGCCGATGGAGTATCAACGCGGTGTATTTGATGAGATTATCAACGCCGGTGAACCTCATGGCCTGCAACTTGTAGGCGGGCACGCCCTGATGTCGTTGCGCCTGGAAAAAGGCTTTGCAGGCTGGGGACTTGAACTTACCTCTGATTACTATCCACATGAAACAGCCTTAGCGCGTTTTGTCCTATATTCAAAAGAAGATTTTATCGGTCGTGAAGCTGCGTTAGCAGCAAAAGCTGGCGGCCCACGAGAAGTCTTTGTTCAGTTTGAAATTGAAGTAGATGATGCAGATGCCTATGGTGGTGAACCGATTTATCTTAATGACGAACAGGTTGGCTATACCAGTTCCGGAGGCTTTGGATATTGTAGCAACACCAGTTTAGCCTTAGCCTATCTGTCAGCAGAATCTGTTGATGTAAATGCTGCCTATTACATAGACATCATCGGTGATAAAAGAAAAGCGCGCTTGCTTACCCAAGCACCTGTTGACCCAGAAGGTCACCGTATGCGTATGGGGTAAATCCCAACATTTAAGCTCTATTTTTTTACGCCTTTTCTATCTATGCCTTAATACTTTACCTAATTCTTCAAATTTATTACTTTATCTCACTTACATTATCCCAAAAAAAGAAACTGCCCGGCGATTTAACGCCGGACAATTTTTGAGCTTAAACTATTCACAAATACTACGGGTGAGTAACAAATAGAGATCGTTAAGCCTGCTGTTCTTATATAAATTATTCAAGCTGTTTTACCGTGGATCTCTTGCTTACGGCGTGCCATATAATCTTGCAAAGCTTCATCGATCGCAGGGTCAATTTCAGGTTGTTCATAATCTGAAAGTAACTTCTTCCAAACTTTATTTGCCCGCTCTGCGGTACCCAGGCTTCCGCGATCGATCCAGTTTTCATAGTTATCCCAGTCAGAGACCATTGGCGCGTAAAAAGCGTCTTCATAACGGGCAAGTGTATGCGACGTTCCAAAAAAATGCCCACTTGGCCCAACTTCACGAATAGTATCCAGGGCAATTGCATCGTCATCAAAGGCAAGAGGTTTGTTATAGGCGGACATCATCTGCAACATTTCAGCGTCGATAATTAACTTCTCAAAAGAGGCAACCAACCCTCCCCCAAGCCAACCAGCACCTTGATTTAGTAAATTGACATGACCTGTCATTGCTCCCCAGATTGACATTTGGCTTTCATAAGCCGCTTGAGCATCGACAGCATTAGAGGACGTCACGTTGCTGGAACGGAACGGCACTCCGTAACGCCGTGCGAATTGACCTGAAGCCTGAGCCGCCAATGTATATTCAGGCGTCCCAAATGCAGGTGATCCCGTTTTCATATCCACGTTCGAAGTAAAACCACCATAAATTACCGGTGTTCCTGGCCGAACACATTGCGCCAGCACGATACCGGATAATGCTTCTGCATTTTGTTGGGTTAAAGCACCTGCCAGTGTTATGGGAGACATGGCACCAGCAAGTGTAAACGGTGTAATAATCACCGGTTGGCCGTGAAGAGCCATCTCAATTAGGCCTTCTGCCATCGGGATATCAATCTGAAGCGGCGAATTTGTATTGATGACCGTTGTGAAGACTGGTTTATCTACCAACTCCTCACGCGTGATACCAAGCGCGATACATCCCATCTCAAGCCCATCACGAGCCCGATCTTGACCTAGCCCCCAAGGCTGCCAGTTTTTGTCTGTTAATGTCGCTTGAGCGTAGTGCAAATCCAGATGGCGGCTTTCCTGTGGCAAATCCATTGCCTCAAATGGACCACCGCCTTCCTGGTGTAAGATATTTAAACTCTGAACCAAGCGTATGAAATCACACATTTCTGCATAGGTTCCCTGGCGTCGTCCTTTGTCCAGATCGGATACAAAAGCAGGCCCACCTACAGACGCAAATATAGCGTGTTTGCCACCAACTTTCACATTTCGGGCAGGATTTCTGGCATGTAGAGTAAATTCACTGGGCGGTAATTTTAATTTTTCTTCTACTAAACCACGATCCAGATAAACCATTTCAGAAGCATGATCTACTTTTGCACCAGCCTGTTCCAAATAACGCCTTGCTTCAGGTTCATGAACCTTAACCCCGATGTCTTCTAGGATAGTCAATGAGGCTTCATGGATGGCCTCGATTTGATCTTCACTCAGTACATTTTGTGGCTGATATTGATACTCTATCTGCTTCCAGGGTTGTTGGGTGATCAAATTTTTATCTCGAACAGAACGTCCAGTTCTTTGTCCCCGTCTTCGGCTACCCGGTTTCGTCATTAGACTCTCCCCATAAAGCAATTTTATTGTTCAGTCGTTCAATAGTAGACTTAACTTCAGCCTAAAAGCAATGCTATTGTTCAACTGTACAATAGTAAATTGCAAAACAGGTATCAGAATGGGTACCAGTGCCAAAGCGTTAAATAAAAATTTTTGAATTTGTGAAGCTTAAGAAAAAGAACTCAAGATTTCTTAGAATCAGAACTGGATTGAATCAACCAATCCTGAAAACGGTATCCATAAGGCAAATTCTTACCCCGGGTGGTACAGATCAGTGAAATACAAAATCCCGTAGAGACTAATCCCGATACAGGCGCAATAAGTCTGCCTGCTTTTAAGTCATCATCTAAGTAAGGGTTCCGTCCCATGGTAATCCCCAGCTTTTCCTTTGCTGCGATGACCGCAGTAGAACTCATATCGAGTTCAAGATACTGAGCCTGGGAATGGCTTGTTATCCCCTGGGCTTCAAACCATGTTTTCCATTCTTCATCTTCAGACAAACTGGCGATCAGCGTATGACCAAGTAGATCTTCGGCTTTTTCAATGGCAGGATGATCGTTAAGGTATTCCGGAGTAGCAACAGGAATAATTTCCTCAATAAAAAGAATAGTGTTCTGATCCTCAACAGAATCAAGCGATTGATAAACCAAAGCAAAATCAACTTCACGATCCAAGTTACTTCCCACAATGACGGAGGTATTTAATCGCACATTGATGTCTGGATTTCTGGCGTGAAAGCCCGACAAACGGGGAATTAACCACATATCAGCCAAAGATGGATATAGGTTAATCGTCAGCTGGGATTTACCGCCTGTTTTAGAAATAGTCTCGGTGGCCCTTTCTATCTCGTCCAAGGCCACGCAAAGTCTATCATAATAAAGTTGTCCCTCTTCACGTAGGATCAACCGATTGTTTCTCCGGATAAACAAAGGCATCGCGATAAATTCTTCTAACGATTTTACCTGATGGCTAACTGCCGAAGCTGAAATGCCCAATTCATCCGATGCCAACTGGAAATTACAATGGCGGGCTGCAGCTTCAAAAGCTTTGACCGCCGCAAAGGGAGGAAGCCGTCTTCTCATTACGAATTTACCTAATTGAAAACTTACAATCAAAAACCCAAAGGGTCCTTTTAATCTGCAATCTATATTGTTTTCATACAAACAAAAATTCGGCGCTATAAAAACCAGGTAACTGTAGTCAGTGAATTTATCCTGTGAAAACCGTCTAATCCTTTTGAGCACAGGTAATTAATAGAGTTGGTTGCCTACTCTAGATATTCCGACAAGGTATTGAAAAGCTATCAAAAAAAAACTTGAACAAAACCTGCCCTATAAAAAATTTAGCCCACCCGTGAAATTTTTCACCCTGTCTAGAGAATTGCTATCCCCGCATCATCTATTGAATGAAATTAAGAAATACTGTGAACAATTCTGGTACCCGATAGTATGAATTATTCCATGACATCACTCATCAAGCAGGCCTTCCAAGGACATAAAGGTTGGCCTGTGGGCTGGCGGGATCCGGAACCTAAGAAACAGTATGATGCTATCATTATTGGCGGCGGAGGCCATGGTCTAGCTACCGCATATTATCTGGCAAAAGAGCACGGATTAACGAATATAGCTGTGCTTGAACGTGGCTGGATTGGCAGCGGAAACGTTGCACGGAACACGACTATCGTCCGCTCCAATTACCTATTAAACAATGAAATCCCGCTATTGGAGTGGTCACTTAAGCTCTGGGAGAACCTCTCTCAAGAACTGAATTACAATGTCATGTTTTCCCAACGTGGAGTGTTGGACATATTTCATACTAATGGCCAACGCGATGAGGCCGTTAGGCGTGGAAATGCCATGATTATGAACGGTGTTGATGCCGTTATGCTGAACAAGGAAGAAGTGCTCAAGCAGGTCAACATCATTGATCCCGACAATGGCCGCTATCCCATCCTTGGTGGATTGTTGCAACCTCGCGCAGGCACAGCCCGCCATGACGCAGTCGTTTGGGGATATGCACGTGCCGCCGACCGCCTGGGTGTCGATATTATCCAAGGCTGTGAAGTCACGGGTTTCTTACGCGACAGCGATGGTCGTATGACAGGTGTTGAGACTTCACGCGGCACCATCAACGCACCCAAAGTCGGTGTTGCTGTTGCGGGCCATAGCAGCCAGGTAATGGAAATGGTGGGAATTCGATTACCCGTTGAGAGCCATAAACTACAAGCCTTTGTTACAGAAAGTGTAAAGCCAATCATCGATACTGTCGCAACCTTTGGTGTTGGGCACCTCTACATCAGCCAATCTGATAAAGGAGGATTAGTCTTCGGTGGCATGTTGGATGGTTACAACAGTTTTGCTCAACGCGGCAACCTTCCCATCGTAGAAGATGTTGCAGAAGCCATAATGATGTTTTTGCCCACACTAGGCCGAGCCAGATTATTGCGTCACTGGGCTGGCGTTGTTGATATGACCATGGATGGTTCGCCCTTTATCTGTAAGACCCCGATAGATGGGCTCTATCTAAATGGTGGCTGGAACTACACAGGATTCAAAGCCATTCCCGGTGCAGCCTGGTGCTTTGCCCACACTATGGTACATAACGAGCCCCACCCCTATAACGCGCCCTTTGATCTGGATCGCTTTTCCCAAGGGCGTCCCGTAGACGCTACTGGTGGCGGCCCTTTCCCAAACCATCATTAGAGGGATCAACAGATGCGTATTCCCTGCCCATTATGTGGCGAACGCCCACTCGAAGAATTCACTTACCGAGGCGATGCCAAAGTCAAACGCCCCGATCATGATGCACCGATAGAAGATTGGGTCGGCTATGTTTATGTTCGCGATAACCCAAAGGGAGATCATCAAGAGCATTGGCGGCATTCTGGGGGGTGTGGTAGCTGGCTGACTGTTAACAGAAATACCGTTTCGCATATTATAAATAGTGTCGAAGAAGCACGCCAAACTGAAGAGTCTCGAATTTCAGAAAAGACACAAGAAAAGAAACTGGCATGAGCAAGCAACCAAACCGCCTGTCCCAAACTGTTAACGAATGCCGGATAGACAGAACCAAACCAATACAATTCATCTTCAATGGGAAAAGCTATCAGGGGTATCAAGGAGATACCTTGGCCTCTGCCCTCTTAGCAAATGGTGTAACACTTATTGCGCGTAGTTTTAAATATCATCGCCCACGAGGTATTCTTACTGCCGATGCCCATGAGCCCAGCGCCTTGGTTCAATTGGGTAGTGGTTCCAAGTGTGAACCTAACATTCCAGCGACAACAATTGAGCTGTACGACGGGTTGGAAGCCAGAAGCCAAAACTGCTGGCCCTCACTTGCTTTCGATGTGATGAGTATAAATTCTCTTTTTTCACCTATTTTTGTGGCAGGGTTTTATTACAAAACCTTTAAATGGCCTGCTAAGTTTTGGACCAATTTTTACGAACCGATAATTCGTAAAGCAGCAGGCATGGGCGAACTGTCCGGCAAAATAGATCCTGATACATACGAAAAAGCCCATGACCATTGTGATGTCCTCGTGATTGGTGGCGGAATTTCAGGAATCATGGCTGCCAAATCTGCCGCTGATAGCGGCGCGCAGGTTATTCTCTGTGACGAGAACCCTGTTCTTGGCGGACAGATATCTGATGGGAAACCACCCCTTGAAGAAGTAAGCGGCAAAGGGCCGCTCGTTGAACAGGTCGAGACATTGCTCCAATTGCGAGACATGAATAACGTGAGGATCATGCCCCGTTCAATGGTCTTTGGTTGGTATGACAACAATACTTTTGGTGTTATCGAACAAGTTAGTGATCACCTGCCTCAGCCAGAAAAAAACCAACCCCGGCAAAGAATGCGGAAAATCGTTGCCCAACAAATCATACTCGCAACAGGATCCCATGAACGGTCTCTGGTTTTCCCAAATAATGACAGACCTGGCGTCATGCTGGCATCTGCCGTGCAACGTTATATCAGGCAATATTCCGTTCGCCCCGGTCAAAAAGCAGTAATATTCACCAATAATGATAGTACAAAAAAACTAGTCAACGACCTTAACTCCGCCGGAATAATCGTTTCTGCCTATGTTGATGCACGTGAAGATATCACTTCTGACTTCTCAGATATTCAATGCTCAAATATCCTTAACGGATATGTTGTTGATAACGTTCACGGTGGAAAAAAAGTTCAAGCTGTAACGCTACGCCCATGTAATGGCGGTCCCTTAAAAAAGATTGATTGTGATCTGATCTGTGTGTCTGGTGGATGGAACCCTGCTGTACAATTGTTAGCCCAGCGAGGGCAAAAGCCTCAATGGAGTGAAAATTACCAGAACTTCTTACCGCAATTCTCTACGGGCGAGGACTTTCTTTGTACCGGTAGCCTTGCTGGATTGGAAAGCACCCGAGATTGTCTGGATCATGCGCGATTGGTCGGTGAGATCGCTGGAAAAAGAATATCCGGCAACACCAACATTTCATTAGAGAAGCTAACATCAATTACCACAACAAAAGAGCTTGAAACACACAATACTGGTTTCTTTGAAGTTCTCAGTGATAAGGGTAAGTCCTTTATTGACCTGCAAAATGATGTCACCCGCAAAGATGTCGAACTCGCGGCCCGAGAAGGTTACCGTTCGGTTGAACACGTCAAGCGTTACACCACACTTGGCATGGCGACAGACCAAGGAAAAACATCCAATATAAATGGGATAGCAACCCTCTCCCGCAGTTTAAACAAACCAATAAGTCAAGTTGGCACGACAGGATTTCGCCCGCCCTACCGTCCCGTCAGCTTAGGCGTGTTGGCTGGAAGATCGAGAGGAAAGCACTGGCGCCCCATTCTGCGTACTCCTTTACATAACTGGGTTTATGCCCAAGGTGGCAAATTTATCGAGTCCGGTCTCTGGCATCGCAGCCAGTATTTTCCAATCAACGGGGAAACCATGGCTCAGTCCATTGATAGGGAAGTTCGAACAGTTCGAGAAAAGGTTGGCTTCTGCGATGTCTCAACCTTGGGGAAAATCGACCTTCAAGGGCCTGATGCTGCAACATTTTTAAATCGGGTTTATTGTAATGGATTTGCAAAATTGCCTGTAGGTCGCTCTAGATACGGCCTTATGTTACGTGAAGATGGTATCGTCTTTGACGATGGCACCGTTACCCGGTTGGATGACGACCATTATTTCATAACCACAACTTCAGCTGAATCCTGCAGTATTGTCAGCCATCTTGAATATTGCCATCAAGTACTCTGGCCTGAACTGGATATCTGCCTAGCTGATGTCGGCGAAGATTGGGCCGCGATCGCCTTAGCCGGTCCGCACTCACGAAAAGTGTTGAGTGAAATTGTCGATAATTTAGATGTCAGCAATGATACCCTGCCCTTCCTGAAGGCCGTCACAACGACAGTGCTTGGTGGATTGGAAACTCGCTTATTTCGAATAAGCTTTTCTGGGGAGATGGCATACGAACTCTTTGTACCTTCACAACATGGAGCTGATCTTGCAAAAATGCTTATGATTGTTGGTGAAAAATATGGCATTGCACCCTATGGCGTAGAAGCTCTTGATGTTCTCCGCATAGAAAAAGGCCATGTTAGTTCAGAGTTGAACAAATTTACCACAGCGAGTGATCTAGGTCTTGGTGGCATGATGTCAAAGACCAAGGACTATATTGGGCATAGATTAAGTCAACGCCCTGGCTTAATCGCACCTGACCGAGAAGTTGTCGTTGGCCTGCTCCCACTTAACCCAAAACACAGCTTTGCTCAGGGAGCGCATATCATAACAACAGGAACTTCAGCCACAGCTGAAAATGATGACGGTTATATTACCTCCGCCGCCTGGAGTCCGACATTAAACAGCTATATTGGGATTGCTCTGGTACGTCGTGGCAGAGAACGGATCGGGCAAATCGTAGATATTGTCGATCCATTGAACGGAAAAAAACCCGTTACAGCAAAGATAGTTTCTCACCATTTCTACGATCTGGAAAACACCCGTGTCACAGCTTAACACACTAATAAGCCAGCATCCTTTGGAAGGCATTGCCCACACAGGTGTTTTTGGCAAGCTCAGTAAAACATATCCTGGTGTTTATTTTGAAACTCCACCTCAGAGGAAAATTATCAGGTTGATGCCTTTTCGAGAAAAAGCTCATGCCGTAAATTTAATCCTGCAAGATCTGTATTCAATGACAATGCCCGGCACTGGAAAATTCAGCCAAAAGGATAATTTGACAATCGGCTGGAGTGCTAAAAACCGCTGGTACATAACCGAAACCCCAAATAGTGATACAGTTTCTTTCTGCAAAATAAAAAATGCCCTTTCTGGCTTAGCTGCAATAAGCGATGCAAGCCAAGGACTGATATCAATCATCATTGATGGTGATGATAGCCGAGCACTAATATCCAAAGGTTGTGTATTAAATTTGAGCCATTTTCTGCCTGGGGATAGCACACCCAGTTTAATGGCTCATACCAATGTTCACATTTATCGATTATCTGAAAGCAAATTTGAGATACTTGTGCCAGCAAGTCATGTCACAAATTTCTGGGAATGGCTTTGCTTATCTGCTGAAGAGTTTGGATTTCAAGTGACTTTTCTTGACCAAAAATTCACTGAAATAACAGAAAATTTTGACCATACTATTCCTTTTGAAAAATTGGATAAAGCAACATGAAATCAAAATCTTATCAAAATATAACCAAGCTACAGGCAAGGTATATTTTGATACGCGAAACCAGGATTCATAAATTTAAAGTAGCTTTGCCCAACAGATACTATACACCTGTACAATACAGGATGTAATCTTCTAAATATAACTCGGCACAGGCGTTGTGCTTCAAGTCGAGACAAAAGGGAACACACAGCTTTCCCGCCATAAAGCAAAGTCGGCAGAATCATAAGAACCGACACCTCAAAATATATAATATTTATGAGTACAGGAGCTTACAGGCATATGCTGAACTACGCCTTTAAAAGGGTCATGCTGGGTATCCTCATCCTCTTGTTTACCATGATGGTGATGTATGTCGCAGTTTACTTGATCCCAGGGGATCCGGCAGCAGTGGCCCTGGGGCCACGCGCCACCCCTGAAATGAAAGCTGATTTACTTGCCCGAATGGGATTGGACCAACCGATATATATCCAGTTCTCTAGTTTCATCGTGAATATTCTACATGGCGATTTGGGACTTGATGTTTGGAGCAATCGCGAAGTATCCGCTATCATCTCAGAAACCATGCCGAACACTATGATTCTGGCGTTTGCCAGTATTGGTTGGGCCTTGGCTCTTGGTATTCCTTTGGGATGCTTTTCAGTTATATATCGCAACTCTTTTGTGGACCGCATTATTGGCATATTATCGGTCAGCTTTATCGCCATTCCCTCCTTTGTTGTCGCCATTTTTGTACTATTGATTTTTGCGGTCCAACTCCGTTGGCTTCCTGCCATCGGTGCGGGCGAAGAAGGCGATATTCTTAGCCAAGCGAGAGCCCTCATTTTGCCAGCTTTTGCCATTGGACTTGGTTGGGTTGGATATCTTGCCCGTATGGTTCGCGCTTCCATGCTCGAAGTGATGGGAGAGCAACATATTAGAACTGCTCGCGCTTTCGGCCTGTCTGAAACCAGGGTCGTATTTCGATATGCATTGGCCATATCCCTGATACCCGTCATTTCCCTGATCGCCGTAGGTATGGGAGGGATAATTTCGGGGTCTGTCTTTGCCGAAATTATCTTCGCCCGTCCCGGTATCGGAAACCTGACTTATAACGCCGTTACTTCAAGAAATTATCCCGTAGTAATGGGCGCTGTAATGGTCACAACCGTCTTTTATGTATCAATCACTGTTATGGCAGATCTGTTGATGGCCTACACGGATCCGAGGGTACGCGATGTCCTTAAATAGTACCTCACATGCACGTTCACCCCTGCGCAACAATCTGCTGGTTAACATTAAGGCCCATCTGGCGAGTATCTGGAACACGGTACTTCAGATATCCCGAGACCCTATTGGGGCTCTTGGGTTATTTCTGGTGACAACAATCATCTTTATCGCATTTTTTGCTGATTTTTTGATGCCCTATGATCCAAACCAAATCAATGTCCTAAATCGACTAGCAGATCCGACATGGGAGCACTGGTTAGGTACAGACAATCTTGGCCGAGACAGCTTTTCAAGGGTGTTGATCGGTACCCGGGTTGCCATGCAAGTCGCCATTGTTTCAATTGGCCTCGCCATGGTTGGCGGAATTGTCTTAGGCCTGATATCTGGCTATGGGCCCAAATGGCTAGATTCCTTATTAGTACTGATTTTTGATTCTATGAGTTCGCTTCCCATGATCATGTTTGCAATGGCAGTGATCACCGTTCTCGGCCCAGGCACTTACACTCTAATAATTGTAATTGTCAGTGTCTCTATCCCCGGTTATGCACGGATGATACGCGCTCAGACTCTGTCTTTGAAAAACAGTGAATTTATCTTGGCAGAACGTAGTCTTAACGCCAGTTCTGGACGGATAATTTTCAACCACCTCTTACCCAATGTTGTTGGCTCTCTTGTTATTTTGGCAAGTATGGATATGCCCGTGGTCATTATGCTCGAAGCAGGCTTGAGCTTTTTAGGGCTCGGCATCAAACCACCTGATGCCAGTTGGGGTACGATATTGAATGACGGCTACAGCTTTATTCGTGATTCACCTGTTCTTATTATCGCAGGGGGAGGGCCATTGATCCTGGCGACCCTGGGGTTCACCTTTTTAGGAGAATCTCTGCGCGACGCCCTAGACCCCAAACTTAAAAAACGGGGTTCCAAGTGATGAATAATGCCCTTGAAATAAATAACCTTTCAATTCATTACCAGACAGATTCCGGGGAAGTTCGTGCACTGCGAAATGTAAACTTGAAAGTGCCTGACGGGAAAGTCGTTGGTATCGTTGGTGAAAGCGGATGTGGAAAATCCACGTTAATGTCAGCAATCATCAACCTGTTATCTGAGAATGCTATCGTCAAAAATGGTAAAATTCTGTTCGAAAATACCGATATTTTGACCATGTCTAAGCATCGGTTGCGAAAACTACGTGGCTACGACATCGCCACGGTCTTTCAAGACCCCATGACCACCTTTAATCCAGTCATGACCATTGGTCAGCAACTAACCGATTTTCAACATAGATTCAAAGAACGCAATCGTCAGCAAAAACGACAAAAAATCATCGAAATGTTTGAACTTGTTGGCATTCCCGACCCGGCCCAACGATTGAATCAGTTTCCGCATGAATTTAGCGGCGGCATG
Organism: Kiloniella laminariae; assembly: GCF_027214005.1. Classification (GTDB taxonomy): domain Bacteria; phylum Pseudomonadota; class Alphaproteobacteria; order Kiloniellales; family Kiloniellaceae; genus Kiloniella; species Kiloniella laminariae_A. The sequence continues at coordinate 20,959 of NZ_JAPWGY010000016.1, forward strand.
CGTCAAAGGATGGCCATTGCAGCAGCCCTGCTTATGAACCCAAGATTGTTGGTAGCGGATGAGCCCACAACCGCTTTAGATGTCACTATGGAAGCCCAAATATTACATCTTTTGAGGAAGATGAAGAATGATTTCAACGGGTCAATTCTGATTATCACTCATCATCTAGGTGTGGTCGCTGAACTTTGTGATTATATCACTGTAATGTATGCGGGCGAGGTTGTGGAACAAGGCACCGTCGAAGATATTTTTTACCGCCCTTCTCATCCCTACACCAAGGCTTTACTTGAGTGTGATCCCGCCGTTCTCAAGAGAAAAACCCGTTACTTGCCAACCATCAAAGGCAGGATACCAGATCTTAGAACCCCACCTCCCGGCTGTGTCTTCGCAAATCGGTGTTCAAAGGTTAGTGCTCAATGCACGCAAACAGCACCACCGGTCGTCGATCTGAGTGACGGAAACCACTGGTGTATATGTCACGAGGTAAGTAAATGACCGCCTTTCTAGAAGTCAGAAATCTGGATGTCAGTTTTGTTCTGCCCCGTAGTATCTCTTCAATACTCTTACGTAATAAAGCCCCCGGACTTGATGTCCTACAAAATGTATCTCTTACCCTCGGCAAAGGGGAAACTCTGGGTTTGGTCGGAGAAAGTGGATCTGGAAAAACGACCCTTGCTCGGACCATCACAGGTCTGATCCCACCACAATCCGGAACTATTAGCTTGGGTGGCCGAGTAGTATCGGGCAATAAAGATAAAGCTTTCCATTGGTTGCGTCGGGAAATCTCGATGATGTTTCAAGATCCCATTGCTAGCCTCAGCCCAAGAATGCGGATCGGGTCTCTAATAACGGAACCTTTTATCATCAATGACATTTCTATTGGCAATCGATGGGAAAAGGCCGAAGAGCTCTTGGATATGGTAGGGTTACCCACCGAATTTGCCAACCGTTATCCCCATGAATTAAGTGGTGGACAAGCCAGGCGTGTTGGCGTGGCTCGTGCTCTGGCCCTGCTGCCAAAGATCGTGATCGCGGATGAGCCTACCGCGGGCCTTGATGTGTCTGTCCAAGGTGAAATTCTCAACCTAATGACAAGACTTCAAGAGGAGCTTGACCTTAGTTATATCATCGTCACACATAATCTGGCTGTCGTAAGGCATACCACTACTCAGTTGGCGATTATGTACCTTGGTCAAATCGTTGAGCAAGGTCCAACCGACGATATATTTGAACGGCCATCTCACCCCTATACCAAGGCTCTTTTAGATTCAGAGCCGCACCCCGATCCGGCGAAGCGACGCGATGATTTACAGATAAAGGGAGAAATCCCGAGCCTGTTTTTACGACCAACGGGGTGCGATTTCCATACCCGCTGTTCATTTGCACAAGACAAATGTCGCGCTGTGGAGCCCGACTTCATGACAACAGAAGATGGCCGTCTTTTGCGTTGTCACTTCCCATTGCAAGACACGGATGGATGACTAATGAGAACGTAACTTTACAACGAGCAAGTCCGGACAAGAGTAATGAAAGATCCCGTCCAACAAATAAAGAATCATAAACAGAAGGGTTATCGTCATGAGTAAACTGGAGACCACAAGACGTACATTCATTCAAGGCGCAGGCATACTTGCTGGTCTTACTGCCCTACCAGGTGTCACCTGGTCTGCGACCAAGGATGTTCTTAAAATTCGTGTAGAAAAAGACATCGCCGTTTTAGATCCAGCCTACGAAACAGGTATGTTAGAAGAAGCTGTAATCCGTTCCATTTTCGTATCTCTTATTGAATTAGAAGATATACGTTCTGGCAGTAACTGGAAACTGGCCGCAGCGGAATCAATGGACCAAATTGATGCAAAAACTATACGTTTTAAGCTACGTGAAGGACTTAATTGGACGGGTGAATATGGGCCAGTAACAGCCGAAGACGTGAAATATTCCTTTGAGCGTGTTGCAGACCCTGAACTGAAATCTCCATGGGCTTATCAATTTGAAAAGCTAGACCATGTGGAAGTGATCGACGAACGCACAGGTATCATTCATCTGAAAGAACCTTTTGCTCCCCTATGGCTGATGTCCCTGCCTTGGTATGGTGGTCATATCGTCTGTAAAGCAGCCGTTGAAAAAGCCGGTGGTAAATTCAATGTGGAAACGCCTGCCACCTGTGGACCTTTCGTCGTTGAAAAATGGCAACCCAAGGAAAAGCTAATCCTGGTCGCCAATCCCGATTGGACAGGACCAAAACCTGACTTCAACAAAATTGAATTTATTATTGTTGAAGACAACGAATCAGCCCTGTTAGCTTATGAAGCAGGTGCTTTCGATTTCAGTAAAATTAGCATTAGTGCTGTTCCTCGGATCCAAAAAAATCCCCCTGCTGACACGACTCTATTGATGGCGCAATCGTCTCGCTATGTCTGGATTTCTCTTAACCTTGATCATCCCAAACTTAAAGATGAAAGGGTTCGTCAAGCTCTCCAACATGCTTTCGATGGCGACTCTGTTCTTGCTGGTGCCTATAACAATCTTGTCGAACGCTCCGCCGGGGTCGTACAGCCGGGAACTAAATCATCCAGAGCAGAAAATAAAATCAATAAAGTAGATTACGACAAGGCCCGTAGTCTTCTGGATGAAGCTGGTGCCAGCGATCTAATGGTTAAGCTTTCCGTGTTGAATACCACTACGGATATGGCAATTGCGCAAATCGTTCAGGCCACGATGACACAGGCTGGTATTACCGTTGAGATCGAGCCATATGACGAAGGAGTTTATTGGACTCTGGGTGATCAGGCCAGTGGTGATGGCTGGAAAGAACAGGAAATGATCCTCATGGCCTTCAATGGTGGGTTGGATCCTGCTGAAAACCTCACATGGTTCAGACCTGAACAAATTGGAGTCTGGAACTGGTCACGCTATAACAGCCCAGAATTTGAATCCCTTTATCAGCAGGGATTGGTGGAAACTGATGTAGAAAAGCGCGCCACTATTTATCATAAGATGGAAATGATGATGGAAGAGTCCGGTGGCTTCATTTTTATTACCCATGAACCTCTTGTGGCAGTCCATCGCTCTAATATCGCCCCAGTTATCCTTGCTGATAATCAGTTAGTGCCTGCAGCAACTAAACTGTTTACTTAAGTCGTTTTCCCCACAACCTCCTATATACCTAATCCCGTCGGATCTAATATCCGTCGGGATTTTTTTTACACAACACACACCACAAAAAATCGGCCACTTCATTTGAAATGGCCGATAGTCAGGGAGTGCAACAAGTTTTGTAATACCTATCCCTAAGGATAAATAAAGAATAATTATCCTTTGCGCAGGACTCTCAGTTTGCTCAGGAAATCTTCTTTATTTAAGTAGGCCCCGCACAAACGACGATGGCCCTGGTAGGCATCACGGGCATGCATAACACGCCAGTTATCGAACAAGACCACCGTGCCCGGTCGCAATCCAAATCGCAGCTGGAAACAACGATCGTTGATCAATTCATTAAACAGGCGTAATCCTCGATAAAAATCGTCCTGCTGGTCATCTTCCAGCCGGAACGGCGCCCGGTCGTAATTGTTGTATGCAATCTGCTGTAAAGTTCCGTCACGACCCAAACCTATAATAGGATGTTCTGCACGAAGATGAACTCCATCGCCCAAATACTGTGCCGGGACAGGAACAGAGGTCAGGGTATCGAAAGCCTTTGGATCTCGGGTGCGGATTTCTTCAGCTACTCGAAAACCATCCACAAAGATGCTCTCTCCTCCTGTGCCATCGAATTCAAGACAATGAAACATCTGATAACCTGGCGAATCAACGCTGTAAGTTCCATCTGTGTGGGGACCGATTTCTACGGTACTATAAGCTGAATCAGCAAAGGCCTGGTTCGCCGTAAAGTCCCAAAAACCACCAAAAATAGTTTCCCGGATGTAGGTAATCCGTCGGGCTAAAGCTTCTGTTGCTTCTGGTGTGGCTGGAGTATTATCGACGATGGCAAAACCATAATAGTCGATCAATTCAACCCAACTTTTAAGCCCCTCGTCTCCTGCCATGACATCATCATAGGATACCGTTGGCAAGTGACCAGCGATTTCATCTGCGGTCCATAAACTGCTAGGATGATCAGACTTCGCCAATCCGGTTGTCGCCATCTCTCGCAAGAATGAAGCAGGATAAATACTTTTCTGTTCTTCTTTCTCCCACCGAATAGAAACCGTGCTTCCATCTTCACTCAATTTCGCCTCTACGGCTTTCAAATCAACAGGAAGCGAAAAAGTATCTACCTGACGTTGATTTGTCTCCTGATTCATACTGTGCAGAGCGTGACAGTGATCCCGGAGCCAGAAGTATGGGTAACGGGATGGTTTCACATCATCCTTCCATTGAATTTCCAAATAGTTGTCGGTTGTTCTTACTGTATCCATTTGAAATGTCATGGTCAGTTTCCCTTACCTCATACAGATTGATTTACGCTTCAATTTTATAATTGTACATATGTACAATAAGAGTCAATTACAATTTCTTACTTTGCTAATATAAATTTATTTCAGTGATTTCGAAATTGGCTGACGCAAGGTATTGCAGAAGTAACAGGCTGTTGTACAATAGTCCAATACACAGCATCTATGTGAAACTTCATATTTATATAACTAATATTTATAGAAATATATCTGGTATCCAAATAAAGGAAAAAACCTTGGCAAATGGCAAAAGACAACGGCTGGATCCTGATGACCGAAAACAACTATTGCTTCAATCTGCACGAGATTCTCTGGCCCGTTATGGAGCCCAAGGAACGGGCGTACGAGAAATCTGTAAAGAAATAGGTGTATCCCCCGGGCTCCTCACCCATTATTTCAATGGCAAGGACTCTTTGTTTATCGAAGCCTATATCGACATGGCTCAAAGCTATAACGCAGAGATTTTAAAAATAACCGAAAACCCCAATTTTTCTGCCGAACAGCGGATGAAAAATTTATTTGACCTCTATTTTTCATCCGACTGGGTCGATGAAGCCACCACAGGCACCTATATCGGTTTCTGGAGCCTGTCACGAACCATTCCAGAATTGCGGGATGCTTTCAACAAAACCTTCAAAATCCAGCATCATGCCATAGAAACCCTGGTTTCAGATCTGGTGGAGGAACGTCAGGTAGATATTGACCCCAAACCCTTTGCTGCCTTCCTGCTGGTTTGCCTCGAGGGCACCTGGTTCCAGCTCTGCTTTAACCCGGAAGTTGTCGAAAAAGAAAGCATCCAAGCCCTCTGCTGGGATTGGCTCGAGATCTATCTCCTGCATAAATCCAAGAGTTAGATCAAAGTTGTTCTGCTAATCCAAACAATTTTAGATGTAAAATCACCCTATCACTCCTGATCCTTCCTGACGAACTCTGGAATTAGGTATAGGCGGAGATAGGCAGCCTTACGGTTCTGTTACAAGAATTGTAGAAACCCATTTTTCGATATCCTTACAATGGCATTGAAGAACTTCGCTCAAAACATCAGGTCCAGCTTTGAAAGTACTTTTAACAAGACATAATTCTACCCAAATATCCTTCTTAATTTTATTTCAAAAGATTTTTTATTGGTTGCACGTTGATTTCAACCTGCCCTTTTAAGTCATTGATTTCACTAAATAGTGCCAAATACCCAGAACCACAAAACCCCGTAACCGATTAAGGTTACGGGGTTTTGTGTATAAGTATTGGTTGCGGGGGCAGGATAGCGCCGAGATTATTGGTTCAAGATCGGTTAAACATCCTTCTCTTGCCAAAGAGAAGGATAAAGACGTTTTTTCCGGCCTGAGCGGAAAACCAGTCAGCAGAAATTACCAATACTTCGAAAAGACGCCAGTAAAACATTTTCACGCTCTGCTGTCCCCCACCAGAACACTTGTTATTTGGTGCATCAAATACCCCAAAACATAATAACAAATTTACATAAAAATCGAAACGATAGTCATTATTATCTATTGTTAAGGTAGAAAAAATTCGATAACAACGCGTCTCTCTAGTTGCGTTTTCCGAGTTTATTCCTTGAGCAAAATTCTATCTACAGCATTTGCCAGTTTGTTCGTCCTGTCCCTGTCAGTCAATGCCTATGCTGCAAGCCCGGCTGACCTGCTGATTATCCAGCAAAAACAGCAACAGATCCTGCAGCAGCGCGAAAACGAGTTGCGTCAGCTCGAACGTGAGCGACTGCAACGACAACCGGGCGGACTGGAGATCACCCCCTTACCGGAAACACCCCCGTCATCTGATGAACAGACCTGTACGGAGATAAAACAGATCACCGTCACAGGTGGCGATGTTCTCGCTTCAGCCGTGCAACGGATTACAAGAGATTACGAACAACGGTGCCTGACAATTACCGATATCAACAACCTTCTCAAGGGCCTTACCAATCTTTTTATTGAGGCAGGTTATGTCACCACCCGCGCCTATATTCCCGCCCAGGATACATCGGACAGCATCCTCGATATCGAAATCATCGATGGCAAGATCAATCGCCTGGAAAAAGATGGCGACTGGACACCCCGCTATGAATTTATTACCGCCTTTCCCGGCCTTAAAGGCGAACTTCTGAACATCCGGGATCTGGAACAGGGACTGGACCAGATCAACCGTTTGCCCTCGAACAATGCAAAACTCAAGCTGGTTCCCGGGGAAAAAGCCGGAGAGACCATCGTTCTGATTGATAACAGACCGGCAAAGCGGATCCGCTTTTCCCCTGGAATCAGCAATTCCGGATCCAAAAGAACAGGCGAATTACAAAGCAAATTTAACGGCCAGGCTGATAATCTTCTGGGAATAAATGATTACTGGACTGTCGATTTCAGCAAGGCATTCAACTCCGAGAAAGGGGCGGACAGCCGCAGCTTTTCCGGTTTTGTTTCCCTCCCCTACGGTTACTGGACATTATCACTTTCTGGGGATTATTTCGAGTATGAAAGTGAAATCAAAGGCGACATCGAGACTTTTAACACCAGGGGTAACAGCCGGGGATACAAAGCGGAACTCGACCGGGTCATTCACCGTGATGCAGACAGTAAAACATCCCTGACCCTGGCGCTGGAAGATAAGGAAACCCGTAATTTCACTAAGGGTTCCTTGCTGGGGACCAACAGCAGAGAACTGGCCATATTTGGTTCCCGTCTTAATCACAGTCGTAAATTCCAGAACGGAATACTCTCGGGAAGTCTGGAGTATCAACGGGGTCTCAAGCTTTTTGGCGCTTTAAAAGATGAGCCCACTGCAGAAGATTCACCCCGTGCACAGTTTGATAAATTTGACCTCTCCCTGAATTATTACCGCCCCTTCTCGGTTGCTGAACAGTCTTTAAGCTGGAGCAGCAGTGCCGTCGCCCAGTGGAGCCCGGACAACCTTTACAGTACGGAACGTATTTCCATCGGCGGGCAGTCAACCGTACGCGGTTTCAAGGAAGGGTCTGCTTCGGGGGATGTCGGCGGATACCTGCGCAATGAACTCAGTTGGTCTTTGCCTCGAACCGGGCTTGAAGTTCCCGATCACATTATTGGGAACGCCAGTCTTTTTGCCGCTTATGACATCGGCAAGATCCGCAGTGATAACAGCGATGCCTTCGAACATGGCACCTTGCAAGGTGCCGCCCTTGGCCTGCGTCTCAATGGCGGATTTGCCAGCGGATCTCTGGTCTGGGCCCGCCCACTGGCTGCCCCAGATTTTGTCGAACAACGCAATAACGAGGTCTATCTCGACCTCAAGATCAATTTCTAGGTGAGATGATGAAACAATTCCTGAAACAGACAACCGCCATCATCGTCGCTTTTGACCTGGTCTTCACCCCGGTTTTTACCGCTATGGCAGACGGTATTACCATAGATCCGGCTGCGGCGGCAGCCAATCAACCAAATCTTGGTGCCGCCCCCAATGGAGTGCCTCTGGTCAACATTGCCCGTCCCAATGGTTCGGGTGTTTCCCATAACAAATACCTGGATTTCAACGTCGGCAGCCAAGGTGTCATTCTGAACAACAGCACCACGGTCGGCGTGTCACAACTCGGGGGCGCCCTCAACGGAAACGCCAACCTTGTCGGGACTGGTGGTGCCAGCCTGATCATTAACGAGGTCACCAGCACCAATCGCTCCCTGCTTGAGGGCCACACAGAGATTTTCGGGCGCTCGGCTCAGTATATCCTTGCCAATCCCAATGGCATCACCTGTAACGGTTGCGGTTTTATCAACACTCCCCGCAGCACCCTGACCACCGGCGCCCCGGTTTTTGCCCCGAATGGCAGCCTGCAATCCCTGTCGATCGAACAGGGCGATGTTATCGTCAGTGGTACGGGGGTGGATGCCAGCAACACCGACTATTTCGACATTGTCAGCCGATCCAGCGAAATCAATGCCGCCATCAACGCCAAAGAGCTGAGCATCACAGCCGGGCGAAACGATTATGACTATGCAACAGGCGTTGCAACACCGAAGGCCGACGACGGGTCTGCCAAACCCTCTTTCGGCATAGATTCAACCGCTCTGGGGGGCATGTATGCCAACCGCATTACCCTTGTGGGCACAGAAGCAGGCGTTGGCGTGCGCGCCGCAGGGGATATGGCCGCAACAGCCGGGGATCTAAGCCTCAATGCCGATGGCACCATCTCCCTTGCCAAGGCAACAGCCAGCAATGATCTTCAGATCACTTCTGGCAATGGGGATATTGCCCTCACAGGGAATGCCTATGGCGGCAATGCGCTTTCCCTCGATGCGGCAAACGGCAGCATTACCTTTACCAGCAGCACCACCTCTGGCGCACAAAACCAGGTCACACTGAACGCGGATAATGTCCTGTTGCAAGACAATGCCGCACTGGTTGCCGGGCTGTCCACAGATGGTAAAACCACCCAGGCCGGACAGCTTGATGCGACAGTCACCGACACACTGCACAATCAGAAGGGTCTGATTACCAGTGGCGGAGATATCGTTCTCAATGCCGAAAACCTCGATAATGACGAAGGCATTATCCTGGCAGTCGGCAATATCACCATTCAGGGCACTGGAGGCGGAAAAAACCAGAGCGTGGTCAACCAGTCCGGTACCATCGAAAGCGCAAAGGGCGACATCACCATCCTAACAGAAGACCTGACCAACCGGAAAAAGGTCTTCTCCACCACAACCTCAGAGATTTACCGCGCCAGCCATGCCTTTAGCGGCAGCGGTCATCCCGGTTGCAACTCTGTACCTGGTGCTACAATTTCTCCCGAAGGCTGTGGATATTTCTCCGGCAGGAGTGTCGCGACTGTTCCCCATTGGGAGAAAGCCAATTTTACCGCCTATTACAGTGGCGAAGGCACCCTGACCGACTGGGTTGTCGAAACCAGGGTAGATCAGGATTCTGCCGCATCCCTGATTTCCTCGGGCAAGGATCTGACCATTGAAGCCACCAGCCTGCAGAACAACAACAGCGACATCGCCGCGTTGGGTGATATCAATCTGACGGGGACGACCCTGACCAACCAGGGCACCAAACTGACCCGCGACTATTATGCAAGAAGCGACTACAACAAGACCACCCGCTGTTACGGCGGAGTTTGTAAATGGTTCGGCGATGGTGGTGGCACCGCGTTACTCGAACGCAATGAAGTTGCTTCGGTCAACTCCAGCATTGTTGCAGGCGGCAGCATTACCAACAGCTTTACCGGCCAGATCAACAATGCAACCATCGTTGAAACCGCCGACAGTGCCAATATCCCGCGTAAAAACTATATCAGCGAAGTCGGTGCCGTTACCTCGACACCCGGCGGGGATGTGCCTCTGCTCGATATCACCAACCTTGGCGACCCCGGCCCCCTGCTGGTTAAAAACCCCGATCCCACGGCCTCCGGCCCGGTGATTGAATCCCGCTTTGAATATACCGATCTGGGAACGTTCTATGGCTCGGAATATTTCCTGCTTGGCAACGGCCTGACACCGGGGGATGCCCGCTACGAGGACCTGCCCCGTCGTCTTGGGGATGCCTTTCTCGATACCCGACTGGTTCGCGATTCCATCATCCGCAAAACCGGACAGCGCTGGCTCAACCCCGCCGTACGCGATGACATCGCCCAGATGAAAACCCTGCTCGACAACGGCATTGCCGAGGCGAGCGATCTTGAACTGACGGTGGGTGTTGCCCTGACGGCAGAACAGCTCGCCGCCCTGACCAGTGACATCGTCTGGTACGTGACCGAGCAGTTCGAAGGACAGGAAGTTCTGGTCCCGCGCCTCTACCTTGCGCAAAACAGCCGCAGCAAGCTCTTGCCCAAAGGGGCGATTATTGCGGCGACAGATCTGGACTTGATCTCGCGTGAAGGCTCTATCCGCAACAGCGGCAATCTGACGGCAGAAAATGACCTCAATCTGACAGCTGAAGAAGACGTTATCAACAGCAGCGGATCCATCCGCGCAGGTAACAATGTTCGACTGGTTGCCCAAAGTGGAAACGTGATCAATGAAACCGCGACCTATGAACTGCGCACGGATGGCACCGATGTTCAGACCGTTCGCAACGCCCGGGGTGAGATCTTTGCGGGCGGCACACTGGATGTTGTTGCTGATAGTGACATCATTATCCGCGGGGCAGATCTTGCTGCGGTTGGGGATACTACTCTTACCGCCGGAAATGATGTTCAGATCGGGTCGATTGAACTGCGGGATAAAAAGCATCACACCCACAAGGCTGGCTACACCAATATCGACAGCACGACAAATGTCGGTTCAACGGTCCTCACCGATGGCAATCTGGTTATTACCGCGGGCAAGGATGCCACGGTCAAAGGTTCTGCCGTTGCCGCCGGTCAGGATCTTACAATCCGCGCGGGGGATAATATCAATATCACCTCGGCACAGGATCAGCGGAGCTATGACTACAAGCTGAAAAAGAAAACCTTTGGCGGCTCGTCCTCGCGCGAAGGTAACGGCCTGAAGATCACCCAACAGGCCTCTGCCGTCGGCGCCGGGAATGATCTTGTACTTGAATCAGGCAAAGATACGACGATTACTGCTTCTGCGCTGAATGCCGGAAATGACCTCAGCATTACGGGTGACAATGTCACCGTTGATACTGCTGAAAACTATGAATACGACTATAGCAAGCGCAAGAAATCCGGCTTCTTTGCTGACGGTATGATCTCTTCCGGCGGGGCCAGTGTTTCCGTTGGCTATCGCAAGGAAAAACACACCAAGGAAACCGAGGGTGTTACACAGGTTATCTCGGCATTGGGGGCCGGAAATGATATTTCCATTACCGCCAGAAAAGATGCCACGGTTGATTCTGCGACTGTAAGCGCCGGGCGCGATGTGACGGTTACGGCGGCTGAAGATGTTGATTTCAAATCATCACAGGATCTTTTTAATCGGAATGAAGAACACAAGGTCAAACAGGTTGGCCTGACCCTTTCCCTGAAACAGAACGTCACGGCGGCGGCAAAAGCCGT
>NZ_JAPWGY010000017.1 GCF_027214005.1 Kiloniella laminariae
CCTGGACGGGAGCAACGCGAAGTCCAGTGCGAGCCCGGAATAGGCAATCCATATAATCTTCCCTAAAATAAGGGATAGTCACCCGGCAGGGCCAAGACCCCAGGGAAACATTTGGTATCACGTGATACCAAGTGACTAGAAAAATGTACTTACCATCAAAAACACGGCTATATTTGTGTATAGGCGCTTTTTGTGGCGGATAACCATCACTCGAATAAATTATATTTGTTGTCGCGGCTTCTATCCAAGTACAATGCAGATCCTCGTTACGTTATTAACGGGGGAAGGAGGTGTTAATGTTTGTTCAATGATAAATCCAATTACCACACTGCTATGTTGATTATCGCTTTTTTAAGGATGCTGATCGATGTGGTTAGGCTGTTTGCAGCCTAAAAAAGAGGACCTCCCCAAGTTGCACCTTGGGGAGGTCTAATTTCTTTTGAGGTGTTATGAATGTTCATAAAACCAATTACCATCATTAATCTAGACTTAATTGAGAACGATTTCAAGGTAGAACCTACTGACTACCTAGTGACTATCTATATGCCTTATGTGCGAACAGACAGTTATTACAAATACTACAGGTAGTTACAGGAATTTTCATGAATAGCATTATGTTCATCCTACCCCAAAAGTCTGATCCAAACAGATTCTCAGATAAAGTGAGCCGGGAAATACGAAATCAAGCCCGTTGCAGATAAAGTGAGCCCATTCTCATATAATTCGAGCCGAGCCTGTCGGATAGTCGCAATTAATGTGAGCCCAAATCACCCGATAAAATCAAGCCGCTACAGATATGAATAAGTTAAATCAGAAATACTCTAACTCACAAATACCCGCCCATTTCTGAAATTGCATCCTTCCGGGCGAAATATGCATAATCTGCCAATTCACTTCGTGAATCTAGAAGCTCAATAAGGCCTGTTTTCAAGATAACTTTTCCAATTAAAATTTTAGTTTGGTAATTATCTAAACCTGATTGTTTTGCTTTTTGGTGCAGGTTGTCTGAATAGCTTTCAATCCACGCTTCATAAATTGTGGAACTACCGCCTGTATAATTTATAACCACATCAACCAGTGCATCCAGTATTGGATCAGGCTTTCTAACGCCTTCACCAATATCAATTGTTAGCATTGATGTTTGATTAAGGGCTTTCAAAATAAAACATGTTTGTTCACAAGTTTTGATACTTTCAACACAAGAAAGTAACTGCTGGCAACTTTCAGGTATGTCGTCATCAAGACACGGATATGATAAAAGCTTTTGTCTGATATTTTTTAAAACATCGATATTAGCAAAAGCATCTTTTTGAGCCCGAAGATAACCAATCTCGTAGGGAGCTATATATTTTTTCATTTAATCAATTTTCCTGTGGGATGCAAAAAATATGGTTTCTAAAACTTGATAAGTGCAGTTTGAAACTCAAATAATTGCAGCCCGTTACACCTACTGTGTCTTATTTGGCATCACTTCAACCATAAAATTCCAAAAATTCAGCAACCCCCACAACATCAATTTTCCAATCCGCATCAACATATTTGAAAAGAGAAATAATTTTTCTCTCTGGATCGATCCATGAAATTTCCGTGATGCGGCGCTTACCCTCGCGGCAACGGTCAACTTGTATTGAAAGACCAATATTATTCTGAATATAAGCCGTAATTTCTGACGGTTTAAAATTTTGAGCGGATGCAGCGAATAACCAGGACAACCTCCAAAACATATCTGCAGATGAATTAGCATGAATGGAAGCAAGCGTCCCATTATGCCCCGTGTTAATCGCCTCAAGGAACGCAGAAGCAGCTTCTGCATCCCTAATTTCACCAACAATAATTCGATCGGGTCGCATCCGAAGTGTGTTTTTTATCAACGTACCCATGGATACAACTAAGCGGTTTTCACGTCCGTTCCTTTTTGGAGCCTCAAGCGAAATGACGTGCGGGTGTTTATCCAACAAATGTTCGCAAGTGTCTTCTACGGTAACAACCCTCTCCCCCTTATCAATAAAAGAACTAAGGGCTCTTAAAATGGTTGTTTTGCCACTTCCAGTACCACCAGAAACTACAATGTTTAGGTGATTTTGTATTGATACCTCTAAAACGTCCAGCATTCGGGGTGTTAAAGAACCTAGCTCAACTAAATCCGAAATTGTATAAAGCTTTTTGGGAAAAGGCCTGATCGAAACACACGTTCCAAAAAGAGATATCGAATCAAGAACCGCATTAATTCTAGTACCATCTTCAAGTCTCGCATCAAGTATAGGATGCTCCGAAACATCAAGTGATTGGTTCAAATTACTGGCTATTTGTGTCACAAAGGTATTAAGATTAATCTCGGTTTCAAAGGATGATTTGGTTTTTCTCAAAGAACCATTTTGCTCAATCCAGATATCATCAAATCGGTTAATACATATTTCCGTAACAGATGGATCATTCAAATATTGCTGAATAGGTCGAGAATAAATTGAAATTAATTGAGAAGTTTCCAACATAATCTATTCCATTGATTTTTTGAATTTTTGAAATTTTGTATCTTTGATCAAAGAATTCTTCAACAATTCAACAATAAGCATTTCTTGGTTTATCGTTTGGTTATACTGCTCTTCATATGCGCGAGCATAAAGCTGTAAATCATCATTCAATGATGAAGGAATAATAAGTTTTTTAATTGTAACGTCTTCATCTTTTACAACAGGACCGATACCAACTGACATTATAGTTTCTCCATAGAGATTAATTTATTTTCGGGATACTTCCATTCATTTTTAAAAGGGGTTTTCCCTTTTAAAATTCGCTCTACTACAAGTTCTGAATTTACAACAGGAAACTTTTGAAAGCGAGTAAAAGGTATATATTTTCTTTTAATGTTTTCATATGGTTTTGAGTTGTTCCTCTCATATTCTACTAAAGCAAATTTTCTAAGTTGAAAAATTTGATTTCTAATTCCTCGAAACCCAGGAAGCCTGTGAATTGAGTTCAAAACAATTTCCAATTTATTGTCTTTAGATTTAAGTCTTATAGAATCTGAAATTTCTTGCTTCAAATTTTGATAATAATCGTTTGCGATCCTCCAAGTCCAAGATGTGTCATTTCCTTTTCTAGGAAGCTCAATTAACTCAAATCTATCTGTAAACATTAATCTTTGGTTTTTGGATTTAATCGAGTAGAAATTCTCAGTTTTATCAACTTCACTTAGATCATGTGTAAACAAAATTATCCAATTAAAACCAAGTGAATTATATCTCGGATAAGTGATGAAGTGAGAGTTATAATTACCTTTTCTTTTCTGATATGCTTTTTGGTATTTTGTTAAGTTAAAATTATATCTTTCTGATATTTTATCATGAAAATGATGTAATTTTTCTGCAGGGATAAATCCTGAAATGTAAAAGGAATACCCTCTGGAAACATATCTTGATATTTCCGTCATCGCACCAGTTTTATGAACAAAAATATTAAAACTCAAAAACAGGCCCTCAGTCAGGTTTAGAATTTTTAAAATCTTCAGATTGTAAAAATTCTAAAGTTTGGCGCAAAATTGGCAAAAAACTCGGTGTTATTTGAATAAATAATATGTCAGGAAACAAAAATTGCAACCTTATAAGTAATAGAATTTTTTACGATACGTGTAAAAAATGAGCTTTTATATAATGAGGTTCCTAGGAAGCGGCGTTTTAGGCTTTCCGCAGGAGAGATTAGTCGCTATTTTAATCAGGCAGAATTCATTCTGTATCTGGTTAAGATAGCGACGGTTCGTGCCTGAACCGACCGCCAGAAACAAGAGCCAGCCGTGAGGCTGTCCGATTTATGATTTTATACCTTTGGAAAGGAAGAAACTGCTTTAGCTGTTTCCGTCCGCCAAACGGGAACAAAATTTAATGAAGAAGCCTCACACAACGGTTGGTTCCATTTCTGGAAAGGGAAATTCAGGAACCAACACAACCACAGTGTCATTATCAACTGTCCGTAAGGACGCGCCTGATCGCCAATCAGGTAGCAATATGAGTGCCTCTCATATTGTAGCATTTGCTGTAGCCGGATGCCTCTAATAGGGCTCGTCCGGTTGCAACGGGCGCTTGGGGCTGTAATGCCCCATTCGACCCAATCTAAAGTTGTTTGAAACGTAAAGATGTTGGGCGACACGGACACGGGAGCTATGGCGACATAGTAAACCCTGTCAAACAGGAGACGCGGGGAGTCCGCGCTAGGGGATGCTCGAAAGGGTATAACCTATGCCTCACAGGTGGGCGTCAGCAGTTAGGGAAACCTATCTGAGTTGGTAAGGAGAAATCTAGCACCAACGGTACTATGCGGCGCAAGCTGGATAGATCGGCGAATAGCTCAAGCCTGTAAACGCAGCCGAAGAGGTTGCTATGAGGAGATCAAGAGCCGTTGAATATACTTCAGTTATATTTGACCAAAATTGGAAGTCATGAAGTGAGTAAGGGAGTTGCTTTGGAACCTCGGACCCCTGAAATCGGCGCAAGTCGAAAGTGTATAACACTAGCTTTTATGATGAGATGACGGCGTTCTGATCGTTAAGATCTGTTTGAATAACGTGGGAAGCGCTAAGGGCGAAAGAACGGTTGGCACCGTTCTAGTCTATGCGTTGGAGCGATGTGAGTAGAGTTAAAATCCCTTCGGCGGTTTGGTCGAAGTCCAGGGAGAGAAACAGGTTATCCGGTTGGCCCCGGCTCTGTTTTAACGTCTCGAAAGCATTAGGCGAATGCGAAAGTTGATATAAGACTTGGCAGTCTTATGACATGAGCAATTTAATCAATACTGTTGGCGCAGTTTGATTATATGAAACGGGTTTTCAATAATGAAAACTCAGGTTTAACCAGAAGGATCGAAAGGAATTTTGCAATGAAGAGTAAATACGAAAGAGGACCTTAAACAGTGACAATGACTATGTGCACACTCTACTTTAGAGTCTGCGATTTTCTCTGCCTTTTTAGGCATCTATGGGAAAGCCGCTACACAGATAGATCAAAGGCACTTGGTCTATCTGTGTATTCACCCCTAGGCCAGATTTGGCTCAAGGGTGTGGGTGGCTTTTCATTGTTTCAACAGTCCCTGCAATAGCAGGGCTTCACCCGCCCGGAGAGAGAAGCTTTTGCTTCTCTCTCCATCGGGAGAGAGAAAGTCTATGACTGATAAATTGACAACAAAGATTGAATATTTTTTGATTTTGTACATGGATAATTTCGAGCCAAACTGGTTTCTTTTTTTTGGATTGACGACAATCCTGATTGTGTTCTTGGGGTTATCTCCACTACAAGAAGACCGGGAAATGTCATCGTTGGATATTATTGCCCTATGGTCCAGAAGAGCAGTTCTAGCAATGAAAGTGGCTCTTATTTCGGGAGCATGTGCATATATATTTATTGGATATCTTCTTCTAAATAATGAATTTTCTAATCTTCTTTTTGGTATGATTGATGATTGGTGGATCTTTATGATCTCCATAATTATCACTTCAATCTATATTAAGTTTTTATGTACAAGATATTTATCTCCGAAGCTGTCAAGGGCGCTTAAAAACCTTCGGGTAACTCAAAAAATTGATGAACTCTCCGATATTTCAAAGGAACTTGGTAAGTATAGGGCAATCGCCCATCTACCTGAAAAGTGGGAAAAACAAGGACATTTTTTCTCTGGAATTTCAATGAACGGTTCTCCCCAATATATTGACGAGAACGTGTGGACTGAAACCCACAAAGCGGTCGTTGGAGCAACCAGATACGGCAAAGGATTGATTTACCAAGTATGGTCACAGCAATCTATAAAACGTAACCACACTGTATTTATGATCAATCCAAAAGAAGATAAGTTTCTCCCTAAAATTCTTGAGCAAGAAGCTATCAAAGCTGGCCGTAGATTTATTTATCTGGATTTAAGGGAGGCTGGAAAGGGTAAGTGGGCTCCTTTTGCAGGTGGATCAGCAATAGATCGAAGAACCCGCTTTTATACTGTTATGAATATGCTCTCAACAGGCGGTGACGCTGACCATTATAAAGCCCTCGCAAGAAGTGTTATATTTGATATTTTTAAAGAGGGCTCCAATCATTCGCTCAGGAGCATTAGCCAGGCCATTGAAAACAGTAACGCGGATGAAGATCACATATCAGCCTGCTCAACCGTCAAGGCGAACCTGAAAGAATGGCTAGAGCGGTCAACTTTCAATCCAAGCAAGAAAGGATTTTCAATTGAACGATCACTTACCGAGAATGCCGTTGTTTACGTCCAGGGCGATCTAAACGATCACGTTGTCAAATCCGCAACAATCGCATTCATAATTGAGCTTATTCAGGAAGCCCAAAGGCTCGTTAGCGATAGAAAAGAACACCTATCGATCTACATCGACGAACTCCGATTTCTTATGTCCAAACCCGTTTTTGATGCTTTGGCGACCATCGCGGGATACGATGTTGACTTATCCGTTGCATTCCAATCTTTCGGCGACCTGAAAAATCCAGACGACAGAAACCTCGACGGAAAGGCGCTACTCGCGTCTGTTCAAACCAACTGCCAGGTTAAAGTGTTCTTTAAGGTCGATGACAAAGAAACGGCTGAGTTCGCTTCTGAAACATCAGGAACAAAACAGAAATCAACCGTAAAATTTGAACGAACTGATATAAATAAAGCTGGTGGGGAAAACTGGCATAGCCAAAGAACAATTGGTGATCAGGAAGAAGCTTTAATAACTCCAAATGCTATACTTGCGTTTCCGAAAAAGGTAGCTGCCTTTTACCGACCAAACCATCTTGCAGAAATTATCTGTGTCGATGCTGTCCCACTTGAAACCAAGACAAACATGGTTGAAGCGGCGCAATAGGACCTTAAAAATAAACTGGATAATCTTCATGAGTGTATTCAAAAAAATAACAATGGATATTCTAAAAAAATCATTTGGGGGAATAACTCAAAGCTATTACCTCAAGCAATTAATTTATTCGAGTGTCATAGCGCTCCTGGCTCTGTCCCCAGGTTGGCACTTGGAAAAAATGCTCCCGTGGAGTTATGTAATATTTTTGATTTTAACGACACTGATCTACCCCTATTCCAGGTTCGTTTATGAAACAGTGATGAAGTTCTTCATCGGGAATAACCAGTTTCAGGTCAATATTATTCTATTCATAATCTTTAAAGCCTTTACGATAATATTTTGTTTCGTAAACGCTATATTTATTGCACCAATTGGATTAGCCGGGCTGTATATTTATAACGGTAGGGTAGAGAAGAAAAATTCTAAAAATATCAACTCCGGGCTAGTTGGCCATTAAGCGATTTCTGTTTATCTCTTTTACGTTGGGCCGACTTCCTACAGGCCGGGCTAGCATACAAGGCCCGGCCAACAACAGCACGACCGCATTCACAACAACACCGCCTTATATTTTCTTCAGCAACACCAAGTGGATCTTTGGACCCATAAAAATTCGAATGAATAAGCCCTGCCACATAACGCCCCAATTGTAGAGGAACACCATTAGCAACAGCTTGTTTCTTTGCAGCAAGGGTAAATGAGGGTAAATCGAATTTAGACGGCAACCCCTGAATATCACAACATGCCCTGAATGACCGTTGATCACCACCTGTAACAGCTCCACCAGATATACTCTTATTTTGACTTTTAACAGGATCAAGAAGTAGACCACTCTTTGAGCCAAAAACGAAGTGCCGCAATCTGGAAAATTCAGTAAACCAGCCAAGATCAAGAGCAAACCTTTGTTGTGTAAATCCCTGAACCTCAAAGCTTGGCGCTCTAGCCACATTTTCGAAAAGAAACCAATCAGGGTTGACCTGCATAACCACACGCACATATTCATCGAGCATTTTATGGCCGTATGTACCAGGCGATCTGTTTAACCCGGAAAAATCCTGACAAGGTGGGCCGCCAATGACGCCAGCAAATACATTCGCTGGCGGAAAGAAGTTTCTTATATCACCACCCGTAATTAAATCAGGTCCACGAACAACACAAAACCCTGTCTCTTCAAATGCCTTCCCCAACATGTCGATACCAGGAAACACGGACAATATTAGTTTGCTATTCAACTTATCTTCACCATGCAAAACTTTAATCACTCATTATCACTCAATTTCTGTGACCTGTCCAGGTTGTTCTCTGTGACACTGCATATGTGACAGACCAGGGGAACAAGGCGTGACGATCCGGACTAACTATCCGTGACAGAGACGGCACAATAGACGTGACGCATCGAGGAATAAAACCGTGACGAACCGGTTCTCAATTCCGTGACAGAGCTGAAAAGATAAATGTGACAGACCAGGCGAATGAACTGTGACGGCCCGGGAAAGGCTTCTGTGACAGAGACGGCACAATAGACGTGACCCAACGACCGCAAACTTCGTGACGCAGTAAAAGAAAAGGGATAGCAAAAGCTATCCCTTGAACCGCTAACTCTAATTTGAGTTGTCGGCGGCTTGCTCTTTTTGAGCAGGCCTATGAAGTCTCTCGAAAGCAATGAGATTCAGATTAAGTCCGAAAGCTTTTTTCGCACGGTCCTCTTTTCTCCAGGGCTCAAGAGACCCCTCAATGTTTAATAAGTCCCCGACTGCAATTGCCTTTTGGACATTTTCAATAAGTATTGGGTTAAAACTTTGAATCCAATACCAATGATTTTTTTCCACCCACTCACCATCACTATCCTTAAAGCGTACTTTCTCAACAAGAGAAAATGATACTTTAGGGTATTCACCATCAGTAGCTTCGAGTTTACCAACACGGCCAGTCAAAAAAAACTTATTCATGGGTACGATCCTTATAAAAAAGTATCAGTACCCTCCCAAATGCCCGATGGCACTCAGAAGAGTACCATCGGAATTTGCGTAATAAAAATCTATCAAACACCAGGAATCTTGCCAAGAAAAAAGGAGCTTGTTCATAAGAACAGCTCCTTTTGTGGAAGACCCTAAAAAGGGTTCGATTTATACTAGCAGTATTCTTGCAGCTGCCAGCGTTAAACCCGATACAGTCAGAAGAGAACCGATTACCCATAAAATCATTTTATTGTTTGCCGCATTAATGCGAGCATCAAGCTTATGATCCAGGTTTTCAGATACCGCTGAGAGTTCTTTAGACGTATCATCCCTATAACGAGTCATTAATTCTTCAAGACTATGCCTTGAATCCTTAAATGCCTCATCAAGAGATTTTTTGTCTATAGCAGTTTGTACGATCAAATCGACAACTTCCCTAGCAGCCTTCACATCTAAACCAGATTCGGTTAAACGTTTTATATAAACTTCCCAATATGGATACTCCTTCATACAGCTTTCCTATTGTTAGGTTGTATTAAAGAGCACCCGCTACACCATGAAGGTGTCAACGGACACCCTCACAGTATTAGACCTAAAAAGGTCAAAAACATTATACCAATAAATTTAGTAAACTAAAAACGGATTTCCATCCAAACCATCATTAATGCTTAACTCGGCCAGCTTTCACCACAACTTCGATTTCAATGTCCCGGTCGAGGATCGCCGAAGAAATTTTTTCCAATGATTGGATGTAGTCCCGCTCCAAACAATCCTGATGAAATTTAGTTTTTACCGCAACAATCATATGGTTCTGGTTGATATTTAAGATATTCGCAGTATCGATCCAGGACCGAACTTCAGATTGAGACATGATCTCTTCAGACAAGACAAGGTTTCGAATTTCAAGCCAAATTTCGTGATAGGGATCTGGCTCGACTTCCATGTCCTTCAATGGCTTATCTTCAAAAGCGATAACGGCTGTCGGATTATTATCTTCTGCTGCAGGAGCAAAAGAAATAACAGAACCAAGCTCATTTGCTTCACATGGGGATTTTGAGCCAGCTGCAGCGGAAATTTGTCTTTTTATACGGGAAAAATTTGTACTTAAATCAAGGGATCGGTTTGATTTTTTAACCATATGACCAATCCAACCTTCCCGCGAGAGAACCGTATTATCCTCCACCGCACAAACTAATAACAAGACCGCTTTCCAACCGTATTTTTTGACCGCCCAGAAGAAAGTTTTATGAGTATTTCTCTTGGCTGCAAAGTTTTCAGCGATAAATTTGTAACATCCATCTAATATTGCGTTTTCATCAGAAGTTTCGATTGCAGACAGGGGTATATAGGCCGATAGCTGTTCTGATAGCTGCAGGGCTTCCTTTAACTGTGAAACGGCCTTCAAATGACGTTGCTTGCCAGATTTTTCAAAACCCTTCCAAAATTCACTTGCTCCTTCTGGAGAGCAAATTGATGTGTTTGAACTTGTAGAACAGCTTGCTTGTGCGGATGATTTTCCTTCTTGATCAGCGGTTAGCTGATCCTGATAAGAATGATCTATTGGCCTCGTAGAGGGCAATTCCATATTATTTGTCTGTACAGAAGATAAAACTTTAGTGGGTTTGAGTCTGTTAGGGTCCGGCTCATGCGACCCCACCATCGCATTTGTAGTATCTGAATGATTGTACTCATATCTATCAAGGGCCTGTTTTCCAGAGAAATAATCTCTTGTCTCCTGGAAGAACTCTTCCGCCCGGTCCTGCAACTCTCCTAACCGCGCAAGCAGGGGGCGCAAGTCTATCGCTCCACCTTCAAGTGGCCTGTGCCTGTTGTCATAATGCCGGATAATTAATCCCTGAGCCTCAAGGGACGATTTAATCCTGGCTAATGAGCTTTTACTTAAAGGCCCCTTGCTCCCCCCCAGGAGACGACGGAAGGAATATCCTCCGAGATAACAAAATGCATTACCCTTTTGAATCTCCTTATGAGATAGCAGTGATGTTGCTATCAGCAAAAATTGCTTCTCTTTGTCTGGGAGATCCGCCAACCCGAAAAGGATAGATCTCTCTATCTCCGCCTGTGATATTGGTTCTTCCGGCTTAAAATTTTCTGCCAAAAAAACCAGCTTGTTAAATTCTGGTGGACGTATGGCGTAGCCCCGCCTTTGGACGCTTTCCTGTATCTGTACGGTCATTATTTTTATCAGCACAAAACCCTGAAAAAAGGTCGCAAAATTCTGTGGCGTAAAACACGCATTAATCTTGACAACGATTTTTCTGGAGATAGAATGGGGCCTAGATGTTTTT
This sequence comes from Kiloniella laminariae, assembly GCF_027214005.1. Taxonomy (GTDB): domain Bacteria; phylum Pseudomonadota; class Alphaproteobacteria; order Kiloniellales; family Kiloniellaceae; genus Kiloniella; species Kiloniella laminariae_A. The sequence continues at coordinate 11,091 of NZ_JAPWGY010000017.1, forward strand.
GTTGGGCACCATTCCAACTCCGCTTATAACCTCGTAGTTAGCCGCTACGAGGTTTTTGCGTTTATGGAGCTTTGTTTAATTGCTGCCTCCCTTCTGTATATTCTGCTGAAGAACACTATCTTGAATAAACCGAGTCCCCATTTCCCACCAAGAGATTCGATTTATTAACCAGTTTAAGTACCATATCTTGAGGTTGTCCCTCAAATGCTTTCTATACATTGCGGTTGTTTTCCCCTGTGGAAAAATCCGCATTATTAACTATTTTCCTATTTTGATGAAATCATACCAACAATCAAAGCCACCATTAAAAATGTGACTGAAATTATAGGTACAGAACTCAGCCCCGGTACAAAATCAAAAGCCAAAGCGCAAACTGGCAAGGCGGTGATCCAGAACCTCCCGATATAATCAGCCCTTAGCCAGGTTAAAATAAACAGCCCAAAGTAAGTAAGTAAGTGAAGCCAAAATGCAGGGTTTATTGCAAAGCCAAATGGAAAACCCGCCTCCCCTGGAACTGCTGACTTGGACCCCAGATAAGGAAGAATAATAACAGGGGCGACAAGTGTAACGTACAGAGCAGCGAAAACGATTGTGCTGGACAGAACCTTATTCATCCCCCTCCCCCTTTAACGCCGATACCAGAAATAATTTCCTTCTATATGCCAGTCCTTATCATGCGTCGGCCCGACACCGTAATGTTTGGCTGGCTCGCCATCGATAAAGACCTGAACATAATGGGGATGCTCGCGAGGGACCGCGTTATAAGAAACTGTCTTGGCGTCTCCGTGGCTATCCTTTGTCTGCTTTGAACATTTTGCAGGCTCGTCTCTGCCATTTTTATCTGAAAAAGTATAACCAGCCTTACAAGGATAGTAAGGAACATAGCCCTCATTAAAATAATGACCTGCTGAATCTTCAGTGCAGCTCGACATTTTAGGAAGAGGGGGTTTCGGAGGTGTAGAAGTAATGCGCTTGATGTAAGCGGCATAATGAGGCTCACACCCTCCAGGAAAACCCTGTGGTAAACAGAGCCAAATTCCACAATCATCTTCATCAATCGCTGAAGCTGTTTGACTTAAAGCCACAATGGAGCCAGCGAAAATAACCCCTGATACAAAATATTTTAACATCCTCACCCCCTACTCACCCGCTGCATTAATGTCGTTTGGTTTTGTCGGCTCCGTTAAAGGCCGCAACTCAACACGAACGGGGTGCAAGTCATAAATTACAGGTCGCTCGCTATAGGCCACAAAAGGCTCTTTCTTCCCGTTCCCGACGGAACTACACGCACTGGCCAATACAGCCAGGGCAAAGCAAATTACAATCCTTGCCATATCTCATTCCCCCTTTTGAAGTCATAAGAAACCAGCTTGTTTTCTTCATCAATTACAAGTTTCGTGTCAGTGCCGCCGACCAAGGCCAAGGCACGCTTTACCGAGGTTATTTCATCAACAAATGCTAACGGCGAGATTGGATCGGAAACAATTTTTACCGCATCCGCACTACAGCCAAAACATTGTACAAGGAGCCTATAACCCGTTGGCTCCAACAAGAACCGCGCAGCCTCACCAACTGATTTTGTTTCAGCAGGAAATGACATGCGAGTTAACGCTGACAAACCGGAAGGGGACAATTCAACGACCGGAGAAACAACCAGAGGCCCTTCCGTCTCCTGAGAGGACGTCGCGGAACACCCCGAAACTAGGAATATTCCTGCCATACCAAATAATGCATAACGCAACATGATCAATTTCCCCCAGATGATAGTTGATACCTATGGGTTGGACGCCAAACGGGGACCTCCAACTCTTGAGTAAAAAAGATTCTGAATGGCGTTTTCGCCCGGATGACTTCAGTTGGCACAAGCGCTATATATTTTTCTAAAATTGCTTGGCCGCGCTCCCCAAGATCCCCGGAAAAATTCTGAATGTTGTCAGCGTTTTGATTTCCGCTTTCCTTTAAACGATCCACCAATATTTCAGGTAAAACGTTAATGGCAGTATAGGCTCCGGTAGCAATTAATTGCTCATACAAATGATAATCAACTGTGTCGTAAAGCCCGTTAATCCCCTCTCGATCAAGAACACTTTGATCTGTAATCTGAAAAGCTTCTCCATCAGGCCGGACAATATGCGAAGGAGCGAAGCCCAAGCGGTTATTAATCGCTTCATTTGGTCCCTCAACTCTATACACCGTTCCCACTACAACGGAATGCACAGGAAAGAGTATGTTCTGGCCGTCAATGGAATAAATTGGACGAGTTAATTTACCTCTCCATGGCCCAGTATAATCACTGTTCGCAGTTGTATCCAAAGCACCCTCAGCGATGTAGCCAATTGGCACTTTACTTACGTTTTCCCGCCTTGGCCGTTCACCACCAAGCCCCTGAACCTGGACTTGAGTATCAGGCGCTTGAAATAGGCCTTGATCTTGTGCATGGGAGTTTTGGGCAACCAGAAGAAGAGAGAAAAACAGAATGGTACTTTTTCTCATTACCCGTTCCTTCCAATTTCGATTGCACTCTCGTCAATCTTGACGTGGAGGCGATCAAACAACCCGTTTAATTGGAATACGCCTGTAAGGTCATTAAAACGGTACTGAACGGTGTAATCCTTCTCTCCACTCCTGGCTGTTATGATTGGAAGCCCAAACCCAATACCGCTAACCCGGATATAAGTGAACGTCCCGTCGTCATACACTGAAGAAATTTTGGTATGGCTTGGCTGACCTTCTACAGGGTTCCAGGTATAGGCTGTGTTGACCTGATATTTAAAAGCTTCAATCGCGTCGTTCGCCTGGCTTTCTATCTGACGTTTTGCTTCCGCCAAGGAAATAGCATACTCGTCCTGCATGTAAGCTTCGCGTTCGTCCAGTTCACGCATCCGCTCATTAAGGCCATATCTTAGCGAAGCAACTTCCCTACGCTCCTTTTCCAGCCTCAAATTTGCTAAAGCCGTTTGTTCATCAACAACAAAATAACAGGATATATCGGTGTCCGGCGTCGTATTGATTATAAAGTCGTACTCTTCACCCGTTTCTAATACGACAGTTGCCCCAATTTGACTGGTTTCCTTCGCAAGATCTCCATCAAATTTTGGTCGAAGCCAAAGGTTAGGCCCTTTGTTTTCAAAGTTCCATGCGGTATCTGGAAGCGAGGAAATAGCCGTCTCGATATTTGCTGGAAATCTTATTCTCGTTCCCACAGAGCCATGAGAAACTATTTCATGTCGCTCTCCCTGCTGAACCAGAAGAGTTTTACATTGTGCGGCCTCCTGTGCCTGTCCAGGCACGGCAGCAAGAGCAATTAGACCACCCGTTAAAACAGTCACAATACTATACTTCATGATTCACCTCCTGCAGCTGTAAGGTCTTGCCGAACAGCTTCTTCAATAATTTTAATTCCAAGGGGGTTAGCCTGTAACAAGGCGGGATTTTCTGTTATCTCGCCCACATCACGTAATTTCCACGTTATCGGTATCAGGAGATTTTTCTGACCCACAAGAAAGCCTTCAGGCGTCCGTTCTATTTCCGTCACATAAAGCGTAGATCTATAGACGGCATTTTTATTGTTCTGGGGGGCAAGATATTGCTGGTGATCTATCGCCCGGACCTTAACCAAGGTCTGATTACAATTTGAACAGGCGATAAATTCAGCAGCGACCTTTGGAGCGTTATACTCTTCCATAAACTGGTACAGCAGGGCATCCCCCATAAAGTACTGAGCAAAACCATAATCAGCTTCAATAGTTTCCTTCTGTTTCTTAAATCGGCTCTCGGCGTAGTTCATAAGCGAAGCATCGATCGTTGTATCAAACCAACGCTCGTCCGCCCCCCCGTCCGCCAAGACCTTAACTTCATGCGTCCCATCAGGAGACAGCTTGACCCAAGCAACCTGCACATTGTTGGCAAAGCGTTCATTTGAAACAAACGCGCTATAAACAGCAATTGCGGTAATTGCGAGCATGAAAAAGTGAGCGAACCAGTGTTTTCTATTCTGAACCTGTGCACGAACAAGTTCACCCTGGCTCCGTTTATGAAAGATTTGCTCTTGGATCTCATGATCCAGATATTCGCTGTTGTCTTGATCCATAATTTTATCTCCTACCAAAGGTCGCGGCTTTTCTTGCCAATGAACCCAAATCACCAGACATGCTGAAGCTGCCCCCACCCAAAATTTTTCCTATGAAAGCTGGTATTGAGAAAAGCAGAGCTACTGACAGAAGGAGAATCCCAACAAGAAACAGATAGTCTGTTGCTCCATCGACCTTAATCAGAATTTGACCGTCGCCCGGCACGCGCCCAAATGGGACGTTCATGTAGGCCCCGATTAAAAGCGCGACAACTGAAAGCATTATGCGTCCAAAAATCACATATAAACCGAAGCCGATAAGCAGTTTAAGAAACCCATCAAAGAAGCCGCTAAACCGTTCTACAAATAACGTGGGTACCAGGAAAATGCCCAAGGGCTTAATGACGATAAAACCAATCATCGGAAAAGCGGCAGTAAAGAAGCTCGCAACTGATATCAGAACAGTCGTACCCGCAAAAAGAATGGCTACAGCTATCTTTTGTTCCAGGTCTTCATACCAAGCAGAATTATCGTCTAGAATAATCAGGCTAACAACATCGGTGATGTACTCTGCAGGAGCGAATAAACCGTCACTCCCGAGCATGGCAAGTTGTAGCGTGGCTCCGACTTCGTTTAACCATTCCCAGATAAGCGTTGTTATAAAAGAATACGAGCCGTAGATTACAACCACCAGCATGGCGTAAACACCGGATTGAATTATCACCCCAATATCGCCAACAAACATATATTTCGTAACGGAAAAAACGATAAATAAAACGAGAGACCCAAAGAACAACACCCGAATGTGCCGGGTGTAAATTGAATTACCGTTAACGATACTGTCCATAACGGTATTCAAGGATGTCTCGACATTATAGAGGCTTTGCGCAAAGTAGCTTCGGCTCGCAATATCTTCTGCCGCTACAGCAGCATTTGCGTAGTCAGATAACATCATCAGCACACCCAAAAAGAGCAAAAGGCTCCCCATATGGCGCAAAGTAAGCTTGCCCATAACAGTCTTCCTATTCGTGTTTATTGATAAAGCCGAACGGCTGGTTATTTAATCGTCGCCGCGCTCTTCAAGTATCCGGCCAATACACCACTTTTCATTATCAATATCAGCTTGGGTAACTTCACCAGGCTTTCGGTCAATACCATCCCCCCCTTTTATATTCGAAAGTTCACGGTAAATTTTTTTAAGGCTTTCGCTTGTTTCAGGGACCAGGTGAATATCGCAGTATTCATTACTTCCCCTCGACCGTCCTTCATCTCGCCACTGTTGACGGACACGTTTAAAGCAGACCAGATCAACACCCCGTCCACATTCAGCAAGCTTCCTTTTGGTAAAGAGTTGATCATTTTTAAGCTGAACAGGATCTATATACGGCTTACTGGAAAAGCTGATTGCTTGCGCTTCAATAGCGATAAAACAAAGACCAAACGCGATTTGTATGATTTTTTTCATTGTGCTGAACTCGGAAGTCTCTGATTGGAAAAAGGCTCTGCAAGCTTTTCGCTTGTTTTCTTTAAGTTTCGCTCAAAACTTTCCTGCGATAATCGTTCATTTTCCAAACGACGAATTTCCTCCCTCAGCTTCAGCTCCACTTGCATTTTTTCAAGCCTAACCTGCTGGTCCCTCTGGGCCATTTCGATCTCAGTCTGTAGCAAGCCATGTTGAACTGAAGCGTTAAGGTTGTCCGGTCCAGACGGCATAACGGCCAGGGTATCCCGCCGAATCTCATTCAGGTCCTTTGTCATTTCATCTTCAGTGGAAAGAAGCCCGGTATTTTTAATTGCCTCGGTAGAATCACGTTCGGTTCCAGCCCAACCAGCTACCATCTTGTCCGCATCACCCGCAGAAAGGTATTTAACCAACTCCGCTCGCTTTAGGGTGTTGCTTTTGGGCAAATTGAACTTATTTTCCAATACGTCACGCGCTTGCTGTTCATAAAGCGGCGAGTTTGGGTCGATGCCATAGAGTTCAGAAAATATTGATTTTCCAGCAGGGCTATAAATTATTGTGTCACCAACCTCAAAGAGGTCGAGTAACTTAGCCATATCCCCATGTGCACGAGCATTCTGAACAGCATGGTTATACTGCTCTACCAACTTTGCGTATTGCTTCACTTCTTCGAGATAAATACTGTTTTGTTGGATTGCATCTTTTATAGCTTCAGCAAGGTTGGATGCATCAATTACAGGTATCCCCCCCGCGAATACGCTACCCGAGAGAGTAAAAATCAACGCACCGGAAAGGACGGTATTTAAAAGCGTTTTTCTCATATCGACCTCCTAGTTTTGATTAAGCTGTTTTAACCTGGCTTCAAGATCAGAAATGTTATTAGAAATTTCTTTCTGATGCTGATCCACATAAAGTTGTGGATTTTGTTCTGCCTTTATTGGAACTGGACTTGGAGAATAGTTCTCAGCCTTAGCCTCTAGCACCTGCATATCACCCTGAAGCGCATCAAGTGCGGCCTTACGCTTTTTTTGAAGTAGGTCCTGCTCCCAAGCTGGTAAACCCGGTGTAACTGGCTGCTCTTCTACACGACCAACAACTGGCTGCTCTTCACCAAACCGCCCTTTGTAGTTTTTAAAACTTTCCTCGAAAGAGCGTGATTGAAGAACCTGTGGCCGCGCCGCCGGTTCCTCAATATTTTCCTCAATAGCATTTCGATTGTTACTGCCAGAGATCCCCGAGATTAACGCGACCGTTAGAACCGTTGCCAACAACCCACCACCGACAACTAAAAATGTCTTAAAATGTTTGGACTTTTCTTCCGGTATTGCTTCAGCTGCAATTTCACTCATACCCTCAAACCCCTTTAACTTCAGTCAACTTACTCTGCGGCCTGTGCCTGGTGTTTTAATAACTGGATCTCTGATACGGCCCTTTGGAAACCTTCTTCAAATCCATATTGTTGGATTAGCTGGTTTCTGAGCGCGACTTCACGCGAACTTGATGTATTAATTACATATTGTTCCGGTTCAACCTGTAGAATGACCTTCTTGCTGATACCTTGTTCTGGCTGCACAATCAGAGCCTCCCGCCGTGGCACCAACCTTCTTATGGCTTCAATCTGCCCCTGATTAAGGTCAAAAGTTGAGCGGTAATCCTCGTCAATCATCTTGCCATCGGCCATAAAAATATATGTCGTTGCTGCTGTTTTTATCGCCCCCCAATCAGGAGTATCCCGATAATCTCGGGGGCTCTGTGTCCAAAGAGTTATCCCCGCCCCGTACTTGGACCACTTGCGACCGTTCTGAACGATATAATCCTTGAAAAATGGGATCTTTAAAGCGTTGTGCGCCTCGTCAATTTCAAGAAGTTTTGGGATACCTCTGTTTTTTGGATCTACAAATTCCCTGGTAATCCGGTAAAATATTTCCAGCAAAAGAGGCTGCAAAACATTTTTATCATCAAGGTAATGTTGCAAATTATAAACAGCCAAAGCCTTGTTCATGGCTCCGATCCCATCACTGGCCGCTGAAAAAATTCCATCATACCTCCCGCCTTCAAACCAGCGAGAGAACTTAACCCTCAAATCGGGCGGAACATGCGCGAGCATAAAATTCAAACTTCTAATGGAAGGCTCCAAACGCATTGTTGAGGCGATTGCTGCATCGAGCATTTTTTGTTCAGACATTACAAGCGTCTGCGCCTCAAGGTTGTCATTTGCCTTCAGCATCAACATTAAGAGGTTACTAAGGTGAGCAGAAAAACCGCTATCAGTTCCGTCAACAGCGACCCCCTCAACGGATACAAAGGGATTCAAGCCAGCTATTGCATCGTCATCACCAACCCGGAACACCCCGGCCCTCTCGGGACCAAAGAAACTCGCAAGTGTTTCCGTACCAGGATCTACATCGATAACACGGGAAAGTCCTTCATATTTCAAAAAATGGGAGAGCCTTGTATTCTTAAGGAATGTTTTACCTGATCTGGTTGGCCCTACCCCAAGAATGATACAGCGATCCCCATGATACCCGGAAAAATAAAAGGGCTCCCCGCTCTCTGTCTCAAAAATATATTCAGCCTCTTCACCGCCTATTTCTGCAACTATCCGCTTCCCAACGGATGACTTATAAACAAGCGAAAGCGCAGATGCCCGGCTAAGGGTCATCACCTTCAGGCGCATTGAATTGTAATATCCACCCGGCTGGATCGCTTTATAGGCTTCGTTAAGAACGGGACCTTCCCACGTTGGATATAACCCCCTATAGGTCATTGAGCTATCAAGACGGTCGCATATTTTTTTTAGCTGCGTCGGGTCGGTATCTGAAACAAGGATTTTTACGAAGTGAAGACCGAACGCATCTTCAACAGAAGTTGCCTCTTCAAGCTCTTCAATCCTTTTTTTCAAACCCAACCGCTCGGCACCGGGCGTTGTCTCTTTTCCCGTAATCATCGAGTAAAGGTCGAGTTTACCTCGTTCAATAACATCACGAGCCAGTTTAAATTTTAAGCTCTTTTCAAACTCTGACATTTTTGAAAAATGAGAAACAATTGTATAGTTCCCCCTATGTTTGATTAAAGGCTCAGTATCTTCAGTCCAAATTCCAAACGGTATAGCTGGCTGCTTCGTAATACTGGCAATCCGCGCATATCGGGTAGTCGGACCTTCAATCCGTAGCGCATCATCATAATTCAATCTGACAGTAGAAATATCACCACTAGAAAGGGCCAAATCACAATCATCTTGTGGGACAGGAATTTGTAATTTTTCCGCAAGATACTTTGGGTCTTGCGTCGCAAGAAATTTCATAAAAGTCCACTGTTCTTTTTCAGTAAGGACTTTAGCATCCATAACTTTCGACCATTTGGCGCTATAGTCGTAAATTACTTTTTTTAACTTCGACGAACGCTCTTTAAGTTCATCTTCGCGAACCAATAAAGCACCCTTCTCCTTTATCTTTGAAAAAAATGTTTTAATCGTTGTGGGATCAAGGAGAGACTTTCTGGCAAATTCCAACATCCCGCCATTTAAACCACTATTATCTTGAATATTAATAAAATGAATTAATCGGGTGAGGCACACACCTCTTGAGTTTAATGCCTCCTGCCTTGATTTTGATAGCTTACTAAATAATGGATCAACCCTGTCTTTTATAGATACAGTTGAACCGTCAACATGAACAAAATACTGTGTAATTGAAACTTCTTGAGGTAGAGCCCCCTGGATCGCTGCAGTCAAATATGAAAGCCGCTTATAGTCATCCAGCACCAACGTGTCCGCATCAATTCCAGATAGTTCAACCGCCCCAATCAGACCCCCTGTTTTTGTAAGGAAAAAGCCCTCATATGGACAGACAACTGAGAAGAGATCAGATATAGGGCAGTTGTTTTCAAACATACTTACAATCCTTATGCGGTAAAGCCTGCGATAAACGAAGTAATGTTAATCAAAACAATTCCCCCGATAGCCGCCCGAGCAAAGATAGCCATTGGCCCCTGTTTGGGAGCACATACAAAAATTGTGACTGCTGCCACGACACTCACGACGACAACCGCAAGCGCATAAGGACCCGTTGCAAAGTTGATCCAGTCTTGAAAGTATGCCTCGAATTTTTCAATCCCCCTGGCACCGCCACTTGTGCCGATATTGTATGCGGCGAATGCAACTTGGCTTTGAAGAGCCATAACCAATGACAAAATTCCACCCTTAACCAAACACATAATAACTCCTTGTATTTGCTATTTTATAACGACAAAACGTTTCTTCTTGTAGTTTCCCCCACGCCAGGTATTACCAGGATTCTTGATCCTCCTAACCCAAGCTTCCAAACCCTGTGGGTCGCCCTTGTGAACCGCAATCAAGATCACCACCAAAATGACACAAAGCGTTATGCCGAATACCATGCCAAAAATAACGCCCATTGAAGGTGTCATCACAAAACCAAGCAAAAAAGCCAGTGCTACCGAGCCCCAAAAGATATTGCTCGGAACACCCCATGTTGTTTGAACAACACTGAATACCCTAATATCGTCTGCTTTGTTTTCCATCACGCACTCCGTTATACTACCGTATCTCTACACGCTAAAATACTTCTTGTCAACAATATCACATCACAATAACATCACAAATGTTATGCATTGATTTTGTGTTCAAAATATATGAGTGTTGTGGAGAATTTTGACTTGAGTAACCGTATGGCTAATTTAAATTTTCGTGTACCTCAATCACTCCTTGAGAGAGTTGAGGACACAGAAGCAATGCTTCTGAAGCAACACAGTTTAGAAATATCCAGAAGTGAACTTTATCGCGCCGCGATAAATACGTTTTTGCACGCCTGTGAAGAAATAGGTGGGAGAAAGAGAATTTACGATCTTTCCGATATTCAACTGGCAATTATTGAGGCCATCAAATCCCAAGAAACAGAAGAATAAATACCTATTTTTACTTACGAACACTTTCTTGCCCACACCATCAATTTAATTTTCAACACAATCCATTGCCTATATCATGGGTTGTGTTATTTTTGGGATAATGAATCTCAAATGGATTGAATTCAAGTAAAATTTAATACTTTCTTAACTTTATTTATGGTTAACAGGACTTACATTTAAACAACATCTATTTAATCTTTTAAAACAAATACTTAAAACTGTCGAATTACAACATTCTCAGGTGTACAATCCACTTTTATATTTTATCCATATCCTCTTAACATACCCATGTATGCGCGCCTGATAATCACCTTATAAATACAGAGGTCTATTTCTTACTATTCCTCATTTTTACAGCTTTTGGTAAATAGATTATTTTTTCAATCCACCCCATCCCCAATTTATACATAAGAGAATAAGATACCTGTTAACGTATATCCGTTATCCATTATGCATTATCCATTACACGTTATACGTTAACGAATATAGGTTATTGCATAACCTATATTCGTTATGCTATGTCTTGTATTCTGAATATCTTCTAGGACGATTTGAATGACCAAAAATCATAAAGCTCAAATTATTAGCGCTCCCCAAAGAAAAGGAGGCGTGGGTAAATCCACTATGATTTGCTCCCTGGCCGGGTGGCTGGCAAAAGATGGTGCAAAAGTATGTATTATCGATACAGATCCACAAAAAACATGCGAACGATGGATGGAGAAACAAGAAATCGGCGTCTCTGTTCTATATCTGGATAACGATGAACTACTTGCCCCATCAGTCCAAAAATTGAGCGCCGATTTTGATGTGATTTTTATCGATACAGCCGGATACAAGTCTGCCATGGCAATGTACGCCATAGCACTATCAGACCTGGTGTTAATACCTTCAAAAGCCTCCGAGCCCGATGCGGAGGGCGCAATAAGAACATGGAATCATGTAAAATCGATTGGTATAACCTCAGCAAAGAAAGCGCGATCATATATCGTTTTTACCGATGTGGATAAAACCGCAAAAATCACACAGGTTGTTAAAGACGCAATTAGCGCAGAAGGTGCAGAATTTTTAGAAAAGCCGCTTTGGAGCAGGACGGGATTTAAAGAAATGCATAGCCATGGCGGGTTGCCGTCAGGATCTGCCCTTACAGCACTTAGAGAGTTTATAGGTAGTCTACAAATCAGCGGCTTAATTGATTTCTACAACATCGAAAGGGCAACGCAAAATGGCTAAATTAACGATGAACCTCAACACAACTGACGTTGAAGAAGATAAAACCATTCCGAAAGCACTAAAAAAACAAGCTAAATCGTTACCTAGCCCCCACCGGGAAGATTTAAGAGGAAAATTACGTGAAAAGACACAGTTAAATTTTCCACGCATCCCTGTGTTCTTGAAAACAATGTTTCAGGAAGCAGCAAGAGAAGCTGAAATGAAAGACATTGAGTTCCTTTACCACCTAATGCGACGCCATGGGTTAGATGTACCGCCCTATGATCAAATGGATTTAAGGAAACTATAATCCAAGGGTGAGGGGAGGGGGCCACACCCCCTCAAATCGCTGGCACTTAATATGTGACTGACCATGCTAAAAACCCTGAAGGAAAGCCGTTACAGGTAATACTCAGTAAACGAGCGGCATATCCTTCCAAAGTGTCGTGTATCTCGGGGAAACCATGCGCTGACGCATTTTCCATTCAGTCGACACACCCGAAGCCGCAAACCTAACAGTGTCGCGCCCATGGTCTTTATTCAGCTTGTCGAGAACTGCCATGAGTGTTTTCGATTTCCCGGTATCCAGCTTAAAGAAAAAATCTGGCTGCGTTGCATCGGCGTTGACCAGCCCGCCAAGAAATACACCAGCTTTTTGATACTTCAGGCCCGGCCTGTAAATTTTCTTCAGGCACCACCAAGCAGCCCGGATTATCAGTCCCGTATCGTTAGTTGCTTCTGGAAAAGCCACCGTATGGCTGTTTGAATAATAGGTCTGGCTTTCGTTATGTGGACTTGTTCGCAGAAATGCTGTCAGGGTATTCGCTACCAGGTTCTGTGATCGCATCTTCTCTCCTGCTCGTGTTGCATAAGTTGCAACAGCTTCTTGAATCCTTGGGTACTTCTCCTGGTACTGGCCGAACCCCCTAGAAACCATAATCCCTTTTTTGACAGGTGCGACTTCCTCAAGCTCCAAGCAGGAAATACCGTTGAGTTCATAAACCATGCGCTCTAGAACAACTGAGAACTTCTGCCGCAGCATTTTCGGATCGGCCCTGGACAAGTCCAAAACATTATAAATTCCAAGTTCCTGAAGCTTTGGAGTAAGGCGACGAGAGATACCCCAGATATCGGCGTTTTCAATTTTCTTCAGCTGCTCACTATCACCTGTTTCAAGCTTGAACACACCGTTATGTTCCGGGTTCTTCTTGGCAATCCGGTTTGCGATTTTGGCAAGTGTTTTCGTCCGGGCAATCCCGACGCAGACTGGCAATCCGGTATCACGTCGGGTTGTATAACGGACCCGCTGCCCCAGCTCATCAAGATCGCTGAAACCTGAGAAGTCGAGAAAGCTTTCATCTATCGAGTAAATTTCCAGGTTTGGCGTGAACTGGCGATATACGGCAACAGCGCGATCAGACATATCTCCATAGAGAGCGTAATTCGAGCTGAAGACCTTAACCCCTGCCCTTTTCAGGTCAGGCAGAACCTTATGAAACAGCCCCCCCATCTTGAAGCCCAAATCTTTAGCTTCCTGCGATCTTGCAATTATACAGGCGTCATTGTTCGACAAGACCACAATCGGAACGCCCTCAAGATCGGGCCTAAAAACACGCTCACATGACGCATAGAAATTATTGACATCTACAAGCGCGATCCAGCTATCCGAGCGAGCTAATGACATTTGTAACAACACCCCAGATTTGTAAGTCTTGTTCGCCTGAAATAGTGATCACCTGGTATTCGGGATTTTCAGGCTTCAATTGAATGATCCCCGATTGCTTATACAGACGTTTAACGGTTAGCTGGCCGTCAATAACCGCAATAACAACATTACCGTGTCTCGGGTCTATTGATCGATCGACAACCAAGGTTGATCCGGTCATGATTCCCGCACCAATCATTGAGTCACCCGATACCCTCATAAGAAAAGTTGAATGAGGATTTCGTATCAGCTGTTCATTAAGATCAATTTGGCCCTCAATGTAGTCTTCAGCTGGCGACGGAAAACCAGCTGGCACATTTGACGCCAGTAGCAACAAAGGGCAATAGGACCCAATAAAAGCCTGTCGAATACGTGAAATTGAGTTGGTTTTTGTCATGCTCAATAAATGATACCAACCAGAACACGAGTCAATGTTCTTTTTTTGTTCACGCGTCAAACATGCGTTTTTAAACTTCCTCCACCCTCTAAAATGAGGGATAGTCACCCGGCAGGGCCGAGACCCGCAGGGGCTTGGTGCAGGTTAGTGAGGAACGAGCTTACCGAGTATAGCCCGGTCTGCCCCCATGGGCAGGCATTCCCTCCTTTATTTTACAAACACCGAAATGCGGTGCAATAATAATATAATCAAAATTTTGATTAGAGCTTAAATACAAAATCGGAATACTTAAAAAAGGTATAAAATATCATAAAATCAAAAATATTGACTCCATTAACTTGAATTACAAAATAACAACACAATTTATACTATATCGATAGCTGTAAATCTGCCACGATAAATCCCCAAAAAACAAAATAGGAATTATAATATGAAAATTGACGAACTCCTCACCCCACCAGACAACAACCCAGACCACGAAGCTGCCTTCAGACGTGGCTATCATCACGGGGCATATAACATCATCCAAGCCTTAAAAAATGGGCATTCAATAGACAAGATCGAAAAATTTATTGATACCAAACTCAAAGACTGGCGGCACGATTTTACCAACCCCGCGTTTCCACCAGACCCCAACACAAAAACGGGCATTTAAAATTTAAAACCCTTCATTAGAAAATAAACAAAACCGCCTAAATCGTAACCAAAATTCTCCGAAAACGGGATGCACAGCAGACCGAAAGAGGCGATAGCCTCGCAACCCCGAACAAAAGTTCGGGGTTTTTTCGTTACCCGCCCACCAAAACACCAGGTAACTGAGATAACCAACCTCAATTCTCAAATCGAATAAGCTTTGTATAAACCTTCACATTTTGAAATGCATCAGAAGGAAGATCTTCCAAGAGCTCCGCCCTATCATTTGTAAAAGTTACCGGGACCAGGGCAACCAGAACACCGCCCGGTTTAAGTAAGCGCAATGCGCACGAGATATGCTTACGAGCTTCCCGAAAAGGGGGATTCATTATTATTCGGTCAAATTCCGATTGAGTAGCCCCGGCATATTCCAAAAAACAATCGTTAACCAAATCAACACCCGGCCACTTCCCGAAGCGTTGAGACAGATTTTCAAACAAGCCACAATGACGTTCAATCGCAGTTATTTTACAAGGCTCAATTCCACCCGCAATAAGTGCTGCAACAAGATTACCCGTTCCGGCTTCCGGCTCCAAAACAGAATGATTAGCCTCCGCATCAAGGTAATCGACCATTTTTTCACCAATAAAATCTGGTGTGACATGGCATTCAGTTGCACGATCAACCGCCAGGATCTCGGGAATTTGGAGAAGCACCTTTTCAGGTGCCCCCCTAGTTAATGGAACTAACATTGTCCGAGGTTTTGCAGGGCGAGAATACAAGCTCTTATGCATCAGCCTTCACTCCACTCAAAACAACTGAATTTGAATCAGGCGAGGGGTGAACTTTGCTATCTGTTAGAAAAACAGCAAGCCGCTTTGCTCCATAACCACGCACATTTGGATCAAGACAAACCTTTACCCTGAACGTACAACAAGAGGATAATTCCACCCATCGGCGCTCTTCATAAAGATTTGAATATTCCTCCTTCGTCATTTCAATTTGTTGATACAAATAGGCTTTACCATATCGACCAACTTCGATTGATTCCGCCTTAAAATTTAGGATCGGGGGTTTCTTTGGACCTGCCGCAGGGACTTCGTAACCAGTGTCCTGCATCAACTCGCACCATTCACTTGATGTAAGTGAAATTTCTTTTTCGCCCCCGCCGATATGCAGCGGCAAATCAACACTTGAAACGACTTTCCAGTTTTCACCATCACAAGACGCCTTCGGCTTATCTGCGCCGTGTGTCCTGACAAAAACCTGAAGGATAGCGGGGGTTATATCGCCTTCAAACCGAACTATAGGCCCTAACTCTGCTCTCTCATATCCCAAACGGTTAAGCGTGTGCAGTATCCATCTTTTCCGCGTTGGGCTGTTAATAATTAAATTGTTGTTTTCTATGCACTTTGTAATAGCTTCTTCGTGGGTGATTTTACCATTACGCAAGTCAAAATATAAGTTAACTGATACAAAAGTACCTCCAGCATAAATAGAAATTGCGTTTTCGCGTTTCTCCTTATCTTCTATCGTATTTATTTGATTCAAAAGTTTCAAATTTCTTTGCGCCGTATTCAAAGTGCGTTGCAAATCACGTAATTCTGCCAAAAGGGTTTTAATCCGGTTTAACCTCGTACGTCTGCTTGCTTTACTGTTTGCATGTGCCGCAACTCCCCGGATCTTCCAATTGTAATGTTGAATTTTATCAATCTCTTGAACCGCATTTTTCATATTATTATTAATCCGCTCTTGGTCTTTCCGGGCCTTGCGCTCTGAGTGATGGCCAACAAGAATGGGCTGACCAAATTCAAACCTCTTTGAAATTGCATTAGCCGCCACATGAAAGCCGTTGGATCTCTCTTCTGCCTTTCTCGCCGCACCCTCAAGGCGTTCAATTTTAGCCTCTGCTCTTTCGATCATTGTTGTTTGTTCCGGCTCAATTTCTCCGGCCAATTCAATGCAAAAATCCTCACGGGCTGGCGTCCAGCTGGGGGCAACAAACAACTCTTGTTTAGGAGCCCATTTAAAGCCTTGAGCTTTGACGCGCTCAAAAAGGTCTGATTCAAGGCGAGATGAAAAATATAGGCGAAGCTTGTTATCTTCCGGGCTATATGTGGCTGTAGTAAACATCTGATTTTATCCTCCCAAAAAAAAGAAACCCTGTAATCAAGGGTGATGCTCAACATCACCTCTGACCCACGGGCGAGGTGCGGGGAGGGAAGGGGAAAAGCAAAAAACAAGGAATGGATCGGCCCACAGCGTAGCGAGGACACGGGACGAAGCTTTTTTGCTTTTGGGGAGAGAGGGGCAGAGCCGCCTTGGCGTCCCCATCATACCCGGCGTAGAGCAAAGCGGAACAAAGGGGAAAACAACCTGGTTAAACGATCACGCGCCGCATTCTGAAACCGAAGCTCAAACCACAGCAATTTTCCATATGTGACCTGTCCAGGTTGTTCTCTGTGACACTGCATATGTGACAGACCAGGGGAACAAGGCGTGACGCATCGAGGAATAAAACCGTGACGAACCGGTTCTCAATTCCGTGACAGAGCTCAACAGATAGATGTGACAGACCAGGCGAACAAGCCGTGACGGCCCGGGAAAGGGATCTGTGACAGACCAGGCACAATTAATGTGACTCAACGACCGCAAACTTCGTGACGGAGAATACAATCATCTGCAGGCAAATACCCGGTATAGAGCAAAGCGGCGTACCGGGGCAGAAGAGTAGACTGTAAGGAGCTGCGCTTGCAGCGGGGGCGGCGACTTGCCTAGTCCGGAAATGTCGAGCCCTGGACGGGAGCAACGCGAAGTCCAGTGCGAGCCCGGAATAGGCAATCCATATAATCTTCCCTAAAATAAGGGATA
>NZ_JAPWGY010000018.1 GCF_027214005.1 Kiloniella laminariae
TCACACAATAGCTGCCGGCTGCGTCACAGATCATCAACCTGGTCAGTCACGCTTTATTACCTGGACACGTCACAGATAAATGTCCATAATCCCATGATACTAAAATAACTCTCCGGTATATTATGAACAACAAGCTGGTTTTATCTGTGTTTCCTGGCATCGATATGTTGGGCAAAGCATTCGAAGAAAATGGATTTTGTATTGTCCGTGGTCCAGATTTAATAACTGGTGGGGATATAAGGAAATTCTTTCCCCCTGCTAATGTATTTCAGGGGGTGATTGGTGGGCCACCTTGTCAGGATTTCTCTGCACTGAATAGATCGCCGGGCAGATATGGTTACGAAATGCTGGATGAATATGTACGAGTTATCATGTCAGTAAGCCCAGATTGGTTTCTTTTTGAGAATGTGGCCAGAGCACCAAACTTCGATATTAAAGGATATTCACAACAAAGGTTTGCTTTGGATCTTGGTTGGTTTAGTGAATTTTCAAGATTGCGTCATTTCGTATTCGGGTCAAAGAGCGGCCAGCTTCTTGATCCAGTTAAAGGTCAAAATAAGCATATCGTTGGGGGCGCGGTTTTAGGCGGCGATGAAAGATCATTCCGCGCTTGCTGTGATATTCAAGGATTGCCGGATGATTTTGATTTACCAGAATTTACCTTAGCAGCAAAAAAACAGGCTGTAGCAAATGGCGTTCCTCTACAGCTAGGACGTTATGTTGCCGGGTTGATTGCTAAATCTCTTTATGGTGATGATTCGAAAGTGCCTAGCTCTAATGATGTTGTAAGGCGTTGTTCTTGCGGTTGTGGCCGGGTCGTTGTTGGTCGGGCATCTTATAATAGCCCTGCTTGTAGAAAATCTGCTCAACGACAAAGAGAACGTCTTTCAATTAGAATAAATTCCTAGTGTATGATTTATTTCATAAACCAAAGTAAGGGCTATTTTTTAACCCTTACTTTTTAAGCTGCAATATATTTTTTTTGGTAATTTTCTTCTTTTTGCTGAATTGTATATAGGGACAAATTAATCAAAGCCGTATTACTAAGTTTATATGTATTTTTCGTGTCACGGAATAGTTCTTCCGTTTTCCCTGTTAGGTTAAAAGTACGGTATACTATTTCATCATCTAACTTTTGGGGGCCATTTTCTATCGGTGATAGAGAGAACAGACCCAATCCCTCCGTGATCCTCTCTCCATATTGAATCAGGTTCTTGTATACCCTCACTTTGATTTTCACTTTTACTTTCTCCATATTCTTCTAAGGCTTGGTGTAGCCCTATAATGAGCGGGATATTCTGATCCGCGCATTTTTGTCTAAACTTTTCGTTTACTGATACCGCATATAAGCAATCTATCGCAGCAATAACACCAAACCTTAATTTCAATCCAAGATTAGCACATGATTTTTTTAAAAATGTATTAGCCCAAGTTTCCACTGGAACCCGTTTTAAATCCTCAGATCTATCCGTGATTTTATCCAAGGCAGAAATTTCTTGTTTCTCTATCATTTTTTTTCTTGATAAATTTATCATTTTTATCCTATTTTATGTAACGAAGAAAAGGAACTTCCGCAATGAAAATCAAACTTCTGACTTCTTTTATAACCACATACTACTTTTTGGCTATATCAAATTTAGCCAACGCGCAGTTGGCTATCCCAGATAATATAGACACAAACCAAGATCCTGTAGAAAAATTCAAAGAGTTTTTGACTTATGTTTTTGACGGTCTTGTAACGGTTGGTGCTGGAATAGCTGGCTGCGCACTTCTTTATATTGTCGTGACGGCAATTTCAGGAGGGCGTCCCAATGTCAGATGGGGGGCTATTGCTATCGGCGGCGGTATCTTCATTACTTCTCTTGGCTTCATCCTAGACAAGATCTTCAGTAGCTGATGACTCCTATTAGCCAACACCTTTTTACTCCCCCGCTCATTATCGGAATAACTCTTTATGGAGTTATCCGTTTCGGGGCCTGCGTCTTGTTCAGTCTTCTATTTATGGCCTTGTTTGGGTTGAATTTTATTTTTGCCTTGATACCTCCGGCAACACTTTACGTTTTCGAAAGGTATCAGACAAAAAAAGACCCAGACAGGGATACGGTTTTAAACAATCGAATTATGACGACGTTAGGCAAAATTGGCCTTCAAGATAAGCACTATCCACCTTCTTTAACTGTCCAGGGTTGGACAACAAGGCGCAGAATTTATGGACCATGATATTTTAAAGGCAGCGGCTTTATTTGGTATTCCTGCCGCTGCCATGAGCATAGGTTATGCATCATCAAGCTTGTTTTCCAAAGCAGTTAACCGGAAACCGCACACCATGTCATTGTGTGACTTTCTTACATGGTCTTCTGTTTTGGATGATCAGGCGACGGTCAAAAACATTGATGGTAGCTGTTTTAGGGTCCTTCAGCTTGGGGGGACCGTGTATAACGGACTTAACACAAACCTCATTAACATCATTACTGAGAAGCGGAAGGATTGGCTTTTTTCCCTTAAGGAAAAAGGGATAACACTCCGCTTTTATTCGCCGCACAAAAGCGCTTCAATTCCTTTGTCGAAATTGGGCGATGGGGTGTTGCGTGACGTTAATGAGACGTGGGCCCGTCATATGGCTCATACTTTTTCAACACAGCATTTTGTATTTTTATCTGTACCAGATGAATCAAAGGTCAACCACCTAGAACAGTCGTGTTCTGAGGCCAAAACATACCTCGACGATCATAAACCTACTGTTCTGGATAATGAGCCTGATATTAACGGATTTAGCCCACTATTATCTTTTCTTTCAACACTCGTTAATGGTCGTGCAAGTGTTGTTTGCCCTGTTAAAGAAAATCTTGCTTCTGTCCTTATAACATCACACGTTGAACCTACCCTAGACGGCGATATTATACTTCACCATCCCACATCAACAGAGCGGGTTGCCGTTTTATCGTTAAGCTCGATTGGGGCCTCGACAGACCGTAGTGTTTTATCAAGCTTGTTTTCTCTGAAAACACAATTTGATCTTTTTATTATGGCTAATCTGTTGAACTCAAGTCAGGCAGATTTCCGGGCAGAATATCGAAGAAACCAATCACAATTTCCTGTCCCTAATAGTGTGATTTCGGAAGAGTGGAAGGAAGTGAAATCCCTAATTCAGCAGAACAAAGAAACAATTGTTAGGGCCTCTCTACACATCATTGTTAGAGCAGACAATCAAGCGGATCTTAATGTTTCAATATCAAAGATCGAGGAAGCTTTAGCCAAGCACCGTTATAAACTGGTGCGAGAAAAAGATATGGCTTGGAGAATTTACTGTTCTCGCCTTCCTGGCTTTAACTTTGACACCCGGTTGAGAGATTACCTTACGTCGCATCTTGCCGATCTTACCCCCTTTTCCACAGCACCCACAGGCAACACCAGATCTTTGTTTGGCCCTTCGCCAATCCGTTACTTGCCGACTGCGGGTCAACAGTCAGCCTATGCCTTGACCTATCACCCAACCGAGGGCGATGACAGCAGCCCCCATGATGTTTATTTTGCGCCAACCCGTTCGGGTAAGACTGTTTTCTTGTCATTCCTATTATCGGGTGCAATGGCTGCACATCCAGATCTTGCGGCAATTCTCTTTGACAGAAATCAAGGTCTAAGAGTTTGGACTGCTTTTGTTAATGGATCATATCTCTGGCCAGAAAGAGCAGATATGCCCCTTAACTTTTTTGATAATCTTGGTGATGAAGATGATCGGCGTTTAGCTGAAATAATGCTTTCGCTCATGTCCGGCCTTGGTGATGATAAAAGTCTTCAAAATATAAGCCATGTCGTTTCTGACGTTTACAATTATAGCAACCGTAAAAAAAGGATTTTACGGGATCTTTTTAAGGAGGTTGTTCCTGCTGGCCCATTGCGTGATGCGCTAAAACCTTGGGCAGAACATAGCCGATATTCTAATATTTTTAATGGCGAATATGATGCGTTTGATCCTGCTATTTCAAGGATCACAACTGTTGCGCTCGACAATGTGATTGATGACACAAAGCTGGCCGGAATACTTAGCTTCTACAAGATGAAGCGTTTCCAGAACGCTTATGTAAAATTGGGTCGTCCATACAAATTTATCATTGATGAAGCGTCAACACTCCTATCCGAGCCTTCTATTGCTGAATTAGCCATGTCGGAAATCAGGACCGCAGCAAAAAACCGTGGGGCGGTCACGACAATCTGGCAGGACGTGTCAGGCTTGTGGGCTAATCCCATCGGCGAAGCTTTGGCTAAAAATGCTGGATCTTTCTACTTTTGGCCAGGATCAGCTTCCAAGTCCGAAGAGCTTGTATTTTTCAATATGACAGAGACAGAGGAAAATTTTGCATTAGGTCGTTGGCGACCCGATGGGTCGGTTAGGCCCGTGATGATTAAACGAGAAACAGAAACAGTATTTTTAGAAACAAACCTTCAGCCGCTTGGCGACTATATCAATGTGTTTCGGGGCGGTGTTGGTCCAAATAAGAGGATGGAAGATTGCAAAAAGACTTTTGGCACAAACTGGCAAAGAGAATTTCTGTCATCGGAATTTGCTGTTTCACCGCAGGATCAACAGGGTCCGCTTGGGCCTTAACGGTTCATGATCCTGCTCATACAGCGGTTTCTAAACTTAATAAAGCCGAATTAATTAAACAGCTTGCGGAGATGAAAAAACAATATGACGAGCTTGTTAAGCAGACGGAATATGCCCTTAACACCATGAATAAGCTTGGTGAATTAAAGTCTGGTTCACTTTCCGCGAATTTTTTAATGCGACAGTCGGAGAAAGCGGCAATCTGTGCCATTCCAGAACTGCGAAATATGCGCATACCCGATGGAAACAAGGCTAGTTTTCTAAGTATTTGCGAGTCAGCGGAAACTGTACGCGGGTTGGTTTTACC
Source organism: Kiloniella laminariae (assembly GCF_027214005.1). Lineage (GTDB taxonomy): Bacteria > Pseudomonadota > Alphaproteobacteria > Kiloniellales > Kiloniellaceae > Kiloniella > Kiloniella laminariae_A. The sequence continues at coordinate 4,914 of NZ_JAPWGY010000018.1, forward strand.
ATCCTCTGAGGGCGAGGTTTATGATGGTATCCCGCTTTCCGGGCGGGATCATATAACAAGAGTTCGAGAACGCCGTGATGGTTTGCATGAGGATGCTACGATTATGGCTTTGGCGACATCCCAGACAGCCTTGCAAACACAAAAGGATTCAACTCAATCCGTTACTGATTTGATTAGTGAATCAAATCAGGCGCAAACGGTTGATGAATTGTTGCGGGTTCAAATTAAAGCTGATGCTGCAATTTTAACAAAACTGACTTCAATAGAGCTTTTGTTAGCTCAGGGTGTCCGACTTCTTTCGACAGTGGAAACTAGAAGTCTTCGGACAACGGTTACAACTCAAGACAGAGTTCTGGGGGAATAGTTGATGCATAAGATAGTAATTTTGATTTTGACAACATTGATTTTGTCAGGGTGCGTAACTCCCAAAAGCACAGTAAAGGGTATTGGCTTTGGTCGGAATGACTTCAAGGAAAGCCCTTGTGCATGTGGGGAGCCTATTCAAATCCCTAATATGAGTTCATTAACCTGATGCGCTGGTTTTCCCGTAATACAGAAACAGCAGAGCAGGATGAAAATCCAGTGCCGCAACCCGGCTCTGATCATCACCCTTATGAACGGTTGATGCGAACTAATAAAGCTCAGATGGCTTTTATTTTTCTCTTGCTCACTTACTCGGGAATTTTAACGCCCTTATCAATTATTGCTTATAAAGAGGGCGGTAAGACGGAGGTAATAGCTTTAACTTTTGATGACAGCGTGTCTCAGTACGTGAACTTGTCGCGTGGTTATCTAGACCGTTCAGCGGAACAACAAATTATTGTAAACAGCCTTAAACAGTATTTGGTCTGGCGTGAAACAATTGACCATACCACTGCAAAATCACGTGACGAAAAAATCAAGATATTTACCGATCCATCTTGGTTTAACGGCACATATGTCAAGATGATTGATCCAAAGAACAATCCCAATAGTCCGCGAAAAACATATCACGACGCAGGCATGACAAGGGACATTCAGGACGTAGTAATTTCACAAGCTCCAGAGCAACCCAATACATACTTTGCGCGATTTACTGCAATCGACCGCATGGGGATGCAGGAAATCAGGCGTCAACAATGGCTAATGACCATTGTTGCAGCCCGTAACACTGGACCTGTACCGCAAGATGAAGCAGCCCTTAACCCTCTGGGACTGAAGGTCTATAATTATATTCCGAAAGAATTGCCCAATGAAAATTAAAAAAATAGTCCTTGCAGTTTCAATTTTTGGATTGCTCGGAACGCCATGTTTTTCTCAAGATATTTTGAATAAACAATTACCTAATCCCGATGGTCCGAATTTGGATCAGATACAGGATCAGGTCGATGGTAAATTTCCCCCTTTGATGAACCATCAAAGGCTTGTGGGTGGTGCTATTCAAGAAATTTGGAATGATAGCCTGCCAGAATCAGGAATATTACACGTTAAAGATCCTGTTGGTAAAACGATCAAGGTGATTATCCGGGAGAACATGCCCTTAACAATTACCCTCCCACCAGGTCAAAAAATTCTGGATTTTACTGTTGGGGATCAAGAGGCTTTTGATGGTCGTCGTTGCCCCTCTGATGAAGGTTGTCTTTGGATTTGGGCAAAACACCCCGGATTTGATGCGCTTGTCTCAATTCTCACTCAAGACCGCATTATTTACCCTATTTATGTGCGTTCAGAGAGTTTTAACTCTGTTAACTTGCCTCATACATGGCTACGTCTTGGTTCTGATCAGCCAGCTTTTGATACTTTGGAAACAGCCCAAAGCTCTGCATCATATACTCCAAAGGAAGAACCACTAACCGAGGCCATAAACCCGGCTGATGCGCCAACTTGGACGCGATCAGCAAACTTTGATCCAACCAAGATAAAACACGACCTCGAAATGAGCGGAGACAAGGAAATTGCTCCGGTTAATTTATGGCGTGACGATAAATTTACGTGGCTCGATTGGGGGCAGGATAACGATCCACAACGTTGGCCAGCCGCATGGGAGGTTGTTGATGGGATTGATCAACCTGTTCGTGTTCGTAAATCTAAAGATAATCGGTTTCTGATCGTCGAGACGACCGGACCAATTACCTTGCGTCGTGGGGAGAAAACGGTATGTATCCGACCCGCAAACGGTTAATTGCGCTACTCGCCCTTTGTCTTCTTTTGTTGGGCTGTGACGACGACAGCCAGAACACGGTTGCCCCAGAAAAGCCCGTTGATATACCAGCAGATTATTATACGGCTCCACCGAAAGCAGAGGCCCCGCCACCACCTGTTGAGGGGAAACTTTCTGTACCAGTTAGTTTTGATATGGGCCGCGCTCTTGTTGCGGAAGAATTTATAACCCGACGTATTCCTGTTTCGATTATCGGTGAGACCCCGGTTTCGATGTTCGGCATTGAAAGAAGCGGCAATGAAGATCTTACAATTTCTTCAGATTGTCCTCTGGAACTTGCCCCAGGATCAAGCTGTACACTGTTGCTCGAATACCTCCCACAATCTCCGGGCGAACTGAACTCAACAATCCTGATTGCCACCAGCAAAGGCATAGAGAAAATATCTGTTTCTGGTGAAGGGTACGAGGTTGCAGCATTGCCAGAGCCAACACCGCCGCCGCCAGTATTACCACCAGCACCAAAGCCGCCAAAACCGTCACCCTATGAGGGAGCCGCCTACCGTGAGGCTTATGCCTTGATAGAGAGACGCCGAGCATCAGGGCCTTCGTTTGCTTCGCTAAAGGATGATTTTGTCGCTGTTGTACCCCAAGAGTACAAAATGACTGACAGCGATTATCTAAGAGAACAAACGCCTTCCATTGAAACAAGTTTTCCTGTTGATCGTACAAACATACTCACAATTACCCGTATGCATTGGGGGGTACTTGATCGAGAGATTGTTTCTTCACTTCCTGGACTGATTATTGTCCGGGTCGATGAAGATGTATTTGGCACTGACGGACTTACAAAAATTCTTGAAAAAGGCGACGCATATGTTGGCCGTTATGAACCCTTGGAAAAAGTTGGTGATGACCGCCTGAACATTTGTTTTTTTCGGATCATTCGCTTGGCCGACGGTGCACATGTTTACAATTCTGATGAATGTTTTGCCTATGCAACTGACGCTATGGGTCGTGTTGGACTTGTGGGCGAAGTAGATAATAGAGCATGGGAGAAATACGGCTCGGCATTTGTAACAGCAGGTATTTCAGCCCTCGCCTCATACGGAACATCAAAGTTTGATGATGGTGATGGTGCCGTTGAAAACTCAAGTGAAGCACTTTCGGATCAGCTAGGAAAAATTACGGCCAGTATGATCGAGGAAAATATAGATTTAGCACCAATCATAACAATCAGTGGAGGGGAGCGCGTCGGCATCCAGTTATTAAGAGATCTTTATATTAGAAGACCTGAGCCTTTAAAGGGATAAATTATGAAAAAATTATTTTACACAACAGCTTTATGTTCGGTTGCTATTGGGAGTATTGCCTTGGCACAAACTCCCCCAACACCACCAGAAACCTATACAGAGTCAACGACCTTTTCGGCCCCTGTTGATACCACTTCAAAAACTGTATCACTGGGGGAGCAGACAAAGCCGCTTGCGATCACAAAGCTGTTGATGAAGGGATCTACAATCACTGACAAACCTGCGAAGGTATCAGCGGCTATATCTTCCTTGAAGGATGATCCGCGGTTGAGCGGAAAAAATCTTTCTTCGATTGAAATCAATGGTAATTCAATCCCGACCCGTCAAGGAGCTGATCAACAGCTAAAAATTCGATGGACGACTGTAACAAATACCGAAACCGAGAAGAAAAAACTTCTTAACGAACCGCTCGAAAGTGACCTTAGCAGTACATCGGCAGATAAGGCCGTTGACGCTAAAGGTGATCAGGATGCTCTCATAGAAACTATTCTTGAGCTTTTGGAGGACAATCCTTCTCCGGCAGAAGAAAAACCAGCCGAAGAAGATACCGGTTCTAAAAATACGGCCTCTGCTGCACCACCCGCAGCAGGGGGAAGCAAGCCCGATAATGATATTGCCTCAAACTATAAAACTGACCCTGTGCAGCCCGAAGTAAAAGAGAAGGACCCGGTGTATTCAACTTCATCGGCAGGGTGTTCCCCTCGCATAGACACGGCACAGGGGAAAGTGATTCTTCAGGAGCAAACTCTGATAGACGGCTCACCACAGAACGACTGTCAAGATACATTGACGAGCTATCCAATTCAGAAAGACTATGCAATTTGTGGTGATACTGTTGATTTGCCTAACCGTAAAGCAACGGCTCAATACCGTGAGTTTTATGTTGGCCAGGACCTTTCAACAAGCTACATATCTCAGGACTGTAAACCAGATCCAGACCTTGTTTTTTTGGTCGAAGAAGACGCAGCTTCTTGTGGTTGGCAAACAGACAACCAAGCTATGACAGCAACTAAAGAGGTCCGATTATTTTACAATAATCGCACTGGCCAGAGGGTCGAGTTAAGCTCTTGTCAGCCGTCAACGTTGATTCCAGTTGAGACTACGGTTCTGAATACGTCTGTATGTAATCCAAGAAATGACACTAACCAGACTTTCGAGCGTGGCCAAATATCTTGGATGTATAAAAATGTTCAGCAGTTATCTGGAACCTGTATTGATACGGGTGTGACATGGGCGCATTTTGAAGACACATCCGTTTGTAGTGATGTTGTTGATTGGACCAAGAGCGAAGTTTATGCACAGTCTCGAACTTCCTACATTAATGCTGATAATCAGAAAGTGTACATTGATGCGACTTGTTCACCATTGGTAACAACGGCATACGGTCTAAAAAATACAACAGCTTCATGTGAGGCTTCATTTGTTGATGATTTCCCGGCACAAAGAACATTTGGAACCAGAAAATGGTACTATGAGAAAGAGGGATCACCCGTTTACGTGACCGATTGTGTCAAGGATGATGATACTTTCTTTGCACATCAAACACGGGTAACTGGCTGGGTCAATAACGACGTTATGCTTCAGTCATTGCCTGAAACAGAAACCTTTATTACGGCCTATAACGCCGAGATCGTGCGTAAGCCAAGCTCTGTTTCAAGTGAAGCAATTGCAACGCCTTATGATCTTGAGCGCATTGATGAAGTACCTTCAACTGTTACATATCAGGGTTGTGAGAAAACCACAGAAACAATTGAAGCTGAAGTATACCTACGTCCAGATCAGACATATTTCAATCGTCCAATCGGGCCAGGTCAAACAGTCGGACCCGTAAACTCTTGCGGTACGATTATTCAGCAACCTGTCTGGAAACTCTTAACAGATAGTGGACTTATACAAGGAGGGATTGAATGGCACCAGACCAGCCCTACAGGCTGTGGCAAGGAAAATGAGAACCCCTGCCGTGACCAATTCCGCCGTTACACCCGTAGCGCTACATTTCAAGGCATCCGGGTACTACAGCGTGAAGACGGGGAGTCTATCACCCAGACCTCAACCAAGAACAATGGTTACACCTGTTATAGCCAGCTGTGGTTAGCAAGGCAATCTGTGCCCTCAAATACAGGTCCTTGCCCCACTACGTACACAGCTGGGGCTGTCTACTCCTGGAATCAGGCTGAGGGTTGGTAATTTTATCTTGCAGGGCGCGATAAGTCGCGCCCTGTTCTTTTTCGAGGCAATAATGTCAAATTTTGATTCAACTGATTTTTTAGACGATCTTTTATCAACGCTTAGACCTTATATTACAGATTATAGTGCTGTTGAGGTCACGGTTAACGAGCCGGGGCGTGTCTGGCTCGAAATTCCCGGTCAGGGCAAGAAAGAGATCCATGACGACGGATTATCGCTTGAGCTGTTCCAGAGGATAGGCCGAATTTTATCAAACCGCCGTGACATTAAAGATTTTGATAAAACGCCATACCTTGCGGCATGGCTACCCGGTGGTCATAGACTTCAGTTGTGCCTTGGTAATTCGATTGCGACAGGGCTGGCGGTATCTATCAGGGTTTGGCGTCCTAGAGCTTATAATCTATCTGATTACAGGCTCTCTGATCGCCACAAAGCTCTTGTGCATGAAGCAATTTCCGGGAAGTGGAATATCATTGTATCCGGTGGGATGTTTTCGGGGAAAACCACTCTCACAAATGCCATTGTCGAACTGTTACCAGAGAGTGAGCGGGTCATTTCAATCGAGGATACGCCAGAGCTTGATTTGAACCATGTACCGGATAAGGTCCAGTTTATTATTGATCGCTTGGCTACCTCAGAAGACATTGATTATATCCAGGTCTTACGTGCTGTTCAGAGGTTAAGGCCAGATAGAACCTTGATAGGCGAGCTGTCAGACCAGAATACCTATCTTCTATCGCGGATCTTGAACATGGGTCACGGCGGAACCTTGACAACTTTACACGCCGACAGCCCGGAACTTGCATTTAGTGCCTTGAAAACGAATGTCACACTTGCGGGTATCGCGGGTGATGTTGCGGATACCGTGTTCCGCCAAAATATTGATTTGATTATTCAGATTGAACGTTTGCCGAACTATGACCGTGTGGTTACTGACGTCTATGTCAGTGCAGCGAGAAAAACCAAAATTATAGCCGCAATTGTGTTTGAAAACCCCCTCATTGAACAATCAGAAATTGCTGATCTTCTGCTTGAAAAGGGCATTTTGGTTTCCAATGACGACCTTTCTACTATCCTTAGAGAAGTCAATCTTTCGACTCCCCTAAACAGGGTTAAATCAATTTTATACAAATATGACGGGCGTTTAGACAGCCTTACGGACACTCAGTTATCAGCTTTAAAATCGATTGATTACTTCAAACAGAACAAGTTATCAGCATGACAAGTTTACCCTTTAAATACGGGTCAAAATTTCCAACCCGCCAGCTTGTTTTTTTAACAAGCGTTTCGTGTCTGTTTTCTCTGACTTTATGGTTTTTGGCTCCCAAGACTGTTTCATCAGACATATACTTTAATCATATTGTAAAGACCTTTGCTTACCTGTCAGATTTCTTCAGCTATGTCCAAAAAACGGGTGGATCTACTGACTGGTCAGCACTGCATATTTCGGCTGCTGTTACAGGTACGATATTTATTCTTTGGCCGATCATCTTACTCACCGTTCTTGGACCAATAATTTCTTCCCTTCTCAAAAACCAAAATGATTCCAGATTTGCCAACCGTTCTGAGGTGGAACGCATGGGATTACATGGGGATCTAGGCCCTGTTCTCGGTGTTCATGAGGGCGTGGTTTTGAAGCCAAGCGAAACCAGACATGTTTGTGTTATTGCACCGACACGAGCGGGTAAAACCAGACAGGCTATTTCAACGGTTCTTGATTACCCTGGCTCTATTATTGCCATTGATCCTAAGTCTGAGATTAAAGTTTTAACCGAGGATCATCGCTCGCAAATGGGTGACACCTTTTCCATTAATTGGGCTGATCCAAATACAAAGGATGGTTGGAATTTTCTTTCTTTGCGATCAATCAAGAAAGATCCTATTGAGCGGGAGCGCCAAGCCCTACGTTTTGCTGGTGTTATTGTGCCACCAAACCCAAGCGTCAAAGATCCTACTTGGGACGACAAGGCGCGGCTAAACACAGGTGCCTTTATTCTTTTTGAAATGTGTGAAGCTCTGCGGGAAAACCGCGACGGACACATAAAAAATGTACGTTCACTATTTACAGATTTACCAATAGTCAAAGAGTCTGAGGATAAGGAGGAGAATACAGACCCGTTCACATTGAAAATGGCACAGATTGCCGAGACAGCGATAAATAACAATTATCCCCGTTATATTATTGAAACAGTTATGGCTTTCGGCCAAATGCACGCTGGCGGTGAGCGTAGTAGTCATATCTCCACGCTTGAGACTAAATTCCAATATTTTGCGAGCGAATCAAGCCGTAACGCTCTTGCGAAAGATAGCTTTCAATTTGCAGATTTACGTAGCAGACCCGCAACAGTTTATATTGATTTCCCCCAAGAAGACGCTGCCGCATTCGGTGGAATAACAAGCCTCTTTATTGATAGCCTTGTTGCCTGGACGTTGGGGAATGGTCGCAAGGAGGGTGAATACCCTATTCTTATTTTGATCGATGAATTTAGAGATCTTCCCTTTATCGGCCAACTTCCGTCACTCTTTACCAAGGGCGCGGGTGCGGGTGTTGGGGTAATGACGATTGTTCAGAGCCTTGAACAGATCAAAGAGCGATATGATAGAGTCTCTCACAACTTGCTTGATAACTATGAGTATTTTGTTGTTTTTGGCCTTCCCAACCATGAAACTCAGAAAATGCTCTCTGCGATTGTCGGGGAAAGAGCAGTTCAGAAGAAGTCAGAAACCAAACAGGGCTTTAACCTGTTTGGCAGCAACACAAAATCAGAGCAGCGTGAACAGTTAATTAAACCTTCTGATTGGGGCGTGATACCCTTTGGCCACCACATTGTATTAGCCAATCGCCACTTTATCAGGCCGATATATTGCAAGTCTGCGTTTTGGGATCAATTGTCAAAATATCGTCGGCGTGTTCCTCGTAAAAACAGAATTAAAACTTGAGGTTCGGCTATGAAAAAAATGCTGTTCTCTTTGATCCTCATGTTGGCCATGACAACAAACGCACAGGCTTTTTGTTATGCTGAGGCTGGCAAGGAATATTCGGTCAACCCGGATTTGCTTAAAGCAATTGCCTATGTTGAATCGTCTTGGAACAACCAAGCAATCAACAGCAATACAAATGGCTCTGAGGATGTTTGTCTAATGCAGGTAAACAGCTTCTGGATAAGGCATCTGTCCGATTATGGGATAACCAGACAAGCTTTACTCGATGATGCTTGTCTGTGCGTTAAAACAGGGGCCTACATACTTGCCTATGAGATTTCCAGTGTTGGCCAAAGCTGGTTAGCCGTTGGCCAATATCACAGAGGCCCAAACGGGCCTCGTTCAAAAAAGAACGATTACGCAGAAAAAGTATATTCCGTTTATTTAAGACTTCAGGCGGGGAATTGATATGCTCCAGGAAATGAAATTCGAATACATTGGCTTCCTCTATCACGCTGTATCAGAGGCTAAGGGGAACAGAATGTTGTCAACGCTTCGGGTTTGTTCGCGGGAGAGCTGGCGCGAAAACAACGAGATGATTGAGCGCGAACACTGGTTTTCTGCTCTTTCTTTTGCTCCTCATATATCGGATATGATCGCAAAAGGTACTCTCAAAAAGGGGCGATACCTTCGATTGCGTGGAAAAGTTCAAGAGAATGCTTGGGAATCCGAGGGAAAAAAAATTTCTCGTCCACAATTCATCATTGAGCGGCTAGAATATCTCGACCGCGCTCATAATACCGATTCTTCAATGAGTTTAGCGGATCAAAGCGAAAATTTATCCTAAAATCATTTGTAGGTTGTTACATTTTAGGATAAAAAATAAACAGAGTTAAACAGAGTTAAACAGAGTTAAACAGAGAGGGGGCAGCATTTGAGAGTTCAATAAAAAGCAAAAAACACGTAGCGGGAACTACGTGTTTTTGGGGGTAAAACAAAAAACATATGTATCGTTATCTAGCGCTATTTTACCTCTCTTAAGTCTACTGTCAAGTTTTTTGCGAATTTACGCAGTGGATTTTTGCAGCTTTTTTTCGGGTTTTCCGCTGTAATTTTTGATGATGAATTTAGGTTCTCGGCCCTTTACGGCCAAAGGAAATAACTATTCCGCATTGCAATCCTGGACAACACTACCAGAAGAGGTTGACCGCTTCAGATTGCTGCACCTGCTGGACAATGTAGGGATTTCTTACGGTCTTAAGCCTCAGCACATTAGGTATTTGACCCACCTGATCAAGTTCACCTCTGACAAAGATTGGCATTTGGATGCTTACCATCCCCCGGTCGCATGGCAGTCGGTTTTTGGTCTGGCCAAAGAGTTCGGCGTTGATCAAAGGACAATTCGGCGTTGGGAAAACGATTTACATGACCGTGGATTGATAGATTGGTCAGATTCAGGAAATCATAAGAGATACGGCAAGAGGGACGGTAGGGGCTTTATTCAATATGCCTATGGAGTTGATCTTTCGCCATTGGCCAAGCTGTATGAAGATCTTGAAAACCACTTGGCAAACCAAAAAGCTGAAACAGTACAATTTGACATTCTTAAGCGGAAATTATCGGCACAAAAAAGGCGTGTCAGGGTAAAGTTTTGCGCAGCGGAATTATCTCTTGATGAAATTCAGGAGCTACCGCCAATAAGACCAACAAGCCGGATAGAAGATCTTCAGGCCCAGATAGATTTTTTAACCTCTCTTGAGCTTGAAGTTGATCAATATTTCAAGGCCCAGGAACAACAGTCTTCTTGTTCAAAAGCTGTTAATATGTCCGCCACGGACGACATAAATGTCCGACACTATTACACTACAACCAAACCATATTCTTCTAAAGAAGATACATGTAATCAGGATGTGGATAAAAGGAGTGCCGAAGCGGCACACCCTCGCGGTAATCTGTCTGCTTGCGCAGACACCGCGAATTGCTTTCCAAAAAAGCATGTTGAAAAATCTGAGGCCAGCAAGACAAATAACCAGACTGTTGTAGATAATACTTCAACAGGTATAGAGCATTTGAATGTTAAACTCTTGCTAAATGCGGCATCTCCTGAATTTAGGGAGCATATCCCGTTACATGATCGCGCACTTTTGCCAGCCGATTTAGTTACAGCCGCTGAATTAATGTGCCACAGCTTGGGTATTAACCGTTCAGCCTGGACGGAAGCATGTTCAATTATGGGCCGTTTTTCTGCGGCTGTTTGTGTCTTGATCGCTGATTCCAATCAACACAACCCTGTTAATCCTGTTTTGAACCCCGGCGGATTTTTCCGTGGAATGATTTCTAAAGCCCGTCAGGGAGAATTGCAGTTGCATCGCTCTGTTTTTGGTATTTTGCAACGCGATAATTTTAACTCGTAGATGATTTTATTTGGGATTTGATAATGAGATTTTTATTAAGCGATAGCTGTAGCAATAAAGAGCTTCAGCACATTAAAAATAGATTGTCTGGTATGGATAATCACGATTTTTCTACTAACACGAGGTTCGATTTTGAGCACCGTTGTTCAGATGTTTTATGGTCAAGTATTGATGGGCTTTTACGTGAGGGATTTGACCGGAATACAGTTCTTAATTCAATGACTTTGCTTGTTAATAAAATTGGCGAGGCTCCTGATATTGATCCAGATAATCGTCAATTGCTTCTCTTTCAGACGGAGGAACGCTGTTTTAAAATTCTGCTCAAAGCATTTTCGGATTTTTTAAACACAAGAAAAACCAGAATTGAAACACAGAAAATTATTTTGTCATTAATTGACGATATTGAAATTTCACCATCGAACGATTTTAACAAGAGAGCGCTGGGTTGATATGGGATTAGAGGGTGAAATTATTTTGTTCCACCCTCTAATTTTTATATTTAGCTAATCCAGTTCCCTATGCCAGACCACCCTGAATTTAATGGACTGTTCCTGTAGTATCCTAATGTTTGATTGATCAAATCACTAGCAAGGTTTAATAGAGCTGTTCCCTCAACCTTGTTTTTCCCAAGGTTATAAATTTCGTTGCCATGGCCATATAGATTTTCGATTTGGTTTTTTGATATTGATTGTTCCAATTTTTTGTAGATAGCTTCAAATTCTTTAGCACTTATTCCCTTAAATTTTTCTTCTATATTTTCATATATGTATGCTCTTTTGGAAATATGTGGGCTGATTTCATTGAGCCGATCAGGTAAGCATTTGACTAATATTTTATGTGGTGAATTTTGTTCCCCTTTATAAATATCAGTTTGTAAAATAACTGCCAAAACCTCAGCCATTTCAATTGTATTTTCTTCATACCCTACCCTGATAAAGTCGCCGGATCTTGGGATAAAGGGTAATCTGATTTTATTACCATATTTATCTCGGTAATCGCCGTCTTCGAATATTTCAAAATCAAACATGTTTTCCTCAAAATTTATGCTGTTGATAATAGTGATAAAATTCACATGCGCCATTTTTTGAAATAATCAAGCAAGTCGAAAGAAAAATATTATTTTTTTTCGGTCACAGAATTGACGGTCGTTGGGTCACAAGAAAGCCCTCTATGTAGGTTTTGTGTGGTGGCATTATATTGATGATCTTTTGATAGACACCTGCACCACCTTTACCGCCAGGGTAACTCATGTGCTTTTTACCTGTAATCTTCCTTGGATGTATTTCTGCAGCATAGATATTTTTGTCTATGTTGGTCATGTTGCTATCGAGCATAGACATAAATGTCTATGGGTCCTGGAAG
>NZ_JAPWGY010000019.1 GCF_027214005.1 Kiloniella laminariae
CCGATGGTCTTCGTTTCGCGATCCGTGAAGGTGGCCGTACCGTTGGTGCGGGTGTCGTTTCCGGTATCTCGAAATAATATAAAAAAAACGTTGATAGCGACGGGGTGTCCTGCTAAAGAACCCCCCGTCGTCAACGTGATCAGCTCGGTAGGGCCGGATTCACTGGCGACGATCTGATCCTGTAGGAGAGTAGCTCAATTGGTAGAGCACCGGTCTCCAAAACCGGGGGTTGTGGGTTCGAGTCCCTCCTCTCCTGCCATCAAGTCCATTCAGATTGGGCTTGTAGTTGCGGATACCCGCACTTAATCTTTGCGGTGTATGACTATCGTATTTGTAACGTTTCATCCTCCTTGGAGAGGGTGCCAAGTTTAAAGGCGTTTTAGGAATGGCAAAGACCAATCCCGGTCAGTTCGTGAAAGAGTTCCGCCAGGAACTGAGTAAAGTGACTTGGCCGACGCGGAAAGAAACCATGGTTACCACTGGTCTGGTATTTGTCATGGTTACCCTGACAGCGACCTTCTTTTTTCTGGTCGATCTGCTTTTGAATCAGGGTGTTAAACTCGTTTTGGGTCTGGGAGGATAAGCTGATGGCTGCGCGCTGGTACGTAATCCACGTTTATTCCGGATTTGAAAAAAAGGTTGCCGAGGCTATTCGTGAGCAGGCAGCCAAAAAGCATATGGAAGAAAGTTTCGAGGAAGTTCTTGTTCCGACTGAAGAGGTCGTTGAGATGCGCCGTGGCCAGAAAGTGGCTGGTGAGCGCAAGTTCTTCCCGGGCTATGTTATGGTCAAGATGCATCTGACCGACGAGAGCTGGCACCTGGTGAAAGATACACCAAAGGTTACCGGTTTTCTCGGCAGCAAGGGCCGGCCGTTGCCTATCTCTGAACGCGAAGCGCAGCAGATGCTGCAGCAGGTTCAGGAAGGTGTTGATCGTCCGCGTCCGTCCGTTACTTTCGAGGTTGGCGAGACTGTTCGCGTCAGCGATGGTCCTTTTGCCTCTTTCAACGGTGTCGTAGAAGATGTCGATGAAGAAAAGGCCCGCCTCAAGGTTGCTGTTTCGATTTTTGGTCGTTCCACGCCGGTCGAGCTGGAGTACAACCAGGTCGAAAAACAGTAAGGTACTTTTCGTTTTTTCGTTAAGCGGCCGCATCAGCGGCCGTTCTCGTGCGGTGGGCCCGCCATAGCCATACCGCGCACCCAATTGAAAAGAGGGTAAATCAATGGCAAAGAAAATCGCAGGCTATATCAAGCTTGAGATCCCTGCCGGTGCTGCTAACCCATCACCGCCAGTAGGTCCAGCGCTTGGTCAGCGTGGTCTGAATATCATGGAATTCTGTAAGGCATTCAATGCTGCTACAGGTGACGTGGAAAAAGGCACACCTACTCCAGTTGTGATCACTGCTTACAGTGACCGCTCATTCACTTTTGTCACCAAAACGCCTCCTGCCAGCTTTTTCCTGAAAAAAGCTGCTGGTCTGCCCAAGGGTAGCCAGACGCCAGGCAAGGGCTTTGTTGGTTCTGTTTCCATGGACCAGGTCCGTGAAATCGCACAGACCAAAATGGCTGACCTGAATGCTAACGACCTGGATGCTGCAAGCCATATCATTATGGGTACTGCACGCTCCATGGGCCTGGAAGTGAAGGGCTAAGACCATGGCTAAAAAAGGTAAACGTATTGTCAATGCTTACGAAGGTCTCGATCGCGACAAGCTTTTCGGACTGGAAGAAGCTGTAAAGCTCATCAAAGAGCGCGCTAAAACAAAATTTGACGAAACTCTGGAAGTTGCGCTGAACCTGGGTGTCGACCCGCGTCATGCAGACCAGAACGTTCGTGGTGTTGTTGCCCTGCCGCATGGCACAGGCAAAAGCGTTCGTGTTGCTGTTTTCGCCCGTGATGCCAAAGCTGAAGAAGCTCTGGCTGCTGGTGCAGAAATCGTTGGCGCTGAAGATCTTATGGAAAAGATCCAGGGCGGCGAAATGAATTTTGACCGTGTTATTGCAACACCGGACATGATGGCAATCGTTGGTCGTCTCGGTAAGGTTCTGGGCCCACGTGGTCTGATGCCAAACCCGAAACTCGGCACGGTTACTGCTGATGTTAAAGGTGCTGTCGAGGCGGTTAAGGCTGGTCAGGTTGAATTCCGCGCCGAGAAGGCCGGTATTGTTCACGCTGGTATCGGCAAGTTGAGCTTCGATGAAGGTCAACTGATTGAGAACGTCCGCGCTTTCGTGGATGCGATCAACAAGGCCCGCCCAACCGGCGCTAAAGGTACATATCTTAAACGCATTGCGCTCTCATCCACGATGGGACCTGGCGTTAAACTGGAAATTTCTTCTATTGCTGCAGAGTAATCTCTGTACGTAGGGAAATTTTTGGTGTATTAGGGCATCACTCAGCGGGAGAAGACGTTCTTCCGCTGTTCCTGCAACAGAATTTTTTGAGTTCTGTTGCGACCTGTCCATGACTGTAGGTGTTCCTGCTCGGAACTTAAGTCCTTTAGGGGCCTGCAATAGACGGGAAGCGAGTTAATGCATGCCGGGTCCTCCGGTTATGTAAGGCTTGAACTTCCAGGACAGGCGAACCGAATCTCTCTGGTGATGGAGGGGTTCTCGTGCAAATCGACCCTTGCTGTTTTGGTCAGGGTCATAACGAGCGGAGCTACCGTGGATCGTACACAGAAAGAAGAGCTCGTTGCTTTCCTTAAGGAAGTCTTCGTCGACTCCGGTCTGGTTGTTGTTACTCAGCAGTCAGGTCTGACAGTCTCCGAAGTTTCCGAATTGCGTTCCGGCGCAAGGGACAGTGGCGCTAGCTATAAAGTTGCGAAAAACCGGCTGGCGAAGATTGCTCTTGAAGGCACGAAATTTGAGGCACTGCGGCCAATGTTTGCCGGACCTACAGCGATTGCTACGTCTGTAGATCCGATTGCGGCGGCCAAAGTCTGCGTCGAGTTCGCCAAGAAGAACGAGAAGCTGACTATCGTCGGCGGTGCAATGGGTGACACGATTCTTGATGCTGCTGGCGTCAAGGCTCTTGCCAGCCTGCCGTCCCTCGACGAACTGCGCGGTAAACTGGTTGGCCTCTTGCAGGCGCCTGCAACGAAAGTTGCTGGTGTTACGCAAGCTCCTGCTGCCCAGCTGGCCCGCGTATTTGGTGCCTACGCGTCTCAAGGCAAAGCTGCTTAACGGTTTTGTTAAATATTCTTTGTTCAAGCCTTAGAGGAAAATACAATGGCTGATCTTGATAAATTGGTTGAAGAACTGTCCAAGCTGACTGTTCTTGAAGCTGCCGAACTTTCTAAAAAACTCGAAGAGCAT
The DNA here is from genome assembly GCF_027214005.1 of Kiloniella laminariae. Taxonomy (GTDB): domain Bacteria; phylum Pseudomonadota; class Alphaproteobacteria; order Kiloniellales; family Kiloniellaceae; genus Kiloniella; species Kiloniella laminariae_A. Next base: position 3,317 of record NZ_JAPWGY010000019.1, read on the forward strand.
TGGGGCGTTTCCGCCGCTGCTCCTGTAGCTGTTGCTGCTGTTGCTGGCGATGCCGGTCCTGCTGCTGAAGCACAGACTGAGTTTGACGTAGTTCTGACCGCTGCTGGCGAGAAGAAAATCAACGTCATTAAAGAAGTGCGCGCTATTACAGGTCTCGGCCTGAAAGAAGCTAAAGACTTGGTTGAAGGTACACCTGGCACTGTTAAAGCCGGCGTTTCCAAAGACGAAGCTGAAGCAATTAAAGCTAAACTGGTAGAAGCTGGCGCAACTGTTGAACTCAAGTAATCTTGAGTTCTGTGTCACTACAGTTTCAGAAAACCCGGCCGGTAAGCAGCTTACGCTGTTTGCCGCGCCGGTTTTCTGCGCCTTTCGGGGGTAGGGTGTGAATTTCACCTCCTGACTTGGTGATTGTCCCGTTTCGGGGCGAGAGCCAAGAAATTTTTTAGATATTTATTTGGCGTCTGGGGCATTCCCTTTCGTCAACACCCAATGGGACGAGGACGTTACTGACATGGCGAGATCGTTTACGGGTCGCAAGCGCATTCGCAAGGACTTCGGGCGTATCACGGAAGTGAGCACTATGCCTAACCTGATCGAAGTCCAGAAAGCTTCTTACGATCAGTTCCTCCAGGTAGGCGTTCCGGCTTCTGAGCGCAAAAAGACAGGCCTGCAGGAAGTATTTGAATCGATTTTTTCGATCAAGGACTTTGCTGACAAGGCAGAACTTCAGTTTCTGCGCTATGAACTGGAACAACCTAAATTCGATGTCGAGGAGTGCCAGCAACGCGGCATTACCTTTGCAGCACCGCTCAAGGTAACACTACGACTTGTGGTGTGGGACGTAGACGAAGACACTGGTGCGCGTTCTATTCGCGACATCAAGGAGCAGGACGTATACATGGGCGATCTGCCTATGATGACGCGCCACGGCACCTTTGTTGTAAACGGCACAGAGCGTGTGATCGTTTCCCAGATGCACCGTAGCCCCGGCGTGTTCTTTGATCACGACCGCGGGAAAACCCATTCTTCTGGCAAGTTTCTGTTTGCTGCGCGTGTTATCCCTTATCGCGGTTCCTGGCTCGACTTCGAGTTTGATGCCAAGGATATGGCGTATGTGCGTATTGACCGTCGCCGTAAACTGCCTGCGACAACTCTGTTGCTTGCTCTTGATAATGAAGAGACAGTACAGCGCCGTGCAGAACTGGCCGAAGCTGGCCAGGTGCTTGCACCACAGGAAGCTACAGGCATGTCCCCTGAGGACCTGCTGAACTACTTCTACAGCACTGTTGTCTATTCCAAGACGCCAAAAGGCTGGAAAAAGCCTTTTGATGCTGATGCCCTCAAGGGTGTGAAGCTGACAAGTGATCTTGTCGATGCGGTTAGTGGTAAAGTCGTTGCCGAAACCGGTACCAAGCTGACACCACGTCAGATCCGCAAACTGGTTGACGATGGTCTGAGCGAGATCTTTGTACCTGAAGACGACCTGATCGGCGCCTACATTGCCAACGATCACATCAACATGGACAATGGTGAAGTGATCTGTGAAGCCGGTGAAGAAATCACCGAAGAGCTTCTGGCAAGCCTGGTTGCGACCGGCATGTCTGACATTGCCATTCTCGGCATTGATTACGTCAATGTTGGGCCTTATATCCGCAACACACTTTCAATCGACAAAAACGCGACCCGCGAAGATGCCTTGATTGATATCTATCGTGTGATGCGTCCTGGCGAACCGCCAACCCTTGAAGCTGCCGAAAACATGTTTAACGGCCTCTTCTTTGATGGCGAGCGTTATGACCTGTCATCCGTTGGCCGTGTGAAGATGAACGCCCGTCTGGATTTCGAAACAGACGATCAGCAGCGTACTCTGCGCCGCGAAGATATTCTCAAGATTGTGAAGATTCTTTGTGAACTGAAAGACGGCAAAGGCGAGATCGATGATATCGATCACCTTGGTAACCGTCGTGTCCGTTCTGTTGGCGAGTTGATGGAAAACCAATTCCGCGTTGGACTGTTGCGTATGGAACGTGCGATCAAGGAGCGTATGAGCTCTGTCGAGATCGACACGGTTATGCCGCACGATCTGATCAACGCGAAGCCGGTTGCCGCAGCTGTGCGTGAATTCTTCGGATCTTCCCAGCTGTCTCAGTTTATGGATCAGACCAACCCGCTGTCAGAAATTACGCACAAGCGTCGTCTTTCTGCCTTGGGCCCAGGTGGTCTGACCCGTGAGCGTGCCGGCTTTGAAGTTCGTGACGTTCATGCCACACACTATGGTCGTATCTGTCCGATTGAAACACCGGAAGGTCCGAACATTGGTCTGATCAACTCACTGGCGACCTACGCTCGTGTGAACCCTTACGGCTTTATCGAAAGCCCCTACCGCAAAGTGAAAGACGGCGTCGTGACTGACGAGGTTGTCTATCTGAGTGCGATGGAAGAGGGCCGTTACACGATTGCGGAAGCCAACGCTGCGCTGAATGAAAACAATACTTTCGTTGACGAGCTGATCTCCTGCCGTAAGAACGGAGACTACTTTGTAACGCGTAGTGAAGAAATCAACCTGATTGATGTGTCGCCAAAGCAGCTGGTATCTGTTGCTGCGGCCCTGATCCCGTTCCTTGAGAACGATGACGCGAACCGCGCACTTATGGGATCAAACATGCAGCGTCAGGCTGTTCCTTTGCTGAAAGCCGAGGCTCCTTTCGTGGGAACCGGAATGGAGCCACGTGTGGCCCAGGATTCCGGTGTGGCCATTACGGCCCGTCGCGGTGGTATTGTGGATCAGGTCGATGCTACCCGTATCGTTGTTCGTGTCCGTGACGACATGACAATGGGCGAGGGGGCTGTCGATATCTACAATCTGCAGAAGTTCCAGCGTTCTAACCAGAATACCTGTATCAACCAGCGGCCGCTTGTGAAAGTTGGCGATCTGGTTGACCGTGGGGATATCATGGCGGACGGTCCATCCACTGATATGGGTGAGCTGGCTCTTGGTCGTAACGTGCTCGTGGCCTTTATGCCATGGAATGGTTACAACTATGAGGATTCCATCCTGATTTCCGAGCGTATCGTGCGCGATGACGTCTTCACCTCGATTCATATCGAGGAATACGAAGTCATGGCCCGTGATACCAAGCTTGGCCAGGAAGAGATCACCCGTGATATTCCAAACGTTGGTGAAGACGCCCTTCGTAACCTTGATGAAGCCGGTATGGTCTACATCGGGGCGGAAGTTAACCCTGGCGACATTCTTGTCGGTAAGGTAACGCCAAAGGGTGAGTCTCCAATGACGCCAGAAGAAAAACTTCTTCGTGCGATCTTTGGTGAGAAAGCTTCTGACGTGCGCGATACTTCCCTGCGCGTTCCACCTGGGGGTGTTGGGACCGTTGTTGACGTTCGTGTCTTCTCGCGCCGTGGCGTTGAGAAAGATGAACGTGAGCTGGCGATTGAACGTCTTGAAATCGAACATCTTGCAAAAGACCGCGATGATGAGCGTGGCATTCTCGAGCGCAGCTTCTATGACCGCCTGAAAGAGGTTCTTGAAGGTCATGTCGTGGTAAGCGGTCCAAAAGGAATGCCGACTGGTGGCAAGATCGACGCCGCACTTCTGGGGGATTATACCCAGGGTCAGTGGCGTCAGATCTCGGTCGAAGATGATACTGCCCAGGCTGGTATTGAAGCCCTGAACAAGCAGTTTGAAGATTCGATTGTTGAGCTGACCAAGCGTTTTGAAGACAAGGTCGAAAAACTGCAGCGCGGTGATGAGCTGTTGCCTGGTGTGATGAAGATGGTCAAAGTCTTCGTTGCTGTGAAGCGCAAGCTTCAGCCTGGTGATAAAATGGCTGGTCGTCACGGGAACAAGGGTGTTATCTCCCGCATTATGCCGGTTGAAGACATGCCTTATACCGAAGACGGTACACCGGTTGATATCGTTCTGAACCCGCTTGGTGTGCCTTCACGTATGAACGTGGGTCAGATCCTTGAAACCCATCTGGGTTGGGCCTGTCGTGGTCTGGGTCACCAGATCGGTGACATCGTTGTGGAATCCCGTCGTACCGGGAACTACGACAATCTGAAGTCCAAGCTGCTCGATGTCTATGGTGAGGAAGTCTACAACGAAGACATCGTCAACATGGAAGAGTCTGCTCTGGATGAGCTGGGTCATAACCTGAGAAACGGTGTGCCGATTGCGACACCTGTTTTCGATGGTGCCAAGGAAAAAGACGTTGTTGATATGCTCAACAAGGCTGGCCTGGACAGTTCCGGTCAGGTTCGTCTGATCGATGGACGTACAGGTGAGCAGTTCGATCGTAACGTTACGGTTGGCTACATCTATATGCTCAAGCTTCATCACCTGGTTGATGACAAGATCCACGCCCGTTCAATCGGTCCATACTCGCTTGTTACGCAGCAGCCTCTGGGGGGTAAAGCCCAGTTCGGTGGACAGCGTTTCGGGGAGATGGAGGTCTGGGCACTTGAAGCTTATGGTGCTGCTTATACCCTGCAGGAAATGTTGACCGTTAAGTCAGATGACGTATCTGGTCGTACCAAGGTCTATGAAGCGATTGTCAAGGGTGACGAGAACTTCGAGGCAGGTATTCCTGAGTCCTTTAACGTTTTGGTCAAGGAGCTTCGTTCCCTTGGTCTGAATGTGGAACTGACGCAAAGCGATGCTTGATGGCGGGGGCCTTCGGGCCCCTGTTATCGACGTTAAAGGTTAGAGAATAGAATTTAGTCGGGAGACACCGATGTCCAACGAGTTGATGAATCTTTTCGGTCAGACTTCTGGTCCACAGACTTTTGATCAGATCCGCATTTCCATTGCGAGCCCTGAGCGTATCCGGTCATGGTCATTTGGCGAAATCAAGAAGCCTGAAACCATCAACTATCGTACTTTCAAGCCTGAGCGCGATGGTTTGTTCTGTGCGCGCATTTTTGGGCCTATCAAGGACTATGAATGCCTGTGCGGTAAGTACAAGCGCATGAAATACCGTGGTATTATCTGTGAGAAGTGTGGTGTTGAAGTTACGCTTTCCAAGGTACGCCGCGAACGTATGGGCCATATCGAGCTGGCCAGCCCGGTTGCTCATATCTGGTTCCTGAAATCTCTTCCAAGCCGTATCGGCCTGCTGGTTGATATGCCACTGAAGGATCTGGAGCGTATTCTCTACTTCGAAAACTTCGTTGTGGTTGAACCCGGTCTTACGCCCATGAAGCAGCATCAGCTGCTCAGCGAAGAAGAGTTCATGGATGCGCAGGACGAGTATGGCGAAGACGCTTTCACCGCCAAGATCGGTGCTGAAGCGATCAAGGACATTCTCTCAAGCCTGGATCTGGAAGAAGAGAAAACCGAGATCCGTCAGGAACTCCGTGATACAAACTCTGAAGCCAAGCGCAAGAAACTGGTTAAACGCCTGAAGATTGTTGAGGCTTTCCTTGAGTCAGGTTCGCGTCCTGAGTGGATGATCCTGGACGTTGTGCCTGTGATCCCACCAGAACTGCGCCCGCTGGTTCCTCTGGATGGTGGCCGTTTTGCAACGTCTGATCTGAACGATCTATATCGTCGTGTGATCAACCGCAACAACCGTCTGAAGCGCCTGATTGAGCTGCGGGCTCCTGATATTATCGTACGTAACGAAAAACGTATGCTGCAGGAATCTGTTGATGCACTGTTTGACAACGGTCGTCGTGGCCGTGTCATCACGGGTGCCAACAAGCGTCCTCTGAAATCCCTTTCTGACATGCTCAAAGGGAAGCAGGGCCGTTTCCGTCAGAACCTTCTCGGTAAACGTGTGGATTATTCCGGCCGTTCCGTGATCGTGGTTGGTCCAGAGCTGAAACTGCACCAGTGTGGCTTGCCGAAGAAGATGGCGCTTGAGCTGTTCAAGCCGTTTATCTATTCCAAGCTTGAGCTCTATGGGCTTGCTTCGACCATCAAGGCTGCAAAGCGGATGGTGGAAAAAGCCCGTTCAGAGGTCTGGGATATTCTCGAGGAAGTTATCCGCGAGCACCCGGTCATGCTGAACCGTGCGCCAACACTTCACCGCCTTGGTATCCAGGCATTCGAGCCAACGCTGATCGAAGGTAAAGCCATTCAGCTTCACCCGCTGGTCTGTACGGCGTTCAACGCTGACTTTGACGGCGACCAGATGGCGGTACACGTACCGCTTTCCCTGGAAGCACAGCTCGAAGCCCGTGTGTTGATGATGTCTACCAACAACATCCTGTCACCTGCGAACGGTAAGCCTATTATCGTTCCTTCACAGGATATTGTTCTCGGGATCTATTATCTCTCTATGATGATGGAAAACGAGCCGGGTGAGGGCATGGCTTTCGGTGATATGGCCGAGATTGATCACGCACTGCAGAGCAAGGTTATTTCTCTGCACACCAAGATCACAGCCCGTTATCACACGGTAGATGCGGACAACAAACCGGTTGCCAAGCTTGTCGAGACGACCCCTGGTCGTATGAAACTTGCGGAACTCTTCCCGAAACATCCAAAACTGCCGTTCAGCATGATGAACCGTCTGCTGACCAAACGCGAAGTTTCCGATGTTATCGACATGGTGTATCGTCACTGTGGTCAGAAAGAGACTGTAATCTTCTGTGACCGGATCATGAAGCTTGGTTTCAGCCATGCTTGCCGTGCCGGTATTTCGTTCGGTAAGGACGACATGCAGATTCCAGAAGCCAAGATTGAGCTGATTGAAGAAGCTCAGGCCCAGGTCAAGGAATTTGAGCAGCAGTATCTTGATGGTCTGATCACCCGTGGTGAGAAGTACAACAAGGTTGTTGATATCTGGGCTCAGTGTTCTGATCGTGTTGCTGACGAGATGATGAAGGTTATCTCTTCTGCAAAAGGTCGTGATGTTAACTCTGTTTACATGATGGCACACTCCGGTGCGCGTGGTTCTGCTGCACAGATCAAGCAGCTGGCCGGTATGCGTGGTCTGATGGCCAAGCCGGATGGTTCGATCATTGAAACACCGATTATCTCGAACTTTAAAGAAGGCCTGACGGTTCTTGAGTACTTCAACTCTACCCACGGTGCTCGTAAAGGTCTGGCTGATACGGCGTTGAAAACAGCGAACTCGGGTTATCTGACGCGTCGTCTGGTTGACGTTGCCCAGGACGCGATTATCTTTGAAGATGATTGTGGTACTGATGTCGGCATGAATATCTCTGCGGTTATCGACGGTGGTGAGGTTATTGCCTCGCTGAGTGAGCGTCTGCTCGGCCGTTCGACAATCTCTGATATTGTCAGTCCTTTGACAAAACAGGTTATCGTCGCTGCTGGTGATATCATTTCTGAAGAACATCTCGATGAAATTGATCGGGCTGGTCTTGATACGATCCAGGTGCGTTCTCCTTTGATGTGTAAAGCTAAAACCGGTGTTTGCGCCCAGTGTTACGGTCGTGACCTGTCACGTGGTACACGGGTTTACACAGGTGAGGCTGTTGGTGTTATCGCTGCACAGTCCATTGGTGAGCCTGGTACACAGCTGACCATGCGTACCTTCCATATCGGTGGTGCGGCGCAGGGTGGTTCCGAGCAGTCTTCTATCGAAGCTTCTCTTGACGGTACGGTTCATATCAAAAACCGTAGTGTTGTGATGAACTCCGATGGTCTGCCGATTGTTATGGGCCGTAGCCAGGAACTGGTTATCCGTGACAAGAACAACCGCGAACGCGCCCGTCACCGCCTCCAGTATGGTACCAAGCTTCTGCTTGACGAAGGTGACGTCTGTAAAAAAGGTCAGAAACTGGCTGAGTGGGATCCTTACACTATTCCGATCATTTCGGAAAAAGAGGGTGTTGCCAGCTTTGTTGACCTGATTGAAGGCGTTTCCATGCGTGAAGTCATGGATGACACCACTGGTATTTCAAGCCGTCAGGTTGTCGAGTGGAAACAGGCCCAGAAGGGTGCTGATCTCAAGCCACGTATCACACTGCGTGATGATAGCGGCGAGATTATTATGCTCGATAATGACATGGAAGCCCGTTACTTCATGTCTGTTGGTGCGATCCTGTCGGTTGAGCCTGGCACAAAGGTAAGAGCTGGTGACGTTCTGGCACGTATTCCACGTGAAGGTTCAAAAACCCGTGATATTACCGGTGGTCTGCCACGTGTGGCCGAGCTGTTTGAAGCCCGTAAGCCAAAAGACTATGCCGTGATTTCTGAAATCGCCGGTCGTGTCGAGTTTGGTAAAGACTACAAGGCAAAACGCCGTATCGTTGTCCGTTCGGATGAAGAGGGTGTCGAGCCGCGTGAATATCTGCTGCCAAAAGGCAAGCATCTGGCTGTTCAAGAGGGTGACCTCGTGGAAGTTGGTGACCTGCTGATGGATGGTAGCAAGGTACCGCATGATATTCTGGATGTTCTCGGGGTTGAGGCGCTTGCCGATTACCTGATCAACGAGATCCAGAGCGTTTATCGTCTGCAGGGTGTGAAGATCAACGACAAGCATATCGAAGTGATCATCCGCCAGATGTTGCAGAAGATCGAAATTCTCGATGGTGGTGATACAACCTATCTGGTTGGTGAAACTGCTGATCGTGAAGAATTTGTCGAAGAGAACGAAAAAGCGATTAAAGAAGGTGGCCGTCCGGCTTCTGGTCGTCCGATCCTCCAGGGGATCACGAAAGCCAGCTTGCAGACACGTTCCTTCATCTCCGCGGCTTCGTTCCAGGAGACAACACGCGTTCTGACTGAAGCGGCGACCCATGGTAAAATGGATACGCTGATCGGTCTGAAAGAGAACGTAATCGTTGGCCGACTGATACCTGCAGGTACTGGTGCTATGATGCAGCGCATGAAGAAAATCGCTGCTGAACAGGACGAGAAAATTGTAGCGTCTCAGGATGCCGCCGCTTTTGAGGCAATCGATTCGAGCCTCGCCAGCGAACAGGCCCCGGCAGAGTAATATCTGCTTCTCGGTCTGTTGATTAAATCAATACCGGGTCAGAACCGCAAAATATCGCAGATCTGACCCGGAAATTCGTGGGAACCGTTAAATTTTTATAGCAAGACTTGACGGTTGAAGGTCGCGACAATAGTATGCGCCCACTTTCGGGAAACTGACTCCTGCCGTTTGGCTTGGGAAAAGGACTCGAAACCCTAGTTTTCTAGCTGTTACACAGGATGAGATGTCCGCGGGACGGTATTATCCAATCGCGTGGCAACTAATTCTGTTTTATTGGCTTTAAGGATTGCCTGATGCCTACAATTAACCAGTTGATCCGTAAACCGCGCAAATCGCCGGTTGTTCGGAACAAAGTCCCGGCGCTCGAAGCATGCCCACAAAAACGTGGTGTGTGTACTCGTGTTTATACCACGACGCCAAAAAAGCCTAACTCCGCTCTCCGTAAAGTCGCACGTGTGCGTCTTACCAACGGTTTCGAAGTTACCAGTTACATTCCCGGTGAAGGCCATAACCTTCAGGAACACTCTGTCGTGATGATTCGCGGCGGTCGTGTGAAGGATTTGCCCGGTGTCCGTTATCACGTTATCCGTGGTACTTTGGATACCCAGGGTGTTAAAGATCGTCGCCAACGCCGTTCGAAGTACGGCGCGAAGCGTCCGAAGTAAGTCGAAGGAACGACCATGTCTCGTCGCCATAGAGCTGAGAAGCGTGAGATCCTCCCTGATCCAAAGTTTGGGGATGTCACGCTTAGTAAATTTATGAACTGCCTAATGCTTGACGGCAAAAAAGGTGTTGCTGAAAAGATCGTTTACGGTGCGTTGGATCGCATTGCTGAGCGTAACAAGACAGATGAAACTGTCTCTGTTTTTCATGATGCACTAGGTAATGTTCGTCCGGATCTAGAAGTTCGCTCCCGCCGTGTTGGTGGTGCAACTTACCAGGTCCCTGTTGAAGTTCGCTCTGACCGCGCGCAAGCGCTTGCCATCCGTTGGTTGATTGCTGCTGCGCGCAAGCGCTCTGAAACCACAATGGTTGATCGTCTTGCCAATGAGCTGATGGATGCCGCTAACAACCGGGGTGCTGCTGTGAAGAAGCGTGAAGACACGCATCGCATGGCAGAGGCTAACAAGGCCTTTTCACACTACCGCTGGTAATTTAAAGAGGTCATCGTTATGTCACGGACGACCCCGCTTGAGCGGTATCGTAATATTGGTATCATGGCACACATTGATGCCGGTAAGACCACAACCACAGAACGTATTCTGTTTTACACGGGTGTATCTCACAAAATTGGTGAGGTTCATGACGGTAATGCGACTATGGACTGGATGGAACAGGAGCAGGAGCGTGGTATTACTATCACCTCCGCCGCGACGACTTGTTTCTGGAAAGAAAACCGTATCAACATTATTGATACACCTGGTCACGTTGACTTCACAATTGAAGTTGAGCGTTCCTTGCGTGTTCTCGATGGTGCGGTAACTGTATTTGACTCTGTTGCCGGTGTTGAGCCACAGTCCGAGACTGTATGGCGTCAGGCTGACAAATATCACGTACCTCGTATGTGTTTTGTCAACAAGATGGACCGTACAGGTGCTGACTTCTATCGCTGCGTCAAGATGATGGTTTCTCGTCTTGCTGCTGTGCCGATGGTTCTTCAGCTGCCAATCGGTTCTGAAGCTGAATATCGCGGCGTTGTCGATCTTCTGAAAATGAAGGCGATCGTCTGGAACGACGAGAGCATGGGTGCCCAGTATGACGAGGAAGAGATTCCTGCGGACATGATGGACATGGCTCTTGAGTACCGTGAAAAGATGATCGAGCTTGCTGTTGAGCAGGACGAAGAAGTCATGGAAGCCTATCTGGAAGGTAACGAGCCAGATATGGAAACCCTGAAGCGTTGTATCCGTAAGGGTACAATCGGTTTGGCTTTTGTTCCTGTTCTTAACGGTACAGCCTTCAAAAACAAAGGCGTTCAGCCTTTGCTTGATGCTGTGATCGATTTCTTGCCGTCTCCGCTGGACATCAAGGACGTTGAAGGGGTTCACCCGGATACAGAGAAAGAGGACAGCCGTCCGACTTCAGATGATGCACCTGCGGCAGGTCTTGCATTCAAGATCATGACCGACCCCTTTGTTGGTTCCCTGACCTTCGTTCGTGTTTACTCCGGTACCTTCACAACAGGTACCCAGATCACGAACTCCGTTAAGGGCAAGCGCGAGCGTATTGGCCGTATGCTTCAGATGCATGCGAACAGCCGTGAAGACGTGAAAGAAGCCCGTGCAGGCGACATCGTTGCTATTGCAGGTCTGAAAGACACGACAACCGGTGATACGCTTTGTGACAACCTCAAGCCGATCATTCTCGAGCGTATGGAATTCCCAGAGCCCGTGATCGAAGTTGCGGTTGAACCCAAAACCAAGGCTGACCAGGAAAAGATGGGCTTGGCTCTGAACCGTTTGGCTCAGGAAGATCCTTCTTTCCGCGTTTCCTCTGACAATGAGAGCGGACAGACTGTCATCAAGGGTATGGGTGAACTTCACCTCGATATCATTGTTGACCGTATGCGTCGTGAATTCAAAGTTGATGCGAACGTCGGTGCGCCACAGGTTGCTTATCGTGAAACAATCACGCGTCCTTGCGAGATTGATTACACACATAAAAAGCAGTCTGGTGGTTCAGGTCAGTTTGCGCGTATCAAGTTGCAGTTCGAGCCGCTTGAGCCTGGTAAAGGGTTTGAGTTCGAGAGCAAGATTGTTGGTGGTTCGGTTCCACGTGAATACATTCCAGGTGTTGAGAAGGGCCTTCGCCAGTCCAACGATTCTGGTGTGATCGCCGGCTTCCCGATGATCGACTATAAGGCGATGCTGATTGATGGTGCCAGCCATGACGTCGACTCCTCTGTTCTTGCCTTTGAGATCGCTGCCAAAGCAGCTTTCCGTGAAGGTATTGGCAAAGGCGCACCTGCTCTGCTTGAGCCGGTGATGAAAGTCGAAGTTGTGACCCCGGACGAATACATGGGTGATATTATCGGTGATCTGAACAGCCGTCGTGGCCAGGTTCAGGGCATGGATGCCCGTGGGAACGCCCAGGTAATCAATGCGATGGTGCCTCTGGCAAATATGTTTGGTTACGTGAACACCTTGCGCTCCATGAGCCAGGGACGTGCACAATATTCAATGGTCTTCGATCACTACGAACAGGTACCGAAAGCGGTGGCTGACGAAGTGGTTGCGAAACTGGCTTAACAGCCTTTCAAAAGGCTATACAAGGAGTTAAAAGCCGATGGCTAAGGAAAAGTTTGAGCGGACGAAACCGCATTGTAACGTAGGCACGATTGGTCACGTTGACCACGGCAAGACGACGCTGACAGCAGCAATTACGAAAGTACTTGCTGAAGCAGCAGGCAAGACCGGTGTCAAGTTTGAAGACATTGACAAGGCCCCAGAAGAGCGTGCACGTGGTATCACGATTTCTACTGCTCACGTTGAGTATGAGACAGACGGTCGCCACTATGCGCACGTTGATTGCCCGGGCCACGCTGATTATGTGAAGAACATGATCACTGGTGCTGCGCAGATGGATGGTGCAATTCTTGTTGTTAACGCAGCAGACGGCCCGATGCCACAGACCCGTGAGCACATTCTGCTTGCGCGTCAGGTTGGTGTTCCTGCGCTTGTTGTTTTCATGAACAAGGTTGACCAGGTTGACGA
>NZ_JAPWGY010000001.1 GCF_027214005.1 Kiloniella laminariae
GCGGGGTGGAGCAGCCCGGTAGCTCGTCAGGCTCATAACCTGAAGGTCGCAGGTTCAAATCCTGCCCCCGCAACCAATTAAAAAACCCCCTTAGTCAGGAATGACTAAGGGGGTTTTTTGTTGCCGTTGGCTACGCGCTCTTGAAGATGTACAAATCTTAATTACCTTGGGATTATAGTGATCATGCTATTTATATAGCTCACTTGTTATCTTTTTTGGGTAGCACTGTTATTCAAAACAAAATTTTATCACAAATTACGTTTGATGGTCCGCCTGGTTTTATAAAATGAAATTGGTCTTGGTTGAAAAGAAAATATTATCCAGCTGTGTTTTTGAGACTTTCGAGTGCAATGGGGAGTTCCTCCATCGCGTAGAGCTGACCGGAAATACGGGCAGGCAGGAGCGCATTCCGCTTTACCAAGAAACTCTGGCATTGAATAAGTCTAAAAATTATTTCTGCATTCTCGATAACAGGCGTGGGTTCGAGAATACTCTGACACTGGATGATATACGTTATTTTGACGATATGCTGGTTTGTGCCGGAATAGAATGTTTCTATGGGGCGACAGTTACTTTGGATAATGAGTATAAAAAGATAACCACACTGGCCAACTTCAATGTGGAGGTTTCGAAGCTGACCGGTGAATTGTTGGCGACCAGCAGTTATCAGGAAGCAGAGGATTTTATCTTTTCTCAGATGAAAACAAGATATTCCTAGAGTAAAGTGCCGCACCTGATATTTCGAATTGCTTCCCGAACGGCCTGTTTATCCAAGGGGAAGAATGGAGCAGGAGAAAACTTACTTCACGTTGTTCCATTTGATCTGGAATTCAATTTCTTCTTCTCCATCACCGCGTTCATGTTCGATGTTATAGATCGCCCGGACCGGGACATAGATGCGTTCCCCTGCGATCTGGATTTCAAAACTCTTGTTTTGCTCGAGTGAATCAGCCAGACGGCGCAGCTTTGCGATGAAGTCCTCCAGGGGATAGGTTTTCTCGATATCTCTTTCGGGCTTGTGCGCCATGACTGGATCCTTGTCTCTGTGTTTTTATCGTAAAAAGTGACGCGGTAATCTTTACCGGATCATCTCTTTGAGGCAAGGGGCAGAATATCTTTCCATTCAAGGTGATGGTTGAGGAAAATGGATTGTTGTTCCATAGCGAATGATAGTGTGTGCCGGAAATTTGTTATGTCGCCTTCTCTTAATCTTTGATCTGGTCTGATCAAAAGGAAAAAGTATTAGTGAACTATTTCAGGTGTCATGCGCCTGAGCTTGTCGGGGTTGCGCACGATGTAGATATCTGTCACATCACCGTTCTCCCCGTAGGCAAAGGTAACACTCGCCAGAATTTCACTGTCTTTTTGCAGGAAAAATCCACGTGTTCCGTTGATTTCAGCCGTGATCCAGTCGTAGCTGGCCCACCAGGCGTAGAGGCGTTCAACCAGGAAGGGAATGACATCGGCTTTGCCCCGGAGTGTCTCAAGCAGGGTCTGTACCTTGCCACCCCCGTCAGCACTTAGGCGGATATCATCTGAAAGTAATGTGGCGAGTTGGGCTGGTGTCCCTGTGGTGATTGCCTGTTGAAAAGCGCAAAGGAGCTGCTCCTGGCGTTCTACAGGGGTGTAACTTCTGATTTTATTTTTATCAATCTGTCCTTTGGCGCGGGAGACAAGCTTGCGGCAGGTGGTTTCCTGCAAGGTCAACATGCCGGATATTTCAGCGTAGGAAAGATCAAAGATATCATGGAGCAGGTAGGCGGCGCGTTCTTTTGGTGTCAGGCGTTCGAGCATCAGCATAAAAGCGGTGGTCAGGGTTGAGGCAAGCTCCAGCCGGGTGTCTGTTTCGTGATCTGTTGCCATATGGAGAGGCTCCGGGAGCCAGGAGCCGACATAATCGACCCGGGCACGATGGGCAGAGCGAAGCAAATCAATGCTGCGACGGGTACAGCTGGTCATCAACCAGGCGGCAGGGTTTTCTATTCCCTCCTGTCTGGTGTTTTGCCATTTGATAAAGGTATCCTGTACCGCGTCTTCCGCATCGGCGCGAGACCCGAGGATCCGGTATGCCAACCCGTAGAGACGGGGACGACAGGCTTCAAACATATCTGTGTGGTCGTGTTCTGGCATAAAAGTTTCCCTGTGTATCCGGGTCTCTTTGGGTATATCAGTCTCTTGATATCTGGATACGGTTCCACAGGTTGATCATCGCAATGGTTCCTGTGAGTATCCCGATTTCCTTTTCAGTAAAATGTTCTCTTAATTCCGCACGTAACTCTCCAAGATTTACGTTGTGCGCCATGGAGGTCAAGGCTTCAGTCCAACGCAGTGCGGCGCGTTCCTTCGGGGTGAAATCAGTGACCTTGTCCCAGACTATCAGACGATCCAGTCGCGTAGTGGTTTCGCCATCCTCCCGGGCCTCTTTACTGTGCATCTTGATACAGAAGGCACAACGGTTCATCTGTGAGGCGCGCAGCTGCACAAGATGGTGGAGACTACGGTCAAAGCCGTGACTGTCCATAACTGTATGTACAGATGCCAGGCTTTTTAGAATGTCGGGGATTTCCTGTTCGTATTTGACGGCTTGCAGCGGGTTCATGTTCTTTATTCTCCTGGGTACAGAATTTGTGTGTCTATACCCTTATGACGATCCTGCTGATGTGTTTGTGACGTCTTAAAAGAAAATTCCGAAAAAGAGAGTGTTGAGCTATAAAACCACTTGGGAATATTTTTTGAGCTGGCCTGATGCAAAAGCGGAATAAGGGTTGCCTAAAAACAGAATTGGACCAGAGGGGATGCAGATGTCGGGGTTTCCGGGAAAAGAAGGCTGGTGGCGTCTGCCCCCGGGTTCAAAAAACACAGTATGTGATGTCCCCGGTGTGCTGGTTGGGCATCAGACCCTACATGAAGGGGAGATCCATACAGGGGTGACGGCAATTTGCCCGCATGGGGGAAATATCTATCGGGATAAGGTCCGGGCAGGGCTGGCCGTTCTCAATGGTTTTGGTAAGTCTGCAGGATTGCTACAGCTTGCAGAACTGGGGCAGATAGAGACGCCGATCATTTTGACGAACACCTTTGGTGTCAGTGCAGGGATTGAAGCCCTGGTCCGTCGAGCCATAACCGAGAACCCGGATATTGGCCGGAAAACAGCCACCGTTAATCCTGTTGTCATGGAATGTAACGATGGCTGGTTGAACGATATCCAGCGATTGTCGGTGACAGAGGATATGGTGAATAAGGCTTTGCACACGACAGCAGAAGACTTCGCCCAGGGCGCTGTCGGGGCTGGTGCAGGGATGAAAACCTTCGGCTTTGCTGGCGGTGTGGGATCGGCTTCACGAAAGATTATATGTGGTGATGGGACGATCTTTACCCTTGGGTGTCTGGTACTGTCCAATTTCGGTGTCCGGGAAGACTTGCGGATTTGTGGTGAAGTGTTTGAACCAGACAGAGAGGAAAGCAGGGATGAAGACAAGGGGTCTATCATTTTGGTCTTTGCCACAGATGCGCCGCTTGATGCCCGTCAACTTGGCCGACTTTGTCGAAGAAGCAGTGCAGCGCTCGGACGGCTGGGAAGTGTTCTTGGAAACCAGAGTGGTGACATTGCCCTGGCGTTTTCAACAGCTGGAACCGTAAGCCATGATGAAAAGTGTGCGGTAAAACAGCTGACGGGCTTTAATGAAAACGACATGAATGCGGTGTTCTATGCCGCAGTGGAAAGTGCGGAAAACGCTGTTCTTAACAGCCTGTGGCA
Source organism: Kiloniella laminariae (assembly GCF_027214005.1). GTDB lineage: Bacteria > Pseudomonadota > Alphaproteobacteria > Kiloniellales > Kiloniellaceae > Kiloniella > Kiloniella laminariae_A. The sequence continues at coordinate 3,758 of NZ_JAPWGY010000001.1, forward strand.
CAGCTCGGCTGTTTTGGGGCGAAATGGGCATAAAGCACCTGCCTTTCGTGAAGCTTATGAACTGTTAAACCGTGTTTGACAGCCAGCCGACAAGTGGCCTTGCCGTAGCTGGAATCTGCTTTTCAAAAAGCTGCACAGGCAAAGCCTTGATGTTTCCAGGCCCATGAGCTTCTTGACCGCTTGTATTCCGTCGGGGAATGAAAGAGCTAAGAGCTAAGAGCTAAGAGCTAAGAGCTAAGAGCTAAGAGCTAAGAGCTAAGAGCTAAGAGCTATTGGTATCGGGCTTGAAGATCAGATATAGCTGAGAGTCCATTAAATAGCATATGAGATGCCTGTTTATTTTACGCCAAGGCATGACCTGTTTTCAAATTGAACCAGATTGTTGGGGCAGAAGAATGAAGCTGGAAAACGAAGAGGAAGAAAACAAGGAGTTTGCTTCTCCACCTTGTATGATGCACGAGCTCGACCCGACTTATTCAGAGTTTGCTGTAAACAATAAGGATGCAGTCCAGGAGCAGGATGTAAAGCGCTGGCGCAAGGCAGAACGCGAACATCTGATTAAACAGCGGTTGGCTATCCCTCCGGATATCCGACGCCGGTCAAACGGGCAGATTACAGGCTATCTGGAAGAGGCCATTGGCGATGTCAAAGGACTGATTATCAGCTGTTACTGGCCTTTTAAAGGAGAACCTAACCTCCATCCCTTTATGAAAAGGCTCGAAGGTCAGGGTGGTATCTGTGCCTTGCCTGTTGTCGTATCTCTTGGGAAACCGCTATTCTTCCGGGCCTGGTCACAGGAAACGCCGATGACTCGCGGTGTCTGGAATATTCCGATTCCGCAAGAAACAGCACCGGTTGTTGTTCCTGACGTGGTTATTGCTCCCTTGATCGGCTTTGATCCCTCAGGTTACCGTTTGGGGTATGGAGGTGGGTTCTATGACCGGACACTCGCTGGTATAACCAAAACAGTGCGGGTTATCGGTGTCGGGTACCAACTCGCGGCTATTCCGACAATTTTTCCTCAATGGCATGATATTCCCATGGACATTGTGATTACAGAGCAGGGGGAAATACCACTGGAGGCAAAGAAAAGCTGTAACGAGGTTCGTTAAAAAGATCCTGTTCCCGGATATTTTGAAACCTTGGTTCCACGTGTTCAACTGATCTTATCTGAATGAAGAGCCTGGCCCTGTCTCATTGAAATAATCGAGACAGGGCCAGGCGTGATCTGAACAAACCCGGTATTCCGGGCTTGGCTTCAAGCAGGATCAGTCAAACAGTTTGATGCTGACTTCGGCAATACGGCGTCCCTGATACCGGGCGCCATCCAGATCTATCTGGCTGGGCTGGCGGCTTCCATCACCGCCGGCAATCGTCGTGGCGCCGTAGGGCGCACCACCAACAATCTCGTCTTTATTCATCTGCCCGGCATAGCCATAATCAAGGCCTACAATCGTCATGCCAAAATGCAGAAGATTGGTGATCATGGAAAAGAGGGTTGTTTCCTGCCCGCCATGCTGTGTGGCAGTGGACGTGAAAGCACCGCCAACCTTGCCATTGAGGGCGCCGCGCAGCCACAATCCGCCCGCCTGATCCAGAAAGCTTGCCATTTGTGACGGGATACGGCCAAAGCGTGTGCCTGCGCCGATGATGATTCCGTCGTAATTTTCCAGCTCGGCAACTGTTGCGATGGGGGCTTTCTGATCCAGCTTGTAACCGCTTTTCTGGGCGATTTCCTGGGGGACAGTTTCGGGAACACGTTTTATATCAACTGTGGCTCCGGCAGATCTGGCGCCTTCAGCCACGGCTTCTGCCATCTGTTCGATGTGACCATAGGTAGAATGGTATAACACAAGGATTTTTGCCATTTTTTTATCCTGATCTGGTTTGAAAGTATGAGGAAAAGCTGGAAGCACACTGTGTGTGCTCGGGTTTGTTTATTTTGTTTTGCTGTTGACGGTGTTGTAGCTGGTGATCAGATTTCCGTAATCGGGGATATGGTTGGCAAACAGGGTGCCGAGCCCTTCGACATCATTACGCCAATCACGGTGGAGTTCGCAGGCAACAGCGAACCAGCTCATCAATTGGGCACCGGCCTGGGTCATGCGATTCCAGGCCGCCTGGCGAGTTATCTCATTGAATGTGCCGGAGGCATCTGTCACGACAAAGACATCAAAACCTTCTTCTATTGCGGAAAGAGCAGGGAAGGCCACGCAGACTTCGGTCACGACACCGGCAATAAGAAGCTGTTTCTTGCCCGTGGCTTTAATCGCTTTGATAAAATCTTCATTATCCCATGCGTTGATTTGTCCCGGGCGCGCTATAAAGGGGGCATCAGGAAATCTTGCTTTCAGTTCAGGCAACAGCGGGCCGTTCGGACCGTCTTCAAAGCTTGTTGTCAGGATTGTCGGAAGCTCGAAATATTTTGCCAGGTCCGCAAGCGCAAGAACGTTGTTCTTGAACTTGTCCGGATCAATGTCGCGGACAAGAGAAAGAAGCCCGGCCTGGTGATCAACCAAAAGCACGGCGGCATTGTCTTTATCAAGTTTTGTATAGGGCTTTGTCATTTTGTTAACTCTCAGTTGTGGGTGGATAAAATTAAACCTCGTGGTTAAAAGTGGCCAAATCGACCATTGTTGAAATCGTTGATTGCTTCGCGAATTTCAGCCTCGCTGTTCATGACAAAGGGGCCATAGCCAACGACGGGCTCGGCAATAGGCTCTCCGGTCATCACCAATAATGTCGCATTGCTTTCAGCAGTGAGTGTTATGCTGTTACCAGTGCTGGTCAGTTGGGCAATTTCGGCGGTGTGTATGTTTTGTCCGTCACTGGTAATATCCCCGGAAAGGACAGCAATCATTGCGTTGTGGTCCTGGGGCAGGTCCAGTGTAACCCCGGCTTGGGCATCAAGACGAACATCCCAGAGGTTGATGGGGGTGAAGGTCCGTGCAGGCCCCTTTGTTCCCTTGAATGTCCCGGCAATAATGCGCGCAGTTCCCTGTTCCAGATCGACAACAGGAATTTGGCTGCTGGAAAGAGCCTGATAAGCGGGCGGAGCGCTTTTGTCTTTTGCCGGTAAATTAATCCACAGCTGAACCATCTGGAATGGCCCGCCTGATTTGGAAAATTTCTCCGAATGGAACTCTTCATGAATGATACCGCTACCGGCGGTCATCCACTGGACATCTCCCCGGCTTATCGTTCCGCCGCCACCACTGCTATCCCTGTGACTGACTTCCCCCTCATAGACGATTGTGACAGTTTCAAACCCGCGGTGCGGATGCTGTTCCACACCACGCGGGTTCCGGATGTTTGGTTCGAACAGATGTGGTCCGGCATAGTCAAAAAGCAGAAAGGGACTGGTGGCTTCGGTGTCGCCCTGGTAGCTGAAAAGGGATCTGACGGGAAAACCGTCACCGACCCAATGAGAACTGCTGCTGCGCAGTATCTGTGCAATTTTTTTCATGACATTCATTCCATCAATAAAGTTGTTTTGATGCTGACGGGCTTGATTTCTGTCATATTAGCTCATACGTATTTTTTACAAGTACTATCATTTAGGATACTGTTGAAATGACAAAGCATTCCGGTTGCCCTACAGAGACGACGCTGGCTTTGATCGCTGGAAAGTGGAAAGTCATGGTGATCTACTGGCTTCTCAAAGAGAAACGGCGGTTTAACCAGCTGCAGCGGGATCTGTCAGGGATTACGCCCAGAACACTTGGCAAGCAGCTGAAGGAGATGGAACAGGATGGCCTGTTGAAGCGGGTCGACTATGGAGAGATTCCCCCAAGAGTAGAGTATAGTCTGACTTCGCTGGGAAGATCCCTAGAGCCTATTTTGATCGCGATGGAAGAATGGGCGCAGCTTAACGGGGAAAAAATTCCTGCTCGGAAAAAACAGCGACATCTTGAGAATAGCCTTGAAATAAAAGATTAAGGAATTTGAAATGAAGAAAAAATTATTTTGCATATGACCGTGCTGGTTTTATTCAATATCTAACTAATTGCAATTGTTATTTTTTACTCCTTTAGGGGAGGCTTTTCGGGTTCTGATACACATCACGTTGAATGTTCCGTTCAATGATCACTGTGACCAGAGAAATAACGATTGTCTGTTTCTGGACGAAATCATATAGCTGCTGGCCAATATTTGCCTTAATACACATGGCTGCTCCGCCTTTTGTTTGAGCGTTACATGATTGACTCTTTCCCCTATGCGCTATAGGTAATCGTCTCTCTCAACTTGAAAGTATGCCCCATGAGCAAATTTGCGGAACTCGGCCTGCGCGCACCAATTTTGCGCGCTCTGGAAGAGGGTGGTTATCAGGAGATGACGCCAATCCAGAGCAAGGCTATTCCCGACGTTCTCCTGGGGAAAGACCTGATCGGTGTTGCCCAGACCGGCACAGGAAAAACGGCGGCCTTTTCGCTGCCGATTATCCAGATGCTGCTCAAGGCAGAAGGCAAACGCAGTCCAAAGGCAGCCCGTTCACTTATTCTGGCGCCTACCCGTGAGCTGGCCGTACAGATCGCCGAGAACATCCAGGCCTATGCCAAGTACCTTCACCTGCGTATTGCGCTGGTCTATGGCGGCGCTTCGGAAAAACCGCAGATCAAGTCGATGCAACAGGGCGCGGATATTCTTATCGCCACACCTGGTCGTCTGCTTGATCTGGTAAACCAGAGCCATATAAATCTGCGACAGGTCGAGTTCCTTGTGCTTGATGAGGCGGACCGGATGCTTGATATGGGCTTTATCCGGGATATCCAGAAAATTGTGGCCTATCTGCCGAATGATCGTCAGACGATCCTCTTTTCTGCGACCATGCCCAAAACAGTGGAAAAACTGGCGAACAGTATTCTGGTTAATCCGATCCGGATTGAAGTTGCTCCGGCAGCGACAACCGCAGAAAAAGTCGAACAGCACGTTCTGATGGTGCCAAAATCGCGCAAGCGGGATCTGTTGGCACATGTGCTGCAAAATCAGGAAATCAAAAGGGTTCTGGTTTTCACACGGACCAAGCATGGAGCGAACAAGGTCTCAGAATACCTTGGAAAACTGGGGGTGACTTCCGGTGCTATTCACGGGAACAAATCCCAGAACGCCCGCCAGAAGGCATTGAATGATTTTCGTTCAGGTGATATCCGGGCACTGGTCGCGACCGATGTGGCTGCGCGCGGCATTGATGTTGATGGTGTAACCCACGTGATCAACTTTGAACTGCCAAACGAACCTGAAAGTTATGTCCATCGGATTGGTCGAACTGCACGGGCAGGAGCGACAGGTGTTTCACTTTCTTTCTGTGATCACGAAGAGCGCGGATATCTGAAAGATATTGAAAAAACCATTCGCCAGACCGTACCTTTGATGGAAGACCATCCCTATCACCTTGAGGGAATTGATTCCCGCTTTGATAGTGGGCCCAAAGAAGACAAGAACAAGGGGAGACGTCCGGGGGGCGGGGGGCGTCGGACGTCCAATGCTTCCAAGGCCAATCGGCATATCAATCAGCCGAAACCCCACGGGGCACCAGGTGGTGCGCAGCGCAAAGGCCGCCCTGGAAACAGAAGACCGAAAGCAGCCTCGACCTCGGGCCAGTAAGGGAAAGTCAAAAGGGGTGAGGGATGTTAACAATCCCGATCTGTTTTTTTGATTGTCCGGCGGGCCTTGTTATAAAACTCGCATAAAAAGAGCTGCAGTTCATGCGGCTCTTTTTTTGAGAAAACGAAATGTGCTAAAGGGAAAACAGGGGATATAGCTTGTTTAGACAGTTTTTTCGTTATGTCCTGATTGTTAATCGTATTTTTCCTTTGTGCGGTTAGCCTTGATGATTGAGGGGAATAACACTGATTTTCCCACCAGGTTAACGAGATAGAAAAGAAACGGGGAGCGGGATGGCTGAGATCGTATCGTTGTTGGCAGCATCTGTTTTGGCAGTCTTGCTGTTCAGTCGGTTGGGTCTTGGTTCTGTTCTCGGGTATCTGGCAGCAGGTGCTGTGATTGGCCCCAGCGGTCTGGCTCTGGTGACGGATGCAGACAACATGCGCCATATCGGCGAGTTTGGTGTTGTTTTCCTGCTGTTTCTGATCGGTCTGGAAATCAAACCGCAACGTCTTTGGGTCATGCGCCGACTGGTCTTTGGTCTTGGTGGACTGCAGGTTGCTGTCACTGGCGTATTCCTTGCCGGGTTGATTTATCTTGTTCTGGGCGTTGAAGCGCAAACAGCATTGATAATCGGATTTGGCCTGGCGCTTTCCTCGACAGCTTTTGGCGTTCAGATTCTGACAGAGAAGCAACAGACCACCAGTAACTGGGGCAGGATCAGTTTTTCTGTCTTGCTGTTTCAGGATCTGGCGGTGGTTCCGCTTTTGATTCTTTTACCCCTGCTGGCACTCGGCGAAATGCAATTCTCTGTCTCCATGGGATTTGCGGTTTTGCAGGCAATGGGAATTTTTATCTCGGTCCTGGTTGTCGGGCGTTATGCAATCAGCCCGCTGCTTAATGCCATTGCCTATAGCAAAAGCGGAGATGCCTTTGTTGCGACTGCCTTGTTGCTGGTCCTCGGATTTGCCTGGGCGATGGAACTAATTGGCCTGTCCATGGCCATGGGGGCTTTTATAGCGGGGGTTCTGCTTTCCGAATCAGAATACAAACATCAGATAGAAGCCGATGTGATGCCGTTTCGTGGCTTGTTGCTTGGCCTGTTCTTTATGAGTGTCGGGATGACATTTGTGCCCACCTCGGCGTGGAACAATCTGGGGGTGGTTGTCCTGGGCGCTTTGGCACTGGTCAGCATCAAGGCGGTAGTCCTGATCGGTCTTGCCCGCCTTTGGCGTGTTCCACTGTCGATCGCTGTAAAGTGTGGCTTTCTGCTATCTCAAGCCGGAGAGTTCGGTTTTGTGTTGTTCTCTCTGGCGCAAAATCTGGATCTTTTACCTGTTGGCATGATGGAGACCCTGATTTCCGTTATTGTCCTGAGTATGATCCTGACTCCCGTCATGGTGAAAATTGCCGAGAAACTGGCCCGGCGGTTAAAGTCTGCTGCTTCTTTTGCCATGGAGACTTCAGACCCTATCCCTGAAAGACCTGTCATCATCGCCGGGTTTGGTCGGGTCGGAGAAGTCATTGCCGGAATGTTGCGCGCGGTTGATGTTGCCTGTGTGGCGATTGATATGGATGCAGCACGGGTGGCCAGAGGACGTGAGCTTGGACACAGCCTTGTTTTTGGGGATGCCAGTCGCCCCGAGATCCTGCGGGCGATTGGTGCAGACCGGGCGCGTTTGATGGTGGTGACACTCGATGACCATCACATGGCTGAGGGAGTTGTCCGCACAATGCAACGGCTCTATCCCGAGGTGCCAGTTCATGTGCGCGCCCGTGACTGGGGGAGCGCTGATCATCTTACTGCTTTGGGGGCTTCGCATGCCATTCCAGAAACGGTAGAAGCCAGTCTGAGGCTGGGGGCTGCCGCCTTGAAAGCTGCAGGTGTCGGGGAAGATGAACGCCGGGCATTATTTGAGGACTTGAGAGAGGAAGACTATGCAAAGTTGCGGGAACATCAGAAAGCCTGAAAGGGCGTGTTATCGCGAACTCGAACCGGGTAATATCATTTTTCCCAGGTGATTCCATATTTTCCCGCAATCCAGTCAAAGCGGTTATCTGTGAAAACCGAAAAGAGGATTTTCTCCAGTTGGGCAGCGCTTATGGGGCCATTTTTACGCACGATACCAACAAAATTGTAAGGCTGATCATAGTGGTCTGAAATGAGTAATACAGAGCGCATTTCCTGATGAGACTGGAAATAATATTCCAAAAAGCTTTCAGTCATGACGCCAACCTGAACCCTTTTGGAAAGCACCATCTTGAGAATTTGCATCTGGTTGGTCACCAGTGAGATGTCAAATTTTTGGCTTAAAGCAGCTGGGTCTGCCTCATAATCTGAAAACCGATAATGGTATCCAAGAATGGCGCCTATTTTTTTATCAGAAAGGTCATCAAAAAAATCAGGGTGAACTTCTGAACCCGAAAGGGTTATATACCGCTCTCCTCCTGTGAGATAGCGTCTTGTTGCTTCTACCTGGGATCTGTCCCAGCCCCATTCAATATGATCAAATAGTGAGACGTCATAGGCACCCTTTTTGAACATCTGATGTCGCCTGCGGGCACTGGATTCAATAATTGAGAATCTGAACTTCGATTGGGTTTCATTCATTGCAGCGATCAGATCAATTCCGATGCCTCTGTGCGGAATGCCACTCTCAATTACATAAAACGGGGGGAAATGAGAGATATTAATCTTGACATCAACGGGGGGGGCCGCAGCCCGGACTGCTGACAACGGGAGTAGTAGAAGAAGCAAGCTCAGGGCAATCGCTAGTGTGAACTGAAGCCAAGGGTATTTGCGCACAGTTCTAGAAGTGGTCAGGGCCAGCAATGTATAATGATATCCTGTCGTAGCCTATAGAAAAGCGGGTTTGGGTTTTCAGTATACCTATTTTACAAGAAAAAGTGCGGAATTTCTTTGGGAATAGGTTGGGACACCCTGGAAGAATTATTCCAGAGTTGTCGAAGGTAAATATGATTGTTGACAGGGGGGGGCGGATTTAGGCAGGCTGGATAATCAATCAGAGAAAGAAACATTCCCACGGTTTTTTTTGATTGCACCGCGTTGCGTTTTTTTATCCGTACGTTTGGTTTTTGCCGACTTGCTTGGCTTGGTTGGACGGCGGTTTTTTTGCCGGATTGTTGCCTTCTGGATCAGTTCAATCAGCCTGTCCCTTGCATCCTGACGATTGCGATCCTGACTGCGATGGCTGTTGGCGGTGATAATGATTTCTCCATCACCAGTCATCAGATGGCTCGCCAGCGTTCGAAGGCGGTTAAAGACAAAGCTGGAGATCGCCGGACTGTTTTTTGCATTAAAGCGCAATTGTACTGCGGTCGATACCTTGTTCACATTCTGGCCACCGGCGCCAGAGGCCCGGATGAATGTTTCGCTCAATTCATCCGGATGTATCTCTATCTGATCTGTAATCCGGATCATGAGAGGTGCCTTTATCAATTTTTCCCGGTTTTACGTATGTCGGTTTTAGTGTGGTTCATTTTCCGGGAAAAGCGTTTCCCTGTCACCACTTTCCCACCGCGGATATTTTTTTAAAATCGCCCGGAAAATCGGGGAGTCCAGAAACTCCGTCAGCCATTTTTGCACAGAGGGATAATTTAACCGGGCAAACCAGTCCGGGTCCACTTTAGAGAATTGCCTGATAAAAGGCGCAAGGGCCATATCTGCCAGTGAAGGGGAGGGGCCAAAAAGATAGCCGGATCTGTTAAGCAGTGCTTCCAGTTTGATCAGAAAATTCTCGGCAATGTCTCGCTGTTCCAGGGCATCCACATCTTCATAGCGGTTGGGATACTTATAGCGGTCCAGATGGGGTTTGAAGTCGGTCTCACAGTGTTTGATCAGTGTGAGCATTTCGTCAAGAGATCCTGCATCGGGACTTAACCAGCCTTGCGGATCGTGTCGGTTGAGTGCCCAGAGCATGATATCGAGGCTTTCTTCCAGCACGGTTCCGTCTGGCAGAAGGAGCACCGGAACGGTGCCCTTGGGCGATGCATCAAGCATGCTTTCGGGTTTGTCGCGCAGGATGATTTCCCGCAGTTCACATTGCTGGTTGCTGCTCTGGAGGGCGAGGCGTGCCCGCATGGCGTAGGGACATCTGCGGAAGCTGTAGAGAATGGGGAGCTTTGTTTTCATCGTTTTATATTTGCTGATCAACTCTGGTCACTATGCGGAAAAAGATACAGGGGACAAGCTTTATTAAAAAGGATCATCTCTGTGTATGTGATCTGACGGTCAAGCCAGGTTTCAGGTGATCATTGTTGAGGGCGTAAAGAGTGCAATCACTTTAAAACAGGAAAAGGCCGCCGATGTGGCGACCTTTTCCTGTTTTATTATCAGCTTGGCTGCTTATGCCCGTAAGGCAGAAGGCTTAAGCTGCCTGGCGTTTGCCAAAACGTTTCTGGCCGTTGCCATTGGTGTTCTGGGCTGAACGTGGCTTGTAGCTGCGTCCGCGACCGGCGTCGTCACCACGGCCTGCGCCATCGCGTCCGCCACGGCCATTGCCGCCGGATTTGTTGAAAGGACGTCCACCGCGGCGGTTGGCAGGTTTCTGACTACCGGCATCGCGCGCACTGATTTCCACGTGGAAAGGATGATCTTTCATGACAACAATGTCCTGACGGATAACCCGTTCGATACGTTTGAGCGTGCCGATTTCCTTTGGTGAGCAGAAAGAATAGGCTTCGCCTGTAGCTTCTGCACGACCGGTACGGCCAATACGGTGAACGTAGTTTTCAGGATCGGTTGGCAGATCGATGTTCACGACGATCTTGATACCGGGAACGTCGATACCACGAGCAGCAACATCAGTTGCTACCAGTACATCAATGTCACCACGGCGGAACTTGTTCAATACCTTGGTACGGATACGCTGCTGCTTGTCACCATGAATGGCATCAACACGACGACCATCTTCGCGCAGGGCATCAGACCAACGATCGGCTTCGGCTTTGGTCTGCATGAAGACCAGAACGCGTTCACCAGGATTGTTGTCGAGAATGTGGTTGAGCAGCGCCTGTTTCTGACCGCCGTGCACATAGAAAGCACGCTGGGCGATGTTGGCAGACGTGGTCGACTGTGGCGCAGTCTCGATGCGAACGGGATCGTTCAGCAAAGAAGCAACCAGACGATCAACAGCTTTTGGCATTGTTGCCGAGAAAAGCACGGTCTGGTGTGGCTTTGGCAGGCTGTTGGCGATCTCGGTGACTTCTTCGGAGAAGCCGAGGTCGAGCATGCGGTCAGCTTCGTCAAGGATCAGCGTGGTGGTATTGTCCAGTTTCACAGATCCGCGGTTAATGTGATCTACCAGACGGCCCGGTGTTGCCACAAGAATGTGCACGCCACGATTGAGGTCGCGGAACTGTGGGAACATTGGTGCGCCACCGGTTACTGTGGTGTAACGGATCGGCAGAAATTTCGTGAAGAGACGAAGAACCTGGCCAATCTGCTGGGCGATCTCACGCGTTGGGGCGAGGATCAGCGCCTGTGGATGGTTAGGCTCGAAACGTTTGTTCTCTTCGGTCAGGCGCTGGAGCAACGGCAGAACGAAAGCAGCGGTTTTTCCCCCACCGGTCTGGGACAGACCGATAACGTCTTTGCCAGCGAGCAGGGCTGGAATAGCCTGTTCCTGGATAGCTGTTGGTGTGGTGAAACCCTGTGCGTCGATCGCGCGTTGAAGCGGCTCAATAAGATTGAGCTCGGAAAACTGAGTCATGCTGGATAAATCCTTTGAAAGCATGGTGAAGGCTATACCTGGATCAATCTAGCTCTTCGCCGCACTCTCGGAGATATCTGTGTACACACAAGAACAAGCGCCATCGATCAAGGCGGAGTTGATATGCAACTCCATTATCAGAGCGGGTATTCATGAAGTGTCCTTCATCCCCTCCCGCAAGGTGACGCAGCAATATAGGATCGGCCCCTGAGGGTCAAGCCCAATGGTGGGAATTCTTTTGCATGGCGCCTATGCGTTTGATCAATCTGTCCTTGAAGGGTAATTGATGATGGTTTTTGTTTTAGGAAGATAATTCTCACTTGATATTTTCGTTTTAAAGTAGAAAATCTCCTCCGCAGTTCTGGTAAGCTCGTTTGCTGAAACTAACGTTGCATTAGATTTTTAATGAGTTTTAAGTTATTGGTAAATAGGATTAATTTGTCTTGATGATAAGAAAAATCGCAATAATCGGATTGTCCGCTGTCTCTTTGGCAGCCTGTGCAGTCCCGGACAAAGTTGCTAAGCCGATCGAAGCGTCTGCTACACAGGCCGAGCAAGAACGTGCTCAGAAGCAGGCTTTTTCTACTCCAGAAGTCAAACGCCTAAAGCGCAAGGTTGCAATCGCGAGATTTTCCAATGAAACCCGGTATGGAAAAACATTCCTGAGAGACAACGAAGATGACCCTCTTGGCAAGCAGGCAACAGATATGTTGTCTTCACAACTAGTGGAATCTGGAAAGTTCTTGATTTTTGAACGTCCGGATATCGAGAAAATCAAAAAAGAGCAGGAATATATTCAAAACGTTAACATGGTTGGGGTTGATACGCTGATTGTTGGATCTGTCACAGAATTTGGCCGAAAAACTGTGGGCAAAAGTGGTTTCTTGAGTTCAACAAAAAAACAGGTTGCCCGGGCCAAAGTCGAAATTCGTCTGATTGATAGTAGAACGGGGCACGTTTTTTTCTCTGCGGATGGTGCAGGTGAGGCCACTAACGAGGCTGGAAGTGTCGTTGGTTTTGGCAACCGTGCGGAATATGATGCCACATTGAATGATCGGGCTATTGCTGCAGCAATTTCTTCGGTGATGAGCGAAGTTGTTCAGAAACTGGATGAGCGTACTTGGCGGACTGATATTCTTAGACAAGAAGGCAGTACTGTTTTTATCAGCGGGGGGGAACGTCAGGGGCTTTCTGTTGGAGATTTGCTTGTCGTGATGAAAGCTGGAGAAACTGTTCGCAGTGGGCAAAGTGGATTTGATATTCAGCTCCCGGCCGAAAAAATCGGATCCTTGAAGGTTGTCAGTTTTTTTGGCACGGACGAAACCAATGAAGGTTCAGTTACCCAAATTGTAGATGGGGTACTTGATCGTGTTGGCGAAGCTGAATTATTTGTTGCTGAGGAGGCAAACTAATGAAGAGATATTTCGTTCTTTTTTTCCTCGCTGTGTTTTTGCCTTCTTGTGCTCAGCCTGTTGAAACAACAAAAACCTTGGATGAACGTCCCAGTATCGGTTTTGACAATGTCCCGCAAACGGCTGAAATTTTTGTTGATGATCTGAGTATGGGAATTGTTGGCGATTACGATGGGAAAAGTCGAAGCCTGATACTTGTGAACGGTCGCCACAAAGTTAAGCTGATTCATGACGGTCAGGAGATCCTTTCTCAGGAAATCTACCTGAGGGGCCCGTCTGTTACAATCCTTCGTCCATAAACGCTGCTCTTAAGGGGGGAAGAAATAATGCGTTGTTTGAAGTACGCCGTTCTTTTGATGTCTGGCGCGATATTCTTAAGTGCTTGCGCTGCACCCGAGAAATATCATTGGGGAAGTTATGAACAGGATCTGCTTACTTATTATAAAGATAATGGGCAGCAGATTATTCTGGTAGAAAATTTGGGAATGATGATTGAGAAGGGGGAAGAACAAGGGCGTGTTCCCCCCGGGATTTACGCTGAATACGGATATTTGCTGCTTGAGAGTGGCAAGTTTGATGACAGCGTGACTTTTTTCAGGAAAGAGCAAGAAAGTTGGCCGGAATCTGAAACCTTAATGAATGCTATGATTCGCATAGCTGAAACGGAGGCTAAAAAACAATGATAACTATTGTCCGTTTCGTCCGATTTATGGTGGTTCCAGTGCTTTTATTAGCCCTTGGAGCTTGTCAGCATACAGCACAAGAACCGTATGATTATTCAAAACTCCGTGCGGACGACCCTCATTCTGTGCTTATTGTTTTACCCGTCAATCGAAGTGTTGAAGTTGAGGCGCCACAATACTTTCTTTCTACGATAAGCCGCCCTGTCGCAGAAAAAGGCTATTATGTGTTCCCGGTTAATCTAGTAAAACGGGTGATGGAAGAAGAGGGGATGTCCGACGCTGATTTGGTGTATAATTCTGATCCTACTGTGCTCGGTGAACTGTTTGGGGCAGATTCTATACTCTATATCTCCATTGATGAATGGACATCTAAATATATCGTGCTCGATACGCAAACGACGGTCAGTTTTTCCTATAGCTTGAAGAGTGGCCACTCTGGAGAGACACTTTGGGAGAGCTCTTCAAGTATTGCTTATTCTCCGAACCAAGGAAATTCCAATGGGGGATTAATTGGGCTCGTGGTTCAGGCTGTTGCTGCTGCAGTGGAAAAGGCTTCACCAAATTATATTCCCTTGAGCCGCAAAGCAAATTATTGGGCAGTTAATGCAACAGGTAAAGGATTACTGCCGGGACCCTACCACAAAGATTATGGGATGACTGAAGAAGCTCCTGCCGAACCTGTGGTTAACTAACGACATCATTCTGTCTCGCTGGATTGGCTAAAAGGCAGAGAAAATTTTCTCTGCCTTTTTCTTTTCTATTATCTGCTTCGGGCGATGTAGCGGATTTCTCTTCACATGAGGCTGTTTATAATAATCCAAGAGATTTGTGAGAATATCTGAATAGCCAGTTATCAAGCACATGTGCAGACCATCCAAATGAACGCTGATTAAAAGCAAACTCAATTATTTTAAAGAAATATATATTGAAACAGGTCGCTGTGTGACAACTCCGGCTACTTCCAGACGGGGAAACGTCCCTCGGCGGCGAGGTCGCTCATTTGTTGTTCCAGTGCTTTAATGAAGCTTTCTGTTTCTCCGGACCAATGTCTGGGCGACCCGACAAAAGCATCGCAGAAAAAGGGAACAAAAACGGCTTCCCCCCGGGGCAGGGCTTTTCCCAGGCCGTGAAGAAACAGGGGGGATATCGGTACATCAGGGAATTTTTTACTGATTATGGCGATCCCCTTTTTAAACTGGGTCAGCTCTTCCGGGTTGCCACGGGAGCCTTCGGGGAAAATGATCAGGATCTCTCCACGTTGCAAAGCTTCAAAGCTTGACGCCAGAGGGTTTCCGCCGCGTGTAACCCGTTTAACCGGGATAATGCCAATGATGTTAAGGGCAAACCAGGCAAGAAGAGGGTTTCTGAGGAAGTAGTCAGCAGCCGCGACCGGCCTTACTTTGGGTAAGAGTCTGAGGGGGAAAAGAGATAGAATTACCAGGGTGTCGAGGTGGGAGTTATGATTGGCAACAATCACGGCTGGCCCTTGCGCAGGAAGGAGCTCCCGGCGGCGGATATTCAACCCCATGGCAAGCAGTACCAAAGGCCTGACAATTATGACGATAAACAAGGCGCGGAGTAGCTGGTTGACCATGATCAGTAATAAAAATACCTGATATAATGAAAAAAGATCGGGGCGCTATAGGTCAGGCTGTCCAGACGATCAAGCAAGCCACCATGCCCTGGGATTGTACTGCCTGTGTCTTTGACCCCGAGATCCCGCTTGATTGCAGAGATTGTGACGTCGCCAATAAAACCTGCCAGGGCAGTAACAGCCCCGGCAATGCCAGCCATCATCAGCGACATGGGAGAAAGCAGCGGGCCAAGGGCAAGCGCGAGCAAGGAAGTTGAAAACATTCCACCGAGGAAACCGGCCCAGGTTTTCCCGGGGCTTACCTTGGGGATGATCTTGGGGCCACCGATTAGCTTGCCCCAGACATACTGGGCGACGTCGTTGAACTGGGTCAGGAGGACCAGCAGGAAGAGAAGGCCTGCGCCTGATTTGTCAAACTGCCGGACTGCGGTTGCGGGTGCGAGTTCAACAAGGGCACTTTCTGGCAAAACCAAAAGATAGGCGGCGTGGGACAGGGCAAAAACAGTCATCATCAGTCCCCAGCTCAGGGTGCCGATTGCCCTGAGGAAGCCTTCGGTTTCACCCAACAAGACCATGCGGAAAGGCAGGAAAAGAAAAACCCAGACGGGGATGAAAATGATGAACATGCCGTACCAGCCAGCATGGATCCAGTAAAACTGGATCGGAATGGCAAGATAGGCCCAGAAGAGAACCCGGTGATCGGCCCGGCGTGTCGGGATCATCGAGAGGTATTCTTTGAAAGCGAGAAAGGAAAGAAGTGCCAGAAAAATAACAGAGAGCGTGCGGTTGATAGCAATGGCAAAGATAAAAATTCCGGCCATGTACCACCAGGACTTTACCCGCAGCCAGAGCTCCTTGTGCACTTCATCGGCTTTGCCCCGGCGCATGACGGCGACCAGAAGGGTTGCGAACGCAAGAAGACCAAAAACACCGGCAATGACGTAGACAAGGTTTTCCGGGATGGGCAGGTCTTGCAAGGAGATCATGAAGGGGTGCTTTCGTCCGCTTCGCGCAGGGCTTTTTGCGCGCGATTAAAAAGTGTGTAACAGGACAGTCCGATCAGGATTGCCAGATAAACGGTGCTTAGCTGAGGGGAGATGAAATCAAAAGCAAGAAGAACCGCCAAAAGGCCAAAGGCAAAAGCCCGGTCACTTTTACCGAAGGGGCCGTCGTATCTTCTTGAGGCGCCGATCTGTACCGCAATGATCCCGGTCATCTCGACAATGATGCCAAGAAGGATCACCAGGGTACAAAGAACGGCTGAAACACCGGGTATCAAGGCAAAGGGGAGGTAGAGGGCAACATCGGCGAGTACATCCCCCAGTTCATTCAACACTGCACCGAGTCTGCTTTTCTGGTTGAACTCCCGTGCCATCATGCCATCGACGGCGTTAAGGGCCATCCGTATGAACAGGAGTACTGGCAGGGCCAGTAAAGGGAGGGCAGATCCTGGCGCAAGGGCGATCCAGATACCGCCAGCGCCGGAAAGGATCAGGGCGGCAAGAGTTATGTGATTGGCGACAAGGCCAATCTTGATAAAACGGGCGCAAATCGGCCGGAGCAGATTCTGAAATTGTGGCTTCAGATCATAAATCGTTATCACCTGCTCCCCCCGATAGCTTAATCACTGATAATACCCGCGATCATAAGTTGGGGATACGGGAGTTGTAAATCACTCAGTTGAATACTGTCTATGGTATGGGCCTGTGCCTTCTTGAGTTCATGATCTGGCCGGGTTTGTCAGCCTACGGTATCTCGTCTTTGGACATCTGGGCCAAGGGCTGGTTGCCCGGAACCAGCCAGCCACGGTAACTGATCAGGTGACCCCATAGGGGGAGAGAGATCTTTACTGAAAAATGGAAACGCCCTCGCTCATCCAGTTTCTCCTGTGTGTCACTGATCGGTGTCATCCAGCGGGGCAAAGGGCAGCCGAGAAAATAGGCCCGGATAACGACCATGTCGAGTATCCCTTCCTCTGAGACAGGCAGGGCCAAGAGAAAAGAAAGCGGTCCGAACTGCTCGATCTGCTCGCCTGGTTTTGCCGTTGATGGGCGAGACATGATGGATCTAAAGCTGTTCTTTCCAAATTTACGTTGCCATATCTCGCGATTGCCTTTTTTCTCAATCGTCACCTGTAACGGAATTTCCAATGTATCATCCGGAAATCCCATGATCTTTTTTATCAGTTTGGCAACCGGGTTACGACCACTTTTTACCGATGCCAAACCATGAAAAATCGCGAGGTCCTGAACTTTGTGCAACGTTTGGACAGGAAGAGGAAGGCGGTTGAATGCGTCCCCGAGAACCAGTTGATAGAGTGAGGGGGTTTCTTTTCTGACGGTTTGATAACTGGCTGGCAGTGTCGCGAGAGCTTGCTCAAGATCTTCCATTGCGAAGGCGCCAAGGCAGGGGCGCGCACCGGGTGATAAGGGGCCCGTTCCGGTGGGGGACTGAGAGGAAAGGAGGATTTTCTGTGCAAGTATCAAGCAGGGAAGAGCCGGAACAAAAGGCCCGTCACCCTTCTCAACAATCAGATCCCAACTGTGTTTGAAAAGTCGCCCCTTTCTGGTGCCTAGAACAGTGAGGAACATGCCTCCCCGATCCGTGCCAAAAGGTTTGAAGAGCCTGCTTGTGGCCATCAAGCTGTTTGTCAAAGGCAGAAGATTTCTGATCAAGCCAAATCTTGGCAGCAGGGACAGCAGCCAAAGACCCAGGTGTAACAGAGGATTCTCTAGTCCAACCCGGGTTTTGACTGCCCGGGCATTGTAGCGTTCAGGGAAAAGCCTGAGGTCGGGAAGCTCAATCAGGGCACTCCAGCGGCCCTTTAGGGAGGAGGCGGTATCTGTCTGTAATGTATGGCGGGTGAGACTTCCCCAACTCCATGCCTGAAACAGCTGGTTATCTCGCCAGATTTCCAGAGGTTGACCAGCCTGCTTGAGAACAGTCTCGACCAATGATCGCCCCCGAGGGGCCTTGTTGCCGGGCAGGATGGCACTTTCAATTAAAGCGATCTCATCCAGACCGGCAGTAAGATGGTCTGCCAGGACCGAGGTTATGGCTGGTGCGGTACTGGCACCTGAAAGAGCGATCCTGTTCTGAGCACGGGCAAGATCATCCAGCAGAGGAATGCCACGGACAAAATCGGGAGAGTCCGCCAGATCAAGATAGTGTGCACCTTGTTCCAGGGCAGCTTTTGCCAGTCGGTAAGGGTTGCGTCCATAGTCCTGAAAGGGACCCGCTGCATCAATGACCAGATCCGGGGACAGGAGCGCGAGTTGTTCGACCAGATCTGCTTCCCGTTCGAAATGTATGGCTGTTCCGCCATAACGTTTGCAGAAGCTGCGCGCCTTGGCGAGAGAGCGTCCGGCGACCAGAACAGAGAATTGCTTTTCCCGGATTAACAGGCGGCAAATCCGGCTGCCGAAAACGCCATAACCTCCGACCACCAGGATTGTTTTAATCAATGAAACGTTTCCTGATATCCGGCGTTGGAACCATACAGCTCTCGGATCGTCCAAAAATCCTGTAGCGGTTTTTGGCGATGCTTTCATAAAACCATCGATCAAGAGGAGAGGGAATAAAGCGGGCGAGCGATAGAAGACGCACGGGAAGAGGAAGTAAAGACATGATGGTTGTGAAAGCGTCCAAGCGGGCATAAGCCTGGCCGTTATAAACCAGCAGGTTGGTTTCGAAGTTCACCGGGTCAAGTCTGTAGTGTTGAAACAACGCCTGCCCCAAGGGAGATTGCGCGGCAGTAAAGTGGAATTTTTGTGCATGGTCATGTTTGAGGACAAATTTAATAAAGCCGGAACAGAGGATGCAAACCCCGTCATAAACAACCAGAGGACGGCTGTCGTCAAACCGGGGAACCGTGGCGTCTTCGGCAAATGAGTACGCCTTGAAGGGGAGAAAGGCTTTTGGCATGAGGGATCATATGGGGAGGAAATACCCCTTGTCGAGATGATTGTTCCGGGCAGGACAGGACCGAGGTGCATTAACGGTTTGATATCTCCTTTTTTGGTAAGCTTCTGGAGAGAGATTGGGGTGGTCAAGTTTGATTTGAAGGGGATTGCAGGGCCGGGAAGATGAACAAGATTGCCAGAAAAGTTTCAATTCTTATCGTCGCGATTGTTGTTATGGGCTGGAGCGGGATAGCCAGTGCCAATTGTGCAAGAAGTTATTCTGTTGCCTATTCGGACGACTATATCCCCTATCAGTACGAAGAGACAGGCAAAGGCCCTGCGGGGTTGGATATCGATATTATCAAGGCTGTCATGGACGAGTTGGGCTGTGACCTGGAAATCAGACTTGTGCCGCCAAAACGGGCACAGAAACTATTGCAGACAGGTGATCTTGATTTGATGCCAGCTGCATCTGTAACCGAGGAACGTCAAGGTTATGCCCATTTTTCCCTTCCCTACCGGGACGAGAAGGTTGTGATGTTTGTTCAGGTGAGCAAATGGGATCGCTATCAGGGGTATAGTATGGCTGACGCGATTGATCATCGGTTGCGGATGGTGGCAGGAATAGGCGGGTGGTACGGTGAGGAATATGGAAAAGAAAGCCAAAGGGCGATTGATAACGGCATCCTTGATCTGAATAACAGTACTCAAACCCGCATCAACCAATTGATTGTCGGAAGAGTTGATCTGGTGATTGCGGATCTTTTTGTCGGGTACCATCATGCGATCAAAGCAGATGAAGCAGACAAGATCATGCCGCTTCCTCACATCCTTAACAGTGACCCCGTACATTTCATGTTGAGCAAGGCTTCGGTTTCTGACAAGGAGGTAGAGGCATTCAATGTGGCGTTGAAGGCCGTTATTGAAAGTGTGGATTTCCAAACATTGTTGGAAAAGTATCGCCCAGCAAATACGGCGCCGATCAATTAGTTCAGCTTTTCAAAATCGATAGCAGCTCAGATGAACAGAAGGTGGAAGCCGGGATAATGTTTGTCGGGAGAGTTCTGGCATTATAGATTGGAGCAAATTGTGATGGTATACCCGAGTACTTTCTCTTGGGATCTAAGGGGTGAAGCCCTCAAACTGTTGCCTCTTGTAAAATTTGCTCATGGAGTTTCTGTAATATGCTGCCTCAAGGAATTATCCGAATTGATCGTGAAGCACCGGCAAGTGAAAGCAATATTGGGCAGGATGTGCTTCTTGCCGGGAAATCTGACACAAAACTCTGGAATGCTTTCACGGATCAGACCGGACAGTTCTCCGTAGGGCACTGGGCCAGCGGGAGTTGCAAGCTGAAGGTTTCCTATGATGAGAATGAGTTTTGTCTCTTGTTGAGCGGGAAGGCAATCTTGACTGATGAATCGGGTCAGAGTTGTGAGTTCGGACCCGGGGAAGCTTTTACCATCGCAGCCGGCTTTAAGGGGACCTGGGAATCAGTCGGAGATGTCGTCAAGATCTATGCGGCCTTTGAAGCAGCCTGATAGACAGGCTGTTCTGCTTTTCAGGACAAGAGAACATAAGTCCCAAACCCGCCGATAATAACAGCAGAGAGCAGGTTTATAGCTGTGATCGTGCCTGTGGACAGGCGGGTTCGCAGAAGGGCGCCAGTGGCTGCAATGCAGAACCACCAGCCCAGTGAACCGACAAAAATCCCTGAAGCAATTATCCAGCGCTCTGTTTGGGCTGCTTCGGCACCCAGTCCCGCAAAAATTGCCAGAAATGTCAGGATGGTCATGGGGTTCGTCATGGTCAGAGCGTAAGCACTGGTAAAAATAAGCAAAAGTCTGCTGGATTTTCTGCTTTCCAGCTTTGCAACTGCCGGGCGTTTGTGGTCCCGCAGTATTTTTAGAAGGCTGAACCCGGCCATCAAGAGCAGGATGGTGCCGCCCACGGTGCGGATAATATCATTGTAATCCAGCAGGACGCTGGTGATAGCTGTAAGGCCGAGCAGGGCAATAATACCATAAGACATGTCGGCAAGAGCAATGCCGAACCCTGTTGCGATGCCGGCTGACAGCCCGCGCTCAAGACTGAATTTCAGACAAAGCAGAGCCATGGGACCAACCGGTGCAGCTACCGCGAGGCCAATCAGCAACCCTTTTATGATCAAGATGAGCATGGGAGTGTATTTCCCTTGATTTGAACCCTGAAAACGATAGCCCCGAAAATCTAGACGGGCAGAATGGATGTTTCTTTTTCACTTTGCAGGACAACAATGGTTTCTGTTTTGGCAACAGCGGGTAATCTTTTGAGTCGTTGTTTTAAAAACTGTTGCAGGCCATTTGTGTCGACGACCCGTACCTTGGCAAGGTAGCTATGGGGACCAGTGATGTGGTGCAACTCCTGCAACTCGGGAAAACTGCGGGCTTCCTGGACAAAAGCGTCTTCGTCACAGTCAGGATGCAGGTCAACAAACAGAAAAGCTAGAAGATCGAGACCAACAGAACCGGGGGTGATGATCGCCTGGTTGCGCTGGATCGTTCCGTTGCTTTGAAGTTTGCGTACCCGTTCGTTTACAGCAGAGATACTCAGGCCAGTTTTCTCGGCGAGGAGGCTCATCGAGATCCGGTTGTCTTCCTGGAGGGAGGAGATTATTTTTCTGTCAATGTCATTCATATCAGGAAATATGCCTGATATTATAAAAATATCAAGATAATTTATTGTATTTTGTAAAATTTCAATAATTCCGAGGCCTCGACACAAAGGTTGAGGTCTCGGTATTATCTGTAACGCAGATTTCAGAGGCGTTTACGCCAGACTGAAACTTCTGACAGGCTGTGCTGGAATTTGCGCCGGGTTTCCCTGATGACAAAAGGGACATCCCGTGGCGGGCACACCATTTCAAATTCGGGGGTCAGGGTATCGCGCAAGCCATCAAGAGTTGTGTAGCTCTCTCCGGTGTTGGCCTTGAAACCCCCGAGCCAGTTTTCCCGTTGCGTGAATTCTTCCAGCCAGGTGTAGGGTGATGCCAGAACCAGCAGTCCTCCGGGCCGTATGCGTTGTTTGATAGTTTTGAGGAACTGGAGAGGGTCATAAAGTCGATCGATCAGGTTGCCGGCAAAAACAAGATCATAATTTGTATATTTGGCAGCGAGGTTACAGGCATCGCCCTGCATGAAGCTGATCCGGTCTTTGATGTTTTCGTAAGAATCAAAGTCGGAGAGTTTTATCTCTTTATAGCTGACCAGTTCACCTTCATCCTGGATTGTATAGCGCTGCGCACCCTTTTGTTGCAGGCTGGTCGGGGCCTGTATCAGTCGGGCAGAGAAATCTATTGCATCAACATGGTCAAAAACCCGGGCCAGCTCGAAAGATGCACGTCCTGTGGCACAGCCCAGGTCAAGCGCACGTTCTGTTCTGCCTTTTCCTGCGTGTTCGAGGCAAATCCTGGCACAGGCAACTGGAAAATTCGGCACAGAAAAGAACTCTTCGCCATAGTGAAACTCGATATACTGAGCCACAATGTCATCGGTTTCGTACATATTGACCTCATTTGCTGGAAGTTCATCAGCTTCAACGTACCGTAACCCGGAGTGCTGGAAAAAATGTCGGCGAAAGGCGTAGCGAGAATCCCTGATCGCATAATTCCCGGTAGAAATCCAGCAGCCGCCTTTGAAGATGTTATGCTTGCCATCAAACGTCGGGGTGGAAAAATCATCGTAGATGGGATGTACCCTGAAGCCTTCGAAACCATCAATCGGGGTTTCTGTCCACTGCCAGGCATTGCCGACAAGATCAAAAAATCCCTTGGCAAATTCGTGACGGTTAACCGGGCAGGATGACATCTCGCGCTCAAGGTTGATGTTGCCGGGAGCCTGTTCCCAGTCGGGTTGGTCTTCGGGAACAAGCGCACGCAATCTGTACCATTCAGCCTCTGTCGGCAGCCGGATAGATTTTCCTGTTTTTGCGGACTTCCAGTTACAGAAGGCTTTGGCTTCGAGGTAGTTCACATCAACTGGCCAGTCCCAGGGCATATCAATAAGAGAAAGCATGCTGCGATAGCGGTATTCCCCAGCCTGCTCTACCCAAAAGACCGGGTGTCTAGCCTTGCGATAGGAAGCCCACTTCCAGCCTTCTGTTGTCCAGTACTTTTCATTTTGATATCCGCCGTCGGTGACAAAGTCGAGATACTCCCGATTTGAGACGAGGAACTTACTGGCTTTGAACCCAGAGACATCCATATGTTTTTGTCCATATTCATTGTCCCAGCCATAGAGGTGATTGTTTTCTCCCTTACCCAGTGTAACCGTGCCGGCCGTAACCGGAAGCAGTTCGTTCTGTGGTGCCGAGCCGCTCTGTTTGCAGATGTTGCTCCAGATCCGGTGAGCTTGCAGCTTTTCCAGAGGAAGTTCGCGGATGAGAACCGAGGTGGTTTCAAGATGAATCCGTTCGTGTTCAATCCCCATCATGACGATCCAGAGCGGATCATTCTGAGTTATGGGTATGCGCAGATCGCAAGTCCGGATGAAGCGGTCAACCAGGTTCCGGGTCTTGTCGCGATAGTCTTTGACCTTTGCGGGGGTGGGCCAGACATAACTGGTGTCATTGAGGTCATCCCAGGACATTTCGTCGACCCCGATAGCGAGGCTGGATTCAATCTGTTCATCAATCCGTGTATCAATCAGTTTGGCGACATTAAGCTTGTTTATAAAAAAAACGGCTGTGTGCCCATAATAGAAAATCAGGGGATGGCGCAGGGGATTGGCCCGACGGTAGAAGGCCTCGTCATCAACAAGGCATTCGAAAATCGATTCATACAGTGAAAAGGTTTTATGAAAATAATTGAGAATTTCCTGGCGCTTTTCCTCGACTTGACCCTGATCAAGAATAACGGTGCGAGTGACAAGAAGCTCCTGATCAGAGAAGGTAATGTTCTGTTTCTGATCCCTGGTTATTTCCAATGACATGATGCTAAATCCCTGGTGACGTCTATCTGGGGCCTGTTCAAGCTATTTTATATAGGGTGCGGATGTTGTCTTCGCCCGGTAATGACGAAACTGTGATCGTGGAGAGCGATCATCGGTGATTAATTTTTTATCCTGTGAAGGGTAACGCAACATCTGGGCTGTAAAAAAGGAACATTTCCCCCTATTTCGTGAATGCGACAAAAAAGCAGTATGAAATTACTTTTAATACCGGTTTTCTTCCTTACATAACCTCTGTGAAAAATGGAGAATGATGATGGATGTATCTGCACGTGTTTCCCAAGCCTCTATCCTCGGCGCATATGAGCGGATACAACCGTTTATCAGAAGAACTCCGGTGCTGCGGGCACCTGCGGGGGAACTGCTTGAAACCAGTCCGGTGACGCTCAAGCTGGAACAGTTGCAACACGCCGGTTCGTTTAAAAGCCGGGGAGCTTTTAATGCGCTGTTGTCTGACGGAGATCTTCCCGAGGCAGGTGTGATTGCGGCATCGGGTGGAAACCATGGGGTGGCTGTTGCCTATGCAGCGAAACAGCTGGGCGTAAAAGTGGAAATTTTTGTTCCTGAAATCGTTTCTGCAAGCAAGCTGGCCAAGCTGGAAGAATACGGCGCTTCAATCCATGTGGTGGGCCATGACTTTGCAGCAGCACTGGCGGCTTGTTCCTTGCGTCAAAAGGAAACCGGAGCCCGGCTTCTGCATGCCTATGACCAGCATGACATTGTTTCCGGGCAAGGCACTGTTGGCCTTGAATTGTCCGAACAGGCACCTGAGCTGGACAGTCTCCTGGTCGCAGTTGGTGGTGGCGGGCTTATCGGAGGGATTGCTTCTTGGTATCAGGGCAGTTTGAAGATTATTGCCGTGGAGACAGAAGGCACTGCTACCCTTCACGCTGCGCGGCGGGAAGACAGGCCGACGGAGATAACAGTCTCGGGTCGTGCAGCTGATTCTCTGGGGGCCAGACAAATCGGACAAATCGGGTTTGAGGCAGCAAAGCGGTTTGTCAAAGAATCTGTCTTGGTGCGTGATGAGGCCGTTGCTCATGCGCAGGAAAGATTGTGGTCGGATTTCAGGGTTATTGCTGAGCCAGGGGGCGCGACCGCTTTTGCTGCCCTGCTTTCCGGGGCCTATCAACCTGGGAAAGATGAAAAGGTTGGTGTCCTTGTATGTGGAGGCAACGCCAATCTGGCAACCTTTTAACTGCTGAACCGCAGATTATGCACGACCCCGGCAGAGGTTAAGCCTTTTGTAAGTAGAATGGGCTATTCTCAAAGCTGTTCCGACAAATGGACTTCCCTAGAGTTAACGGGGATATGAGATTTGGAAACTGGTCTTGGCTTGATACCCGGCAGATTGAGGAACCTTCTGTGCTTGATGAGAAGCAGGAAGGCATGGGTTGGTTTTTTCTGTTTGCTTCTCTTTTTTAGCGGCAGGGGTGCGTTTGGCCAAGCGTTTGCAGAATCTGGAGAAAGCTCTTTCAATAAGCCCGTCCGGATCTGCGCTGACGAATTGGGTTTTCCCCCCTTTACCTATCTTGAAAAAGAAGTTCCCGACAAGCCGCAAAGAGAATTGACGGGGGCAAGTTATGAACTGATTTCACTCGTTTTTTCAGAAGCCGGTATTCCGGCGAAGGTCGAGTTGGCACCCTGGAAACGCTGCCTGGCAAGTGTAGCGCGCTTTTCGGTTGAAGGGGATTTTGAAATCTTTCTGGATGGTTCAAGTAATCGGGAAAGAGAAGGCCTCTATCTCCGTACCCAACCGGTTTATCTTGCCACCCGGGCAATCTATTATTCTAAAAAAAATCTTCCTCGTGCGACGCAAATACCAGAATTGGCAGCTTTGAATCAATATCGCCTCTGTGGAATTGCGGGCTATAATCTTCAGTGGCTGCGCTTGTACAGTGTAACCCAGTCTGTTGACCAGACGACCTATTCCTATGATCAGGCTTTTCACAAGCTTGACGAGGGAAGATGTGATTTTGTTATCGGTTACAAAGAACAGGTTGAGGGGCTGATAAAAGAGGGGGACCTGGCTCTGCCCAAAGATGTGGAAATCTTGAAAAACATGATTTTCCCGACAGAAACATTCTATTTGTGGATTTCGCGCAATTCTGAACGGGCAGATCATTTGCTGCAGATCGTCAATGATGGCATTGCCCTGCTGCAGCAGGACGGACGTTATGAGGATATTTTCCTGCGCTATGTAAAAGATGAGATGCTTGTGCGCTAGTATTTGTCTATGGGGACAGGCGTCAAGCTGGCCTCCTTGAAAGGCGAGGCCAGCTTGCGACAGGGGGGCAGCAGAAGGTTGTTGAGAGTTATTTCAGGCTTGCAACACCAAGCGGTACATCAAATTTCTCGCACCACACGTAAATTTCGTTGAACTGTGCGGGGTCAATAGAGGCAGGAAGCAGATATTCCTGTTTTCCGCTGTTGTGTTTCAGCGGGCTGAAAAGGGTGTTTTTGTTGATGCCATCATGTCCAAATGCCAGTTTTGGGTCGGGGGCCCCATCCAGGGAAAAATCTTCGCCAAGAATAACCTTGTAACTACCGTCACTGTTTTTGATCACCTCTACCTTGCCTGTGGTGATGTGGTCACTGCGTCCGGCAAAGGTTCCTTGTGAAATAATGTCCGCGGCTTGGGCCTGGCTAAAAGAGAATGCTGCAAGAGCAAAGATGATCCCTGTTAATAAATTGATATACTTACGCATTTGACTGTCTCCGTTTTATGTTAAGGTCGCTTTTTTTGATCAACAGAAACCTTGATTACTGTTGTGTCTGCTCTAATATGTTATTAGAGACCAATCGGTCCAAAACACAAAACTGTGATGAACAGAAGTATGTCAGCAGAATTTGAGACAGGACTGTTAAAGATAGCTGATAACAAGACCAAGGGTTGATCGAGATGGCTCGACCGCGTGAATTTGATATCGAGGTTGCTGTTGAAGCGGCACTCCAGGTTTTTTGGGCCAGAGGCTATGATGGTGCTGGATTAGGTGAACTTCTTGAGGTCATGCAGATCGCAAGAAGTAGCCTCTACAAAACCTTTGGTGACAAGCGGTCGCTTTTCCTGGCGGCATTGGCGCATTATGACATAACACGGGTCTCGGCAGCAGTTTCCCTGTTACGCGACGGATTGGTTCCGGATGGGGGGCAGAGAATTGCAAACTTATTAATGTCTGTCGCCGAGGTCATTGAGGCGCAGGGTGATCGACGGGGCTGTTTTCTTTGTAATACGGCTGTGGATCAGGCGCCGCATGATGCCGAGATTTCCGCGCAGGTGCGCCGGATGATGGGGCGAATGGAAGCTGGTTTCTTCAGTGCCCTTGAGGCGACGGACCTAGGACGAACCCGGTCCCGGGATGGCAAGGGGGAGGCGAGGATGTTAAAAATCGCCCGGAGCCTGAATACGATCTATAACGGGGTGAGGGTGATGGCCAAAGCTGGCTACCCAGCTGCAGAAATCCGGACAGAAGTTCAGGCCCAACTGCAACACAATGGTTTGGCGAATACAGGGGCCGTCTCGAGCTAAACTTACTGGCACTCCTTAATTCCAGGCCAATAGTCGAGTAAACAAGCCGCGTTACACTTCATGAAGAACAGAGGCCAGATCGTCGGAATACAAAAAGTATAAAATGACATCCTAAAGGTGTATCTTAAGATGTTTTCCACTTTATTGGCGTAATCTTCCTGCCAGAATGATATTGTTTCTGAAAATAACAGGTAAGATTCTGATTAATGTTCTAGGGGTAGGCAAGGCTCTATGCAGGAACAGGATGGATTGACGAGTCTCTCTCAGGAAATGCGATGCTCGCCGTAAATCAAAAAGATGTAGAACAGGGTAAAGCCGATAAAGGGGTGCCCCGGCATGAAAGGGATAATGCTGCCGGTTACCGGGGCTTGAGCCGCTTTCATCTGCGCTGGCGCATTTACCTGGCTTTTTTCTTCAGCATTGCTTTGTTTACCTTTGGGGGAGCACTGACCGTTTTCATTCTTGAGGACGAGCGGGCTATTCTTGAGCAGACGCAAAATTATCAGGCAAGGCGTCTTTCCGATCTTACTGGCCTGTTTCGACGCCTTACCGATGCCAACAGCGCTCTTTCTGTCCTGCTGTCCGGCAATGATGAGGAAACAGCTGATGACGAGCTGTTCAAGTCTGCTTTACCCTATGTGCAAGAGTTAAAAAGCATCCGGTACCTGCTCGAAGAAATCCGCTCAGATCCTGCCCTTGTCGAAGCGGAAGAACGATACTTGCTTAA
This sequence comes from Kiloniella laminariae, assembly GCF_027214005.1. Classification (GTDB taxonomy): domain Bacteria; phylum Pseudomonadota; class Alphaproteobacteria; order Kiloniellales; family Kiloniellaceae; genus Kiloniella; species Kiloniella laminariae_A. The sequence continues at coordinate 31,926 of NZ_JAPWGY010000001.1, forward strand.
TGTTATTGCCCGTCTGGAAAGTTATCAGCAGGTCATTTCCTCTGCGGTAGAGATTCCGCAGAGCATTCAGCATGTCAAACTTACCGACTTGCGTCATACAAGTGATCGTTTTCTCCGGATATCGGAAGCTTTTGGAGAATATGTCGATTACTACAGCGACCGGACAGATGGTGATATGGGGGCCCTGCTGGAGCGATATTCCTTTTATATCCCCTTGTTTGTGACCTCTATGATCATTGGTTTTTTTGTCCTCGGCGGTGTCGCCTTGGGCGTCTCTTCCTCTATCGTTAATGATCTTGCACGCGTGACCCGGACATTAGCGCTTCTGGCGCAGGGGCGAAATGTCAGCCAGTTGGAAGGGCTGGAACGCAAGGATGAATTCGGGGATATTGCCAGAGCAGCTGATCTGTTTCGCCATAATCTTAAACGCCTTGACGATCTCCGGCATTTGCAACAGAACGAGAGCGCTTTGAAGGACCGTATAAAAGAGCTGGGTGAGGCGGAGGGACAGCTGGAAAACCAGGTCGAATTCCTGCAGGGATTTGCCCAGAATCTTGACGACGCCAGACACAAGGCCGAAGCCGCGGTTATGTCGAAAAACCAGTTTCTCGCCCATATAAGCTATGAACTGAGATCCCCCCTTAACAATGTCATCGGTTTCTCGCAAATCATGACCCAGGAGATGTTTGGTCCCATTCAGGATCAACGTTACAAGGACTATGCAATTCTGATTGAGAAAAGCGGGACAGATTTGCTGCAACTCGTGGATGACATCCTTGAACTGGCAGATCTTGAAGCAGGCAAGATCAAGCTTGAAGAAGAACCGCAAGATATCAAGGAACTGTTTGAGAGTTGTGAGCGAATGGTGAGTACTCATGCCAGAGAAGCGGGAGTGGATTTGTCGTTCGAAGTTCTGCCCATTGGATTGCAGCTTGTTTGTGACTTTCGCGTTATCCAGCAGGCTTTATTGAACCTCTTGTCCAATGCGATCAAGTTTTCTGATCAGGGTGGGCAAGTTCATCTGTGGGGAGGTTTGAATAATGTTGGTAATGTTTGCCTTTCTATAAAAGATACCGGTTGCGGAATGGACCCTGCCATAGCTCAACAAGCTCTGGAACCTTATGGAAAGGGTTCCGTTGCTTTGGTCAGGGGGCGACGGGGCGGCGGATTTGGGCTGCCTTTGGCCTCTGGTTTTGTTGCCATGCATGGGGGGCGTGTGACAATCGACAGTGAAATCGGGAAGGGGACCATGGTTACCTGTCTTTTCCCGGCAGAACGCACACAGTTACCAAAAGACAGTCCGCAATTTGAGCAAGCCGAATAGCGGTTATGATGCTGTGATCAGGTTTATTCCCTAACCTGGCCTTGATGACTTTCCTTCTTCAACGTAGTTTTGCCGGAAACCGGATTCTGCCGGCTGTACTCTTCGTTGGAAGGTTGTGTTATGTCGGCACCACGTCGGGCATTTATGTTTTTGGTTATTGCTCAGTTGCTGTGGGCGGGAAACTTTATCGTTGGTCGGGCTTTTGCCGCTGATATTGCGCCGCTAACCCTGTCATTCTGGCGCTGGACTGTTGCTTTCGCCTGTCTGTTACCCTTTGCCGGGCCAGCCCTCGTCAGAGAGTGGCCGCTCTATCGGCCTGTAATCTGGAAAATGATCCTGCTCGCCCTCTTGAGTGTGACCAGCTTTAATACCTTGTTGTATTTTGGTTTGCAGACAACAGGGGCAACCAATGCAGCGCTGTTGAACTCGATGATTCCGGTTATCATTATTACCCTGTCATTTCTCTGCTATGGCGAACGCATTCGTTTGATCCAGATTGTTGGAATCATGGTATCTTTTTGCGGTGTACTCGTGTTGATTACCCGGGGGAATTTTGAAAACCTGCTGGGACTTACACTGAACAGTGGAGACTTTCTGGTGTTAGGGGCCGTTGTGTCCTGGGCTTTTTATTCTCTCTGGCTGCGATGGAAACCGGAAGGTGTCTCGCTTTTTTCCTTTGTGCTGCTCAGTATTGGAATCGGGGACTCCTTTCTTGGTGTGATCTATTTTTCCGGAGTGCTTGAAGCAGCACCCCTTGAGTTGAGCCTGAACAATATTCTTGCAGTTTTTTACGCCAGCGTACCCGTATCTATCCTGGCTTTTACCAGCTGGAACATTGGTGTCAGGCAGGTCGGGGCCAGTCTTGCAGGTCAATTTATTCATCTGTTGCCGGTTTTTGCATCTGCAATGGCGATTATCCTGTTGGGCGAGAAACCTGAACTTTATCACGGTGCTGGTGCGATTTTGATAGGGCTCGGTGTATGGTTTTCAGTACGTAAAAAACGCCGTGCGATTAAGGTCGAACCTGTTTGATTCCCAAATAATGATAACTGAAAAAGAATCATGTTCACTTTTTGTTCTTTATTCTGTATCTTCAGAAAATGAACAAAGACACAGCTTTCGACCAACATCCCGATGAAGCGGGAAATCGTATAAAAGGAGATCTGCATCCTGACTCTCGCCGGGGCAGGGGCGCGCTTTCTAATCGTGTTGGAAGGTTCGAGAAATCTGAAAGAGAGCGTGTTGATGATGGTTGGGGCAGTCTTGAAGAGGGGACGAAGCTTAAAACAGAGGTAAGAGTGGATCCCAGCCGGTCAGTTATTTCCAGAAATAGCTCGCCGGATGTTCCGTTTGAACAGTCCTTCAACCCTTACAAAGGGTGTGAACACGGCTGTATTTACTGTTTTGCACGCCCAACACATGCATTTCTCGGTTTGTCGCCGGGGCTGGATTTTGAACGGCTGATTTTTGCCAAAGAGGAAGCCGCAGCTCTGTTGGCGGCAGAACTCTCCAGGCCATCCTATCAATGTAAGGTCATTGCGTTTGGTGCCAATACGGATCCCTATCAACCGATTGAGCGCGAACAAAATATAACCCGACAGGCGTTGGAAGTCTGCGAGGCATTCAACCAGCCTGTTGCCATTATTACCAAGGGCAATCTTGTCCTGCGGGATGTTGATATCCTCGAGAGGATGGCGCGAAAAAACCTTGCCTCGGTTGCGATTTCATTGACAACTCTGGATCGCAAACTTGCCCGTACAATGGAGCCACGTGCCGCAACCCCGATGCGGCGTCTGGATGCCATTCGAGAGCTGACACTCAGGGGGATCAAGGTATCAGTGCTTGTCGCGCCAATTATTCCAGCCCTGAATGATCATGAAATTGAGCGCATCATAGGACTTTCAGGAAGGGCAGGGGCTGTGAGTTGCAGCTATGTTTTACTCCGCCTGCCAGGTGAAATCCGGGATCTCTGGCTTGAATGGCTGGAGAACAACTACCCGGACAGGGCTGGGCGTGTCATGAAGCTGCTGCAGTCAATGAGGGGTGGAAAAGATTATGACCCCCGTTGGGGAAAGCGCATGCAGGGGGAAGGCGTTTACGCAAAACTGCTGTCTGATCGCTTTCATCTCGCCCGGCAAAAGTACGGCCTTAACAAGAGATCCCTTCGTCAACTCGATACATCTCTTTTTTCTGTTCCCCATCAGTACAGGAAGTCTGTTTCATCGCTAAAGCAACTTGATCTTTTTTCGTGAAAAATTCTGAATTTTCCTTCAGAGGGCCGGGTCCTTTTTTTGTCACAATCATACGTTACATTTTCTCTGGGTCCCCGATCCGGTTTTGCGTAATCTGCGCGTCCTGTTTTCTATTCCAATAAAGGTTGATCCAGTGTCAGACAGTTCAGAAAAGATCTTTGAAATTCGTCATGCGAATGAAGAAGATGTCCAGATTTTCTGTGATTGGGCCGCAATGGAAGGCTGGAATCCCGGGCTAAGGGATATCCAGTGTTTTTATGGAGCGGATAAATCGGGGTTTTATATTGGCTGGCTTGGGCCGGAACCGGTTGCCTGTATATCAGCAGTGAAGTACGGCACGAGCCATGGTTTTATCGGGTTCTACATTGTCCGTGAAGATCAGCGTGGAAAGGGGTATGGCCTTAAGATCTGGAACCATGCAATGGCGTCCCTTGAAGGGAGAATTATCGGACTTGATGGTGTTGTGGATCAGCAGGACAATTATGCCAAATCAGGCTTTGCCCTGGCCTATCGCAACATCCGGTTTGAAGGCGTTGCCCCGGATCTGGCGCATTCTGATAAAGAGGGGCGCATCTCTGTTTCTGATACCCGTGGTGTTCCCCAGCATCTGCTGGTTGATTATGACCGTCTGCATTTCTTCACGGAACGAAAGGCTTTCCTTTCATGCTGGTTGAAAGGGGAGGGACACGAAGGTCTTGCCATACTCGAGCAGGGAAAGGTGGTTGGGTACGGGGTCATGCGCCCTTACGCCGACGGCTATAAGATCGGGCCACTTTTTGCAGAAAACGTGCTGATTGCAGACGAGCTGTTTCAGGCATTTTGTCATAAAATTCCGGGCAGCAATATCATTCTTGATGTACCAGAAGAGAATATTGCGGCGGTAGAGCTGGCCAGGAGATATCAGTTGAAGCAGAGTTTTGAAACGGCCCGGATGTATCGAAACGGGATGGCAGATTTACCATTGGCACAAATCTTTGGTGTGACAAGTTTTGAGCTTGGCTAGAACACTTTTTGCGTGAAAATAAAAAACGTCAATCGCTGACTGCGACCTTGTGAAGCGGCGAAATAACTCGTTTTCCGGATTTTTAGCGCGTATCTATGGTTTCTCAAAATGAGGGGAACAAGGTTCTGCATCAAGCAGTAACCAAACAAGGTAATCGGAAAGTCTGACAACCATGCAAAATACTACTGATGCCGACAAGTCCTATCCTGAACTTTCAGCGATGAAAACGGGATTGCGTGGAAAGTGTCCACGTTGTGGAGAAGGAAAAATTTTCGATGGATTTCTGACGATCGCCAAGGACTGCAAGGCTTGTGGCTTGAGCTATTCCTTTGCCGATCCTGCTGATGGTCCGGCGTTTTTCATCCAGATGCTTTTTTGTGTACCGGTCGTGATTTTTGTCTTGTGGTTCGAGGTGAAAATTGAGCCGCCAGTCTGGGCGCATATCCTGACGACGCTTCCCCTGTTGATCCTGACCTGTGTGCTGCCTTTGAGGCCACTCAAAGGTTGGCTGATCGCCAGTCAATTTTTCTTCAAGGCTGAAGAAGGACGTTTGGTAACCAGGGAAGACTGATCAGCTCTCCAGCTCCCGGTTCAAGATCAGCGATGTCCGGAGTTCATCGACCACAGGGTTGTTTGATATTTTATTCCGGACTTCATTCAGGGCTTCAGGACTGCCCGCCCGGACTTCGATCAGAAGGTCCGGGTCGCCGGCCAGAGAATAACAGCGCAAGATTTCGGGGAAGCTCGAGATTTCATCTATCAGGGTGATCGCGGGAGTTCGTTTGAGCCGAACAAAGAGGAAAGCGCCAAAACCTGACGTGGCGGCGTTTTTGAGCTCAACTCTGTAGCCCGTGATAACACTGTCACTTTCCAGCTTTTGCAGGCGATGACGTACAGTGGACCGTGCCAGATTTGTCTGAGCAGAAATGCCCTTGATCGTTTCACGGGCATTCTTGCGCAAAACCTGCAGAATAGCCCGATCAGTTTCGTCCAGTTCACGCATGGAATCCTGCCTATATGAAGATGGGGCGAGATTATCAGGCAGCAACCAAAAAAACAATCAAACGTGCACAATGGCGAAAGATATCGCCGGGATAACATACTAAAGTAAAACCAACTACTTGGTTCGCACAGTTAGGTATTCCCATGGCACAAGACACACTCCATCTTTACAGCGCAGCGGAAGCAGAATGTCTCTTCCAGGAATTATATGGTCCTGTTGGCAGGGCAACGGCCTTGCCGAGCGAACGGGATCAGAATTTCAAGCTGGTTGTTGAGGGGGAGGGTGCCTTTGTTCTGAAACTCTATGCACCAGAGACAGACAGAATTTGGCTGGAAGCCCAGGATGCCCTGCTTCAGGAGTTGGCCGAAAGAGATGCTGATCTTCCTTTGCCCCGGGTTGTTCCCAATAATAAAAATAAGATAACGGATGAGGTTCTCGACCCGTCAGGCAAACCCCGTCCGATCCGTCTGCTGAGCTGGATGGAAGGGGAGGTCTGGAACAAGGCGGCGCAGAAACAGGATCTGGATTATTCCCAGATTGGGCAATTGATGGGGCGGATGGACAAGGCCCTTAAATCGTTTGGTCATGAAGGGGCGAACCGGACCTTCCTTTGGGATATTGCCCAGGCTGTAACCCACCGTGCTTTCCTTCATCTGATAGATGATGAAAAAATCAGATCGATTGTCACGGACATTCTGGACAGATTTGAGCAGGAAAATGCCTGTGCACTTAATAAGTTGCCATCTCAGGTTATCCATAATGATGCCAATGATTATAACATCCTGGTGGATAAGCAGGGGCAGATCAGTGGTCTGATTGATTTTGGCGATTTTATCAATAGCTACCGGGTTTGTGATCTGGCTGTTGCCTGTGCCTATGCCATGCTTGGCCAAAGAGACCCGGTTGGCCGGGCTTGTGATGTTGTCTCGGGCTATCACAGGGTTAATCCCCTGACAGCCGGAGAAATCGCGCTGGTTTATGATCTTGTCCAGGTCAGGCTGGCTGAATCAGTCTGTATGGCGGCCCAACAATATGCCGCCAATCCGGAAAATGAGTATCTTCTGATCAGCCAGAAAGACGTGCGGGAGCTTCTGATCCGCATGGAACAGATAAACAGGGAAGTGGTTCATTATCGCTTTCGTGATGTCTGTGGTCTGGAAGCCTGCCCGGGATCCCGCAAGCTGGTCCAGTGGCTTTCGGCCAATGCAGACCAGATCGGACCAATTTGTGATCCGGCGCTTTCTGCGGATAACGTTCTTGTCCTGGATCTCTCGACATTGTCTGTAGATGAAGAGGGGAAAGCCCTTGATGCAGAAGCTGCCACCAATCTGATCTTCTCGATAATGGAGGAGGCTGGTGCTGAGGTGGGGATCGGCAACTACCTTGAGGACCGCAATGTCTATAAAGGTGATTTTTTTGAAACGGTCGATCCGGAAGAACGTCGAACAGTTCATTTGGGTATCGATCTGTTTTTGCCGGCCTATGCCCCGCTCTATGCGCCCCTTGATGGTAAGGTCAGAGTTCATAACGACAACACCCGGGACTATGACTATGGTCCGGTGGTGATTCTGGAACATGAGACGGACGAAGGGCAGGTTTTCTATACCAAGTATGGCCATTTGAGCCGTACATCTCTTGCTCTCTGGGAGGGTGGCAAGGCGTTTAAAAAGGGCGAGTTGATCGGGTATGTCGGCCCTTATCCCGAAAATGGTAACTGGGCACCGCATGTGCATTTTCAGCTGCTGCTTGATCTGATGGGGATGGAAAATGATGTCTGCGGGGTCGCGGCACGCAGTGAACGCAATGTCTGGGCATCGGTTTGCCCGAGCCCGAACCTTATACTGGGTATGCAGATCAAATGCGAGGGGACTATAGTACGTTCGGCAAGGGATATCCGATCTGAACGGGCGCGTCATCTCGGGCCAAACTTGAGCCTTTCCTATCGTGCTCCGTTGAAGATTGTCCGGGGTGAGGCGCAGTTTCTATATAGCGACAGCGGAGATGCCTATCTCGATATGGTCAACAATGTCTGTCATGTCGGGCATTGTCACCCGCGGGTGGTCAAGGCCGCCACATCACAATTACCTGTGCTCAATACCAATACCCGTTATCTGCATGATAATATTGTCAACTATGCACGGGAGTTGCTTTCGACTTTCCCTGAGCCTCTGGAAGTCTGTTTTTTTGTCAATTCCGGCAGTGAGGCAAATGACCTCGCCTTGCGTCTGGCACAAAACTATACCGGAAGCCGTGACATGCTGGTCGTGGACCATGCCTATCATGGCAATCTGACGTCGCTGATTGATTTGAGCCCCTACAAGTTTAACCGCAAAGGCGGCAAAGGCAGGCCGGAGCATGTGCGGGTTTGCCCGATGCCGGATGGCTATCGTGGTCCTGTCAAGGCGAGTGACCCGGATTGCGGGGACAAATATGCTGACATGGCAATCAGGGAACTTCGGGCATTAGAGCAGGCCGGAGGCAAACCCTGTGCCTTTATCGCGGAATCTCTTTTGGGCTGCGGCGGGCAGATCGTTTTACCGCAAGGCTATCTGCCAAAGATCTATCAAGCTGTGCGGGCTTCGGGAGGGTTGTGCATTGCCGATGAAGTTCAGGTCGGCTTTGGCCGGATCGGCGAGCATATGTGGGGCTTTGAACAGCAGGGGGTGGTGCCGGATATTGTGACTCTTGGCAAGCCGATCGCCAATGGTCATCCTATGGGGGCTGTTGTGACGACCCGTGCGGTTGCTGATGCTTTTGTTACCGGAATGGAGTATTTCAATACTTTTGGCGGCAACCCGGTATCCTGCGCTATTGGTCTTGAAGTCTTGCAAGTTGTCCGCGATGAGCGCCTGCAGAATAATGCCCGTAGGGTCGGTGAACGGATGATGCAGGGGTTGAGGCGGATGGTCGATAACCACCCGCTTATTGGTGAAGTTCGGGGGATGGGGCTGTTTATCGGAGTTGAACTGGTGCAAGATCACGACACGCTGGAGCCAGCAACTCTTGAAGCTGGGAAGCTTGTCAATCTGATGAAAGAGTGCGGCATTTTGCTCTCTACCGACGGGCCGTTGGATAATGTGGTAAAAATCAAGCCCCCGATTTGTTTCTCAGCTGATGATGCGGAGCGTTTCTTGCGGGAGTTTGATCGTTGCCTCGCCCTGGTGGAGCAGGAATAGCTTCGATCTAACTATTGCATCAGGTTTCCTGGTAGTCAGTAACGTGAATATTTGTTATAGGTGAGCGATCAATCACTCTGGACATGTAAGATGCGTGACGGCTCGGCTACCCGTGAAAAAATCAATCAGGCGGCGCTTGAACTTTTCGCTCGTAAAGGCGTTGCCGAGACGACAACCCGGGATATCGCCGGAGGAGCTGGTATTGCCGAGGGAACAATTTATCGGCACTACAAAAGTAAAGATGAGCTGGTGCGCTCGCTGTTCCTGTCCCTCTATAGCGAGCAGGGAGAGCTGTTGGCCGTGCAGATCAGGGATGAAAGCGGGATCAAAGAGCAGATTGCCGTGATGATTCAACTGTTCTGTCGTCTGTTTGATGAGAACCGCCCGCTTTTTACCTTTCTGCTGCTGACCCAGCATGGCCAGCTTGAACGTGTTCCAGATGGAATAGTGACTCCTGTGGGGGTGATTCGGGAGGCAATTACCTGTGCGCAGGCAGCAGGACAAATCCGGAAAGGGGATCCGGATCTGTTGGCAGCCATGGTGCTGGGGGTGGTTGTCCAGCCCGCTGTCTTTAGCGTTTATGGCCGATTGAAACAGCCCTATCAGGACTTTAGTGCAGAACTGGTTCAGGCGGCCTGGGGAGTTCTGGGGCTGAGCTAGCGGGTGGACATTGAAAGAATGGGGGCAGGCTTTCTTTTGGTAAAGATAACGACATTACCGATCAGGGCAAGTGCAACGCCAAGCAGTGCATAGGGCGTCCAGAGGTAATTTTCATAAACCGTGGAAAGCGAGAGGGCGACAACAGGGAAAAGTACGGTGCAATAAGCGGCTTTTTCTGCGCCGACACGGCCCACCAGATTTAGATACATGGCAAAGCCGATGACAGTACCCGGTATGGCAAGATACAGCAGGGCACCAAGATAGCGGGGTGTTGTTTCCAGCTCGAAACTATACCCCTGTAACAGGCACCAGATGCCCAGTGTGATGCTGCCATAAACCAGGGCATAGGAATTGGCGGTGAGGACATTGCGCCCCTGTTTTTGCTGGTGCTGGGAAACCATGTTCCCAAGCGAAAAACAATAGGTTCCACACAGAGCCAGAAGCAGGCCTTTTATATTGTCTCCGGTCCAGTTCCCGCTTCCCAGATCATTCCAGAACAATGCACAGACGCCTGCGATCCCCAGGGTGGCCCCGATGAGCGAGCGCAGAGCAGGTAACTGGCGATGAAAGATAAGGCCGTTGATCATATTGAAAATGGTCGCCATGGAAAAGACAACCGCAATCAGCCCGCTGGTGGTATAGACTGTGGCGTTATAAAAAAAGAGAAAGTTTACACAAAAAAGCAGCAGGCCTTGCAGGATAAACCATCGATGTTGGCGAAAGGGAACCCAGGTCAACTTTCCAAGAGCCGACATCAGGATAATTTGTGTCAGAGCAGCAAGGGTGAACCGATAGAAAGCCGAGACTTCGACGGCGACGTCGCCGACCTGAAAGGCAATTGCCAGCCAGGTGGTACCCCAGATCAGGACAGTGCCGAGGTAGAGAAGGCTACTCATAAAACAGGATCCCTTGAAACACGGAACAGGTTGAAACGTGATCGTAACGGCGATCAGTTCCCCCGGCTATCGGGTTCTTGCTCTCTTTTTCACATTCTTGCGGTTATTATTTTATCTGCTCTTTACTCGTGCTTCTCATTTAGGGAACGGCAGGCTAGATTGTACGTGAAGTGTAAAAGCCTTCAGAAGATTATCCGGGTGTGGGTTGATGCGACCAGAAGAACTTTATGTTTACAAAGCCCTTGTTGAAGTGGGCGCAAAATCAGGTCGTTCAGCTGATCTGGGGGAAGGCCTGTCTTTGTCTACCTGGCGCAATCAAAAGGGCTTTGCTGTTTACGAACGGGCCGATCATCACAGTATGAGCTATTACCTGGAAGGCGGAAAGGACACGCGCCGCCACTCGGGAGAGAGATGTATAGGTTCGGGATATCCCGGAGCGGTCTGTATCATGCCAGCGGGTGTGCGTTCGGAGTGGAGCATTGATGCATCGTTTCGTTTTATGCACCTGTACTTTGACTGTACCTGGTTCGATCGCACTCTTGCGGAGAGCTGTGATGTTGATCCATCGGGTATCGAACTGCGTGATCTCTCTTTCCGCAGCGATCCGGTGATTGAACAGATCTGTCGAAACATTATCTATCCTCTGGATTGGCAAAGTGCTGCAGATCAGATGGCCCTGTCCCAGGCAGGTCAGCTGTTGGTTCAACATCTCGTCAGGCATTATACCAGCAGACAGCTGGAGCCTGGATTTTGCCGCGGCGGGCTTTCTCCCTATGTCTTGCGCCGGGTCAAGGAATATGTGGAAGCTTTTCTGGACCAGGGACTGACGGTGACAGAGTTGGCCCGCTCGGTGGATCTCAGCCCTTTTCACTTTACGCGGATGTTTCGTGTTTCGGAAGGGATCAGCCCGCATCAGTACGTGTTGCAGCGACGTATTGAAAAAGCCAAATATCTTTTGGGCGATAACAAGGTCTCTCTATCCGAGATTGCTCATGATTGTGGTTTCAGCAGCCAGAGCCATATGTCCACCCGCTTTCGTCGGGCCACAGGTCTGACTCCCCAGAGCTTCCGTCGATTATCCTGAGCTCTTTACTGGCTCTCTGGGGACGCGCCTGATATGAGAATAACAGGAACGTTTTATATTGTTTTTTTGAGGGAGACTATTGCTCAATGGAATCGCAGTCCGGGTTATCACAAAAAACGCGAGTTCTGGCTTTGGTCGGAAGTCTCCGGGAAAAATCCTACAATCGGGCTTTACTGCGCGAAGCCATAGCCGTTGCTCCCGAAGGTATTGATATTGTGGTTTTTGACCGCCTGGCCGAACTGCCTCTTTTCAACGAAGATCTCGAAGCTGTGCAAACGCCGGAAGTCGCGCAGGAGCTGAAGCAGGCCATCATGGCCGTGGATGCGCTGTTGATTGTGACGCCGGAATATAATTCAGGACTTCCTGCCGTGCTGAAAAACGGGATCGATTGGGCATCGCGCGGGACACCGTCAGTTTTTGCCAATCTGGCTGTGGGAATCATGGGCACCAGCCCGGGAGCTTTTGGAACAGCACGGGTACAGGCGCAATTAAAACAAAGTCTTGGCGGACTGGGAGCTTATCCTTTGGCGGCCCCTGATTTTGTCTTGCCCTTGGCAAAAAGCAAGTTTGATGATGACTTGAAAATCACGGATGAGGCCACGCGCACGCGTATGACAAAGTATCTTGAGCGTCTGGGGGAACTTGCCGTCTGTCTGGCCGCTATCCGGAAACGCTGATAGGGGTTTCCTGTCTTTCTCAGGCTGTCAAACTGACAAAGGGCGCTGATATAAGCGCCCTTTGTCAGTTTTATTCTTCTTCGTAGGCGTGGAGTTATTCCGCGCGGCGCATTTCGGTTTCAATGTTAAGGGTCACAACATCGGAAGTCAGCGGAGCAAAACCGCCAACGCCAAAATCACTGCGAAGGATGGAGCCTTTTGCCGAGAAGGCGACATATGGTGCACCGGCATAGGACGGAACAAAGGCCGCCAAAGGGTGATCGCCATGATGGTTCAGTGTTGCCTGCAGAGTAACCGGTTTGGTTGTGTCTTTAATCGTCAGGTCGCCTGTGACAGCATAGAAATTTTTACCTGTCTGTACGACTTTGGTGCTTTTGAAGGTGATTTCGGGAAACTTTGCGGCATCGAAAAAGTCACCACTGCTGAGATGCGCGTCAAGTTCCTCGACGTTTGTATCAATGCTTGCTGATTTGATGACAACATCGATTTGACTGTTTTCCGGCTTTTCGAAATCAATGGTCACTGTGCCGTCGTAGTCATCAAATGTACCGGACTGTGTCGACATGCCAACGTGGTTATAGGCAAAGTTGATTTCGGTATGGCCTTTGTCAAAGCTGAAGGTTTCAGCAGCCTGAGCGGATACGGCGGAGACCACAAGAGCGGTTCCGAAAGCAACGGAGGTCAATTTTTTCGAGATCTTGAGCATTTAAGGCTCCCCTGTATGTGGCTGTTCCAAATAGGTCAAAAACAGTAATTGTTGTTGCACTTACTGCTGCTTACTTAGGGATGGAGGAGTGGTTCCGTCAATGACACTCCCGGGAAACAGTCTGTGCATGGGGAAACAACAATTTCGTGATCCGGGGACTGTTCCCCACTGGAAAGAACGGTAGGGCGGTGATAAACCATACGGTGTTGTGCATTTGTTGCGGACAAGTTTTGTAAAACAACTGTTGGGGATAAGGCGTGTCTTTTGAAAGTTATTGCCAGACTGTCGCCCGGAATTTTGAAGCCCTTGGGGCTTTGGAAGGGGTAATGGTACAGGCTGCAGACATCTGGGTTGAGGCCCTGAAAAATGGCAATAAAATCATCTTCTGCGGTAATGGAGGGTCGGCTGCTGATTCCCAGCATCTCGCAGCAGAGCTGGTTGGACGCTATATTCTGGAGCGGGAATCCTTGCCTTCAATCGCCTTGACCGTCGACAGTTCTGCCTTGACAGCGATTGCCAATGATTATGGGTACGAGCAGGTTTTTGCGCGGCAGTTGAGCGGTTTGGGCAAAGCCGGTGATGTTTTTGTCGGCATCACAACCAGCGGCAACAGCGGGAATATTCTGGCGGCTGTAAAAGTCGCCCGGAAGATGGGCATCAAGGTGATGGGGTTTACTGGCAAAGGTGGCGGCCAGTTGGCAGAAGAATGTGATCTCTGTATCAAGGTTCCTTCGGACACGACCAATCATATTCAGGAAATGCACATTGCCGTCGGGCATTATCTGTGTGGCGTTACTGAAACGCGTCTTTGCAGTGTGCGCTAGATTCCATTCCCGGCAAAGACGCGCTTTTTATTTCAGAAGCGGGAGCTCCAGAGCTGCCCGCAGGTCTTTTCCGGTCGTAACCTGATAGGCAGGAGTATTCGCCTGTAAGGCAGCCGTTCTTTCCCCCGGGCGGTTTCCATGTCCGGTGAGGACATGAAGCCCGCCAGCAAGCCCGGCTTTTTTTCCTGCGAGAATATCGGTATCCCGGTCACCGACGATCCATGAATTGCGAAGGTCCAGGTTCAGTTGCTTCTGGGCCCGGGTCAGCATGCCGGCATTGGGTTTCCTTGCTTCGTGATCCTCGGCCCGGCTCCAGATCGTTTCGCCTTTGAGGTGAAAAGGGCAGGCGTAGACGGCGTCTATTGTGGCACCTGATGCTGCCAGTTCCCTGTGCAGCTTGTTCTGAACGGCTTCAAATTCTTGCCAGCCAAAGTATCCATAGGCAATGCCAGCCTGGTTGGTCACGATGACTACTGGAACCTTCAAGGCGTTGGCTTTTGCGATAACTTCGGCTGCTCCGGCGATCAGGGTCAGATTTTCGGCTCTGTGAAGGTAATTGACCTCTTCAACAACCACTCCGTCACGATCAAGGAATAGGGCGGGCCTGGGTTCTGTCACGGCCGATAATTTCGGTACACGCAGTTCTTCCCAGATTCCGCTGGAACTGACAAAGGGGAAGTCGGGAGAGATAAAGTCTTGAGGCATTGCTTCCTGTCGCTGGATTGGGTGTTGGCCTGTCTCGTCCGCATTTATAGCGTTCCCTCGGGCAGGAAGACAGTTTCTTCTCTATCTCTTTGCTGGTGACATACATATTTATATACAATTATTATGTGTTAAATTGTAATTAATTCATGACGAATTTGCATGTTCGATAATTTTTTTCGAAATAAATTATGTTATCTATTTGTTTTAATTTATGTTGTATGAAATTAACAAATAACATTTTAAAAATGTAATATAAAAATATTTTGCTTTTATTCTTGTGTAATTCACGTTACATACTATTTTCAACCAGTGGCGGGGGAGATCCAGTTCGATCGAGCCCAAGATCTGTAAAACAACGTAAGCCTGAACAAACGTCTGCTGCCATGACCTCTGTCGAGAGAGTGGACGCTGACAGGCAGTAAATGTACTTTTATGGCCTGCTGACTGACTGGCAGGGTTCGGAGATTTCGGTGAGTGATCCCTATCTGACACATTTAAAACAGCTGGAAGCCGAGAGCATCCATATCATCCGGGAAGTTGCCGCTGAATTTCGCAATCCGGTGATGCTCTATTCCATCGGCAAGGACTCTGCCGTTATGCTGCATCTGGCGCGCAAGGCATTCTATCCTTCAAAGCCACCATTCCCATTGCTGCATGTGGATACCACCTGGAAGTTCAGGGAGATGATTGCGTTCCGGGACAAGATCGCCAGCGAATACGGTTTTGACCTGATCGTTCACACCAATGAGGAAGGTCGAAACAAGGGAATGAACCCCTTTGACCATGGTTCTGCTCTCTATACCGATGTGATGAAAACCGAGGCTCTCAAACAGGCCTTGAGCAAGTACAAGTTCGATGCTGCCTTTGGTGGCGCACGACGTGATGAGGAAAAGTCACGGGCAAAAGAGCGGGTTTTCTCTTTCCGCTCAGAGAGTCATCGCTGGGACCCGAAAAACCAGCGGCCTGAATTGTGGAATATCTATAATGCCCGGGTCAAACCCGGAGAAAGCATTCGAGCCTTCCCCATATCGAACTGGACGGAGCTGGATATCTGGCAATATATCTATCGTGAAAATATCCCGATTGTGCCTTTGTATTATTCAGCAAAACGCCCTGTCGTCGAACGTGATGGCGCTCTGATCATGGTGGATGATGACCGTATGCCGCTGAAACCGGGTGAAACGCCATCCTTGCGCTCTGTACGTTTCCGGACACTGGGATGCTATCCCCTGACTGGAGCGGTTGAATCCACTGCTGACACCTTGCCTGACATTATTCAGGAAATGCTTCTCACAACGACTTCCGAGCGACAGGGCCGCGTGATTGATCACGATCAGGCCGGGTCCATGGAAAAGAAAAAGCAGGAGGGCTACTTCTGATGGCCCATAAAGACAAACTTATCTCTGAAGACATTCTCGCCTACCTCAAGGTGCAGGAAGATAAAAGCCTGTTACGCTTTATCACCTGTGGGTCGGTCGATGATGGAAAATCCACCCTGATCGGGCGTTTGCTGTTTGATTCAAAACTGATCTTTGAAGATCAGCTTTCGGCGCTGGAAAGTGACAGTAAAAAAGTCGGGACAACAGGTGACGATATCGATCTGGCCCTGTTGGTTGACGGTCTGCAGGCAGAACGCGAACAAGGTATCACTATTGATGTGGCCTATCGTTTCTTCTCGACGGACAAGCGCAAGTTTATCGTTGCCGATACGCCGGGACATGAACAGTACACCCGCAATATGGCCACTGGTGCTTCGGGAGCCGAATTGGCCCTGATCCTGGTCGATGCGCGTAAAGGGGTCCTGACTCAGACCCGTCGTCACAGCTACATTGTATCACTTCTGGGCATCAAGAACGTGGTTCTGGTGGTCAACAAGATGGATCTGGTCGACTATTCCCAGGCCCGATATGACGAGGTTGTGAAAGAGTATCTCGCTTTTGCCGAGAAGCTGAACATTCCGAATATCATTTCAACACCAATTTCTGCGCTGAAAGGCGAGAATGTCACTGTGCACAGCACTTTGATGGAGTGGTATCAGGGGCCAACATTGCTGGAGCATCTGGAAACGGTTGATGTGATTTCCGATTTGACCCAGACGCCTTTCCGGATGCCGGTCCAGTGGGTTAACCGTCCTAATCTGGATTTCCGCGGGTTTAGCGGCACGATTTCTACTGGTCGGATCAAGCCGGGTGACAGGCTCGCTGTATCGCCTTCTGGCAAGGCCTCGACAGTTGAGCGGATTGTTACCTTTGATGGCGATCTGGAAGAAGCGATTGCCGGACAGGCTGTCACCATAACCCTGGCCGACGAGATTGATATCAGTCGGGGCGATGTCCTTTCCAAAGCAGATGAAATGCCTGGATTGAGTGATCAGCTGCGTGCGCATATTCTCTGGATGCAGGAAGATGCCATGTTGCCCGGACGGTCTTATCTGCTGAAAACCGCTGCGACTACTGTACCGGTGGTGATTTCTGATCTGCATCACAAGGTCAATGTGAATACGCTGGAAGAGCAGGCAGGCAAAAAGCTGGAGCTGAATGAAGTCGGGGTCTGTAATCTGGCTCTTGATCGCGCCATTCCCTTTGATGCTTATAAGGACAACCGCGAAACCGGTTCATTTATTCTGATCGACCGTTACAGCAATGCGACTGTTGGGGCCGGGATGATTGATTTCGGCCTGCGCCGGGCCAGCAATATTGTCTGGCAGGAGCTGGATATCAACAAGGATAAACGGGCCGAGCAGAAGGGACAGAAACCTTGCGTTCTCTGGTTTACCGGTTTGTCCGGTGCTGGAAAATCCACCGTTGCCAACCTTGTTGAGAAGAAGCTTTTTGCGGAAGGTCGACACACCTACACCCTTGATGGGGACAATGTCCGTCACGGTTTGAACAAGGATCTGGGCTTTACCGATGCCGACCGGGTCGAAAACATCCGTCGCGTCTCGGAAACTGCCAAGCTCTTTGTCGATGCAGGATTGCTGGTTCTGGTCTCCTTTATTTCTCCGTTCCGCAGCGAGCGGCGCATGGCACGCGAACTAATGGGAGAGCAGGAGTTTATCGAAGTCTTTGTTGATACTCCGCTTGAAGTCTGTGAAGAGCGCGATCCCAAGGGACTGTACAAAAAAGCACGGGCAGGAAATATCAAGAACTTTACCGGGATTGATTCAGCCTATGAGGCCCCTGAAAATGCCGAGATCGTTCTGGCAGGCGGAAGTGCGGAACCTGAAGTTCTCGCAGATCAGGTTATTGCAGCTTTGAAAGAGAAGGGCTTTATCTAGCGCATTTTCTGGAATGCACAGAGGCTTTGTGCCTACATTATGTAGCAAAAGGCTGTTGCCCCGTACAGGGCAACAGCCTTTTGTCGTTTATGCCTTTGTATAAGGAGTTGCGATGGGGGAATCGTGATGGAAAATCAGGTAGTGGAGCATGTATTTTAACACTACCTTAGCCAGAAGTGTGTTTTACTGAAGTTCAAGGGCATCATTCCGGGAATCTTAACCATCTTAGCGTGAAACTGGTTTATAAGTGAGTAGGTTAATCTTGACCATATAGTATCGGTATTTGGTGAGACCAAAAATTCCCTGATAATCATTGTTATTTGAGTGGGGCGATGAATACAGAGCAGGACCTAGACTTCAAGCCAACCTACGACTGGTGTGTCAGGGCCTTTTCTCTCATGAAGCGTCGGTTGGGGATCAATATCAAGCTTCATGATGAAAATGGTGATTTTCCTGGTGGCGATATCTATCTCTTCAACCATTTCGCCCGTTTCGAAACGATTATACCGCAGTACCTGATCCATGAAGCCACGGGTGGCTATTGTCGCTGTGTCGCATCGGGAGAGCTGTTCGAAAGCAATGAAAACTTTGCCAAGTTTCTCTACGGTGTTGGTGCTGTTCCTCACAATCACCCTCGGCTGCTCCCGTTTCTGGCGGCGGAAATCATGCGCGGGCACAAGGTTATCATTTTTCCTGAAGGAGGAATGATCAAAGACAAGCAGGTTGTTGGACCGGGCGGGGAGCTGAGCATTTTTTCTCCGACAGCCCAGAAGAGACGCAAGCACCACACCGGAGCCGCCATTCTTGCTTTGACGGTTGAGCTTTTCAAACAACGGGTTCTTTCTGTCTTCGAAAAGGGTGAACACGACAGGCTGGAACGTTGGGCCCGGGCGCTGAATATCAAATCCACCGAGGCCTTGCTTGCTGTGGCGAGCAAACCGACAGAGATTATTCCGGCAAATATCACTTTCTATCCTATTCGGGCCAGTGACAATATTCTCAGCAGAAGTGCGGAGTTTCTCAGCAAGGGTAATCATCCCCGGATGGTAGAGGAAGTCCTGATCGAGGCGAACATCCTGCTCAAGGATTGCGACATGGATATTCGTGTCAGCCGCCCTCTTGAGGTTCAGCAGGTCTGGCGCTGGTGGGAAAAGATTATGCTGTCCCGCCTCTTTAGCCAGATCAACTCCCTGGATGATTTCTTTTCTCTCAACGCCACGGCGGACACCTTAAACGAACGTATGTTCAAGATGTGTACCTCTCGGGGAACCAATCGGTTGAGGGATTACTATATGGAGGCGATCTATGCGGGAGTGACCGTTAATTTGCACCATCTTGCCTCGGCTCTGATCAGAGAGTTTGTACAAAAGGGACAACTACAGGTCAGCAAAAAACGGTTCCATCAGGCACTCTATCTCAGCATAAAGCGATGTCAGAAAGATACAGAAGTTCATCTGCATCGTAGCCTCAGCAAGCCTGAGAATTACTGGAATCTATGGAACGGCGATAGTTGCCCGGTGCTGGATAAATTTTTTGCCTCGGAAGGCTGTGTCGAGCACCTGACCTTTGAGGGAAAGAATTATGGTTTTTCAGCTTCGGTCATGGATGCCCGTAGTTTTAATCGTGTGCGTCTCGAAAATCTGATCCTGGTCTATGCCAATGAGGTCACACCGATTGATCAGGCGATCACGCATGTAAAAGAGGCGATGGATGAGGCCGAGACAGTAACATTACAAGATATGGCGTTGTTACTTTTTGATGACGAAATACTTTCGCTGGATTGCGATCGAAAGACCTTTTTCAAAGAGCAATACCGTGAGACCAATGCAAAAGAGACCGCCTTCGCCAAACCGGAACCGTTTCTTGTTTTACCGGATAAACCAAAAAAAATCGGTGTGCTTCTGGTCCATGGGCTTCTGGCATCACCGGCTGAAATGGATGATTTTGGCAAGGAACTGGCAGACAAACGTTTTCCGGTTATGGGCCTTCGCCTCAAAGGACATGGAACATCCCCCTGGGATCTCCGGGATCGGCATTGGCAGGACTGGTCAGCCTCGGTCAGCCGGGGGCGGGAAATCCTTTCCTGCTTTGTCGATGAAATTGTGATCGTCGGTTTCGCGACCGGCGGATCACTTTCTCTCTATGAGGCTGCGACCCACCCCCCAAATATTGCCGGAGTGGTGGCGATTTCAGTGCCCTGGAAATTCAAGACCCGGAACCTGGTTCTTGCCCATCTTGCCCAGGGATTTGAGCGCTTGGCCAGCTGGGTACCGAAGCTGGAGGAAAAAGCAATTTTCCGCTCCCATCCCGCGGAACACCCCAACGTGAATTATCAGAATGTACCAGTACGCACTGCCTATGAATTGCACCAGCTTCGCCAACAGCTTCTGACTCGCCTTCCAGATGTCAGCTGCCCGGTACGGCTGTTGCAGGGAACGGATGATCCCATCGTTGATGCACGGGGAATCAACAGTGTGTTTGAGCTGATTGGGTCAAAGGCAAAGGAGTTAAAGATGATACCGTCCAAACGGCACGGTATTCTTTATGAGAATATAGGCGGCTGCCGCGCCGAGATTGTCTCCTTCCTTTCTGAACTTGAAACGTCAAGGAGCGAAGATTTCGGGAAGGACGGAGGTGAGCGTCTTGGTGGCTCTGAGTTGAGTCGCCCAAAAGCTGAAAGTGAGGTTGTCTGATGGGGCTTTCCTCTCATATGGGACGTACGCCACTGAGTGCTGTGGCTCGCAAAGATCCGGTACGGCCTGGCAACAGATCCCTGTATGAAAATCTGGAGCAGGTCACTTTGGCTTTTGGCCAGAATTCCTGTGTCGAGTTTCTCGGGCGAGATTACAGCTATCGAGAAATTCTGGATCAGGTACACCGGGTTGCAGCAGGCTTGCAGCGCCAAGGCGTGAAAAAGGGAGACAGGGTTGTTCTGTTCCTGCCGAACTCTCCCTATTTCGTCGTCAGCTACTACGCAATTCTGAAAATAGGAGCCGTGGTGGTGAACAGCAATCCGCTTTATGCGGAAAGCGAGCTGGAACACCAGTTGAAGGATAGTGGGGCCGAGGTTCTGATCACAATTGACATTAAGGAGCTCTGTCAAAAAGCGATCAAACAGCTGGGGCGGACACCGTTACGTAAAGTGGTAATCTGTCGCCTGTCCCAGGCAATGCCAATACTTAAAGGGGCGCTTTTTTCCCTTTTGCAGTTCCACAAGGTATCTCACCCGACAGGACCGCAAATTCTGGAATTTGAAGATCTGGCTTCCAGCCTGGACGGGGCTTACCCGGTAGAGGTCAAACCAGCAGACCTTGCCGTTTTGCAATATACCGGTGGAACGACAGGTGCTCCGAAAGGTGCGGCTTTGTCCCATGCCAATGTGATGGCAAATACAGAGCAGGTGACTGCCTGGTTTTCCAATGCAGTCCCTGGTGAAGAGCGCATACTCGGCGTGCTGCCTCTGTTTCATGTCTTTGCCATGACGACCGTCCTGAATATGGGAATCTCTCTCGGGGCACAGATCATCCTGTTGCCACGCTTTCAGCTGGGGCAGATGCTCAAAACCATTGACCGGTTGAAACCGACTTTGATGATGGGGGTGCCGACCCTATACAATGCCGTGAACAACAGTCCGGTGGTTGATCAGTATGATCTTTCCTCGATCAAATACTGTATCTCTGGAGGAGCGCCCCTGCCACTGGATTGCAAGCACCGTTTTGAAGAGCTGACGGGGTGTGTGCTGGTTGAGGGATACGGGTTGAGCGAGGCGTCCCCGGTCTGTGCCTGCAATCCGGTTGCCGGACAGAACAAGGAAGGATCGATTGGTCTGCCCATGCCGGGAACGCTGTTGGAAATCCGGTCTCCTGAAGCTCCCTTTGAGCTGTTGCCCAAAGGAGACAAAGGGGAGCTTTGCATCACTGGCCCACAGGTTATGACCGAGTATTGGCACAACTCCGAAGCAACAGAAAAAACCATCTGCGAAGGCCGGTTACGCAGCGGTGATATTGGCTATATGGACAAGGAAGGCTACGTCTTCCTGCTTGACCGTCTCAAGGATCTGATCCTTTGTAACGGCTATAATGTCTATCCTCGCAACATAGAAGAAGCAATCAATCGCCATCCCGCCGTTGCAGAAGTCACGGTGATTGGCGTGCCTGACAAGGAGCATGGAGAAATCCCCAAGGCCTTTGTCAAACTACACGCAGGACAGCAGCTGAGCGAAGCGGATTTGCAGGAGTTCTTGCAGAAATATCTTTCTGTCATTGAACGCCCAAGGATTGTCGAGTTTCGCAAGGAGTTGCCAAAAACCATGATTGGCAAACTGTCAAAAAAAGAGCTCCGGCAGGAAGAACAGGATGCTGCCAGGGGAAGAAGCGACAGCAAACACGATTTGAAAGGGAGTGACGATGGGACTTCTTGAGTTCTGCCTCTCTCTAAGCAAAACCACGAATGACGGGCCCATCCGGCGTCCGTTCTGATTTGAGCCTTAATTAAGCCAGGGAAACCAAGATGGTAGATATTGTATTGGCAGGATATGCACGTTCTCCCTTCCACTTCGCCAACAAGGGCGCGCTGGCACGGGTGCGACCGGATGATCTGGTGGCGCAGGTGATCAGGGGGCTGGTTCATAAAACCGGTGTTGCCGGGAAGGACATCGAGGCAGTTTTCATGGGCTGTGCTTTTCCCGAAGGGGAACAGGGATTGAATATTGCCCGGCTGGCAGTGTTTCTTGCCGATTTACCCCAGTCGGTTGGCGGTGCAACAGTCAATCATTTCTGCGGGTCTTCTATGCAGGCAATCCATATGGCAGCAGGGGCAATCGCCATGGGAGCAGGGCAGGCCTATATCTGTGCCGGTATTGAATCCATGACCCGGGTGCCGATGATGGGGTATAACCCGCTGCTTAATCCCGCTTTGGCCAAAAGCTTCCCGCCAGCTTTTATTTCGATGGGTGAAACAGCAGAAAACGTTGCCGACAAGTACGGCATGAGCCGGGCGGATCAGGATGCTTTCTCTCTTCAAAGTCATAAAAAAGCAGCCAAAGCCCAATCAGAAGGGCGATTTAAGGAAGAGATTGTTACCATTACCGGCCCGGACGGAGCTGTGATTGAACAGGATGGCTGCATCCGTGCCGAGAGTACAATTGAGGGATTGGGATCTCTTTCTCCTGCCTTTCGTGAAGGAGGCTGTGTGACAGCGGGAAGTTCATCTCCGCTGACGGATGGAGCCTCGGTGGTTCTTGTCTGTACTGCCGACTATGCAAAACAGAACTCTTTGCCTGTTCTTGCAAAAATCCGCAGCATTGCCGTGGCCGGCTGTGCGCCTGAAATTATGGGTATTGGTCCGGTAGCTGCGACAAAAAAGGCTGTCGAGCGTGCGGGTATTTCGATCAAGGATCTGGATGTTATTGAACTGAACGAAGCCTTTGCCAGTCAGGCGTTGGCCTGTATGTCCGATCTCGATCTTGACCCGGCCAAGATCAACATTGACGGCGGGGCGATTGCGCTGGGGCATCCTCTGGGGGCAACGGGCGCCCGCATCACCGGAAAAGCGGCCCAGTTGCTCAAACGTGAAGGCGGCAGGTTTGCCCTTGCAACCCAGTGTATCGGTGGGGGGCAGGGAATCGCGACCGTGCTGGAGGCAGCTGAATGAGCAAAATAGGAAAAGTTGCCGTTATTGGCGCAGGAGTGATGGGGGCGGGGATCGCCGCGCAGGTTGCCAATGCCGGGGTTGAAGTCCTTCTGCTTGATCGGCCAGGTGAGGGCGAAGACAGAAGTTCGATTGCCCGTGATGCCGTTGCGCGTCTGCTCAAAACCGATCCGGCTCCGCTGATGCACAAACGCAAGATGAAACTGATTACCCCCGGAAATACCGAGGACGATGTCGACAAGCTGGCAGAGTGTGACTGGATCATTGAAGCAATTATTGAAAATATCGAGATCAAGCAGAAGCTTTATCACCATCTGGAAAAACACCGCAAAAGCGGTTCCGTGGTATCGTCCAACACTTCGACCTTGCGGCGCAGTGATCTGATTGAGGGGATGCCGGAAAAGTTCTGTCGTGATTTCCTGATAACCCACTTCTTTAACCCGCCGCGGTACATGCGCCTGCTTGAGCTGGTGGGCGGTAAAGAAACCCCCGAGGCTTTGCTTGAGAAAGTAAGTTCTTTTTGTGATCGTTCACTGGGTAAAGGTGTGGTGGTTTGTCGGGATACCCCGGGGTTTATCGGTAACCGGATTGGTATTTTCTGGCTGCAATGCGCGGTGGTCGAGGCAATGGATCGCGGTATTTCCATTGAGGTCGCTGATGCTGTGATCGGCCGTCCTTTTGGTATTCCGAAGACCGGAGTTTTTGCCCTGCTCGACATGGTTGGTCTTGACCTGATGCCGCATGTACTGGGATCGATGGCCAAGCATTTGTCGCCAGAAGATGATTTTCACAAGGTTTACCGCGAACCCGAACTGATCAAGAAAATGATCGCGCAGGGCTATACCGGGCGGAAGGGCAAGGGCGGATTTTATCGCTTGCGCCCTGATAGTCCGGACAAGGTAAAAGAGGCAATTAACCTGGTAACTGGTGAGTATAGCGAAGCGTCGCGACCACGGGTTGGTGTGGTTAAAAAAGCGGGAACAAAAAATCCTCGCAAGGTGTTGCAGGACACCAGTGATGCAGGCTGTTATGCCTGGGCTGTAATGTCCCGTACACTGGCTTATGCGGCGTCGCTGGTGCCGGAGGTGACAGAGGATATTGCGGCAATAGATGAAGCCATGAAGTCGGGCTATAACTGGAAGTATGGCCCTTTTGAGCTGATGGACCAGATAGGAACCGCCTGGCTTGTGCATAATCTGGAGGTCGACGGACAGAAGGTTCCTCCGGTTCTCAAACAGGCAGAAGAACACGGATTTTACCGGGTTCGTTACGGCACGAGAGAACTGCTTTCTATGCAGGGCAGCTACCGAAAGCTTTTGCAGCGCCCGGGTGTTCTGAAGCTGGAGGATGTTAAAGCTCGGGGCGGCCCTGTCGACAGCAACCCTTCTGCGTCACTCTGGGATCTTGGCGACGGTGTTATGGGACTTGAGTTTCACAGCAAGATGAACTCGCTTAATCTCTGGAGCCTGAGCATGATGCAACGGGCGATCCCCCAGATTATTGCCAGCGATTATAAAGCCCTTGTTGTCTATAATGACGGATCAAATTTTTCAGTCGGGGCGAATATCGGCCTTTTAATGGTTGCGGCCAAGCTGCGGGCTTTCCCCTTTATTGATTATATGGTGCGTAAGGGGCAGGACACCTATCAGGCGTTGAAGTTTGCCCCTTTCCCTGTGGTTTCTGCACCGTCAGGGATGGCTCTTGGTGGCGCTTGTGAGCTTTTGCTGCACAGTGATGCGGTTCAGGCTCATGCGGAAACCTACACCGGGCTGGTTGAGGTTGGTGTCGGCATTATACCGGGCTGGGGGGGCTGCAAGGAGATCCTCTGCCGCTGGGCAACGTCAACTGATGGTCCTCAGGGACCGATGCCGCCGGTGGCCCAGGCTTTTGAGCAAATTGGTCTGGCCAAGGTTGCCAAATCAGCGGAAGAAGCCCGCGAGATGAAAATTCTGCGTAAGACGGATGGTATTACCATGAACCGGGAGCGAGTCCTTGCCGATGCCAAAGAAAAGGCGCTGGAACTGGCTGAAGGTTATGTGGCTCCCGAGCCTCTTGATATTGTTCTTCCCGGTCCAAGCGGCCGGGTGGCTCTGGATCTGGCTGTCTCGGGGTTCCACCAATCGGGCAAGGCAACAGCGCATGATGTGGTGGTTTCTGCTGCATTGGCAGAGGTGCTGAGCGGGGGGGAGACTGATATGACGAGAACGGTCAGCGAGGCGACGTTGCTGGAGCTGGAACGCAAGGCTTTTCACAAGCTTTGCCGACACCCGGATACGATCCGGCGGGTCAATCACATGTTGAAAACGGGCAAACCTCTCCGAAACTGATTGTTCTGAGCAAAAGGTTTCAGGAAAGATGGGAGTAAGGCGATGACGATGGTAGTGGCAATTCTGATTGCTATTCTGGTTCTGGGAACCCTGCTGTATCTCGGCCGGGGATATTGGGCCTGGATTGGAGCCGTACTGGTTCTTATTGCGGGGGGGCACTTTAGTGGAGCATCGCCTGTCCTTACCGGATTGGTACTTATCCTGACGGGATCGCTTTCTCTGATTTTTGGGATGCACAGTCTAAGGCGTAGCCTTTTAACCAGGTCTTTGATGAAAATTGTCCGGCGCAATCTGCCGGTGATCAGCGAAACCGAACAGACGGCACTGGATGCTGGAACTGTCTGGTGGGATGCCGAGCTTTTTACCGGACGACCGAACTGGAAAAGACTCAGTGAGTTCAATGTTACCGGGCTGACTGCCGAGGAACAGGCGTTTCTCGACGGGCCAGTTGAGGAAATTTGTCGGAAGACAGATGACTGGAAGGTCGCCCAGGATCGCGATCTTTCACCGGAGATATGGCAGGAGCTGAAAGACCAGAAGTTCTTTGGCATGATTATTCCCAAGGAATATGGTGGTCTCGGCTTTTCTGCCCAGGCACATTCTGCTGTGGTCCTGAAGCTTTCTTCCCGCAGTTTGCCGCTCTCGGTCATCGTCATGGTGCCAAACTCCCTCGGTCCTGCCGAGCTACTGCTGCACTACGGCACAGATAAACAAAAGAAATATTATTTGCCCCGCCTTGCGCGAGGTGAGGAGATGCCCTGTTTCGCCCTGACAGAGCCCAAAGCAGGCAGCGATGCGGCGTCGATCCAGAGTAACGGTGTGCTGTGCAAGGAAAAGTTTGAAGGCAAGGAAGTGCTTGGTATCCGCCTTAACTGGCGCAAGCGTTATATTACGCTGGCCCCAGTTGCAACGGTGGTTGGGCTGGCTTTCCAGCTGCATGACCCTGATGGACTGCTTGGCACGAAAAAGGATCTGGGGATTACCTGTGCCCTGATCCCACGCGAGACCAAAGGAATGACGATTGGCAAACGCCATGATCCCATGGGAGTGCCATTTCCCAACGGTCCGATCGAAGGCAAGGATGTTTTTATTCCGCTGGATTGGGTTATCGGTGGTGAAAAGGGCGTGGGCCAGGGATGGCGCATGTTGATGGAATCCCTTGCTGCCGGACGCTCGGTTTCTCTGCCGTCCCTGTCGCTTGGGGCCGCGCAGCTCTCCACCCGGGTCAGTGGGGCCTACGCCACAGTGCGCCGCCAGTTCGGCACACCCATTGGCAAGTTTGAAGGAGTGGCAGAACGGCTCGCCCGTATCGGTGGCCTGACCTATGGGATGGATGCGGCACGGCGGCTGACCTGTGCGGCAGTGGACGCGGGGGAACGTCCTTCGGTACTCTCCGGCATTGCCAAGGCCTACCTGACTGAAAACATGCGCATGATTTTTCTGGATGCCATGGATATTCTCGGGGGCGCAGCGATCTGCCGGGGGCCACGAAATCTTCTGAGCCGGGCGTATGATGGCATTCCCATTGCGATCACGGTTGAAGGGGCAAATATCCTGACCCGTTCCATGATTATCTTCGGGCAAGGTTCAATCCGCGGTCATCCGTTTGTGCCACAGGAATTACAGTCAGTTGCAAAAAATGATCTCAATGCTTTTGATGAAGCTTTCTGGGGACATATCAATTTCACTGCGAGCAATGCTGTACGTGCCGGCCTTGATGGCCTGACCGGCGGATGCTTTATCAAAGTTACTGGCCCGAAGGCCTCGCGGCGACACAAACAGCGACTGACACGCTATTGCTCGGCTTTCGTTCTATTGGCGGATGTCTCGATGCTGGTGCTGGGCAGCAGTCTGAAACGGCGGGAAACCCTGAGTGGTCGGCTTGCTGATGCCCTGTCCTGGCTTTATCTGGCGACAGCCGCGATCAAACGCTTTGAAGATGAAGGAGCACAGAAAGACGACCAGATCTATCTTGACTGGTTCTGTGCCTATGCTTTCCAGCAGATTGAACAGGCCTTGATTACCATCACCCATAACTATCCGGTCAGGTATCTGGGAACACTGTTGCGTCTGCGGACTTTTATACTGGGGCGAACAGCGCATGGACCGAAAGACGAGCAAAGTCTGGAACTGTCCCGCAGGGTCATGGGGGAAAAGGGTGGACGTGATCGTTTGGCGGCTGATCTGGCTGTGTCCAAGGACAGTGATGAAGCTTTGGGGGCACTGGAACAGGCTTATGCCAAAGTGCTTGAAGTAGCGGTTCTTGATGATCGTATCCGCGATGCCCGCAAAGCTGGAAAGCTGAAAGGGGTTCCCCGGGAAGAGCTTCATGAAGCTGCTGCGAAAGAGGGCATCATCACCGCAGAAGAGTTCAAGGAGTTACAGGCTGCAGAGGCCTTGGCCGACGCAGTGATCGAAGTTGATTCCTTTACACCTGCTGCCTATAAAAAGCTGAAAGGCTGATCGTTCTGCTATCCCAGTCTTTCCGTGACGACTCCCGGTCTGCAGCATCGGTTTGCCGTGAGATGAAGGGGCTTGTCACGGAAAGAAGAATGCCTTATCGCGTGGACGGTATTGTCGAAGCTCTTTCCTCCCTGCATTGAGGTTTCTATGTCGCTGTTTTCTGCACGGCCCTTTAGTGTGCCTCTGCCTTCAGATCCTGATGTGGTTGTGATTGGTGCCGGGATTGCAGGCGTTGCTGCAGCAAGGGCCTTGCAGGAAAAAGGGGTTTCGGTTCTGGTGCTTGAGGCCCGTAACCGCATCGGCGGAAGGGCCTTTACAGAAAGTACCACCTTTGGTGTAGCCTATGATCATGGTTGCACGTGGTTACATTCCGCAGACGTTAACCCGCTCACGCCGCTGGTAACTGAGGATGCAGGTTTTAGTATCTTTGATTACGGGGCAGGGGACGAGTTCTTCTATTCCGAAGGCCATCCGGTAAAAGGCATTGATCTAACCGCGCTTGATCAGGCCGAAGATGCTCTGTTCGATGACCTGAACAGGTATGATGTTGCCGGGCAGGGCGATATTTCCATTCACGATCTCAGGCCACCGAAAAACCAGTGGGATGGGTTGGCCCAACTGCGAAAAGGTGAGTTTGAAGCCGGGGTTGAAAGTGAAAAGCTGTCGGTCGCAGATTATCAGACCCAGCATGAGAGTGGGACAGAGTGGATGGTTCCCGGTGGTATGGCCACAGCGGTTTTTACAGCCCTTGGACCGGTGCCGGTCCAGTTGAATACCCGGGTCGAGAAAGTTGACTGGAGTGGGATTGGTGTCAGGTTGCTGACCAATCAGGGGGATTTGCGCTGCAAGGCGGTGATTATCACGGTACCCACAGAGATAATCGCTGATGAAACCCTACAGTTCGAACCGCAGTTGCCCGATTGGAAAATGACAGCGTTTCAACAGCTGCCCATGGCGGTTCTGGACAAGGTGACCCTGCAGTTTACGGAAGATTTCAATCAGTTGCTGCCACAGATGAATACGGCCAGCTGTTATATCCGGGACCACCTGCCTCCTGAACTGGCAAAGGATCCAAGAGCAGGCTGGCGCAATCATGTATTGCGACCTTATGGACAGGCTATGGACACGGTTTTCGTTGGCGGGGATCTGGCCCGGAATCTGACCGCTGACAAAGACGGAGAGAAGGTCGCCTGTGAAATGGCACTGGAAACACTGGCGGGTATTTGGGGCTCAGATATCAGGAAGATGTTTATCAAGGGGCACTTTACCCGATGGTTGGCAGATCCGCTGGCACGAGGGGCTTATGCCTATTCCACTGTTGGACAGAACCATCAGCGGGAGGAAGCCCGACGACCTTTGGCGGAGCGTCTGTTCTTTGCCGGAGAGGCCCTGCACGGGCCGTGGGCAACCATGGCACCGGGCGCGTATCTGACAGGACTTCAGGCCGCGGAAGAGACCACGGCGATCTTATCCTGAATAATTAACGAGGCAGATTGGCGAGACAATTGAAACCCTTGGACTTGCTTGCTGCCTGGGGATATGTTTCCGGCTAGCCCATCGCTTATAGAAAGTTGCAGGACATGCTCTGGTTCGAGGAAAATATCCACCCGGAAATCCGTCAGGTTATCCGCATGGATCACCGCGTTTATGAAGGAAATACTGATTTCCAGTCGGTTCAGATCTTTGATAATGATCTGCTGGGGCGGGTTATGGTAATCGACGGTGCTGTCCAGTTGACCGAGTTTGATGAACACATCTATAGCGAAAGCCTGACTCATGTTGCCGTGATGTCTCACCCGACCGCAACACGAGTGCTGATTATTGGCGGGGGCGATGGCACGATTTTACGCGAAGTGGTCAAGCACAAGGATCTGGAAAGCGTTACAATGGTTGATCTGGATGGGGCGCTCGTTGCGCTATGCCAGGAGCACTTTTCCTCCATCCAGCAGGGCGCCTATGATGATCCCCGTGTCAATCTTATCATCGGAGATGGGGCCCGCTTTCTGCTTGAAACCGATCAGCTTTTCGATGTGATCATCATTGATTCGACGGATCCGGATGAAAATAGCGAAGGCCTTTTTACTGATGACTTCTATGCATCCTGTAAAGACCGCCTTGCCCCCGGGGGAATTCTGGTTGCACAGGCTGGCTGCCCGGCGTTTCAGGATTCTGTTGTCGTTCATATGCGTGAACGCATGCAGGCAAAATTCAGGTTTGGCGGGTTCTATTATGCCGCGGTCCCGACGTACATCGGTGGATTGCATGCCTTTTCCTGGGCCAGTGACGAACATGACCTGTCGCAGCTGGCAGAAACAGGGGCTTTGGAAAAACGCACTAAACCCGTGACAAGATACTATTCTGCCCGCTCCCACAAAGCGGCATTTTATCTGGAACCCTGAATCCAAAAGCTTGTGTAAGAAGCGCTCGCTGCCCATATAAGTCATCAGGTTATTGCCACGCTTCAGAACCCCATGGTCTGATCGGAAGACAATGGTTACAAGAAAAAGCAGATCAGTTTTTTTTACGGTCATTTTTTTGCTGGCAGGTTGTGGCAGCCTGATCCCCTCTGGTCATCAGGTAAAAGAAGTATCCGCCTGGAGGCAAGGGACCTACAGACTTGATCCTGACCATGCCAGTCTGGTTTTCTCGCTCGACCATCTTGGTTTTTCCGAATACGTCGGGCGCTTCAACGTGCTGGATGCCTCGCTGGATTTCGATCCCGAAAAACCACTGACAACAAGACTGTCTGCTGAAGTCGATATCGCGGGTCTGGATGTGAACAATCCGGTTTTCGCCGAAGAGTTAAAAGGACCAAGCTGGTTTGATGCCGCTACCTATCCTGCAGCCTATCTGGAAAGCACGGAAATTATCCTAACTGGGGATAATTCGGCCAGATTGCACGCGGATCTTACTCTTAAGGGCATAACCCGCCCGGTTACTTTTGATGTGACGTTTAACGGTGGCGCGAACAATCTGCTCAGCGGTAAGTATACGCTGGGCTTCTCGGCCGAAGGGACGATCAGGCGTTCGGATTTTGGAATCAGCTATCTGGTGCCGGCGATTGGCGACGAAGTGAAATTACAGATATCTGCCGAGTTCTTGCGGGCTTCGGAAGATTAAGCAAAATGGTTCCTGAAGCAGGCAGAGTTATTCTTCACTTTCGGAAGCGGCAATAATCCGCAAGCCATCAAGCGCCTGATCAACCAGGGCCTTGTTGTTCGAGCTTTTGGCATAGACCATATAGGCAGGGCGTTGAATGGTGGGGGTATCAGGGACGAGAAACAGTTCTCCAATCTGGAGATGGGGGCGAACCACGCGCATGGGGAAATAGCCACTTCCGCCATTTTCCAGAATATATCGCAGACCCAGATCACCAAGACCGACATAAATCGGCGGGGTGGCCATATCGGGAAAATGTTCATTGTGAATGTTGCGAAAAACATCACCCCAATCAACCAGGATATAGTCTTTCCGCCAGTCATCCGGCTCGTTTAATGGAGAGGTGGAAACCATGACCAGCTGTTCTTCGAGCAGCTTTTCGATCCTCAAGCCCGGAATTTGTCGAGGACTGTACATGACACCGATATCAAGCACGCCATCTGAGAGTTGACGCATCATGGCGTTGGAATAGTTTGTGTCCAAGCGCAAGGCTACATCGGGGGCGTGCTGTCGCATCCAGGGCATCCAGTGCAAAATCAGTCGTGACCAGAGGCTGAACTGGGACGACAAAGCCAGAGTGGCGTTCAGGCCCGGTGGCAGGCAAACTTCATGTCGTGCCTGTTTCCAGAGCCGGAGCATACTGGCGGTATAGCGTTGTAACTGACGGCCAGCCGGACTGAGCTCGACACCGTTATGGTTGCGTTTGAAAAGGCTGCGTCCAAGCGAGTCTTCCAAGGCTTTGACACGGGCACTGACAGTTGACTGTGTGACATGCAGGTTTTCTGCGGCCTTGTTAAAGTTGCCGGTTTCTGCAATTTCGAGAAAGGTTTCGAGGTGTGTGAGATTCATGGTTCTGTAATTGATATCGAGAAAATCGATTGATCATATCAACATATATCGCTTTTCAAATAGCGGTAATTTCCAGAAACTTGTTTTTAAGTAAAATCAAGCCCGCTTTGGAGAGTCGTTATGTTTGTGCGCCACCCCGTGTGGTTGCAGAATGCCACACGCCCTGGTTCAGAAACCTTTGCTCTGGTATTTGCCGCTGAATCACTTTCCCGTTCAATTATCTCTTCGGTGATTCCAATCCAGCTTCTCCGTGTTCTGGGGGATAGCCAGCAGGTCAGCGTTCTTTATTTCACAGCTAGCTGTGTCGGAATGGTTTTTGCACTTTTCCTGCCGATGATTGTGGGCATCATTCCCCGGCGGTGGGTGTACACCTTTGGGGCTGTCGGGTTTATTATTGCCGCATTTTTCCTGATGATGGAAGATGAAACCAGCCTAGTGATCGGGATGATCGCGCGTGTGGTCGGGCTGGTCTCGACGACTATTTGCATGAACCTTTATATTCTCGATTTCATTGCCCGTCGGGATCTCAGCAGATCTGAACCCACCCGTATTTTTTATTCTGCGCTGAGCTGGTCTGTGGGACCCGTTTGTGGAGCTCTGTTGATGCAGTGGTGGGGCATGTGGGCTCCCTTCGCGGTCAGTGCCGGTTGTGCGGCTGTCATGCTCGGTTATTTCTGGTGTCTGCGGTTGGGCGGCGGCTTGGCCATTACCGCGGGCAGCCGACGGCGGGCGCCAAACCCTCTGAGCAGTATCCGGCAGTTTATTAGGCAACCTCGTCTGAATATGGCCTGGATCATCGCCTTTTGCCGGGCATCCTGGTGGTCGATGTTTTTTATCTATACGCCAATCTATGCGGTTGAATCAGGATTGGGCGAAATTATCGGCGGGCTGATTGTTTCTGGCGGGAATGCCTGTCTGTTCTTGCTGCCGATCTGGGCGCGAATTGCCCGACGGATCGGGGCGCGCAAAGTTCTGATGATTGCCTTTATTGTCGCGGGAACAGGGACGTCTCTGGTGGCCTTTATGAATGGCTATGCCTATCTCGGTGTCGGCCTTTTGTTGATCGCAGCCCTGGGAATGTCGTTTCAGGATGCTATCGGCAACTTGCCGTTCATGGTTGCGGTGCGTCCCAGAGAACGCTCGGAAATGACATCTGTCTTTATGACATACCGGGATGCCTCCGAGCTGGTTCCCCCTGGTGTCTATGCCCTTCTGTTGCGGTCTTTTGATCTTTCTGCTGTTTTCCTTGCTACGGGGGCGTTGATGTTCGGGATCGTGGGGATTGCTTCGCGTGTTCACCCCCGTGTTGGCAAGGACCGGGTGATCGACAAGATCGCTGCTCCGGCGGAGTAGATATTCCTTCCCTCCTTGATGGAGATCAATCGTCTCCGAGTTGTTCATGCCCTATAACAATCCTGCAAATGGGGAGGATAAGCTGTCTTTAATGGGCAGTATTAATTTGTCTTTCATAACAAATCCCGTATTTTGCAGAGTGTCCAAGGTTGTTAGGTGGGAAGATGGAACAATACGAACTGATTGTGATTGGCAGTGGCCCTTCGGGACGACGCGCGGCGGTGCAAGCTGCAAAGTGGAACAAACGGGTACTGGTAATTGAAAAAAGCCCGGCCATTGGCGGGGTATCGGTTCACACTGGAACACTCCCGAGCAAAACCTTGCGTGAGACAGTACTGAACCTTTCAGGTTGGCGCGAGCGCACCTTCTATGGCCGCTCTTATCGGGTCAAGGACAACATTACGGCAGCTGATCTGCTTGAGCGTCTGCATATGACGCTGGAGCATGAGGTGGAAAATCTCGAACACCAATTCGTACGCAACAAGGTCGACTGGGCCCATGGTCTGGCCCATTTTATCGACCCCAATACCCTCGAGATTGTGGATGACGCAGGCGAGAGTACCAGGGTGCGGGGTGACAAGATCCTGATCGCGACCGGAACACAGCCACACCGCCCGGACTATATTCCCTTTGACGGGGAAACGATTATCGACAGTGACGAGATTATCGAACTGAAAAATCTTCCCCGCTCACTCGCGGTGATCGGGGCTGGGGTGATCGGCATCGAGTATGCCACGATTTTCAGCGCCCTGGATGTAACGGTCACCGTTATTGAACCACGCGATACCATGCTCGACTTTATCGATCGGGAAATCATCGCGGAATTTACCCATCTGCTCCGCTTGCAGAATGTTACTTTCCGTTTCGGCCAGGGTGTCGAGAAAATCGAGAAGACTGTCGGTGGTGGCAGTATTATTCATCTGGAAAACAAACGCATCGTCAAGGCAGATATGGTTCTGTTTTCGGCCGGACGTATGGGGGCAACAGACAAGCTGGGGCTCGACAAGGCGGGGGTGCCGACAGACCACCGCCAGCGGATCAAGGTCAATGAACATTTCCAGACCGAGGTACCACATATTTACGCGGCAGGGGATGTGATCGGTTTTCCGAGCCTTGCTTCTACCTCAATGGAGCAGGGCCGGATTGTTGCCTGTCATGCCTTTGACCAAGACGCCTATGATGCGCCGGAATACTTTCCTTACGGGGTTTATTCTGTCCCCGAGATCTCGACGGTGGGCATGTCGGAAGAAGAAGTCCAGCAACGGGGAATCCCCTATGAATGTGGCGTTTGTCATTTCCGGGAAACAGCCCGTGGCCAGATCATGGGGCTGAGCAGCGGGATGATGAAAATGATCTTCTCGCTCAAGACCCGTCGTTTACTGGGGGTGCACATCGTTGGGGAAGGCGCGACCGAATTGATCCATATCGGTCAGGCGGTGTTGAATCTTAAAGGTACTCTCGAATATTTCGTCGAGAATACCTTTAACTATCCAACACTCGCAGAGGCCTATAAGGTTGCGGCACTCGATGCCTGGAACCGTATGCCTCACTAGAAGGCCTCGGGTAACTGTTTTGCCTAACGGATGCTCTGATAACTCTCCGCAAGCATTTTCATGAGCTGAAAATAGAGGCCCGGGCCATAGCTTATTCTTGATGCCCCGAGAGAGGCGAGTGTCGTGAGGTTGGGTGATGCTTCGGCTTTCATGACATTGACCGGCAGATCGACCGTTTCACAGATTGAGGCAATCAATTCAGCATCGACCAGGCCAGGAATAAAGAAGCCGCTGGCCCCGGCCTCTTTGAATGCAGCTGCGCGTTCAATCGCCTGTTGGATCATTCCGGTATGTTTGTTGCGATTTGTTTCTTGTAAAAAGAGATCGGTCCGCGCGTTGATAAAGAGCGGCAGGCCAAGTGCATTGGCAGCCTGTCTTATGGCAGCGATACGTTTTTGCTGGATATCAAGCGTATAAAGGCCGGCTTTACCGACCTGCTGGTCTTCAAAGTTTATCCCGATAGCGCCGGTAGATATGATCCGGGTGATGTTGTGTGCCAGAGCTTCACAATCTTCTGCATAGCCGCCTTCAAAATCTATGCTGACGGGAATGTCGATTGTTGTCGCAATTCGTGAAGCGATGGTTGTCAGAAGATCCAGCGGGATGGCCTCGCCATCAGGATATCCCTGTGCTGCAGCAACGGACCAACTGCCTGTTGCAATGGCTTTGGCCCCTGTTTCGGCAATAGCCTTGGCGGTGCCGGCATCCCAGATGTTGTAAAGCACAAGCGGGTCTCCTTTGATGTGGAGAGCGGTAAACTTGTGTGCTTTCTCGATTTGTGTTTTTTGAATTTCAGTCATGGATATCTTTGCAAACTATCTTTGAAGTTCAGAGGAAACGCGATGTTCGAGTTCAATCAGCTTTTGCTTGCGCCAGAGCCCGCCACCGTACCCGGTCAGGGATCCATCTGCACCAATGACACGGTGACAGGGGATAACAATGGCAATCTGGTTGGCGCCGTTGGCCTGGGCGACGGCCCGTGTGGCTGTGGGGCGTCCGATCCTGCGGGCAATGTCGCTGTAGCTACGGGTTTCGCCGACAGGAATTTCGCGAAGGGCCTGCCAGACATGCCGGGTGAAAGGCGTGCCATGTAAAGCCAGAGGTACTGTGAATTCCTGTTTTTTACTCTGGAAAAAGGCCGAGAGTTCGGCTTCGATCTGATCCGTTGGGTCAAAGCGGCCAAAACCGAGATTGTTTCGGGTTAACTTGCGCAGTTTTTGCAGTTCTGTTGGCAAGGCCTTACGGTCGGCAAATTCCAGCAGATGCAGGGCCGATTTGTCACTGACCGCGACCATAGCCCCCAGAGGTGTATCAATCCAGTCAGCTCTGAGCAGTGCGTCATTTGTGAAGTGGGCCGGAGTGGTGCCCAGCAGTTTGGCAAAGGCTGTCCTGAAGGCGCTGGGCGAAGAAAAGCCGGCATCAAGCTGGGCATCAATCATGCGCCCCCCGTTGGAAATCGTCTCGAAACCATCCCTGATTCGCGAACGCCGGGCCATCTCGAGAAAGGTTATGCCAAAGTGCCTTTTGAAAAGACGTCGGACGGTAGAAGGGTCCAGGCCATGTTTTATAATGTCGTCCTCACCCCAGCGGTAGGCGGGGTTCTGCTCCAAAGCACTCAGAAGTTTCTGGATCGAAGGATCTGTTTCGGCAGCGGGGGCCAGAGGATAACAACGTTTACAAGGACGATATCCGGCGTCAATGCATTCGGCGACGCTTTCAAAAAATTGACAGTTCTCTGATTTTGGTTTGCGAGCGGGGCAGGTGAGGCGACAGAAAACCCCTGTAGATCTGACTGCGACATAAACGCGACCGTCGTAGGCCGGGTTCCGTTCGACCAGAGCCGTATAAAGAGTTTGATGGTCGGGAGACTGGAACAACATGGTCTGGCTAATCTGTTTCTGGCTGTAATTGGACTGATGAAGAGTACCATAATCTCCTGTTTAGCGTCTGTCCGTCCAGAAACGGGCAGTTATTAAATAAAGTCTCGCATGTTGGAAGGATTTAAAGGCGATTTTGTCGTTCCTTAATCTGGGAATCCTGTCAGGCTTGCACTGTAATTTCTGCGATGTTAAGAGAAGATCATGAAACAATATCGCACACTTCAGGCTTTGAATTGGTGGCGTTCCGAATAGGAGCGGCGCGATGGTATTTCATGTTTTGATTTAATATTTCGAGCCGCCATATGGGCGGCTTTATCTTTTCTTGCAGCATCATGTGGCGGCTTCCTTTATCTGGAGAAAGCAAATGTCACATCCCAAGCCTGTCATCCTTACGGGAGATAGAACCACCGGTCCTCTTCATATCGGGCATTATGCGGGGTCGCTGAGAAATCGGCTCAGGTTCCAGCTTAGCCACGAACAGTATCTCTTGTTGGCAGATATGCAGGCCCTGACTGATAACACAGGTGATATAAAAAAAGTGTGCTCCAATGTGCTGGAAGTTGCATTGGATTATCTTGCCGTTGGTATCGACCCGCAACAGTCAACCATCTGTTTGCAGTCCCAACTTCCAGCTCTTGCCGAGTTGTCGATGCTTTATCTGAATTTTGTGACGGTGGCCCGATTGGAACGGAACCCGACCATTCGCGAGGAAATCAGGGCGCGGGAATTTGGTCGGGATATTCCTGCCGGTTTCCTCTGTTATCCTGCTGCGCAAGCCGCTGATATCACTGCTTTCAAAGCAACAGTGATTCCTGTTGGTGAAGATCAGGCCCCGATCATTGAGCAGACCAATGAAATCATCCGGCGGATCAATACAACAGCCGGGCTTGTCGTTCTGCCCGAGGTCACGGCCGTTATTCCCAAATCCGGTCGCCTGCCCGGGATAAACGGCAAGGCGAAGATGAGTAAATCGCTTGGTAATGCCATAGCGCTTTCTGCATCAGCAGATGAAATCTCTGCAGCGGTGAAACAGATGTTCACAGACCCCAAGCACCTTAGGATTGAGGATCCAGGGCAGGTTGAAGGGAACGTTGTTTTTTCCTATCTGGATGCCTTTGATGAGGATCAGGACGAAGTTGAACATTTAAAGACACTCTATCGGCAAGGTGGACTGGGGGATGCCGTGATAAAGCGTCGGCTGGATGAGGTTCTGCAAAATTTTCTTGGCCCGGTTCGTGACAGACGGGCTTTATTGTCTCGTGATCTTGGCTATGTACAGCAAGTGGTACGCGAAGGAACGGAACGCGCGCGGGCAATTACAGAGGCAACCTATGCAGAGGTGACCCGGGCACTTGGGCTTTTTCAGTTTCAGTAGAGCTTGCGCTAGAGCAGCTTCTTTCTTTGGACGGGCTCAGCGTCGGATAATCGGTTCATGCTTGATCGGAAAATTCACGGAACGGGCGATGAAGCACATTTCCGAAGCGCTGTGGTGCAGTTTTTCTGCCACGGCTGGATCAGAGTTTTTGGAAATCGTAACCTCTGGCCTGAGAAGGGCTGAGGTAAATTGACCGCTGCCATCGCTGTTCATGCTCATGGTGGCGGTCGCCCGGTCTTCATATTCAAGAACGGTTATCTTGTTCACGGAACAAAGGTGCAAATACCAGAGCATGTGGCAGGAAGAAATTGCCCCGAGCAACATATCTTCAGGGTTATGACGGCTTTTGTCTCCGCGAAAGGCTGGATCTGAAGAGCCGGGAAGAGATGGCTTTCCTGTAATCAGGATGTTGTAATCCCGGTCATAGGCTTTATAGGTTTCTGTGCCGGTTCCGCGATTTCCCGTCCAAACCAGATGTGTTTGGTAACTGTGGTTCTGTGTCATGTTTCTTGCCTGTAATCTCGAGAGTAGAAGAGCGCTTGTGACCGGGCCCTTATCGGCAGCAGTCCAGGACTGCCTGTGCAAAAGCTTCCGGATCCTGCAACATCATCAGATGCCCTGTATCCGGGATAACAATGTCTTGTGTTGCCATTTCCCGAACCCATTTCGGGACATCCCAGCCTGCAGCAGAATTTTCCCCTGCGATAAGGCCGAAGGGCAGATCCGAGATCATAAGCTCCTTGATGATTTCAAGATATTCGGGATCATCAGTGGCCTGAACCACGGCTCTGGCTTCAGCCTGGATGGTGGAGGCGGGCTGGTTATCGAGCCAGGCCCGTGCCAGTGCTGAGGTCCAGTCGGTTATTTCAACACCGGATCCTGTTAGCCAGTTATCGGCATCGGCTTTGTAATCCGTAAGAATTTTCTCGACTTCCGACAGAGGCATCCGGGAAATCTGTTCCGACCAGAAGGCATCTTTCAATGTGAAGTTTCCTTCGACAGAAGTCAGCGAGGCAACAAAGTCCGGTCTTTTTCCAGCGATGAGAACCGACACGGCCCCACCAACTGAATGGCCCACCAGGTTAACCGGGCCAAGGTTGTGTGTTTGTATATAGTTGACGATGTGTTCGGCCTGATCGGCCAGGACAAGATTGTTAGTTGGCTGTTCCGTAAACATTCCATAACCAATCAGATCAGGGGTATGGATTTCGATATCATGCTTGGCAAAGGGGAGCAGGACCTGAGGCACTCTGAGGTGTCCGAACAGGCCATGAACAAAGAGGATTGGACGCATCATTGGATAACTCTTTGGCGAACAGAGAGGGGGAAATAGTCGACTGGATCAAGATGATAAACGAGAAAAATTCTGATTAAAAATATTTGTTTTTTAACAATATTGATACAAAAATGAATTAATGGGAGGAGCGATGACAGATTGGGATGATTACCGATATTTTCAGGCTGTGGTCACGCAAGGGAGTTTCTCTGCTGCGGCCAGAGCGCTGGATGTTACACAGCCGACGATCGGTCGAAGGATTGGCGCGCTCGAGGCACGTTTGGGACAGGAGCTTTTTGAACGTGATGGAAAGTATGTGCGGCTGACGGGTTATGGACGTCTGCTTGCCCAGCGTATCGAGCCCATGGTAGCCAGCGCGGGACGGCTGGAACGAGAACTGGAAGGCTTTGGTGATAGCCTGCTCCCTCCAGTACGCCTGACATCAACAGACGGGCTTGCGTTATATTGGCTCCCCGAGGTTCTGGCTGACTTTCACCTGAACGAACCGGATATTCCTTATTTGTTAACTCCGGGGAACAATTTTGAGGATGTTGCCCGCCGGGAAGTTGATATTGCCTTTCGCACCGGAGGAGGCGCGACGACTGGCTTGCTTGAAGTGCCGCTGTTGGAACTGGAATATGGCCTCTGGGCATCTGAAACATACCTTGAGCGGCGCGGGCGGCCTGCTTCTGCAACAGATCTCGAAGATCATTTGCTGATTGCCTTTTCAGAGAGGTACATGGGGCTGGATACCATGCAGTTGTTCCGG
The DNA here is from genome assembly GCF_027214005.1 of Kiloniella laminariae. Taxonomy (GTDB): domain Bacteria; phylum Pseudomonadota; class Alphaproteobacteria; order Kiloniellales; family Kiloniellaceae; genus Kiloniella; species Kiloniella laminariae_A. Next base: position 72,166 of record NZ_JAPWGY010000001.1, read on the forward strand.
CCTGAACAGCTGGCGAAAAATATTGTCTTTCGGTCTGATAATGTGGCGGTGCAGGCACGTGCCGCCCAGGCGGGCTTGGGTATTGCCTTCCTGCCGGACTACCTTGCTGTCCAACAGGAAAAGCTGATCCGGATTCCCTGGCCCTCGGCGCTGGTCTCTACAGGCATTACCATGCTTGCTCACCCCAGCGCACTGGAAAGTCCCTCGATCAGCAAGGTCTGGAACTATCTGTTGTCACTCAGGGGCAAATTGACTATCGCGCATGCATAGCCTTTTCAATGTCCCCGGCAAAGTCGACATCGCAGGCACCACCACCCTGGGTTCTTCCTCCGAGAGGTCCGAGGGGATCTCCGCCTGCCATAATCTCTTCAAGGTAAATCTCTGCATCTGATTGCGGGCGGTATCCCAACCAGTCGACATGACTGTTGTCGACGCGGGAACGGGTATTGTTGGAGACACCATAAACCCGGAAGAAATGAAACTCGGGTGCGGTGAGGCACTGTTCGAAGAGATGCAGGGCATCCTGGTGACTGAGCCAGGTAGAGAGCATACGCTGGTCAGTTGGTTTCTCCTCAAAAGAAGCAATCCGTACGCAAGCAACCGACAGACCGAATTTATCGGCATAAAGACTGGCAAGTGATTCCCCAAAAGCTTTGGAAACGCCATAGAAACCACTGGGCCGCAACCGGGCCTCATCGGTGATGGTCGTTTCAAGAGGATGAAAGCCTACGGCCTGGACCGAACTGGCGAAGATGACACGCTTTATCTTCTCAATCCGCGCTGCCTCGAACAGGGTATGTGTCAGCTGATAGTTGAGGGGAAAAATTACATCCCATGGAGCTTCTTCAGGATAGGCGGCGAGATGGATAACACTGTCCACGCCCTTCATCGCTCCGGTCATGGCGTGAAGGTCAACGGCGTCGATTTGGTAATGCTCTTCCCTTTCGGCGACATCCCCCAGCGCTGATTTGTCTACCAGCCGAAGGATCCGGTGCGGAGAGGCAAGCCCTTCCCGAAGAACACGGCCAATACGTCCGGCAGCACCGGTGATCAAAATTCGTTCCATTGTTTTACTTTCGCTCATGTCTTGTTGTGTTCTTTTCCGGCAGGAGGATCTTATCCTGCATAGCGGTTCATGGGCATCCCGGATACCCCGGGTTTGAAGCTGAAAAGCCCGCCGGCAAGCGGCTGGTCCCGTAATTCGGCATCGGAGAGGTCTTCAAGGGCTGTCGTGATGAAAAGTGTATCCAGATCCTTGCCCCCAAAACAGCAAGAGGTAACATTGGCGACAGGCAGCTCTATAACCTGCAGAACAGTGCCATCGGGAGCATAGCGGGTAATACAGGCACCAGCAAAGTGGGCACTCCACAGGCAACCTTCGACATCAACGGTTGCACCATCGGGGCGTCCTTTGCCTGAAGGGACCGTGGCAAAAACACGCTCGTTGGCAAGGTCGCCGCTCTCAAGGTCATAGTCAAAGGCGAGGATCTGTAGTGTCGGAGTATCGGTGAAATAGAATGTTTTTCCGTCCGGGCTCCAGGCAAAGCCGTTGCTGGTTTTTACGCCGGAGCGGATTTTTTTGACCACGCTGGCCGGGTCCGGTCCCTGGCCCGGATCGAGGCGGTAGACGGCAGCAATGGGTTGACGCAAAGCCGGGTCCGAAACTTCGTGAATACTGCCGCACCAGAAACGGCCACGGGGATCACATTTGCCATCGTTCATCCGGTTGGCAGGTAAGGCTATTTCAGGGGTCGCAAGAAGATCAAAACTTTCGGTCTGGAGGTCAACCAGGGCAAAACCTTCTCTGCCTCCGGTGATAAAACCCGGTGCATTCGCCCTGAGCGCGAGCGCACTGATTTCAGCGCGTACGGGCCACCGGGTGAGTGTTCCTGTGTCTGGTACCAGCCGATAGACCTGACGTTCTGTGATGTCAGTCCAGTAGAGGACCTGTTCCCGCTCGTCCCAAAGAGGACATTCACCCAAGGTGTTTTTTACCTGAGCGATGCAGACAGGGCTATTGTGCATTATTGGAACCTTCGATCGCGGTTGACGATTTCACCAATTCTGGACAGGGCCAGATCGATGTCATCTGTCGAGAGATCCTTGTGGGTGGCGAAGCGCAAACGATTGCCCTTTGGCGGCAAAACGAGGACGGCTTCCCGGGTCAGGATCTCGTGAAATTTATCCGGTTTTGGCAAGTGGTCCGGCAGATAGGCCATGACAATATTGGTTTCAATGGCGGGCAGGTCGACCACCAGCCCCAGAGAGCAAAGACCTTGTGCCAGTCGCATGGCATTTGCATGGTCATCGGCCAGCCGGTTAACATTCTGCTGAAGGGCAAAAAGTCCGGCAGCGGCAAGGACACCGGCCTGCCGCATACCGCCGCCGACCATCTGCCGCCAATGACGTGCCTCCTCGATAAAATCTCGGTCTCCAGCGATCATGGCCCCACCGGGTGCGCCCAATCCTTTGGAAAGGCAAAAGGAAATGCTCTGTAACGGGGCAGCAAGTTCCGAAGGCTTGACGCCAAGGGAGACAACAGCATTGAAAAATCTGGCCCCGTCCATATGGAAGGTAAGGGAACGCGCATTGGCGAAGCAACGCAAATCCTGCAGGTAGGCAAGATCAAGACAGCGTCCCCCCTCGCCATTATGGGTGTTTTCTATGGCGATCAGCTTCAGGCGTGGATTCAGGACAGAAGGGCGTTGGCCCGGTGAAGAGATCGGCCAGGTTTTCTCCAGTTCCGAAAGCGGGTATCTGCCGTCGGGTGTCGCCATGGGATAGGATGTTATGCCACAGATCGAAGCCAGGTGCCCGGTTTCGTTCAGGTGGAGGTGGGAGCTGCTGCTGACCAGCGCCGCGCTGCCCGGTGGCACCTGTGCCCTGACGGAAAGAAGGTTTCCCATGGTCCCGCTGAGGACAAAAAGAGCAGCCTCCTTGCCCAGCAGTTCTGCTGTATAGTCCTCGAGAGCACGGATTGACGGATCTTCGCGATAATAATCATCCCCGACTTCTGCTGCGGCCATGTGCGTGCGCATGGCCTTGCAAGGTGTCGTCAGGGTGTCGCTTCTGAAGTCGATTGGGCGCAAGTGGCGGGTCCTTGTCAGTATTGTTTTCGACGCCAGTATTGCGGAATGGGGGTGATGGTATTAAACAAAATTCTGGATAAAATGAAATTTTGGATCATTATTGTTAATTTTTTGACTAACAATTTCAATATACAGAAAAGGAGGAGGTGTGGGAAAACGCGGGCAAGGTCTGGATCAGATTGACCGGAAGATCCTCAATGCGTTGCAGCGGGATTGCCAAATGCCGAATATTGATCTGGCAGAACTGGTTGGCACCTCTGCGCCGTCCTGTACACGGCGGGTTCGTCGGCTGAGAGCCGAGGGCTATATCGAGCGCGAGATCGCGTTGGTCAATCCGGAAAGAGCCGGAGACACTCTGGTTGCCATTTCTGAGGTCCGGTTGAACAATCACAACCGCCAGGCACGCGACCAGGCCATCAGGGTGATCCAGAATATCCCAGAGGTCATGATCTGTTATAATGTCACCGGAGATCACGACCTGATGTTTATCTCGGCCCTGACCGATATGACCGATTTTGAAGCGAAGATAACCGAGCCACTGACCAGCTTGCCCGAGATCCGTTCGATCAACAGTTATTTCGCGATCAAACGTATCAAGTTTGAACCGTTTCTGAACTTCGACGAAGGACGGTAGAAAAAAGGCTTGGACTAACTACCATACTTTTTCTTCTGATAGGCTGCGTCGGCAGTGGTCAATGTCCATTCGACCAGATGTTTTGTGACTTTGCCCAGTGCCTGATCAAAGGCTTCAATGATTTTGTCGAGTTGATCGGCTGTCGCTGGAATCCGTGCTTCGAAAGAGTTCGAGCCAATGATGTTGCGACGGGGCATCTGGACGATTTTTGCGTTGATGGTGATCAGGACAGTCGGGCTGCCATCAAAGTACTGGGTCTGGAATTCCCGTAGCTCGGTCTTGAGGATAAAGTCGGACCGCAAGCCGACGGTTTCCCGGCCAACCGAGATAATTTTCCGGGTATTCTCAAAGGATTCAACCAGCAGGCTCTGGATCATGACCGAGGCTTTGTCGACCCAGCCGGCATTGGCGTAATATTCCATCTGGTTGGGTTGGCGCTGCAGGGCAATCTTTGTGGTGTTGAGGCTGGCATTGGCGGTGGTTTGTTCCAACACCAGTTGCCAGGGAACAGTTGGCAGGTTGGGATCAAAAGTGCTTTTGGGCGACAGACGATAGAGATCAGGCAGAGGCCCTTGCCCGGGGATCAGAGAGGCGCAGGCTGCGGTTGTCCCTGCGAGTGGCAAAAGAGAAGCGAATTTCAGGAAGGTACGGCGGTTGTGCATGGCGATCTCGTCTCTTTAGGCGTGGGCTTCTTTTGACAGTCTAAAGGAAAAAGATCCTTCAGCGGAAATTTTTCCTTTAACAGGGATTACTGGAAAGGGGGCTGGCTTACTGCGAAGTTTCGTATCCCTTTTGTTTATCCCCGAAAAAGAACCGGGCGGGGTCACGCTCGATTTCAGCAGTAAGATGTTGCAGATCCTCGACCAGCTTTCTTGATTCAGACAGAAGATTTGAAAATTCATAAAGACCACTGGAAGTGAAGTCCTGAATGGGTTCGCGATTTTCACGAATAAGGGCTTCGACCTGGTCGCTGGTTTTGGCAAAACTCTGGGCTGTGCTTTGCAAGTCTTTGACCAGAGAACGAATTTCCGGACTGCTGTCTCCCACGACCGAGTTAATGGTGGTTGCGGCCTTGTCCAGCGCTGATACAGCATGGTTGGCCCGGGTAATGAGATCCTTGCTTCCGGATTGAAGGTCCGCTGTGAGATCTTTTACCGAAGCGGACATTTCTTTCAGGTTTTTTGCTGTTGTAGAGGTATCGTCAATCATGGTTGCTATCTGGTTTTCCCGTTCAGCCAGCGCCTGTGTCAGACTGCGGATATGCACCAGAGTATCCGCGATATTCTGACGATTCTGGTCGTTGAGAAGATCGTTGCCTCTGGAAACAAGGACATTGGTATTTCCCAACAGTTCAGGGGCACCTTTGATCAGCTTGTCCAGGGCAGAGCTGCCAGAACGAATGACGGGATAGCCATAAGGGCCTTTTTCTGTCAGAGGGCCTGCTTCGTTGGTTCCCATATTGAGCAGAACAGAACGGACACCTGTAATGCCTTCAAGCTGGAGTATGGCGACGGTGTCTGTCATAACCGGGGTGGTGTGATCGACCTCGATCAGGATGACAATTTCCTCGGCTGGTTTATCCGGCGAGAGTTCGACATCAACAACTTCTCCGACACTGACACCGCGAAAGCGCACCGCACTACCGGATTTCAGCCCGGTGACATCACCTTGATAGATGATGTTGTAGCGCGTGAAGACTTGGTCAGACTGGAATTTTGCCAGCCAGATGACAAAGCCCATCGCGCCGAGCATAAAGGCGATGACAAAAACACCTACGATCATATGGTTGGCACGGGTTTCCATAAACTGTCCTTCTTGGCTATGACTTGCCTGATTGGTCGCTGTAACTTAAGAAAAAGCTCATCAGCTCTGTGATGAGGTTGCTTTCTGGCTTTGGCTTGCATGTGACCGGGTTGCTGCCCGTCCACGAGGCCCGTCAAAATACTCCTTGATCCAGGGATCCGGCTCTTTTGTCAGTTCTGCTATGGTGCCAACCTTGATACGTTTGTTCAACAGCACACCGATCCGGTTGCAGATGGCATGCAGGGAATCAAGATCGTGGGTGATCATGACCACCGTGAGGCCCAAAGCAGTTTGAAGATCGGATATCAACTGGTCAAATTGTGCTGCACCAATCGGGTCCAGCCCCGCCGTAGGTTCGTCAAGAAACACGATATCCGGGTCAAGTGCCAGGGCGCGGGCAAGGCCGGCGCGTTTGCGCATGCCGCCGGAGAGTTCTGAAGGGTACTTGCCACCAGCATCGGCAGGGAGACCTGCAAGGGATATTTTAAGGGCAGCAATTTCCTTGAGAAACGATATCGGAAGCCGGGTATGTTCCTTGAGAACCGCTTCTATATTCTGGGATACTGTCAGGGAGGAGAACAGGGCACCGTCCTGAAACAAAACCCCCATACGCTGGCGCAGGCGGTTGAGCTCGTCCAGACGAAGCCGATCAACATCCTGACCAAGAATAGAAATGGTCCCCGCAGTTTTCTGGTTCAGGCCGACAATGGTTCGCAGCAGGACAGATTTTCCCGTGCCGGAACCGCCGACAATACCCAGAACCTCTCCTTTGCGGATATCAAGAGTGAGCGCCTCATGGAGAACATGAGAGCCGAATTGGTTCCGGATATCAGTCAGGGAAATAATGATGTCTTCTTGCGAGGTCGCTGCAGGCATCTCTTACACCCCGAGAATGGAAAAAAGGATCGAGAGCATGGCATCAAGAACAATAATCAGAAAGCTGGCCTCGACCACTGACCGGGTTGTCTGGCGGCCAACTGATTCTGCACTGCGGCTGACCTGTAATCCTTCGTGGCAACCAATCAGGGCAATGATAAAGGCAAAGATTGGCGCCTTGATCATGCCGACAAGGAAATCGCCCAGCTTTGCCGCATCCTGCAGATGGCGGAGATATTGAAATAGCGAGAGATCCAGTGTGACCATCGTCATGGCCGCACCGCCGATCAATCCCATAATATCTGCATAGAATGTCAGAAGCGGCAGGACCAGAACCAGCCCGAATATTCTCGGTAAAACCAGTGTTTCAATCGGGTCGAGACCGATTGTACGCATGGCGTCGATTTCTTCGTTGACCTTCATGGTGCCGATCTGGGCGGTAAAGGCACTGCCGGAACGCCCGGCAACAATAATAGCTGTCAGCAGAATGCCCATTTCGCGCAGAACACCGACGGCAACAAGATTGATGGTAAAGATCTGTGCCCCGAAGCGTTCCAGCTGATCTGACCCCTGAAAGGCCAGAACCACTCCGATCAGAAAAGAGATCAGGCCAACAATTGGCAGTGCATGAAGTCCTGCCTGTTCCATCTGGGCGATCAGGGAAGTAAATCTGATCCGACCTGGATGGCGTATCTGGCGCAAAGAGGCTGAAATCACCAGTCCCAAGAAGGCGATCAACTCGCCGGCTTTGTTACAGAGCTCGAGAAAATGCCGCCCCGTTTCTGCAAAGAAAACAGCGATACCTTGCCTTTCCTGCGCTGCAGGTATGGTCTTGCTGTGGTGTTCCTCTATGGCCGAGATGATCCGTTTGACGGGATCCGGTATATTCTCAAGGACTGTATCTTTGCCACTTTCTTCAAGCCGGTTTCGAAGCTTTTGCAGCAGCAAAGCCCCGGCGCTATCCATAATTTCAACATGCTGGAGGTTGAGAACAACGCTGGTGCCCTGCTTGATTGGTAATGTCTCTATCAGAGGGAGAAGTGTGTTCAGCTCCTGGGTTATCCAGGAACCGGACAGTTGTATGGCAGTCTGGTTTTTGTCTTCTGATATCTGAAATCGGGGAGTGGTCAAGTTGGGGCGCGCCGCAAGGTTGTTGAATGATAGGGGTAGTCTAGATCAACTGCGGGTGTTTGCAAAAGCATCGTTTTTCTCCCTGTTGCGCGGAGGCACAACAGGTTTTCTGCTTTGCTATTTCAGCTTACACCGCTGCGCTCAGGATTTTATCGGTATCAGATCCGCCACTTAAAAAGGCCGAGTGTACCCGGCGAGCATAACTGAGATCTGCCAATCGCTTGTTTGAGAGAGTCTTGTCATGGCGCCCGGTTGCACCGAGAACAAATGGCTGTATCAACTCAGGGGGAGCCGGAACAACCCGCTCATCTCTAGGGAGCTCAACCTCAGCCAGGGTGAAATAGGTCTTCCCTTTGTGTTTTAAAAAATCGACATCCCATGTAAGACCATCAACGATGAACTTGTAACGGACTTTGTGGATATCGAGTTCCCGAACTGACCAAAGCGCGGCAAAATCCTCTTTCGCAATATCTGTCTCTACCTCGACCACATCATCACCGACCCGGTGTTTATAGGTATAGATATAACGGATTCTGCCTGTTTTGAGATCGGTCCATTCCCGGACTCTTGAGCCCTTGCGAATATAGCCCTGTTTAATGGAAACACGAAAAAAATCAGATGCTTGCAATTCTGTTTCCAAGACGCCGTCAGGGTCATGAAGGGCAAATTTGTATTCGTTTTCTACCGGCATATCACGCCATTCCCAAGGGATACCACGAACTTTCATTACTCTGTTTTACAAGCTTATGCCAGTTCAAGAGAGTCATGTCATAATAGTTTCATATTTGGGTATTCGCAAAATTCAACGAGTTAACCATATTGTCATGCTTGCAAGGTTATAGCAGATGATCCAGATTGTCGGGGTGTTTGCTGGGGCTATTCCCTGATTGATGTATGTTGATGTTCGTAATTGGTATTCCTTCCAGAATGAAATTTGTTTTAATCTTCCAGATATTTTTTCTTTCGCTTTCCTCATTGGTCCAGGCCAGTCACGAGACGCTCAAGGCTGTGGTCCCACTTGAAAAACCATGGGGATATGTTGATGAAAAAGGACAGTTGGTCGGTGTCGTCGTCGAGTATTTTGATGCTCTTTCAAAGGAACTCGGAGAGCCTATTGAAGTACATGCCGTGCCGGAAAAAAGGTTGAAATATGGATTGGAAAAAGGCTTGTACGACCTTTCTGTCATGTTCTGGCAAGAAGGGATGCAAGAGGTTTTAACACCTGTTATGCCGACAGTACGACTGGACAAAATGGTGATTACCCACAAAGATCTGGTGCTCCAGTCGGATAAAGACATCCTGGGTCTGAAGATGGCTGTGGTCAGGGGATCCAATAGCGGAAGCTGGATTGATCGCAGCGACAAAATCGAAAAAATTGGAACGGCGAATTATACCGAAGCTCTTTGGCTCATGAAGCAAAAGCGGGTTGAGGCTGTTATCGGAACACTGCCTGTGCTGGATGCTGCAATCGAGCACCACAAGATGTCCTGGGAAGATTTTAGTAAACCCTATTTTCTCAACTGTCGCGTTGTCTGGCTGGTCGCGTCGAAAAAATCCTGGCAACGGGTACATATCTCTACCTTGGCAGCAGCTGCAAAACGTCTTTCCAAAAGCGACCAGTGGGAAGCGTTAAAAGGGAAGGCGTCCGGTAAATCTCTATTATGGTTAAGTGATCATAATCATCTGCCTGACGCTGGGAAGTGATGATCCATTTCCTGGTCACGAACAGAAGAAAGCACATGTCGGGGTCTTTTTGCTTTCTATTGTACTTAAGTCGGAAGTAACATCCGGGGAAAAATCTGCTAAGCTGTTGTCGCTTTTCTAAAACATCCAGCTTTTGTGCTGTGGGGTCAGTCTTTGTCCTTCTGGTCACCAGGCAGAAAATCGCAATGAAAAGCTCTATCTGCTTCGGGAGTCGGCGAAGCAGGCAAGGGTGCCCTTACTGATCAATGTCAGGAAATATGAGCCGTGAGTGTGAAGCAGCAGAATATGAAGCGAAAGGCTGGAGAAGCTGATGTTGCTGAACTTCTGTCTGAAAACCTGCATCTCGGCATTTTTAACAATTTTGCAGTCAAGCTTATCGGCATTCCGACGAAAGCAGAACTCGCGTGGTTTGTGGCCAGGGAAGTCGTACAACGCTTTGGTTTTGTCGATTGTGTAGTCTACTATCTTGAACCGGATGGAACCCGGCTTCGCCAAATGTCTGCGATTGGGGAGAAAAATCCCGAGAGCGATACCATTTTTAATCAGCTTACAATTCCGATCGAGAATGGCATCGTCGGCAGTGTTGCGCGCTCAAAAGTGCCGGTTTGTATCGATGATATCAGAAAAGATCCCCGGTATATCGTGGATCTGGAAGGCATGCGCTCTGAAATCTGTGTACCGCTGCTGGGGCATGACAATCAGCTTTTGGGGGTGATTGACTGTGAAAACCCAAATCCGGGCTGGTTCGGCGACAATCACCAGAAAATTCTGACCACCATTGCTGCCATGATGAGCGCCAAGCTCATGTTGTTGGACAAGGAACAGGCGCAGAAGCGGGTTGAGCTTGAGCTTTTGCTGGCAAAGGAAGCTGCTGAAGAAGCCAATGCTGCAAAAACAGCCTTCCTGGCCAATATGAGCCATGAATTAAGAACACCCCTGAATGCGATCATCGGGTTTTCCGATTTTATCACCGGGGAATATCTCGGAGAGTTGGGAAATGAAAAGTACCGGGATTATATCGGATCTATAAATTCGGCCGGAAAACATCTTCTCGATCTTATCAATGATATTCTTGATACAGCCAAGGTGGATTCAGGCACCGTTATACTCAATGAAGTGGCCTGTGATCTGACTCAACTGCTTGAGGAGGCCCTGGTCGTTATTTCTGGCGACCCAAAAGCGAACGAACTACAGGTGAGTTATACCGTTGCGGGAGGTTGTCCGGTTTTGTGGGCTGATGCGCGTTGTGTGAAACAGATACTTTTCAACCTCTTGTCAAACGCAGTCAAGTTTACGCCAGCTAAGGGCAAGGTGAGCGTGCATGCAGAGGTGACTGAGCAGAAGGCGATAACCCTTATTGTCAAGGATACGGGGATTGGAATTGCCGAGGAAAACCTTTTGCGGGTGGCTCAACCCTTTAACCAGGTTCATGATGACTATCTGATTAAATCTCCGGCCAGGGGAACGGGCCTTGGGCTTCCTCTGGCAAAAAAACTGGCCGAATTGCACGGCGCGGTTTTTTCTCTGGAAAGCAAAGTCGGGCAGGGCACAAAAGTTGTGGTGTCTTTTCCACCAGAACGTTCCCAAATTCGACAGACTGATTAAATACTGTTTCCAGAATTAATGCAGGCCTTGCTTTAATCCGGGGATAAAAGGTTATTCCCTTCTTGTTTCTTACGGCCTGTTTCTTGCGGCCTGTTTCTCACAGACGATTTCCGTCGCGCGTTTCCCTAAACCCATGGATACTTATGGATTTTCAGATGTTGTTTGAATACAGCTATGGCTTTTATCTTGTCGCAGCAATTGCTGTTCTGATCACCGGAATTTCAAAAAGCGGCTTTTCTGGCGGTATCGGCGCCTTGACGGTTCCTATGATGGCGCTGTTTGTGTCACCGCTGAAGGCGGCAGCAATCATGTTGCCGATCCTCTGCTTTATGGATCTGCTGAGTATTCTTGCCTATCGGAAAAATTGGCATGGACGCAACCTGGTTCTGTTGCTTTCAGGGGCTTTGCCCGGGATCGTGATTGGTACGCTGACCTTCAGCTATGTTGATCCGGATAACGTACGCTTGTTGCTGGGGGTGGTGACGCTGGTTTTTGGATTAAGTTATTTTGTAACACGGCAGAAAGTCGAGGCTGTCGCTACTGAGCCCTCAACGCCGCTTGGACTTGGTTGTGGTCTGCTTTCTGGCTTCACCAGCTTTGTGGCACATGCGGGAGGGCCCCCTGTGAAATACTTTTTGTTACGACAGCGTATGGACAAGACTCTTTTTGTCGGCACCAACGTTGTCTTTTTTCTGGTGGTCAATCAGGTCAAGATCATTCCCTATGCCTGGATTGGTCAGTTTTCGACAGAAAATCTTCTGCTCTCGCTGGTGTTTGCGCCTTTGGTTCCGCTTGGGATCTGGCTTGGCTTGAAGTTACACAAGGTCCTCTCGCCCGAGCTTTTTTATAAAATAAGCTATCTCATGATGGTGGTCGCGGGAATCAAGCTGATCTATGACAGCTTTGCTTGAGAAAATCTGCTGCAAAAAAAACCCGGGCAACGGCTGTGACCTGTTGCCCGGGTTTTGGTTATTTGTGTTGTTGGAAAGAGGTTAAAGGCCGGAAATGATTTCACCGTACCGTTTGCTCAGGACACGCAGGCGGCTGTCGAAGTCACTTCGGTCAACATAACAGCCCCGCAGATGTCGTGCACCTGTCGCATCAAAAGCCTTCCGCCCGTGCATGACGCGTCGATTGTCAAAGATACAGAGATCACCAGATTTCATCTTGATTGAAATGACGAAACGGCGGTCGTTGATCAGGATCATCAATCTGCGGAAGGCAAGGTAGAAACTTTCCATGATGTCTTCGTCCATGTCGAAGGTATCTACCAGATGCGGGCTGTACCGCAGCTCTACCAGATGACCGTTCTCATCGACATTGATAATCGGATGGCGGCTGCGGATATCTGTTTCGCTATCGTGAAAGCGCATGGGGACGGTAACAGTACTTAACAGCTTGAAAGCTTCGGGATCGGTTGCCTTTAATTCTTCGATAATTCTGAAGCCATCTGCATAAGTGGATTCTCCCCCCCGGCTGTCATTGACCAGGCAATGGAGAAACTGGAAGCCAGGGGGAATTTCCTGATTGATCAGATCGATGTGCAGAGGCAACCCTTCAGAGGTGTAGGCATTGTTGATCGGGTTGGCGACAGATCGCACATTGAATATCTTGCCAAAATTTGTTTCTCGCAAAAAGGCAATGCGTTGAGCGACATCGGTTATGCCTTCGTCATTGCAGGGAACATTTCGCACATAGGAGATCCCGTCGCGCTTGACTGCTTTGAGCCAATCGAACAGGACCCGGTCATCGCGCATGAGATCTTCGTACTGGATCTCATAGATACGATCACGCATTTCCACACCCCAGGGCTCGGCCCATTTCTCGGGTGCAGATTTGAAATCGGGTGAATAGGCATGATCATAGAGCCACTGCAAGCGATAGACGCTTTTGTGTGCATCTTCTGACCACGAGACATAGAGATGCTCTTCATCGAAACTTGAGGCGACAGCATGGATGTCGGGACTGACCGAGGTCAGGTTGAAAAGGCGTTCTTCTGTCGAGGGATGAAATCCGCTGGGACAATTGTCGCGAAGCCATAGATAGTGGTAGGTGGCTTTTTTGCCATCTGCCCAGACAATTTTCAGGGCATGACCTGTCTGTTCAAGCGACTGTATTGTTATGCCGGAATAGGTTAAAGGCACGGCAGAATTCATGATCTCACTCCGTTAATGCGCTTTGTCGTACGATTGGCCATAGACAAAGTTATCTAGATTTTCTTCTGTGAATTTGAACCTCTTCGCACAGGGGGAAAAGTGATATTATTTTACTGATCGTTCAGTTTTTCTCTTAAATCAGAAGAGCTTCCTGTTATATGACACGGCTCTTTGATTGCCTAGAAAGACGCAGCGGTGTTACGATGGAAACAGTCACAAGAGTCGGGGAACGACACCATGAAAGAAGCCAATTCCGTCCTGTCATCCTATAGCACCACAGTCTTCGAAGTCATGTCCCGCCTGGCGCTGGAACATGATGCAATCAACCTGGGTCAGGGCTTTCCGGATGAAGATGGGCCAGAGGATCTTCGGCGGGTAGCCGCCGAAGCACTGATTGCCGGACCAAACCAGTATCCACCGATGATGGGACTGCCGGTATTGAGGCAGGCGGTGGCCAGTCACGACAAAAGATTTTATGGATTGAATCTGGATTGGCAAACCGAGGTGATGGTGACTTCAGGGGCAACGGAGGCTCTGGCCGATTGTCTGCTCGGTTTGATCGAACCGGGGGATGAAGTCATTGTGCTTGAACCCTATTACGACTGTTATCTGCCGTTGATCAAACGTGCCGGGGGGATTCCCAAGGTGGTTCGAATGAGCCCTCCGGACTGGAAACTGCCGCTGGAAGAGCTGGAAGACGCTTTTACGCAGGACACCAAACTGATCATGATCAACAGCCCCATGAACCCCGTGGGCAAGGTTTTCAGCTGGGATGAACTGGAAGCACTGGCAGAGATGTGCTTGCGTTATGATGTCTTTGCCGTTTGTGACGAGGTTTATGAACATCTGGTCTTTGGCGGGCAGAAACACTATCCCCTTTTGACACTTCCGGGGATGCGGGATCGAACGGTCAGAATTGGCTCTGCTGGAAAAAGCTTTGCGTTGACCGGCTGGAAGGTTGGCTACATCTGTGCTGCTCCTGAGGTTCTGGCACCGATTGCCAAGGCGCATCAATTCAACACCTTTACGACTGCCCCGCATTTGCAAAAGGCTGTAGCGGAAGGGCTGGCCAAGGACCGTGCCTATTTTGACGGCCTGATCAAAGAACTGCAGGGTAAGCGGGACTATCTCTCGAAGGAGCTTGCTGCCATGGGGTTCAAGGTTTTGCCCTGTGAAGGCACATTTTTTGTGACCGTAGATTTTTCCGGGCTGTATCGCGGTACTGACGAGGCATTCTGCCGCCACATCACTACCGAAGCCAAGGTTGCAGCTGTCCCCATTAGTGTGTTCTACGAAATGGAAGGTCCAACCCAAATGGCCCGTTTTTGCTTCAGCAAAAAAATGTCTGTGCTAGAAGAGGCCGTCAGACGTTTGAAAGGGCTGTTTTCGTAAATCACAATTTCTTGTGACATTACGGGAGGAATCAGAGGATCCGGCGCAGGATTTTGGCCATGCCCTGAATTCCTGCCGGTATCTCTTCCTCTGGTGTTCCGGCAAAACCGATCATGAAGCCCTTTCGGCGATAAGGCCGGATACAGTAATAATCAATGTTGTTCACGGCATAGCCGGCCTGGCGCAAGATGTCTTCGATCTCTTGCGCGTCCACGTGATCTGGCAGCCAGGCATTACAGTGAAAGCCCTGCTCTACAGGAGAAATGTTGACCAGGCCTTTCAGATGTTCTTCGGCGGCGGCGAGAAGGACTTTTTGTCGTTGGTCATAGATCTTGCGCATCTTGCGCATATGCGTGGCGAAGAAACCTTCGTTGATAAAGTCGGTGATGACCTGCTGGATCAGTTTTGGTGTTGACCGCTGCATGATGGTCGAGGCATGGGCAAAAGCTTCTGACATGGAGCCGGGAACAATCATATAACCCAAGCGAATCCCTGGGTAGAGGATCTTTGTAAAGGAACCGACGTAAAGAACGCGTCCACTCTTGTCGAGGCCTTGCAGTGCGGCGAGAGGGCGCCCGGTATAGCGAAACTCGCTGTTGTAATCATCTTCGAATATCCAGGCGTCATTCTGCTGGGCCCAGTCCAGCAGTTCGATCCTTCGGGTCAGGGGCATGCGACAGCCCAGGGGATGCTGGCTTGAGGGCGTGACATAGGCGAGCTTTACGGGCTTGTCTTTGTGTTCTGGCGGACAGAGTTCAGGATTGAAGCCATGTTCATCGAGAGGAACCGGAACGACATTGGCGCCGCTGCCCTCGAAGACGCAACGGGCTGCCATGTGCCCGGGATCTTCCATCCAGACTGCATCGCCTGGATCCAGAAGCAACTGGCTGATCAGGTGCAAGGCGGATTGTGTTCCTGAGGTGATGATCACCTGTTCAGGGGTACAGCGAATGGATCGGGAGGTTTTCAGATAGCTGGAGATTGCTTCGCGCAGGGGCATAAAGCCGCCCCGGTCTGCATAGGTCAGGTCAGCCGGGGTCGGGCGACGCTGGTAGCGGTTGGTCAGACGGGAAAAGACGTCGTGAGGCAAAAGCTCGTAAGCCGACTGACTGGGTCGAAAAGTATAGATCCCCTCTGGTTCGTATTGGTGCGGCAGGTCGGCATACCCCTGTCCCCGGCGGGAAAGCTTGAGATCGGGCGCTTCCACGTCCTGCTGGGGATCGTCCTCGTCGATCGACTGATAAAAATCGGTCATTGCCGGTAAATGATGTGACACGTAGGTTCCTGCGCCGCGCCGGGTTTCGAGAAAGCCCTCAGAGATCATCTGCTCTATGGTGTTGATCACAGTGGTTCTGGATATACTCAGTTCAGTGGCAATTGTTCTGCTGGCAGGAAGTTTAATTCCAGGCGGGAGGTCGCCGGAGAGGATCAGGCGGCGTATGCCGGTATAGAGCTGGCGGTAAAGCGGACTGAGGGAATTCGGGTCCAGTTTGATCCCGTCCAGCAGGGCTCCTGATGCAAATTTTGCCATAATAAAACGCTTGTTGTTGAATTGGTATTATAGCACGCCGGATAATGGATCTTAAAGAGGTGCCAATCTTTGTGTAATATTTCTTTAACAATAAAGCCGCAAGCAATTCCGCTTAAAAACTTTTTTGCAAACAAAGTTCAATCTGATTGTAATACATGCCTGTTAGGTCTGATTTTACAATGCCATGACGCTGTGTGTAAGGCGTTAACAGGACTTTGAAAGCAATTGTTCGGTGAAAATAAAGGGGCTTGTCCCGTGACGCATTCGAACATGCGCATGATATCAACATGGAGGTATTTTTATGAAATCTGCAAAAACCACGCTTTCCCTGAAGAAGGCGATTCTGGGTGTAACAGCCATCGTCGGATTGGCATTTTCTGCTCAGGCTCAGGCTGAAGAACTGAGACTGCTGACCTGGGGTGGTTATGCCCCTGATGCTGTTGTCGAGCAGTTTAAAGCCGAAACCGGGATTGACGTGAAAGTCACAAAATCCAACAACGAAGAAATGATTGCCAAGCTCCGCGCGACAGGCGGCGGCGGTTTCGATTTGGCCCAGCCAAGCCAGGACCGTATTTCCGGTGCGCAGATCGAAAACCGGATCTACAAGCCGATGGATCTGTCCAAGATCGACAGCAGCCAGTTCATTTCCTCTATGCTTGAAGCAACAAAAGCCAACACGACTGTTGACGGCGAAGTTTACGGTGTTCCGCATGTCTGGGGAACAAGTGGTCTGGTTCTCGACACCAAAAAAGCTGGTGATGTGAAAGACTATGCCGACCTTTGTAACGAAGCTCATGCCGGTAAAGTTTCTTATCGTCTGAAGCGTCCTACCCTGATCGGTTTTGCTTTCTCTATGGGCATGGATCCTTTTGAGGCCTATGGCGATACAGCAAAATATCAGGAAATCATGGACAAGGTTGAAGCCAAGCTGATTTCCTGTAAGGCCAACGTGAAGACCTATTGGGAAGGTGGCGATGCACTGCTGAACCTGGTTCGTTCCGGTGAAGTTGTCGCTGCTATGGCATGGGATACTGGCGGCTGGAAACTCAACGGTGACAATCCTGATGTGACTTTTGTTGCGCCAGCATCCGGTGCGCTTGGCTGGATCGATACCTTTGCTCTGCCACGCAAAACCGAAAACGAAGAAGCGGCATACAAGTGGATCAACTTTGTGATGCGTCCTGAAATTGCTGCGCAGATCACTGCCGAAGCTGGCAACTTTACAGCTTCCAAAGGGGCCGATGCCTTTGCTGAAGACAAGCTGAAAGCCCAGTTCCAGGCCAGTTTCCCTGAGCAGGATCTGAACAACATCAAGTGGTATCCGACTGTTCCTGCTGGACTGGAAACCATTGAAGGTAAAGTTCTGGATCGTGTAAAAGCGGCTTCTTCCAACTAAGCAAGCCAGTTAACACGGTTACAATTCTGGCTTCCCCCGGTCTTGCAAAAGATCGGGGGTCTTGCCATCACCGGCCCTGTTCCGGTTCAATCCCCAACACGTCCGGCTATGAAAACGGCCTCGCTTTCGTCAGGTAATGATGCCCGAGGCCAGATAACTAGGTATAAAATATGAGCACTCAACTGGATCTTGAATGTCGTCAGGTCGTGAAATCCTTTGGAAAATTCACCGCTGTTGACAATGTTTCTCTCGAAATTCCGCAAGGATCATTCTTTTCGATCCTCGGACCAAGTGGCTGCGGTAAAACCACCCTGCTGAGAATGCTGGCAGGCTTTATCGAACCCACCACGGGTGACATTCGCATCAAGGACAAGTCCATGTTGGGCGTGCCACCGAATAAACGTCCTGCCAATATGGTGTTTCAGCATCTCGCCCTGTTCCCGATGATGAATGTGGCCGAGAACATTGCCTATGGACTGAAGCGCCGCAAGATGGGGCAGGCAGAAATAGATCGCAAGGTTGCGGATGTGCTTGAGCGCGTCAGCTTGCCGGATGCGGGTGCCAAGCGCATTGAGCAGCTTTCCGGTGGACAGCGCCAGCGTATCGCCATTGCCCGTTCGCTGGTTCTTGAACCAGCCTTGCTGTTGCTTGATGAGCCTCTTGGCGCCCTGGACCTCAAGTTACGTGAACACATGAAGGTGGAACTCAAACAGCTTCAACATGAAGTCGGCACTACTTTTGTCTATATCACGCATGATCAGTCAGAAGCACTGGTGATGTCTGATAATGTGGCTGTGATGAACGAAGGCCGGTTTGAGCAGGTTGGTACACCACAGGATCTTTATTATAACCCCTCAACGGCTTTTGTTGCCGGATTTGTCGGCGATGCCAATCGTTGGGAAGGACGGATCGAGGCTCTGGATGGTGCCCAGGCGATGGTTGCCCTTGACGAAGGTGGTGTGATTGCGACGTCTTTTGCGCCGGGTACTTCTTTTGCGGTCGGAGAAAATGTCGATCTTTTTGTTCGCCCGGAAGCGATAGTTATTGAACGGAGCAAGGCGGCGCAGGAAAAAGCACGCCTTTCTGGTGGCAAAAACACCCTTTCAGGAGTGGTGCAGAATCTCTTGTTTGATGGGGCCAACAGCCGGGCACTGGTTCGGGATCAGGCAACCGGGCATGAGGTAATGGTCTCTTTGCCACAAACCGGAGCCTTTAGTGATCTGAAACCAGGTGAGGCGCTGGTCCTGTCGTGGGATGTTGAAAAGACCCGTGCTTTTAAAGCGATGAAGGCTGCCAGACAGGGAATTGCAGCATGAGTAGTGTGAGTACCTTGTCTGCAACAGAGGGGCAGGAAAGAAAAATACCGATTATCAAGCTTGGTACCTTCCTGCTTATGCTGCCGCTTCTTCTGTGGCTTTTTCTCCTGATCATCCTGCCACATGTCGACCTGCTGATGGTATCCCTGCGCGAGAAGCTCGGCTATCGCGAATATGCTTTCAGTTTCCAGAACTACATCGAATTCTTTACGGAACCGCTTTACTGGAACACCTTTGTCCGCACTGCGGTTATGTCGATTATTGCCACAGTAATCACGCTTATTGTCGGTTTTCCCATTTCCTATTATATCGCCAAGGTGATGAAGGGAAAAAAGCGCAGTCTTTTGTTTATGATGTGTCTTATTCCTTTCTGGGTGTCCGAGCTTGTCCGGACTTTTGGCTGGATGATCCTGCTGCGTGAAAGTGGTGTGATCAGCAGCTTCCTGCAGTGGGCAGGTATTGTCGATGGGCCGGTTGAGATGCTTTATAACGATGCCTCTCTGATGGTCGGACTGGTTTACACATCGATGCTTTTCATGGTCGTGCCCCTGGTGTCGGTTCTCGATACGCTCGATGACAGCCTGATCGAGGCGGGATATGATCTGGGCGGGAATACCTTTAATATCCTGCGGGAAATTGTGATTCCCCATGCCATGCCGGGTATTGCGTCGGGCTGCATTGTGGTCTTCATGTTGACGCTGGGGAACTATCTGACACCGACGCTGCTGGGCGGCAAGGATGGCTTGTGGTTCACCGAACAGATCTATAACCAGTTTATCACCCGTTTTAACTGGGAATCAGGCTCGGCCTTTGGCTTCCTGTTACTGATCCTCTCTTCTGCAATTGTTTTTGTAGGCTTGAAATTAAGCCGGCAGACGCTTGCCGATACTGTGAAATAGGGAGCGGGACAATGATACCATCCATACCACAATCCAAGTTCAGCACCCGGCTTTATGCCGCTTATGTCACGCTGTTCTTTCTCTATCTGGCGGCTCCTCTGGTCGTGGTCGGGGTCTTCGCATTCAACGACAGCCTTTTCCCTTCCATGCCCTGGAACGGGATAACCTTTGACTGGTTCCTGGGTACAGAATCTCCCCGCGTTGGTGTTTTTCATGATTCACAGCTTCTGGAGAGTATCGGCTACTCTGCCTTCATTGCGATCTGCGTGACCTTGATGGCTGTCGCCGTAGGGACCTGTAATGCTTTCCTGTTCGAGCGCCACTCTTTCCCTTTCAAGAATATTCTCTACATCGTCGCCCTGATGCCATTGGTGGTGCCGGGGGTGATTCTGGGGATTTCCATGCTGGTTTTTGCCAACTCTCTGGTGAACGGCATTGAGGATCTGTTCGGGTTTGAGCTGGATATATTACGCCCGGGCCTGTTCCTGGTAATCCTCGGACAATTTGCCTTTGTCACAACGATTACGACGCTGGTGATTTCTGCCCGTTTGCGCAAGTTTGACACCAGTCTGGAAGAGGCTGCGCTTAATCTCGGGGCGACCAAGTGGGAAGCGGTACAGACCATTACCCTGCCGTTTCTCAAGCCTGCGATGATCGGTGCAGGGATTGTCTGTTTTCTGATGTCGTTTGAAAACTTCAATACCACCCTGATGCTGGTGGGCTCAGATTCTCCTTTGACGATCACCATGTTCGATCGCCTTAAACAGGGATCTACTCCTGCTTTGAATGCGGCATCTCTGATGCTGATGGTGGTCTCCGGCGGGCTGGCCCTGATTTCTGTTTTTGTCCAACGTGATCGTACGGCTGCACCGGAATAAAAAGCTTACTGAGGGACACGTCGCTCCCACGATGTCTGGCCGGGCTTGATCGCCCGGCCTTTTTTTTGACCTTCGTTTTTCACAAAAATATCCTGCATGATAGCGCTGGATGCGGTAAAGCTTTGATCCGAGGGACAGGCAGGCCTGAAATTGGCAAATCCTGATAATAGATAAAAGGGACAGGATACCGGTGAACGAAACGTTGAAAACCCTGACTACAGCAAGGATGTTTACCCGTCGTGGCCTTTTAAAGAACGCTGCCATGCTTCTGGGGGGCGCGAGTATTCCTCTTCTGGGCAGAAAATCAGCGGCAGGGGCTGCATCCGAGGAGATATCTGTCTGGGGGTGGCAGGGGCAGATCAGTGATCAGATGATTACCGCTTTCAAAGAAGACACTGGGATTCAGATCCGGCTTGTTACCTATCGTTCAAACGCAGAAGCGCTCGATAGACTGGTTGCTGCAAAAGGGGAGACTGTGGATCTGGTCTTCCCGACGACAACAGCGCTTAAAGGCTGGCATGCGGCAGGGCTGTTACAGATGCTTGATGAAAGCAAGCTTCAACTGGAGCGGATTAGACCTGGGTTTTTGGAAAAATCAATGGATCTTGGGGCGCGGTATCGTGGCCGTCGCTATGCCATGCCTTTCAACTGGGGGGTGGAAGGGGTGGCTTATGACAGCCATCGGCGCGAGTATCTTCCGGGTAAGCTGTCCTGGTCGGATCTCTGGTCAGATATAAACCGCGGCCTGATGACGGTTCGACCGATGTCGGCCTTGATGGTGATGGCGCTGATGCTGGATGGTACCGGGGAGCGTCTGGATAACGCCTATCAAAATCCAGAAAATGCCAACGAAGTTTTTGCTGATGCTCTCGGGTTCGCCCGTGCCTATAAATCCCATGTGCACCAGTTCTGGCGCGACAGCCAGGAATTGAGGGCGGCTTTTCTTGAGCAGGGATGTGTCATCGGACAAGCCTGGGAGGGGACAGCAGCGGCACTGTCGGAAGAAAGCAACAATCGCTTCCGGTTCCTGTTGCCCAAAGAAGGTGGTCTGGCCTGGCAGGGGGCAATGGCTGTCCCGGCGCAGGCAAAAAATGTTGATCAGGCCTATCAACTGATGAACTGGCTGATCTCACCAAAAGCTGCAGCCCTCTATAGTGCTCATTCGGGATTCCATAGTGCTGCCCTTGGGGCCGAGGGCGAAATGGATGGGGCAGGAAGCAAGCGGTTTCGTGACCTCTATCAGCAGGAAAACGCACTGGAAAATCTCTATTGGTGGAAAGCTGAGCCTGAATGGTTCGCGGCTTTGAAGCAGAAAGCACTCAAAGAGTATCTCAATTCTTGAAATTATATGTCAAAAAATAAGGAAAAAAAGTCGTATTTGTTTAATTGAATCTGTGTCAGCATTGTATACTGATTTTTTTAAGCGTGGCTGAAAGGAATTGGCATATGGCGAATATCATCATGACGGTTATTGGGACAGATCGTTCCGGCTTGGTCGACCAGCTATCAGCCACGATCACGGACCATGGCGGGAACTGGCTGGAAAGCCGGATGTCCAGACTGTCTGGGTATTTTGCTGGTATCCTCCGGGTTTCTGTGCCTGAAGAGCAGCTTGTTAGTATGGAAGCCGCTTTGCAGCATTTGACCGGAGATAGCCTGCAGCTGGTTATTGCGCATGAAACGTCAGGTGTTGATGAAGGGCCGCAAAAAGCACTCCACCTTGAGGTGCTTGGACCGGATCACCCCGGTATCGTTCACGACATTTCCCATGCTTTGGCGACCAAGAATATCGGAATCAGCAGCATTTCTACTGACTGCAGGGATGGTGCCATGTCGTCAGAAAGAATTTTCAGCGCAGATATCAATATCTCGGTGCCCGTGGATGTGTCAGTTGAAAGCATCCGGGATGAACTGGAAGACCTTGCCAACGAATTGATGGTTGATATCACCATGGATGATCTGGAAGGCAGTGTTGTCCAGATCTAGGCTGTAATCAGGCTTTGACTGTTTAGCAAAGGGCATGGTTGTTGACTGTGCCCTTTGTTTATTGCGGTATTAGAGCGCCCGGTCAGAGCGCCCCGTCAAAATCGATTTCGGATATCTGCGGCAGAAGCCAGTTAACCGGTTTCTTTCCCTGTTGCTCCAGATAATGGTTGGCCTTTGAAAAATGGCCGTTGCCAAAAAAGCCTCTGTGAGCTGACAGAGGTGAGGGGTGGGGTGACTGCAGGACAAGATGGCGATTCCGGTCGATGGCCGCGCCTTTTTTCTGGGCATAACTACCCCAGAGTAAAAAGACCAGACCGTCATGTGACCGATTCAATATTTCAATAATTTTGTCGGTGAAGAGTTCCCAGCCTCTCCCTTGATGCGATCCTGCCTTATGTTGTTCTACGGTCAGTACAGCATTAAGCAAGAGCACACCTTGTTGCGCCCAGGGCAGAAGACAGCCATGGGAAGGCTGTTCTATGGCCAGGTCCTGCGCCATCTCTTTGTAGATATTCTTGAGGGATGGTGGGGTCGGAACGCCAGGTTTGACAGAAAAACACAAGCCATGCGCCTGCCCGGGGCCATGATAGGGATCCTGACCCAGGATCACGAGTTTGACCTGTTCGAGCGGGGTGAGGTTCAGGGCCTGGAAGTATTCCTTCCCACGCGGAAATATGGTTTTCCCCTGCTGCTTTTGCTGCTGGAGAAAAGCTTTCAGATTCCGCATGTAGTCTTTGTTGAATTCTGAGGCGAGCTGGGTTTTCCAGCTTTCGTCCAGTTTAATCTGATCAGTCATCTATCCTGAATATCAAATTTATTCCCGGCGGGAAACAGTCTGACAGGGCCAGTCGGCAATATCAGTCGTCAATAAGGGTGAGGAGGACACTCATCGCATTCTCGGCCCCGCAGGCAATATCGGGAACTGTTGCATCAAGCATGTAGCAAGGGGTGGTCACGAGCTTGTTGGTGCGATCGACAACAACTTCACCGTGTCCTGTGGTTTCATGGCGGGCGCCCATGGCCTCGAGCGTATTCGCCGTTTCCACATCCTGACCAATGGTCAGAGTTGGTGAAGTATATAACCGGGCAACAACCGCCGGAGAGATGCAAAGGGCTGCGACAGGCTTGTTGAGTTTGATCATGCCCCTGATCGCGCTCTCTACATCGGGATTGATACTGCAGGCGGCTCCGTCAGAAGCGAAGCTTGAGAGATTTTTTGCCGCTCCGAAACCACCAGGGAGAGCCATGGCGTCAAATTGTTCCGGGTCAAACGCTGCAATATCCTGGATTTGTCCCCGGGCAATACGGGCAGATTCAACCAGAACATTTCTTTTTTCATTTTTGGCGATTTCGCCCGTCAGGTGGTTGACCACATCACGCTGGTCAATGTCAGGGGCAAAACAGAAAGTTTTTGCGCCAAGTTTCTGTAAGGCATAGAGCGTCATGACAGCTTCGTGGATCTCAGCTCCATCCAGAAATCCACAGCCTGACAGGATGATGGCGACTTTTACACTCATATGCTTCTCCAAAACCGATCGATCTCTACAGAAAATCCTGTAGAGAGATTAACAGGATCGATCTGAAAAATCCCGGATAATCATCGGCTTAGATTGATTTCTCCCTATGGGCGAAAGTCAATTGGGTAACCATTAGTTTTTCTCTGACGCTTCCCTGAGCAGTTTCTGGACATCCTGGCGCTTGGTGTGTTTAAAAAACTCCAGGGCTATGGGGGATCCGGGTTCGCGTTTGGCAATAACCATCGCAATTTTATTGATCAACCGGGGCTCGGAAAGAGGGATGGCAACAACGCCGTCCAGGTTTCGCAACACGTGAATAAGACCGATGGGGACAATGCTGGATGTGTTCCCGAACCTGGTTTCATGCAGAAGCTGGGTGATCGAGTTGGTTTGTGTATGCGGGGTAATATGACAATCGAGTTCTTCAAAAGTCTTGTCGATGATCCGGCGATACTGCATGTCCGGTGTCAGCAGGCTGAGAGGAAGTTCCGCTGCTTCCTGCCAGGTAATGCTTTTCCGGTCCTTCAAAGGGCCATTGGCATTGTGTATCAGCGAATACTCTTCCTGGTAGAGTTCGTGTGTTTCTATATTTCCGGTTAGTTCCTTGCTCAGGTAAGTGACACCGACTTCCAGATCAAATTTTTCAAGCCCAAGCTGAATCTCGACTGAGGAGAGGGATAACAGTGAAATGGTGATATTGGGATGGGCAGCACAGAAGGGGTTTTTGATCAGCGACATCATCGGCATGGCAGAGGGAATGGCACCGATCCGGAGATGTCCTGCAAGACCCTTGCTCATCTGACTCAGGGATTGCTTGAGTGTCCGGGCTTCCGCCAGAATACGCTGGGCCGTGGTAACAACGAGTTCACCTTCTGTGGTCAGGCCTTGAAAGGATCGTTCCCTTTGGACAATAGGGACTCCCAGTTCATTTTCCAACTGGCGAATACGCGCTGAAAAAGCTGGTTGGGATATGTTGCAGTTTTTTGCTGCGCGACCGAAATGCTTTTCCCGGGCCAGAGCGCAGAGTAATTCAAGTTGGCGCAAGTCCAATGCCTTAATCCCCTGTGATCGACGTGTTGCTTTTCTTAATTACGGCGATACTGAACCCGCAGGTGTCAGCGGTGCCCTTTGAATATATACAATATATCCCCTTTGTTTATAAGGAATATATTGGCCAGCGCTAGGGTGAATACGTCCTTCTTGTTCTGTTGTGCGACGAAACGCTATTGCTCGAGGGCGATTTATCAGAACCAGTTTCACTCCGGAGAGATTTTTTTTCCAGTCATCAATGCGGGGGTGCCTCCCGGAGAACGCATGCCGGTATTCATCATGAACTGACGGAGGGGGGGGAAGTTGCGAATGGCAGCCAGCCCCAGCCCCCTAATTCCGTGCAGAATGCCGCTGTCGTTTGAGGCAAAGCGGTTTAAGCCATCTGCTGCCGCCATCCGGGTAACCACGTCGAGGCGACGAGCCCGGTCATAGTCCTCTAACAGGGTGCTGTCACCCAGATCAAGCCGGTTGTTGTGCTGGTCGATCAGGGCTTCTGCCAGGACAGCGATGTCTCGTAAACTCAGATTAAGCCCCTGCGCAGCGATGGGGGGAAGGGCGTGAGCCGCTTCAGCGACAAGCGCCAGTCGGGGGCCATGGAAACTGTTGCTCAGCATTGCCGAAAGAGGAAAGCCCCCACGGCGGCCAAAAAGCTTTACACTTCCAAGTCGCCCGCCAATCTTTTCGATCAGCGCCTTGCTGAAGGTTGCCTCATCTTGCTGCAGTAATTTCCGGGCCAGACGGGTTTCTTCAACCCAGACAATAGAAGAGCGATTACCCATCATGGGGACCAGAGTGAAGGGCCCGGCAGGATAGTGGGTTTCTGTCGAAACGTTCCGGTGCGGCTTGCTGTGTTCAATGTAGCAGGTTATGGCCGTTTGCGGGTAGGGCCAGGACATACTTCTGATACCTGCGGTCTTGCGACAGAGAGAATTCTTTCCATCCGCACCGACGGTGAGCTGGGCTGTTGCCTTGCTGCTATCAGAGAGCGCCAGAAGCCAGCCGTCTTCCGAGGAGCGCATGCCATCCATTTTGGTCTGGGTTAAATGTGTGACTGAGGATAACTGGGCCAGACGCTGGCATAACACCCTACGTAAAACAGCATTGGGAACATTATAGCCAAAGGGGCTGGTTTCGGTTTCGCGGGAATCAAAATCCGTGGTGCTGGCTTTGGTCTGCCGCCCCCGAGGCAAGTTGATAATGCGCATGACAGTCAGGGCTGTCGCGTATTCCTCACAGCCTTCCCAGGCCCCACAGGCTTTCAGCAGGTTGATTGAATTGAGAATCAGAGCCGTGGTCCGGTTGTCAGTGGCTTCACTGTACGCCGCAGCTGAAACCGGGGCTTCCTGATCAACAAGAAGGGTTGTTATGCCTGCAGATCCCAGGGCCGCCGCAAGGCTCAGTCCTGCCAGACCGCCTCCGACAATCTGAACCTGGCTTGTGATCGGTTCAGATTGGCTGGAGCGCGATGATGAGGACGAATCTGTCATCTGTCTTGGTGGCATGACTGCTCGGTTCCTGCAAGTTTATCGTGATCTTGAGATACTCTTGCTGCTGTTGGACAGCAAGAGTGGTTTTGTCGCAGTTATCCTAGTTACCAAGAAGACCTTTTAAGGCGTTGCCTGCACTGTCTGCTGCGCCCTTGACCGTGTCTGCGGTGCCTGTTGCAGCTCCTTCGACACTGCTGCCAACAGTATCGGTCACAGCCGAGACGCCATCGGTTACACCCTTGGCAACATCACCAGCGAGGCCCTTGAGGTCAATTCTACCGACGGCACCTGTGATGTTTTTGGTAACGGCACCCAACGCGGCCTGGAGGATAACTTCCGGGCTAGCGCCTTTGTCGTTTTTGCCAATGTCTTTCAGGTGGATGTCGGGAAGGGCGAGGTCAATGGTTTTATCTCCGAGTGGTGCGGCGGTTACTGATATTTCTCCGTCATTCAGGTAGAGATGTTCGACGATGAACTCTTTTCCGGGGCCTTCGCTACTGTCGGAACTGCTGTTGACACTGTAGGACTGGGTATTCCTGTTAATCGTGTCAATGTTGCTTTCCTCAGGTCCGAGTTCATAGGTGATATGGGGCGCAAGGATACGTACTTCATTAATCACCACAACATCTGAGGTCAGCGTGGACATGTCTACCTTGACGGTGATTTCTTCAAACTGAAGAGCTTGATTCGCCTTGTAACCATCTGGATTTCCCATAACAAAACCCTGGAGACGGCCTTCTCCGGTTGTTGGAGAGATCTGGACGTCACCAAGCTCGACACGGGTTTGGGTCATGTCTGACGCGATGCTTTCAACAGCGGTTTTGATCACAGAGTCGAGAGAGGAATATATAAAAATAAATCCACCAACGATCAGCAGGGCGATAGTAATAAGTGTGATGCTGGCTATTTTGATCGCTTTGTTCATGGTTTTGAATCCCGGTTTCCGATAGCTAGCGGCTTAGCATTTAAGGGAGAAAAAATCTACCTGAATGTCTTTTCGCAGGAGAGTGCAGTCCTGACCTTCATCGCAATATTACTTAACCTTCACTGTGTCAGGGACGTTGTGCCGAAGGTGAAAAGCTATTTTTAGATGTCAGAAAGCGGTCTGGATGTCTCAAGCCGCAAGGGTGGAAAACCCCTCCGGCGAGGTACATATAAATATTGGAGGAGACAGTAATTTTCAGCTGCTTTCCTGTGTTTTAAGTAAAAAGGTTAACGAGGTTAAGTTCTTGTTTCTGGTTGATAGAGAGGGAGGGTTGGCCAGCTTTATACCTCTTGAATTTGCTGCCAAGTAAAAACGCAGATTCACAAAAATAGGTAAATATACCTTATTTTGTGAAAATATTGTGTTTTATAGCAAAATATATAAGAATATAATCTTATAATTGTGGCGATAATCTGTTTGCTCATTTCGGGTAATAATTCAACAGAGGTTTCATTTTCAAGCATAGGAACTATGCGGCTACTGCATGGATATTTATTTTTTATTTAAAGTAAAACCAATTTTTTTGAAGTAAATGGTAAATTGAGGTCGTGTAATTCTTGAGTGAACAAATATTTTAACGGAATTTTTGCGCGAATTCATGATAAATATTTCTTTGACTCTTGCTGTTAATCTCTTGTAAAGAATTGGGCAGCAGACACCGGGGGTGTTTGCATCGAAAAAAACGACCCTATTTCAGGGTCAAGCTCACTAATGATCCAGGCTGTGTGGGCACGGGCTTTAAAAGCTGCTGAAGTGATGAACTGAGGTACTTCTATGCGACGTGGTTTACGACAGATTAAACTTTCGGGTTACCGGATGAGGGGACGATTCCGGGGGCATTGGTATGGCCTGTCTTCATTTATGTTTGCCGCTACGATCTGTGCAGGTGTTCTTGCACCTGAGTCGTCCGTAACAAAGCCGGCTGTACAGGTTTCAGCGAGTGATTTTATCGCCCCTGTTGATGTGCTGGTCCTTGCAAGGGAATATGCGGTGCAGCCTGAGCTTGCCCGCCGCCGGCCAACAGAAGCAGCTGTCGATACTGAGCTGGCTTGTCTGGCGCAGAATATCTATTTCGAGGCACGTAGCGAAACTGTCGGTGGCAGACGTGCTGTTGCGCATGTTGTTCTCAATCGTGTGGCGAGTGAGCGTTTTCCGTCGACCATTTGCGAAGTTGTTCAGCAAGGTGGGGCAAAACAGTCCAACAGCTGTCAGTTTTCCTGGTGGTGCGATGGACGTAAGGACGAAATCACCAATCAGGTTGCCTGGGATGAGGCAATGAAGCTGGCCCGTTATGTCTATTGGGGGCTGTCCAAAGACGTCAGCGAAGGGGCTCTTTGGTATCATGCGGATTATGTTGCACCGAAGTGGCGGGAAGCTTTTGATGAAGGCCCGACCATTGGACGTCATATTTTCTATCGCGAGAAAAGCGACGACGATCTCGAAGTGGCAGCTCTGGAGCTGGATGATTAAAAGGAGCAGATCAGTCTGGCCAATGACTGTATCGCTATAATAAAGAAAGCGCCTCGTTCGGGCGCTTTTTTAATGGGGATTGTCGGCGACATCTCTCTTTTTTCAGGCTCTATTCGGATTTGTCTTTGCCCAGTCTGTGCGCATCAAGTTGTTTCTGGTGACGTACTTCTTCAGCTTTGGTGGCTTCTTTTTCGGCTTTTGTTCTGCCAAAGGCAATGCGATTATCCGCTGCCCGGGTTGCCTTGTCCGCCCGGGCTTTTTGCTTGCGTGCCTGGTTGAGATTGATGACCTTGGGCATTCAGAATTTTCCTCAGAAAAAGAACTCAGGGCTGTACGCTGATAACTTTTAGACGCTCTCGGTCTACCTTTATTGTTTCCTGGCATGATGTAACCATTTAAAGCTACGACACCAGAGTTTTATGAAGTTAGACGGAGCCATTATGACGACCCCGACCATTTCTGTGAATAGCCTTGCCCCGAAAGCTGAAAAGAAACCCTTTGTGCATGAGATGCACGGGCAGCAGAGAGAGGACAGCTATGCCTGGTTGAGGGCGGAGAACTGGCAAGAGGTCATGCGGGAGCCCACCAGGCTGGCACCGGATATCCGCGATTATCTGGAACAGGAAAATGGATATTGTGAAGCCGTGATGGCTGATCAGGAAGAGCTGAAACAGAAGCTGTTTGAGGAATTGAAGGGGCGGATCAAGGAAGATGATTCTTCTGTACCGTCTCCAGATGGGCCCTGGTTGTATTACACGCGTTACGAAGAAGGTGCTCAGCACCCGATTTTCTGTCGTAAAAAGCGGGATGGCCTTGCTGATGAAGTTGTGCTGCTTGATGGCAACAGGGAAGCAGAAGGGAAGGACTATTTCCAGCTGGCCAGCTGTGTACACAGTCCGGATCACCGATACCTTGCCTACAGCGTGGATGAGAAGGGGTCGGAATATTACAGCCTGAAAGTCCGCGATCTGGAAACCGGAGCCGAGCTGGACGATCTGATCGAGAATACCTCGGGAGCTGTGGTTTGGGCTGCAGATAACCGGACACTGTTCTATACGGTACTGGATGAGAATCACCGCCCCTCAAAAGTGTTACGCCACCTTCTTGGAGATGATGAAAACCTTGATGTCCAGGTTTATGAAGAACCGGATGCCGGGTTTTTTGTTGGGGTCGGCAAGAGTGAATCTGGCCGTTTTATCCAAATACTTGCCCATGATCACCAGACATCAGAAGTCCATTTGATTCCTGCAAATACACCGGCAACAGCTCCGGCAGTGGTCGCCCCACGTCAGACTGGGCTGGAGTATGAAGTCAGTGACCACGATGACCGCCTTCTGATTTTAACAAACGCAGACGGAGCTGAGGATTTTAAAATCTGCACGGCACCAATTGCCACACCATCACAGGAGCATTGGCAGGATTTGCTCTCGCATAAGCCAGGTGTGCTTGTTTTGAGCCTGATTGTGTTCGAGAAATTTATGGCGCGTCTGGAGCGGGTTGAGGGCTTGCCTCGAATTGTTATCACCAGCTTTGTTGATGGCGAGGAACACCAGATTTCGTTTGATGAAGAAGCCTACAGTCTGGGAATGTCTGGCGGGTATGAGTTCAAAACCACCAATCTGCGCTTTTCCTATTCTTCTCTTTCAACGCCTTCACGAGTGTATGACTATGACATGGCCAGCCGGGAGCGGGTGCTGCGCAAGGAAGACGAGATTCCCAGTGGTCACAATTCGGAAGATTATATCGTCCGGCGCCTGATGGCCCCTTCTCATGATGGCGCTTTGGTGCCGATCTCGATCCTTTACCGCAAGGACACTGAACTTGCTGGCGAGGCTCCCCTGCTTCTTTATGCCTATGGTTCCTATGGGAACGCTATACCTGCAGGGTTCCAGCGCAACAGCTTCTCTCTGGTCGACCGTGGCTTTGTCTACGCGATCGCTCATATTCGCGGCGGCACGGATAAAGGCTATGGCTGGTACAAAGAAGGAAAGATGCTGAAAAAGAAAAACACTTTCCTCGATTTTATCGCGGCAGCAGAACATCTGATAAAAGAAGGCTTTACCTCGGCGGGCCGTATTGCCGCCCACGGCGGCAGTGCGGGTGGAATGCTGATGGGCGTCGTCAGCAATCAGCGACCAGATCTGTTCAAGGCAGTGGTTGCTGATGTGCCGTTTGTCGATGTGCTGACCACCATGTCAGATGCCAGTCTGCCTTTGACGCCGCCTGAATGGCCGGAATGGGGCAATCCGATCACGGATATTGCGGCTTATGAATATATCCGTTCCTATTCTCCCGTTGATAATGTCACTGCCCAGGATTATCCAAACATGCTGGTTACGGCAGGGTTGAGCGACCCTCGTGTGACCTATTGGGAGCCGGCAAAATGGGTGGCCAGACTGCGTGAACTGAAAACCGACAATAACCTGCTGTTGTTCAAGACCAATATGTCTGCCGGGCATGGCGGCGCCTCGGGGCGTTTCGAACGGCTGAAGGAGGTGGCGTTGATGGATGCTTTCCTTCTGAAGGTCTTCGCGGTGTAAGGGAGACAGAATCTGACAAAGGTCAAGGCTAACCTGGCCTTTGTCGCACTTGTCATCTAGGGGATAAATTTTTGTTGCCAGACCGGTTTGTCTTGTGAAGGCGGGATGTTCTGCACAAGGGTACAGTTGGGAAGGGTTGCACCCTTTTCGTATCCGGCATGCTCCATAACTGCCCAGTAGATGCCGCCGTGGGCGACAATAAGTACAGGTCCGGGGCGGGTGAGGGCCTGGTTTATGGCAGCAGTGGAGCGAGCAATAAAGTCACGATAACTCTCTGCACCTTTCGGGGTGAAATGTCCTTCTTCCCAGTCGGATAACCAATCGTGACCCAATTGTCCTTCGTGCTCCCCAAAACAGCATTCTTTGAGCTCTTCAAGAATTTCCAACTTGGCTCCACATGCTTTTTGCAGAATTTTTGCTGTTTCAAGCGCGCGTGACAGCGGGCTGGAACAAATCGTGGTAATGTCGATATTACGGATTGTCTCGGCAGCAGAGTGAGCCTGGGCAATTCCGGTTTCATTCAGAGGAACATCCGTATGCCCTTGCATTCGATGAATAATGTTCCAATCGGTCTGGCCGTGGCGGATGTAGTAGAAGGGAGCAGGGTGGAGTGTCTGGTGCATAAAGATATCTTGATTCCAATAGGCGGTCTGTCAAATGAGCCGGGGGGATCAATCTATAAAACGTTCAAGGCAAGGCAACAACAATCTGTCCACTGAATTTCCGCCGGGCATCATGTGCCGTTGTGTATGTCGCACAGGGCCAACGATGTTAATTGCTGGAGAAATGCTGTAAGGACTTTGAAGAAACAGATTATAAAAATATTTATGGAGCTGATTCTGATGCAACGGGCCTTTGTCAATATTCTGAGCGAGAACGTGGCTGTGTCTGCGAAGTTTTATGAAGAGCTTCTGGGGATGACCCGGCATTTTGATTCTGATTGGTTTGTCATCCTGACCCACCCTGATATTGACGGGCTGGAGTACGGGATATTACAGCGATCATCAAATAGTACCCGAGGCCGTACGGTGCATGCCTGCCGGCGTCATCATGACGTTTGTCGTTTTGGACTGCGATGCGCTTTACCAGCAGGCTCTGCGAATGCATGCGGAGATTGTCGAAAAACCGACTGATATGCCCTACGGACAGAGGCGAATGCTTGTTCGTGATCCTGATGGAACGGTTCTGGACATCAGTGCCCCGACGGCTCTTCTGTGATGAGATGATCCTGAATTGTTGTAGCGGAGCGCAGGAAGCAGCCTGAAGCAGTCAGTGAGGCATTTTCTTGAAGAGATAGAGGATAATCGCCAGGAACAGAGCGCCCAATGGCATGATCAGCAATTCCCATGTCATCTGTTCAAGCAAGATGGACTTCAGGAACAGGACAGCAAGGATGACAATCACGATCTCCAGCAAAAGAGCTTTTAGCTCGGTAACAGTGCTGATATGCCACCAGGAGTTGGAGTGTGGATTATTTGAGGCCTCTTGCTCGTTGTCTGGCTGCGAGACGCCGAGAACGAAAATCCGGTAAATACCACACGCGAGGATCAATAACACGAGACCAAAGAGGAAAGTGTCGACTGCTTCGACGATGCCAACCAACGCGACTTCTGCATCGCTTAAATGACTGTATTCTTCGGGCAGGTTTTTCTGGAAATAATTTACGATGGCTGTGTAGGTTTTGTAGCTACCAAGATAAAACAGAAAAATCGAGCCGATCATTGAAAAGGCTGTCGCAACGAGGCTGATGTATCTGAAAGGCAGGATCCATTTCATCGAAAAACTCTCTGTTTGAAGGACATCTCTCATTATACACAAAAGGCACCTGCCGGAGAAAGCAGATGCCTTTTATATGGTGGCACGCTTAGTCTAATCCTTCGTCCTGATAGATGTTCTCGCCTTCTAGAAAAGTTGCAAGAACCCTTGTCTTGCTGATGTCTTCAGTGGGAATGTCGAACAGATTTTGATCAAGAACGATAAAGTCAGCAAGTTTCCCGACTTCAAGAGAACCCGCGCGATCCTCTTGTCTCATGGTATATGCACCGTTGATGGTGTAAGCCTTGATGACAGCAGACAGATCGGGAAGGGCTTCTTCTCCTCGGGTCAGAGCGTGTTCCATACCAATAAAAGGATTCATCGGGCTGACATCATAGTCACTGCTCAGTGTGATTCTGGCGCCAGTGTCAAACACGCTTCGAAGGGGGATGGGGTTATCGGCGCGGTGGCCGATCAGTTCACCTTCGGGCGCATATTCTTCGGGGAAAGTCCAGTCGCCAGCAACTTGAAAATCTGCAACGGCGTCCAGTTGTTGGAATCGTTGTAAATCAAACGGGTCTGCAATTTCAACATGGGTCAGGCGGTGGCGTCGATCGATGTGCAGGCCATTTTGGTTGCGCACGCGTTCAATGGCGTTCAGAGATTCGTGGACGGCCTGGTCGCCAATAGTATGAATCAGGAAATCGAACCCGGTTTTTTCCAGCTCGGCCATAAAGAGGGCCAAACGATCTTCGTTAAAATAGTTGAGACCTCTATTGCCTTCTATACCCAGGCCAAGATTGACTTTATAGGGGGCTTTCATCTTGGCGGTGGTGTTGCCGACAATGCCGTCACTGTAAACCTTGACCTGATTGATTCTCAGCAAGCTTTCCGGATTGTTAGAGTAGAGAGATTTCATCGTCTCCATCTGATCATTTCCAAGTTCTGGATAAGCCCAGAGTGCAAGGTTGACGCGGGCGGTCAGGGTTCCCTCACGTTCGGCTCGTTGCCAGACAGTGTGATGGTCGCGGGTCCAGTAACTGCGGGCATCAACGACTGAAGTGATGCCATTTTCTGCAAGAAGTTCGAGGTTTTCCAGTAAGCCTTCGTACATCAGTCCCAAAAACTCAGGCGTTTTTTTATGGGCATTGGCCTCTATGATCATGCCGGCATTGTCTATCAGGATACCGTTGGGGTGGCCTGTATCCGGATCTTTGACAATGATCCCTCCGGGAGGATTGGGGGTGTCAGCTGTGATGCCTGCAGCTTTCAGTGCCTGGCTGTTGGCCCAATGGGAATGAGAGGTGAATTCCATCATCAGTGCCGGACGATTATGGATAGATTGATCAAGGATTTCGACAGGTGGACGTGCCGTATCGAGTAGATCCCCGATATAATGTCCCCAGCCGAGCACCCAGTTTGTGCCGATCTGTCGGGGAGCGCAGTCGATGAATTCCTCATGATAGGTCTCAGGATCTCTGCCCGCTTCAAGCATGCAGGTTCCAGCTGCAAGGTTCCCTGCTTCAAGCGGATGCATATGAACATCATGAATTCCCGGCATGACAAATCTGCCGTTCAGGTCGATGATCTGTGTTGTTTCTGTTAAAAAAGATTCAGCTTCTTTCGCGTTGCCGATAAAAATAATTTCGCCCTGGTCCACGACCATCGCTTCAGCCCAAGGCTGTGAGGGGTTGACCGTGTAAATCATGGCATTGGTGATAAGCAGGTCTGCAGCCTGTGTGCCGGATGTCGACAAGGTGAGCGCAGCTGCCAAGGCGAGTGAAATTGCAGGATGTCCGGGCATCATGTCTATCCTTTGTCTGGATGGGTAGGGCAAGAGCCATAGAGGTTTATGGTGTTGGAATATTGCCTGTTTGTATAGGCCTATAGGTAATTGCAGATTGCCCGACAAAAAAGTGAAACTTCCTCATCGAATTGATGCAAAAAATCTATAGGTGAAAAGTTGAGACAACCGGTCTGGTATGCGGGAGGGGATCTTGCCAAGATGGGCTCGAATAACAAATCACGAATATTGATGGGGAAAATCCTGGTGGCACAGGCCGCAACTATTGCAGGCAGATCGTTTTCGGGATCAACGACCCAGCTGTCACAAAAAACGGCTCTTTTTTGCGATAAGGGCTGGCGTTCTAGATCCCGGGTGTTGTCGTGCTTTTGAGGATCCAGCTGTGCAGTTTCTCGGCAGAAGGGCGTTTGGCAAAACGCGGGTGTTGGAGTAGGTAGAAAGCTTCCTGTGTTTCGAGAATGAGGTCAAAAAGCCTGACGAGACTGCCGTCCTCGATCAGGTCGCGGGCCATGGACAGGCTGCCCAGTACAATGCCATGGCCCAGGGTTGCGGCGTCGAGAGCCAAAGCCGGATCGCTAAAGTTCATACCGGTAATGAAATCAAGTTCTGCTGCACCTGCCAGATGGAGCCATGACTGCCAATCGTCTTTTCTTTCATCGTGCAGAAGAGGATAGAAGGCCAGATCTGCCGGGGTGGTGATCGCTTGTTCCGGCGTGAGCATTCCTGGTGCACAAAGTGGCGACAGATAATCGGGGAAAAGTCTGGTGGCCTCTATTCCTGGCCAGTTTCCATCGCCATAAACAATGGCCAGATCGATTTCACTGCTTTCGAGATCAAAAGAGTCATCACTGGTGTAGACCCACAGGGTTGGATATCCGGGCAGCTTGCCTTGAGTGTGCTCAGGCGGGGGAGGAGCCATTTGCGTGCGATCATGGGGGTGGTCGCCAGAACAACGGAACCGGGTTTGAGGTAGTGATCCAGACGGTGCTGCCCTTGAGAGAGGATGCCCAGCATTCTGGTGGCAGTTTCCAGGAAATCACGGCCTGCATCAGTCAGGATGACCGAACGTTTCACCCGGCGAAACAGGGGTTGTCCAAAAAACTCTTCCAGTGCCTTGATCTGATGGCTCACAGCAGACTGGGTGATGTTCAGCTCTGCAGAAGCGAGGGAAAAACTCCCGAGGCGGGCTGCGGCTTCGAAACCTTCAAGCGAGGTCAGGGGAGGGAGGCGTCCGAATCTTCTGTTCATGAGCAAAATTGATGGAAATGGATCATTTGTGCTGCTGCGTTTCTTCCTGAACTGCAAAATATACTTAAACTTAGGCCGAAAATATAAATTTTCGGTTTCTCCTGTGATGAAATTTTTTTGTCTTTAAGTGGCAGCAATGTGGGTATCAGGAGAGGAGGGGATACTGGTGGAATTTATTCTGTCGTCCAGGAACAGTCTGTCTTGCGAGTTCAGTCGCGTTCCTGCCTCAAAAAAAAGCCCCGTCCTGTTGAGGTCGGGGCTTTTTGCAGCACTTGATCGCTTAGATATACTGGATCTTTACGATTTCATAGCCTTTGTCACCAGCGGGCGTTCTGACTTCAATCGTATCGCCTTCTTCCTTGCCAATCATGGCACGGGCGATAGGGGAAGTAATGGCTATCCGTCCGGCTTTAACGTCAGCTTCAAGGTCTCCTACCAGTTGGTAAGTGGACTCTTCGTCGGTGTCCTCATCGGCAATGGTCACTGTTGCGCCGAATTTGACTGTTGAGCCAGACATGGTGGCCACGTCAATGACTTCGGCACGGGAAATCCGTGCTTCCAGTTCCAGAACGCGCCCTTCGATGAAGCTCTGTTTTTCGCGTGCAGCGTGATATTCGGCGTTCTCGGAGAGATCACCGTGCTCACGTGCTTCTGCAATTGCACGAATAACAGTCGGCCGTTCAACCACTTTGAGGTTGCGTAACTCTTCTTCAAGTCGGGCAAGGCCCTCCTTGGTCATAGGGAACTTTTCACTCATTCGCGTTTCCAGGCGCAGGCGTTGATACAAACAGCAACTCCCGATTCTACCGCATGATTCGGGCGGAATCGGGAGCCAGCTATACTAGAACGAAGTATTAAAATAGGCCTGAAGTGGCGCGACTTCAAGTCGTCCTTCACGTTTTGCCTTTAATGCCTCAACCATAGCCCAGGCACCATTGGCTGTTGTGGAGTATGGAACCGAGTTATCCAGCGCTCCCCGACGGATGTTAAAGCTGTCTGCAATCGCTTTTGGTCCCTCGGTTGTGTTGATGATCAGGTGTATCTGACCGGACTTGATCGCATCAAGGATATTTGGTCGACCTTCGCGAACTTTAAGGACGGATGTGACTTCAATTCCCTGCTCCTGAAGATGTTCTGCAGTCCCGCTGGTGGCCACCAGTTTGTAGCCGAGATCAAGAAGGTCACGGGCAATACTGACCATTTCCGGTTTGTCCCGGTCTTTGACAGAGAGAAAGACAGTTCCGCTGTCCGGCAGGTTGGAGCCAGCTGCAATCTGGGATTTCAGGAAAGCGCGGCCAAAAGAGGTATCAAGACCCATGACTTCGCCTGTCGACCGCATTTCCGGGCCGAGAACCACGTCGACACCGGGGAAGCGGTTGAAGGGGAAGACGGCTTCCTTGATTGCGATATGATCGCCGCGCTCGCGGTTGATTTCAATCCCGGCCAGTTTTTCCCCGGCCATAACCCGCGAGGCGATCTTGGCAATGGCGTTCCCGGTTGCCTTGGCGACAAAAGGTACGGTCCGGCTGGCGCGGGGGTTAACTTCGAGGATGTAGATTACATCATCCTTTACCGCGAACTGGATATTCATCAGGCCGACGACATTGAGCGCGATGGCAAGTTTTTCTGCCTGCAGGGAGATTTCGGCAATGATCTCTGGCTTCAGACTGTGTGGAGGCAGAGAACAAGCAGAATCTCCTGAGTGAATACCAGCCTCTTCGATGTGTTCCATGATGCCGGCGATAAAGACATCGCTGCCGTCACAGATGGCATCGACGTCAACTTCGATTGCATCCTGCAGATAACCGTCAATCAGGACAGGGTTTTTACCTGAAACCTGTACCGCTGTCGTGATGTAACGCTCAAGCTGGTCGGTATTGTGGATGATTTCCATGGCGCGTCCGCCCAGCACATAGGAAGGTCGGATCACAACTGGAAAGCCGATGCGCTCGGCGACGGCAAAGGCCTGTTCCCGGGTTGTTGCTGTCCCATTGGTGGGCTGGCGCAGGTCAAGATCCTGCAGCAGGTGTTGGAAGCGCTCACGGTCTTCGGCCAGATCAATGGCGTCAGGAGAGGTGCCGAGAATTGGGATGCCCGCGTCTTCCAGTGCCTGGGAGAGTTTCAGGGGGGTCTGGCCACCGAACTGAACAATAACCCCTTTGAGGGTGCCATTGCTCTGTTCCTTGCGGGCAATCTCGATCACATCTTCGGCGGTGAGGGGCTCGAAGTACAGGCGGTCAGAGGTATCGTAATCTGTGGAAACCGTTTCTGGATTACAGTTGACCATGATGGTCTCATACCCGGCTTCGCTCAAAGCATAAGCAGCATGCACACAGCAGTAGTCAAACTCGATGCCCTGGCCGATACGGTTTGGTCCGCCACCAAGGATCATGATTTTTTCCCGGTCGGTGGGCTCAGCTTCACATTCTGCCGGGTTGACGCCGTCGCCTTCATAACAGGAGTACATGTAGGGTGTTGTCGAGGGGAATTCCCCCGCACAGGTGTCGATCCGCTTGTATACCGGTAGGACATTCAGGCTGCGGCGATGTGCTGAAACAGCTGCTTCTTCCTGTCCGGTTAGTTCGGCCAGGCGAACATCGGCAAATCCCATTTTCTTGAGGCTGAGGAAAGACTGACGATCCATCGGCAGGCCCTTGCTCCGGATCTCTTCTTCGATCTGGACGATATCTTCGATCTGTCGAATGAACCAGGGATCAAACTTGGTAACGCTGAATATTTCCTGAACGCTCAGGCCATGACGGATCGCCTGGGCGATGGTCAGCATGCGGTCTTTTGTCGGCTTGGCGAGGAAGGATCTGATGGCATCTTTGTCAATCTGACCGTCACTGTTTACCGCCCCGGGAATCTTGACTTCGTTAAAGCCGGTCAGGCCCGTTTCCATGGAACGCAGGGCTTTTTGCACAGATTCGGCAAAACTGCGGCCAATCGACATGGCTTCACCGACAGACTTCATTGCGGTTGTCAGATAATCTTCGGCACCGGGGAATTTCTCGAAGGTGAAACGCGGGATCTTGGTGACGACATAATCAATTGTCGGTTCGAAAGACGCCGGAGTGACCTTGGTGATGTCGTTTTTCAACTCATCCAGTGTATAGCCAACAGCAAGCTTCGCAGCGATCTTGGCGATCGGGAAGCCTGTGGCTTTGGAGGCCAGTGCCGAGGAACGGGAAACCCTCGGGTTCATTTCGATAACAACGAGTTCGCCGTTTTCGGGGTTGAGGCCGAACTGGACGTTGGAACCGCCAGTATCAACACCGATCTCGCGCAGGCAGGCAATCGAAGCATCGCGGAGGATCTGGTATTCCTTGTCGGTCAGGGTCAGTGCAGGTGCGACGGTGACGGAATCCCC
Organism: Kiloniella laminariae; assembly: GCF_027214005.1. Lineage (GTDB taxonomy): Bacteria > Pseudomonadota > Alphaproteobacteria > Kiloniellales > Kiloniellaceae > Kiloniella > Kiloniella laminariae_A. The sequence goes on from NZ_JAPWGY010000001.1 coordinate 111,788, forward strand.
GGTGTGGATGCCCATCGGGTCGATATTCTCGATCGAGCAGATGATAATGCAGTTGTCGGCACAATCGCGGACAACTTCCATTTCATATTCTTTCCAGCCCAAGACCGACTGCTCAACCAGAACTTCTTTGGTTGGGGAGGCCTTGAGACCGCTCTTGATGATCTCTTCAAATTCCTGCTGGTTGTAGGCAATGCCGCCGCCGGTTCCACCCAGTGTAAAGGACGGGCGGATGATGGCTGGCAAACCGACAAACTCAAGTGCTTCAAGGGCCTCTTCGTAGCTGTGTACGACCTCGGAGCGTGGGGATTTCAGGCCGATTTTCTCCATGGCTGTGCGGAACAGCAGGCGATCTTCGGCTTTCTCGATAACATCGGCTTTCGCCCCGATCAACTCAACACCATGTTTCTGCAACACACCGCTCCGCTCGAGCGCCAGACCCGTATTGAGGGCTGTTTGCCCACCCATGGTCGGCAGCAGAGCATCAGGTTTTTCTTTCTCGATGATTTTCTCAACGATTTCCGGGGTGATCGGCTCGATATAGGTCGCATCGGCCAGGCCCGGGTCTGTCATGATGGTTGCCGGGTTGGAGTTGACCAGAATAACCCGGTAGCCTTCTTCGCGCAGCGCTTTACAGGCCTGGGCACCGGAGTAATCAAATTCACAGGCCTGCCCGATGATAATAGGTCCGGCACCGATGATCATAACCGATTTGATGTCTGTTCTCTTTGGCATGGTCTGCTCTACTCGTCTTTGTCTGGATGTCCGGTATCTGTCAGCGAAAGACAGTTGGACGTGTTCATTTATCGATCTCAAAGAAGTGGCGGCTGCTGGGATATCAGCGCCGCCACAAAACCCTATTTTCGTCGTTCAGCCATCAGATCCCGGAACCGCTTGAACAGGTACTGACTGTCCTGGGGACCAGGTGAGGCCTCGGGGTGGTACTGCACCGAAAAGACTGGCCGGTCCTTGAGACGTATTCCCTGGTTTGTGCTGTCAAACAGGGAAATGTGGGTCTCTTCAACATTTGCCGGAAGGCTTGTCTTATCAACCATGAAGCCGTGGTTCTGGCTGGTGATCTCGACCTTGTTGGTTGTGAAATCCTTGACCGGGTGGTTGGCGCCACGGTGTCCGAGGTGCATTTTTGTTGTCTTGGCGCCCAGAGCCAGTGCCAGGATCTGGTGCCCCAGACAGATGCCGAAGATCGGAAGCTCCTTGTGGGTCAGAAGCTCTTGCACCATGGGAATGGCGTAAATTCCTGTGGCAGCGGGGTCGCCCGGGCCGTTGGAAAGGAAAACGCCATCCGGCTTATGTGCCAGAATTTCACTTGCCGTTGTTTCTGCGGGGACAACAGTGACCCGGCACCCCTGGGAGGCCAGTGAACGGAGAATGTTGCGCTTGGCGCCAAAATCGACGGCCACAACATGAAACTCCGGATCGGTGAGCGCGGTATAGCCTGCTTCCAGGTCCCAGCGCTGCTCATCCCACTTTGTTGTCTGGCTGCAGGTAACTTCCCTGGCCAGATCCATACCGTTCAGCCCTGGCCAGGCCGCTGCTTTGGCGCGCAGGGCTTCAAGGTCAAACTTGCCATCGGGATGGTGAGCTATACAGCCGTTTGGCGCGCCTCCGTCACGGATCAGGCGGGTGAGAACCCGGGTATCAATACCAGAGATCGCGCTCAGGTTATGGGATTTCAGCCAGGTATCCAGATCGCGGGTTGCGCGCCAGTTGGATGGCTGGGTGATATCGACGCGGAAAATGGCACCGCGGCAGGAGGGAGTAATGGTCTCGATATCCTGTTCGTTGGTCCCGACATTTCCGATATGAGGGAAGGTAAAGGTAATGATCTGTCCAGCATAGGAAGGGTCGGTCAGGATTTCCTGATAACCGGTCATCGAGGTGTTGAAGCAAACTTCCGCAACGGCCTCTCCCTCTGCGCCGAGACCCATACCCCAAAAGACCTTGCCATCTGCGAGTACAAGAACGGCAGTGGCTCCGGCGGGCTGTTGGCAGGCAGAATCAATAGCCCCTGTCTGTGCGACGGGGGGTTCATGCGATTTCATCTCATTCATGGAGGAGCGTCCTTCAGGCAAACGTGCAGACAGACGTGTGCGTCAGCAAATTAATGGCTGAGGCCTTTGTATAAGCATAAGTTCCCCGGAGGTCAAGAAAAAGAGTTCAATAAAATATCTTTTAAAAACAGTAACTTAGTCTCTTCATCTAAACTTTGCCATTTTGTGAGTTTTAGGTTAGGTTCTGGTCCTTTCCAACGTGTTCGGGGCAAACGATGCTACGCAACAGCTTGAATGATGCGCTTAAAGAAGCCATGCGAAGTAAAGATAAACTAGCGATTTCAACGCTTAGGCTTATCCTTGCTGCTTTAAAAGACCGTGATATTGCAGCGCGTGGCGAAGCACGGGATCAGATTGGCGAAGAAGAAGTTCTGGAAATGCTCCAGAAAATGATTCGTCAGCGGCGTGATTCTGTAGAAATGTATGAAAAAGCCGGTCGTTCTGAATTGGCCGAACGTGAGCTGAGCGAGATCACGGTGATCGAGGGCTTCCTTCCCCAGCAGATGTCTGCTGAGGAGGTCGAGCAGGTCGTAACCGATCTTGTCGCAGAACTTGGTGCAGACTCCATCAAGGATATGGGCCGGGTTATGGGCGTGCTGAAAGAAAGATACGCCGGAAAAATGGATTTTGGTAAAGCCAGTGGTCTGGTGAAGACAAAACTGGTCTAGTCCATACAGACACAGGCCGTTATTCCCAGAGGGAGTCCGGCCTTGCAAGAAAGTTCCCGACTTCGGGAGACAGAAACAGAACCTGCAGTTGATGCGGGTTCTGTTTTCTCGTTTTGGCAGATGTGGTGCCCGGTTATAATATTCTGTTAAAATTTTCGGGTAGAAATTATGCCAGAAACTTTTGAACGGAATTTTTTGACAGGCAGTACGCAGAGGCTATTAGGGATGACCCTGTCGCTATGTTACGCTGGGTCATTGGTTGTGTGTTGCGGTTTGGGGTTCCAGTTTTACAATGTCATTCACACCGGAATTTTTGGATGAATTACGCGCCCGCGTGCCGGTTTCCGGGGTGGTTGGACGCAAGGTCAAACTGATCAAACGCGGCCGTGAATTCAGTGGTCTCTGTCCATTCCATAATGAAAAAAGCCCTTCTTTCACGGTGAATGACGACAAGGGTTTCTATCATTGCTTTGGCTGCGGGGCTCATGGGGATGTCATTACTTTTGTCACAGAAACAGAAGGGCTGACTTTTCCTGAATCGGTTGAACGCCTGGCGGAGCAGGCCGGACTCCAGGTGCCGAAAGGCAGCCGGGAAGATATCGAGCTCTCAAAAAAACGGGCCAGCCTCTATGACGTGATGGAGGAAATTTCTCGCTGGTTTGAAGAACAGCTTGCGGCAAGCGGTGGTCAGGACGCGCGGGACTATGTCAATCGCCGGGGCTTGCGGGGGGAAACGGTCAGCCGGTTTCGCCTTGGCTTTGCCCCCAATCAGCGCGGGCTGTTGCGAAAGGCGATGAATGCCCGAGGAATAGGTGACGAGCAGCTGGTTGATGTCGGGGTCATCAAGCCTTCCGAGGGGGGAGGGCGCAACGATGGTGACGAGTTCTGGGACTATTTCATCAACCGTCTGATGTTCCCGATTACCGATCGTCGTGGACGTATTATTGCTTTTGGCGGCAGGGCATTGGGTGAAAGCAAGGCAAAGTATCTGAATTCACCGGATACGACGTTGTTTCATAAAGGCAAGGTTCTTTATAATCTGGCCTATGCCCGGCAGGCGGCCCACGATCTGGGCGAGGTGATTGTTACTGAGGGCTATATGGATGTCATCGCTCTGTCCCAGGCGGGTTTCCCTGCTGCAGTTGCCCCTTTGGGGACAGCGGTAACCGAAGACCAGATTCAAGAGCTCTGGCGGATGGTTGCCGAGCCGACGCTCTGTCTCGATGGGGATCAGGCGGGAATTCGTGCCGCTTACAGGGTGGTTGAACGCGCTCTTCCGATTATAAAGCCCGGCAAGTCTCTTCTTTTCTGTACGCTGCCTGAAGGGGAGGACCCCGACAGTCTGATCCAGACACAGGGCGCGACAACGATGCGAGAACACCTGGCTCGGGCGCGGCCATTATCTGAAATGCTCTGGAAAAAAACGATAGAAGGGCTGAATCTCGACACGCCGGAACGGCGTGCGGCGCTCAAGGCGGAACTCCGTAAACAGATTTCCGTGATTAGCGACAAGGACCTGGCTTTTGAATATCAGAAAGAAATGTTCCGCCGGTATGATACCTTGACGGGCGGTGCCGGAAGCGGAGGTACTTCTGGTCAGAGCGCGGCTGCTTATTCCGGGCAGGGACGGAATACAGGCTATGGCGCCCAAAGCTATCAAAAGCCCTATAACAAAAACAGTAACTGGAAAGGCGGTGGACGGGGCAAAGGTCAAAAGAATGCCTATGAACCAGACCCGCGCATTCCCCGGGCAAGTATGCCGCCGAAGATGCTAGCGCGACGTCAGGAACAGGTTCTGCTGGCTACTCTGATCAACCATCCGGTTGTTCTGTCAAAACATCTGGAAGATCTGGCGACGCTACGCTTGCCGAGCAAGGACTTCGATGTGGTTTTGCAGGAGCTTGTTGACGCTGTTGTTCGAGAGCCGGACCTTGACAGAGAGGCGCTTAAATGCCAACTCTGCGATAAGGGATATTCTCGATTAGTGGATGAACTCTTGGGCCCGGCAGTTTTGGATCATGGAAAATTTGCGAGACCAGCTACGGACAGCTACGCTGCCGAGCATGGTGTTTCGCATATTGCGGCGATGTTCCGCGAGAAGCAGGCAGAACGGGAAAAGAGTATTCATAGTCGTGAATTTGCAGCGAATATGGACGAAACGGGACTGGCCCAGCTGGAGGAGCGCAAGCTGCACCGGCAGGAAGTATCCGGGGTTTCTATCGACCTTGATAGTTACGACCCCGATGCTTTTGAAGACAGTCACTGAGCGTTAGAAGAGGGCACGTTGGCCATAGATAATCGGTAATCGAATCGATGATCGAATCGGCGAGCGTGCTGAATTGCTATTTGGGGTACGAGGTTAAATGGCGACCAAGGCGACCGAAAACGCTGAAACAAGCACGGAAAATCGGGAAGATAACTCCGACGGACCTTTGATGGATATCACCTCCGCGACCGTCAAGAAGATGATCGCCAAGGCAAAAGAGGTTGGCTACGTTACTTACGACGAGCTGAACAAGGTTCTGCCGTCTGATGAAATGTCTTCTGAACAGATCGAAGACATCATGTCACTTCTTTCCGAGATGGGCATTAATGTCGTCGAGAACGAAGAGACTGACGATTCTAGCGATAATGAAGAAGCAAACGAAGAAGCCGTTACCGGAAACGTCAAAGAAGAGGATGTAGGCCGAACGGATGATCCGGTACGTATGTACCTGCGCGAAATGGGCACGGTTGAACTGCTCTCTCGCGAAGGTGAAATTGCCATTGCGAAGCGTATTGAGGCCGGGCGTGACAAGATGATTGGCGGGATTTGCGAAAGCCCCCTGACCATTCACTCGTTGTTGCATTGGCGTGAAGGCCTGATCGAAGGCAATCTGCTGCTGCGTGATATTATTGATCTCGACGCGACCTATGGAAATGGGCCGAACGACGATGATATTGCTTTTGAAGAAGCCGGCGGTGGCGACAAGACGGATGTCGACGATGAAATTGCCAGCCAGGCTGGTGATAGCAAAAAAGATGACGACGACGATGATGACAAGCCTGCGAAACCGGAAGGTGAAGAAGGCGAGGAATCTCGTGACGGCGATGATGGCGATGATGACGAAGAAGAAAACAACATGTCCCTTGCGGCCATGGAAGAAGCTTTGTTGCCACAGGTTCTTGAAATGTTCGAGAACATCGCCGATACCCAGCAGAAACTGAGCAAAATTCAGGAAAAGCGTCTTGCTTCCCTGCTTGCCGGTGAGCCGGTCGTCGATGCCATTGAAAAGAAATGTACCAAGCTGAAGCAGGAAATGGTTGAGCTGATGGAAGGAGTTCACTTTAACTCCAACCGTCTTGAGCAGCTCATGGACCAGCTTTACGGCCTGAACAAGAACCTGATGTCGCAAGAAGGTAAACTGCTGCGTCTAGCAGAAAAATCCGGTGTTGCCCGCGAAGAATTCCTTGAAACCTATTTCGGAAGCGAACTGCACCCGAACTGGCTTGAGGAAATCAGCGGTTATGCGGGTAAGGGCTGGGCCAAGTTTGCCGAGCGCCATGCTGAAGACATCATGTCGATCCGCGAAAGCATCTCTAAAGTTGCTGACGAAGTAGGGCTGCCTATTCCTGAATTCCGCCGGATCGTGAAAACGGTACAGACCGGAGAGAAGGAAGCTACCAAAGCCAAGACCGAAATGGTCGAGGCCAACCTGCGTCTGGTGATCTCCATTGCCAAAAAATATACCAACCGTGGCCTGCAGTTCCTGGATCTGATCCAGGAAGGAAACATTGGTCTGATGAAGGCAGTGGACAAGTTCGAATACCGCCGTGGATACAAATTCTCGACCTATGCAACCTGGTGGATCCGTCAGGCCATTACCCGCTCTATTGCGGATCAGGCCCGGACAATCCGTATCCCGGTTCACATGATCGAGACCATCAACAAGCTGGTTCGTACCAGCCGCCAGATGCTCCACGAAATTGGCCGCGAGCCACAGCCGGAAGAATTGGCCGAACGTCTGGGCATGCCGCTTGAAAAAGTGCGCAAGGTTCTGAAAATCGCCAAGGAGCCGATCTCTCTTGAAACCCCGATCGGGGACGAGGAAGACAGTCACCTCGGCGATTTCATCGAAGACAAGAATGCGGTTATTCCTCTGGATTCTGCTATTCAGTCAAACTTGCGTGAGACCACAACACGGGTTCTCGCAAGTCTGACACCTCGTGAAGAGCGTGTGCTGCGCATGCGCTTTGGTATCGGGATGAATACGGACCACACGCTGGAGGAAGTCGGGCAGCAGTTCTCTGTGACCCGTGAACGTATTCGTCAGATCGAGGCGAAAGCCCTGCGTAAACTCAAACATCCAAGCCGTTCGCGCAAACTGCGCAGCTTCCTGGATACCTGATCTGGAACTCCTGAAAGTGTCTCAAGCTCACAATCAGGATACCGAAAGTAAAATAGAGGCGTTTTGGAAATCCTGCCGGGAGTATCTCCCGGCGGAGGACCGGGACGCCTCTTTTTCTTCCTGGTCTTTTGGAGATAGCGCCGAGCTGTCAGAAGAACTGTTGAATCTGGTCCTCTCTGGCGACAAAACCGCGACCTGTGGTGCGTTGTTTGACTATGAAGCTGACGGGATCACGCCTCCCAAACAGGGCAGTTACCACATCGTTACAGATTTTTCCGGGACGCCAAGGTGCCTGATACAATTGACGCAGGTTGAACTTTGCGCTTTCAAGGATGTCTCTGCTGATTTTGCCGCCGCAGAAGGAGAAGGCAATCAGAGCCTTGAGGTCTGGCGGGAAGGGCATCAGGCATTTTTTGAACGCCGGGCACGGGACACGGGAAATGTTTTCGATGAAAACATCATGCTGGTCCTTGAGAGATTCAAAATGGTATATGCAGGATCTTAAAGTAGAAGCTTCGCACAATTAATGGCCCAGAACAGGAGAGCGCCGGAATGGATATCACGTTGCTTGGAACCGGCTGCCCGGCAGTCCACACGGAACGTTATGGCGCAGGTCAGCTGATCCGCCATGGTGATACCGAGATCCTGATCGATTGTGGGTCCGGCGTGACCCAACGTCTGGTCGGGGCGGGATCTTCAGGGGCAAAGCTTGAAGCTGTTCTGCTTACCCATCTGCACTCTGACCATCTGATTGATATCTACCAGCTCATTGTTTCGGCCTGGCATCAGGGGCGAACGAAACCACAGCGGATCTATGGGCCCACTGGCACACGCAAGTTTGTCGAAGGCATGATGGCGGTTTGGCGCGAGGAGCTCAATCTGCGCATCAAACATGAACGACGTCCTTCTACCGCAGCGCTGGATCTTGATATTACGGAAATTGAAGCCGGGCAGACGCTGGAATTTGGTGAGATCACAGTTGCTGTCGTCGCGGTGGATCACCAGCCGATCGACCCGGCCTTCGGCTTTATTTTCTCTGCCACCGGGACAAAAATCGCGCTTTCCGGGGATACCACCTATTGCCCGGCGTTGATCGAGGCGGCCAAAGATGTAGACCTGCTGGTGCACGAGGTCTTTGTCCACCGTGAAATGCACGTGGTCGACGGGCTGCGGTCGGCTGAGACGATCGAGGCGGTCGCCGGGTATCACACGCTGTCTCATGAAGTCGGCAAGGTCGCAAGCGCAGCCGGGGTTGGCTGTTTGCTGTTGACCCATATTGTTCCGCCCAACAGCAACCGGGATGAACTGCTTGCCGAAGTGAAACAGAGCTTCAGTGGGCCTGTACTGGTTGGTGAAGATCTGATGCGGGTAGATCCCGTCAATAAAACTGTTGCTTATGGAGTGGCACGGGTATCTTACGCCTGAGGGCAGTCAGGTATCCGACATAAAATCTGTATAAAAAGCAACCGAGGGTTTGAGAATCGTGAATTAACGCTTGAAGATTCAGTTTGTCTGAGCAACATTAGCGACCTCAAGTGGGCCTGTAGTTCAGTTGGTTAGAACCCTCCGCTCATAACGGAGCCGTCGCAGGTTCGAGTCCTGCCGGGCCCACCATTTTTCCCCGTTTCAATAAATCGGAAAACAGTGGCTCTCGCCGACATAAGGTTTTCCCGTTATTTTTTTCTGGCGACAATAAACACGGACATGGCTTTTTCCGGCTGCCAGAGGTGGTCGATTTCAAAACCCGCGGCGGTCAGAGCGTTTTCCATCTCTTTGGCAGTGAAGATCTTGAGCAGGGGCATCAAACCGAAGAATTTTCCGATGGGCGCGATAAACTTGAAGTACTTCATCTTGTCGCCGAGACAGACCGTACTGGTGATAAAGTAGCCACCGGGTTTGAGCATTTTGTAAACCCGGCTGATGACCTCTTCCTTGTTTTCCACAAGGTGCAGAAGACTGAGCGCGAGGACCGCATCAAGGCTTTGGTCCGGCACAGTCAGTTGATCAATGTCGGACTGTTCAAAGGTAACGTTATTAATATTCTGGGCTTTGGCTTTGTCCCGCGCGATCGTCAGCATCCCCGAAGAGATATCCGTTGCCCGGATGTGTTTGACAAAAGAAGCATGGCTGAGAGCGGTTGTGCCTGTGCCACAGCCGATTTCGAGGACGTCCATCTCGGGGTGAAAGTATTCCCGGCTTTTCTGAAGCTTTTGCTGGTAAACGGCTTCATCCGCAACCGGTCGCTTTGAATAGCTGACGGCGATCTTGTCCCAGAAACGTGCCGAATGAGCCATGATATTCCCCCTGAATGTGCTTTGTTTCTACAGGATAAACCCTGCTCTCCAGTATCTCACACGAGATTCTGTGAGACACTAGAGAGACTGGATAAGGCAGAGGAAAATCAATTCCTTGTGAAGATGCCGGGGTTTACCGCGAGGTTGGTTCCGTTTTTAGCTCGCAGCAGCCAGTTTATCCTGCGTTCTGGTGTCAAAGTCGCTGGCATCATGGCGTTCGTGCAGCTGTTCTTCTTCTGGCCCGAAGGTCCGGTTGACCATGCGTCCGCGTTTGACGGCGGGCCGGGCTTTGATTTCCTCTGCCCACCGGGTCACATGTTTGTAGGATTTGGCGTCGAGAAATTCGGTGGCGTCGTACTGATTGTTTGAGACCAGTCCGCCATACCAGGGCCAGATTGCAATATCGGCAATGCTGTATTCGTCACCGCAGATACAGTGGTTGTTTGCCAAATGCCGATCCAGGACATCCAGCTGGCGTTTGACCTCCATGGTAAAGCGGTCAATACAGTACTGGATTTTTTCCGGGGCATAGCTGTAGAAGTGCCCGAAACCACCGCCAACATAAGGGGCGCTGCCCATCTGCCAGAATAGCCAGGATAGACACTCTGTTCGTTTGGCCGGGTCTGTCGGCAGCAGGGCGCCAAATTTTTCGGCGAGATACAGCAAAATGGCGCCGGATTCAAAGACCCGTGTCGGCGTCGGCGTGCTGTGGTCCATCAGGGCAGGAATTTTGGAGTTGGGGTTAACCTCGACAAAACCGCTGCCAAACTGATCTCCGTCCCCGATCTTGATCAGATGGGCGTCGTATTCTGCACCACTAAAACCGAGAGCCAGCAATTCTTCCAGCATCACAGTGACTTTTACACCGTTGGGTGTCGCGAGAGAGTAAAGTTGCAGCGGGTGTTTGCCGATTGGAAGTTTTTTCTCATGCGTCGGGCCTGCAATCGGGCGATTGATCTTGGCAAAGGCACCGCCATTTTCTGACTCCCATTTCCAGACTTTTGGTGGTGTGTATGTGTTTGCTTCACTCACGTCTTGCACTCCGTGTTGTCGGTATCGTCACGTTTGTCAGGTGACATCTATGATGGGGACCGTTCTGAGGTTATTTATCCTGGGGATCACATATAGGAAGCAGCCAGGAGGGATGAAAGGTGTTGGGTGATGAAAAGACCAGCTTGCTCTGACGTGTTTGATCTTATTGTTCATAAGTCTGGATTTTATAGGGCTGAAGTTCCTTGAGGTATTCTGCCAGACTTACCAGGCCAACGCAGGGCATCGCACCGATGAGATCACATTTTTGTGAAGCCAATTTTCTTGCCAGAATAATTGCCGGAATTGTCGGGATCTGTGGTCCGTCGCTATCAAGGGCAATGATATACCAGCTGCGGATGTGAGCTTTGCCCCCCTTGTCTTGCCCGGAAAGGCGGAAAAACATGCCGCCGTCTGCTGTGCCCAAGCGATCAAAATAGTTGCTCGCCCGAAGCAGAAGCTCGGCGTGTTTCTGGAGCTTGAGCGGGAGCCCCCATCGCACGAGCCAAGACAAAATCCAGAGACCAAGATGTAGAGGTGCCAGTTCCAGCCCTGCGGAGAATGTCAGATTCCTGATGGCATATTTCTGTGGGAAAAGATCAAGATCAGGAATATCACAGTTGGCCATCCACCGTTTGCCGAGGACAGGGAAATCTTGCCGGAAAATATTCTGCCAGCCATATCGGGGGATTTTCTGGCAGACAGCAGGTTTCAGGATTTTGCCCGCGTAACCCAGAATACCCCGGGTTGTGGCGAGACCTCGTTCGGCCTTCTGACCGGGACTAATGCCATAGGTACAGTTTTCGATGACAGAAAAAGCGTCCGAAAAATGTTCGATGACCGCAGAGGAGAGCCCGGGTACCGTACTGGCACCACTGATCACCGGGACTTTATTGTCTCGGGCCTCTGCATCGAGGCTGGTGATCCCGGTGACAAAATCCCGGCCATCTGCAAGATCGATATAGGGAATAGCATGCTTGATGCAACACTGCGGAATTGAATAGTCGCTGTCCTGGAAGGGGCCACAGGTATTTATGACCACGGCTGGCTTGAGCTGGGCGAGCTTTTGATCCAGATCGGTAAAGGCATCAAAACAGGCAAAACTTGCCATGCCAGGCGGAAGCTCACGTACCAGAGCCGCTGCCTTGTCAGCATCTCGCCCGGTAATGATAACCGGAAGCGGGGCTGCGGTTCTTCCATTGGTCAGGGCGGTGGCAATGCGTTTGCCAAAATTGCCATAACCGCCAAGAATCAGGATGGGCTGTTGCATGATACCTCTGTAATCTCAAATTCTCCGGCGTAACCAAACGTGACACCGAACAGGGGGTGTTTTGCGTGGGTCCACATACGAAAGGACGTTTCTGTCAGGGCATATTCTTCTGCATGGCCACGACCAATCAGGAGTGACAGGGGGATTGGTATCACAAAACCGAAAAGGCGCCAGACATATCCCCGGTGGCACAGGCATATTTTCTCTCCGTCCCAATCGTAGGACAGTTTCCAGCCAATACCAAAGCGCATGAATTCAACCAGCTGGTTTCCGCTGGACGGCTCCATGGTTGAATGGAAAGTTACCGGGGATTTTCCCGGAAAATGAAACTGGCGTTCTAGGCGGAAGACATTTTTTCGGCAACTTCGGTAGGTCACCGAAACCGGGATTCCCTTGCCAGAATCAGCCACGAGCATGCCAGTCAAACGGGCCAGGACGGAGATCATTGGTGAAACGGTTACATCCAGCGTTCCTTTCGCGATAACAAAATCATCGCTGTAGGGAGGGACGGTGTAGTGCTTTTGCAGAACAGGTGGAAGTTTTTCCCAGTCTGCGCCGAATATTTGTTCAAAAAGAAGGCGCGAAGCCTGTCGGGAAACCTGCATTGAAAAACGGTTCTTTGTAATGCCAGCTGAGAGACGAGGCCAAGGCCCGGTCCGCAAGAAATGGGCTGTTCTTTTGAAGATAGTTCTGTCTTGATGTTTTTATGGATTATCTGCTGCTTAAATGGATTCATATCGTCAGTTCCACCATACTCTTTGGCACAGGAATTGGCAGTGCTTTTTACATGTTTGTTGCCAACCGCAGCAGGGATACGGCTGCAATCTACTTTGTTGTGCGTCATGTGGTGTGGGCAGACTGGATCTTCACCACACCTGCCGTCATCATCCAGCTAGCTACGGGCCTGGCGCTGGTTGAGGTGACAGGGGCAAGTTTTGAGGACGCCTGGCTGTTCTGGGGGGTAACTCTGTATTTCTTTGCCGGTGCCTGCTGGCTGCCAGTGGTCTGGTTACAGATCCGTATGTGTGCCGATTTGCGTGATTGTCTCGAAGATCAGACTGTGCTTCCCGCGCGCTACTGGCGCTATGAGCGCTGGTGGATTGTGCTGGGATCCTTGGCCTTTCCTGCAGTGCTGCTTGTGTTTTACCTTATGGTTTTCAGGCCGCTTGCCTTTTGACTTTACAGGCGATTTTACCAGAAATTCTACATAGGAATTGCAGTGTTCCACGTCACGAGATCTCAAGCAGGTAAATGTGGCGGGGCTGATTTCTTGGTGAGTACGAAAGAACAGTGTAAAATAGGTGTCACCAGAAGGGGCGTGACAAGATTTCTTCACCACAAGATTTTTCAATGAAGGAAAGTTTATGGATCGATTGGGTTTGGAAAATGACCTGCTGGTCGAACTGCTTCACTATTGGAGCAAACAGGCCCTTCCCGGATGTTTACCCGGAAGAAAAGATATTGATCCGCTTGATATCCCCCACCTGTTACCCTTTTGCGAACTGATTGATGTGGAAAAAGAGCCTCTGGATTTTATCTATCGCTTGCTTGGAACAAAAATTGATCACATAACCCGTGAAAAATACACTGGCATGCGAGTCAGTGATATTCCGACCCAACGTGCGCCGAGCCTGATTTTTGATCTCTACAGTCAAGTTGCAAAGAGCGGGAAACCTGTGCGGGCTGTTTTACCCTATGTTGGCGAAAAATTAAAAACCAAGGAAGTAGAATGCCTGGTCCTGCCCCTTGCCGCGAACGGGCAGGATGTTGATATGCTGTTGGGGGGGATTGCACTCTCGAATATGGAAGTTCGGCTGTTGGCGGGTTTATAGTTTATCGTGCTGGTTTCACTAATTCTCCCGACCAACTGCATTGCATTGTTGGTGGGACAAAGCCGGAGGCCGTGCATCGAAGAGTTCTCTTCGCTAGGATCCTCCGGGTGTCTTGTCTTTGTACGTCTACTGTAAACAGTCGACGTAGACGAAGAGGTGTTTGCCCCGTAGCCAGGTGGTAGGGCAGTAGGGCGGCGATTAGTCCCAGGACCCATCCCGGGCGTTGACCAGATGGATGACAGATGAAGGGCTGGTAACCCAATAGCCGTCGAAGGTCTCGCCCAGATCCTCGATCTCGTCACATCTGATGACACCGCTATCCGACAGGACCCTGGCGGCTGCGGCAGTATCGTCGGTCACGATTTCCAGCCATAATTCGGCTTGGCTCATAGTGGGCACTTTGTCGATCCAAAGGTTGTTTGATCCGAATTTAAACCCGACGGAATCACCGGCGGGTCCAGCGATCTGCTCCAGGCCGAGAAGGTCGCGGTAGAACCCAACTGTTGCGTCGTACTGATGCGGAGGTACCTTCATCGCGATGTTCTTGCCACCAGAAAATTTGGGGGTCATTTTCATTTCTCCCTGTTCTGTTTTATTGGGTTCTGTTTTATTGGGTTCTGTTCCTTTGGCTTGGCGAGGGCAGATCTTTGGCCAGCAAGCTCGAGTGCGGGATCACCCTCTGCCGGTTTGCCAGCATCCTGCGTAGCCTTAGCCGGTTGGTCCGCAGCGGGACTGGCAAGGTGCGCCTTCAGGCGGTCGAGGGCGTCATCCCATTTTTCGCCAACAAGCGCCAAGAAGGCGTTTGCCTCTTCCAGCTTTTCCTTTTCAAGACTGTAAAGTGTTTCCCGACCGGATCTTTCTGAGGAGACCAACCGCGCGTCGGTAAGAGTTTTTAGATGTTTACTGATGGCTTGTCTTGATACGTCCATGTCTTCACAAAGCACAGAAATCGACAGGGCATCGGCACTGTACAGTTTTTTGACAAGAGCAAGCCGCCGCTGGTCCCCGAGTGCAGAAAACGTCATTGCGAGGTCAGCTGTCCCGGCTGATTGTGCGGGGTTATTCGACATAGGATTTAATGTTGTTCATTTGCATGGTCCAACCACCCTCGTTCATTCGAAACACATTTATACCCTTGTTGTCCGGCAGCTTGTCGAAGCCACTTTCACGAAGCGTCATCCTTGTTCGGTCTCCTTTGGGTTCCAGCGTGAATTCCACCAGCGTTACCTTGTTCTGGAGATCCGGGTCATCCGGGCTGACAGTTTCATCCATTGGCCAGACGAAACTGAACCGCTTTGGTTGTTCCAGTGTCTCCAGACGCATCCAGAAAGGCAGGCCATGATGACAGGAAGAGGTTACTTTCCCCGTTGTTATCTTGCCGACCTGAAATGGCCCCTGCAGGTCGAGCTGGAACCAGCTGCCGAATTCCTTGTAGTCCGCAAGTGCTTGCCAAACCCGTCCTATTGGGGCGTTAAGGTCGAGGATTCGTTCTATGCTGTTTGTCATATGCAACTCCGTGGTTGCACAAAATATGCTTCAGGGGGAATTAAAATGCAACCATTTTGTTGCGTATCTATGTTGCTGTTAAATTGTCTGGTATCCGTGTCTTCCTCGGTGGCGATTGACGTAAGTCAAGGTCAGTTGAGAAAGTTCCATCTATTATGGTCCTGTAGACGGCAGACATAAGGGAGTAGAGATGTCTCAACATACACCGCACGAACTGGTGGACGAATTCCCGGAATATCGGGATCGCATTCGCGACAAAAAGCTGTCCGATGCCCACTTTGCCAAACTGGCTGATGATTATCACCGGGTTAACCGGATGGTGCATCGTCACGAAAGTGAGGTCGAGGTCTTGAGTGATGACCATATTACCGAGATCAAGAAAGAGCGTCTGGTGCTGAAGGATACAATCTTCTCGTTTTTGTCGGCTTGATTACTTGTTAAATTCCCCAAGAGACTTAGGCTGCCTTCGTGGCAGCCTATTTTTTTGTTGATCGCTCACAAACAGAAAGCTCAGGTCTCAGACCAGAGCCTGAGCAGGTTTGCATAGTTCTTGCTCAGAAGATCAAAGTTGCGGCTTTTGCCCTCCTGATCAAACAGGTTCCGGCGTACCTGATCAAGATCATAGAGAATTTCACGCTGTTCGGCAGAGCGTACGAGGCTCTGGACCCAGCTGACGGCCACGAGCCGTACCCCTTTGGTAACCGGGGCAACCTTGTGGAGTGTGGTTGAGGGGTAGGTAATGGCAGATCCGGCCGGGAGCTTGAATTTTTGTTCCCCCATGGGGCTGTCCATCACCAGTTCTCCTCCTTCATAGCTGTCGGGATCATTGAGAAAAACAGTGAAGGAAACATCGGTTCTCAGTCCCCGATCTGCCCCCATAATCGCGTCATCCACGTGAAAGCCGTATTCCATTCCTGCTTCATAGCGACTGAACAGGGGCGGGCGCATCCGCCGGGGCTGGAGCGCCAGGCCAAATTGGGCATTCTGCTGGAGAGAACGGACCAATACAGCTTTTGCCTGTTGTGCAACCGTATCACGGCTTGAGAGCTGTTGGTTGTTCTTGACCAGACGCGCGTGCCAGCCTGCAGTGAGCTTGCCGTCTTTGAAGGTTCCCTGTTCCAGCAGGCTTTGGATTTTTCCCAGGTCACTTTTGTTGAGCAGGTCGGGAATGACGAGAATCATGTGGTGGCCTCGATAATAATCCAGCAGGAAAAGGGTGTTGAAAGGATAGCCACCCTTTTGCCAAAGGTACAGAGATCCACAAGAAGATACTGGCAAAAAGAATATACATGCCAGAATCTCCAAAGTTCAAAAGAGTCACCCCTCGCTTTAGAGTGAGGTGAGGTGGTTGTCCCAGGCGATGTCAGGGTTTTGATAGAGCAGTTCCCCGCCTTGATAAATTCTGCCCATGCCATCGGAAATGACAAAATCTGCCGGGTTATCCGGACTGGCGGCGACCCCGCCAGCATCGACCAGTTCTTTAATTTCGAGCAGGTTGCCATCGAGGCTGTTCCATATGGCGATGCGATCGCCTCTTGGGGCAGAAGTGGCGATCCGTTTGCCATCTCTGCTGGCAGCAACAGATCCGATATACTGCTTCATGTGGGAAAACGTTTTTGGTGGGGCCGAGAAAACGATTTCATTTCCTCTGCTATGTTTGCCAACCAGGCTGATACTATCTGCGGGGTTCCCTTCATATTGCCCCCCGAACCAGATTGATCCATCCCCGGCTTCTGCCATGTGGCGAATTGAAAGCTGATAGTACTCTGCTGGTAATTTTACCCGCTCAAGCAGGCGACCATCTCTGGCATCAAGATAGACGAGGGACGGCTCCATGGTTGAAAGGTTGAGTTTTTCACGCGGATAGTCCGGATGGGTCAGTATCCCGCCGTTGGCAACAGCGATGGTCTTTTTATCTGACATAAGCAAGGCTTCATGTGGGCCGATACCATGGGTATCAAACTGTCCCAGACGTTTATAACTCTCGCGGGTATCGTAAATGCCCAGTATGCCACGTTCATTTTCATAATCATTTTCAGTGGCATAAAGCAAAGCGCCATCGGGAGAGAAAAAGCCGTGCCCATAAAAATGCAATCCTTGGGGGGGCGTGAAGAACTGCTGCCGGGAGAAAGTCTCAAGATCAAGGGCCAGAGCGATGTGCCCGGGGCGACGGGCAAAGGTCACGGCCTTTTTTCGATCGGGGGATATGGTCGTTGCATGTCCCCGGTTTTCGAGTTTCTCGCTGAAGAGCAACGTTCCATTCGGGTCCAGTACCGCGACAGAAAAGAGTTCTCCAGCTTCCCTGCGTGCAGCAATGAAAGCTGGCTGGCCGCTTCCCGGTTTTGATTGTGCTGCAGCGTTTTTGTCAAAGGGAAGCAAGAATGAAGAGAGAAGTGTTGTAGAGCCTATCCCTGCCAGCAGTTTTCTCCGCGTCATACTGTTCATTGCATTAGTCACCATCAAGGGAGTTGAAACCCAGACTCAGACCGAGATACTCAGGCAGAAGATCTGCGACAATATTTTGTGCGCCAGCGAGAGGGATCAGGCTATAACTCAGACGTTTGTGTGAAGCAGGATCTTTGGTCAGGGCAGACCAGCTCTGGGGTTTTTTCAGCTGTTCAACGAATACCTGGCTTGCCTGATCGATTTCAAAGTCGAGAGAGCTTGTCAGCCGGGGAGCCAATTTTGTCAGTCCGCCCGCTTCGACCAGTTGCCTGATGCTGGTAAGGTCAGCCTGAAGGGCAACAAGCGTCAGGTTGGAACGCCAGAAGGGGGCAAGCTTGGCTTTTGAGGCCGCCGGGTTTTCCCGCAGGGCGTTGGCAAGCTTCATGTCCCGGCTGCTTTGCAGATTTTCGCTGATGACCCGCAAAAAATCCTGCATCGCTTCTGCATCATTTCGATAGGTCGGATTTTCCGGACCGGTGTTGTAAAGCAAATTTGCAAAGCCGTCCGGATTTTTCCATTCAGCAACAATTTCGTCTGCAGTTCGGGTAATCGCCTGTGTGATGCTTACCCCATAGCGGCAGCGGAAATTATCGGCAGAAGCCGTGGCCAGATTTTCAGAACCGCGGCCAAACAGAACATATTCCAGTGCAAGAATCCCCTGTGTAGGGACTGATTTTTTACGTAGATCCTCTACAGCAAGGGCCGTTGGGTCCTGTTGGCTGATCAGCTCTTCAACCTGTTTCAGACCACGGGAGCGCCGATCCGGCCAGAAAAACAATCGTTCCTGACGGTTGTCCGAAATTGCGGGGCCAAGGCGGTACATCTCGACAGCGGACCAGGCGATGACCAGATTCCTGAATTCATCCCGGGTCTGTTGCAGCTGTTCTGGCCCGGGAGCCTGACAGAGAGTTTCAAGCACGCGCCCCTGTGTCATGGCTGCGGTGATCAGTTTTTGATAACCGGGGAGAACCGAATGCTCGACCATCTGTTTCACGACCGGGGCAAAATCCGGTTGAGGGAGAGGCTCCTGTGCTGACAGTCCGTTCTGGAATATACCTGCAAGAAACAAAGACACCGCAAGTAGGCGTAGGCGGGGGGCGAGGCTCGGCATCAGAGGGACTCCAGGAAACGGATCAGGGATTTTCGATCTTCGGGGGACATGGTGACGACCTTGTCTCTGGCACTCTGGGCCTCTCCACCATGCCAGAGCACAGCTTCCAGCAAGTTTCGCGCCCGGCCATCATGAAGAAAATAACTGTGCCCATTTACGGTCTGGGTCAAGCCAATTCCCCAAAGTGGAGCCGTACGCCACTCTCTTCCGGTCGCGTCGCCAACAGGGCGTCCGTCTGCAAGTGCTTCACCCATGTCATGAAGAAGGAGGTCGCTATAGGGCCAGATCAGCTGAAACTGCAGTTCTTTTTGAGGCGCGTTCCGTCGGGTGACAAATTTGGGATGGTGGCAGGAAATACAGCCCGCGGTATAGAACATTTCCTTGCCTGCCAGAACCTCTGGATCATTGACATCCCGGCGGGCAGGAACCGCCAGATTGCGGGAATAGAAGGCAACAAGGTCAAGTACTGGTGCTGGGGCCTCGCTGGTACCTAGGTTTTCCTGTACCCCGTTGGGTTGCTCGAAACAGTCCTTCTGAGCGGCGGTGCAATCCCCCCAATGCGCAAGAACATCGGGGGTCGATATGCCGATGTCGCCAGCAAAAGCATTGGCTGACTGTTGACGAATAGAGCTGTTGGATGCTTTCCAGCCGAAACGTCCAAGCTGTTTTTTATCACTTCCGGGGGCAAGTACCATACTTGCCTTGCCCGAGATTCCATCCTGGTTCTGATCGTCGGGATCGGCGAGAGCCAGAATATCCCCTTCATGAATTGCCTCAAGCAATCCGAGGCCAATCATCGGCTGGGCGATGCGGGGAGACAACATGACATCGTCATCCATTGGGCCATAAGCCAGTTCGCCGACAGAATAACTGGGGTGGCGCAGGGTTGCGGTTTCTCCCCCGGAAAGTTCGATTGTCTCTTCCCTGTAGCTGATCAGCATCCGGCCTTCGGCAGGGAGGCCCGGTGTCGCCTGATCCTGAAGTTGTCCTCCATAGGTAGGTTCAGGGATACGTTGCAGTTGGCCTGATGAGATGGCGGCTTTTTCTTCTTCTGTACGGGGAGGCACCGACAGGCGCAGGAACATCGAGGTGGCAATGTCAGCGTTGCTTTCTGGGGGGTGTCCGCGTCCGTCTTTCAAGTGGCAGCGCTGGCAGGATCTGGCATTGAAGAGGGGGCCGAGACCGTCGGAAGCCCGGGTTGATGAAGGGGAAGAAACCCAGATTTTCTTGAACAGGCCATTGCCAAGCTTGAAGTCACGTTCGCCCTCGAAACTGAGGTTTTCAGAAAAATGTGAAAAGGCATCGCTGTTGACTGTACGGGTCGAAGTTGTGGCTCCAGCCTGTTTTTGCTCAAACCTCTCAGCCGTTGAAAAAAGCTCGGCTGGCTGGATAACGGCAAGGACTTTTTGCAGCTCTTCTTGTGTCAGATCATTACGCCAGGGCTGGGGGGAGGGCTCGGCTGAAACGGCTCCTGAAAATGAAGACAGAAGGATCGCGAGGCAGAAGGTGTTTGTGAGGTGCACAAGCCGCATAAGGTCTGGTTTCATCGTATCTAGTGAGCGCGACCGAGTTTATTTATACAAAGCCGGTATTATTCAAAGCTGGTATTATTCAAAGCTGGTATTATTCAAAGACTGTGGGCAGCTCCGGAAGAGCCGCCCACAGCAGTAACATAGTTTGTGGGGAGGGAAACATGGACAGTTGGTCGCAGTTTACTGTTTCTGTATTTCCCCTTCCCTTCGGTCCTAGTTAAAGACGGCCCCTGGATTGTCGAGGCTGTCAGAACCTTCTACTTCGATAGAGGTCAGACCCAGTGTTGCGACGGCGCGTTCAATAGAGCGGGTCTGATCAATCAGGCCATCAATGGCGGCCTGGACGATGGCGTTGCCAACTGTGTTGCCTGCACCGATCATCTGGTCATAGGCTTCTACAGTTTCAGCACGGGTTTTCATCGCAGCCATGGCGCTGACAGTCGCTTCGAGTTTGGTGACAAGTTCAGCATCAACAGCCGCGTCGCCTGCTTTAACCAGATCGGAAACGGAAGGACCGTTTACTGTTGTACCGTCAATACGTTTGTAGGCACCAAGGTAAACATTCTGGATACCCAACTGGTCGTAATAGTGGGAGTTGTGTGTGTTGTCAGAGAAGCAGTCATGCTCTTCTTCCGGGTCGTTCAGCAGGAGGCCGAGCTTCATGCGTTCGCCTGCCAGTTCTCCATAAGACAGGGAACCCATTCCAGTCAGCATCGCTGTAAGCCCGGCAGCAGGATCATTCAGCAGTGTTGTTCTGGCTTCACCACCGGTTTTCCAGTTGCCAATCATTTCTTCCAGATCAGACATGAGCAGAGTGGACGCAGCCTGAAGATACTGTGCCCGTCGGTCACAGTTGCCGCCTGTGCAGTTTGCAACGTCAAAATCAGTGGCTGGACGAACTCCGGCACCGGCGTTATTTCCGTTAAGATCCTGACCCCAGAGCAGAAATTCAATCGCGTGGTAGCCTGTGGCGACGTTTGCTTCGACTTCTTCTGCCTCATGGAGAGTTTCTGCAAGAAGTTCCGGGGTGATTTCTGTTGCGTCGATTTCCTTGCCATTGACAGTAAGCTTGGCATTGGAGATGACGTTTACAGTGTAAAGCGCATTGTCGTCTGACTCTGAACCGTAAGACGTGTCGACATAATCGATCAGACCTTCATCCAGTGGCCAGGCATTCACGCGACCTTCCCATTCATCAACAATAGGGTTGCCGAAGCGGAACACTTCTGTTTGCTGATAGGGTACCCGGGCTGCCAGCCAGGCTGAGCGCGCGGCTGTCAGACTGTCTTCAGACGGCGCTGTGATCAGATTATTGATTGCGCTGTCGAGCGCTTTGGCGCTTGTCAGGGAGTCTTCATAACCTGCCTGGGCAATGTTGGCATAGTTGTTAAGGACATCAGCGGGGCTAACTGCCTCTGCTGAAGCGGTCGTGGAAAGACCGGTTAGTAACGCGGCAACACCAGCAAGATGTGCGGCTTTCGTCAGTGCATGGTTCAATGTATTTCCCTTTCCTGGACGGGTCAGTTCGCGATTGTAAATCGCCTGAACAACGGCCCTGAAATGTTCGTCAAATCGATAGATTTTGATTATTACTCGCAACTGCTAACACGAATGAGAATGAGTTGCAATTTTGAAAGTGCGATTTTTCGGGGAAAATAAAGTTGGACCTGTGCAATACAGTACGGAAATTCAGAACTTATTCTGGCGCAGTCAGATCCGAAAAGAAGACCAGGCCTCGGGCCATATGACAGCAAAAAAGGCCGGTGTTGCCACCAGCCTTTTAAAATTCCGATGATTTCAGATGTTAGTCTGAATCAGGCAAGCCGCTCTGGGACTGCACATAATTCTGAATTCCGATGCGCTTGATCAGCTCGAACTGTGATTCGAGATAATCGACATGTTCTTCTTCATCAACCAGAATCTGTTTCAGCAGATCGCGGCTGCCGTAATCCTGAACTGATTCACAATGTTTGATGCCCGCCTTGTAAACTTCAACAGCTTCAAGTTCACCAGCAAGATCAGCTTTAAGGATCTCTTCGACATCCTCGCCAATCTTCAGCTTGTTCAGGCTTTGCAGATTCGGGAAACCATCCAGCAGGAGGATGCGGTCAATCAGCTTGTCCGCATGGTGCATTTCTTCGATGGATTCCTTGTACTCATGTTTGCCGAGGGCTTTCACACCCCAGTCATTAAGGAGCTTGGAGTGAAGGAAATACTGGTTAATTGCGGTTAGTTCGTGAGTCAGAGCAATGTTGAGATGCTCGATGACTTTTTTGTCGCCCTTCATAATGCGTTCCTCAATTTTATCTTTTCAGAAAAGGAAATCTCTTTCCTTACGGGGAGTTGATCTGTCTTTTTAGAATGTTTCCAATAATGTAATTTATCCTGGTTTTTTTTCAAGTTTTTTTTGGTTTATTTGACAGAGTTTATCGGGCGAATGTTAAAAATATTCGACCGAGTTGAGTGTCGGTGTGGTGAGGATCGCCCCCAGTTTGCTGAGAGCGATCACCAGGGTTTCTGTTTTTCTTGGCGCCATAATTGATAGTCTGATGTGCTGGTTTCCACTGCCTGTGCGGCTGGAGAAACGCTGTCCGGATGTCACAAGAACCCCGGCGAGTTCGGCCTGTTTGACAAAAAGGTCTACATTGCAGCTGTCGGGGAGTTTGAGCCAGGCGTGTGAACGGCAAAATTTGAGTGAGACCACCTTGTCTGCCAGTTCTGCCCGGGTCAGCTTCTCTCTTTCATCTGCCTGGACGAGAGAGGCATCAATCATTTTTTGTAAGCTGTCGTGGCGCAAAGCCAGTTCAGATGCCGCGACAGCGAGAACCGGGGATACCATCCAGCTTTGGGCTGTGATGCCCTGGGCCATCAGCATGGTGATCTGGGGGGAAGCCACGGAAACGCCGATACGCAGAGAAGGTGTCAGGCGTTTGGCCAGACCTGTCAGATAAATTGCATTGTCCGGAAACAGAGCGGCATAGGGAGGAGGAGCGTCGGGGTAAAGAAATCCATAGATGTCATCTTCGATGACAAGCACATCGTATTTTTTTGCGATCTCGCCAATCTGTAATCGGCGTTCGAGCGGCGTGGTGATGCAGGTCGGATTATGTCCGGTGGGTGTCGTCACCAGCAATCGCAAGCGCCCGGCCTGACAGAGCCTTTCAAAATCGACGGGGTCTATTCCCCGGTCATCACATTCAACTATGACGCTGGAGAGACCGGCCTGACTGAGCGCGGCTGAAACACCCGGATAACACAAGGGTTCCAGGCAAATGGTGTCCCCCGGTGATGTCAGGCGATTCAGGGCGGTAAAAATTCCGTTCTGGGCACCGTGATTAATCAGCAGTCGTTCTTCACCGACCTGCTGCAGGCATGCGGGAAGAAAAGCACGCATCGCCAGTTTTTGCGCGGCAGTTCCATAGCCATCGCGATAGGTCATAAGGGTCAGGGAAGAAGCTTTGTCTGCGGTGCGTCGCAGGGCCCAACGCAGCAGATCTTCACCTTCTTCGTTGGTAATGGCATTCATGGCAAGGTCAATAACCCCGATATCAGCCAGATTACTATCGCTTTTGCGAGAGGAGGACGGGCGGGGCAGGATGATATCGGCGCCGATGCTGGCCTCTTCGCGAACAAAAGTACCGCGACCGACTTCCGCGGTGACCATGCCTCTACGCTCAAGTGCTGCGTATACACGGGACATGGTCCCCAGACTGCAGCCTGCTTGCCAGGCAGCATCCCGCAGGGGAGGAAGCTTTTCCCCGGGTTGCAGTGTTCCTTCGCGGATGGCCTGGCGAAAGAGACTTTCCAGCTGGCTATATTTCTGTCCCGTGGCGGGAGCACGGGATTTTATGAGAGAAAGAATTGTCATAGGAACAATATAAATATTGTTCAATGAACAATGCAAGCGGATATATAAGGGGATCCGGGGGCAGAAATATCCTGAAGTGCTCCGGACGTTAAGTAACTCTGGCGGAATTTAGAATCATGCTTTCAGAAAACATTATACCTGCGTGGATCTTTGCTGTCGTGATGTCAGGAACACCGGGACCCGCAAACATGATTCTGATGGCAACAGGCGCAGCTTTGGGATTTCGCCGGGCATTGCCTTTTACCTGTGGTGTTTTTATCGGGTTTACAGTGGTGCTTGCTGTTGCGGGGTTTGGCATCACTGCACTGCTGGATGGTTTCCCGGCCCTGGGGCCAGTGATAACTGTGGGAAGCAGCTGTTACCTTTTGTATCTGGCCTGGAAAATCGCCCGTATTGATCTGAAAAAGACGTCGGGGGATGTGGCGGCAAAGACTGTCGGATTGGTCAATGGCCTGATTGTTCACCCAATGAACCCAAAAGCCTGGTTGATGGCAACAACCGTTTTTGCCCAGTTTTCAGACCACTCCAGGCCAGCCTGGGAACAGTGGCTGGTCATGAGTGTGATTTTCTTCTTTGGCGGTTTTCCAACCAACTGTATCTGGACCTGGGGTGGAGATCGTCTGATATCCTCTATCCAGAGTCCGGGGCGGCGGCTTGCTGTAAATTTGTTTCTGGCAATATCCACGGTCGCAATTGTTGCCTATATGGCCTTTAACCAGTTTGTCGTGGTGTAAAACCGAAACAAAAACCGACCTGATCGGCGTTCTTTTAAGATCTGGTCAGAAAAAAACGAGAGAGGAAATCCTCTCCCGTACAGTAGGGTCGATAGAGCTTCTCTGGTCACAAAGTTGGCGATGACCAGATCGCGAAAACCTCCGGTTTTTTCCCCATTCAGCGTAGAAGCCAGTCAGGGCCGAAGATACCTCATGTTCCGAAACAAAAGACAGTTGGCTGACTTTCGCCCGATACAGGATTGAAAGAAGACTAGGGCGAGGTCAGGAAGCGGGCAATAATCCGTTGTCGTACAGCGCAATATTTGTAAATATATTTATCAATCGAAAAACATATTTGTGAATGTTGTAAAAGATATGGCGCGTCAGATATTCGCAGGGCGGAAAATCCGCCACCTCCGGGCACAGTTGGGCCTGACCCAGGTGGCAATGGCAGGGCAGCTGGATATTTCAGCGGCCTATCTCAATCTAGTTGAGCATAACCAGAGACCTCTTTCAAGAAAGCTGCAGAAAAAACTCGAGAGTGTCTTGCCAGTCAAAGAGGGGGAGCTCTCTGGTGGGGAGGAAGCAAGAATGCTTTCGGCCCTGGAAGAACTTTTTTCGGATCCCCTTTTCGATCGCAACCGTCCTGGTGGGGCAACCCTCGGTGACTTTGTTGCGGTTCACCCCGAGATTTGCCGGGCGGTGCTCAAACTGTACCGGGCATTTCGCAATGCGCGTGAGGATCGCCTCAAGGCCCGGGAAAGCCTCTCTGCGGACCCGTATTTTGCGGATACCAGTCACAAGCTGTTGACCCAGTTGACGTCCATACGGTCCTTTGCCGAAATACTTCAGGATAACGACGATCTTTCTGATCATCAGCGCGGACGTTTTACAGATGTTCTGGTGGATGAAAGTAAAAAGCTTACCTTGATGGTTGGAGAATTGTTTGATTTTATCAATGGAGAGTCTCTGGAATCATCCAGCCTGAGTGAAACCCCCACGGATGAAGTGGTGGATATGCTTTCGGTTAATGACCACTATTTTCCCGAGCTGGAAGACGCGGCTGAACAGTTGCGGGAAAGAATAGGCAATCCCCAACCCTACGGACTTTTTGATGCCTTGGTCCACTATCTGGATGAACAGCTGGGAATATCTGTCGAGATTGTTCCGGTGACAACGCAACCCTCGCTAAAAAAAGGCATGTGGGAGCTGGAAGGAGAGGACGGTGGTGTACTTCGCCTGATGGAGACACTCTCGGTCAGTTCTCTGGTCTTCCGCCTTGCCCGGGTCGTTGCCGAAGTTGCCTATGCTGACGTTTTGGAAAAAACGCTGGCGCGCGGACATGTGAGCAGCGACGAGGCGCGGCGGCTCTGCCTGAAAGCACTGGGGAGTTATTTTGCCGGAGCCTTGATGATGCCATATGCGGCTTTTCGTCAGGCCGCACTTGAATTGCGCCATGATATTGATCTGTTGCGGCGGCGTTTTCGGGTCGGTTTTGAGCAGGTTTGCCACCGCCTGACCACCTTGCAAAAACCGCAGGAGGAAGGGGTGCCATTCCACTTTGTCCGGGTTGATCTTGCCGGACAGATTTCCAAACGCTTTAGTGCCTCAGGATTAAGAATCCCGCGCTATGGTGTGCTGCCTGCGCAATGGGGGGTTCAGGATGCCTTCCTTAAACCGGGAAGAATCAGTACCCATTCTATGCGGGCGGAAGACATGGCCATATATTTTTCGATCACCCGCACAGTTACAAAACCAGGTACCATGGTGGGGCAAGCAGGAAACACCTTTGCTGTCAGCCTGGGGTGTGAGGTATCCTTCGCGCGCCATATGGTTTATGCCGATGGCCTGGATTTCACGCATCCTGACAGTGTACTGCCCCCGGTAAAAAAATAAATTGCAGGCCATACACCAAGCCCGGCGGTGATGGGGAAACTGATCGTTTTTCCGGGATTATTCCAATATTGGCAAAGATAATGTTGCCAAGGTGAAATCACGCCTTGGCAAAAGGCTGGGGCTAACGTTAATCTTGCGGGAACAGGGAAAATAAACAGAGAAAACCGGATTGCGGAGAAAGGCAGAAAATGCCTCAAACGGTTCTCGTAGTTGAAGACGAGCCCCATATTGTCGATTCACTCAGCTTTTTGATGAAGAAGGCCGGTTTCGACGTCTTTATTGCACGCGACGGTGATGCCGCCTTGCGGATGGTGGAAAGCTGTCCGCCCGATCTGATGCTGCTGGATATTATGTTGCCACGGCGGGATGGCTTTGATGTTTTGAAATCGGTCCGGTCCAATCCGGCGTGGCGGGATATACGGGTCATCCTTTTGACGGCCAAAGGCCGTGACGTGGATCGTTTAAAGGGGATGGAACTCGGCGCTGACGATTTTGTAACCAAACCTTTTTCGACCAAGGAAGTTGTCCGGCTGGTTCGACAACATCTGGGTGTTGAAGAAAAAACGGCATAAGAAAACAAACATATTTTGACGTTGCGTTAAAGTCTGCCTCCTGCCGTCTCGCTTGAGAAAAAGCGGGTACCTGACTTGTCTGTTTTCTGGTGTTTGCTTAACCTTGCTGCTTCAATCGGGGAAGAAACATGAGACGTCCGGGTGAGAAAGCTGATCGGAGTATCGCGCTTTTCCTTTTGGCCGTTTTATTATTTAGCCCTCTGGTCCTGTCAATTTTTAGTCAGGAAACTCTGTTCCTGGGTCTGCCCCCTCTTTTTGCCTACCTTTTTGCGGCCTGGGGAGCTGTTATTCTTGCTGTAGGCTGGTCGTCCTGGCGCGAACAGGCGGATATGTCACAGGATCCTCTCTTGTCAGGGGGGGCAATCCCCGGGTTGGGTAATCTGGATGGAGACAAAGCACCGTTTGATCCCGAAAATGGCCTTCCATCCGGTGTGGAGCCGAGGGAAACAGGTTATCCTGAGCCAGATATCTCCTTGCCGTCTTCGCAGCAGACGATGAGTGAAGAAGCCAAGATTGGCGATAAAGGGGGCTCTCTTCCCAAAGAGCAAGATCTTTCGAAAGAAGCAGGAGCCAAGGATGCTGGTTGACTGGTTTATTGTCCTGGCATCGATTGGCTATCTGTTGGTCCTTTTTGCCGTTGCCTATATTGCAGACAAACGGGCGGAACGGGGGGCGGGGATAACATCGCACCCTTATATCTATGCCCTGTCTCTAGGGGTCTATTGTACGTCCTGGACCTTCTATGGTTCGGTTGGACGGGCGGCGTCTAGCGGACTGGATTTCCTGCCGATCTATATTGGTCCGACGCTGGTTTTTATTCTCTGGTGGCTGGTGATCCGAAAAATCATCCGCATTACCAAGGCGCATCGTATTACCTCGATTGCCGATTTTATTTCGTCGCGCTACGGCAAAAGTTCGCGGATGAGCATTCTTGTTACAGTGATCGCTGTCGTCGGGATCGTTCCCTATATTTCCCTGCAGCTGAAAGCCGTTGCCACCAGCTTTAATGTGCTCAAGCAATATCCTGAGGTGATTGCCCCCAGTTATTCACCGCCGATTGCAACTGTGGCTGATACGGCTTTCTGGGTTGCGTTGGTCATGGCGCTTTTTGCAATCCTTTTTGGGACCCGTACGGTCGATAACAGCGAACATCACGAAGGGGTCGTGGTGGCGATTGCCTTTGAATCCGTGGTCAAGTTGCTGGCTTTCCTAGCGGTGGGCATTTTTGTCACCTATGGACTTTACGATGGCTTGGGTGACCTTTTTGCCAAGGCCTCTGCCTATCCCGAACTGGTCAAGTTAATGACCTTCGAGCAGGAGGGGGCCTATACCACCTGGATAACCCTGACCACGTTGTCTATGGTCGCCGCAATCTGTTTGCCACGACAGTTTCAGGTGATGGCGGTCGAAAACGTCAACGAACCGGAACTGCGCAAGGGGGCCTGGCTTTTCCCACTCTATCTGTTGGCGATCAATATTTTTGTTCTGCCCATCGCTCTTGGGGGGCTGCTGCAGTTCCCGGATGGGGCCGTCAATGCCGATACCTTTGTCTTGACCCTGCCAATGGCGCACCATCAGGAATGGCTGGCTCTTTTTGTGTTTCTCGGTGGCTTGTCCGCAGCGACGGGCATGGTGATCGTGGCGACCATTGCCCTGAGTACAATGGTGAGTAACGATCTGGTTATGCCGGCGCTGTTGCAGTTGAAGTGGTTGGGGTTGACAGAAAGAGGCGATTTTACCGGCATAGTGCTCTTTGTCCGGCGCAGCAGCATTCTTTTGATTCTGTTTCTGGGATATGCCTATTTCCGCTTTCTGGGCGAAAGTGATGCTCTGGTCACGATTGGCCTGATTTCCTTCGCAGCCGTTTTCCAGTTTGCGCCAGCCATGCTTGGTGGCATGTTCTGGAAGGGAGGCAACCGGTCAGGTGCGTTGACGGGGCTATTCCTGGGGTTCATCGTCTGGGCCTATACGCTCTTGCTTCCGTCTTTTGCCAAGTCTGGAATATTACCCCTTTCCTTTATTACGGAAGGACCGTTGGGTATTGAACTGCTCAAGCCCTATGCCCTGTTTGACCTGCAAGGTCTTGATAACCTCACTCATGCCCTGTTCTGGACGACGGTAATAAATGTTGGTGCCTATGTTTTTGTTTCGCTTTACAGCAGACATTCAGCGCTGGAACGGGTGCAAGGTGCGCTTTTCGTTGATGTTTTTCGCTACGCAGATCAGGGGCCGCGGTCTCAAATCTGGCAGGGATCTGCGCTGGTGGAAGATCTGTTCAATCTCCTGGTCCGGTTTATCGGGCGGGCCCGGGCTGACCGGGCATTCAGCAATTATTTTCGGGACCGGGGGTTGGAACGCCGCCGGGTGACCACTGCGGATGCCGATCTGGTCAACTTTACCGAACGGCTGATGGCCGGAGCCATCGGAACAGCTTCGGCCAGGGTAATGATTTCCTCTGTCGTCAAGGGCGAGGCTGTCCGGATTGAAGAGGTGATGAAGATCCTTGAGGAGACTTCCCAGGTTATCGAATACAGCCAAAGTCTTGAGCAAAAGTCTTTCGAGCTGGAAAGTACTACCCGACAGTTGCGGGCAGCGAATGAAAGGCTCAAGGAGCTAGATCGTCTGAAGGATGAGTTTCTTTCGACAGTTAGCCATGAGCTGCGCACCCCCTTGACCTCTATTCGTTCTTTCAGCGAGATCCTGAGTGATCACCCGGATCTCGATGAAGCCGAGAAAAGCAGATTTCTCAGAATTATTGTCAAAGAGAGTGTTCGCCTGACCCGTTTGATCAACCAGGTGCTGGATCTGGCCAA
This sequence comes from Kiloniella laminariae, assembly GCF_027214005.1. Taxonomy (GTDB): domain Bacteria; phylum Pseudomonadota; class Alphaproteobacteria; order Kiloniellales; family Kiloniellaceae; genus Kiloniella; species Kiloniella laminariae_A. Next base: position 141,794 of record NZ_JAPWGY010000001.1, read on the forward strand.
GATAGAGGCCGGGCAAATGGAGTGGGTGGTTGAGAAGCTGGATGTGGCCAGAGTCATCGAGAATTCCATGGAGGCCATGAGTGCCCTGTTATCCGAGCGGACGATACAATTGGAGAAAGATATCTGGGCCAATTTGCCAGCGGTAAAGGGAGACCGAGATCGCCTGATGCAGGTAATTGTCAATCTGCTCTCCAATGCAGTGAAATTTTGCGATCCGGACAAGGGGCGGGTCAAGGTTTCGGTCCGCAGATCAGGACCTGAACTCGTGGTTTTGGTCTCGGATAACGGCCGGGGCATCCCCTGGATTTCCAGGGAAAAAATATTTGAAAAATTCCATCAAAGCCGGGAAGGTTTAACAGATAAACCCCATGGAACCGGGTTGGGTCTGAGCATTTCACGACAGATCGTCGAGTATTTTGGTGGACGTCTTGAGCTGGTTGAATCAAGCAACAAGGGATCCGTCTTTGGCGTTTTCCTTCCGGTGGAAGAAGGGAAAGACCAAATCCAGGTTGGCGAGTGAGGGGGATGATGTTTTGAGCCGGAGAGATCTAGAGGGGTGGATGCGCGATAAGATTGCACCTGTTGGGCTGATGGGGTAAAACCGCTCCAGTGCAGTGATCTGCAAAAGAGATAACACTTTTTCTGGAGCGCCGAATGGCATCATATCAGTATATCTATCAGATGGACGGGGTCTCGAAGACCTTTCCTGGCGGTAAACAGGTTCTGAAAAATATCCGTTTGAACTTCCTGCCCGGTGCCAAGATTGGTGTGTTGGGTCTGAACGGTTCCGGTAAATCGACTTTGATGAAAGTCATGGCAGGGCTTGATACCGAAATCAACGGTGAAGCCCGTGCAGCCGACGGTGTAAAAGTCGGTTATCTGTCGCAGGAACCTGCGCTTGATGCTTCAAAGACTGTTGCCGGTAACGTCTTTGAGGGCGTTGCCGAAACCAAGGCTCTGTTGGAAAAATTCGAGGAAATCAGCGCACGTTTTGCTGAAGTTGATCCTGATGAAATGGACGCCCTGATTGAAGAGCAGGGGGAACTGCAGGAAAAGATCGACTCGCTGGATGCCTGGGATCTGGATCGTCAGGTTGAGATCGCCATGGATGCATTGCGCTGTCCTCCGGGAGACGCTGATGTGACCAAGCTTTCCGGTGGGGAGCGTCGCCGTGTCGCACTCTGTCGCCTGCTGCTTTCCAGCCCCGACATGTTGTTGCTCGATGAGCCGACCAACCATCTTGATGCCGAATCAGTTGCCTGGCTTGAGCGTTTTCTTGAAGAATACAGAGGGACTGTGGTCTGTGTAACTCATGACCGCTATTTCCTCGATAATGTCGCAGGCTGGATCCTGGAGCTGGATCGTGGTGAAGGTATCCCTTACGAGGGGAACTACTCCAGCTGGCTGGAACAGAAACACAAACGTCTGGCACTGGAAGAAAAACAGGAAAGCGCCAAACAGAAATTTCTTAAGGACGAGCTCCAGTGGGTTCGTCAGGGAGCCAAGGCGCGTCAGACAAAATCCAAGGCGCGTTTGCAGGCTTATGAAAATCTGGTTCAGGAAGAGAGCCAGCGGGCACCGGATCCTGGCCGTATTGTTATTCCACCTGCTCCACGTCTTGGCGATCTGGTTATTGAAGCAACCAATATTGGTAAAGCTTTCGGAGACCGTTTGCTGGTTGAAGATCTCAGTTTCAAGATTCCCAAAGGTGCGATCGTTGGAATTATCGGGCCTAACGGTGCTGGCAAGACCACACTCTTCCGGATGATCACCGGGCAGGAAAAACCAGATAGTGGTACCCTGAATGTTGGGGATACCGTAGAAATCGGGTATGTCGACCAGAGCCGTGACGCCCTGGCTGCAGACAAGACCGTCTGGGAAGAAATCGCGGATGGTCTGGATATTATCGAGATTGGCAAACACACCTATCAATCTCGGTCCTATGTTGGTGCCTTTAACTTCAAGGGCGGAGATCAACAGAAAAAAGTTGGTCAGCTGTCTGGGGGGGAACGTAACCGTGTTCACCTTGCGAAGATGTTGCGCAAGAGTGCGAACGTTATTCTGCTCGATGAGCCGACCAACGATCTTGATGTTGATACTTTGCGGTCTCTTGAAGAGGCTATTCTTGAATACAGTGGCTGTGTCCTGGTGACATCGCATGACCGTTGGTTCCTTGACCGTATCGCGACCCATATTCTTGCCTTTGAAGGCGATAGTCAGGTTGTCTGGTTCGAGGGGAACTACGAGGATTACGAAGCTGACAGAAAGCGTCGCCTGGGGGCTGCTGCTGATCAGCCGCACAGGATCAAGTACAAACCTTTGAAACGCTAATCGTTCGAGCGATTAATCGTAAAATTCTTGAGAAAGGCCCTGATAATTGTTTCAGGGCCTTTTTTCTTTGATGATGAAATTTCGTTGGCGCAACAGGGAAAAGCTAGACACAAAAAAACCTGCCGGAAAGCCGGGCAGGTTTTTTTTATACATATCCGAAAGGTGTTTTAGCTGTTTGTTTTTGGAGCAAAATCACCAGCTTTAATCTTTTCCCGAAGTTTCTGGTTCAGGGTCGCAAGGTTGCCATCAACGCTTTTTAGTGCGGAAGTGTAATCCGAGCGATAGGTGTTCCGGAGGCTGATGCCTTCTGCTGCAACATCTGTGATAACAAAGCTCGCATCTGCTTTCTTTTCGACGCGCCAGAGAACCTGGGCGGTTTCACCATTTTCTGTTTTTACATCGCTGAAAACGATATAAAAATCCTGTTTTGGTGTAACCTTGGTTATCTTAAAGGCCGCCCCTGCGTAGTTGTTAAAGGTCGGCAGGAAACGCTGGACCATAATGTCTTCAAAGATCTGTTTGAATTCGCGACGGGCGGCTTCATCTGCGTTGCGCCAGTACTTGCCAATCACAAAGCTGGCAATGCCATCAAGATCAAAATTTTCGCTCATCAGTGCGCGAAATCTTGTTTCACGTTCGTCTTCACTGATATCGTTGTTGGCAAGGTGCGTGAGAGCCTTTCCCTGAAGAGCAACAAGGAACTGGCCTGCATCATCAGCTCTGGTCGCTTGTGAAAGGACCAGAGACAAAGCAGCCCCCATAAAGAGGGCTGTTGTAAGGGAGATAAGACGTTTCATCCGATTCATCTCAGTTTGCCAGATCGGAAACCTGATCATCTTCAGGGAAGATCTCTGTCAGACCTGGAGCCTGTGTTGGCTCGTATTCCCCGTCATTGATCTCGTTTTCACGTTTCTGATGATAAAGAGAGCGTACACGGGCATAAAAATCGATGGAATCACGTTCCAGTTCTTCGACAGTCTCGATGTTGCGCGAGCGTGTATCGATACCGTCTGCAACGCGGCGCCCAATCAGAACTTCTGTTCTGGCGATGTAGGTCAAAGGATCCATCAGGGTATCAGCGATCATGCCGACACCATCCCGGACGTTGGAGGGGCCGAGAATCGGCAGAACCAGGTAAGGTCCTTCTGAAACGCCCCAGGTTCCCAGCGTCTGGCCGAAATCTTCTTTGACATAGCTGTGACCGACAACATCGGCAACATCGGCAAGTCCGCCGGCACCAAGTGTCGTGTTGATCAGGAAGCGGGCAAAAGTATTTTCTGCTTTGGCAATGTCACCCTGAAGCAGGTCATTTGCGAGAATAACCGGCGTATAGGTGTTGCGGATAAAGTTTCGAACAACGTCCCGAACAGGTTCCGGAACAACAAAGCGATATCCCTGTGCCACCGGTTTGAAAATCAGGGTGTCAGCAACTTTGTTGAAGCCAAAAATAAAGCGGTTCACTGATTCAATAGGATCATTGTCCCCGGCTTCTACCGTTGGTGAGGCATCGGCCTGAGCCCACTGATCATCCTGGTTGCTGGATGCATCATCCTGCAATGCGGAGTTCGGCTGACTGGCGCAACCTGCTACGAGAACGGCGACAGCTGCAAGAGCTGTGACACGATTGATGAGTCGAGAATTGATCTCGGACAAAATACCTAACCCCACGACATTTCGCCTATCTTTGTTATTGTTCACCAGAGCTTCCCCCGAATTCCGAAAGTTTTGCATGCCTTAACCGCTGCGACTAAATTCCAGACACAAGCGAACACTCAAAATAAATAATCTTGGTACTGTATCTGTTTATATACCAGAAAGCTTACAAATTCCCTATGCTTTCGGGCACAAATACAATCTTGTGAAATTAATTATCACAGACATGGGGGTAAAACCAGTAATAAGCGCCATAAACCCGGGAGAGAAAGATGACTGTGGTATAAATGCACCAGTAGTGCGGCATTTATGTAAGTTTTTAGGGAATATAACTGGCTAAAGACCGAGAAATGTAATGATATTTTAATGGTTTCTCATCTTTTTGATGCTCAAATCGATTCGTGAGAAAACGCGACAAAAAAGCAACTAATTGGAAGGGACGCTTTAGTGAAGATACAACCCCGGGACGTCGATCCGCTTGTCTCATACCGGGGGCAGGTGCCTGCCGACTGGCTGGATTATAACGGGCATATGAATGTCGCTTATTATATGCATGTATTCTGTCATGGTACGGATGGTTTTCTGGAGTTTTCCGGCGCGGACCAAAATTATCGTGCGCAGACAGGCTGTTCGACATTTGTTGTCGAAAATCATGTGAACTATATGCGGGAGCTGCGCCTGGGAGCAAAAATGAGAGTTGAAACCCGGTTGCTTGGTTTTGATCGTAAGAAGTTGAGTTACCATCACACACTGTTTCACGATACAGAAGGCTATCTGGCGGCTACGTCGGAATGGATTTCAGTACATGTGGATCTCAAGCAGCGCCAATCTTGTCCCATGCCAGATTTCCTACTGAAAAATCTTGAGGAAATACTTGAAATACAAAAGAAGAAGCCTTTGCCGCTTAACATCGGGCGCTCGATTATGTCCTGGGCGTGACGTCTCCTGCGTGGTGGTGAAACTGTCTGGCTATATGCCCTGTCTATCTGTCGGAATGTTTGTCGAGAGGCCTGCCGATAGAGTATCTGTTTTCAGACTGTGTCGAAACAGCTTGAAGTGAAGGTCAATTTTCCTAACATGAAAGATATGAAACACAAATATCTTGCTTCGGCTTTTCTGTTCCTCGCTTTTATGCTGCCGCTAAAATCAGAGGCGGCTTGCGTCGATCCCCCTCAGCCGGAGGTGAATTGGCAAAGATGCAACATGGATGGCCTGGATTATGACGACGTTGATCTGACAGGAGCGCGACTACGCGATGCGAGTTTCTTACGCAGTTCGCTTAAAGGTGCAGACCTGACAGGGATTTCGGCTTTTCGGGTCAAGTTTATCAGCACGGAGCTGCATTCAGCAATTTTCAAATCAGCGTCTTTACCGGAAGCGGACTTTACCAAAGCTGATTTGACCGGGGCGGATTTCACCAGGGCAAATCTTAAGCGGGCCCGGTTTTTCAGGGCAAATCTCCGGGGGGCAATCCTGGCGAATGCACAACTCACGGATGCTGATTTGACCCGGGCTGACCTTTCTGGGGCACTCTGGCTTGATGGCAAGAAAATTTGCGCTGAAGGCTCAATCGGTCGCTGTGAGTGATCTGCCATAAAATTCTCTTTGACCAGGAAGAGTGCTGGATAGCGTTTTCTGAAAGCGTTACAACTGAATGACATGCAAAGGGGAGTGATACTGGCAAAATACTAGAGCCTGATTGTTGCCGGTACGGGGAGAACCATGTCAGAAAAACGGGCGCCAAGGTTGCCACTCATTCATCAAGTTCGTCTTTTTGTTCGGAATGAGCAGGTTGTGCTTTCCGTGCTGGCGATTGTGATTGGTGCTGCTGCCGGGCTGGCTGCAGTTGGTTTTCGTCATTTCATCGACATGGTCCAGTTATTTTTTTACGGTTTCTCCGGCCCGAATGTTAGTGAAGGTCTCATGGATCTGCCCTGGTGGCACATCGTTCTTGTGCCCGTAATTGGCGGCGGTATTGTTGGGGTTTTTATCCGTTATTTTCTGCCTGATGGGAAACCACAGGGTGTTCAGCATGTCATTGAAGGCGTTGCTCTCAAGGGCGGGCGGATGTCTTTCAGAACCGGCATCCGGGCAGCAGTCGCATCAGCTTTTTCAATTGGTGTTGGGGCGTCTGTAGGCCGTGAGGGACCGGTGGTGCATCTCGGTGCCAGCCTTGGTTCCTGGATCTCAAAGCGGCTTTCTCTGGGATATATTCTGTCGCGCACCCTGTTGGGCTGTGGGGTTGCCGCTGCTGTGGCCAGTTCTTTCAATGCGCCGATTGCCGGTGTTTTTTTTGCGCTTGAGGTCGTGGTCGGGCATTATGCGTTGTCTGCCTTTGCCCCGATTGTAATCGCATCGGTTGTCGGTACGATCATCAGCCGGATTTATTACGGTGATTTTCCTGCTTTTATTCTGCCCAAGGCCATGGCACTGGGGTCATTCTGGGAATTCCCAGCCTTTGCCCTGCTGGGTGTTGTGTCAGCCATTGCCGCTATTGCCTTTATGCGGTCGGTGATCTTTGCAGAAGACAAGATCGGTCAGCTGAAATTGCCTTTCTGGCTTCAGCCGATGGCGGGGGGGCTGGTACTCGGGCTGATGGCACTGGTTTTCCCCCAGATTATCGGGGTTGGTTATGAAGCAACAGATGCCGCAATTTCAGAGCTTTATCCGCTTTGGCTGTTACTGGCACTGATTGTTGTCAAGACGGCAGCGACGGCGATTTCATTCGGCAGCGGTTTTTCCGGCGGCGTCTTCTCGCCGTCCCTGTTTATCGGGGCGATGGTTGGCGGAGCTTACGGTATTATCGCGACCAGTTTTTTCCCGGAACTGTCATCGGGTTATGGGGCCTATACCCTCATTGGTATGGGGGCTGTGGCCGGGGCCGTTCTTGGTGCGCCGATTTCAACCATTCTGATGATCTTTGAGCTGACCAATGACTATGCTTTGACCATTGCTGTGATGATTGCGACTTCCTTGGCCACGGTGATTACGCAACAGGTCCACGGACGTTCCTTTTTTATGTGGCAGCTGGAAAGACGGGGAATTGAAATCAGGGGGGGGCGGGAAGCCAGCCTGATGCGCGGCGTGACGGTTGCCGACATGGTGCAGCAGGATATTACAACGATTGCACCCGATGCGGCTCTTTCCATGGTTCGACAGGAGCTCCGACGGACCAAGCTGGGGCAGGTGTTTGTTGTCGATGAGAAAGGGAGCCTGAAGGGAAGTATCTCTTTTATTGAACTGGCGGAAGGGCTGGAGCAACAGGAAGAGAGCGGTGAAGCCGCCACAGCATTGGGTATCGCCCGCCGCAAGCCCGTATTTCTTGTTGAGAACGCTAACCTTGAACAGGCGTTGCAGCTTCATGGAGCGAGCGGAGAGGTATATGTTCCTGTCGTGAACAACGCGGAGGACTGTGTGTTGAAGGGTGTCCTGCATGAACACGATGTGGCGCTGGCCTACAAGAAGGCGCTGGAACAGGCGAGAGCAGAAGAACGCGGGGAATCCTGATAGAAGATCAGAAGCTGTAACGTGGCAGGAAGCTGTGAAGTACAGGAGAGGATCATTTTAACAATCCCCTCCTGTTATCTAGGGCTTTCTTAGCAGAGTAGACCGAGTTTAATCCTCAAGCAGCAATCCGTCTTTTAGGGCAACGGTGCCAGCCACTTTGGCAACGACCATCCCGGGTTTGACAGCCTTGTGCTGCTTTGCTGTGAAAAAGATGCCATCCGTCCCGGCGCAGATGGGGGTACGGGCTTCGGTGGGATCTTCGGCTGTGGGGTCGATCAGGGTGGCGATCTGCTGGCCTTTTTTCACAACTGAGCCAAGTTCCAGACAATAGGTAACAAAGCCGGCACCGGGAGAGGTGATGATTTCACAGGCATTGGTACCGGTGGCGTCACAAAGGGCTTTGGGGAGGGGAGGGGCGCTGCCTTCAACAAGTCCCCGGCGAACCAGGAAATTGAACAGGGCGGTCGCATCCTTGGCCCCGATTTCATCTGAAACATCTGGGCGTCCCCGCAGCTCCACAGTCATGGACATGGTCGCCTGTGGAATGGGATGGTCGGGGTAAAGACGTCCAAGTTCCGCCCAAGGCCGGGTGTAGACTTCGTCAAAGCTGTTGCCGCCAGAATTTTCTGCCATCATCACGGCATAGGAGCCAAAGTCGGCCGCGAAGTCCTGGCAATCAGGCCAGTTGAGGCTTGAAATGTAGAGATAAGGCAGGGAATCGTCATCGCAGTGCAGATCGAAAACAAAATCTGCTTTTGCAGCTTCGCCAACCAGAAGCTTCCGCAGGCTGTCAAACTCGCTTACCGGGACAACCTCGTTGATGGCTTCTTGCATCGCGGAACGAATGATGTCGACATTTTCCGCTGCGTCTTTGCCCAGACGACCCTGGAGCCGGTCTTTGGTCATTTCTGTCAGATCGTACCAGCTGCGGTTAAAGTTCCCTTCTCCTCCAGTGTGCAAACGCCCCAGTAAAACGTCGCTGCTGAATTGATCAAGGCCAATTGGGTTGGCGTAAGGGACGACAACAATCTCGCCTTTGATCAGGCCTTTTTTGTCCGCGTCTTCCAGTTTTTGCAGAAGGTGGTGAGCTGCTGCCATGGCAGGAGTTTCGTCGGCATGAAGCGCGGCCTGGATATAGGCTTTCTTGCCAGGAGTACCGGCTCCATAGCGGTGGAAAATAACGGTTCTCTGGGTTCCGGGGGCTTCAGAGATAAGCGGGTGGCGCTCTGTTTGGCGGGCCATCTTTTGTCCTGTCTGGATTCTGTCTTGAATGGGGCCGTAGCATACCTGCAGGAGCAAAGATCAATCAATAGACGCTCGTGCGTTAAAAGAGGGTGAGCTTGCGGGCGGCCTGCGCTATAAACCAGTCATGATGGACGAATCGCAACATAACTCGATAGATAATTCTGCAGGGCTTGCGCCCTATATGGATGGTCTGAACACGGCTCAGCTTGAGGCCATTCAGGCGACTGATGGCCCTGTGCTGGTACTGGCTGGTGCAGGCACCGGGAAGACCCGTGTGCTGACAACGCGTCTGGCGCACATTCTGGCGACGGGGAAGGCTTTTCCCGGGCAGGTCCTGGCGGTGACCTTTACCAACAAGGCTGCGCAGGAAATGAAAGAGCGCGTCGCCTCGATTCTGAACCTGCCAACAGTCGAGCGCTGGTGGTTAGGGACTTTCCACGCCGTTGCTGTTCGGATGTTAAGGGCGCATGCCGAAAAGGTCGGTCTTGGCAGTGATTTTGCCATCATTGATACGGATGATCAGCTTCGTTTGATCAAGGCGTTGCTGAAAGAGCAGAATCTCGATGATAAAAAATGGCCGCCCAAAGCGGTGCTTGGGGCAGTACAGCGCTGGAAAGATCGAGGGCAGGGACCCGATCAGGTTTCGACCAACGAGGCCCGGGAATTTGCCGGTGGCCGGATCCACAAGATCTATGCGAGCTACCAGCAGCGCCTGAAAGAGCTGAATGCCTGTGATTTTGGCGATCTGTTGTTACATACCCTGATGATCTTTCAGAAATACCCGGAGGTACTGGCCGATTACCATCGCCGTTTCCACTATATTCTGGTCGATGAGTATCAGGATACCAACGTGGCGCAGTATCTCTGGCTACGTTTGCTGGCACAGGGCCATCAGAATGTCTGTTGTGTCGGGGATGACGACCAGTCCATTTATGGTTGGCGCGGGGCCGAGGTCGGCAACATCCTGCGTTTTGAAAAAGACTTTCCCGGGGCCAAAGTTGTTCGACTAGAGCGCAACTATCGTTCCACCGGACGAATTCTGGCGGCGGCTTCCTCTGTCATCAGTCACAACGAAGGCCGTTTGGGCAAGACGCTCTGGACAGACGACGAAGAGGGGGAGCCAATCCGGGTTCGCGGCCTGTGGGATGGGGAAGCAGAAGCCCGTTTCATTGGCGAAGAGGTCGAGAATTATCAACGGCAGGGCAAATCCCTGGATAGCATGGCCATTCTGGTGCGTGCCGGTGCCCAGACCCGTGAGTTCGAGGAGCGGTTTCTGACGCTGGGTATCCCCTATCGTGTTATCGGTGGGGCACGTTTCTACGAGCGGCTGGAAATTCGGGATGCGCTGGGATATTTGCGTCTGGTTAATTCTCCCGATGACAGTCTGGCGTTTGAGCGAATCATTAACACTCCCAAGCGCGGGCTTGGCCCGGCTGCGGTGAGTGTTGTCCATACGCTGGCACGAGAGATGAACTGTTCGCTGTTCAATGCCGCGTCTGAGATTGTGGAAACCGATGAATTGCGCCCCGCTGCCCGCAAGGCCATGGCCGGATTTGTCACACAGATGCAACGCTGGCATGGCCTTAAGGCCGATATGTCGCCACCGGAGTTGGCGGATCTGGTGCTGGAAGAGAGCGGATACCTGGAGTTCTGGCAGAATGACAAGTCTGTTGAAGCCAAGGGACGCGTCGAGAACCTGCGCGAGCTTGTCAACGCGCTGGGTGAATTCGAGAGCCTTGCCAGCTTCCTTGAACATGTCAGTCTTGTGATGGATACAAACCGGCAGCAGGGGCAGGAAATGGTGTCGATTATGACCTTGCACGGCGCCAAGGGACTGGAGTTTGACACGGTATTCTTGCCAGGCTGGGAAGAAGGTCTGTTCCCCAATCAGCGGGCTATGGACGAGCAGGGATTAAAGGGGCTTGAGGAAGAACGCCGTCTGGCATATGTCGGTTTGACCCGGGCAAGGCAGAGGGCTGTGATTTCCTTTGCGGCCAATCGCCGGATGCATGGCTCCTGGGCGTCGGCCATTCCCTCGCGGTTTGTTGACGAGTTGCCGCCCGAGCATGTCGAACGCGAAAGTGACCGGGGGATCTATTCAGCCCCGCTTGAACCATCCTATGGCGGTTTCGGCAGTGGGCGTTGGCAGGATACCGATCGGGCCTTGAGTCCAGGAATGCAGCGGGCTCGCGACTACCAGAGCGGAGAATCCCAACTGGTTCGCAAGGCTGCGCAAAAAATATCTGAAGGCAAAAGCGGCTTTAGCAGAGGTGAAAAGGTTTTCCATCAGAAGTTTGGCTATGGATTGGTCACCTCTGTAGAAGGCGAGCGTCTGACAATTTCATTTGATAAGGCGGGCACGAAAAAAGTGCTGAGCAACTTTGTTGTCCCCGCATCACAGGCAGGAATGTAATGAGCGAAAACAACAGCGCCGTCTGGTGCATTTCCTTTGATGTGCCCGAGGCTCATCTGGCGATCTATGAACTGGCCCTTGAGCCTTTGGAAGGGGCAATTGTCGTGACCAATCCGGATGCGGCAGGGATGATTTCGGCCAAGGTCTATGTCGATGGCAAACCATCACAGGATCAGGTCGAGAAACTCTTGTCTGATACGGCTGATGTCATGGGTGGCAAAATGCCTGGAGTTTTGATTGAACAGCTTCCGGATATCGATTGGGTTGCGGAAAGCCAGAAAGCTCTGCCACCAATCGTCGCCGGAAAGTTTTTTGTGCACGGTTCGCATATCACCCAGGCTCCCCCGGAAGGATCTGTGCCTTTGCTGATCGAAGCCAATGTGGCCTTTGGTACCGGACAGCATGATACGACCAAGGGCTGTCTGATTGCGCTGACGGATCTGGCCGAAGATCGTAAAGTCAGCTCAGCACTGGATATGGGATGTGGGTCTGGGATCCTGGCGATGGGGATCAAAATCCTCTGGGATTGCCCGGTGTTGGCAATCGATATTGATACGGATTCAGTTCGTGTCGCGCTTGAAAATGCAGCCTTGAACAAAGTATCCGGCATTACGGGGATTTGTGGAGATGGTTACGCCACGGCCGAGGTGTCCGAGCAGACGCCCTTTGATCTGATCGTTGCCAACATTCTGGCAGAACCACTTTGCCAGATGGCGCCAGATCTGGTGAGAAACCTTGCACCTGAAGGTGTTGCGGTCCTTTCCGGATTGTTGATTACCCAGCAGGATCAGGTCGTGAAGGCACATGAAGCACAGGGGTTGAAGGTTATTCGCGAACTCCATCTGGGGGAGTGGGCAACACTGGTTCTGTCTCGGTAACAGAACTCTTTATCTGTCTTTACTGACGGTTAGGATTCTGGGGGTATGCTGTTGTAGCATGATTTCACTAACCTGCCTGCCCCTGAGATTGCTTCGCCCTGTAAAGGGGGATTTGATCAGTGCTATCGCGCTGGTCATCCTCCTTGTCAGCCCGTTTCCGACTTCGGCACAGGATCTGGGTGAAGTCGAGTTGCTGGGAAAGCAGATCCCTGTGTATCTGGATGACCCGGAAGCCAGTGTTTTTGGCAAGGTCGTTTCCTCTATCCGTCAGGAAAGCCAGCTTGATCTGGCCCTTTCGATTCTTCCACCGCAGAGGGCATCAAAGCTTTTTGCATCGGGCAAGGGGGATATCCTTATTCCCTATCCACTGAATCAGAAAAATGTGAAGACACCCGGGCAAGAATTGGGAGGCGCGTTTGTTGCCTCAAAATCACTGGCCATGATCAACCGTCATGTTCTGACCTTGTCGAACAAAAATACTGTGTCTTCACCAGAAGACATGAAGGGCATGAAAGTCGGGATTTCTTTGGGGTATGCCTATGGGAATCTTGAGGAGATTGACGGCATCAGGTTGATTAGCGCGACCAACCAGACTTCCCTGGTCAAGATGCTCTATTCAGAAAGAGTAGACGCGATAGTCTCTTTTCCTTTTGAAGCGCAAATAATCGCGCGGAATCTGGCGCTTGGTCCTATGCCCTGGTTTGATCCAGATTATGTTCTCTCAAGATCCAGCATCGTTATGCTGTTTCGGGATACGGCAAGAGGAATAATATTGCAGAGTAGAATCAATGGGGCGCTTGAGAAATTGAGGCAAAGAGGCGACCTTGAGATGATTGCAGAGGCCTTCGAAGCCGAACAGAAAAAGTAAAAAACGATCAATCAATATCTGCGGGTTCTTTAATCAGAATAAAAAACGCGACGGAGAAAAAACTCCGTCGCGTTTTGCCAATGCAGTCGCGGGCATAAGGGGGGATTATGCTGCGCGAGCTGCCTTGTTCAGGTTTTCGGCTTTCTTGTTGTCTTTCGTTGAAACGAAATCTGAAGAAGAAAGGAAAGCAAAACCAGGCTTGAAAGACTTCGCCTCTTTTTCAACTGCTTCTGCATAGAGGCTGTTGACAGTTGCTTCGATGTTGCCACGGCTCAGACCGATATCGTTCAGTTCACGGTCATTCAGGTCCCAGAGCTGGCGCACAGTTGCGCGGCGTTCCATGTAGCTTTTAAAGCTCTTTACGATACCGGAAACTGCTGCATAGATGCGGTAAGCTTTGGTGTAACGGTGTGGTGCAACAGTTACCAGAACTGGTGCGTTTGCGATTTCCGTGCGTGCTGTGGTGGCCGCGGAAAAACCGAGTGTTGAATTTTTCATCGATCTGACTCCTAAATTTGATTTCGCGGCCCGGCTAAGTGTAAGATCACTCAGGTGTTAAACACTCGCCGCCGTGTTGTTGACATCATATCTAGCTCATTTTGTTGTTTTCGCTAGCGGTGATTCTGCACTTCAGCCATGCATTTTGTGAATATTTGTGAATAAGTATTTGATATTGTTTTTTATTTAGCCATGTCAAAGCTTGTGTTGCCCCCAGCTGAAAGCTCGGATAATCTTCGAAAAACAACATTGTATATTGTATAAAGGAACTCAAAATGCCCAAAGCGACGAACAGTGATCACGCTGTCCGGCTTACAAGCTTACGCGCGCAGCTATCAGAAGCAGGTTTTGACGGCTTTATCGTGCCGCGTACAGATGAACACCAAGGCGAGTATGTTCCTTCCCAGGCGCAGCGCTTGCGTTGGTTGAGCGGCTTTTCCGGATCGGCAGGCCTGGGCGTCGTACTGGCAGAGCAGGCGGCAATCTTTGTTGACGGACGTTATACAATTCAGGTTCGGCAAGAGGTGGACGAAAGTCTTTTCACCTACAGGCATCTGATCGAAGAGCCTGCTTCCGAGTGGCTTGAACAGAAAGTGCAGCCGGGGATGAAGATTGCCTATGATCCCTGGTTGCAGAGTGAGGCCCAGGTCAAGTCCTTGCGTGAGGGAGTCGAAAAAGCGGGCGGAGAACTGGTTGCTGCGCTGGAGAATCCTCTGGATCAGGTCTGGTCTGACCAGCCGGCGCGTCCAAGCAGTAAATCGATGCCCTATGATATGGCTCATGCAGGTTGTAGCTCGAAAGAAAAGCGAGAAGAAATAAGCCGGAGCCTGAAGTCCAGTGGTGCAGATTGTGCTGTGCTCAGTCTTCCGGATTCCGTTGCGTGGCTGCTGAATGTTCGGGGAGAGGATGTGGCGCATACTCCACTGGTTCTCTCCTTTGCCGTTGTTCATGCTGATGGCGAGGTTCAGTGGTTCGTTGATAATGAAAAAATTACGAGCGAGACCCTTTCTGCACTGGATAATATGGTAGAGATTGCAGAGCCGGGTGCTCTGGAGGGTCGTCTTGCGGCCTTTGCCAAGGCGGGTAAAAAGGTTCTGATCGACCCGGCTACCTGTCCTGAGCGGGTGGCGACTGTTCTGGAGCAGAACGGGGCAAAGCTGGTGCGAGCCATGGATCCCTGTCAGAGGCCGAAGGCCCGTAAAAACCCTGTCGAGCTTGACGGTCTTCGGGCCTCGCATATTCGTGACGGGGCGGCGATGGTGCGATTTCTGAAATGGGTGACAGAAACAGCCCTGACCCGGGCAGGAACAGATGATCCTGTGACTGAAATGGAAGCGGCAAACAGGCTGTTGGAGTTCCGCAAGGAGGTGCCGCTGTTTCGGGACCTTTCCTTTGATACGATTTCAGGGGCGGGGCCAAACGGCGCGATCTGTCATTATAAGGTGACAGAGGAAAGCTCCTTGCCGTTAAACCGGGATGAGATCTTTCTGATCGATTCCGGAGGGCAGTTTCTGGACGGGACGACTGATATTACCCGGACGGTGATTATCGGTGCAGCCAATGATGAAATGAAAGACCGCTTCACCCGCGTGCTCAAGGGCCATATTGCCCTGGCAACAGCAAAATTCCCCAAAGGGACGAGCGGGATGCAACTGGATAGTATGGCCCGGAAACCTCTGTGGGACGCGGGGCTGGATTATGACCATGGTACAGGGCATGGCGTGGGCTGTTTCCTGGGGGTTCATGAGGGGCCGCAGCGTATAGGCAAGAACGTTTCTCCTGCGCCACTCGAGCCCGGCGTTTTCCTTTCCAATGAACCTGGATACTACAAGGCCGGGGAATATGGGATCCGGATTGAAAACCTGATGATTGTCCGGGAGGCCGGGAAAATGGTCGGGGTGGAGATTCCGCTTTACGACTTCGAGACCGTTACACTTTGTCCGATTGATCTGCGACTGGTTGATCGCACTATCATGACTGCGGAAGAGGTAACCTGGCTTAATGACTATCATGCCCGCGTTCGCAGAGAACTGACTCCCCTGTTGGATGATGAGCACAAAACCTGGTTGGAAGAGGTGACGCGTCCAGTTTAGGTTCCTGCAAAAAAAAGCAGAATGATATTCGGGGGTGGCTTTAAGCTGCCCCCGATTGTTTTTGCCTGGGTTTCTTCTTGTTGCGTGGATGGGGTCAAAAACGGGTGTCTTCAGGATTCTGGTTACGGAGCCAGGACAGGAAAGCCTTGAGATTGCTGGAGACCATTCCCGGTTTATACAGGAGGTAATAACCTGCATATTTATTGCTGTTCAGGGAGAAGAGCTCGACAAGTCTCCCGGCGGCAATGTCCTGGCTTACCCAGTTGGAAGGCAGTGTACCTACTCCCTGTCCATCCCGGATTGCATCGCGCATCAGATGTCCAGGTAGATGGATGCGGGCAGAATGCTTTTTGGGATCTATGTTATTTTGGCTCAACCAGTATTCCCACTCGGCGTGGTAGTCATCAACATCACAAACCCAGGGAAGCTTTGTGATGTCCTGGGGTGTTGATACGTCAATTTTTTTCAGCAGGCTGGGAGAGACCACAATGCTGGTGTAGCTTTGCATCAGCTTTTCGACTTCATAGCCTGTCCAGTTGCCACTACCGTAGCGAATGGCCAGATCGTATTCTTCTCGCTTGATATCGATCACTTCACTGTTGGCGTTGAGCAGAAGTTCGATCTCGGGGTGGAGGTTGCGAAAGTCACTCAGGCGCGGCAGGAGCCAGAAGGTGGCAAAAGAGGGCGTCATGGTGATCCGCAGCGGGCGTTCGCTGTCGCTCTCCTGCAGTTCCTGCACAACCTCGTCAATGATATCAAAGCTGCTGCCCAGGGCTGTGCCGAGTTTTATTCCTGCTTCGGTGATGGCTACGCCCCGTCCTTCCCGCCGGGTTAAGGGGGTGGCAAACCATTCCTCAAGACGTTTGATCTGCTGTGCTACAGCGGCGTGAGTAACGTTTAGCTCACGGGCGGCATGACTGAGATTTTTGTGCCGGGCGACAGCCTCAAAGGCACGTAATCCGGAAAGGGGTGGGAATTTACGCATCTCTATATGTAATAAAATCTAACATATCTAGATTTTTCCTGATTTTGATTTCTCTCAAATATCACTGATATTAATGAGAATAAATCTTCATCAGGAGAGTGGCAATGCTAAACATTCTAGCTAAATCTTACATTATAGCGGCGCGGATGGATCGGGTTTTTTATCTGGATACACCGGTTTCAAACGGCCAGAAAAATACAACGACGAACCTTTCTGAGACTAAGAATGTTCCTGGCGATAAGAAAGCTGTGTCCTCCCGGAAGCGGGAGATGATCTCTAAACTGCCATCCCTTCCGACAATCTGCCACGGTTAGCAGCTTCATCCGGTGTGAAGGCAATTAAGGAATTTATGAGGCTGGTGTTGTGCTGGAACTGAACCATCGTTTTCTTTTTGCTGAACGTGAGGTTGCCTGGGGTGTTTCAGGACAGGGGGATCCCTTGGTCCTGATACACGGCACCCCTTTTTCTTCGCAGGTCTGGCGCAATATAGCACCTTTGCTGGCACAGAAATGGACGGTCTATTATTTTGACCTTCTGGGCTATGGGCAGTCGGATAAAACGGCGGGTGCAGATGTTTCTCTTGGTATTCAGAACCGCCTGCTGAACAGTTTACTGGCCCATTGGAATCTGGAGAAGCCAGAGGTGCTGTGCCATGACTTTGGCGGTGCGACGGCTCTTCGGGCCTATTATCTCAATGGTTTGCGTTACCGCAGGCTTACACTTGTTGACCCTGTGGCTTTGGCGCCTTGGGGCTCGCCTTTTGTACAGCATGTTCGAACACATGAGGTGGCCTTCGCCGGACTTCCCGATTATGCGCATGAAGCGCTGCTGACCGCTTACCTGCAGGGGGCAGCTCATAATCGTCTGAGTGAAGAAACCCTGCAGATATACAAAACGCCCTGGCAAGGCGATATCGGTCGTCCGGCTTTTTACCGTCAGATTTCACAAATGGATACTGGTTATACGGATGAAATCGAACCTCTTTATGGAAAGATGTCCTGCCCGGTCAGAATCCTTTGGGGAGAAGAAGATCAGTGGATCCCTGTCAAGCAGGGACAGAAGCTGGCAAAGGTGCTAGAGGCAGAGAAGTTTCAGATTGTTCCCGGCTCTGGTCATCTCATGCAGGAAGACCGCCCGGAAGCGATTGTTGCGGCCATGCTTGCTTAGGTTGGTGAAGTCCTGCACCTGTAGCGGTGTCAAGTCTTGCGTAACAGTTTGACTGAGGCGAGGAGAGCTCCGCCGACAATCAACAGGCAGGCCCCCGCCAACAGCCAGCTTGGTTCTGCCTTTCCAGAAAAGACCAGCACGAGAGTGCTGAGCAGAGGTGCGCCATAGGACAGGGCGCCGAGAACCTGAATGTCGCCGTGCTTGGTGCCATAATCCCAGACAAAAAATGCAAGACCGACAGGCCCCAAACCCAAGGCGAGAATGGCCAGCCACTGCAAACTATCCGGCGCGATCCAGGTTTCTGTCGTCAGATGAAAGATCAAACCTAACAGGGCAGTTGCGGCACAAAATCCCGAGACGGCTTCGGTGGGGACGCTACTGAACCGTCGATTGAGCACCGAATAGCCAGACCAGGTCAGGGCACAGGCGACAGCAGCAAGGTAACCGATGTAGTGTTCGGCTTCCCAGGCCAGGGATTGCCCTTTGGTAACAATTAATACCGCCCCTGAAAGGCCCATCAATGTTCCGGCAATATGAAACCAGTAGAGACGTTCCCCCGGTAACAGAGCTGAAAAAAACACAATTAATAAAGGCCAGAGATAGGCAATCAGGCTGGCCTCGACCGCAGGGGCATTGGAGAGGGCAATAAAATAAAGCAGGTGATAGCCAAACAGACCGCCAACGGATAGCATCCAGACAACAAGCGGTTGTTTGACTTTGCGCAGACTATCTTTGCCTTTACAGGCCAGGATAATGAAGCCGGAGAAAGCGGCAATCGCAAAGGATAGGCCAAGCAGTTGAAAGGTTGGAATGCCCTGAGCCCATGTTGTGAACAGAGCAAGGGAGGACCAGAGCAAAATGGCTATGCCCCCGATGACGGTTGCCCGAAGTGTTTTGCCATCAGCAACCGGTAATAAAGTCGTGTCTGTCATCGGATTTGTTTCTATGTAATTGCTGCTGTTTCCTTAGGGAGGAAACGACAAGCTAACCTGAAAATGGTTTCGGGTCTTGGTCTGTATTCCGAAAAATTTGACAGCTGTTCCGTTTGTGCTCTGCGGAAGGGGCGCGGGTTGTTTCAGGAACGCTTGTCTTTACGCTTCTGTCCTGGCGCTTCGGCAAAGAACTTGCGATAGGCACGGTTGAAACTGCTCTGTTCCGGGTAGCCCACAGCAAGGGCGATATCGGCCAAAGATCGGGAACTCCCGTTGATCAGCTCTCTCGCCCGCTCAAGGCGAACCTGGGTCTGATATTCTCCGGGCGTGAGGGAAAGAGTTCCCTTGAAAAGATTGTGCAGCTGGCTTACCGAGAGACAGGCTGCCCCTGCGATATCTGCAGATGCCAGTTTGCGGGTATGATGCTGGCGTATAAAAGCCAGAGCTTTTTCAAGCTTTGCCGGAAGGTTTTTCTCCGGGCCCTTGCCATTTTCGGCAAGGGAGAGAAGCAGAAGCCGGATTGCCTTTTCAGCGGCAAGGCCCAGACCTGTTTTGTCCAGCTCCAGAGAAGTGTAACGGGCGAGATGGTGCAGGCGATCATCAAGCGGGAAAAATGCCTTTTTGTGCGCCTGATCCCAGAGATTCATGAGGGTCTGGTCCTGCTGGAATTGCAGGATTGGCAGATCGACGACCGTAAAGCTGTTGATCCCGGAACCCTTGTAGGCATGACTGTCATTGGCGCTGATCAGGGCTGCGCAATGTTCACCGACGTAGCCGCTGTGGGTCTCGACTTCCAGTTCCAGCTTCCCCGACCCAGGCAGGATAAGCTGGTGAAAGTCACTGTGACTGTGGCGACGCTCTTCACTGTCATAACTTCGGAATTCAGCTTTCATGGCGTTATCTTAGCAGTCCCTGGTTTGCCCACCCAGTAAAAACAGTTTTGCCTGTCTTTGTATCGTCTGCTTCTGGGGCTCGTCTGCTTCAGGAGGTGGCAACGAGGGCGTGCCAGTCTTCCTCGCTCAGGACTGTGACACCCAGTTCTGCTGCTTTCTTGAGCTTGGAGCCGGCATCGGCACCTGCAATGATATAGTCGGTTTTTTTTGAAACAGACCCAGCAACCTTGGCGCCCAGGCTCTCTGCCTTTGCCTTGGCTTCATCCCGGGACATGGTCAGAAGTTTGCCGGTAAAGACAACCGTCTTGCCTGTTACAGGAGAATCGCTACTGACTTCGAGAACGAATTCCTGGATTTCGATCTGGGCACGGAGTGCTGCCACGGCTTCCCGATTATGGGGTTCGCCAAAAAAGGCGATGAGATCACCTGCCATAGAGGCGCCGATACCATCGATAGACAGGAGCTCCGGCAAAGCATCGCTTTCCGGATCATGGGCAAGGCGCATGACGTCTTCTACCCGGTCAAGGGTGCCATAGGTCTTGGCCAGGAGTTTGGCCGTCGCCTGCCCAACCTGTGGAATGCCCAGGGCGTAGATGAAGCGGTCCAGCCCGATCGTGCGCTTGGCTTCTATGGCGGCAAAAAGATTGTCGGCAGACTGTCGCCCCCAGCCGGGCTGGTTGCGCAGGGGAGTGAGGCTCTTTTTATCGCGCTCACCAAGGGTAAAGATATCTGCAGGTGTCTTGATCTGTCCCTGTTCAAAAAAGAAGCGGACCTGTTTGTCACCCAGTCCTTCGATATCAAAAGCATTGCGACTGACAAAGTGTTTCAGGCGCTCCACGGCCTGTGCAGGGCAAACCAGACCACCGGTACAGCGGGTGACGACTTCTCCTGCTTCCTGGATGGCCAGCGATCCACACTCCGGACAGTGGGTGGGAAAGACAAAGGCAACAGAACTATCCGGGCGTTTGTCGAGCAGAACCTCGACGACCTGGGGAATAACATCACCCGCGCGCTGGATGACAACAGCATCTCCTTCGCGGACATCCTTGCGAACGATCTCGTCCCGGTTGTGCAGTGTTGCGCGGGAAACCATGACGCCGCCGACAGATATGGGTTCCAGATTGGCGACCGGTGTAAGAGCCCCGGTCCGACCGACCTGAATAGTGATCTGATTGAGGCGGGTAATCGCACGTTCAGCGGGGAATTTATGGGCGATGGCCCAGCGTGGCGCACGGCTGACAAACCCGAGCCTTTCCTGCCAGTCCAAACGATTGACCTTGTAGACTATGCCATCGATCTCATGATCCATATCCGGGCGATCAACCATGATGCCTCTGTAATACGCCAGCAGACTGCTGCTGGAATCACAAAGTTGCCCCGGATTTACAGGGAGACCCCAGCTCTGCATCCGTTCGCGCACTTCGATCAGGTTTTCGCCAAGCGGGGCAGACGTCTCGCCCCAGGCATAGGCATAAAAATCAAGGGGACGGGCGGCAGTGATAGAGGGATCAAGCTGACGCAGGGAACCTGCCGCAGCGTTGCGGGGATTGGCAAAGGTCTTGCCTCCTGTCGAGGCCTGGCGGCTGTTGAGTTCGAGAAAACGATCCCGTCGCATATAGACTTCGCCGCGGATTTCGAGAACATCGGGATAGCCACTACCCGCAAGCTGGTGCGGAATGGAGGCGATGGTTTTCACATTGGCGGTAATGTTTTCACCTTCAGCCCCATCACCCCGGGTGGCAGCCTG
Source organism: Kiloniella laminariae (assembly GCF_027214005.1). Classification (GTDB taxonomy): domain Bacteria; phylum Pseudomonadota; class Alphaproteobacteria; order Kiloniellales; family Kiloniellaceae; genus Kiloniella; species Kiloniella laminariae_A. The sequence goes on from NZ_JAPWGY010000001.1 coordinate 163,004, forward strand.
TATCAGCATGCCTTTTTCATAGCGGATAGAGCAGGACAGGCCATCGATTTTTGGTTCGGCAAAGATCTGTATTTTTTCGTCCTTGCCCAGACCAAGAAAGCGTTTGATACGACCCAGGAATTCTTCGACATCCTCATCCGCAAAGGCATTGCCAAGCGAGAGCATCGGGACACTATGACGGATCTTGCCAAACCCGGAAGAAGGGGGGGCGCCGACCGTCTCGCTGGGGCTATCTGATCTGATCAGATCAGGGAATTTCTGCTCCAGTGCATTGTTGTGGCGGCGCAGGCGGTCATAGTCACCGTCCGATATTTCCGGCGTGTCCTGCTGGTGATAGAGAATATCGTGTTTTGCAATTTCCTGTGCCAGGGCGGATAATTGTTTTTCAGCCTGCGCCGGAGACAGTTTTTCAACCGGCTGATCGAGGAACGCCAGAATTTCTTTCGATATCGTCAAGGTACTTATCCCAATAGGCTGTCAGCAGCAGCGCGTGCTTCGTTGGTTATCTCGGCTCCGGAGAGCATCCGCGCGACCTCTTCTCGCCTGTCTTCGGGCGAGAGTGTGAACACCGTTGTCGTTGTCAGTTCCCCGTCACTCGACTTGGCAACTTTCAAATGCTGGCTGCCCTTGGCGGCGACCTGCGGGCTGTGCGTGATCACAAGTATCTGTCGCTCATCGGCAAGGCGAGACAGACGTTCGCCAACAGCGTGAGCGGTCGCACCACCGATCCCGGCATCGACTTCATCAAAAACAAGGCAGCCGATGGGGCTTACCTTGGCCATAACCACTTTTAGCGCCAGCAGGAAGCGGGCGAGTTCTCCGCCTGAGGCGATCTTGCCAAGCGGGCCTGGTGCCGAACCGCTGTTTGTCGCAACAAGAAAAGAAACCTGGTCCCAGCCCTGGCGGCTCCATTGCTCTTCGTCGAGATTCTCGATTTCGGTTTTAAAGGTGGCGCGCTCCAGTTTCAGCGGGGGAAGTTCCGCGTTGATTTCAGCATCCAGCTCAAGCGCTTTCCTGTGACGGGTCTGACTCAGCTTTTCCGCAGTCAGGGCGTAGAGTTTGCGGGTTTCCTCGCACCGCTTGTCCAGTTTTTCGAGATGGGCATTGCCCGTATCGATCAGATCAAGCTGGGTCGCGATCTGGTCGCGAACCTGCGGCAGGGTTTCCGGCTCAACCCGGTGTTTGCGGGCAAGATCCTGGTAAAGGAAATAGCGCTCCTCAATTTCCTGAAGCCGGGAGGGATCAATATCGAGATCATGGGACAGCGATTGCAGCCCGGCCAGAGCATCCTGAATTTCGAAACTGGCGCGATCAAGTGCATCAATGACCGGCTTGAGTTTGTCTCCGGCACGGTCCGCGACATTCCCAAGATGGCGCAGGGCATCAATCAAGGCATTCTCTGCGCCGCCAACCCCGTTATCCCCTGTTAGATCAACGATCGAGGCGTTCATGGCACTGATCAGCTTCTCGCTGTGCATCATGAACTGTCGCTGGGTGACGAGTTCTTCCAGTTCGCCTTCCACTGGAGACAGGGCGTCGAGTTCCGCCAGCGCATGACGGAGGAAGGTTTCTTCCCGCTGGGCCTGGGCCAGTTTTTCATCGGCGCTTTTGCGTTCCTTGACAGCGGCGCGCCATTGATCCCAGATGCCCGAGAGTTCTTTTACAAGCGGGTCAGTATGGCTGACAGCATCAAGCAGGTTACGGTGGTTGCTCTGATCGAGCAGGCCGCGTTGTTCAAACTGTCCCTGAACTTCAACAAGAAGGTCTCCGGCCTGACGCAGGAGATTGGCTGAAACCGGCAAGTCGTTGAGATAGGCCCGGCTGCGACCATCTGCATTGACGACCCGGCGAAAGACCAGTGTGTCGTCTTCCAGGGTAATATCGTGTTCTTCGAGAAGGGCAAAAACCGGATGCCCGGGTGCTGGTGCAAAGACAGCACTGACAGAAGCTTTGTCCATGCCCTGACGCACCAGGCGGGATTCAGCTCTGGCACCCAAGGCGAGCCCGAGCGAATCAAGCAGGATGGATTTTCCTGCTCCGGTTTCTCCGGTGAGCACGCAAAGGCCATCTTTGAATGCTAGCTCAAGGTGGTCAATGAGGACCACGTTGCTGATAGTAAGGGTCAGCAGCACGGCACACCTGTTTTCATTAGAGGGCTGTTTCCATCAGAGAATAGAATTCCAGGTACGGGAAATCCAGGAGCCGTCTACATCTTCAGGCTCAAGATCCTGCCCGTTGAGCAGAGCGTAGCTGTCCTGATACCAGCGGTCACCCGGAAAGTTGTGTCCGAGGACGGCGGCTGTTGCCTGGGCTTCATCAATCACTCCAAGTGCGAGGTATGCCTCTACCAGCCTGTGCAGGGCTTCGGGAACATGTGTGGTGGTCTGGTATTCGCCGATAACCGTACGGAAACGGTTGATCGCGGCAAGGTATTCCTGACGCTGGAGATAATAGCGCCCGATGGTCATCTGCTTGCCAGCAAGGTGATCGGTGGCCAGATCTATCTTCAGCTGGGCATCACGGGCATATTCTGTATCGGGAAAGCGGCGTACAACATCGCGCAAGGCTGTCAGGGCTTCGCGAGTCATCTTCTGGTCCCGGGTCACGTCAGAAATCTGTTCGTAATAACACAGGCCCTTGAGGTAGTACGCATATGGTGTATCCCGGTTACCGGGATGGAGTTCGATAAAACGATCCAGTGCTGCAATGGCATCGTCGTACTTGTTGTCAGAATAGTGTGCATAAGCGGCCATAAGCTGCGCTTTGGAAGCCCAGACGGAATAGGGGTGCTGGCGCTCGACCTCGTCAAATAATCGGGCTGCTTCCTTGTACTCTTCCGCTTTCAGGGCGTTGTTGGCACTGCTGTATAGCTCTTCTACCGGTCTTTCGATGTATTCTGGCTTGTCGTCCGAACTGCAAGCTGCAAGAGCTGCAGCCATGAAAAGGGCAAGTCCTGCGCGCTGAAAGGGCGTATTTCTGATGTGTCGGAAAAGACCGGATATCATTCTGCAATTCTCTTTTCGTGAGCCATACTTCTGGTCATGAGCTGTTTCTCAAGTCGATCAATCGAATTCTCACAGCACTATAGGGCTTCATAATCCCGGCCTCAAGCCAACTGAGAGCTTCTTGCGATTAAATGCGGTGAAAAAAGTATCCGGAGGGAAGGGAAAAGCAAAAAGCCCGGCGAAACCGGGCTTTTCCAAAACTGTAAAGCGGGATCAGAAATCAGCCTAAGCTGTGGCTGCAACCGCCCGTTCCGGAACCGTGAAGCTTGAGCGCGGGGTTGCTGCTTGCTGGATTGGCAATGTTGCCCATTCCCAGGCTGAATTGTCATTCATAAGCTTGTGAACCAGACGATAGGTCTGGGCATGCCCTGTACGGACGCCGTGATAGTGACCGACAATCGGGGCGCCTGCGAGATAGAGATCGCCGATGGAATCGAGGATCTTGTGACGTACGAACTCGTTCGCATAGCGCAGACCGCTTTCGTTCATGATCTCGTCACCGTTTATGACGATGGCATTGTCGAGGGAGCCGCCACGTGCCAGGCCCATTTTCCGCATCTGGTCAACTTCATGCAGGAAGCCAAAGGTCCGGGCGCGGCTGATTTCCTGTTTATAGCGGTTGGCGCGGACTTCCATATAGAGTTCCTGACGGCCAATTGCCTGACTTTCAAAGTCAATGGCAAAGCTGACTGAGAAATCTTCGCCGGGGCTGAGAATGCCGGAACGGTTTTCTTCGTCGTCACGGACTTCCTTGAGGATGCGAATCGCTCTTTTCGGGGCGTTCTGCTCAAGAACTCCGGCACATTCAATCAGGAAAACAAAGGGAGCGGCACTGCCATCCATCACGGGAACTTCGCCCGCACTGATATCTATGGTGCAGTTGTCGATACCGAAGCCTGCGAGGGCAGACATGAGATGTTCGATGGTTGCGATTTTTACACCGTCTTTGACCAGTGTGGTGCAAAGCGGAGATTCGATTGCGTATTTCCAGGTCGCGGGGATAACGGCGCCTTTTCCAGCAACGTCGGTGCGGCGGAAAACAATTCCGGTTCCCGGTGCAGCCGGGTGGAGTGTCATGATGACCTTATCGCCTGAGTGCAGACCAACCCCAGAACAATTAATGGCACTCTTAAGGGTTTTCTGTTTCTGAACGCGTGTGGCGGCAGTAGCAGTTTTCATGATGACACTTCGTTTGTTAGTTAATCCCCCCGGAGGCAGTGGGACTGCTCCGATCGATATAATGCAACAGGGGAACGATAGCGCGTCCCCCTGTCTCTAACAAATCACTGTTTGTTTCAGTATGTTACGAAGTCAGCAACATACTGAAACAATTACCTGTGCATGGATTTAATTCGCCTGACGCCGCAGAAATGCTGGGATATCCAGCAGATCTTCATCAGCGGCGGGAGACTGGATCCGGTCATGAGGATCAAGACCTGTCAGGCGTGGCTGTTGTGCAGGTGCTGCCGGTGCCGATTCGGCAGGTGCTGTTGCTGTGGCAACAGCTGGAGCGGCAGCGGCCGGAGTGGCTCTGCCAGTCTGCAGTTCTTCCTGTTCATCCGCCTGCGTTGCTGCCTGAAGGGCGCGCGCTGCGCCACCTGTGATCCGGCCAAACAGGCCTTTGCTTTTTTTGGACTCTTCAAACCTGTCCGTACCGTTGGCCATAGCGGCCGCAGCAAAGGGGTCAGCTTTCTGAGGTGCAGCCTGTGGGGCTGCAGGTTTCTGATTGCTGACTGTTACGGGGCGTGGAGCAACAAAGCTGTCATTCCTGATTTCAGCCTGCGGTGCCATTTGCTGTGGGTTCCGCTGATTTTGTCCCTCAGCTTCGCTGCGTGTGATTGCGGCTTCGATGCTGGTGTGGGCCGGGCCGCTTTCAATAATTGGCTGGCTGCTGGCAGTCGCCTGAGCAGCGGCTGGCTGTGGTGCCATTGATGGTCCCTGCGCCGGGGCTGTCTCTGCCCGGGCAACCATTTCTTCAGCAGGTTCTGCTTTAGGTTCGGGGGAAACATTCAACGGAGCCGGTGGCGTCTGGAAAGACTGAGCGGCCGGACGGATATTCCGGATCGATTCTGCATCAATACCTGTTGCAACAACAGACACACGCATGGTGCCATCCATGTTCGGATCAAAGGTTGATCCAAAGATGATGTTGGCTTCAGGGTCGACTTCGTCCCGGATGCGGTTGGCAGCTTCGTCAACTTCAAAGAGGGTCAGATCAGGGCCGCCAGTGATGTTGATCAGAACACCCCGGGCACCTTTCATGGAAACTTCATCGAGCAATGGATTGGAGATTGCAGCTTCGGCAGCGTCCATCGCGCGGGTTTCACCACTGGCTTCGCCCGTTCCCATCATTGCCTTGCCCATTTCGGTCATTACGGCCCGGATATCGGCAAAGTCGAGGTTGATCAAACCAGGCATAACCATCAGGTCGGTAACACCACTGACCCCGGAGCGAAGAACATCGTCAGCCATTTTAAAGGCGTCAGCGAAGGTGGTTTTCTCGTTGGCGATACGGAAGAGGTTCTGGTTCGGGATGATGATCAGTGTATCAACATACTGGGCCAGTTCTTCAATTCCTTTCTCGGCAAGGCGCATGCGGTGCACCCCTTCGAAATGGAAAGGTTTGGTGATAACGCCGACGGTCAGAATGCCGGCATCTCTGGCGGCTTTGGCAATAACCGGCGCTGCTCCTGTCCCGGTACCACCACCCATCCCGGCAGTGATGAACACCATGTTGGAGCCTTCGAGGTGGCCGAGAATTTCGTCCATGGCTTCTTCGGCAGCAGCATGACCAATGTCTGGTCTTGAACCTGCGCCAAGGCCCTGGGTGATGTTGCGTCCCAGTTGAATCGTGCGTTCACAGGATGACTGGGCAATTGCCTGGGCATCTGTGTTGGCAATGAGGAATTCAACACCTTCCAGATTGCTCTGAATCATGTTGTTTACAGCATTTCCGCCTGCACCGCCGACACCGATTACGGTGATCCGGGGAGTCAGTTCGGATTCAACTGGTGGTACATCTAAATTTAAAGCCATCACTAACCTCCGTTGATCGCCGACTCGGCGAATTCGTTTGTCAAGTTGTACTATAAAGTCAGGGAATCAGTCGAGCGATTTCCAAACTTTTATCTAAAAATTTTCCCGAAACCATCTTCCGAATCTTCCAACGAAGTTCTGTGGGTGGTGTACTTCGGGTACTTTTTCGCCCTGAACGTCATTATGGGCGATGGTGGCGTAAGTTAATAAACCCGCACAGGTTGCAAAACTGGGGCCTCCTGTGGCATCTGCGAGACCAGTAACACGTATTGGACGTCCGATCCTGACCTGCTTGTCGAGGATCAGGCTGGCGAGATCCGGAAGTCCCGGAAGCTGACTGGCGCCACCTGTAAGAACGACACGGCGCCCGCCGATTTTGTCAAATCCGCTCATCTCCAGTTTGGACCTGACGATTTCAAAGGTTTCTTCAAGACGCGGTTGAATAATTCCAACCAGTAGGGAACGGGGGACCTGCTGGGGTTGACTGCCGGCAGCTTCTCCGACCTGTGGCACATCAATCATTTCCCGCTCATCGGTCACTGTTGCTACAGCGTGTCCATAAAGCGTCTTCATTCGCTCGGCTTCGACCACAGGAGTGGACAGGCCGCGAGCGACATCGTTGGTAACGTGGTGTCCGCCGACAGGAATAACATCGCAATAGACCAGTTTCCCTTCGCTAAACACAGCGATTGAAGTCGTTGATCCCCCCATATCAACCAGGGTGACGCCCAGTTCCATCTCGTCTTCGACCAGACAGGCGAGGCCAGAGGCAAAGGGGGAGAGAACAAAGCTGAGCGGATCAAGATGACAGCGTTTGATACAGGTCTTGAGGTTGCGCAGAGAGTTGGAAGCAGCTGTGACCAGATGCATGGTCACGCCAAGAGTTTCTCCGTGCATCCCCCGGGGATCCTTGATGCCGCGATTGCCGTCAAGGGTATAGCCGGTCGGCATGGAATGGATCAGCTGGCGCCCCTGTTCCGGGTTACCGGCTGGTCCCTGAACCTGGCTGGCATGTTCAAGGGCCTGGGTCAGGTCACTTTCAGTAACTTCATGGCCGTTGATGGATATTTCGAGATTGATATTGTGGGATGAAGGATTCCCGCCTGAGAGGTTGACGAAAACAGAATTGACTGTTTCGCCTGCCATCTGTTCAGCTGCATGAACCGCGTTAAGGATGGAATCCTCAAGGGTCTCCATGTTGACAATGTTACCACTCTTCATGCCATGGCTGGCCTGCTGACCGATACCAATGACCTTGGGCAGGTTATCGCCATCCATCTGGGCAATAAAACAGCAAATCTTGCTGCTCCCGACATCGAGAACCGCGACTGTTCCATGTTTGATGGCACCAAGGGGACGCTTCATGATCGACAGCTCTCTTCGGCTGGACCAGGGGCAAGCGGTCTGATGTGCCAGAATTGGTGGCGGGAAAACGGCATCAGGTTTTTTCTCCTTTAACGACCTGGCCTTTGTCTTTGGCTGCGCCACTAGAGGTCCTGACGATAAGGCGATCTCGCAGACGAAGATCTACCAGTACGACATCGCGCTCCAGGACGCCTTCTTCTCGTTCGATCCTGGCAAAGAATGACCAGGCGGCTTCCGGGTTTTCTTCGGGAAGCTGAACATCAACGCCGTTGTTGAGACGAATGTTCCAGCGGCGTCCACTGACCCTGACGGCAGCTTCAACCTGCCCGCCCAGCTCTGGTTCACTTTCCAGAAGCGCCAGAATTTCCCTGGCGTAGCTTGGGGCATCCGAGCCAACGATCAGAGGAAGCTTGGCGAAGTTGCTGGCTTTGGAGGATTCAATCACGTCGCCTTCCTGATCAATCACATGAAGTACACCGTCCTGTTGCCACAGGGCCAGGGGTTCGCGTTCAATCAGATTGACATAGATAACGTTCGGCAGGCGTCTTTCCACCACGGCCTGTTTAACCCAGGGGAGTGCTTCAATCTTGAGTTTGGCTTCTTCGGGGGAAAAAGCGAGGATAGGGGTGCCGCGTTCAACATCAAGCTTGGTCAGGATGGCCGCTGCTTTGGTGCGGTTGCGTCCTTCGACCAGCACATCCTGTACTTTGAGACCAGCGTCGGCAGTCATGCCATAAAGGTTTTCCTGAGCCCGGGTAATTTGTTCAGGAATCCAGCCATTGGTCCAGAGCACGGTTGTTACGGCAGCCGTGGCGCAGAAGGCTACTGTTGCTGTTCCAACGAAAACCCGACGCCAGTTTGTATCGCTGAAAGGAAAACTCCGGCGTTTTTGAATCCGTTTACGCCGACGCGTTTTTTTAGGGTCGCTCATGACTCCTCCTTGCTCCGGAGAGCATCTTCGACCATCCAGGCGCAAAGTTCCGGAAAGGACATCCCGAGATATTTTGCTTGCTCGGGAACGAGACTGAGATCTGTCATTCCCGGCTGGGTATTGGTCTCGAGATAATAGAGCTTCCCGTCACCTTCGGGTGTATCGTCATAGCGAAAATCGCTGCGGCTGACGCCACTGCACCCCAGGACCTGATGGGCTTTCAGGGCGGATTCAAGTGCTTCCTCGTAAATCTCAGCAGGAACTTTTGCTGGAATGATGTGCTCTGTTTTGCCTTCTGTGTACTTGGCTTCATAGCTGTAGAAGCCCTGTTTTGGTACAAGTTCTGTGACAGCAAGTGGCTTGTCTCCCATCACAGCAACCGTAAGCTCGCGACCGGGGATGTAACGCTCGACCATGATCGCGCCATCAAATCCGAGTTCTTTTCTTGTCATCGCAACATGATTGTCGCCCTGAAAGACAATGTGTACACCAACGCTGGAGCCTTCACTGAGTGGCTTGATCACATAGGGGCGAGGAAGGGGATCACCCTTGGCCAGAATGCTGGCCTGTATTGTTTTGCTTTCCGGAACCCGGACACCAACCTGAGAGACCATTGTTTTGGTTCGCTCTTTGTGCATGGCCAGGGCAGAACTAAGTACACCGGAGTGGGTATAGGGAATGCCCAGCAGTTCAAGGAGCCCCTGAACACAACCGTCTTCTCCCCAGCGTCCATGCAGTGCATTGAAAACAACTGCGGGAGCGAGATCCTGTAACTGTTTGATCAACAGGGAGATATCTTTGCCAACATCGATTTCGGTGACATCATAGCCTGCTTCGCGCAATGCCTTGGCGCAGGCTGTCCCACTTGCCAGAGATACATCTCTTTCAGCAGAAACGCCTCCTTTAAACAGTGCGACTTTGCAGGTCATGACTTCTGGTTCCTTGTTGTGATCTCGCCAATACGTTTGATTTCCCACTGCAACTCGACCCCGGAAGTCTCTTTAACCTTCCTGCGGACGGTTTCTCCGAGCTCTTCCAGATCTCTGGCAGTGGCCTTGTCGGTGTTGATGAGGAAGTTGCAATGTTGCTCTGATACCTGGGCATCGCCGATTTTCATTCCCCGACAACCAGCCTGATCAACCAGCTCCCAGGCTTTGTAGCCTTCCGGGTTCTTAAAGGTGCTGCCACCAGTACGCGACTTGATTGGCTGACTGCTGCCGCGGGCATTCTGGATTTCTTTCATTTGCCGGGCGATGGCTTCTGGGTCTCCGGGGCTTCCTGCAAAACAGGCGCTCAGGAAAATCCAGTCAGATGCCAGTGCGCAGTGCCGATACTCAAACCCCAGTTGTTCAGCTGTGAGCCGGTGTATTTTCCCTTGCGGATCCATCGCTTCAGCCCAAACCAGTATGTCCTTGGTTTCTCTGCCATAAGCACCGGCATTCATCCGCAAGGCACCGCCAATGGTGCCAGGCACCCCACAGAGAAACTCCAACCCGGTCAAGCCTGCTTTAAGCGCAGTTTTGGCAACTTTGACATCCAGGGCGGCTGCGCCACACACGACCAGGTTGCCATCAGAAACCACCTGGGCAAAAGCGGGGCCGAGCCTGATGACGACCCCTGAAACACCGCTGTCACGTACCAGGAGATTTGAGCCAACGCCGATCACCATAACGGGGAGGTCAGCGGGCTTGTTCTGCATGAAACAGACCAGGTCTTCCTGATCTGCAGGAGTAAAGAGAACATCAACAGGCCCACCGACCCTGAACCAGGTGATCTTGCCCAGACGTGCGTCAGGGGTATAGCTCCCCCGGACAGCAGGCAGGCGGTGGATCAGATGGTCTGGTGAAAGTGCGGCTTCGTTCATGTCTCAGTGGTGCCCCTCTTTTTGCGCAGGCAGTAGTTTTTCCAACTGTCCGGGAAGAGCATGTGCCCAGGCCGAGATATTTCCCGCGCCAAGACAGACAACGAGGTCACCTTCTTCTGCATAATCGGCGACCATCTCAGCCAGCTTTTCCGGATCAGGCAGTGCTATGGCGTTACGGTGACCACGGGTTCGCAATCCTGTAACCAGGCTATCTTTGTCGGCTCCTTCAATCGGGGTCTCGCCTGCTGCGTAAACATCGGCAACGATGACCTGATCGGCGTCATTGAAACAGGAACAGAAGCCCTCAAAGTGATCAGATAGGCGCGAATAACGATGGGGCTGCACGACAGCGATCACCCGGCTTTCGCCTTTGATGGCCTGTCTGGCTGCCTGCAACACAGCAGCGATTTCAACGGGGTGATGCCCATAATCGTCAATAATGGTGATGCCGTTGACTTCACCGGTTTTGGTGAAGCGGCGTTTGACACCGCTGAAATTTGACAGGGCCTTGCGGATGGCTTCATCGGCCATACCCAGCTCACTGGCAACCGAAATTGCGGCAAGTGAATTGAGGATATTGTGATTGCCCAGCATGGGGAGATGACAGTCCTTGATTACCCGGCTTTCGTCGCCACTGCGGCTTGAAATGGTTACATCAAAAAGATTGCCTGTGATTTCTGTGCGAATGTTTGTGGCGCGAACGCTTGCCTGTGGGCTGAGACCATAGGTGACAATTCTGCGATCCTGGATGCGACCGATCATGGATTGAACCACGGGATGGTCGATACAGAGCACGGAGAAACCGTAAAAGGGAATGTTCTTTACAAAGGTGGCAAAGGCATCGTGCAGGGCTTCGATGGAGCCATAAAACTCCATATGTTCCGGATCAATGTTGGTGATCACAGAGATAGTAGCCGGCAATTTGATAAAGGTGCCGTCACTTTCATCGGCTTCAACCACCATCCAGTCACCTTCGCCCAGACGGGCATTGGTGCCATACGCATTGATGATGCCGCCATTGATGACCGTGGGATCGAAGTGACCGCCATCAAGCAGAGCAGCAATCATAGATGTGGTCGTGGTCTTGCCATGTGTGCCACCAACAGCGACACAGGATTTGAATCTCATCAACTCGGCCAGCATTTCGGCCCGGCGAACGATAGGGATCAGATTATTTCGTGCTTCGGCAATTTCCGGGTTGTCCAGCTTGATGGCCGAAGAGACGACAACGACCCGTGCATCGGTAACGTTTTCAGCCAGATGGCCAATCATCACCTTGATGCCCATTTTACGCAGGCGTTGGACGTTGGCGGATTCAGCGATGTCACTGCCTTGAATCTGATAACCCAAATTGTGCAGAATCTCGGCGATTCCACTCATACCAATGCCGCCAATGCCGACAAAGTGCAGGGGGCCAATATCGAGGGGCATGCCTCTCATGCTGCCGCCCCGTTTGAAACGTTCGTGCTTGTTGATGATGTGTCTCCAATTTTTTCTGGTGGTCCGCAGACCAGATCAGCGAGATTGCTGGCAGCATCGATGATCGCGTGTGACCGCGCGCAGGAAGCTGCTCTTTGCAAAAGCTGGGTGTTTGAAAAGAGTGAAATCAGTCGGTTGGACAAATCCTGGGCATTGAGGCTTGATTGTGACATGAGCCAGCCTGCACCTGCATCGGCGAAATCCTGGGCGTTATCGTTCTGATGATCATCTGTTGCATGCGGATAAGGCACAAGAATGGCAGGTCTGCCTGCTGCTGCCAGTTCAGTAATGGTTGAAGCGCCGGAACGACAGATAACAAGATGGGCGCTGGACAGACGCTCGGGCATGTCATCAAAGAAAGATTTGAGATCAGCGGCGATACCAGCTGTATTGTATATCGTCGCAACGCTCTCGGCACTATCCCCGTCCTTGCGTACCTGCTGGCTTATTTGAATTCGATGGCGCAGATTTTCGGGCAAAAGGGCAAGAGCTTCGGGAACCAGGCTGTTGAAAACAGAGGCGCCCTGGCTGCCGCCGGTTACCAGCAGGCGAAGCGGGCTCTGTTCGCTCGGGGTGGGATAAGGGGTCTCTCTCAGGTTCATGATTGCAGGGCGAACCGGATTACCTGTGAGGATAATCTTGTTCTCACAGCCTGCAGGAATATGACTGACCTTGCGAAAAGAGGTGCAGATATTCCTGGCCCGGGTCGCCAGCAAACGGTTTGCCCGACCCAAAACCGCATTCTGTTCATGGAGATAGACAGGAATTCCCAGAAAACTGCCTGCCAGCCCCGCGGGTACGGAAGCATAGCCGCCAAAGGCAACCACGGCATCGGCTTTGATGCTTTGCAGTTTCTTCATTGCCTGCAAAATACCCATAGCAAGCTTGGCTGTACTGAGTGCCTTGTGCAGCAGGCTGCCACCAGCAATTCCACCTGCGGAGACCTTGTGAACGGTCACCTGTGGCAGATCATTTCCAAAACCCTGTCCTCGCTGGTCAGTGACCAGGCTGACTTTGTGTCCGCGTTGGATAAGTTCCTCGGCCAATGCACGCGCGGGGAACATATGCCCCCCCGTGCCCCCGGAAGCCAGAACGATGTGTTGCCGTTTCATGATTTTCTTCGGTGTTTTCTTCGGGGTCTGGCTCATGCCTCATACCCTCCATGCGGACGTCGGCGGGTGAGGGCCAGGACCATTCCCATACCGACAGCGAGAGCCAGGAGAGAAGAACCGCCGTAGCTGACAAAGGGCAGGGTCATTCCTTTGGTTGGAATGAGGTGCAGTGTCGATGCCATGTTGATAATGGCCTGTAGCCCAAACTGGGTCAAAAGCCCGGTGCATGCCAGCAGAACAAAAAGATTGTTTTCATGGAGCAAGCGACTGAAGCCCCGCAGAACAACGAAAGCAAATAGGCAGACGATGATCAGACAGGCAATCAGGCCCAGTTCTTCGCCCGCGACAGAAAAAATGAAGTCGGAATGAGCGTCTGGCAGGAGTGATTTTATCGTGCCTTCACCAGGTCCCTGACCAAGCAATCCGCCATTTTTGAACGCCTCCATTGAGCGGTTAACCTGAAAGCTGTTACCGGTAGCCGGGTCCAGAAAACCGTCTATTCGGGCTGTCACATGTGGCAGGGTATAGTAGGCAATAATCAAACCAAGAGCGGCGAGGAGAATAAATACACCAACCAGCATCATGGGAAGCCCTGCCAGAAACAGCTGGACACCGCCAATTGCAGTGATGACCACGGTCTGCCCCAAATCCGGTTGCATCATAAGCAGGCTGATCACCACCAGCCAGATACCAATGGCGATCCATGTTCCGGGAATACCTTCTTCCGTCTTGGCGCTGGCAAGCATCCAGGCGATGGTAACGGCGAAGAACGGCTTGGCAAATTCTGACGGTTGCAGAGAAAATCCCAACAGGTTTACCCAGCGTGTCGCGCCCTTGATCTCGACCCCGAAAACCAGAGTTGCGAGCAACAAAACAACGGTAAATCCCAGACCAATAACGGCAAAGCGCCGGATCTTCCGGACGGAAAGAAGCGATATGCCAATCATTAAACAGGCTGCGGCAGGCAAAAGTGTGAAGTGGCGCTTTGCCAGCTGGAAGGTGCCGACACCAATCCGGTCAGCCGCGGCAGGTGATGCGGCGAGCACCAGCAAGGCACCAAACGCCATCAAGGCAAGAAGGGCAGCAAGATTCCAGCGGTCAACAGTCCACCACCAGCGGCCAACAATAGAGGTATCTGTCCTGGCAAAAGTACTCATGATGCCTCCCTCCCGCTGGCCGTACTTGGCTGTTCGAGGTTATTGCTCTGAGTAAGCTTCTGGACGCATTCCCTGAAATGATCGCCCCTGACCTCAAAGCTGCGATACTGATCCCAGGACGCGCAGGCTGGAGACAGCAGGACGACGGCATTATCACAGTTATCATGCTGTGCATCTTTTGCGGCCTGTGCAATCGCCCGATCAAGAGTCTGACATTGTGTATAGGGAAGATCTTTCCCGATTTGCCGGGCAAAATCTTCAGCACATTCGCCGATCAGGTAAGCTTTACGGATACGGGAGAAGAGGGGCTTCAGACTGCTGATGCCTCCGTCTTTGGCGCGTCCGCCTGCAATCCAGTAGATGTTTTCATAGCTGCTGATCGCCCGGGCAGCGGCATCGGCATTTGTTGCTTTGGAATCATTGATGTAACGAATGTTCCCCTGTTGGGCGACAAGCTGTTGGCGATGGGCCAACCCTGGGAAACTCTTCATTCCCGCGACGATAGCGTCATTCGTCAGATTCAGGCGGCGACAACAGGCAAAAGCGGCAGCAGCGTTCTGGTGATTATGATCTCCGGGGAGACGTTCAACAGACTGCAGGTCCAGAATCTGCTCTTCACTGGCAAAGCGGTCGTCAATCAATTGTCCCTGGGCGGCAAAGACACCTTCTGCCAACCGGGTGTTGCCAGAAATCGGAATGGCTTTGCAGTTCCCAAGTGAATTGATCTGATCGAAAACCTGACGGCTGTCGGGATCATCCATCCCAATGATCGCGGCGTCGTCTTTTTCCTGACGATCAAAAATGTGCAGTTTTGCCTTGATATACCCTGCCATATCGCCGTGCCGATCAAGGTGATCGGGACTGAAGTTCAGCAGCAGGGCAATATCAAATCGCAGTTGGCTGAGCAGATCCAGTTGGTAAGAGGACATTTCCAGGACATAGACCCCATCGCTCTCCAGCATCGGGAGCTCAAGTGCCGGAGTGCCAAGGTTTCCCCCCACTGCGACTGGTCGGCCAGCCTGCGCGAGAATGTGCGCAATAAGGCTGGTTGTCGTGGATTTGCCATTGGTGCCGGTGATGCCAACAAAAGTTGCGTCGGGGCAGGCACGATACAGCAACTCGACCTCACAAATCACCTCTACCCCGGTAGCTTGTGCTGCAAGAGCAACGGGGTGCGGGACGGGGTGGGTCAGAGGGATGCCCGGTGACATCACTAGCGACTGAACAGCTGTCCAGTCGCAGTTGCCCAGATCAACAACCTTGAGTCCTGCTTCCGCAGCCTTGGCGCGTCCATCGGCATTGTCATCCCACGCCCATACGTCAGCTCCCGACTGTGCCAGGGCACAGGCAGCGGTCAAGCCCGAGCGTCCCAAGCCAAGGACTGCAAAGGCTTTGCCGTTTGTGGTGCTGATATAGGGACGCAGATCAATCATGCTTTACCTATCGCAGTTTCAGGGTCGCAAGCCCCAGCAGGGCCAGGATCATTGAAATAATCCAGAAACGAATAACAACCGTTGGTTCTGCCCAGCCCTTCTTTTCGAAATGATGGTGGAGCGGAGCCATGCGGAAGACCCTTTTGCCTGTGGTCTTGAAAGAGGCCACCTGGACAATGACGGAAATAGTTTCCAGTACAAAAAGCCCGCCGATTATTGAAAGAACGATTTCGTGTTTGGTAATCACTGCGATGGTTCCCAGAGCTCCCCCCATACTCAAGGAGCCGGTATCGCCCATAAAAACCATGGCTGGCGGTGCATTGAACCAGAGGAAACCCATGCAGGCGCCAACCAGTGCGGCGCAAAATACGGTGAGTTCTCCGGTCCCCGGTACGTATCCGATCTGGAGATACTCGGAAAAAATCGTGTTGCCGACCAGATAGGCAATCAGGCCAAAACAGGCTCCGGCGATCATGACGGGAACTGTCGCCAAACCATCCAGTCCGTCTGTCAGGTTGACAGAGTTGGAGGCACCGACCATTACGAAAACGGCAAACGGTATATAGAACAGGCCAAGATTGACGAGCAGGCCCTTGAAGAAGGGAATTGCCAGATGGGTGTCCATGTTTTCGGGGCTGACAGCGATAATGCCCCAGGTAGCCGAGACCGAAATCAGCACCTGGGCCAGAAGCTTGGCTTTTCCGGGCAGACCTTTGGTATTGCGTTTGGTCAGTTTCAGATAGTCATCGCCAAAACCAATCATGCCGAAGCCGACGGTGACCAGAAGGGTGATCCAGATATAGGGGTTTCGCAGATCAGCCCAGAGAAGAGTGGAGACAGAAAGGGCCAGCAGGAGCAGGCAGCCCCCCATCGTCGGGGTTCCCTTTTTCGTCAAGAGATGACTTTCAGGGCCATCGTCCCGGATCGGTTGACCTTCCCCCTGCTTGGATTTAAGCCAGCGGATAATCATGGGACCAAAGATGAAGGAAATCAGCAGCGCCGTCAGAACCGCTCCACCGCTTCGAAAGGTGATATAGCGGAACAGGTTGAAGATTTTGAAATCATCGGCAAGGGGAAACAGGAGTTCAAATAGCATCAGACATTTCCTCCCCTGTCAGGGGTAGGTTGGGATTTCAGGGCTTCGATGATGACCGACATCCGGCTTCCCAAAGATCCCTTGACAGAAACGACATCTCCACTGCGTAAAGCCTGAGCTATACAAGAGGCCAGTTCCTGGGAATTATCCTTGTGAATACCGCGAATTTCCGCCGGCAGGGCATCGTGTAAGGCTTTCATTTGCTGCCCGCAAGTAAATACCAGATCAATTGCTGAATCATTTATGGGGCCAGCCAGATCAGCATGAAGTTTTCGGGATTTTTTTCCCAGTTCCAGCATGTCGCCCAGGACTGCAATCCTGCGACCACTTGGTCCAGGCATCGAGTTGGTTAAAACATTGATACTGGCCCGAACCGATGCAGGATTGGCATTGTAACTGTCATCAATCAGCTCAAAGCTTTCGCCGTTACTCAGGGTTTGCATGGTTTTTTCGCCACGACCGGGTAGCCCTCTGACACTGCTG
Source organism: Kiloniella laminariae (assembly GCF_027214005.1). Classification (GTDB taxonomy): domain Bacteria; phylum Pseudomonadota; class Alphaproteobacteria; order Kiloniellales; family Kiloniellaceae; genus Kiloniella; species Kiloniella laminariae_A. Next base: position 179,965 of record NZ_JAPWGY010000001.1, read on the forward strand.
AGGTCAGTGGCGGCCTGATGGACATCAGCGCCGACAGCTTTGACAGCAGCGAGGACAGCGAGACTGTTTATGATCCAGTGAAATCCGGGATTGGCGATTGTAAAGTCAAGGATTTCGCCACAGATATCAGCTTCAACACGGCTGTATTCCGCGAAAAGTTCATATCCGATAAGTCGGGCCTGGGCATCGGGGTTTTCACCAAAGCCGATAATATTGGTGAGCCCGTTTTTTTGTGCACTTTCAGCCATGAGATCATAAAGCGGGTGATCCCGGTTCAGAATTGCCACACCATTGCTGGACATGGATTCGAATATTTCGCACTTGGCCTGAGCAATTTCCTCAAGCGATTTGAAGAACTCAAAATGTGCGGCTTCGATGGTACTGATGATTGCAACATCTGGACGTACAAGCTTGGTGAGTTCGCGGATTTCTCCGCTGCTGTTCATCCCCATCTCATTGATGGCATAGACTGAATCACGCGGCATCCGGGCCAGACTGAGCGGCACACCCCAGTGATTGTTAAAGCTTGCTGCACTGGCCGCTGTAATGGCCTGTTTGCTCAAACAGTGCCGCAAGGCTTCCTTGATGCTGGTTTTCCCGACCGATCCGGTTACACCGATAAATTTTGCCGAGCTGTTCGAGCGGGCTGAAGCGCCAAGGCGATTAAGGGCCCCAAGTGTATCATCAACCAGCAACAGGCTGACATCATCGCCAAGATGTTCCGGGCGATTGTGCACGACAGCAGCCGCAGCACCCTTTTCGAAGGCCTGGGCAACATAATCATGACCATCAAAGTTTGGTCCCTGCAGGGCAAAGAACAGATCACCTTTTTCCAGTGTTCTGGTGTTGAGAGACAGGCCTGTGGCCTGCCAATCTCGTGTATTTTGTCCGCCAGTGGCACTGGCGGCATCTTCGGCTGTCCACAGAACCGCACGCGTCATTTTGGACCTCCACTATTCAGGGCTGCAATCGCCTCGCGAGCAACCTTGCGATCATCAAAAGGAAATACTTTGTCGCCGATGATCTGGCCACTTTCATGACCCTTTCCGGCGATAATAAGGAGATCTCCTGTCCGAAGATCGGCAACGGCCTGGAAAATGGCCTTGCGACGGTCATCTATCTCGATCGCTCCCGGGGCAGCTGCCATCATGGCCGCGCGGATCAGGACAGGGTCTTCTGTGCGGGGGTTGTCATCTGTAATATAGGCCTGGTCACTCAGGCGTGCGGCGATCTCTCCCATCAGGGGACGCTTGCCCGGATCGCGATCCCCCCCGCAGCCGATAATGACAGAAAGCTTGTTCTGGCTATGAGGACGAAGGGCATTGATTACTGTTTCCAGTGCATCTGGCGTATGGGCATAATCGACATAGACAGCGCCACCGCGGGGGGTGCTACCGACATTTTCTGCCCGCCCCGGCACACCCTTGAGAGCAGGTAGAACTGCAAGAATGTCTTCGAGCCTTGCGCCACAGGAAAGTACCAGACCAAGAGCGGCCATGATGTTTGATGCCTGAAAACTTCCGGCGAGATTAAGATCCAGCTCATAGGTCTGCCCAAAGAGCGAAAGCACAAGGGACTGGCCCTCCAGACCCGGGGTCTGTTCAATCACCTGCAGGTCTGAAACACCATGTCCGTAGGAAATGATTTTTTGTTCTCTCTGGGCGCACAGCTCGGCAAGCCTGGCGTATTCAGGCATATCCGCGTTGAGCACAGCAGTGCCTCCCCGAGGGAGAAGGCGGTTGAACAGTTGCGCTTTGGCCTGGAAGTAGCTTTCCATGTCGCCGTGATAATCGAGATGATCTCGGGTAAGGTTGGTAAAGGCAGCAGCTTTCAGCTTCAGGCCGTCGAGGCGATATTGGTCCAGCCCGTGACTGGAGGCTTCGAGAGCCAGATGGGTAATGCCTTCGTGGCAGAGGTCCTTCAAGCAGGCAAAAAGCCCTATGCTGTCGGGGGTGGTCAGAGCCGCGGGGGCGTTGGGAAGGGGAGGGAAAAGACCAAGGGTTCCCAGACTTGCTGCTTTATGACCAAGTAGTTCCCAGATCTGGCGGGTGAAAGTTGCGATCGAGGTTTTGCCATTGGTCCCCGTGATGGCAACCAGATTTTGAGGCTGCGCAGCGTTGTAAGCTGCGGCGAGAAGGGCAATGGTCTGACGCGGGTTGGAACTTTCCAGAATTATCGCTTTGTTTCGATAGACGTCGAGATTTCGCCCGCGCGGAACAAGAAGAACTGTCGCGCCATTTTCGAGAGCTTGCGGGATAAAGTCGCAGCCATCCAGACCTTTGGGATTGGTTGTTGGCAAGGCAGCAAAGAGATAACCTTCCTGAACTTTTCTGCTATCAAGCGCCAGTCCGGAAATTTCCACGGTTCCGACTTCTTCCGCGGAACTGGCATCAAGGCCACTCCGGGGGCGCAGATCTTCGGGTAACTGTGTCAGCAGATCAACGAGCCGCAATCTTTCGTCCTTCCATGCGGGCTTTTGCTTTTTTCAGGATCGAGTTCCCGGCGTCATCGGCGCTTTCGATGTGTACAGGCTGAATCCCCAGCAGAGGTGCCATGCGCTCAACAACGCGTTTGACCACAGGAGCAGCAACCCAGCCGCCTGTTGCAAATCCATAGGTTTTTTTTGTGCCTTTAGGTTCATCCACCATTACGTAAACGACATAACGGGGATTATTCATCGGAAAGGCAGCGACAAAGGACGATACGCGAGAGTTTGTCACGTAACGGCCACCTTTAAGCTTATCAGCCGTCCCGGTTTTCCCGCCGACGAGATAACCTTCTGCATCGGCGTTTCTACCTGATCCATGCAGAACGACAAGTCGCATCATATCCCGCATCAGGATAGAGGTTTTTTCATTGAGTATACGTCGGCCCGCCGGGACATAATCCTTGTCGCGCTTGATAAATGTAGCGGGTTTCATAACTCCACCATTAACCAGACTCGATACAGCTGTGGTCATCTGCAGGGGGCTGACGGCAATACCATGTCCATAGGAGATAGTCATGGTGTTGATCTCTCGCCAGGGGGAAGGAACCAAAGGGGTGCCAACCTCGCTCAATTCTGTCGATGCGGTCCGAAGCAGGCCAAAGTTGGACAGATATTTGCGTTGGGATTCCGTCCCAACTTCAAGGGCCATCTGAACCGTGCCGATATTGCTCGAATAGATCAGAATTTCCGGTACCGAAAGCCAGCGTTTCATCGGTTTGTAGTCTGTGATGCTGAAACGGGATATCCGGATTGGCTTGCTGACGTCGTACCCATCATAAACCGAGGCAACACCTTCATCCAGTGCCATTGCTGCCGTCAGGAGTTTAAAGGTAGAGCCCATCTCGTATATGCCCAGGGTTGCGCGATTGAACCGCGCATCATCCGGGGCATCACCGGGAGAATCGGGATCGAAAGTAGGCAGGGAGACAGACGAGATGACCTCCCCTGTATTGATATCCATGACCAGACCAGCGGCACCAATGGCACTGAACTCCTGCATTGCGGCAGACATTTCTTCGGTCAGTATATGCTGAACCCGCAGGTCGATGCTGAGCTCAAGAGGTTCCCCATTTTCGCGAAGGGCGGTATCAAAAGACTGTTCAACCCCGGCCAGCCCTTTGTTGTCAACATCTGTGAAGCCAACGATATGGGCAGAGAGATTCTTGTGCGGATAAAAACGGCGCTGTTCCTGCTCAAAGTTCAAGCCCGGGATGCCAAGGCCGTTAATCGCATACTGCTGCCGGGGAGTCAGATTGCGTTTGATCCAGATAAAGGCCCGGTCTGAAGACAATTTCTTTAAAAGCTTGTCCTGAGAAATCTCGGGGAGGATATCCGCAAGCAACCGGGCTGCGATTTCCGGGTTCGGAATTTTTTTAGGCTCAGCATAGAGCGAAGCAGTAGGCAGGGTTGTTGCCAGGACAATACCGTTGCGGTCCACAATGTCAGCCCGACGGGTTTGTACGGGCGGGGCTTCGTCAATCTCCTGGGCCGTGGAGGTGTTGTTGGCTCTGCCCCCCTGAAGCAGGGTCAGGTCAACAAGACGGATGCCTATGATGACAAAAGCCATGGCCATCAGGGCGCCGGCAACAATCAAACGGGTGCGTCCGACTTCAAGAGCATGGCGAATTCTGCCATCAAGTGAAATAACCGCCTTGGGAGACTGCGGATTACGCAGGTTGGTCAAGAGTCCCTGTTTGCGATCTTCGCGCCAGTCACTCATTCATAGATCTCCCCGCTTGTCAGGGTTGCGGTTCCCTGTGAATTGTCCGCTGTACCTTGGGTTGCCTCTTCGCCTGGGCGAGGAAGGTCATCAAAGGTGACAATCTGGGAAGAAGAGAGCGGCTTGAGGTCGAGATAGCGTGTCGCAAGTTTTTCCAGTCTGTCCGGCTGGTTCAGATAACTCCATTCCGCCTGGAGAATCCGGATTGCCTGTTTGTCAGTGGCGATCTGCCGTTCAACCACAGCCAACTGCAGTTCGAGGTCGGTCACATCCTGTTTTACCTGGAAAAGGACGATGGCGCAGGCGGTGCCAGCGACAATCCAGATAATGATTCCCAGATTTTTCATGCGCGACCTCCCTCTCTGGCCGGAAGAGTTCCGACAGGATGATCCGTGGCTGGGGCATCGGTCCGAATGGCAACACGAAGCTTGGCAGAGCGTGAGCGGGGGTTTTCGCGACACTCTTCATCAGAAGGGGGAATGGCTTTTTTGGTCGGCAGGTCGAAGGGAGCTTTACGCAACGCCGAGGGCTCGACCGTCGGAGTATGACGGGAGCCCTGCGGCGTTCCCCCACTGCGTTCGCGTAAGAAGTTTTTGACGATGCGATCTTCGAGGGAGTGAAAAGACACAACCGCGAGTCGACCACCGGGAGCAAGTAACTGTTCTGCTGCTGCCAGGCCGCGCTCAAGTTCGCCGAGTTCATCATTGACGAAAATCCGGAGAGCCTGAAAGGAGCGGGTAGCAGGATGAATCGACTTGCCATCCTTGTTGGGTTTGGTTTTCAGGAGGCGGCGAATAAGTCCGGCGAGCTGCAGGGTGGTCTCGAAAGGTTTTTCAACCCGATCCGTAACGATGGCGCGGGCAATCAGGCGGGATTTTTTCTCTTCACCATATTTATAGAGAATGTCAGCCAGCTCTTTTTCGCTGTAGGTGTTCACAACATGGGAAACGGGCTGGCGTAACGTGGATTCAGGACCATCCATACGCATGTCCAGCGGGCCATCTTCCTGAAAGGAAAACCCGCGCTCTGCCTGGTCAAGTTGCATGGAAGAGACGCCAAGGTCGAGGACGATACCATCTACGCTGGAAACGCCGATATTTTCCAGCAGTTGCATCATGTCGCCAAAACAACCGGCAAGGGGAACAAGTCGCCCGGCCTTGGTTTCTTCGAACTCGGCAGCTCTGCGCAGGGCAGTCGGATCGCGATCTATACCAAAAACCTTGCAGGGGGCCTGTTGCAAGATTGCTCGACTGTAGCCACCAGCGCCAAAAGTTCCATCGACAAAACACTCGCCTTCTCTGGGAGCAAGTGCATCAATGATTTCCGGCAGCATGACGGAATAGTGTCCCTCCTGCTGGGCAATGATCGGGGAAGAAGAGGTCATAACTGCCCCCCCTTGTTCGCCGGATTCAGGGACAGACTGAGTTTTTTGTCGCGAGCACGATCACGGGCTTCGAGCTTTTTCTGCTCAAGGGTTTCGGTGTTCCAGATCTGGAAAATATCCCCTTTGCCAACAAAGGCGGCACGATCGGTAATATTCGCATGTTCGATCAGGGCAGGAGGAAGAAGGATACGACCTTCGCCATCAAAGGAAAGCTGGTGGGCGTCAGCCAGAATGGCGGTGGCGAGGTCATCATGTTCATCGGAAAAAAGATCAAGGCTGGAGCTCATGCTTTCATGCAGGCGACGCATGAAATCCATGCCAGCAGCTTCCAGGGCCTGGGCGCGATAGGACCTGAAGACAACAATTCCTTGAAAAGGCTGGTCGGTGAGCATCTGGCGAAAGGTAGCCGGAACTGAAACGCGTCCCTTCTTGTCTACCTTGTTTTCGAATGTACCTAAAAAGAAGGTCACCTGAATTCCGCCCTGAATGATGCCGCCCGAAGAGATCCCGATGTGATCCCTGTTTGCGATTCACTGGAAAGCGCCCCCGCTTTCCTGAACCTGATGTGTTCCCTGTTTGGTCCAGATTGGGTGTATCTGGGTCACAAATGGGATTTTATGGGATAACATGGGATTGAATGGGTGTCAATGGTTTGGGGTGTGACATTGATATGGTTAAAACATCGTTAACTGTTTATATTTCAAGGAATTTTCAGGATGATAGTGGTTGTTTTTCAATCGCTTGTTTGGCGAGCTGTAGGGGCTTTGGTGAAGACATCGGGTTCAGCTCTGCCTGATCGGGAGAAGAAGATGTCCTGGATAAAGGCGTTTCAGCTGAATTGGAGAAAATGCAAGATCGGGCGTATCGTTATTGTTTTGTTGCCAATACACTGACTGGTAACGTTGAAATCAATAATGCCTCGGCGTCGGGAGAGTAATGCAATGCCAGAGTCTGAAGCGGTTCAGGATATTCTATGCAGTGAGAAAGACGGAAATGGGATTTTGCGTCTGACTTTGAATGACGACAGGCGGCGTAATGCTTTGTCTGAAGCGATGCTCCTAAAGTTAAAGGAGGCTGTTTCCGATGCCGCCAAAGATGCTGCTGTGCGCGTCATCATTCTGGCGGCGAAAGGGCCTGTATTCAGCTCTGGGCACAACCTCAAGGAAATGACCGCAGCTCGTGATGCACCGGATCGCGGGCGGGCGTATTTTTCCAGAATTCTGGCACTTTGTGCCGATGTCATGCAGGGCATTGTGGCGTGCCCTAAACCGATTATAGCCGAAGTGTCTGGAGTTGCTACGGCCGCAGGTTGCCAATTGGTGGCGAGTTGTGATCTCGCGGTTGCTGCTGAAACCGCGCAATTCAGTACGCCAGGGGTTCATATCGGACTGTTCTGCTCTACACCCATGGTCGCTTTGTCCCGCAATGTGTCCAACAAACATGCGATGGAAATGCTGTTGACCGGCGATATGATTACCGCCGCCCGAGCTGCCGAGATTGGCCTGATCAATCGGGTGACTTCGTCGCAGGCTTTGCAGGATGTGACGATGGAACTTGCCCGCAAGATTGCCTCAAAATCCAGTCTGACGCTTGCTGTCGGGAAACGTGCTTTTTACGAACAGCGTGAAATGGGGTTGTCGGAGGCTTATCAATACGCTTCAGGTGTGATGGTTGAAAATATGCTGGTACATGATGCCGAAGAAGGTATCAGCGCTTTTATTGAAAAACGCGCAGCTCAATGGCGAGATAAATAGTTTGCCATGACCAGCCCCTATAATGTTGACCTTGATCGTAATCCGGCGAATTTTCAGCCCTTGACGCCCCTGACCTTTCTCGAACGCGCTGCAAGTGTTTTCCCGGATCATATCGCAATCGTTCATAGTTCTTTGCGCCGCAACTATGCAGACTTTTATGCACGATCACGCCAGCTGGCTTCGTCCTTGTCCCGGCAGCATGGCATAGGTCGAGGCGACACGGTTTCAGTTCTGCTTGCGAATACGCCAGCAATGCTGGAGTGTCATTATGGCGTGCCGATGTGTGGGGCCGTGCTGCATTCAATAAACACCCGGCTGGATGCGGCCATCATTGCCTTCCAGCTGGATCATGCCGGTGCCAAACTGGTGATTGTTGATCGTGAATTCATGCCCTTGATGCAGGAGGCGCTTGCTCTGGCACAGGTGCGCCCGGTTCTCGTTCAATATGATGATCCGGAATATTCTGAACCGGGGCATTCTTTTGATGTGTTGGGTGATCTATTGGATTATGAGGACCTTCTGGCACAGGGGGATGAGCGGTTCGACTGGCTGATGCCCGAGGATGAGTGGGACGCAATCTCGATTAACTATACGTCGGGTACAACTGGTGATCCCAAGGGCGTGGTCTCGCATCATCGCGGTGCCTATCTTCTGGCACAGGGGAATGCCCTAACGACCTCAATGGGAAAGCATTCTGTTTATCTCTGGACCTTGCCGATGTTCCATTGCAACGGCTGGTGTTTCCCCTGGACGCTTTCGGCGATTATTGGCACACATGTTTGCCTGAGACAGGTCCGCGCCGACCAGATCTGGAATAGTCTGGCGGAAAACGAAGTTACCCACCTCTGCGGTGCTCCGATTGTCATGTCCTTGATGATTTCGGCACCGGAGAATGTGAAGCGCGATTTGAACCGCAAGGTCCAGTTTTTTACTGCGGCCTCTCCGCCGCCGCAAAAGGTACTGGCTGACATGAACTCTGCCGGGTTCGAGGTTACACATCTATACGGTTTGACCGAGACGTACGGTCCGGCTGTGGTCAATGACTGGCACCGTGAATGGTCAGATCTGCCGTTAGATGAGCAGGCAGCTTTCAAGGCGCGTCAGGGTGTGCGGTATTTGCCGCTGGAGCAGTTGGAAGTCATAGATCCTGAGAGCATGAAGCCCGTACCACGTGATGGTGAAACTATGGGTGAGGTCATGTTTCGTGGCAATGTCGTCATGAAAGGATATTTCCTGAACCCGAAGGCAACACAAGAGGCCTCTGCTGGAGGATGGTTTCATTCCGGTGATCTGGGTGTCATGCACCCAGACGGGTATATCCAGCTCAAGGACAGGTCGAAGGACATCATTATTTCCGGCGGGGAAAATATCTCGTCAATCGAAGTCGAGGAGATCCTTTACCGGCATCCTGCTGTATCTGTCGCCGCGGTTGTGGCGATGCCGCATGAGAAATGGGGGGAGACACCTTGTGCTTTTGTCGAGCTGGTTTCTGGTCAGAACCTGGATTCCGGGGCCCTTCGGGACTGGTGCCGGGAACATCTGGCTGCCTATAAAGTACCTGGAAAATTCATTTTCACGTCTATACCCCGTACCTCAACAGGAAAGATACAGAAGTTCATTTTGAGAAAACAGGTCGCGGACGCGGGTGTCTGAAACTGAAACTTGAAATTTGAAGAGATGAAATGTCAGACGGTCATAAGCCGGGTTTTGTCGCTTGCCCCAGAACCGGAGCCCTGTGACAACGGAAGGCTATTCATCTGGGATGTTCATTGCTGAACACCTCGCGCAACTGACCCGGTCGACGGTGCGGAAAAACACCTGAACCCGCAAGGCCGAGGCCCTGTGGTTCTGTCGACCCTATTTAGTCTTGCTCCCGGTGGGGTTTACCATGCCGCTTCCATTGCTGGCCGCGCGGTGCGCTCTTACCGCACCCTTTCACCCTTACCTGCCTGTCGAACCTCCGAAGAAATTCTGACCTACAGGCGGTTTCCTTTCTGTGGCACTTTCCCTGGGGTCGCCCCCGCCGGACGTTATCCGGCACCGTATTCCCGTGGAGCCCGGACTTTCCTCCCTTTCCGGTTCAGGCGAACCTGCCGGAAAGAGCAGCCTGTCGGACCGTCTGACGGCCAAGAGTTAGGGGGATTAGCTGCGGGCGTCAAGCCGGGAAAGTAGCGAACCGAGAATCCGGCAACTTTCCCTGTCGATCAATCCATCGAATTTTGCTGGCCGGAAATGTCGCTGGAAGGCAATGATCGCTGCCCGGTTCTTTTCTTCTTCAAGGCCCGCGAGGTCAACATCGTAACCATATCGTTGCAGGGCTTCGAGGAAAGTCTGCTCTGTTACATCCTGCGTGATGTCAGTGGTTTCAGGCCAAAGACCAACACCCGCGTGTGCCAGGCGCGCCCAGTCAAACAGCTCACCCGGATCTTCCTTGCGCAAGGGGGCAACATCGGAATGGCCCAGTATCCGTTCTGCAGGGATGGCGTGGCGGGCAAGGATGTTCTGGCAAAGCTGGATTACGGAGATCATCTGCGCATCTGGAAATGCGCGGTAGCCCCACTCGTGTCCGGGATTGACGATTTCGATGCCGATAGAGCAGGAATTGATATCCCGGTTGTCACCCCAGCAGGAAAGGCCAGCGTGCCAGGCTCGTTGAGTTTCATCAACCAGTTGAAAGATCGTGCCGTTTTCTTCTATCAGATAGTGGGCGCTGACCTGGGCGGCAGGGTCGCACAGACGTTCTAGCGCTGCAGCACCGCTTTGCATGCCGGTGTAATGCAACAACAGCATGTCCGGTCTTTGTCCCTCGGGGCGCGGGCCGAAGTTAGGCGATGTAACGGTGGAGCAGATCTGCATCGCGTGCCTCTAGTCGTTGAAGGTCCGGGCTGTTGTCAATGATGGCGCGGCATTCATCGGTTAACCATTTTCGAAAGTGTTTCAGGGCAGGTTTGTTTGCCTTGCTGTGAGGGCAGACGAGATAATAAACCCCGACCAGCGATGCAATATCGGGAAAAGGCGTAACAAGGTGGCCGGTTTCCAGTTCATCAGAAATCATCATCAGGTCCGCAAGGGCGATACCGAAACCGCTTGCCGCAGCTCTGAGGGCGGTGTCCATCAAATCGAAAACCTGACCGGATTTCGGGTCTACTTCCGAAGTATGTGCTTCCTTGCACCACTGTATCCATTCGTAAGATTCTCCCCCACAGTGCAGCAAAGTCAAATTTTTGAGACTGTTTACATCTCCTGTTCTGATTTTCCCGTTCAGCAGTTTGGGCGAGCAGGCGGGGGTCATCCATTCAGGCGTTATGATCGTTTTGTGAAGCTGATTGCGCTGACGCATTTTCATGCTGTGAACGATCCCGGCATCAAAGTGTTCTTTGTCGAAGGCAACGGTATGCCAGGCGGTGGTCAAGCGTACATTGATTTCAGGAAAGAGCTTCTGGAATTTTGGTAATCTTGGAATGAGCCAGCGTATGGCGAAGGAGGGGAGAACCTTTATGGTCAGGTCTTCTGAACCGCCTCTGATTTCATCCGAGATAGCCTGAATTCGGTCAAAAATTTCGTTTAGGACCGGGAGCAGTTTTTTACCATCATCCGTCAGGGTGAGGCGGCGATGATGACGTTCGAACAGGGGGTTTTGGAAATGCTCCTCCAGGGTCTTGATCTGTCGACTGATCGCTCCTTGGGTGACATGCAATTCTTCGGCGGCCTCCGTGAAGCTCAGATGTCTGGCTGCTGCCTCAAATGCTTTCAGGGCGTTCAGGGGCGGGAGCTGTCGGTTCATCGGATAAACCATAAATTATTACATGAGAAATTCTCACTCCATTATGAGTATTCCCAGTTTGAAGTGCAAGGGGGATTGTCACTATCTTATTGTAATAAAGTGGTTTGATGAAAGAGAGATCAGGTGATGTTCCAGCTATTAATGAGTAAATTGCAGGGATTCATCCGGCTGTTCACGTACCCCGTTCTGGAGCTGCCGAATAGAAGCAGACAGCCAACCGATTTTCTGGCTCGCTCAGCCCAGGTCCAGTTGCATGAGGACATTTTCGGCAATTGCCATCGACGAGGTCAATCCCGGAGACTCAATGCCAAACAGGTTGATCAATCCGGGAACATCATGCGTTGCAGGCCCCTGGATCATAAAATCGACAGCTGCTTCTCCGGGAGCTTGTAGTTTGGGACGAATGCCGGAGTAATCTGGAGCCAGTGCGTTATCCGGCAAGTCGGGCCAGTAGCGCCTGATTGCTGCGTAGAAAGGGGCAGCTCTGGCCGGATCGACCGGGTAGTCAAGTTCCCTGACCCACTCCACATCCGGGCCGAAACGAACTTGCCCTTCAAGATCCAGTGTGACGTGAACCCCCAGACCGGCCTGTTCAGGAACGGGATAGATCAGATGCCGGAACGGTGGTTTGCCCGGCAGGCTGAAATAATTACCCTTGGCATAATAGAGTTCGGGCACAAATTTTTCCGGGAGCCCCTTTAACTGGCGGGCAAGGGCCATTGCCCCCAATCCCGCAGCATTGATAAGGGTCTTTGCCTGCAAAACCATGGGGCTGTCTCCCCCTGTTTCCAGAACAATACCGGAATCTGTAACCCGGCCGCCCAGAACCGGGGTATTGTAAGCGATCATCCCGCTGTGATTTTCTAGGTCCCCCTGAAAAGCAAGAATGAGGCTGTGAACATCAACGATGCCGGTCGAGGGAGACAGCAGAGTCTTTGTCGCAACTAACGCGGGCTCGCGTTCGGCGACTTCCTTCTGCGAGAGATAACGAAGATCATCGACACCATTGGCACAGGCAAGCTTGCGAATGTTCTCGAGAGCCGTTTCTTCTGTGGCTGATGTGGCAACAATCAGCTTGCCGCAACGGCGATGAGGCACGGCGTGATTTTGACAATAGTCATATAACAGATCTTTGCCACGCAGGCAGAGCTGCGCCTTGAGGCTACCGGTGGGATAGTAAATTCCGGCGTGGATTACACCGCTGTTACGGGCTGATATTCCGGTGCCGGGCAGGGACTCTTTTTCAATTACGATCACTTCCCTGCCAGCCAGGGCAAGGGCGCGGGCGCAAGCCATGCCGACCACGCCTGCGCCAATTACGATAGAGTCAACCTGTTCGATTGCCGTCATCTGCTTACTTTTGCCCGGTTCAGAAGAAAGGATCGAAAAGATCTGTTTTTCCATCCGGTCCTTAATCTGTGTCTAAATTTTAAAACTTTCCTGCTTCTCTTCCAGCTCAAGCCAGCGTTCTTCGGCTTCGGCTTGCCGGGTCAAGGTTTTCTCAAGCTGATCACTGACCTTCTGGAATCTTTCGGGATCTTTACTGTAAAGCTTGGGATCGGCCATTTCGCCTTCAAGTTTCTGGACTTCTGCAGCCAGCTTTTCAAGCTGTTCGGGCAGGGCATCCAGTTCGCGCTGTTCCTTGTAACTGAGCTTGCCGCTGGTTTTGCCTTTGGGCGCAGCTTCTTTTTTAGCTGTCTTTGCATTCTTGTCGTTACTGAACTGTTTGGTTAATTCTGAATCAGTAACATTCCCGAGGGCTCTCTGACGCCGATAGTCGCTATATCCGCCAGCGTATTCAACCACGCTTCCGTCCCCTTCGACGGCATAGATGGCTGTGGCCAGACGATCCAGGAAGTCACGGTCATGGCTGACGAGAAGCAGTGTGCCTTCGTACTCGTCGAGCACTTCTTCCAGCAGGTCGAGCGTGTCCATGTCGAGGTCGTTGGTCGGCTCATCGAGAACAAGAAGGTTGCTTGCCTGTGCAAACATGCGCGCAAGCAACAGGCGGTTTTTTTCTCCACCCGACAGGGTATAGACGGGCTGGCGTACCTGCCCCTCGTCAAAGAGGAAGTCTTTCAGATAGCTGACCACATGTTTTTGCACCCCCCGGACCATGATTGAATCGCCACCACCGGGCGCCATGGTTTCCCAGAGAGTGCTGTTAGGGTCCAGATCTTCCCGTTTCTGGTCGAAGTAATGCATGGTCAGGTTGGTGCCAAGCTTGACCGTTCCGCTGTCCGGTTCGATTTTATTAACCAGCATCTTGACCAGCGTTGACTTTCCAGCGCCGTTGGGGCCGACAATACCGATACGATCTCCACGTTTGATCTTGGTGCTGAAACTTTTGATAATTTCCCGCGTCCCACCGTCTTTCAGGGGATAGGACTTGCTGATATTCTCCGCGGTAATAACCTTGTCGCCTCCGGTATCGAGCGTTTCCAGTTCCAGCTTGGCTGAACCGGTTTCCTTCATCCACTCGGACCGCTTTTGTCGTAAGTCCTGAAGATTGCGCAGACGACCCATATTACGCTTGCGCCGGGCTGTTACACCGCGCTGAAGCCAGTGTTCTTCGCGCGCAATTTGTTTTTTCAGGCGATAGAGTTCCTGTTCTTCCTTTTCGCGCAGTTCCTCGGCCCAGGCTTCGTAGTGTTCGAAGCCCTTGTCGAGACGATAGATGCTGCCGCGGTCCAGCCAGAAAGTCTGTTTGGTCAGGTGGTTCAGGAAGGCGCGGTCATGGCTGATAACCATCAGGGCACCGCGAAAACGCGAGAGTTCTTCTTCGAGCCACTGGATGGTTGGCAGATCCAGATGGTTGGTTGGCTCGTCCATCAGCAGGACTTCAGGTTCACTGATCAGTGCCCGGGCCAGGGCTGCTCTTCGGCCTTCGCCACCGGAAAGTCCATGCAGCAATCTATCACCGGGAAGCTGGACGTGGTGCAGCATGGCATCGACCAGGTAATCAGCCTCACCGGCATCTGGCCGGAGACCGGCTTTGACATGATCAAAGACAGTGGCGTTTTGCTCGAATACTGGGTCCTGGGGCAGATAGGCAACAGTAATTCCAGGCTGAAGAAAGCGTTGACCGCTATCCAGTTCCTGCTGTCCGGCCATAATCTTCAGCAGGGTGGATTTTCCCGTGCCGTTCCGCCCGACAAGACAGGCTTTTTCCCCGCGTGCCAGTCCAAAAGACAGCTCTTGAAAAAGGGTTTTTGTGCCAAAACGCAGTGCGGCACCGTTCAGTGCCACGAGATGTGAGGGAGGGGCCATTTTTTACTGTTGTTCTATTTTCTGAGTTGTTTGATCTGGTCGTAAGCAGCATTAATCGCAGCCAGTTTTTCGTTGGCAAGATCAACAAACTCCTGGGGCATGCCCTGGGCGACCAGGCGGTCCGGGTGATTTTCCAGAACCAGACGGCGATGGGCTGATTTGATCTCGGCATCGCTATCATTTCTTTGAACCCCGAGGATACGGAAGGGATCTGATTGATCGGCACCGACGTTTGAGGCATTGACGCGGTCCCACTGCTGTTCACTGAAACCGAAAATTTCAGCGACGCTGCGGAGGTACTGAATCTCTTCTGGTGAAACCGTACCATCAGCCTTTGCAATATGAAACAGGCCGTTGAGAAGTTCCTCGAGCACGGCGGGATTGTCGCGGAAGGTCCGGCTCAGTTGTTCTGCATAGGGTTCAAATCCCCCGGCATCTTGTCTGGCGCGGTCAAAAAGGCGACCGACATTTTTCATTTCTTCTGGTGGAATACGGAAAACCTGTTTGAAGGCTGCGACTTCATCCTTGGTGACGACGCCATCAGCCTTGGCCATCTTGGCCCCAAGAACAATCACACCGATTGTAAAGGCAATCTGCTTGGTTCCGTCATCCTTGAGGCCATCGGGACCGCCTTCGTTTTCAGCGCGCATCCGGTCAACCGCATGCCCCGCCAATGCGCCAAGAAAGGCACCGATTGGACCACCAAAGGCGAAACCGGCAGCTCCCCCGACTATTTTTCCCCAGATACTCATGTCCAGCACATTCTCTTGGTTTGTTTACGCTTTCCCGAGCTTGATTGTGATCAGGAAGCAAGGCCTTGATTTTGGTCTTTTTGCACTAGCCTGCCCAGACTGGGGAGTCAATCCCGCAAGGTATATCTGATCCCTATTTGTTCTGGTTTTCAGGCTTTCAGGCAAAACTTCTTCTAGCTTTCCGGTCGATTGATATTTTCTGGCAGCGGAATTGTATCCTTGATAAATCCAACCTTGCCGATACCGGGTAATCGCAGGGCAAGGTTGTCTGGGTCAAGGCCAAAGCCCAGCCCAAGCAGATTTATTTCCAAGCCCTCAGCCTTTGAGGCAATTGCACCGATCAGACCGAAGAAAGAAACCTGTATACCCGTATTGCTGGGGGCCATGGCAACAAAATGATTGCTGCTGTCGAGATAGTCTTTACCAATGGCCGTAGGGGGAAGGTCGACTGTCATCTCGGGGATACGCCTGAGGACAAAAGCGGTAAAGGTATTGGAGTTGGGCCCCGGCCAGGCTTCGTACTCATCAGGATAGGGGTATTGCCGGGCGGCCTCCAGAATTGCCGGGATCATGTTTTCTGCAGCAGAGCCATGTAACTCGTAATAGAGCTCTGGTCTGGAGCCAAACCAGTTTCGATCCGGCCAGCCGACGGTGGCAGCGGTGACAGGCAGGCCACGCCGTTTGCGCCAGCCGATGACTTCCAGTCTTGTGTAATTTTTTGCATTTTCCGGTTTGACCGCGATCCATGTATGGACGGCAAAGGCGCCGCGCCAGCTGAAGGTCCGCGCGCCATAAACCTGAACGATAGCCTGGGGCGTTGTCGCTGGGTCTGGCGCAAGACCGCTGCGATCATGGTTGGCTTTGCCCCAGGGCGTGGAAAGATCAATTTCATCCGAGGAGACGACAAAAATCGGCCCGATCAGCAACAACATCAGGGTGATTGCCACAACGCCGAGGCATTTAAAGAAAGAAGATATCATCATCTTTTCATGCCTCCTGAATAAGGCAGCCTGATGGCAGAAAAAAGCCGATCTGGCTAAGGTCTGGATCAAAGGGGACAGAAAAGGCAGCGCTTTCCTGGATTTGGGGGGAAAGGGGTGCCTCTTGCTGTTTTTTGTTTGCTAGCCCAGTTTCTCAGTGAAGAATTCTATGGTCCGCTTCCAGGCAAGCTCAGCAGCTGCTTCGTCGTATCTGGGGGTGGTGTCGTTGTGGAAACCGTGATTGACCCCTTCATAAATATGCGCTGTGTAGTCCTTGCCGTTTTCTTTCAAGGCTGCTTCATAGGCAGGCCAGCCCTCGTTGACACGGGTGTCCAGCTCTGCATAGTGCAGCAACAGGGGAGCCTGGATTTTTGCTGTTTCCTCTGTGCTTACCTGGCGTCCGTAGAAAGGTACGCTGGCACTCATGTCGGGCAGGTGGACAGCCATCTTGTTACAGACGCCCCCGCCATAGCAGAAACCAACTGCGCCAACCTTGCCATTGGAGTTTTTGTCTGCTTTCAGAAAGTTGTAGGCGGCGATGAAATCTTCGGTGAGTTTATCTGAATCGAGCTGCTTCTGGAGCTCCTTGCCCGCTTCATCTGTGCCTGGGTAACCGCCCAGAGGGGTGAGGCCATCCGGCGCGAGGGCCGTGAAGCCTGCGATCGCCACGCGTCTTGCGACATCTGCGATATAGGGGTTAAGCCCGCGGTTTTCGTGGATGACAACGACACTGCCGCGTTTGCCCCCCTCAACCGGACGAACCAGATAACCTTTGATTTTTCCGTGCCCATCCGGAGATTCATATTCAATCGTTTCGGCTGTGATCCTCGGATCGTTTTCCTCTACCTGTTTTGCCAGGGCATAGTCAGGCGAAAGGGATTTGAGCAAGGCAGCACCCGTGAGTCCGCCGACAGAGTATTTTACCGCCCTTTCCATGAATTCCCGGCGGCCAATAAGGCCATGGGCGTAGTGGTCATAAAGATTGAGCAGTTCCTGGTTGAAATCGCTGGCTTTTTTGCGGGTCATTTCGGATCTTCCTTATATCAAAATGATTATAATAAGGCGTACAGAAATACTTGGCCTGTTTATAATACAGGTTGTTGCGCCGGGCTGTTTTCATCGGATTGTTTTCCCCGGATCCTTGTTCGTCGGGGAACAGTTTAGCTCAATGCGTCGAGGACATCAGAAAAAATTGTCAGGGCTTCTTCACCTTTTGGTGAAAGGCCGTAGATGCCACGGTCTGTGCGTTGGAACCAGCCGTAAACATCGCGTTGCAGGATGGCGGAGGCTTTTTCGACAGCTGTATTTTTTCGGATATCCGCTACTTTGGCTGTCCCCTGCTGCTTGATAAAGGCAGCGCACCGCAGGGCATCCTGCCGATAGGCCGTGATAATCGGGCGCTGGTTGCTGCCACCAAGATTTGGATCTCCAACCCTTCGCTCAAATTCCTGAAGTAACAAACTGCTTCGACGTTTGTTTTTTCTCGGAACATAGGGGGCGGGGTCCTGATGCACGACGACATCCGGGCTGCGGTTTTCACTAATGCGAACGGTGATCAGTCCCAGTCCAAGTCGGCGGCAAAGTCTGATGATGTCTTTTTTGTAACGAAACCAGAGGTTATTTTTTGTGAGGCGATGTGGAACGGCAAAAGCGAGATAGACATCGTCGCTCAAACTTTGTCGCTCAATGCCCTGTAAAAACAGGGGGAGTGTAATTCCGGTTTTTATTTCAATCACCACCGGAGGTTCATCGCCACGACGGGCGACCACATCGCAGCCCCGGATTTCCGACTTTACCTCATAACCCTGGCGTTCAAGATAGGCTTTGAGAGGCGGGTAGAGGTCAGTTTCGCGCAAGGCACCGTTCCGGGATAATCAGGGCTCAGATATTTCCTGCGCATCCTGCCTGTCACCTTGGGCAAGATCAAGGTATCACCGTTTGCCTGCTTGCACTTTACGCCGATCTTCGCCAGCATGAGAGGGTTATCTTATGATCAGATAGTGTCCAGAAAAATCAGACAAAATTTCCTTAGTGGATGTGCCCTATGACTGTTTTCCCCCGCCTTACACCTGTTTTGCAGGATGCTTTGACTAAACTTCTTGGCGAGCGCCTGAATCTATCGACAGCAATCTGTGAGCGTCACGGGCAGGGAGAAGCGCATCATCCGGGAATGCCGCCGGAAGCTGTTGCTTTTGCCCGTACGACGGAAGAAGTCTCGACTATTATGCAGCTTTGTCATGCCTATGACTGTCCTGTGGTGCCTTTTGGAACAGGAACATCTCTTGAAGGGCATACGGCAGCTGTTGCTGGTGGACTTTGTCTTGATCTATCCGAGATGGCAGAGATCCTCGAGACGAATGGTGAGGATCTGGATTGCCGGGTTCAGGCCGGTGTTACCCGAAAACAGCTCAACCAGTATCTGAGGGATACCGGATTGTTCTTTCCGATCGATCCGGGTGCTGATGCCTCGCTGGGCGGCATGGCGGCGACCCGTGCTTCGGGCACAAATGCAGTGCGTTATGGAACCATGCGGGACAATGTCCTGGGCCTGACGGTGGTGCTTGCGGATGGCGAGGTTATCAGGACTGGTGGGCGGGCGCGGAAATCTTCTGCTGGTTACGACTTGACCCGGCTGATGGTTGGCTCTGAAGGGACACTGGGAATCATTACCGAGCTTCAGCTCAAGCTATATGACATTCCTGAAGCTATCTCCTCGGCTGTTTGTTCTTTTGACGATCTGGAAGCCGCGGTCAACACGGTTATGTTGACGATCCAGTCCGGAATTCCTGTGGCGCGGATTGAATTACTGGATGCTGTGCAAATGGATGCGGTTAATCGTTATTCAAAGCTTGATTATCCCGTTGCACCGACATTGTTTTTTGAATTCCACGGGTCTGAGGATGCCGTGAAAGAACAGGCAACACGTGTTGGGGAAATTGCCCAGGAGTACGGAGGGGGTGATTTTCAGTGGGCCAGCCGCCCTGAAGATCGCAACCGGCTCTGGCAGGCCAGGCACGATGCCTTCTATGCGGCGATTAATCTCAGAGCAGGATGCCGGGGTTGGCCGACAGACGTCTGTGTGCCTGTTTCCCGTCTCGCCGAAGCAATTCTGGAAACCCGTCGACTGATTGAAGAGGCGCATCTGATTGCGCCGATGGTCGGTCATGTTGGTGACGGGAATTTTCATGTGCTTTTTGTTGTTGATACAGACAATCAGGAAGAAATGGCACGGGCAGCAAGGGTGAATACGGCCATGGTCGAGATGGCAATTGATCTTGGTGGGACCTGCACGGGGGAGCATGGTGTCGGCTTGGGAAAAAGAAAATATCTGGTGAGGGAGCACGGTGAAGGTGCTGTCGGGGTTATGCGTCGGGTAAAAATGGCGCTGGACCCAAAGGGGATATTGAACCCGGGAAAGATCTTGCCGGATAGGGAATGAACATAAAGGTCGGACTTAATTCTGCACTGCGATTCTCAGTTCACGGCTGTAACTCTTTTGGGGAGCTATCGTGAGAGTGGCGGTAATGCTGGGGTGTAACTTATTTTATTTTACATAGGTTCGTTTCAAAAGTTGATTGTGTCGCAGATCGATAAAATTTTGGTCGATTTGTCTCAATTATTCATGTTAATGTCACATCCGTTCATGACACTTGCGAGAACATCGGTCATCGTGAGAGTGGTTATGGCAGTACTAAGTCGATTAAGGATCAGATCAGCTCTCGCAAAGAAGGGCGGTCGCTATGAAAGCCCGAACAGAGGCTGACGGTTTTTATTCGATTAAAGAATTATAAAAACATGCGCGACCTCGAAGTCGCGCTGACTTATGGAGGCAGGTCATGAGCAGGTTTATTTTTTCCAAGATCCAGCCTTAAAAAAGACGAGTTTTAGGAACGCTTTTCCTGAAAAACTGTGCCCTGTGTTTTTGGCGGCGCTTGATTTTAAAGGAATAAGTGTTTCTAATGGTGTGCAATTAATAATTCGCGCACTGCGAGCTAATTTTGAACAGGTAGCGAGGCGAAAGCGCAATGACGAGTCCCGTATCCAGCGAGGCGTTTGTGCGCTTTGATGGGGTCCAAAAGAGTTACGACGGCGTCAATCTGGTTGTTAAAGACCTGAATGTCGATATCCCACGAGGCGAATTCCTAACGATGCTTGGCCCTTCCGGGTCTGGCAAAACGACTTCACTGATGATGCTTGCCGGATTTGAAACCGCAACACATGGTGACATCTTTCTCAACGGCCGATCCATTAATAATGTGGCACCTCATAAAAGAGGTATCGGCATGGTGTTCCAGAACTACGCCTTGTTCCCCCACATGACAGTTGCTGAAAATCTGGCGTTTCCGCTTCAGGTGCGCAAGATGGGCAAGGCCGAGGTTAAGGAACGCGTTCAAAAAGCGCTTGATATGGTCGAGCTGGGTGTGTTCGGCAACCGCCGTCCAGCGCAGCTTTCCGGTGGACAGCAACAGCGCGTGGCTGTGGCTCGTGCACTGGTCTTTGAACCGGATCTGGTGCTGATGGATGAGCCTCTTGGGGCACTTGATAAAAATCTGCGTGAACAGATGCAGTATGAAATCAAGCATATTCATGAGCGTCTGGGTGTAACGGTTGTCTATGTGACGCATGATCAGTCCGAAGCCCTGACCATGTCGAACCGGATTGCGGTGTTCGAAGATGGTCGGATCCAGCAACTGGCACCACCAACTGAGCTTTATGAAAAACCCGAGAACGCTTTTGTTGCCCAGTTTATCGGGGAAAACAACACGCTGACAGGCCGGGTTGATGCTGTGGCTGGTGGCATTTGCGAAGTCGTCCTTGATAATGGCGATCGGGTAAAGGCGCTTGATATCAACACGGATGGTGCTGGTCATGGAACAACCCTGTCCTTGCGCCCGGAACGTGTGTTCCTCAATCCTGTAGATGGGCAGTGTCAGAACATGTTCTCTGGCCTGGCCGAAGAAGTTATTTATCTTGGTGATCATATCCGCGTCCGCATGAATATCTGCGGTCATAATGATTTTATCGTCAAGGTTCCAAATTCCTCCGACAAAAAAGGTCTCGCCAAAGGCGACACTATTCCTGTCGGCTGGAGTATTGATGACTGTCGGGCACTTGATGCCTGACAATCGACCATCTTCTCGCCGGTTTTGGCGGAAGATACCAACGTGTTTTTGACACATGGTCACAAAGCCTTAGGGAGGCATATACGAATGAAGAATAGTTTGAAACTTTCCACTGCAATCATCCTGGGTTCCGTTGCTGTTGCAACGGTTGCTCAGGCTGCTGAAAGCATCACTGTTGTATCCTGGGGTGGTGCATACACTGCCAGCCAGCGTGGCGCTTACAGTGATCCTTTCACTGCAAAAACTGGCATTACTGTTCTTGACGAAGACAAGTCCGGAAACGCTCTCGCCGGGATGCGTGCCCAGGCTGAAGCTGGTAATGGCACCTGGGATATTGTTGACATCCTCGAAGGCGATGCCCTGACAGCTTGTGACGAAGGCATTGCAGAAGAGATCGATTACAACAATGATCTGGAACAGGGTGCAGATGGTTCCGCACCGCTGGACGATTTTGTTGCCGGTTCTTTGACAGGCTGTTTTGTTCCGACAATCGTATACGCAACTCTTTTTGCGTATAACAACACTGCTTTCCCGGATGGAGCTCCTCAGACAATTGCTGATGTGTTTGATCTTGAAAAGTTCCCGGGAAAACGCTCGCTGGAGAAAATTCCAGCTGCGAACCTCGAGTGGGCTCTGGTTGCTGATGGTGTTCCTTACGACAAGGTATATGAAGTTCTTGATACACCCGAAGGTGTTGACCGTGCTTTTGCCAAACTTGACACCATCAAGGACTCTGTTATCTGGTGGGAAGCTGGTGCACAGCCACCACAGCTTCTTGCTGATGGCGAAGTAACAATCGCTTCTGCATACAATGGCCGTATCTTCAACGCGCAGGTTGTTGAAAACCAGCCGTTCACCATTATCTGGGACGGTCAGATGTTCGAGCTTGATGGTTGGGTTGTTCCAAAGAACGCACCAAACAAAAAAGCTGCGATGGACTACCTGCGTTTCTCCACAGATACACAGCGCCTTGCTGACCAGGCGAAATACATCTCCTATGGTCCAGCTCGTAAGTCTTCTGCTCCGTTGATTTCCACACACATTTCTACCGGTGTGGACATGAACCCGCATATGCCAACAAATCCAGCCAACTTCAAGACACCAATCAAGAAGGATGCTGCATTCTGGGCAGATAACGGCGATGATCTGAAAGAGCGTTTCAACGCTTGGTTGGCTCAATAAGCCAGTTTACGGGAGGGAGCCTTCGGGCTCCCTCAACCGTATTATACAAGACAGCTGATTTAATGATTCCTGATATCTGTCAGGAGAAAAAAACCTTGTACAGACCCTTTATATAAGAGGGTTTGCAAACGAGGTGCGTCTGGGAAAAATTCATGGCAATAACAGTCGATGCCTCGGGTGATCTGAGCCCGGAAGAACAGAAGAGACTCAAGGCTGACCTACATCGTTCCCTCTTTCGGAACAAGGTTAGAGCGTGCCTGCTCGTAGCTCCTCTTGTCGTGTTTATTTTGGTAACTTTTGTCGCGCCGATTGGCAACATGCTGATCCGGAGTGTGGAAGATCCTCAAGTCAACGAATACATGCCTTTGACTTCTGCAGCCCTTCAGGATTGGGATGGTCAAGAGCTGCCAGACGAAGCGATATTTGCCGCGCTAGCTCAGGACCTGATTGCGGGTCGAGAGAGCAAGGAAATTGGTAAGGCTGCCACGCGCTTGAATTACGAGAGCAGTGGCATGCGCAGTCTGATCATGGGATCAGCGCGAAAGATTTCCCGTATAGAACCGCCATATAAAGAAGCGCTAATCGAGGCCGATAAAGACTGGGCTGATATTGATAACTGGAAAGTTATCAAACGCTTAAGTTCTCCTTACACGACGTCTTATTATGTAGCTGCGCTCGACATGGAAACCTCCCCTGATGGTGAAGTGTCTTTTGTGCCGGAAAACCAGCAGATTTATCTGAAGCTGTTTTGGCGCACGCTGTGGATGTCCATGCTGATCACAGCTATGACGGTTCTTTTGGGCTATCCGGTTTCCTACTTCCTTGCATCTTTGCCGGTCAAAAAAGCAAACGTTCTGATGATTCTGGTGCTGCTGCCGTTCTGGACATCACTTCTGGTCAGAACAAGCTCCTGGATTGCGATGTTGCAATCCCAAGGTATCTTGAATGATTTGCTGGTCTGGCTGGGTATCATTGCGGATGAACAGCGGCTGCAGATGATCTATAATGCTTTGGGAACCGTGATTGCGATGACCCATATCCTGTTGCCCTTCATGATCCTGCCGCTTTACTCTGTAATGAAAACAGTACCTCCGAGTTATCTGAGAGCAGCCCGATCACTGGGCGCTAATCCTTGGACGGCTTTCTGGCAGGTCTATTTACCCCAAACGATACCGGGGATTTCTGCTGGGGCCATTCTGGTTTTCATTCTTGCCATCGGGTATTACATCACTCCGGCTCTGGTTGGTGGCCAGTCCGGACAGTTTATCGGTAACCTGATCGCCTATCATATGCAGGGCTCTCTGAACTGGGGAATGGCTGCGGCTCTGGGTGTGATGCTATTGGTTCTGGTGATGGGTATCTATGGTCTCTATAGCCGCTTTGTCGGTGTTAACAACGTCAAGCTGGGGTAAGAGATATGGCTGTTCCTTCCTATGCTGGCCCACTCGAACGTACATGGTATTATGCCTTTCGCGTTTTCTGTGCGGCCGTGTTTATTTTTCTGATTGCGCCGATCCTTGTGATTGTACCGCTGTCGTTTAATGCTGAACCCTATTTCAGCTTTACCCAGGGGATGTTGACCCTCGATCCTGATGCT
Organism: Kiloniella laminariae; assembly: GCF_027214005.1. GTDB lineage: Bacteria > Pseudomonadota > Alphaproteobacteria > Kiloniellales > Kiloniellaceae > Kiloniella > Kiloniella laminariae_A. The sequence goes on from NZ_JAPWGY010000001.1 coordinate 203,999, forward strand.
TACTCAACCCGTTGGTATGAGGAATTTCTCACCAGTGACCGCTGGCTGGAATCAATCAAGAACTCTGTCATTGTCGCTTTCTTCTCCACGTTTCTTGCTGCCTCTCTTGGGACACTTGCGGCTTTGGGGTTGAGTCGTTCTGAGCTACCTTACAAGGGCCTTATTATGGGGCTTTTGATTTCCCCGATGATCGTGCCGTTGATTATCGCTGCTGCAGGGATGTTCTTTTTCTATTCCTCGCTGGGGATTTCCCAGAGCTATCTGGGACTTATTCTTGCGCACACTGCGTTGGGAACGCCGTTTGTTGTTATCACGGTGACAGCAACACTCAGCGGGTTTGATCACAATCTGGTCAAAGCTGCGGCCAATCTGGGCGCGACACCGACCTATACCTTCTTCAAGATCACCATGCCGCTGATTATGACGGGCGTGATTTCAGGGGCGCTTTTTGCCCTGATGACATCTTTTGATGAAGTTATCGTGGCGATCTTTATTGCCGGGGTCGAGCAACGGACCATTCCAATGCAGATGTGGTCCGGTATTCGCGAGCAGATCAGCCCGACCATTCTCGCCGTTGCGACCATTCTGATTACCTTTTCGGTTATTATGCTGGCAACAGTGGAGATCTTGCGTCGTCGTTCAGACCGCATCCGCGGGATTATTTCCTGATCGTTCCAGAAGATATAATCTGCTGGATAGCGACTAACAAAAAACAGGCCCTCTAGAGGGCCTGTTTTTTGTTGCAAGGGGGAACGAGCCGAGCAGCGGCCTGCCTCTCTTATATGCCTTCCTCGACCAGCGCGCGGAGAATTTCCTGCCCTTCGTCGGGGGCGCTCCGGATGGAGGAGGGGGGGCGTTTAAAGGTCTTGCTGAAGTGGCGGGAAAAATGTGAGGCATCAGAAAATCCGCAATCGGCGGCGATGTCGCTGATTGCCTTTTCCGTGTTCAGCAATTGCCAAAGACCATAGCGTAATCTGAGTTCACGGTAACAGGCTTGCGGGCTCATGTTGAGGTGTTCGCTGAAAATCCGCTCCAGCTGCCGTTTGGAGATATTTACCCGTCGGGCAATGTCCTCGACAGAAAGCGGCGTGCTCATATTCTGTTCCATGGTCAGCACAGCTTTTCTAACCCTGTCATTGCGCGAGAGCTTGATGGTTGGTGGCTGGGGCTGGGGGGCATTGGCCGAGCGAACTTTTTCGACCAGCAGGATGCGCAGGCTTTTCTGGGCAATGGCCTTGCCCAGATGGCGTTCGACCAGCCAGGCAGCAAGATCCAGCGCGCCAGCGCCGCCTGCACAGGTAATGCGCTTGCCATCGATCACGTACATCTGGTCGGCCACCGGTTTTACATCGCTGAATTCCTCAAGGAAATCGTTGTGGTGGTACCAGCTGACACAACATCTTCGCCCGTTCATCAGGCCGGCACGGATCATGGCAAAGCTGCCAGTACAAAGGCCAACGATGCTGACGCCAAGTGCGGCAGCCTGTTGCAGGACCTTAATGGTTTCGGCATCAGCCTGGGGACCCTTGTGCAGAAGGCCGCCAACCACGACGAGATAGTCGTACTGGCCCAAATCTGCTATATCCTGTGTTGGGGTAATTTCTATTCCGCAACTGGATTTGACAGGTTTTCCCGGTTTTGGACTGATCAGTGACCAGCGGCACTTCAGTGGCCGGCTGAAATCTCCTTCATCTGCAGCAAGGCGCAGAACATCAATTACGGATGAGAATGGTGTCAGGGTGAAGTTGGGCAGGAGTATAAATGCGACACTTAGGGAAATCTTCTTGTCAAGGCTCTGTACTGGAGCTTCAGGCGGGAGTTTGTTTTTGTTCACGGTTGTATTCACTGGCTCTCAGGCCTTTTTCTGACTTGATTGAACAAGAGGATATTTAGGGTCGCTATCAGACAGACAGGGTAACAGAATGTCGCAAGTATTCAATCATCTTGTCTTCGTTGTACATGGTCGCGAGGTTCAACTCGGCGTAGGATACCGACAACTAACAGAGGAGTATTGACGGCATGTCCCGTTTTTCGATTTTCAGCCTGGCCCGCAATGCCATGAGCTGGCATCAGAACTGGCCCAGTCAATGGCGCAGCCCGGAACCAAAACCGGAATATGATGTCGTCATTATTGGTGCTGGTGGTCACGGTTTGGCTACGGCCTATTACCTTGCCAAGGAACATGGCATTACAAATGTTGCCGTGATCGAAAAGGGCTGGCTCGGTGGGGGGAACACAGGTCGGAATACGACGATTGTGCGTTCCAACTATCTTTGGGATGAGTCTGGTCTGTTTTATGAAAACGCCATGAAGCTTTGGGAGAACCTGTCCCAGGAGCTGAACTACAACGTGATGTTCTCCCAACGCGGGGTGATGAACCTTGCGCATAATCTGGGGGATGTTCGTGAATCGGTTCGCCGTGTGAATGCGAATAACCTGAACGGGATTGACGCCGAGTGGCTCAATGCCGAACAGGTCAAAGAATTCTGTCCGATTATCAATATCTCGAAAAACAGCCGTTATCCTGTTTTGGGTGCGACCCTGCAGCGCCGGGGCGGCACTGCCCGCCACGATGCTGTGGCCTGGGGTTATGCCCGTGGGGCTGATGCCATGGGCGTTGATGTGATCCAGAACTGTGAAGTTCAGGGGCTGGTGGTCGAAGGCGGTGTGATCAAGGGCGTGCGTACAAGCCGGGGTGAGATCAAGGCAAAGAAAGTTGCCATGGCCTGTGCCGGACATACTTCAGTAGTGGCTGAAATGGCCGGGATCCGCTTGCCGATTGAATCCCATCCGTTGCAGGCGCTTGTGTCCGAACCAATGAAGCCTGTTATCGACTGTGTAGTCATGTCGAACGCGGTACATGTCTATGTGTCCCAGTCAGACAAGGGCGAACTGGTCATGGGTGCGGGGATCGATCCCTATGTCGGCTACAGCCAGCGCGGATCATTGCATGTGATTGAGAACCAGTTGGCTGCAGCTATGGAGCTTTTCCCGCTGTTCAGCCGGACACGTCTGATGCGTTCCTGGGGTGGTATTGTTGATACCTGTCCGGATGCCTCGCCGATCGTTGGCAAAACACCAGTTAAGAACCTCTATGTCAATGCAGGTTGGGGAACTGGTGGCTTCAAGGCAACACCGGGCTCCGGTTTCTGTTATGCCCATACGATTGCCAAGGATGAGCCGCATCCTCTCAATGCGCCTTTCTCAATCGATCGCTTTATAACAGGTGCGCTGGTTGATGAACACGGCGCTGCCGGTGTAGCTCACTAAGGAGTTTTTTCGATGCTTTATATCAAATGTCCCTGGTGTGGTGAACGCGACGAAACCGAATACCACTATGGCGGCGAGGCGCATATCGCCCGGCCAGAAAATCCTGATGAGCTGACGGATGCTGAATGGGCTGAATACGTCTTCATGCGGACGAATACCAAAGGTGTTCATCGCGAACGGTGGGTTCATTCTGACGGATGTCGCCGCTGGTTTAACGTTGCGCGTAACACAGTGACCAACGAAATTGTCGCTGTCTACAAAGCAGGTGAGAAACTTGATTTGCCGGATGCGACTGCACCTGTGAAAGCCGCAGCAAAGGCTTCCGCAAAATCGCCGGCACCTTCTGAGGCCAAAAAGCCAGCCAGAAAAACGGCTGCTGACAAGAAAGAGGGCGCGTGATGACCGAAAAATTCCGTACATCACAAGGAACCCGAGTAGACCGTTCCAAAGTGATCAACTTTACCTTCAATGGTAAAGCCTACCGTGGAGCAGAGGGAGATACTCTCGCCTCGGCGCTTGTGGCTAATGGTGTTCATCTGGTTGGACGAAGCTTCAAGACACACCGTCCACGGGGTATTTTGACCTGTGGATCAGAAGAACCAAATGCGATCATCCAGCTGGAAACAGGGCCTCGTAGCGAACCAAACCTGCGCGCAACCCAGATCGAGCTCTATGAAGGGCTGATCGCCAAATCAGTCAACTGCTGGCCGAGTGTCAATTTTGATGTTCTGGCTGTGAACGGTCTGGCATCACGTCTGTTCGTGGCGGGTTTCTATTACAAAACCTTTATGGATCCCAAGTCCATGTGGATGACGGTTTACGAACCGATGATCCGCCGGATGGCCGGGCTCGGGGTTTTGCCACGGGAAAAAGATCCGGACACCTATGATCACATGAACGAGTTCTGTGAAGTCATGGTTATCGGGGCCGGGCCTGCCGGTCTGGCAGCGGCCCTGGCCGCCGGGAAATCCGGTGCCCGTGTGGTGCTCTGTGATGAACAGGTGGAATTCGGTGGTTCCCTGCTCAACAGCAAGGAAATTATTGATGGTCGCCCTGCACTTGAGTGGGTGGCTTCTGCTGTTGCCGAACTGGAAGCCATGGACAACGTCCGCCTGTTGAAACGGGCAAATGCCTTCGGGTATTACGACCACAACTACATTACGGTTCACGAGCGTCGGACGGATCATTTCGGTCCTGGGGCAAAACCGGAGCTGGCACGCCACCGTGTCTGGCATTTCCGCGCCAAGCAGGTTGTTCTGGCGACGGGGTCTCATGAACGTCCTCTGGTTTTTGCCGATAACGATCGTCCCGGTATCATGCTGGCGGCTTCCGGTCAGGCCTATGCCAACAGGTATGGTGCTTTGCCAGGTAAACGCGGTGTTGTATTCACCAACAATGACAGTGCTTACAAGGTTGCTATTGATCTCGTCGATGCGGGAATGGCAATTCCACTGGTTGTCGATCTGCGTGAAGTTGCCGATGGTGAGCTGCCAAACACGGCACGTCAAAAAGGTATTGAGGTTGTTACGGGGGCAGGGATCGTTGCCACAGAAGGACGCAAGCGTCTGAAGGCAATCGAGATCGCCCAGATTTCTTCCGATGGTGAGAAAATCACCGGAGCAAAGCGCCGGATCGAGTGTGATACCATCCTGATGTCTGGCGGGTGGAACCCCGCTGTTCACCTTTTCTCCCAGTCAATCGGGAAACTGCGTTACGACGAGGAAAAAGCCTGCTTCCTGCCAAATATTTCTTCCCAGAAAGAACGGACTGTCGGGGCCTGTAAAGGAACCTTTGACCTTCAGTCGGCTCTGGAAGAGGGCATGACTGCCGGGGCGCTTGCTGCCCAGGATAGCGGTTTTGGCAAGGGGAAAGCTCCTGCCGCGCCGAAAGCTGTTGTTGTTGCCGAGAAGCCGCTCAAGGCGATCTGGGTTGTGCCAACGGACCATCCGGTGGGGCAGGGACCGCGCAAACACTTCGTCGATTATCAGCACGATGTGACCGCTGCTGATATTATGCTGGCGGCGCGTGAGGGGATGCACTCTGTCGAACATATGAAGCGTTTTACCACGACGGGTATGGCGACGGATCAGGGGAAACTCTCCAACGTAAATGGTCTGGCTATTCTCTCGGCACAGCTGGGCAAGGCAATTCCGCAGGTTGGGACAACCACTTTCCGTCCTCCTTATACACCAGTCACCTTTGGTGCTCTGGCCGGGCGGGGAATCAACGGTGATCTGGCTGATCCTGTCCGACGGACGCCTATGTACAGCTGGCATCTTGAGCACGGGGCAACCTTTGAACCTGTAGGTCAGTGGCAACGCGCCTGGTATTACCCGAAGGCCGGGGAAGACATGCATGCAGCCGTGACCCGCGAGAGCAAGGCCCTGCGTGATGGTGTCGGCATCCTTGACGCCTCTACACTCGGCAAGATCGATATTCAGGGCAAAGATGCAGCACAGTTCCTGAACATGATCTACACCAACGCCTGGCTGAAGCTTCCGGTGGGTTCCTGCCGTTACGGCTTTATGCTCAAGGAAGACGGAATGGTCTTTGATGACGGTGTGACTTCCAGACTGGGGGAAAATCACTTCCACATGACGACCACCACAGGGGGGGCTGCCGGGGTTCTTGACTGGCTCGAGGAATACCTGCAGACCGAGTGGCCTGACCTTGAAGTCTACTGTACGTCCGTGACAGAAGAATGGTCGACACTTTCTATCGGTGGGCCAAAAGCCCGCGCGCTTATGGAAGAGCTGGCGCCGGAGATGGACTTCTCCAACGAGGCGTTCCCCTTCATGACCTGGCGCGAAGGCGAAGTTGCCGGAGTACCTGCAAGGGTCTTCCGTATTTCCTTTACCGGAGATCTTTCCTACGAGATCAACGTGCGGAACTGGCACGGGCTTCATATGTGGGAAAAATGTATGGAGTTGGGAGCAAAGTACGACATCACTCCTTATGGTACCGAGACCATGCACGTCCTTCGTGCAGAAAAGGGTTTTGTCATTATCGGTCAGGATACCGATGGCACCCAGACACCCCAGGATCTGGGGATGGACTGGATCATTGCCAAAAGCAAAAGCGATTTCATCGGACGCCGCTCCTTTGTACGCGAGGATACCAAACGGCCTGACCGCAAACAGCTTGTTGGTCTGATGACAGAGAACCCGAAAGAGGTTCTGACCGAGGGTGCCCAGCTTACCTATGAACGGGTCAATCCGACACCGGCACCGATGGTCGGCCATGTGACGTCGGCTTATTGGAGCCCGAACCTGGATCATTCCATTGCCATGGCTATGGTCAAGGATGGTCATAACAGGATGGGGCAGTGGATCTATGCGCACGACCGCGGCAAGGTGACAAAGGTCAAAATTGTCAGCCCGGTTTTCTATGATCAGAAAGGGGAACGTCGTGATGGTTGATAATTTCCGCCGCAGTATCATCGCCAACAAAGCAGAAGCTATGGTCAACGGTTCAGTCACGGGTGACAACGGCGTTGTTCTGACAGAAATTCCATTTCTGGCTCAGGTCAATATTCGAGGCAATAGCGACGACAAGAAGTTTGTTGCCGGGGTCAAGTCAGTCACAGGGCTGGCTGTGCCAACCACACCGAACAGCTATGTCACAAAAGGGGATCTGACCATTTTCTGGCTCAGCCCGGATGAGTGGCAGATTATTGGCCCGGTTGATGCCCAGAACGATCTGGTTGCCAAACTGCGTGATGCCCTGTCGGGACAACACGTGGCAGTTATCGATGTTTCCGGTAACCGGACCACACTGGAGCTCAGCGGTGCCCAGGCCCGTAACGTGATGAAGAAGAGCTGTCGTCTGGATATGGACCCTCAGTCCTTTGTCCCGGGACAGGTTGTCCAGACCCGTGTTGCCAAGGCGCCGGTCATTTTGCAGATGCTGGATGACAAACCTGTTTTCCGCATGTTTGTCCGGCCCTCGTTTGCAGAGTATCTGGTGGACTGGTTGCTGGATGCGATGAGCGAGTATCGTTACTCTGCTTAGGAGCTGTTGAAACAAATCACAATACTGAAAGGGCCCGTAACATATGTTACGGGCCCTTTCAGTATTCGGCAGAAGAACGTCGAGAAGTAATTACAGGGCGCAGGATCAGACCCGGGTCAGGGCTGACTTGCCCTCCCGAATCGGGTTGCCCTCGTTTTTGAGAACCCGGTTGGCCGGGAAGGTTATGGTCGCGGTTGTTCCCTTGTTGATTTTGCTCTCCAGCTTCAGGGTGCCGCCGTGCTGCTCCATCAGGGATTTAACCAGCGGGAGGCCCAAGCCAGTACCTTCAAAGGCTCTGGTCATGGGGGTGTCTGCCCGGATAAATGGCTCCAGAATCCGTTCTAGTTCATGTGAGGGGATACCGATCCCGGTATCCTTGACCGCGATGGAAAGGCTGCCATCAGAGTTTTCCTCTGCGGAAAGAACAACTTCGCCACCTTGGGGGGTGAACTTGACCGCGTTGGAAAGCAGGTTGAGCAAGATCTGTTTTACCGCCCGGAGATCTGCTTTCACGTAAGGCAGATCCAGGGTCATGTTCAGGGTGACAGGGACATGATCTGAAGAGGACTGGCCGACGACAAGTTTGTGTGCTGCACGAGCCGTCTGGGTAAGATCCACTGTCTCGTCATGGAGTTCAAAAGCGCCGGCTTCGATCTTGGAAAGATCCAGAATGTCATTGATCAGATCCAGCAGGTGTGTTCCTGAGGAATGGATGTCCTGACAATAGGATTTGTAGTGTTGCGATCCAAGCGGCCCCATAAGTTCACTTTTCATGATTTCAGAGAAACCAAGGATTGCGTTGAGCGGCGTGCGCAGTTCGTGGCTCATATTGGCAAGAAACTGTGATTTTGCGGTATTGGCCTGATCGGCAATTTCCTTGGCCCGGCGGATTTCCCGTTCCTGATTTTTCAAAGGGGTGATGTCGGTGGCGAGAACCACGATTTCACGGGCGGGAGTTTGCCGGTGATTGTATTGCAGCCAGGTGCCGTTACTCAGGTGCAGGATCATCCGTTCCTGCAGGGATTTGTGACTGTTATAGGTTTCCCGGATGAACTCTTCTTCATGCCCCTCTGTGCCGACAAAATCCCCGGCATAGACCAGCTCGCGAATGATGTCTTCAAAGCGGGAGCCAAGGGTAATGATCCGGGCCCGTTTGGCTGAAATATTCCGGTAGTTGCTGTTACACAGAACCAGTTTGTCGTCCTGATCATAAAGGGCAAAGCCCTCAGACATGGTTTCGATCGCCTGGGTGAGCTGGGCTTCGGAGCGTTTGGCTCTCAACTCACTGGCCTTAACTGCCGCTTCATAAGCAGACTGTTTCTGGAGCAGATCGTTGTATGCTGTAACCACTGCGCCAAGTTCGTCGTTTGATGTCCAGTTAACAGCGGCGCGATTCTTGTGCTGTTTTTCTGTCTGGATTGATTCAAGGAGAAGCTTGAGTGGAACCCCGATATAGGAGTTTGCGCCGAGAAAAGTAAGGGCTGATAGTACCAGGATGGTGACGACCATCACGAGACCATCAAAGATCAGGCGTTCTCTGATTTCTGCAGAGATCAGCGCATCGTGAAAACTGACTTTGACGGACCCGATGGTTTCCAGACGGTCAAACGAGTTGTGTTTTATCGCCGTTTCCCGGGTCAGGGCGGCCTCGATCGTACTGGCTGTCTCGCTGGTGAGTTCTGCGAGAACAAGTCCGTCGGTATCATAAACCTGTGCTGAGTGAAACTCAGGATTTCGGGAAAGGGCAAGCAGAGTTGCCTGAATGGAATCAAGGTCATAGTTCCATACGGGGGTCGACAGCGCCGTTCCCTGTATATCCACCATCTTTTCCAGGCGAGTTCCCAGTTCGGAATTCAGCTTGTGAATATTCCGGCTTTCGAGAACGGTAAACAGCAGCAACAGGCTGATGCTGATCAAAGGAATGTATATCGACAGCAGCTTGCCGCAGATGGAGTTGCGTATATTTAAAATCACTCCGAGACCCACACCCTCTCGATCAAAGATTTTTCTTTAATTGCTCCTGCGAGCGGATTTATTTGTCTGGTTCAGACGCTGAAGATAACACTATCCCCTTAAATAAAGGTGAATAGTACCCCGGTAAAAGCCAGAGCAATGTAGAGCATAGATTGTAAAGTCGATGTCTATCAACCTTCAGATAGCGTAATCACTGAAATTATCGCTTCCTGCGGGTTTTTGTGTTCTTTTAATCTGATTGCCCGCCGCTTTTTTGATGAAGCTAATCAATTTTGAGGGGCACGCGAAAAATAAATGCAGATTTATCAAATTTTCGACGTTGGTTAATCTGGTGTTAAGGGCATGGTTGTTATCACTTTAATCCTGATCAACGGGAGCTATAGATTATGAATTCAAACACCAGTATTTTCGAAAAGAGTATTACAAAGATTTTTGAAGAAATTGCTCAGCTTGGTATCGAAATCGAAAAGGTTGGTCAGGTTGCCCAGCAGATTGATGCCATCGCGCGTCAGACAAATTTGCTTGCCCTTAACGCCACAATCGAAGCTGCCCGGGCAGGAGATGCTGGTAAGGGGTTTGCTGTTGTTGCCGGAGAAGTCAAGCAACTGGCCGGTCAAACCAGCCAGGCAACGACTGAAATCGGGGCGATCGTCCAGTCTCTTTCTTCACATGTTGATCAGCTCAAGGTTATCAGTAACGAAGCAAAAACCAATATAGACTCGCAGAATGCAGCTGAACAGGCTGGGTGATACAGATAATCTGGAGTCTACTTTTTTCGGTTTGTTTTGAGGCAAACGCTTGTTTTCCAGTTAACGATTGCATCTGGGTAATTTTCTTGGAACAGTGACGCCCGCCCGGTTGGCGGGCGATGCCACAACTTTCTGGAATGCTCTCAAGAGATGTCGCCACAAAAACCTGAATTGCACCAATATATATTACTGCTTCTGTTGGGGGCGATTTGGGGAAGTTCTTTTCTCTTTATCAAAATTTCCCTTGAAAGCATTACCCCTGTTACCTTGACAGCCTTTCGCCTGCTCCTGGCTTTTCTTGTGATGGCTGCCTTGGTTTTTGCTTTAAGAAAAAAAATTCCTACAGGAATAAGTATCTGGCGAAAATACGCTGTCGTTGCAATCTCGGGTAATATTCTGCCCTTTATTCTGATCTCCTGGGGCGAATTACATATAGAATCCGGGCTTGCTGCAATTTTGATGGCAATCATCCCACTTTCAACACTGGTGGTTGCCCATTTCTGGACGGATGACGAGAAACTATCCCTGCCAAAACTTGCTGGAACCTCTATCGGTTTTGCCGGAGTGATTTTGCTGGTGGGACCAGAGGCATTACGTGGTCTGGGCGATTCCGTATTGGGACAACTGGCTGTCGCTGTTGCTTCATTCTGTTACGGTATTACCTCTGTTTACGCGCGCAAGAGTGGGTTGACTAAACAGGATCCGTTGGTAAACGGTGCCTCTATCCTTCTGCTGGCCTCTTTGATGGCCTTGCCGCTGGCTTTTGTCCTGGAAGCACCATTGCAGCTGGAGCCATCCGGGCGCAGTCTTCTCGCGCTCCTGGCTCTTGCCGTCATCTCGACAGCAATCGCCTATACGATTCTTTATTACCTTCTGTCGACCGTCGGGGCGACCTATACTGCCTTGAACAACTATATTGTCCCTGTTGCGGGAATGTTTTGGGGATACCTGTTTCTGTCTGAACGGTATGATGCCGAAGCTTTTATTGCACTGCTGGTCATCTTTATCGGCATCGTGGTTTCGCAACTTGGCAGAAGACAGAAAAAGCAGGAAAACAAGCCATGTCCAGAAGCCATATGATGTTCAAAAATTCTCTTTTTTCTGTCTGCTTGAAAAGACTTTTATTTGTGAGTGGCGCTTTGCTCCTGGTCAGTGCCTGTGCAAATGAACCCATCAAGGTAGACGCTTCGCGAAAGGTTCAGACAGTCGTAGAGCAAAGTATTCAGACGTATGGCAAAAATGAGTACAGTCCCTGGGGATTTGGTGTCTGTTACGGTAGTCAGCTTAATACACCGCAACAGGTTCTTGAGTTTGCGCGGGAAATCTGTGGAACTGGTCGGCTGGAACCCCGCGGGGAAGATTTGCTCTGGAATGGATGCCCGATGTTTCAGGGGGCCAAGGTTTCTTTTGTCTGTTATCCCAAAGGGCCCAAACGTTCCTCGGTCGGAAGCTGAGGGTTTTTCCACTCTTCAACGACATCGGGATCTGTTTCGCCAGAGAGATGTTGATGGCGCAGTGCTGAAAAATCTTTGTGGTCCTGAAGACGTCCCAACGCCCAGACAGCCATAGCTCTGACATAGGGGGAGGGATCGGACAACAGAGGGGTTATTCTTGGTGTAATTGCGGCATCACCACAATTCCCCAGACCGATCAGAACATTCCGGATAAAACGATCCCGCCCTATCCTTTTGACCGGTGACCCAGAGAAAATCTGGCGAAAGCCTGCATCGTCCAGTTCGGCAAGATCTGCCAGACGGGGGGCGGTGAGTTCAATCCGGGGATAGACGTTCTCTTCACTGGTGGGTTCGGCGAATTTGTTCCAGGGGCATACGGCGATGCAATCGTCACAACCATAAATCCGATTGCCCATGGGGGCACGAAACTCCCTGGCTATGTGTCCGTGATATTCTATCGTGAGATAAGAAATGCAGCGTTTTGCATCAAGAACATAGGGGGCCGGGAAAGCATCCGTCGGACAGACGGTCAGGCAGCGGTTGCAGGTGCCACAGTGATCTTCTTCTTTTTGCTCTGGCTTGAGGTCGAGGTCGGTATAAATTTCGCCGAGGAACAGCCATGATCCATGTTCGCGTGAAACCAGATGGGTGTTCTTTCCCTGCCAGCCAATGCCGGACTGGGCAGCGGCGACCTTTTCCAGAACCGGGGCTGTATCGACGAAAACCTTGACCTGACATCCCAGGTTCTCGACCATCCAGCGGGCCAGGGCTTTCAGTCTTTTTTTGATGAAGTCATGGTAATCCCTGTTTCGGGCATAGACTGAAATGTTGCCCCGTTCGTCATAGGCGAGATTCGCCAGGGGAGGTTCGGACGGACCGTAGTTGACGCCGAGAACGATAATGCTTTTTGCGTCTTCCCACATGGCGGTCGGGTTCTCGCGCCATTCAAGACGGTTTTCCATCCAGCCCATATCACCATGGTATCCCCTGGCCAGAAAGGTGCGCAGGTTTTCTTTGGTCTGTTCATTGATTTCGGCGGGGGAAAAGCCGACGGCATCAAATTTGAGCGACAGAGCCTGCTCGCGGATGGCGGCAGCCGGATCAGTGATAAGGGGCGGAGGAGATTTTTTTTTCATGTTAAACCTCCTCCTGTGTGGCAGTTGTGGGATGATCTGAAGATGGTTTGATTATTTTATCATAGGTGATTGAGCCGCAATATTACACCGCTGATATTAATCCAGAGGTTCTATATCACCTCCGGCCTGGAGACGATAAAATTCCTCCTGAAAGGCTGCAAAGGTTCCAGCTGCAATGGCCTCGCGCATCCCCGCCATCAGCTCCTGATAATAAGCCAGGTTGTGAATGGTCAACAACACGGGGCCAAGCATTTCCTTGGCGATGAACAGGTGGCGCAAGTAGGCTCTGCTGAATTGAGTACAAGCCATACAGCTGCACTGGTCATCTATGGGGCGATGATCATCCTGATGGCGCTTGTTACGCATGTTGATGGCCCCACGACGTGTGAAGCCCTGCGCATTACGGCCGGACCGGGTTGGCAGAACACAGTCAAACATGTCAATACCACGGGCCACGGCCCCAACCAGGTCGGCGGGTTTCCCCACACCCATCAGATAGCGGGGTTTGTCTTCTGGCAGATGCGGGACAGTATGATCGAGAACCTCGAACATGACTTCCTGTCCTTCTCCAACAGCGAGCCCGCCAACAGCATAACCTTCAAAGCCGATATCAATGAGGGCTTCGGCTGATTCCTTGCGCAGGTCTTCATAGGTTGAACCCTGAACGATTCCGAACAAACCATACCCGTCACGATTCCGGAAGGCCTTGCGGCAACGTTCGGCCCAACGCATGGAACGCCGCATTGAATCTGCGGCTTCTTTGTGTGTTGCGGGATAAGGCGTGCATTCGTCCAGAACCATCGTGATGTTGGAATCCAGCAGATCCTGGATTTCCATCGAGCGTTCAGGTGTCAGATTGTGTTTGCTGCCGTCGATATGAGACTGGAATTTTACACCCTCTTCCGTAATTTTGCGCAATCCCGACAGGGACATGACCTGATAGCCGCCGGAATCCGTCAAAATGGGATGCGGCCAGTTCATGAACTTGTGCAGGCCTCCATGACGGGCGACCAGTTCAGCAGTTGGACGCAGCATCAGATGATATGTATTGCCCAGCACGACCTCTGCCCCGGTAAGGCGCAGTTGATCCGGGGTAAGCCCCTTCACCGTTCCGGCGGTTCCTACAGTCATAAAGGCCGGAGTCTGGAAGGTTCCGTGTGCAGTGGTGACTTCGCCGCGGCGGGCTTTGCCTTCGGTAGCTTTCAGTTCATAGCCGAATTTTGGGGCTGGAGTATTCATAGACGGTCCTCACGCTGCAACAGGCTGCAGTCTCCGTAGGAGTAAAAACGATAACCATTATCCATGGCATATTGATAGGCCGCTCGCATGCGGTCCAGCCCGGCAAAGGCGGATACCAGCATGAAAAGGGTGGAGCGGGGCAGATGAAAATTGGTCAGAAGCAGATCGACAATCCTGAAACGATACCCGGGGCTGATAAAGATATCGGTTTCGCCGTCAAAGGGTTTGAGTGTGCCATCTTCTTCGGAAGCACTTTCCAACAACCGTAGAGCCGTGGTTCCAACGGCAATGATACGCCCGCCCCGTGCCTTCACAGCATTGATCTTTTCTGCTGCTTCTGGGGTAATGTGACCAATCTCGCTGTGCATCTTGTGATCGCGGATATCATCGACCTTGACCGGCAGGAATGTCCCGGCGCCAACATGCAGTGTCAGGGTCAGGTGCTCTATTCCCCGTTCCTCCAGCGCCTGCATGAGCCGGTCTGTATAATGCAGGCTGGCTGTTGGGGCCGCAACCGCGCCCTTATGACGGGCAAAGCGGGTCTGGTAATCTTCTGCATCGTGCTGGTCAGAGCCTGCTTCCCGCTGGATATAGGGGGGCAGGGGCATCTTGCCGTATTGTTCGAGATAGGGATAGAGTTCCTCCGGCGGCAGATCAAAAGAGAGCAGGACCTCTCCGCCATCAAGTTTGTTTTCGACAGTTGCGCTGAAGCCATCGGCAAAGCGTACGACATCGTCAGGCCGGAGTTTCTTTGCTGGCTTGGCAAAGGTCCACCAGCGGGCTCCTCCTTTTTCTGAAGGCGGCTCCTGTTTGTGCAGGGTGACCTCAATCCCGGCTTCTCCTCTTTTGCCTTTCAGGCGGGCAGGGATAACTTTGGTGTCGTTGAAGACCAGAAGGTCGCCAGGTTGAACAAGGTCTGGCAGATTGATCATATGATGATCTTCGAAAGCGGCGCCAACGGACAGGAGCTTGGCCATGTCGCGAGGGTCTGCCGGGCGTTGAGCAATAACCTCACGCGGCAGGTCGAAATCAAAAAGGTCGGTTTTCATTTACTCTTGTCCTGTTACCAGCCTTGCATCCTGCCGATACAGAAAAGGGAAGGAATACACTTTGGTGGAATTCTGGCGATTGGTAGCAGAACTCTGCTCTTGAGGCAAAGGGAGGAAGGCTTTTATCTGCTATGCACAGCAGGAATGGGGAATGCTGTATCTGGCCAGATACTCAAGATGGCAACCCCGGCATCAGCGGGCCTTTTCTTCAGGTTCCCGAACATTATAGCGCAGGCCATAGCCGACCCGGTCCCGGGTGATGCCTTCGACATAATGGTACGGGCGATCTGGTAACCCGGCAAAGTTCTTGCCGCGCATCAGGATCATAACGCCTGCTTCGGCATTCATGCGCCGGGCGTTGGTTTTCTCCCGATCATCGCAGATATAAAATCCGGCTCCGCCTTTCAGGGTAAGGATGGCGATCACAGCCTCAAAAAACACCAGATCCCGATGAGGGGAGATCCCTGTAGAGCCCTTGCTGTAGTGGAGCACTGCCCGGTCATTGAAGCTGAAAGGTGTTGGGTAGGGCTGAGGTTGCATGAGCTGGAAAGCCTGATTGAGCTGTTTTTCAAAACTCTGTTGATAGTCGTCCAGCGCGGAGGCTTCGTTAAAATTCATGCAGATTCTGAAATCCTGTGTCACCTCATTGCCGGGAGAGCCGACAACCGGCGTTCCATCCCTGAAAGAGAGACCTTCTGTTGCCATCAGCATTTTCTGGCAACCTTCGGCATCAACCAGCGGGAAAGCAACGGCGCCTTCACGGGGTAACCTTGCCATCTCTGCAGCCAGAACAGCTGGTGTCGTCAGCAGGTGTGAATCAAAATTTGGCATGACAGAGGGCTCTTGAATTCAGAAGACTGTTTTTGAATATAAGCAGAGTTTAACAGACGGCAATGTTCAGTTGGCGATGAGCTGTTTTGAAAAACCGTCGTAACGATCAGCTTTTGCCGTCAGCGATGTGGGTGTTGATGACGAGGGGTTCTGTACAGTAACGGCAAAGCCGTCTATAGGTGTTTTTCCAATTCATTTATTCCAAGTTGTTGTTTCTATGAACGGCCCTTTCCTGAGATTATTTTTTTTTCTGATTCCCAGCCTAAGTGTATTCAGCTCAAACGCCCTCGTACCTCTTGTCGGGATTGTTGCTGTCGCCACGACTGCGATCCACTTTTATGAGACACGAGAGCTTCCGCGCCTGAGCAGGTTACAGCTTGCGCTGCTGATCGGCTTTTTTGGCTGGGTTGGCCTTTCTACTGTCTGGGCGATCAATCCGGAAAACTCCTTCCTGCTGTCGTTGCGTTTACTGGCACTGACGCTGGGCGGACTTCTGTTGATATCTGCGGTCGAGAAGCAATCTGCCGCGGTGAAAAAACAATATGCAAAGGCTTTGCTCTGGGGCTGTATCCTGGGGGCGGTGTTGTTGCTGGTTGAATCAAATCTTTCTGCACCGCTTACCAAGTTGGCGAAAGGCAAGACACTTGATGAGGCAATGAATCTGTCCCGCTTTAATCGAGGGGCAAGTTTCCTGGGTATTGCCTGCTGGGCGCTGTTTGCCATCTATAGTTCGTCTCTGCCGCGGCTGTTACGGGGCATCCTCCCTTTGCTACCAATCGGGGTGCTTTATTTTGCCCCGAGTGAAAGCTCTTTGCTTGCCGTGATCCTGGGCGGGATCTGGTATTTGATGTTTTTTCTAAAACCACGCCTCGGGTTCTGGCTGCTCCCGGTGCTGATGACGGGCTCCATTCTGCTTATGCCGTTGATTGTGCAGAAAGTTGAACCCCTCTATGGTCCTGAATCCTCGCAGTCCATCCCGTTTTCGGCCAAGCATCGGTTCTTTATCTGGGATTTTGTCGGGAGCCAGATTATTGATCATCCACTGATCGGGTCCGGGTTTGACAGTGCGCGAGATTATCCCAATAACGGGGTGGAGAATTATGTCCATACGCGGCCGGATGGAACAACCCGAGCCCTTGGTGGCCGGATTATTTCGTTACATCCGCATAATTTCGCTTTGCAGGTCTGGCTGGAACTTGGCGTGATCGGCGTGTTGCTGGTTTGTCTGATCATCTGGACGCTTTTTGTCCAGTTGAAGAAAAAAGGACTGGATGATGATCCTGCAATACAGGCGATGATGGTTTCTCTCTTCATCATTGCCTTGCTGGGATATGGTATCTGGCAAAATCGCTGGTTTGTGATGTTCTTTATCTTTGCTGCTCTGGTTCCGCTGGTGACTGCAGCAAAACAGGCTGACAAGCAAGATGTGAAGCGATAACAGGTGGTTCTTTCTGTCTCTATGAATTCTGGTGTCTGAGCAAAAGCAGGAAAAATATGATGATGAGCGGGTCAACAAGGTTCTGGCTGAAATTCTGGATTATCTATGCAGCACTTTGGGGGGCTGGATCTGTTGCGGTTGGCGCTTATGCTGCTCATGGCTTTGAAGGAGACGAACTGCGGGTGCTCTGGGCCCAGACCGGGAGTTTATATGGTTTAGTTCATGCCTTGGCATTGCTGGCTTTGACGGCCTTGGGCGCTGCCGGCTCAGGATGTTCCCGGGCACGAACTATTGCCAGTGGTTGTTTCTCTCTGGGTTTGCTGTTCTTTAGCGGAGGACTGTTTCTCAAGGCACTGTGCGATCTGTCGCTTAACGGCCCCTATATTCCGGTTGGAGGCAGCCTTTTTATTCTGGGCTGGTTGCTTACCGTGGCCTTCGGCTTTACTTACAGGCAAAAGGATCTCTGAGCATGGCGGAACATTTTCTTGATGCAACCGGGCTCAAATGCCCCATCCCGGTTTTACGGGCCCGGAAAGCGATGAAGCCCCTTGTTGCGGGTGATGAGCTGGTGATCCATGCGACAGATCCAAGTGCTTTGCTGGATTTTAAAAATTTCTGCGAGACCACAGGGGACGAGTTGTTGTCTTCTGAGGTCAGGGAGGATGATGTGATGGTTTTTCGCATCAGGAAAAACTGAACGCTACAAATCTCTGGCCACAAATCTCTGCCTGTAAATAAAATGGCTAAATAAAAATGGCCCTCACGGAATCCCGCGAGGGCCATTTTTTTCGCTACGTCACAAAGGAGATTGTGATGACTATTCTGCTGCTTCAGCCGTCAGTCCCGGCCGTGATTTCAGTTCCTTGCTGCGTTTGCGATCCCTTTCCAGGGTGCCTTCCATCAGAGACAGCATGGGAGGAATAATCAGCAGTGTGAGCACAGCAGAAAGCGACAGACCGCCAACAACAACAGAGCCCAGGCCCCGATAAAGCTCTGATCCCGCGCCGGGAACCAGAACCAGTGGCAACATCCCGACAACGGATGTCAGGGTCGACATGAAGATCGGCCTGATGCGGTTGCGTGTGGCTTCGAGAATGGCTTCCTGTGCCGGCATGTTTTCCTCCCGCAGATGATAGAGTGTCTGATGCACCACGAGAATGGCATTGTTGACGACGATCCCGACGAGAATGACAAATCCCAAAAGGGTCAGCATGTCGAGCGGTTGGAAAACAAAGCTGTTAAGGAAAGCCAGTCCGGCAACCCCGCCTGCTGTGGCCAGCGGCACAGCAAGCAGGATAATCAGGGGATAGAAAAAGCTTTCGAAGAGAACAGCCATTACCAGATAAACAATGACAATAGCCAAGAGCAGATTGACGATCATGGCATCCCAGGTCTGTGCCAGATTGTCTGCAGTACCACTGAGGCTTATTTTGATGTCGCTAGGCAGACCTGCAGCTTCCAGAGGGGCGATAACGTCTCTTTGAAGGGTTTCGAGTGCTTCTTCCAGCGGAATGCCCGCGGCTGGCCGGATTTCAAGGGTAATGGTCCTCAGGCGTTCGCGATGACGGATCTCGGTTGGTCCGGCGGTCAGGATAATTTCAGCCAGGCTGGAAGCCGGGACAATAAGACCTTCTGATGTGACGACGGGCAGACTTGCGATGCCCTGTGTCTGGGTCACACTGTCTTTCGGACCTTTCAGGGTCAGATCCAGTCTTTTACTGCCAACGGTCACTTCATCAACACGCAGGCCGTCGTTAAAGACATCAATTGCTGTTCCCAGTTCATTGACAGACACCCCGTTGTCGGCGAGGCGAACACGGTCAGGCAAGACCCTGACCTCCGGAGCGCCGAGCTCTAGGCCTGGTCTCGGGCGAAACTGGTTTCCGGCTTCCTTGGGGAAAACGGCGAAAATCTTGCCTGTCGCTTGCCCGGCAACATTCAGGATCTGATTAAGGTCAGAGCCGGAGATGTCGAGGTCAATTTTTCGGCCACCACCAATACCTCGCCCAAAGAGTGAGGGCTGGTTGATAAAGCCAAAGGTTCCCGGTTCCTTGAAAACCGGTTCCTGCAAAACCGGTATCAGTTCTGCAACCCGGCTGCCATCAATGGCTGTGGCTCCGAGAAATGTATTCGATTGGGTCGCAACAAAAAAGAAACGTTCCATTTTTGGAGGAGCACCGGGATCAGATTCAGGTCCGGTTTCAGTCGCCCAGAGATGACGTACAGAATTTTCGACTTCTTTTGCGATAGAGGTCATTGTGTCGAGGTTATAGCCGGGTGGAGGGATAATCACTCCAAAGACGAGGTTCCTGTTCCCTTCTGGCAAGTATTCCAGCTTGGGTAAAAACTGCCAGGTTCCCAAGGCTGCAATGACTGTGACTGTGCTGACAAGGGCAACTGCAACCAGTTTCTGTCGAACCACCAGCGCCTGTGATGCCATGATGAAAGAAACAAACCCGGTGCCGAACTGATCTATCCCGGGAAGAGGAATGCGTTTTACGGTGTCGCTCCCATCGGTGTCATGTTCACGAAGGAACCGCCGCGAAAGTGCGGGAATAACCGTAATCGATACGACAAGAGACAGAACCACGGATACCGAGATTGCAACGGCGATATCCCGGAAAAGCTGCCCGACTTCCAGTTCCATGACCAGAATAGGGATAAAGACCATTACGGTTGTCAGGGCGGAGACCAGAATTGCTCCCCAGACCTGCTGTGCTCCCTGATAGGCTGCGACAGCAGGTGATTTTCCCTGTTCCTTCAAGCGGAAAATATTTTCCAGAACAACAATTGCTGCATCGACGACCATCCCCACAGCAAAGGCCAGACCTGCCAGAGAAATAACATTGATGGACCGGCCGAGGACAGCCATCGCCACGAAAGAGCCCACGACAGAGACCGGAATAGCCATGGAGATAATGATTGTGGCCCTGACGGAGCGGAGGAAAATCAACAGGATGACTGCTGCGAGAAGGCCGCCATACCAGATGTTTTGCTGTACCAGATCTATGGCTGAGGTAATGTAGATGGTTTCATCATACACCTGTTGAAGTTTCAATCCTGCCTGAGGAACGGCGCTGCTGTTGAGTTCTTCAAGCGCTTCATAGATACCGTTCATGGTCTCAATGACGTTTGCCCCGGTTTCGCGGGTGGCATTGAAGGCCAGGGCAGCATCACCAAACATTCTGATGTTGGATGTCGGTTCCTTGTAATTAAAGCCAACCTGGGCAATGTCCCCCACAGTGACCCTGGATACTCCACCGGTAAAGGGGTCCTGTACGCTCCGCAGAACAACCTGCCTGATCGCTTCGACTGTATTGAGTTCCCCTTCGGTTCGAACGATGTAACGGCGTTTGCCTTCGTCCACATCTCCAGCGGAAACGGACGCGCTGGCCTGGCGCAGGGTCGAAACAACCGAAGCGGTGGTCAGCCCGTAGCGGGCAAGAAGCGGTGGCTGGATTACAACTTCGATTTCCTGCTCACTGCCGCCATAGATGTTGACTCCACTGACACCTTGAACGCGTTCTATCCGGTCTTTTATGATGTCTTCGACGAAGTCACCGTAGTGATAAATCGGTGTGGTGTTCCCTTTCTGGCGGGTCAGAATAAACCAGGCAATCGGGCTGTCTTCTGAACCTGCTGTATCAAGGGTAGGTTCATCAGCCTCATCCGGGTAACCGCTGACGCGGTCCAGCCTGTTCGCCGTCAGAAGAAGGGCTTTGCCCATATCTGTCCCGACATTGAATTCCAACGAAATCCGTCCCTGGCCAAATTCTGACTCACTGGTCATGGTGTGGAGATTTTCGAGGCCTTTGAGCTTTTCTTCCTGTTCGTTGACAATCTGGCGTTCAACTTCTGCTGGCGCGGCTCCAGGCCAGTTTGTCCGGATGGTGATCACCGGACGATTGACATCCGGGGTGAGCTGAATCGGGATCATCTGCAGGGCGACGGCACCAAAGAGAACCACCATGATGACGGCAGAAATGATCGCTATGGGTCGTTCGATGGAAACCTTGATCAGGTTCATCAGGAAGCCTCCCCGTTTTTCTCGGCCTGTTCTTCTGTAACCGGAGCAGCTTCAGCCGGGGCATTGCCGTTAATCTGCAAAGACATTCCCGGGAAAAGACGTTCATTCCCCCGGGTGACAACCAGATCCCCTGCCATGAGGCCATAGACAACTTCGATCCGCTCTCCGATCTGCTGACCAAGCTGGACCGGGCGGGGTTGTGCTTTCCCGTCCACGTTTAAATAGACCATTGGTCCATTGGGGCTTTGAATGACAGCATCTTTGTGCACCGTAACCGCGTCCCGCTCGGGTCCCGCCGGGACCAGAAGCGTAATACTCTGGTTATCGGCAAGAGTGTCTTTGTTCGGCAAATCGGCAGAGAGCCTGA
Organism: Kiloniella laminariae; assembly: GCF_027214005.1. GTDB lineage: Bacteria > Pseudomonadota > Alphaproteobacteria > Kiloniellales > Kiloniellaceae > Kiloniella > Kiloniella laminariae_A. The sequence goes on from NZ_JAPWGY010000001.1 coordinate 225,544, forward strand.
CAGGCCTCGTGCGTGTCAGGGGGTTCTCCCGCGGCAGGATCGCCCTGATCATTGCCTGCAAAGGCGTACCATCGCTAAGGCTTATACTGAATTCCATGCCCTCTTTTAGGGCGATCAATCTTTGGGAAGGCACCTCGACCTCGATCTCAAGGCTGTTGCGTGACAACAGGGTAACGACAGGATCACCCGTCTGGACATAAGAGCCTATTTCGGTTTCCCGGCTGAGAATTACCCCGTCATAGGGGGCTTTGATTTCAGTGTAGCTCAAGTTGATTTCAGCCCGGCGAAGACGGGCCTTGGCTGTTTCGATATCAGCCCGGGATTGTGAAACCTCAGCTTTGGCGATGGCGCTGTTCTGAACAGCATCTTCATATCGGGATTTATTAAAGGCGGCAGATGAGCGGAGTTTTTCCAGCCGCTTTAGTTCCTGGTCTGCCAGTATCAGGCGGGCCTGAAACGTGCCGAGGCGGCTTTGCGCAGCCTTGACCTCGCTGGCAGCAAGATCCCGATCAGCACGAAGGGTTGCTGAATTTAACAGGGCAATCACCTGATCGGTTGTGACCTTGTCGCCAATCTCGACTTTGAAGTCTTCTACAGGTCCGGCAATTTTGGCAGCAACATTCCCGGTTTGTCGTGCGACGAGTCTCCCGATTACCGGTACAGTCTGTTTCATCTGCTCTGTACGCACTTCGTCAACACCGACAAGGGCATCCTGCTGGGCATAAACGGTGAATGTAGGAACCATCAAACCCAAAGCGGCGACAAGGGTAAAAGGTGCAAAGAGCTGGCGCAAAACGGCCTCCTGAAATCATATCAAACCGAAATAGGGTCTTTGGTGAAACTCTTGCCAAACGCCAAAGACCGGGGAGACCCCGACTCTATGGTGCAAAGCGGAAAAAATAGCGGCAGCTGTACTATTATACGCTGCCGTTTGTTTGGTGTAGCATACCAGAAGGTATCGCCAGAGGAAAAGTCTCGCTATGATTATAGAAATGTCATCCTTTTTCAAGAAAACATGTTTGTTTGATTCTGCTGTTGAACGAGAAAAATAAAATTATCCGTCGGTGTTTTGTAAAAATAATGAGATTATTTCGCTGACCTGTGGAGTATCGGGGCGGGTTAGACCGAAATGATAGCGACCAGCCAGGAATACTCGCAAATGCTGGTTTGGTGTTACCTATCCGGAGGAAACCAAATGACCACTGCGCTTTTCAGCCATGCCGCCAGTCAACTGCATGATCCTGGCATTCACCATCCGGAATCACCTCACCGATTTGAGGCAATCATGCGGGCTTTGTCCGAGCCTGTATTCGACGAACTGGACCGTCGAGAATCTCCAGAAATCGAACGCGGGAAGCTCCATTGGGCACATACAGAAGAGCACGTGAGTGAGGTTCTGCGGGCGATCCCTGCAACGGGGTATGTGGCACTTGATGGGGACACGGTGGTCTGTAAGCACTCGGGAGAGGCAGCCCTTCGAGCTGCAGGGGGAATTTGTGCGGCGGTTGACGCTGTCATGAACAAGGATGTGGATAATGCCTTTTGTCTCAGTCGTCCACCTGGACACCATGCCGAGCGGCATCGGGCTATGGGGTTCTGTCTGTTTTGTAACCCGGCCCTTGGAGCCTATCAGGCGCGATATGAACATGGTGTTGAGAGGGTTGCTGTGATCGATTTTGATGTCCATCACGGTAACGGAACCCAGGATATCCTCTGGGATGATCCCAATATGTTTTACGGTTCTAGCCATGAATCGCCTCTTTTCCCGGGAACCGGGAGTGTTGGGGAAACGGGCGTTGCCAACAATATCCTTAATTGTCCTCTGCCTTCGGGGGGAGGCTCCTATGAATTTCGCAAGGCGATGGACGATCATATTTTTCCGGCTGTACAGAACTTCAAGCCTGGCCTGATTATTGTGTCGGCAGGGTTTGATGGGCACAGGGAGGACCCGCTTGCCTCTCTCAATCTGGAAGACGAGGATTTTGGCTGGGTCTCGCGGCGGATTGTCGAGCTGGCAGATGAGCTTTGTGAACGGCGTTTGGTCTCGATCCTTGAAGGGGGCTACAATACGGATGCTTTGTCCCGCTCTGTTGCCCTTCACATCATGGCCTTGATGAATGCAGCAGATTAGAACGGCGCTGTGAGGCTTCGGATGAGAGGGAGGGGAAATATACTCTTTCCAGCAGGGGCCGGGTCTTGTCTGATGCAAACTGACAACGTAGAGTGCCGCAAGAATTAACAGTTGAGGTTCCCATGACCGACGTTTCGCAATCCAAAGCCAGTCCCGCCGATATCAAAAGCATGAGTTTTGAAGAAGCTCTTGCCGAACTCAAAACGATCGTTGGTCGGCTTGAGCAGGGAGAAGGTAAACTGGATGAGGCGATCGAGGCTTATGATCGTGGTGCCAAGCTGAAGGCGCATTGCGAAAGTAAATTACGCGAAGCCCAGGAAAAGATTGAGAAGATCACCATGGGACCGGATGGTGAGCCACAGACTGAACCTTTCGAAGTGGCATAACGACGTCCGTCAGCCGGAGATCTGACTTCCATGCAGGATATTACACAGGCCCTGAGCCGTTGTGCGAACGCTGTTGAAGCGCACCTTGAAAGACTTCTTCCTTCCGTATCCACTGCAGAAGGGGAGGTCGTTGAGGCCATGCGTTATTCTGCCCTTGGGGGCGGGAAACGTTTGCGACCCTTTCTGGTTATGGAAAGTGCTGCCCTGTTCGGTGTTGATCCCTCCCGGGCTCTACAGGCGGCGGCAGCACTGGAGATGGTGCACTGCTACAGCCTGGTGCATGATGACCTTCCCGCCATGGATGACAGCGATTTGCGCCGGGGAAGAGCAACGGTCCACCGGAAATGGAACGATGCCACAGCAATCCTGGCTGGCGATGGTTTGTTGACAGAAGCTTTTACTGTTCTGGCCTCGCCTGAGAGCCATCCCGATGCGCAAGTTCGCCTTGAATTGATCACCGAGCTTGCGACGGCGGCTGGAGCCAAAGGTATGGTTGGTGGTCAGATGATTGACCTTTCTCCTGATCGGGCGAAATTGGATCTCGCCGGGATCACAAGGCTTCAGGCTTTGAAAACCGGGGCGCTTATTCGTTATGCCTGTGAGGCTGGAGCGATCCTGGGCCAGGCGCAAAGAGAAGAAAGAACCGCTCTGCGTCTTTATGCGGAAGATCTGGGGCTGGCATTCCAGATTGTTGACGATCTACTGGATCATGAGGCAACTCCAGAGGAAACCGGGAAGCCTACAGGAGTTGATTCTGACGCTGGAAAAGCAACTTTTGTCGGGCAACTTGGTCTGGAAAAAGCCCGTGTCAGAGCAGAAGAGCTGGTTGTCTCGGCAAAATCGAGACTTGATATTTTCTCAGGAAAGGCGCAGTTACTGCGCGAGATTGCCACATTTGTACTGGAACGTAGGTCGTAAGTTTTTTTGCTTCCGGGTGTAAGCCTCGCTCGACCCGATGGGGAAACCCGGCGTATAGTGTGAGATTGGCTGCCAGAGATACAGAGAATGAAAGCCCGTTAGGGAACTGGAAACAGAAGTGATGGAGAGTAGGGTGAGTCAGTACGGTCACAATCGCCAGACCCCTCTGCTGGATACGGTCAAGAACCCGGCAGATTTGCGTACGCTGGAAGAAAGCCAATTGCCGCAACTGGCTGAGGAACTGCGTCTGGACATGATTAACGCGGTGTCGCGTACCGGCGGTCACCTCGGAGCTGGTCTGGGCGTTGTCGAGCTGACAGTTGCCATCCATCATGTTTTCAATACCCCCGATGACAAGTTGATCTGGGACGTCGGACATCAGTGTTACCCGCACAAGATCCTGACCGAGCGCCGTGACCGTATTGGTACTCTGCGTCAGGGGGGCGGATTGTCCGGTTTTACCACCCGCAAGGAAAGCATCTACGATCCTTTTGGTGCGGCGCACAGTTCTACGTCGATTTCAGCTGGCCTTGGGTATGCTGTTGCGCGTGATCTGGCGGGCAAAGACAACAATGTGATTTCCGTGATCGGTGATGGATCTATGACGGCGGGCATGGCCTATGAGGCCATGAACAATGCCGGAGCAATGAATTCGCGCCTGATTGTGATCCTGAACGATAATGACATGTCCATTGCTCCGCCGGTCGGGGCTTTGAGTGCTTATCTGTCGCGTCTGATTTCGGCCAAGCCCTATCAGTCGATGCGGCATATGGCCAAAGAGATTATCAGCAAGTTACCGCCACGACTGGAAACTGCAGCCAAAAGGGCAGAAGAATATGCCCGCGGATTTCTGACAGGTGGTACGCTATTCGAGGAACTGGGTTTCTTCTATATTGGCCCGATCGATGGTCACGACTTTTCCCATCTGCTGCCCGTGCTTAAAAATGTCCGGGACTGTAATTACGACGGTCCGGTCCTGATTCATGCGGTAACTCAAAAGGGCAAAGGCTACGAACCAGCGGAAAAGGCAGCCGACAAATACCACGGCGTGTCGAAATTTGATGTGGTTAGTGGCAAGCAGGAAAAATCCCCCCCCAAGGCGCCGCTTTATCAGAACGTTTTTGCCAAGGCCTTGATTGCGGAAGCCCGGGAAGACGACAAGATCGTCGCGATGACTGCAGCCATGCCGTCTGGTACGGGAATCAATCTTTTTGAAGAGGAATTTCCGGACCGGACTTTTGATGTCGGGATTGCCGAACAGCATGGCGTGACTTTCTGTGCGGGCATGGCCTGTGAAGGCTACAAACCTTATGCGGCGATCTATTCGACCTTTTTACAGCGTGCCTATGACCAGGTAATCCATGATGTGGCTATTCAAAGCCTTCCCGTGCGCTTTATTATCGATCGTGCCGGTATGGTTGGTGCCGATGGAGTTACGCATCAGGGAAGCTATGATCTGGCGTATCTTGGCTGCATCCCGGATATGGTGTTGATGGCACCCTCGGACGAGCTGGAACTGATGCACATGGTTGCGACCTCGACCACGATCAACGATCGTCCAAGTGCCATCCGGTTCCCCCGGGGAGAGGCGACAGGTCGCATGGCGTTGCCCGAGCGGGGAACGGTACTGGAAATTGGGAAAGGCCGGGTTATCCGCGAGGGCAAACATGTTGCAATTCTTGCTTTGGGAACCCGCCTTGATGATTGCCTCAAGGCCGCAGAAAAGCTGGCCGCGAGAGGGTACACTACAACGGTGGCCGATGCCCGCTTTGCCAAGCCGCTGGACGTTGATCTTATCCGTGATCTTGCAAATAAACATGATGTTTTGCTCACGGTTGAAGAAGGCTCCATTGGCGGATTTTCTTCGTTGGTATCAAACTATCTGGCGAATGAAGGTTTCTTTGACAAGGGGTTGAAGTTTCGCCCTGTCTGTATGCCGGATGTCTTCATTGATCATGAAAGCCCTGCAACACAGCTGGCTCAGGCCGGACTGGATGCGGAGGGGATCTTTAACCGGGCGCTTGCTGCATTGGGGCAAGGTGTCGCTCGACCCTCTTCTTCTATTGCCTGACTGCAGGTGACAGCTGGGCCAGGAGTTGCTCTGCTGTCTTAAAAAAAGAACCGTATTGCACTGTTTCTGGTATTTCGGGGCAGGGCAGGATGGTGTCCGCTTTTTCTTGTGCACTATACAACTATGAGATTACCCGTTAGGGTGGATTGATATTCATTCTGACACTATGGCGAACAGCCGCTTTTGGTTGCGTCCATCGGTGATTTTCTTTTTGGGATCCAGTACATGTCGATCAACCTTGCAGAGGACAGGGCCGAAGAGGCTTCTGACCAGAATTTGCCGTCTGTCTGGCGTTGGGGAGAAGAGCTGAGGGCGACCTTTGTTCTCGCCTGGCCATTGGTCATAGCCCAGGTCGCGCAGATGGCACTGGTGACAACCGATGTAATCATGATGGGGTGGCTTGGCCCAAAATTTCTGGCTGCCGGAACGCTGGCCAGCAGTCTGATGAGCCCTTTTTACCTGTTTGGAATTGGCCTGGTTTCAGCTGTTGCCCCCATGATTGCGCAGGCAATCGGTGCAAGAGATTTCAAGTCTGTCCGCCGTACTGTCCGCCAGGGCTTCTGGGTCTCTGTTCTGCTCGCTGCTTTTCTGGTGGCTTTGATCTGGAATACAAAAGCCATTTTTCTTTTTGCCGGGCAGACCGAAGAAAGTTCAGGGATGGCACAGGTCTATGTGCACTATGCAATCTGGCATCTTTTTGCGTCGTTCCTGTTTCTGGTCTTGCGCTGTCTGCTTTCTGCTCAGGGTAAAACCAAGGTTATTCTTGTCATCACGCTGGCCGGAATTGTGGTCAACGGACTGGGGAACTATGCCTTGATGTTTGGCAACTGGGGCTTTCCACGATTGGAATTGATGGGGGCAGGGATCAGCACAACTTTTGTTAATACGGTGATGTTCCTGATTGCTCTGGGTTATATTCTGACCCACCATCGTTTTAAACGCTATGCCATCCTTGTCCGTTTGTGGAAGCCGGACTGGAACCGGTTTTTTGAAATCTTCCGGATCGGATTGCCGGTGGGGTGTATGCTGACAGCCGAAACGGGATTGTTTGCTGCTGCAACGCTGCTGATGGGCTGGCTGGGCACCAATGAATTGGCAGCTCATGCTGTCGCTCTGCAATGTGCGTCCATTGCTTTTATGATTCCCTTGGGGATCAGCCAGGCGGCGACAATCCGGGTTGGTCTGGCCTATGGCGCTAAAAAAAGTGAAGGCATTCGCAAGGCTGGCTGGGTTTCGATTATCATGGGGACCGGCTTTATGGGAACGACCTGTCTGGCTTTCTGGTTTATTCCCGAGGTGTTGGTCGGGTTTTATCTGGATCCGCTGTTGCCTGAAAACCAGGTGCCATTGCAACTGGCCGTGTCCTATCTGGCTGTTGCGGCCCTGTTCCAGTTGGTTGACGGGGGACAGGTTGTTACCTCTGGCGCTTTGCGCGGGTTGAGCGATACCAAAGTACCCATGTTCGTGGCGATATTCGCCTATTGGGGGCTGGGTTTGCCGATCTCTTATTTTTGTGGCTTTGTTCTTGGCTGGGGCGGGCAAGGTATCTGGTTAGGTCTTGCTGCAGGACTTGCTTTTGTGGCAGTTGTTTTTGTTATACGTTTCGCCTGGCGCGAACGCCTTGGTCTGGTCAATTACAAGAGCATATAACGTGGCAAAAGTCGGTAAAATACGCGTGGATCAGCTGTTGGTCGACCGGGGGCTGGTGGAAAGCCGATCCCGGGCACAGGCCAGAATTATGGCAGGACAGGTGTATTCCGATACCCGAAGGATCGACAAACCCGGACAGACCCTGCCTGAAGATGCGGAATTGACCCTCAAGGGCGAGGATCATCCCTGGGTCAGCCGCGGGGGACTGAAGCTGGAAAAAGGCCTGTCCACCTTTGCAATAGATCCCACGGGCAAGGTTTGCATGGATGTGGGAGCTTCCACCGGGGGATTCACTGATGTTCTCTTGACCGGGGGGGCGGCCAAGGTCTACGCCGTCGATGTGGGGCATGGTCAGCTGGCCTGGAAAATCCGCAAGGATGAACGTGTCGTGGTGATGGAGAGAACCAATGCCCGTCATCTGGATGCGGAGAAGATACCGGAACCAGTTGATCTGATTGTCTGCGATGCCAGTTTTATCGGTCTTGAAACCGTTTTACCTGCGGCAATGGCTTTGGCGTCTCCCGGTGCTTTGATGGTAGCCTTGATCAAGCCCCAGTTCGAGGTTGGCAAAGGGCGTGTTGGCAAGGGGGGCGTGGTCCGCGAACCAGAGCTCCACCAGGAAGTTTGTGACCGGATTGAAAGCTGGTTGAACGAGGAAACGGACTGGGCCGTTCTCGGGATCACAGAAAGCCCGATCAAGGGACCGGAAGGGAACATTGAATTCCTGATTGGTGCGCGGAAATTCATTTAGCGCCGGGCCTGCCTATACACTGTAAAAATATTCCAGAAACGTAATAGTTAGAGCGGATTACCTGCTCTCGTTTATGACCTGTTAACTTCTGCGGCGCTATCGTGTAATCCGTGATATAAATACACAAAACGGCTGAAGGAAAGTGGCGGGGATGCCAGAGCCTCGATACTTTTCAGGGAGTGGGCTGATATCCTGCCGTCGAGTTGGTTTTGCCTATGGCCTGATGATCATTAGCAGGAGTGGAGTTGTGAAACCGGACTGCTTTAATTATTGCAGAGGCCTTGCAGGGAGAACAGTCACTTGATGAAGCCGGATTGAAATTAACAGATAGGTTTTCGAACTTTAATGGCCTTTAAATCTGTCCGCACCAAGCTGTTGACCATCTGTATCTTGTCGGTCCTTGTGACCGGGCTGGTCCCTTTCCTGTTCTTTGAAGTCAGGTTTTTGCAACAGGAAGAAGAGCGGATCTCACAACGGGCACTTGACCTGGCCAACAAGGTTGCTGTCCCGCTTTCCCGGTCGCTCTGGGATTATGACGAGAGCACTGTCTTGCTGGTTCTCGATACGCTGATCCGGGACCCGGATCTTGTCCGGGTCAGAATAGTTCTTCCCGAAGGTGCAGGAGAGTTTCATCCACTGGATGAGAGCGATGAGCTGCCGGTAACAAAGGATGACATCAACTTTATCAAGGTCCCTCTTACCTATGTTGCCTTTGAGGACGAAGAGGTACTCGGCCATCTGGAAGTGGGCTACACCACGGTGCAGGCTTATGACAAGGTCGCGACGCGTGTCCTCCTCGACGGAGTGATTTTCTTCTGCATTCTGATGACACTGGGTGGTGGGGCTGCTTTGGCGATCAACCGTATTATCGGTCGCCCCCTGGCCATGTTGTCTCATTCCATCGATGAAATGGCGACCCAAAAAAAGCCCGTATTGGTGAAGTGGCGTTCAGAAGACGAACTGGGACAAACTGTCGAGGCCTATAACAACATGCTGATCACGATTGAACAGCATGAAAAGGATCTGGTGAAAGCCAAGGAAATTGCTGAAATTGCCAACCGGGCAAAAACCTCCTTCCTGGCGAATATGAGCCATGAACTTCGGACCCCTCTCAACGCGATCATCGGCTTTGCCGAGATTTTGATGAAGGAAGACGATTACAAGATCGATCAGGCAAGACGTTCCGAGTATCTGGGGTATATTTTCGAAGCGGGCTCAAGCCTGATGATGATGGTTTCCGACATTCAGCAGATCTCGAGGCTTGAATCAAGCGAAGCAGGAATGCAGGACGAAGAACTGGACGTCGAGGACGAGATCCGGAGTTGTGTCAGGGCACTGGAGCTCCGGGCTGGAGACGGGGCCGTTGATCTTGAATATTCGCTGCAGTCAAACATCCCCTATCTTCGGACCAACGCGCAAGGTTTCAAACAGATTGTCGTTAATCTGTTGAGTAATGCTATCCACTTTACCCCTCGTGGCGGGCAGGTCGAAATTTCGACGCTCTATGATTCTCATCACGGTTTGACAATCCGGGTGGCTGACACGGGAATTGGAATCTCTAAGGAAGACTTGCCTCTCGTGACAGATCCCTTCTGGAAAACATCTGATGGTAACGAAGAGCGGAGCGGGCTGGGCCTGAGTATTGTCAAATCAATTACTGAACGAAACAAAGGGCGCTTATCCATAGAAAGTGAACTTGGTAAAGGCACGACGGTAACCGTCAATTTCCCCGTAGACCGTCTGGTCGAACGCTCTGAACTGCTTTTGGGAAAAGCAAAAACAGCTTAGAAAAACCTGAGGGAAGTTACATTCTTATGGAGTTTGACACCGCCTGCCAATCTCTGAATGGCAGGCGGTGTTTTGTCCTGTTGCGGCCTTGTTTATTGGTCAGTCAGGCGAGGAAGGCCGGAATAAAGAACTGATGCCCTGCGATCTTTGGTTGTTTGCTGGAATTCCTGCAGGAAGGGAGACGCGACCCGGACAACCTCTTTCACAGAACTTGCGACGGCTGGATCACTCAGGATCATCGAGCTGCCCAAGATCCCGTCAAGAAGTTCTTCCAGTGGATCCTTGGGGACGGGCAGAATAACAAGTTCGTGTTGCGTTTCCTCATCGATTGCAGCCATTTCACGTGTCGCCTGCAGAGCTTCGCGGAAGCCGCCTAGATCATCAACCAGACCGTTTTTCTTGGCCTGTGTCCCTGACCAGATCTGGCCCTTGGCAACGGTATGAACAGCAGGCTGGCTCATGCCCCGGCCTTCACTGACCTTAAGCGTGAAATCCTCATAGATCCGATCGAGTGAGTCGTGCAGATGTGTCCAGCCATCGCTGTCAAAAGCTTTGTTGGCACTATAAAGATCAGCATTCTCCCCGGCCTTCACGCCGTCCCACTTGACCCCGATTTTGTCCCAAAGTCCTGTAAGCACCATTTTCCCGCCAGCAACACCGATTGATCCGGTGATGGTTACAGGATTGGCAAAAATCCGATCTGCAGGAGCAGAAATAAAATACCCGCCAGAGGCAGCGACTTCACCCATGGAAACAATAACCGGCTTGCCCAGTTCCCTGGCCCGCTGGACTTCCCGCCACATAACATCCGACGCGACGTAGGACCCACCGGGGCTGTCAACGCGAAGAAGGATGGCTTTGATTGTATCGTCGTCAATTGCATCAGAAAGAGCTTCGGCGATGGTGTTTGAGCCCATTGACATCCCGCCATCGAAGAAGGAACCACCCTGGCTATCCCCCAGGTGAATCTCGCCCTGACCGTATATCACGGCAATGCGCGGTGCGTTTTCCGGAGCTGTCATCTGAGTGGCGAAGGTGTAGTCACTCAGATGGACAAATTCACGATTTTCAACCAGAGCTTCTGAAAGAAGCTCGTCCCAATAACCAACCCGATCGACAAGATCATTATCGAGGGCTTGCAGGGCACTGAAAGGTGCCTGATTCATAAAGGAAATAATCTCGCCGGGTTTTTCACGGCTGATGGAGATCTCGTTTGCAATTTGCTCGAGTATGGAATCAAGGGCTGCTTTTGTATTCTGGCGGACGGGCTCTGGCATGGCCCCGTCTGTAAAGGTATTCATCACCCCTTTGAATTCATGGCGTTGGCTGAACTGGGGTTGAACCCCGAATTCATCCAGCACGGGCCGTAAATAGGGGATCTCCATACTGAAACCAGAGATATCGAGATCTCCCGAAGGCTGGATCCAGATATTTTCAGCTGCACTGGCAAGATAGTAATGCAGGGTGCCATGTCCGGCTTCGCCATAGGTTTCGGCGAAAGAGGCTGACCACTTGCCGGATTTGGTGAAGTCCCGGACCGCTCGTCTCAGTTCTTGTGCCGATGCAAGACCCAGAGAGCCCTGACCTGCACGAATAAGCAAACCTTTTACCCGGTCATCGCCCTGGGCCCGATAGAGGGCTTCTATGGCATCGTGAAGGGGCAGTCCGGGTTGTAGTGAACTGCTGAGGAAGGAGGGCTGGACCGGCCCTTCCCAAATACCTTCGGAAAGATCTATGGTCAGGATGATTTCTGCAGGCAAGTCCTGCTTTGCGGCCCGACGGGTAAGGTCGTCTGCATTATTGAAAAATGCCCCGACTAACAGCCCGAGGAGAAGAACGAGAAGGCCAAGTGCGGCAAAGATACCGACAATGCCCTTGAACAGAAATCGCAGGAATGACATGAGCAGAAATCCGGATGTTAATATGTAAAAATCTTAATACAGGCAGAGTATGACACCCTTGCTCTATTGCAAGTGCGGGGTGGCAAGTTTGTCCAGTTATATGGGGAAGCACGGAGAGAATTAAACCAAAAACGGCAGAATTCTTGTAACTTTGCAGGGCAGGGATGCGATGCGCGGTGACGGCTTGTGATTGCGGTGTGAAAAAAAGCTGCTAGATTGGCGCAAATTCATTCGGAAACCGGATGATATAAATTCATAAGAAGGTAGTCAGGAAGATGCGACGCAAAGCGCGCCCGGGTGGCGGTAAACAGCTTGAGCTGGTGATAGACAGTCTCGGGGCACGAGGAGACGGTGTTTCCGAGCATGAGGGCCGTCCTGTCTATGTCCCCGGGACCATGCCTGGAGATCGCTTGCGGGTGAAGCTTGTTGGCGAAAGGTCCGGCGGCTTCAAGGCCGAGATCCTTGAGTTGCTGGAGGCGGGCGAAAGTCATGTCGATGCACCCTGTCAGCATTATGGTGTTTGTGGTGGCTGTAACGTTCAGCATGTCGCACCGGAATTTTACCGTCGCTGGAAGCGGGATATTGTTGTCCAGGCGCTGACCCGTAAAGGCTTTAGTGGCGGTGAAGTTGCCGAAATGGTTCAGGTTGCCGCGGGCACACGGCGTCGGGCTGTTTTTTCTGCGCTTGCCCGCGGAAAGAAAGTTTCTCTGGGCTTTCATGAGCGTGAAAGCCATAGAGTTGTGGATGTCATCGACTGTAAACTTCTGAACAGCCCTCTGGCCGGGATGATTGCACCTTTGCGTGAACTCTTGATGGTTCTGCTGGTGCCCGAACAGGAAAAAGCCGATATTACGGCGATTTCTTCGACTGCGGGTCTGGATATTCTGGTTGTCAGCACAGCGAAATTGACCCTTGAGGGGCGCGAAGCCATCACCGCCTTTGCCGAGAAAAATTCTGTCGCACGTTTCGCCTGGAACCGCCCCGGTGAAGAACCCGAACCTGTTGCCATTAGAGACAAGCCGATACAGGTCTTTGGCGATATTCCGGTTCTTCCGCCTGAAGGAGCGTTTTTACAGCCCAGCGCCGAAGGGCAACAGGTCTTGACCGATCTGGTCATGGGCTATCTGCCGGACTCTTTTGAAACTGTTGCGGATCTCTTTTCCGGTTGTGGAACCTTTACGTTTCCTTTGTCTAAACGCGCTCAGGTTCATGCGGTGGAAGGGGATGAGCGGGCTGTAATGGCTTTGACCACCTCAGCAAGACGCAATGAAACCACACACCGGATTACCAGTGATTGCCGTGATCTTGATAAAGATCCGATTACAGAAGAAGAGCTGGAAGGGGGCGACTGTGTGGTCCTGGACCCACCACGTACCGGGGCAAGAGAACAGTGCTATGAGCTGGCAAAGTCGGACATCAAGACGATTGTCTATGTGTCCTGCAGTCCAAGCACCTTTGCCCGGGATGCCCGTATTCTGGTTGAAGGCGGTTACAGCCTCCAGGAAGTGACGCCGGTTGACCAGTTTATCTGGAGCGAGCATGTCGAGCTGGTAGCCCGTTTTGAAGCCGAATACGACACGGATGATGATTCGGCTGATCTGGATGTAGAAGAAGAATCTTAAAAAGGAACAGTGGTTTACGGACCGGGTAAGGGGTGCAACAGGTCTTGGACCAGTTGCATCTTTGTTTCCTGCTGTTCCTGGACAAGACAGCTACGCATCACAGCCTTTTCTTCCTCAGCGACAACGGGGTGGGAAAAGGCATGGTCGCGCATCTCCTGACTGGGCCAGATCGCATAGGCTATCCAGCTTCCGTCGCTGCCCAGATGCAGCCGTGATCCCGGGAATCTGTAACGGGAACGAAGCTCGAGTGTGACACGGTGCCAGATCTCTTTGAAAGGCTGGAGCAGCGAAGGATTGATCTGCCAGTTGTAAAGGACTGCAAAAATATCAGGATCTTCTTCAGCAAGCGGCAACAGCAGATCGTCTGTTATTTCCATGGTCTGTTCGGGATGGCGTTCTTGTATGGCATGATGCATCTGCATGACGACCTGCCGGGGGAGGCTGCCAGAGGCAAAGGCTTCGGATCTCTGTTCCAGTGTTTCCCAGAGTGCGTAAGAGAGGTAGCTGCCGTCGTCACATCTGTGCAAGCGCGCGCCGAATGCCCCGGTTTTTTCTCGTAGGGCAAGCGTGATTTCTCTCCAGGCCGTAATAAAATCGGTTCTTCTGGAGGGGATAAGTTTCCAGCGATAGAGAATGGCTTGCATGAGGCATTGTAGCGCGGAGGAGGAAAATTGGGAACAGGGGACTTTGCATGGCGGTGCTGTCCGCCTATATTCCCCTGCAATAAAGATCTGGCATTATTCGGGGGAAGGGCCTCGGAAGGATGCCATGACTCCAGCCTTACAGAGGACCTTATGCCTGCTGCACAGCCTGAAAAATATTTTCCCGCTCGCCACCCGGAAATCCCTGCTTCGAAGGTCGGGGTTCTCTTGATGAATCTTGGAACGCCGGATGGGACGGACTATTGGTCCATGCGACGGTATCTGGGGGAGTTCCTGAGTGATCAGCGTGTGATCGAGGCACCGAAGTGGCTGTGGCAGATTATCCTGCAGGGGATTATCCTGACCACAAGGCCGGGGAAAAGCGGCAAGGCCTACGAGGAAATCTGGAACCGGGAGAAAGATGAATCCCCGCTCAGAACCATAACCCGTGAACAGGCAGAGCAGCTTCAGGTGATGCTGGCGGAAAACCACCCGGAAGTTGTAGTTGACTGGGGCTGGAGATATGGTAACCCGGCGGTAAAGGGGCGGATTGAAGCCCTGCAGAAACAGGGGTGTGATCGTATCTTGCTGTTTGCTCTTTACCCCCAATACTCGGCAACCACTACGGCAACGGCTTATGACAAGTGTTTTGATGCCCTGAAAAGTATGCGTTGGCAGCCTGCTGTTCGTTGTGTTCCTGCCTATCATGACCATCCGGTCTACATTGATGCACTGGCAAACTCTGTGGAGCAGGGTTTGGCAAAACTTGACTGGAAGCCGGACGTGACAATCGCGTCATTCCACGGTTTGCCCATTGAATATCATGAGAAAGGTGATCCCTATTACTGCCACTGTGCCAAGACGACCAGATTGCTCCGGGAAAAACTTGGCTGGACTGAAGAAAAGCTGAAACTCTGTTTTCAGTCTCTCTTTGGCCCGAAGGAATGGCTCAAGCCCTATACCCAGCCAACAGTGGAAGAAATGGCAAAGAACGGGGTGAAAAATCTGGTGATTCTGACGCCAGGGTTTTCTGTCGATTGTGTCGAGACCCTGGAGGAAATTGATATTGGTGTACGTGAAGCTTTTCTTGAGAATGGCGGAGAAAATTTTGCTTTTATTCCCTGTCTGAATGCGGACGAAGGGGGAATGAAGGTTATTCGGGATATTACATTGCAAGAGTTACAGGGCTGGATCTGATCGGCTGCTGTCGAAGGGGGGGGAATTATGAAGGCACTGCTTGTTATTGATTTTCAAAAAGCGATTTCTTTTGAGCCAGCGGCGCATGCGTTGATGGAAACCCGTGATGTGCTGCTTCAGGCGTTAGAGACAGCGCGAAGTCAGGGAATCCCTGTTGTTTTTGTCCAGCACAGTGAAGCCGGAACGCCCTTTGAACGCAATACAGAAGGATGGGAGTTTTTTGGGGGTGTTGCTCCACTTGCCGGGGAAGCTGTTGTGGAAAAGGCCTCTTGCGATGCATTCCGTCATACCCGGCTGGACGAGGTTTTGCGATCACTGGGGGCTGACACCCTGATAATCGGTGGATATGCCACAGAATTCTGTATTGATACCTCGATCAGAGCTGCGGCGAGCAAGGGTTATAAAACGCTGGTTATGCAGGATGGGCACACGACCCGTAACCGTGAACATCTTTCGGCAACAGAGATCAAAAAACACCACAACTGGATCTGGCCTAATATGGCGAACCCGGCGTACGAGATCTGTTTGCTGCCCGCTGCAGATTGTTTCAAGGCCTGAGCATGCCTGAAAAGGTCTACTTCAATGCCGAGAGGATGTTGGAGTAATCATCAGTCCAGACTTTTGTATCCGGATCGTTCGCAAGTTCCCGCCATATGTTCGGAGTGTCTGCCTTTCCCCCGGGATTTCCCAGGGGAATAAGATGATCCAAGGTATTCCGGTCTTTTGAAAGAGCGACCCAGGATGAAAGGAAGTGGTGGGGATTGTTCTTCGCCTGCTCCGAGGTTGGAATGTAGCGATAGATTCTGCTGTGCAGGCCGGTGATCTGCGCTGTTGTTGCAACAGCGGCCTCAAGATCAAAAAAGCGGTTGGAAATATGGAGAAGAATAATACCCTTGCTATCGACCTTGTTGCCATAGATTTCAAAGGCTTCTTTGGTCAGGAGGTGAAGGGGGATGGCATCGGATGAAAAGGCATCTGCAATAAGAAGATCGTAGGTACCGTCCGGAACGTTCTGTAGAGACAGGCGCCCATCGCCAATGATGACCTCGGCGCGCGCAGGGCAATTTTCCAGATAGGTGAAAATATTGGTGTTTCTGGCCAGGCGTTCAACCAAGGGATCGATTTCAAAAAAAGTCCATTGTTGATGTTCCTGACCATAGCAAAGAACAGTTCCGGCCCCGAGCCCTATCGCGCCAATTTTCTGTGGCTGAAAACCTTTATTTTCATAGGCCTCGAACAAGCGCCCCACACCAGAATTGCGGTGGTAGTAACTCAGGGGCTCAAGCGAACTGGTAACCTGGATTCCATGAACCGTGGTGCCATGCTTGGCAATGCGAACTGATTCTCCGGACAGGTCTTCAAGTACTGTTTCCCTGACTGAATAGACCCCGAAAAAACTGCGTTCATGAAAAATGCGCTGTTTGCCCTGCAGGCCGAGTTGCCCACTGTAAAACAGGCAGAATACGATCCCTAGAGTGAAGCGGACTGGTCGACCGATCCCCTCGACCAAAAGAATGATAATCAGGGTGAAAAGGCCAAAGGTAACCAGCTCAAGCCCGAAGTCCAGTTGGGTCTTGGCAAGCCTGACCAGTCCAAAGGAAACAAGAACAAGGACAGGGAGCAGAATATCTGCGAGGGCTGTTTCAGCTTTTTTCCCAAGAAGTTTATTGAATAGGATTGCCTTTGGGTTGTCGGACTGGGGCATAAGCAACGCAGCAACAATCAAAAGCAGGGCGTATTCATAGATATCAGAAAAGACGAGGGGGGCAAGTATGCCCACAAGGATGCCGCCAAGAACGCCCCCCAAGGACATGGCGATATAGAAACGCGTCAAATATCTGGCATCCGGGCGCCGGGCGACAAGTTGACTGTGACAATAAAGGGCAATGACAAAAAAGCAGACAAGGTTCCCGGCCAGAAAAAACAGAATGGTCGGGACTGAAAGGGCAATGATGTTGTAGATCGCTGCAGCCAGCAAAAAGTAGGGCGCGAGTAGATTGATGGTTCTGTTGGAAATCCATGGTTTCTGGGCAAAGGCGATCACAAAAGTCAGGAGGTACAAGGCCAAGGGGATCACCCAAAGCAGAGGCATGGCAATCAGATCTGTCGTGATCTTGTTGGTGACACTCAGAAGAAGGGCAGAGGGGATCAGTCCCAGCAATATCCAGGAAAGGTAAGTGGTCACTGCAGGTTTGCTGTGGGGCGAAAGCTCCAAACCTTCCTGTACATCTGAAGTGATGGATAATGGCTGTTTCTTCAACAACAGTCCGCAGATCAAAATCAGGCCGAACAGCAGGGCAAAACCACCGGACCAGAGAACTCCTTGGGTCGAGAGACCAAACTGGATTTCGATCAACAGAGGGTAGGCGAAGAGGGCGGTCATACTGCCAATGTTGCTGGCAGCGTAGAGAAAATAGGGGTCTGCAGCAGAGGGATCGCCGGAAGACCTGAACCAGTTTTGCAGCAGGGGGGCGTTGGCCGAGATAATAAAAAACGGAGCGCCAATCGAGACCATAAACAATCCGAGTAACCAGACAGTCGGCCAGTTCTCTGAGGGGGACGTAAAATGTTCCGAGATTGCGATGGGCAAGGCCAGGGCGGCCATGAGCATGATTGCAAGGTGTATAAGGATCTGATGCTTCAGAGAGAATTTCTCAGAGAGAAAATGGGCATAGATATAGCCGGCGAGCAACAAGGCCTGAAAGAAGACCATCGCCGTGTTCCAGATCGCAGGTGCACCGCCGAGTAATGGCAGAACAAGCTTGGTAAACTGGGGCTGGATCAGAAACAGCAAAAAGGCGCTGAGACAAAGCGTGAGAACAAAGAGGCCTCGAACCAGCCAGGCTTGCTGGTTACTTTGCCGGGGTACAACCGTTTCTGCCACATTCGTTTTTTGCATGAAGAGATCCCGAGTTTTGCCTCAGGATCATAGAGGCAGCTTCTTAAGACAGGTTTAAAGTACAGAAGCGATTGGAAATGTCTTCACAGATATTATGATCAGCGGCACTGAGCTTTGTGGCGCAACCAATGATCGGCCAGTGTCAGGGCCATCATGGCTTCGCCAACCGGGACACCTCTGATGCCGACACAGGGGTCATGCCGACCCTTGGTGAAAATTTCGGTTTCCTCGCCATCGCTTGTGATTGTTTTCCGGGTTTGCAGGATCGAGCTTGTTGGTTTGATTGCAAAGCGGACAACGACGTCCTGTCCTGTGGATATTCCCCCGAGAATACCGCCAGCGTGATTGCTGGTGAAATGGGCTTTGCCATCTTTCATACGGATCTCGTCGGCGTTTTCCTCACCGCTATAAGCTGCCGTATCAAAGCCATCACCAATCTCGACCCCTTTGACGGCATTGATCGACATCATGGCTTTGGCCAGATCTGAATCCAGTTTGTCGTATACCGGATCGCCAAGTCCAACAGGCACGTTGCTGGCAACAACTTCGATAACGGCACCGAGTGACGACCCGGCTTTACGGGCAGAATCGAGATAGGTTTCCCATTCCTTGGCGGCAACAGGATCAGGGCACCAGAAAGGGTTGTTATTAACCTCTGCCCAGTCCCATCTGGAGCGATCGATCTTGTGCGGTCCCATCTGGACCAGGGCACCACGGATCTGCACGCCCCCCTCGATTTGTGTGTCGAGCACCTTGCGGGCAATGGCTCCGGCGGCAACACGCATGGCGGTTTCCCGGGCAGAGGAGCGCCCGCCACCGCGATAATCACGGATGCCGTATTTTTCCCAATAGGTGTAATCGGCGTGACCGGGGCGGAATTTCCTGGCGATGTCGCCGTAATCCTTGGACCGCTGGTCGGTGTTCTCGATAATCAGTCCAATGGGTGTTCCAGTTGTCTGGCCTTCAAACACGCCCGAGACAATCTTGACCAGATCGGCTTCCTGGCGTTGCGTGGTAAAGCGGTTCTGGCCGGGTTTCCGGGCATTGAGGTATCCCTGGATATCCGCTTCACAAAGGTCAATCCGCGGAGGAGTGCCATCAACGACACAACCGATAGACGGGCCGTGACTTTCGCCCCAGGTCGTAAAACGGAAGATCTCGCCAAAGGAATTACCAGCCATAATGCTCTCGCAATGTTTGAGTGTTAGTCTGTCTTAAAATTCGGGGGAGCAACAGCCCTGCCGCGCTCCCCCATATTTTTGCGATCTCTACAGATCGGCAAGCCCAAAGATCAATTAACCCTGCGGGTTAAAGTTTGCCAGAAGTTCGGACAGGTCCTTGGCTTTGTCGACATTCATCATGCCGACGACATGATAGCCGGAATCTACGTGGTGAATTTCGCCCGTTACCCCGCCTGACAGATCGGACAGCAAGTAGAGACCAGCCCCGCCAACCTGCTCGATACTGACATTACGCTGGAGCGGAGAGTTGTACTCGTTCCATTTCAGGATATGGCGGAAGTCACCAATACCTGAAGCCGCCAGAGTCTTGATCGGGCCGGCAGAGATTGCATTGACACGGATATTGTCAGGTCCCAGATCGGCAGCGAGATAGCGCACAGACGCCTCCAGAGCCGCTTTGGCAACACCCATAACGTTATAGTGAGGCATTACCTGCTCAGCACCGTAATAGGTGAGCGTCACAAGGCTGCCGCCTTCGGTCATCAAAGGTGCAGCATGCTGGGCAATGGAGGTAAAGGAATAGCAGGAAATATCCAGGCTCTGCAGGAAGTTCTTGCGGCTGGTATTCAGGTACTTGCCTTTAAGTTCTTCCTTGTCAGCGTAGGCAATGGCATGAACAAGAAAGTCAAGCTTGCCCCACTTTTCCTTGATTTCACGGAAGGTCGCCTTGACGCTGTCATCATCGGTGACATCGCATTGAACCAGAATTTCAGAGTTAACGGAAGCAGCCAGAGGCTCGACACGTTTTTTCAAAGCGTCGCCCTGATAGGTGAACGCCAGTTCCGCGCCTTGGTCGGCAACCGCTTTGGCGATCCCCCAGGCAATAGAGCGGTCATTGGCAACACCCATTACAAGGCCACGTTTGCCAGCCATTATCGGTTGTGGGTTGGACATAGGGTTCCTCGCTGTGAGATTGTCCTGATAAAAAGGTGCAGCATCCTACAACATTGCCGGGATTGGTCAAAGAAATGGCGACGTCAGGAGTACATTTTCTGACTTTTTAGCTGGGAAATTTGTTTCGCGCCAGTGATAGTTAACCACAAAAGTGAAAATGGCAGGGCTCAGAGGGATTCTCGGTGACAGATTCGACAGTAAAAAGACTAGTGGTCATGCTGAAACAGCTTGCAGACCGGAAAACATGGATCAATCTGGGGCGGTTTGTCCGCTATGTTCTGCGGCGATTTGATAATGACAAGGGAACCCGTGTTGCCGCCTCGCTGAGTTATTCATCTTTGTTGGCGATTGTGCCGATGATGACGATTGCCCTGGCTCTGATGTCGGCTTTTCCCGGTTTTGAAGCTTCAAGAGGAACACTTCAGGATTCTCTCCTGAAAAATATTCTTCCTGCTGCCGAGCTGGAAATTGCCGAACAGCTCAACAGCTTTGTTGCAAATGCCCAGAATATGACGGCTATCGGTGTTCTGGCTCTGGCCGTGACGGCAATCATGCTGCTCTATACGATCTCGCATTCCTTCAATTCGATCTGGTGTGTGCAAGAGCGACGTCCCCTGTTTAATTTGATCCTGGTTTATTGGGCGTTGCTTACTCTTGGGCCCTTGCTGCTGGGGGCGTCACTTACCGTTTCCAGCTATGGTTTTGCTATGGCAGAACTCGTCGGTGGGGGCAGTTACACCCGATCCTTTGTAAGCCGGATTCTTCCCGTTGTTCTGGGTGGGACAGCTTTTACATTGCTTTACCTGGTGGTTCCCAACAGACCTGTCTTATTCAAGCACGCCCTGGCTGGTGGTATAGCGGCAACAACTCTTTTTGAATTGCTCAAGCGCGGGTTTGGCCTCTATCTTTCCTATTTCCCCTCCTATCAGGCGATCTATGGGGCAATGGCGACAATCCCGATCTTTCTCATCTGGATGTATCTGTCCTGGGTGGTCGTGCTGTTGGGTGCGGAAATTGCCGCCGCTTTGCCTGAGCGTCGGGCTGTTCTGCGCCGGGGGATCAGACGGGAAGGGATCGGCGATTATCTTTCGCTGATGATTGCCCTGCTGCGCAAACTTGAAAAAGCAGGGCATCACGGAACTTCTTTGAAAGAGACGGTCATGATGAAGGGCTTGCCGGCTGATTTGCGGGCAACAGGTGAAGTTCTCTACGATTTGAAACGTCTGCGCATTGCCAACCGAACAGGGCGAGGACGATGGATTCTCTGCCGGGACCTTTCGGCTGTAACGCTGGAGGATCTGTTAAAAGAGCTGGACCTGGATTATCTGCCACGGCGCAACTGGCCCGAAGGTATTGCGGATGTTCTCAAAGCCCTGGAACAGAACCCGGTTGAAGTCAGGAAAAAATCCCTGAAAGAGATTCTTCGCCAGACGGAGTAAGAACTGGCCAGAGTAATTGACCAGAATAATCGGCCAAAGCAAGAGGAAGCTGATGCCTGTTGAACATGCCAAACGTTATGCGCCTGAGTACGGGCCGCATCACTTTTCTAACCACTTTCCTATGACAGTTTATGCCCTGCGGAAAATCGGGGCAGCCGGAAGCGCTTTGACAGAGTTTTCCCAGGCATATCTTGGGCAACTGGAAGCGGTGGAACCATCAGGTGGAACAGAGACGATTGACCTTGAGAACTTCAAAATTCATTTGGGGAAACGGAATTATTACAGGGCGTA
Source organism: Kiloniella laminariae (assembly GCF_027214005.1). Lineage (GTDB taxonomy): Bacteria > Pseudomonadota > Alphaproteobacteria > Kiloniellales > Kiloniellaceae > Kiloniella > Kiloniella laminariae_A. Next base: position 247,364 of record NZ_JAPWGY010000001.1, read on the forward strand.
TTTTGACTTTTTCCAGCAAAGGATTACGCCAGAAGATCCGGTGCCGTTGTTCAAACTGTTAATTCCTGGCCAATCAGCCAGCGCATTTCATGCCCTGATCAGATTGGCGTATGGGATTGCTGCAAAAAACAAAAGTGAAATTGCAGCGGGGCTGGCTTATATGGCTGCTTCTTATCTACCGCTGTCTCTTGAAGCAAACGTGTGCGCTTTGGATCGTTGCGACACCGTTGCTTCACTGGGAGAGAAAGTGCTGGTTGCGCAACAGGAAAATACCTTGGCGTCTCTGCCCAGGATCAGATCGATTTTTCGGCAGATGGAAGCTGCTTTGGGGGAAGCGGAGCGTCACAAGCTGGTGCAGGCAGCCTATGACGCAAAGGATATTTCCCTCGAGGATATTTCCAGATTGAGTCTGGATCTGTTCCTGCGGACGAATGACTTTACGGTGTTACATGCGGTGACTGCCAGCCATGCTGCCCGCATAGTTCTGCCGTACGCAGAAGATGAAAAGCTGTTCCTGCGCGAGTTTTTTGCAAGCATTATCCTGTCTGTTTTGACAGTCGAGAGCGGGGCCTTCGGGCAAAAGAGGTTTGCTCCCGCTGCAATAAAACCCTGGGATAGCCTGATTGCCCGGGCTTTGGACAGCCTTGACAGCCACGACGTGAAATTTGTTTTCAGCTGTCGTGAAGAACAAGAACACTATCAGGAACCAGGGTATCTGCTCGCTGCCCAGCTCTGGCTCTTTGGTTCACAGGAATAATGCTGTGTTGAGGCATTCCGGGAGGTCCTACTGGTGCCTCGGCCCCTGAGATTATCCCCTGTTGCGGATAATCTCTTCCAGTTCCTGTCGCGATTCTGCTGGCAGGGCCTGAATTGCGGTGGCGAGATGCCCCAACAGCGTCCGCAGGTTATAGACCTGATCCATACTGCGTAAGATGATTGGCATGGCTTCGTAGTTGACGCCAATCTCATTGATCATTTCGTTGAGCAGCCTGACACGGGATTCGTCATCATCGGTAAAGAGAATCGTTCCATCTTCCTGGGTCGGTAGAACCCAGTTGTGTTCGATCCATTCCGAAAGCTCGGAGCCGCTGATGTTCAGATCATCAACAATTTCGTCAAAACTTTTCATGACTGTCGTGGTTCCCGGATTGAGTTTGTGGCTGAACTTGGCCTCTACCTAGGCTCTCTGGCTTGCGGGTGCAAGGGGAGATCATTTCATAGCTATGAAAAAGGTTATGCCTGGCTCACTCAAAGAGACCTGTATGTTTGCGAGGATCATAGTTTTTGGTCTTTGCCCAGTTTCGTATGAAATCCCGCAATTCCTTGTCTGTTTCGTCCGGCAGATAGACCTGCAAACGAATCAACTGGTCGCCCCGGTTAACACCCTTGATGTCATCAATTCCTTTGCCTTTCAGGCGCAAGGTGGTGCCGGTATTGGAATCTGGCGGAATTCTCACCTTCACGCGGCCAGTGACTGTCGGCACTGTCAGAGTGGTTCCCTCCAGTGCTTCTGTCAGGGATATTGGCAAGTCGAGATAGACGTCTCGTCCTTTTCGGGAAAAGAGGGGATGGCTTTCAATTCTGACCTCGATCAGGGCATCGCCGTTTGGTCCGCCGCCCACACCGGGAAGACCTTTGGTTTTGAGACGCAGAACCTGTTTGTCTTCTGTGCCTGGCGGGATGGTAATATTCAGGGATTTCCCGTCGGCCAGATCAATCCGTTTGATTGCACCAGCTGCAGCTTCGACGAAGTTGACCGAGCAGGTGTATTTGACGTCACTCCCTTTACGTTGAGGGGGGGATGTTCTTGTCTGTCGTTTCCTTGCACCAAAGAGATCGGAAAAAATGTCTCCGATATCCATCTCGTTGCCAAAATCAAAGCCACCATTCCCGCCTGCGGTTGCACCGCGGGGTTGCCCCCGGTGTGTGTATCCACCATGAAAGGGGTTGCTGGCTTGTCCGGTCGCATCAATCTGCCCCCGGTCATATTGCTGTTTTTTCTTGGCATCACCAAGAATGTTATAGGCTTGTGAGATTTCCTTGAATTTCTGTTCAATGGCCTTGTCATCCGGATTTAGGTCTGGATGGTATTGTTTCGCGAGTTTGCGATAGCCAGCCTTGATTTCCGCATCCGAAGCGGTTTTGCTGACCCCGAGAGTTTTGTAGAGATCTTGCATTATGGGTGATGAAACTCAGTCATATGTTACAGAAAGCCGCCACAGGGTCTGCCTTTTGAGTGTCGAGGCAGGTATCCGGGGCAGACACAAAAATAATATAATAGATTAAACATAACTTTAAAGAGGCAAGCCCGGTTCTACAAGCAATGTAATAGCATTGCTGTTTGACAGGTTTGTTATGGTAACCGAAGACAGTTGCTGTTCAGGCAGAGGGAAAGACAAAAAGCCCTGATGAAAATCATCAGGGCTTTGTTGGCCATCAGGCAAGAGCAGGCAGCTCTATGGCTGGTACTGCAACGGGTTTATTGAATTTCCCAGGAACCGTCAGGCTGGCGACAGGCCGTGCCATAGGCTTCTTCGGTTTTCCCGCCAACCACAACTGTCTGCTGATATTCGCGACAGTAAGCACCAGACGAGGATTTTCCGTCGCGTACAGGAGTAACTGTGCCGGAATGTCCTGTGTCCGGGTTGTTCCAGGCTATGGTCTGGCCGACCGGAGCTGTCTGGGCTCTGGTATAGGCCGCGTCAGCTTTTTTCTTGTCTTCGTCGTCCATATAACGACCAACCTCGCTGCCGAGCAAACCCCCGAGAACGGCGCCTGTTGCAGCAGCCACAATCCGTCCGTTGCCTTTGCCGAACTGAGCTCCAAGAAGCCCGCCAGCAACTGCACCACCCAATCCGCCTACGGTTTGTTTTACACCACGGTCAGCACAGGCCGTGGTCGTAAGAGCGATCATCAGAACAGCTATACTCGCTTTGAGTTTCATCTTCTTGTTCTCTTGCAGTTGTTTTGCCGAATTAGGGAAAGTATATCACAATCCTTGTACCCAATCCGGACTATCCTAAATCATCATTATCGATAATAAGAAATTGAGGCCGTTTTATGGCTTAAACCACAATCCTGTGACATTTGTGTGTCTTGATGTGCGGTTTTTGAAACGCCGGTTTTCTGCCCGGCTTTGCAAAACTGTCGCAGTCAGAACGGTTGTCCGGTTTCCTGCAATCTGTTACGCCTTCAGGAAGCTTTATGTTCTTATCCAAGCCCTCTGATGTCTCTGGTGTATTTATAGCAAATAAAATGAGGCCGGAAATACCGGGAAATACCATGATTCGCGATGCTACTCCGTCAGACCCCTATGAAGTTTTTGCTGCCTGGCTGAAAGAGGCAGAAGAAAAAGAGCTCAATGATCACAATGCCATGTGTCTGGCATCTGTTGATGCGAATGGCATGCCTTCTGCGCGTATGGTCTTGCTCAAGGATTGGGATCATGAGGGATTTGTTTTCTATACCAACTTTGAAAGCCGGAAGGGTGAGCAGCTTCTGGCCCACCCCAAGGCAGCGCTGATGTTTCACTGGAAATCAGTACGTCGTTCCGTGCGGGTAGAGGGTATGGTTGAACAGGTCACGTCTGAAGAAGCGGATGCCTATTTTGCCAGCCGGCCCAAACAAAGCCAGATCGGTGCCTGGGCGAGTGATCAGTCCCGCCCTTTGACCGGAAGATTCGAGCTGGAGAAGAAGGTCGCAAAGTTTGCTGCCAAATACGGATTGGGAACGGTACCGCGCCCGCCGCACTGGTCTGGTTTCCGTGTTCGCCCGCAACGAATTGAATTCTGGCAGGACGGTCCTTTTCGGCTACATGACCGTCTGGTCTACCACAGTGTTCCCGGTGGGACTGAGCAGAGCTGGACAACTGAACGTCTTTATCCCTGATTCATTGCCTTATAGCGTCTTGTTAAAAAATCTCGGTGAACAGTTGGGCCTGCAACAGGCCATCAATGGGATGACTGGATGAGCGACAATAGTTTGAATCACAGAGAAAAAACTGCCCTGCTTATGAAGCGGGCCGCTTATGCAGCTGTTTTGACTGCTCTGGTTCTGATCGCAGCAAAGTTATCCGCCTGGGCGTACACCGGATCAGTTTCGATCCTGACGACTCTGGTCGATTCCCTTCTGGACGCAGGTGCTTCCCTGCTTAATTTACTGGCGATCCATCATGCGCTGACTCCCGCTGACAAGGAGCATCGTTTCGGCCATGGCAAGGCAGAGGGCCTCGCGGCATTGGCACAGTCTGCCTTTATCACAGGGTCCGCTGTCTTCCTCATGCTACAGGCGGGGGAAAGACTTGTGTCTCCCCAGCCGGTCAGCAACAGCAACCTCGGGATTGCTGTTATGGTTTTCTCGATTCTTGCGACCTTTATCCTCACACGCTATCAGCACAGAGTTGTCAAACAGACAGGATCGGTAGCTATTCAGGCCGATGCCCTTCACTATGTTGGTGATATGGTCGTGAATGCCTCGGTCATTCTGGCTCTGGTACTGGGAAAATACCTGGAGCTTCCCTGGATTGATCCGCTTTTTGCCTTGCTGATCTCCTGCTACATCCTCAGTTATGCCTGGAGCATCTTCAAGAAGGCGCTGGACATGCTGATGGATCGGGAGTTGCCCGATGATGAGCGCCGGAAAATCAAGGAGCTGGTTCTGGCTCATACCGAGGTGCTTGGGCTGCATGACCTGCGGACCAGGATTTCTGGACCGGACCTTTTTATCCAGTTTCATATGGAGCTGGACGGGCATATCGCTCTGGCGCAATCCTATGCCATTGCCGAGGAAGTCGATCGGGAGATCTGTATGATCTATCCCCATGCAGAGATTATAGTATTGCAGGAACCCTATGGAATTGAAGTGAGCAAGATCGTTCGTGCTCAACGGGACGAGGAGAAAAAGAATGCAGGATAAGGGGCCCAGTAATCACGAAGTTGATCCCGAACAGCGGAAGACACTGGTTCTTACCGGTGCCAGCCGGGGTATCGGTCATTCAACTGTCCAGTATTTCAGCCAGCGAAACTGGCGGGTGATTACCTGTTCCAGAGAGAATATTCCCGATCATTGTCGCCGTGATCCAAACTGGACCGAACATATTGTTACGGATCTGAACAACACGGAAAGCACGCAAAAATTCATTGATCGGGCCAATGAAATTCTGGGCGAGGCCCCGTTACATGCGCTGGTCAACAATGCGGCGGTTTCACCCAAGACAACCTACAAGGAACGTCTGGGCTGTCTGAACGGGGATGTCGAAACCTGGCGCGAGGTTTTTGAACTTAACTTTTTTGCCCCTCTGATGCTGTGTCGGGGTTTTGCTCCTGCCCTGGGACGAGGGGAGGGGGCCGTGGTCAATATTACCTCTATCGCCGGGCATGGAGTTCACCCTTTTGCGGGTTCTGCCTACTCGACCTCCAAGTCGGCTTTGTCGGCGCTGACACGGGAACTAGCTGTGGAATTTGCCCGTTTTGGTGTGCGGGTGAATGCTGTTGCTCCGGGGGAGATCGAAACAGATATGATTGGCGAGGAATACGAGGCCCTGATTCCGCGGATCCCGATGAACCGAATGGGGCAACCTGTAGAGGTCGCATCAGCCGTTTACCAGCTCTGTACACCCAATTTTGGCTATGTGACGGGGACTGAGATTTTTGTAACAGGCGGGCAACACCTGTTTTAGCAGGGGGCGATACAAGGAACAGTATTGATGGATCAGGGCTTTAAGTGGTTATTCCGGAGTGTCTTGAGTGCTGTTCTCTTCAGCCTGGTTGTTTCGTTTCCTGCACTGGCGAAAGCCGAGACGGTAAAGGTTGCCGTTGCATCCAACTTTAAAACAACAGCAGAGGCGCTAGTACGTGCTTATTCTCTAAAAAGTGGTCATGAAGTTGTGTTGAGTTCCGGCTCGACAGGCAAGCTTTATACCCAGATAAAAAACGGGGCTCCTTTCGAGGTATTTCTTGCAGCTGATTCTCTGCGAGCGGCACTGAGTGAAAAAAATGGTCTCGCTGTGGCAGGCAGTCGATTTACCTATGCCCGAGGGCGGATTGCCCTGTGGAGCAATCGAGCTGATCTTGCCGGGCTTGGTCCGGATTATCTCAAGGGAGACAAGGTGACCCGTTTGGCCATCGCCAATCCCAAGACGGCTCCCTATGGCCAGGCAGCAGTGGAAATGCTGAAGAACCTCAGACTTTATGAGGCAGTCAAACACAAGATCGTCCAGGGTGAAAATATCGCTCAGACCTATCAGTTTGTCTACAGCGGGAATGCTGAGGTAGGGGTTGTTGCCCTGTCCCAGATTGTATCTCAGGCTCTGCAACAGCAGAAAACAGTGGCAACGCAGAATTCCGAAATTGGGGGAGTCAGCTGGGTTGTTCCAGAGCATTTGTACCAGCCAATTGATCAACAGGCAGTTCTCTTGATAAAGGGACAGGGAAATCCGGCGGCGACTGCATTCGTTGCCTATTTAAAAAGTGACGAAGCGGCTGCAATCATTCAGAGTTTCGGGTACGCTACAGTCAAGCCGTAATTAACGATATTCAGTTTATTAAATTTGTTGCAGGAGTTCTGAGGCAATGTGGGATCCGATCTGGATCACGGTCAAACTGGCCTTCATCACCACTGTCGTTCTCCTGTTACTGGGAACACCGGTGGCCTGGTGGTTGGCACGTTCCAGATCCTGGTGGAAAGAAGCCGTGGCAGCCGTTGTTGCGCTGCCGATCGTGTTGCCGCCGACAGTTCTCGGCTTTTACCTGTTGATTGCCCTGGGGCCAGATAGTCCTTTGGGCCAGCTGGCGACACAGATTTTCGGCCGTGCATTACCCTTTACTTTTGCCGGGCTGGTGGTTGGCTCGGTAATTTACTCCATGCCTTTTGTTATCCAGCCGATCCGCAATGCCTTTGAGGCAATTGGCGAACGGCCGCTTGAAGTGGCTGCGACACTGCGGGCCAGTCCGCTGGATACCTTCTTTGCTGTCGCAATTCCTATGGCGCGTCCGGGGTTTCTCACAGGCGCTGTCCTCGGGTTTGCTCATACAGTGGGTGAGTTTGGTGTGATTTTAATGATCGGAGGCAATATCCCAGGAGAAACGAGGGTTCTGTCCGTTGCAATCTATGATCACGTCGAAGCTCTTGAATGGGGAGAGGCTCATGTACTTTCGATTGGGCTTCTGATCTTTTCCTTCCTTGTAATCCTCAGCATGATCCTGCTGGAAAAGAAAATGGGGCGGCGCTTGAGATGACCCAAATTATTGCCCGCTTCTCTGGCCCCCTGGATGACTTTGATCTGGACAGTGAATTTTCCATTCCAGCGAAAGGTGTTACTGCCCTGTTTGGGCAATCAGGATGTGGCAAGACCTCTGTATTACGCTGTCTGGCTGGACTGAGCCGACAGCCCGGTGGCTTCCTCTCGGTCAAGGGGCAGGTCTGGCAGGATGAAACAAGTTTTCTTCCTACGCATCAACGTCCGGTGGGGGTGGTGTTTCAGGAGGCTAGCCTCTTTTCTCACCTCTCGGTTAAAGACAACCTGGTTTTCGGGCAGAAACGTGCCGGGGCAAGAGGGCAACTGTTACGCCTTGAAGACATTGTCGCTTTGCTGGGGCTGGGAGATCTGCTGGGGCGCTCGCCCCTGACTCTCTCGGGTGGAGAGCGACAGCGTGTTGCGATTGGTCGGGCGCTGCTCTGTGGACCTGAACTGGTGCTTATGGATGAACCCCTGGCGGCGCTGGATCGTTTCAGTAAAGACGAGATTATTCCCTATCTGGAAACACTTTTCAGAAAGCTGGATATTCCAATGATTTTTGTCTCGCACGATACGGACGAGGTGGAACGTCTGGCGGACTGGATGGTGTTGATGGAGAAGGGGCGGGTTCTTTCTTCCGGTCCTCTGGGCGATGTATTGTCAGATCCGGAACTCTTCATTGCCCGGGGTGCCAAAACGGCTTCTGTGGTGGAAGGACAGGTCGTTGGGTTCGATCCTGAAGATCTTCTGAGCGAAATGAGTGTAACCGGCGGTAAAATTCTGGTGCCGGGAAGACTGGGCGAGGTTGGTACGCGTCACCGGATCAGAATTTCAGCCAATGATGTGAGCCTGGCACGGGAAAGACCGTCGCGTACGACAATATTGAATGTCTTGCCCGTCAGGATATTGGCAATTCACTCTCTGGATGAAGCGAGGGTCAATGTTCTGATTTCTGCAGGACACGGGAGCTCTGTTGCAGATGATGGAGAGCCAAGGGCAAGGTTTATTGCCCGTATTACCCGACGCTCGCTTCGTGCTTTTGCCTTCGAAGTCGGGCAGGATATCTATGCCCAGGTTAAATCCGTCTCAATGCTCAATCCCAAGAAAAAAATCAAAAAAGTCTCGTAAAACCTGAATTTCCCACGTTATGACGCGATGTCTAAGCCATGTCATCACTGATAATGTGTCGCCAGAAGGATAGAGGTTTCGGTATCCATGACATCTTCATGAGTTCGGATATCTGCCAGAGCATCATCCAGCTTTTCAAGCGATAACGCCTGGATTTCCACAAGTATGTCGTAGGGACCGCTGATGGTGTGCACAGCAATGACTTCAGGTTTCCCGGAGATGTAGGCGATGAGACGCTTGTGCGACTTTGACTGCATCTTGATATGGGTTTGTGCCCGGATCGGCATTTGGTTGTCAGGTGAAGCAGTTTTTATTGTAAAGCCATGGATAACCTTCTTTGCCAAAAGGCGCTCAATTCGCTTTTGGACTGTTGCTCGGGATATCTTGAGATGATGCGAAATCGAAACCACAGGCAGCCTGGCATCTTTTCTCAAAAGAGAGATCAAGGCTCTGTCTGTGTCATCCAGATTTAGCATTTTGTCACATTTCCTGATCAATTTGTTAGTTATTATTCAATATGTAATCAAGAATTACTCTATTTGTCGACAAGAAATATTTGGATGCTTGTGGTGCTCTGACAGGATCGAAGGTATTCGGTTTTTGTCGGGAATCTGGTCGTGATAATAGAAGTAGAATGAGAAGATCAAATGAAAGTAACCGTCTGTCAGTTTGATAATCGTCCCGAGGTACAAGAAGCCAATTTTCAGGCTTTGTGTCATCATGTTTCAGAAGAGAAATCAGAATTTGTGCTTGTTCCTGAAATGGCTTTTTATCCTTGGTTGGCTGCAGATAAAGTGCCCTCTGCAACTGAATGGTCCATGGCGATAGACGCGCATGACAAAATGATTCTCCGATTAGAGGAGTTGGGCGCGAAGGCAGTGATGGGGACGCGTCCTGTCTTGCAGGGAGGGAGCCGCCGCAACCGAGCGTATCTATGGCGTCATAACTATGAGTTGGTCGATTTTCATGACAAGTGGAACCTGCCGGATGAAGAGGGGTATTGGGAAGCGACTTGGTATGATAGGGGGGATAAAATCTTCACGACGACACGCTATGGAGACATCCGGATCGGGGTTTCTATCTGCACTGAAATGTGGTTCTTTGAACATGCGCGATCTTACGCGAAGCAAAAAGCTCATCTATTATGTGTTCCTCGGGCAACGCCACATGAATCAACGGACAAATGGTTAGCAGGTGGGCAAGCATCAGCTGTGGTGTCAGGGGCTTACTGCTTATCTTCGAATCTTTATAATCCGAAAGGTTTGGGGGAAAATCTGGGAGGCTTGGGTTGGATTATTGATCCCGAAGGTAATATCCTCGGAACAACCTCGGCTGAAGTTCCGTTTGTGACCGTTACAATTGATCCGGAATTTGCAGAAGTGTCTAAAAAAACCTATCCTCGGGATGTACCGGGCTGATCTTGAAATCGGTACTTAATGCCAGATTGAATAATGTTTTCGGTCTGGCACTTTTGTTTTCTGAAAAGTTTGATTTTTAAAAGTAGAATTACTCTGCACTTATCTGCGCAGCCATGACTTCGTAGCTGGCAAGCTGTTCCCGGGTGTGGGTGATATCCTGGTCAAGCCAGCCACTGAACTCACCTTTGGCCGGGGTGTAGCCCTGTTTCAGCTCCAGCAACCTGTTGAGCTGGCGTTCGTGGATATCAACCAGCAAATTGATCTGCATGTTACGGGTCTTCTCGTCAGCGAGATGAAGCAGACGCATCTTAATGGCAATGATCAGCTTGCTCATATCCGTAACCGGAGCGCGAAGATTGGAGGCCATCAGTTCGTCAAACTCTTCCCGCCCGGTCTGGGTCAGGCAGAGTTCACTTTCTTCGTCAGGATTTTTTTTGACGAGCCCTTCAACCTTGAGAACTTCCAATGGCGTGCCAATAAGATCAAGAGAGGGGCCGACAACAAGGCTGGTAAAACCGCGGACAGTCTGGGCTAGTTCACCATAACTCATGGCTTTTTCCAGCAAAAGTCCCAGCGCAAGCAGGCGCGTGGCTTCGGCGGGGACCAGAGTATTATCGCGGTACATCGGTTCGCTCCTGAATAGAAGACTCTACGGCAGATCAAGCATCTGCACAAAACCTATCGTGCCGCGTTCCTCTTGTCCAGTCAAATGCGAATGATTCGCAAATTTGCGGTTTATGCTGCGATCCGAAGATTCAGTTCCTGCCAGATTTCCTTGAGCGCCCGGGTGAGATACGCGATATCCTCATCACTGTGTACGGGCGATGGTGTCAGCCTCAGACGTTCGGTTCCCTTTGGAACAGTGGGATAGTTGATCGGCTGAACGTAAATCCCGTAGCGGGTCATCAAGGTGTCGGTAATCTGGCGGCAGAGAACAGGATCCCCTACCATAACAGGAACGATGTGGGTGTCAGAGTGCTGAACCGGAAGTCCAGCTTCCTTGAGCTGGCGCCGGGTTTCACTGGCCCGGTCCTGGTGGCGGGAGCGTTCAAAGCTGCTTTGCTTGAGGTGCTGGATACTGGCCAGGGCTCCTGCGGCAACAGCGGGAGGCAAAGAGGTCGTGAAGATAAAGCCCGAAGCATAGCTCCGGATGAAATCGACCAGGCTTGCTGTTGCAGTAATGTAACCTCCGACAACACCAACGGCCTTGCCGAGGGTGCCTTCTATGACGTCCAGTCGATGGCAGAGGTTATCCCGATCGGCAATACCACCGCCACGGGGACCGTAGAGTCCTACGGCATGGACCTCATCAAGGTAGGTGATGGCATTGTATTTGTCAGCCAGATCACAGAAGGCTTCAATCGGTGCGACATCTCCATCCATGGAATAGACGGATTCAAAGGCAATGATCTTTGGTCGCGCCGGATCAATTTCCTTCAGGCGAGCTTCAAGATCGGCTGCGTCATTGTGCTTGAAGATGATCTTTTCGGCCTTGCTGTGGCGGATACCTTCGATCATGGAGGCATGGTTCATGGAATCTGACAGAACCACACAGTTCGGCAGTTTTCCAGCGAGTGTGCTCAGCGCAGCCCAGTTGGATACATAACCAGAGGTGAAAAGCAGGGCGGCTTCCTTGTGGTGCCAGTCTGCCAGTTCCCGTTCCAGAAGAACATGATAGTGATTGTTGCCGGAGATATTGCGGGTTCCGCCTGCACCTGCGCCGCACTTGTCTAGTGCCTCATGCATGGCCGCGATGACCTTGGGATTCTGGCCCATGCCCAGATAGTCGTTGGAGCACCAGACAGTGACCGGACGGTTGCCCTTGTCGCTGTAATGGGTTGCACTGGGAAACTGGCCGGCCTTACGTTCAAGGTCAGCAAATACCCGATAGCGTCCTTCTTCCTTGAGGTCAGCTACCGCGGTGCTGAAAAACTTTTCGTAATCCATCTGCTCTTCTCGCCTAACGTGGGCCGTTTAATCCGGCTTGTTGTTGCTTGCCGTGAGGTTCCCCAGAACAAGCTTATCAGTTGCTGAATTAATGAATAGTGTACCCCAAATCAACAACAATTGGCAGTCTATTGCGTCATCATACTATCACCAACGCGACTGAACGACGCATAAAGATAACAAGGTCTGTACAAATGACTGTTACCTCTTCGCGATCCTTCTGCATTGATCGATGTCAAGAGTCCGCGAATTTATTGAAACCGGAATGCTCACCAGAATCCCCGCCGGAATACTGATGGGGACAAACGATAAAAGATGGCTGAGGTGCCATCTTTTATCGTGGAAACTAAGCCACGGAAAGCAGGCCTTCCCGTCTTGTCCAGTCCAGCGTTTTTTCCAGGGCTTTTGCAAAGCGCCCGATCATTTGATCAATCTGATCATCAGTGATGATCAAAGGAGGGCAGAAAGCGATCGTATCCCCCATGTTCCGGATAATCAGTCCTTCTTCCACAGCCCGCTCGTTCAGATAGGTGCCGACCTTTCCCGCAGGTGAAAAGCTCTCTTTTGTCCGTTTGTTTTGCACGAGCTCGACCCCGGCTATAAGACCGATGCCCCGGACTTCTCCCACCAGAGGGTGATCTTTGAAAGCGGCCAGACGGTTTTGAAGATGTGCGCCGGTTTCGGCGACCTGGGCAAAGAGGTTGCGCTCTTCGTAAATTTTTAGGGTTTCAAGAGCGACTGCCGCACAAACGGGATGACCGGAATAGGTGAATCCGTGACCCAGTACGCCGATCTTGTCAGAATTATCGGCAATGACCTGATAGAATTTGTCATTCAGCATGACTGCCGAGATGGGAAGGTAGGAAGAACTGAGGGCTTTGGCCATGGACATGATATCGGGTTCAATCCCGAAAGTCTGACTGCCAAAGCTGTTCCCGGTGCGCCCAAATCCGCAGATCACCTCATCTGCAATCAATAGAATGTCGTGTTTCCTGAGCACGGTCTGGATTTTTTCCCAATAAGTCGCCGGAGGAATAATCACACCGCCAGCGCCCATCACTGGCTCCCCAATAAAAGCTGCAATGGTCTCGGGACCTTCGGACAGAATCATCTCTTCAAGCTCGCATGCCATGCGGCTGGCAAATGCTTCTTCACTTTCTCCTTCTTTCCCGAACCGCCAGTAGTGGGGGCAGGATGTATGGAGGATATTATTGATTGGCAAATCAAAGTCAGTCTGGTTGACGGGTAACCCTGTCATGCTGGCTGTTGCGACAGTAACGCCGTGATAGCCTTTGACCCGGCTGATAATCTTCTTTTTTTCGGGGCGACCAAGCGCATTGTTGTAATACCAGACCAGCTTGACGATTGTATCGTTGGCTTCCGAACCCGAGTTGGCAAAGATCACTTTCGACATTGGCACAGGGGCCATGGCGATCAGTTTTTCGGAAAGCTCAACAGCGGGAATCGCTGTCTTGTGGGTGAAACCGTGGTAAAATGGCAGGGCGCGCATTTGTTTGGCGGCAGCCTCAACCAGGCGTTCCTCACTGAAGCCCAAAGACGTGGACCAGAGTCCCGCCATGCCTTCGATGTAAGATTTTCCCTGATCATCGAAGACTTCAATTCCCTTGCCGTGGGTTATCACGAGCGGGCCCTTTTTTTCGTGGGCCCTGGCGTTTGTATAGGGGTGCAGACAGTAGGCGATGTCGCGACTGGCAATCGAATTGGGCTTGGGGCTCATGAAGGTTTCCTGTTTGGTCACAAGTGAGTTTGTTGACGAGGGGCAATCATTTAGGAAAATAAGTACTAGCCTCTGTAAACAAGGCAATTACACCCGAGTGTGGGGTTTTCTTCAAGAAGAGAAACGCCGCATTCAAATTTGCCATATGATTGATGTACTTTCAGTGAAAAAGAGGATTTTTGTCTCTCTTATTAATATGGAAATGATTTCCTTATAGGATCGGGTTGTCCTCACCAGAAGAGGTGATAAACGGTTTCAGGGATTTTGACGGAATGAATTCTGGGGAAGATGAATCTTATCAGCTGTTGCAACAGGATTTTGTCGATCAATGCCATAGTGTTGTCGAAGATCTTGAAGACCGCCTCAATCAGGTCTACGCCGGACAGATGGGCGAAGCCGAAGCGATTCAGCTCATTCGTCGAGAGGCCCATAATCTCAAGGGCCAGGGGACGGTGTTCGGCTTTTCTGTGATTGCCATGATTGCACACAGGCTGGAAGATTATCTGGCGAAAACCAACAGCTTGGGTGGAGAAAATATAGATGCAGTGAATGTGTATCTGGATCACATCGGTAAACTGGCAGATGTAAACCGGGTGTTGGATCAGACAGAAGCGGCACGTTTATTACGCTCTCTTCCTCAGGCATCCGACTTGTCACAGGGGCAGGTCAGCCTTGAAACAGGAGCAGTTGAAGAAGTCGAAGTGATGGTTTCTATCTCCAGTCGTTTGCATCTGCATCGCCTGGCTCAGGAACTTAATCGGCCGGGATGGCGGATGATCTCTTTTGGCAGCACCTTGGAATTGCTTGAAAATGCCTTGGTCAGCCCCCCCGATGGGGTGATTGTGTCAGGGGAGATGCCAAAGGTTTCGGGCATAGATCTCGGACGCATTTTTCAGGTTCTGGATCGTGTTCGCGATATACCCTTTGTGCTCCTGACAAGCCGAAAAAAAGATTCTGCTCACTTTGCCGGGTTACCAGAACGGACTGAATTTATCAGCACGGGTACGAGTTTCTCTCAAGACGTCCTCAGGGTTTCCAAATGCTTTTCTGCCGCGGCAAAAAATACTGAAGCATCACAGATACCAAAACAGAAACGATCTCTGGGGAACGAGAGGGGTGTTGAAAAAACGGCTGTAAAACAAGCTGGTTTGAGCCGGGAGCCAAGAAAAGGCGATGGGGAGGAACAACCGGAAAAATCCCGCAACCTGAAAATCTTGGTCGCAGAAGATAACAAGATCAACAGGATGTTGATCCAGAGCTTTTTCGAAAAACTGCCTTTTGACCTGATGTTTGCCGAGAATGGTGTCGAAGCTGTTGAATGCTGCCGCAGAGAGAAATTTGATGTTGTCCTGATGGATGTCATCATGCCTGAGATGGACGGAATGGAAGCCACAGGCAAAATCAGGGCACTGGAGAATAACGAGGCAGGGAAGGTGCCGATTATTGCTCTTACTGCAGATGATACCGAAGAAGATCGTCTGCGCTACAAGGAAGCGGGCATGAACGGTTGTATTGGAAAACCGATTGATCCAATGACTTTGATTGAGATGATCAACAGTCTTGTGGCCCGCCCTTGTCCCTGACGGGGATAAAGAGGCAGGGATTAACGAATCTGGAAAAATCTGTCTGTACATATTTGTCTATTTGGAAAAGGTGACGGTGTGAAAAAATATCCCCATTACAAGGCCGGGAAAGCATTGTTGATTTTCCTGGTACTGGTTTTGTTTTTTTCAGGAAGAGGCAGCATTCTTGCTGCTGAAAATACCTTCCGCTGGGCCTATCAGGGAGATATCCAATCCCTTGATCCCCACGTACTGAATGAAAGTTTTACATTGGGATTCCTCTCTAATGTATATGAGGGGTTGGTTCGCCGGGATCACGATCTCAAAATTGAACCGGCTCTGGCGGAAAGCTGGGAACAACTTGAGCCGACCCGGTGGCGGTTTTATCTGCGCCAGAACGTGGTGTTTCACAACGGCAATCCTTTTACAGCAAGTGATGTGGTTTTTACCTTTGAGCGGGCTTTGCATAAGGACGCCAATGCCAAGAGCTATATTCCACAGGGCTTGAAAGTTGAAGTCATTGATGACTTTACGATTGATTTCATTACAGCAACTCCCAATCCGATACTCTTTCATGAATGGCCGAACCTCCTGATTATGGATCGGGAATGGAGTGAGGCTAATGGTGCAGAAATTCCGGCATCTGTCGCCGAGGGACGTACAGGTTTTGCTTCAGCCCATGCCAATGGAACAGGGGCGTTTCGTTTGCTTTCACGTGTAGAGGGCGGGGCTGCAGAGCTGGAAGTCAACAAGCTGTGGTGGGATACGAAAAAACATAACCTTGATCGCGTGATTTTCTCTCCGATAGGCAAGGATGCGACAAGGGTCGCTGCGTTGATTTCAGGAGAGATGGACCTGATCTATCCTGTGCCACTACAGGACATTGCCGCGATAGAGGCATTAGAAGAAACCAGGATTGTTGCCGGCCCGGAAGTAAGAACGATGTTCCTTGGCATGGATCAAATGCGCGACGAGCTGCTTTATTCCAATGTGAAGGGTAAAAACCCTTTCGCAGATCGCAGGGTGCGCGAAGCTTTTTACCGGGCTATTGATGTCGAGCTTCTGAACAAAAAAGTGCTCTATGGCATCGGGACACCAGCTGCAACAATGATTTCTCCTCTGTTATTTGCTCCTGCGGGTCAAATGCGGCGCCTTGACTATGATCCGGATAAAGCGCGGGTGCTGTTAAGGGATGCTGGCTATGAAAAGGGGTTTGAACTGGAACTGCTTTGCCCTAACGACCGCTATCTGAAGGATGAAGAGCTCTGTCTGGCTGTGGCCGCTTTTCTGGCCAAAGTAGGGATTACAGCCAAGGTCGAGGCGATCCCGAAATCGCAGTTTTTTAAACGCTTGTTGGGCCAGGATACATCGTTCTATTTCCTCGGCTGGACGCCGGGGAGCCTGGACAGTTACAACGTGATCCAAAATGTGATGGGCAGTCCTGACAAGGAGCTGAAGCGGGGTGGCTTTAATTTTGGAGGCTACAGCAATTCCAGAATTGATGACTTGTCAGAAAAAATCCTGGTCGAGATTGATCAGGACAGGCGGGATGAACTGATTACACAAGCCTATCAGATTCTCGCCGAGGATGTTGGTTATATCCCGCTACACCAGCAAGGGGTGGTCTGGGGTGTTCGTCGTGGTGTCGAAGTCCGGAGCAGGGCTGATGACAGCCTGATGCTCTATACGATTACAAAAGGCGACTAGTCTAAAGGTTCGTCAGAACCGGGCGGATTTCTACTCAGGGGTGTCGAGAGGTGAAGGGCTTTGCACACAAGAAATTTATGTGTCGTGATACAGGAAAATCACTGATTTCACGCTAGACTTTATCCCTGTTTCGGTTTCGGGAGAAAGGAAAGAGGGGATGGAGTCTTTCACAAACGCTTGTCGTCGGCAAAGGAGGCAAAATTACTGGCTCCTGTTGCAGGGAATAGCCTTGTCGCTGGCCATCTTCTTTATATCGGTCGCTCCCCCCGTAAAGGCAGCAACAGCACCGCAACGGGTCCAGGTGACGGGTGAAATCATTGATACCTGGTGTTATGTCACCGAGATCATGGGGGATGCCCAGGGAACTGCGCATCATCTTTGTGCCGTCTGGTGCGCGATTGGAGGTATTCCAGTGAGTATTCTCGGCGAAGACGGGAATGTTTACATGGTTTTACGGGTGGAAAACGAAGACACCAACGTCGCTAATCCAACCATAGTCAATATCCAGACGCACAAGGTGACAGTTGACGGAGACCTCTACGAGAGAGACGGGGTCAAATATCTTTTTGTCACGCAGGTGGCTGATGACCAGGGGGTGGTTAATCTCAACCACGAAGATTATGGCATTATACCTTTCGGGAAATAAGATCATGAAAAAATTGCCTATAGAGCACTGGAGAATTCGGGGGCTTGTCATGGCCATTGCCCTGTTGTCCGGTATCCCACAGGTTGAGGCCGCAAATGAATGGGGTATTGAGCACGAGCAAGCGACGGAGTTGACAGGCAGGGTTGTTGATCTGGCCTGTGAACTCAGTGGAAACTGTCCGGATAGCTGTGGCGCAGGCAAGCGACAGCTCGGCCTGCTTCTGCCGGATGGAAAACTCTATCCTGTGGTCAAGGGCGGCACGAACTTTGCCGGGGGAACAGAAGATCTGATCGCTCATTGTGGCAAGTCGGTGCAGGTGGATGGTTTGTTGATTCAAGATCCTCTGATGACACTTTATTTTGTCCAGAGAGTACGTTCGGAAAAAACCGGAGAGTGGGAAAAAGCCAGTAAATGGGGACAGAAATGGCTGGCGGCCAATCCGGGGAAAGATCTGGGAAAATGGTTTCGTTCGGACGAGAGAATACACAAGATTGTCGAAGAAGGTGGCAAACTTGGTATCCCGGGCTTGATCTATGAGGAAGAGTGAATGAACTGGCAGACTTTGTTTCAGAAATTCGCCCTGCTACTTGTCATCATCTTTGGAACAGAAAGTACGGCCCTGTTTGCCCAGGCAGTTGCTGAAACCGTCCCGGTGCCAGATTCAAAAACCGCTTCAGAAACCGCCCCGGTTACGCCTCCTGCCCTGGAGGCGTTGTTCGGAGGGACTTTCGAACTGCTTGATCATCAGGGGTCTGTTCGCCGGGATAGTGATTGGCCCGATAAACTTAAGCTGATTTTCTTTGGCTATACGCATTGTCCTGCCATTTGTCCGACGAGTTTGAATGATATTTCTGAAGCGCTGGATTTGTTGGGGAATGAAGCTGACTTGATACAGCCACTGTTTATCACGGTCGATCCTGAACGGGACAGGCCAGTGGTTTTGGCTGACTATATAAGTTCTTTTCATCCTTCCCTGATCGGGTTGAGCGGAACCGAGGAACAGGTTGCTGCTGTGAGTAAGAAATTCCGGGTACAGCGTCATAAAATTCTGCTTTCCGAAGAAGATCACAGTGCCCATTCAGAACATTCCGACGGGCATGGCGGTGCTGTAAATTACGATGCTGCCCATAGTTCGCTGACCTATTTGATGGATACAGAAGGAAAATTTTTGACAATATTCCCTTATGATACTGGGGCTAACGTGATGGCACAGCGTTTGAAAGTGTATCTGGAAAAGTCCAGATGAGGGTCTTCTTTATAAAAGATCGACAAAGGTTTTCCTGTTGAGGAAAACAGAATTTATGCGTGATAAAGGTGGCCTTCTCGGCCCGGGGCAGTAATAGTGTTGCAACCTCCTTTCTCAAGCAGGGCTCGGGCCTCGATCCCAGCTTTGTGTCACCTTTTCAGCGATCCATGGGTTTTACTTTCGGAAAGCTGTTATATTCCGGATTATCATGCTCACTGTTTTCGAAAGTATCCTTCCTATTTTCGCCATCGTCATGCTGGGGTTTGCCCTGCGCAAGTCGAACTTCGTCCCGGCGGATCACTGGCGGGTGGTCGAAGAACTCTGCTTCTGGATTTTCTTTCCGACCCTTCTTGCCGAAACCCTGATCAAGGCTGATCTGGCGACCATCGCTCTTGGGCCCTATGTCTTTACCCTGTTGGCCATGCTGGCGACGATGGCCGTGCTGACGCTTTTGACCTGGCCATTCCTTGATCGTTTTTGGCGGACAAAGCGGGGGCAATTCTCGACCATCTTCCAGACCACGACCCGCTGGCATGGCTTCATTGCCCTGGCGATAGTGCTCAAGCTTTATGGCGGGGATGGTGCGGCCCTGATTGCTGTGGCGATTGCGGTGATGGTGCCAACCTTGCAGGTTTCCAATATCTTTGTTCTGGCGACCTTTTCTTCAAATGCCCGTCCGCCAATCGGGCAAATTCTTAAAACCGTTCTGAAAAATCCGCTGATCTGGGGCGTGTCAATCGGGTTGCTGGTTAATCTGACCGGAACAGTCGTCTGGGAGCCAGTAATGACCATGGTCGATCTGCTTGGACGCTCTGCTCTGGCCATGTCACTTCTGGCGCTGGGGGCGGGACTGAGCCTGAAGGCTGCGCTCAGACCCTCTAAAGAACTGCTGGTCGGACTGGTTGGAAAGCTGCTGCTCACGCCTGTTGTTATGGCTTTCTGGGCCGTGTGGTTCGGGGTTAGCGGTCTGTCTTTATCCGTATTGCTGGTCTGCGCCTCGGTGCCAACAGCGATGAACGGGTATCTGCTGGCCAAGAAAATGGGCGGTGACGCTGATCTCTATGCGGCAACCTCGACAGTCCAGACCGTGGTATCGTTTTTCTCGATCCCCCTGATCCTGTGGCTGGGCAAAAGCTATTTTGGGGCTCTTTGAGGGGAAATAACTTTAGGCTTGATGCACAAAAGGGCGGCTACCGGATGGTGCCGCCCTTTGTCGAGACAATAGCTGAAAGCCTAGTCGGCTTTGCCACCGCGTTCACGGGACCAGTCGGTCGGATTGCCCAGGAAAGAGCGAACCTGCTCCAGACCTTCATCGGCGAGGTAACCCTTTTCTTCGGCAACCTGCAGGGCATCCCACCAGGTGGCAAGTGCGTGCAGTGTGACGCCCTCTTTTGCCAGATCGCTGATTGACTGGGGGAAGATGCCGTAGTGGAAGAAGACAAAGGTATGATCGCACTTGGAGCCGGCCTTGCGGATGGCTTCGACAAAGTTCAGTTTGGAGCCGCCGTCTGTCGCAAGGTCTTCAACCAGAAGCACCCGGCTGCCTTCGGGCATGTAGCCTTCGATCTGGGCATCACGTCCAAAACCTTTTGGTTTTTTACGTACATACAGCATAGGCAGGCCCATCCGTTCGGCGATCATTGCAGCGAAGGGAATGCCCGCTGTTTCGCCCCCGGCAATGGCATCAAGTGATTCATATCCGATATCACGCTGGATCAGCTCGACTGCCATATCCATCAGTTTGGCCCGGGCGCGTGGGAAGGAAATAATCTTGCGACAGTCAACATAGACCGGGCTGATCCGACCTGATGTAAAGGTAAAGGGATCTTCAGGGCGGAAAAGCACGGCTTCGATTTCCATAAGAATGGAGGCGGTGGTTCTTGCGGTATCGGTGATCTGGCTCATCTCGGTTCCCATCTGTGTCATCTGTGAGGGCTGCGGACTGATTTTGCCTTGTTTAACTTTTGTCGTGCTTTTCTGCAATGAAATTTCAGAAAAAGCTCTGCCCCGCAACAAGAAGGAGCCTTGCAGCCTAATGAAAGGTTCCGGTAGAATCTTCATCGCCGTCGGCGCTGGCCACCTCTGCGGCGAGCAATCCTTGTAGCATTTTCTAAAGCAATTGGTTTATGAAGTGGTGGGACAGTGAAGAAGTTCGTAAAAAGAGAGCAGTTTGAAAATATTTTTGGGGAAAAGGCTTTAGCGTATGGCCTTTTTTACAAGCACAACATCGCCCTTCGCTTTGAGCTCGAACTTCCTCATAAAGGTGTTTTTCATGAAGAGTTCCTTTACGCTTGGGAACGCGCACAAACCATTATCCAGCGAGTATTTGATTCTGAAAGTCGTGTCGGGGTTTGTTTAGCCCTGGAGAGTGATAAAAAATCTACATTTTCTATACGTGAACAAATATATGATTTGAAATGTACAGGTATTACTATTCCTAAGGGGCGTGAGTATTGGTTTGTCTTGGGGGAGGAAGATGAGGGTAATGAATATTATTTATATCGCCACTTTATTTTGTATGATGCTCCCTGTAAGGACCTTAAATCGCTGGTTTGGATTTCTTTGGCAAAATCTCTGGGTATACGTCCTGACATAAATGGAGAGGTTTACTTATTCGATCTTGAAAAACAGATACTCGCTCACCCCTATGATAACCGAGGCATTGATCTGATCAGTCCTAATGTTGATAAACTCAACCCCATTTACCAAGACCTAAACCATCTTCTTTTCGACTATGACAGAGAAAAAATGGATAGGGTATTTAAGGCTTAACACCATTTTTAATATGAGATCTGTTTCAATAGTTCTTGGGCTTTATAGATAAACCGCCTTTTCCATAAGCCTTCAAAATAACTAAAGATAGTTTAATACAACGCCCAGAGACACGTTTCTCAACGATGCCTAAGTAAGCATCGGGGATTGTAGATGAGCACTATGCAGGCGCAGTCTCGTAAACTTGCTATTTTGTCTTTTCTGACTCTCGATGGTGTCATATTGGCACCTGCAAGTCAGCATGACGGTACATTGATAAAGGCATTATTCAGCTATATCGGACATTACAAAAAAGGCGTTTCGATGGGGGCCTATAAACGTCCATAATATTGGGTCATTGATTTTGATGAACCTGGGTCAGAGCTTAAGTCATTCTTCTTGCCACAAGCGACGGGAAGAATGCACTCTTTAGCTACGAGGATTTTTTTTAAAGACCATATCTCAATCGAGGCCTGTATGACAAAACCGGAAACCAAGGCGGGAACAGATAAAGTGGGCTCAGTCTTGTTTTTGCGAGACGGGGCTATTGCCACTGTCATTCTGAACCGGCCAGAAAAACTGAACGCTTTCAATCTTGCCATGTGGGAGCGACTGGGGGATGTGATGCAGGACGTTTCTGCTGATGACAGCTTGCACTGCGTCGTTATTCGGGGCGCGGGCGGACGCGCTTTTGCGGCAGGTGCTGACATTGCAGAGTTCGAACAGGTGCGTTTTTCGTCAGCGCAGGCCGAAGAATATGCCAAACCGATGGACCGCGCGGCGGAAGCAATCCGGGACTGCCCTCATCCTACCCTGGCCTTTATCGAAGGTGCCTGTATGGGCGGTGGGCTGGAACTTGCAGCGCAATGTGATCTGCGTATTGCCAATGCCTCGGCAAAATTTGGTATTCCGATCAACCGGATTGGTAATGTTCTGCCTTCTCCGGCCATGCGGGCACTGGTTGATCTGGTGGGGCGCAGCACGACCCTGGAACTTTTGCTGGAGGGGCGGATCTTCACGGCGGAAGAAGCCTATGCCAAGGGACTTGTCGGGCGGATTGTTGACGATTTGGTTGCAGAGGAAGAAGTCTATAAATCTGCAACCAGAATTGCCGAGGGTGCACCCCTGGCGGCACGTTGGCACAAGAGGCATGCAACGCGCGCTCTTGATTCAAAACCCTTGAGTTCAGAGGAACATAGAGAACCATTTCTCTGTTGTGATACCGACGATTATAAAGAGGGCATCAGAGCCTTCCTTGAAAAGCGCAAGCCCGTTTTCAGGGGAAAGTGAAAAAGCCGGAGCAGAGTGTTTCAAGTCTCTGCCCCGGTGTTTTTGCAAAACCGGATATGATTCCGATGATCTTCTTGCTCTTAGACAGCGATGGCGATTTTGCCGAAATGTCCGGCTGTTTTCATTGCTTCGAAGGCCTTGGGGGTATCGTTAAAATCAAAGACCTGATCGATTACCGGGCGGATCTGGTGACGGGTCATCTGGGCCAGCATGTTGATAAACATGTCGCGGCTGCCAACCATGATGCCTTGCAGGCGCAGTTTTTTAAACAGGATCGGTAACGGTGAGATGTTATGCCCTGGATCGGCCTGAACGCCGATCATGGTGATTCGCCCGTTGAAGCGAGCTGCTTGAAGAGATTGTTCAAGTGTGCCGGGACCGCCTGTGTCGAGCACAACATCAGCACCGACGCCATCGGTCAAGCGCAGAACTTCTGCAGCCCAGTCAGGGGTTTCGCGATAATTGACAAGGTGATCAGCGCCCATCTTTCCGGCGCGGGCCAGTTTGTCGTTGCTGCTTGATGTAATAATGACCTTTGCCCCCAGTGATTTAGCAAACTGCAGGGCAAAGAGGGAAACCCCGCCTGTACCAAGAGTAACAACCGTTTGCCCGGGTTTCAGGTCCCCTGTTTCCATCAGGGCATTCCAGGCCGTCAGGGCCGCACAGGGAAGGGAAGCTGCTTCTTCATAGCTGAGAAAATCGGGAATTTTGACCAGAGCTTTGGTTGGCAAGATGACCTCTTCGGCCAGCACTCCGTCGATTGATGCGCCCATGGCGGTGTACTGCGGGTCAAAGGCCCCGCTCTGCCAGTCGCGCCAGAACATGTTGGCAACGCGGTCTCCCGGGGTAAAGTCAGTGACGCCTTCGCCAATTGCGATGATTTGACCCGCCCCGTCAGAAAGCGGGATCAAGCCGCCTTCTTTGGTTTGCGGGGTGCTGCCATTGGCCACGAGAAGATCACGATAGTTGAGCGACGTGGCGTGCATACGCAACCGGACCTCGCCTGGGCCGGGGTTGCCAATGCTGATTTCCTGTTGCTGCAAATCCAGTTTTTCTGTGTTTGGGATAACTTTCCAGGCTTTCATGATTTTCTCCAGTTGAAAGGGTTTATCGAGATCAGGATGGTTGCTTTCCCGTCCGCTGCCTGAATAGTTAGGAAAGAAATATACATTCGACTAATTTATTATTTGTATGATATTCATTCATTTTGTGAATGTATTGAGGCAGAAATGCAGAACCTCGATCTGAATCTTCTGGTGGTGTTTGAAGCCATCATGACGGAACGCTCGATGACCGGGGCAGCCCGGCGGATTGGCATGACGCAGCCTGCCGTATCCAATGCTGTGGCGCGCATGCGGCAGGTCTGGAATGATCCGCTTTTTGTCAAGCAGGGGCGGGGGATCAGGCCAACCCCTTATGCAGAACGGTTGTGGGAAAAAACCAGGGCTCCCCTGCTGGAAATCAGGGATGCAGCTTCTGGTGATCAGTTTGACCCGGGGAAAAGCGGCCGGGTTTTCCGAATTGGTGTAACTGAATATCCCGTGGACATGCTCTGGTTGCCCTTGCGCAAGTTTCTCGAGCAGGAGGCACCGGGAGTGTCGCTGCATTCTGTTCCCTTGCATGGGAACACAGAAGAACTGTTGCTTGATGCCTCTGTTGATCTGGTGATCCATTATTATGTGGGCAGGCACAAACAGATTCGCTCTTCCTGGCTTTTTAATAACCATCTGGTCTGTGCGGTTCGGCCTGGCCATCCGATGCTACAGTCTTTGAAATCCGGTGATGTGTTGCCTCTGGAAGACTATCTTGCTGCGGATCACCTGATGGTATCGCTGACAGGGGCGGCCAGTGCCAATGTGGATAGTATTCTGCGCAGGCAGGGACTTGCCCGCCGTGTCGCGATGACTGTAACCCATTTTGCTGCCATCCCGCCGCTGCTTATGCAGACGGATCTGGTTTGTGTGACCCCCCAGGCCGTTGTCGCCCGGGCGGTCAAGGCCGGGGAGCTGGTTATCGTACCTTTGTCGTTCGAGATTGAACCTGCGCCAATTTCCCTTGTCTGGCACAGTCGACAGGACAGGGATCCCGGCAGCATCTGGATGCGGAAGCTGATCTCTGATTTTGCGACTGTAGAAGCAAAGCGACTGGCAGATTATTTCTTGCGTGGATGAGAAGTTAGTACTTCCGTTGTGTTTGTTGGATGGAAAAATGAATAGCCGGCAGGCATGTGCCGCCTGTGGTGTTTTGAAAATTTCTTAGGTAAGTCTTCAACGTTTTGGTATGTTTTCAAAGACTTGATCTGTTGACCTGGTGCTGAGAGAAATTTAGTCTCTGGGTGGTTTCTGGTTTGTCCCTTTTTATCAGGCAGGTAAATCTATGCATCAGACGGTGAGCCTGTCCGGTATACAGGAGACAAACCCCGTGTATGTCATGGCGTCTTTTTACGCCGATATGGCCGGAGTGGCTTTGTCCCGGTTGATGCCCCCTGCGAATCATGTTGACGACACCCCGGGCTTCACACCCCCTTTATGGACCTCTTTTGATCCTTTGAAGGTGCGAAAGATATTACCCTGGATAATGGTAATTCAGCGTGTGAACACTGGTCCGGAGGGGCATGTGATCAAGCTGGAGGGGGAGCGCATTATCGAGCTTTCAGGCATTAACTCGATGGGGAAGAGTCTGGCAGAGGCTTTTTCAGGAGAGATTGCCGAGGTCAAATGGCAGGAGCTGGATCAGGTCTCCCGAAGTCGAAGTGTATCTTTTACGCGAAGCCCTGTTCCCCGGGAAAACCGGGCCTTTATCGAGATCTTCAGGGGGTGTTTTCCTTTTTGTGACGAGCAGGGGGAGATCAGCCGATTTCTCGTCGTCGTTGCGCCGGTGAAAGATGACTTGGCCTAAAGGGATTGATATTCTGGTTTGCTCTCGCCCTAGAATATTTTCATCACAGCCTCTCCCTGTCCAACCAGTTGTTTGTGCTGGTTAAAGACTTCACAAGACAGGAACTTTGTGCTTTTTCCCCCACCCTTGTAGATGCCAGTGGCATAAAGTGTGTCCCCGACGTTGGCCGGGGCGGTGAACAGGGTTGTCAGGGAGAGGGTAACAGCACGGCGCTGCTTGGTTGGGTCGGGATTGTGGATAATCGCGTACCCGCAAGCAGTGTCAATCAGGGTCGCGAGAACGCCGCCATGCATGATTCCTGCCCGGTTTAAGTGGCATTCGGCAATGGTCAGAATGACTGTTGCCTGGTTTTCTGACCACTGCCCAAGTTCATAGCCCATGTGTTGCCCGAAGTTACTGAGTTTGTCTCTGGGCTTGTCTCTCGGTTCATCCTTGGGCTTGTCTTCGGAGAGAGGGGGGTGCTTTTTGTCTTTGCCGGTCATTCAGGCGGTTCCCATAGCTGAAATATTCTGCTCGTCGGTTCGCTGTCATCAAGAGCATAGGATGGCCTGTTCAGAGGAGCAAGCTGTGGGTATCGCGGAGGTGTATACCGGGGAAGCAGGTGACGGATCAGAAATTGTCTTTTACATGCAGGATATTGGTGTTCTTGACTTCTTCCATGACCACATAGCTGTGAGTCTGTGAGACACCGGGAGCTGCAGCAAGTTTGTCGCCCAGAATTCCTCGATATTCAGTCATATCCGCTGCACGTACCTTGATCAGGTAGTCGAATCCACCAGAAACCATGTGGCATTCCAGTACTTCGGGGATCTGCATTATGGTGGTTTTGAACTCTTCAAAAAATGCGGAGGTGGTTTTTTCAAGGGTAATCTGAACAAAGACCAGCAAATTGACGTTGATTTTAGCGGGGTTAAGGGTTGCCATGTACCCCTTGATGTAGTTGCTCTGTTCCAGTCGCCGGACCCGCTCGAGACAGGGGGTTGGGCTGAGGTTGACCCGACGGGCCAGCTCAACATTGGAAATGCGACCGTCTTCTTGGAGGACGCGCAGGATGTTGCGATCAATTCGGTCAAGGGTTCGTTCTGTCATGGCGGAATATATAACTGCAAAAATGCTTATTTACTAGAGAAAATATCGCGTATTTTTGATATTTAGCAGCACATATCGCTGATGGTGGAGTATTCTTTTCTTACTCTGGTTATCATCCTGATGCCCGAGGTGAGCTTTGACAATGCGGTTTCCGGGATTAAAATGATGATCATTGATAAAGAAATGGCCAATGCAACCCCTCTGCTGGCAGCGCTTCGTAGCGCCTATCGTATGGATGAGAGCAAGGCGGTAAAAGACCTGATTGGGTCACTGGATCTGTCGAGTGACGCCTTGGACCGGATTTCCGCGCGCGCCAGGGATCTGGTCAAGGAAGTACGCAAGTCCCGGGTTGGCCAGGGCGGTATTGATGCTTTTATGCATGAATTCGAGCTTTCCTCTAAAGAAGGGGTGGTTTTGATGTGTCTGGCCGAAGCGCTTTTGCGTGTGCCCGATAGTGAGACCATCGACAAACTTATCCGCGATAAACTGACGTCTGCTGATTGGGAAGCCCATCTCGGTCACAGTGATTCCCTCTTTGTGAACGCCTCGACCTGGGCGCTGATGCTGACCGGTCGTGTTGTGAATTTTAAAAAGGAAGAAAGTCGGGATTTTTCCGGTTTGCTGCACAAGATGGTGCAAAAGAGTGGCGAGCCGGTCATTCGCAAGGCCGTGCGTCAGGCGATGAAAATTCTGGGCAAGCAATTTGTTATGGGCCGTACCATCAAGGAGGCCCTGGAGCGCGCGGTAGAGGAAGAGAAAAAAGGGTATCGCTATTCCTACGACATGCTGGGCGAGGGTGCCCGGACCATGCCGGACGCCGATCGTTATTTTGAAGCTTACCGGGGTGCTATCGAGAAAATCGGATCCGCTGCCAAGGGGCGCGGGGTGATCGACTCCCCCGGTATTTCGATCAAGCTTTCCGCAATTCATCCCCGGTATCAGTTCAGTCACTTTGATCGGGTGATGGGTGAGGTTGTGCCGCGCTTGAAAGCTCTGGCGCTGGAGGCAAAGAAGTATGACATCGGCCTGACCATTGATGCAGAAGAAGCCGACCGTCTGGAAATTTCCCTCGCTGTCCTCGAAGCAGTGTCAGCCGATCCGGATCTCAAAGGCTGGAACGGTCTGGGGCTGGCGGTTCAGGCCTATCAGAAGCGCGCACCCTTTGTCATCGACTGGCTGGCTGATATGGCGCATCGCCATGGACGCCGCTTGATGGTGCGTCTGGTCAAGGGAGCTTACTGGGATACCGAAATCAAGGTTGCCCAGGAACAGGGACAGGACGGATATCCGGTCTATACCCGTAAGATTTCCACCGATGTGTCCTATCTGTCTTGCGCCCGCAAGATGTTAAATGATCCCGAGGCTTTCTACCCCCAGTTCGCCAGTCATAATGCCCATACCGTTGCTTCCATTCTCGAGATGGCAAAAGCAGGGCAGGATTTTGAATTCCAGCGTCTGCACGGCATGGGTGAAGCGCTTTATGAACAGGTTGTTGGCAAGGAAGGCAAGGGCTATCCCGTGCGCATTTATGCACCGGTCGGCAGTCATGAAGATCTTCTGGCCTATCTGGTGCGCCGCTTGTTGGAAAACGGGGCAAACTCTTCCTTTGTAAACCGTATCCAGGACGAAAAGCTGCCGATTGACGAGATCATTGCCGACCCGATCCAGAAGGCACGTGCTCTGTTCAATATTCCACATCCACAGATTCCCCTGCCGCTCAATCTCTATGGCACAGAGCGTCAGAATTCCCGCGGACTTGACCTGTCAGATGCGCCAAAGCTGGTTGACCTCGGGTCGAAAATGAAAGCTTTTGCCGTTACAGGCTGGAGCGGTGGACCGATCATTGGTGGGCTGGAGGTTCCCGGCGACAAACAGACGGTGACATCTCCTTCGGATCGCGGCATCAAGGTTGGTGAAATGGCCTGGGCCTCAAGGGATCAGGCAGAGCAAGCCGTTGCCAGAGCAGATCGCGCCTGGTGGGGCTGGAACAAGACACCGGCTGCCAAGCGTGCGGAATGTCTTGAGCGTATGGCGGATCTGATGGAGGAAAACACACCTGAGTTGATGGTGCTCTGTATGTGTGAAGCAGGTAAAACCACGGCAGATGCGATTGCCGAGGTCCGTGAAGCTGTTGATTTCTGCCGCTATTATGCCGTGCGCTGTCGCCGTGATTTCGGGGATGCAATGGTGATGCCTGGACCGACCGGAGAGCGCAACGAACTGTCTTTGCAGGGCCGGGGTGTCTTCCTCTGCATCAGTCCATGGAACTTCCCGCTGGCGATTTTCCTGGGACAGGTCAGTGCGGCACTGGCTGCCGGGAACGCTGTTATTGCCAAACCGGCTGAACAGACAGGTCTGGTCGCTGCTGCGGCAATCAAACTGTTCCACCGCGCTGGGGTGCCGGGGGATGTGCTACATCTTTTACCGGGTGATGGTCCAACTGTTGCAGGCCCTCTGTTGTCGGATGAGCGGATCAAGGGTGTTGCCTTTACCGGGTCAACCGAAACCGCCAAGCTGATCCAGCGGGCTCTGGCTGCGCGGGATGGGGAGATCGTTCCGCTGATTGCTGAAACCGGCGGGCAGAATGCAATGATTGTCGATTCAACCGCCCTGCCAGAGCAGGTGGTCCGGGATGTGCTGGCCTCTTCGTTCCAGAGTGCGGGACAGCGCTGTTCTGCGCTTCGGGTTCTTTTCCTGCAAGCTGATGTGGCAGACAAGGTTCTGACCATGCTGGGCGGGGCCATGGATGAGTTGACGATCGGGGATTCAGCGGATCTGGCAACAGATGTTGGTCCTGTGATTGACGAAGACGCCCAGGCGATGCTGACGGCGCATATTGAACGCATGCGCAAAGAAGCGAAGGTTATTCGCGATCTGCCTTTACCTGCCTCGACCGAAAAGGGGACATTCGTTGCGCCAGCAGCTTTTGAGATTGCCGGGTTGCATGTTCTGCAGAAAGAAGTCTTTGGCCCGGTGCTGCATGTTATCCGCTTCAAAGCTTCTGAGCTTGATAGCATTATCGACCAGATCAACAATTCCGGCTTTGGGCTGACGCTGGGTATCCACAGTCGTATTGACGAAACCGTCAATTACATCTGTCAGCGGGTACGGGTGGGCAATGCCTATGTCAACCGCAACCAGATCGGGG
This sequence comes from Kiloniella laminariae, assembly GCF_027214005.1. Lineage (GTDB taxonomy): Bacteria > Pseudomonadota > Alphaproteobacteria > Kiloniellales > Kiloniellaceae > Kiloniella > Kiloniella laminariae_A. Next base: position 277,166 of record NZ_JAPWGY010000001.1, read on the forward strand.
CAATTGTCGGGGTGCAGCCCTTTGGCGGTACCGGCCTTTCCGGTACAGGCCCCAAGGCAGGAGGCCCTCGTTATCTGCACCGTTTTGCCACGGAATACGCTGTGAGTATCGATACGACAGCTGCGGGCGGCAATACCTCGCTGATGACGCTCTGATTTCTTCAGCTCCACTGCCAGGAACCCGGCTATTCGTAAGGATAGTCGGGTTTTTTGTTGTGTAATCAAGGATATGACTTATCGTGTGCCGAGATCCTATCGGGAAGATTCAGCAAGGAAGTACAGGGTGAACAGAGAAGATAACAGAGAGTTCGTTCTGGAGGCCTTGCGTGCGAATGAAACCTTATGCTGGTTTGATCAGCCGAAACCGGGACCTTTGTGGAAACATGAACGGGCAACGATACTGTCCAGAAGTCTGATTTTGATCTGGGCTGTTCTGCTGTTTTTTTGCGGGCTGATGAGCCTTGGCGGCGTTGTGACCATACCCTTGCTCATCCTGCTCCTTGTTGCATCCGGTGCCCTGATCCTGCGCCTGATCTGGATCTGTTATCTGACGCGACGCCTGACCTATGTCCTTACGTCAAAGCGGTTGCTGGTGCTGTTGGAAGCGGGCAGGCCGATCGAGTACAAAAGTTATTCTCTCAGCCGGATTTTCGCCATTGATCGCAGGGAAAATCCTGATGGCTCTGGTAATGTTCTCGTGCGGGTGAGAGGCAGGAGAGCGAACCAGCCTGACGAAACAGAAGGTTTTTATGGCATAGAAGAGGCCGAAGAATTTGAACGAGAACTCTTCGGCCTTTGTTCCGAACTCAAAAGCTGAGGGGCGGAATTTCCAGTGAGGATTCTGGAATTCTCCTATTGTTTTTCCGTGAATTTTCCTCCCTTGAAGCAGCGGACAGGATTTCCCCGTTCAAGCTGGTGGTGCTTGAGATTTTCAGTCTTGCGTGCTCCAGCCTGAAACAGGGAATGTTGAACGGCTAACTGTTCGGATAATCGTTGTAACGCAACCTGTTTGTTCCGGTGTTGCGATCTTTGGTCCCGGGCAACGGCAGACAATCCAGAGGGGGTATGGGTTACACGAACGGCGCTGTCTGTGGTGTTTTGATGCTGCCCTCCAGGACCACCGGCCCTAAATGTTTCAAACCTGACGTCGTTCTGGTCGATTTCATTTGGCCAATCAGGTTCATGATCAATCTTGAAAACACCAACATACCAGTTCTGCCGTCGATGCCCTGGCCTGAGAGGGCTTTGGGCGATCCACTGGATCGTCCCCAACCACCTGTCAGCAAGAGATTTGGCCTCTTCCCCGTAAAGGAGGACGACGGAAGAAGCAGGCAGCTTTTCTTTGTCCACGGACTGTCCGGAAACGTTATCGGAAACAATCTCGTAATTGAGGCCGCGTTCATCGGCTTCACCGGAAATTTTCTTCAGCACGTGACGAACTGCCAACTTGCATTCATTTGGGCCATTGCCACTGCTCACCAGCAGCCGGATTGAAGTGGAAGAATTATTCATAAGTGTTTCTCCTGCTTGTAGGCCGCTTACTTTCTTGTTTTGCTTTTTTGAAGGTAACCAATGGTTGGAAGGCAGCAACTGTAGTTGCGAGTTTCTGCCCGGTCAGTTCTCTTAAAACCTGTGCAGAATTTTTATAGGCTTCTGGAGCCTCTTCTATGAGAAGGTGCCTATCTTCACATACAATATGCCCGCCGAAGGAGGTTCTGCTTAACCTGGCCAGGTCAGATTTTTTGTTGTTCAGGCGTCCATGCATCGAACTCCGATCATATTTCCGACCGGCACCATGTGAAAGAGAAAGCAGAGATTCCTCATCGTTGTTGGTTGGTTTAACCAGATAACTGAGAGAGTCTCTTGAACCAGCAAGTGGTACAAAAGGCATGTCAGCCTTGGCTGCACCTTTTCGGTGGAGGATCGCGCCCTTCACGCGTTCGACCAGGTTATGAGGTGAATCAGTAAGGAGTTTTGCCTCGCTTCGTAGGGCTTTGGCTGCGCGCTGGGCAATGATTTGACGATTCAGGCTGGCCCAGGCGACGGCCTGATCGTGACGGTTCAGATAGTTGATGGCCTGAGGGTGGTCGAGATCCAGATCAGCAGAACCATGAGAGCAGATCTCTTCAAAGACCTCGGTACCGAAACTCCGGGAGCCTGAATGAACGAGCAGATAGCTGGCATCTTTGATGAGCCCGGCTTGTTCTGCGAGTTCCTGATCATGGATCTTGTCGATGACCTGTAATTCGCAAAAATGGTTGCCTCCGCCAATGGTGCCGAGGCTGGAGGGCGTGGCGTCTAGCGGTAGGCCTCTTTCTTCCATGAGAGCAAAAGGATCTCCATCCCAGGTTCCTTCTAGAAGTCTGAGGCGTTTGGCGGCTTTTTCAGGACGTATTTTCCTTGCCGGGAGGTCCAAGATGAAAAGAGACATGCCGCAGCCGATGTCGTTACCAACCAGTTGAGGATGCAGCCGGTTTGCGAGAATTGCGATGCCGACCGGACCATATTTCCCTGGGTGTAAATCAGGAAAAACGGCGATTTTTTGAATGTCATGCATCTGCGCGACGTGTTGGAGTTGCTCCTCAGCCTTGCCTTCAATCCAGGTGGCTGAGGAATAGAATTTTCGAACGAAAGCACCCTGCGGTTTTTGTTGCAGGGGGGCGTTCACTTTTGAAGTGCCCATGTAGGTGGCCTTTAAAAACAGGAACTCACGCCCGAAAGCCAAGGCTCACGGGAGTTGTCTCTGAAGAAACCGAAATCTCAGTTTAGTTCAGGGATATTGCCTTAAGGGGCAAGTGGCGAAGGTCGCGCATTTTTTTTGCTCCTGTTTTTATAAGGGGTAAAAGGCTTGAGCCTTTGTGACCGTTGTCCTGCCGACTATGTCGAGCTGGAGAATTTATGAGCTAACAAATGGCTCAACTCTGGTTATTGATCAAGCAAAACTGTAGATCTGTTGCAAAAATACACATCCGTGTGACTTTTTAGCATCACACGGATGATTTCACTGGCGGGTCAAGATGGGGTTACTCCAGATGACGCAGTGCCTCTTCACTTGATAAAATTTCGGCGTAGGCAAAGCCTAGGGCGGACATGAAGGCTGCATGGACCAGTTCTGCTGGAACTGTTGTCCCTTTGAACTCGAGATCGCGAGTGGCACAGCTGTCTTCGGCAACAACACATTCAAAACCATAATCTGATGCGGCGCGGGTCAAGGCATCAATACACATGTGGCTCATGGAGCCCGCGATGATCAGTTTTGTTACCCTTTGTGCTCTCAACAAATCGAGCAATTCTGTATTCTTGAAACCGTTGATTTCGGACTTGACGATAACGGGTTCATTTTCCTGGGGGCTAACAGAATTGTGGATCTCGGCACCGCTGGTTCCCTGAGCGAAAAAGGGTGCATCAGCTTTGCCGGAAAGGTGCTGGATGTGGATAACAGGAAGACCATTCTTGCGACAATGTGCCAACAGGCCCTGTGCTTTTTGGGCGGCCTGTTCCTGGTTTTGCAGTGGCCAGTTGCCTTTCTCGAAATAATCGTTCTGGAGATCGACGAGGATTAGTGCTGTCCGGGAGGTATTCTGTGTCGGCATGATTTATTCCTTCATACAGTTTGGTGATGTTTCGCGATATCTGGTTGTTCTGGTCCCAGTTAAGCTTTTTATGTGGTATGAGGGGATAGGCGTATATGACAAATTAAAGGTGAAATCCGACAATATGAAGAACATGGTCAACATAGCTGTTCTGTCCTATCCCGGAGCAATGAAATCCGCGCATTATGGTTTGTTTGAGTTTTTCGAGGTGGCGAACACCCTCGCGAATGAACATCCGGGTTCTAACTGGCCTTTCTTTCGTTGCAGCACGAGAAGTGCGCTCCCGGACGTGCCTGGAATGAGCCCGGAACTAGGCACAGAGTACAAAATGACAGCAGATAGCGGCGCCGAAGGTGCGGACGATAACATTTTTGATATTGTTGTCCTGCCGCCGCGCACGGCAGAAATAGACTGGGCTATGAGAGCCGGAAATTGCAGGCGCTGGCTTAAGTTTCAACACCAGAAAGGAGCTGTTATGGCATCTGCCTGCGCCGGAGCTTTTCTGCTGGCCGATGCCGGGCTGCTTGACGGGCGACGGGTAACAACTCATTGGGGGCTGGCTGAGGAGTTTCGAAAGCGTTATCCCAAAGCCTTTCTCTGCGAGCAGGAACTGTTGCTGGATGAAGGGGATATCATTACTGCGGGGGGGATGATGGCCTGGATGGATCTGGCCTTGCGATTGGTTGAAAAATTCGCCAGCCCCTTTCTCTCGCTTTTGTTGGGAAAGTATTTTCTGGTTGATACGGGGCAAAGAGATCAGCGATGTTATCAAAGCTTTTCGCCAAAGCTAACCCATGGCGATATGGAGATCCTGAGCTTGCAACACTGGTTGCATAAGAACTGGGAGGAGGGGGTTGATCTTGGTAAAATGACCGATGAGGTTCATATGAGCGAACGTACGTTGCAGCGTCGTTTTACCCAGGCAACGGGCTTTTCTCCCTCTAGCTATGTGATGAAACTGAGATTGCAAAAGGCACGCGAGTATCTGGAAACCAGCAGAGCAAGCATTGACGAAATTGTCTGGAAAATTGGCTATGAAGACCAGAGCTCTTTTCGAAAGCTGTTCAGACGTGAAACGGGTTTGACGCCAAGTGAATATCGCAAACGCTTTTCAAGATAGCGAACTCTGGGTGTAAATAAAGAGAATCCCGGGAATAGTCTTGCTATCACAGGGCAAGGTTTCTAAATTGGCGCTCAACTTTATTTCGGACGTTTTATACGATGGCAACCAAAGATATCTGGTCTCGATTGACGATTTTGACTGTCACCCATAACGGGGGGCAGGTGGTTGGCAATATGCTGGAAACAGTCCCTGCCGAAGCTTCTTTGATTGTCGTGGATAATGCCTCTACAGACGATACTCTTGATATTGTGCGTTCCTTGGCGCCAAAGGCAAAATTGATTTGCAATGAAGTCGGTCTTGGTTATGGCAACGGGATGAATTGTGGTCTCAAGGTCGTAGAAACCGAGTTTGCCTTGTTGGTGAACCCCGATTCAGTTTTGACGGAAGAGGCAATCACGAAGCTTGTCGAAGCGGCAGACAGTTTTCCCGAAGGCGGTCTTTTTGGGCCTACAGTTCTCAATCCGGATGGTTCAATCGAGCTTTCACACGATGTAAATATGTTTGCCCGCTCTTCTCTGGGTAAAAGAGTGGGGGAAGTGTCTCCTGAAGGACCGATCAGCGCTGATTTTGTTTCTGGCGCGGTGGTGCTGTTGAGAATGGCTGCTGGCCGGGAAGTGGGTTTTTTCGATCCAGAAATTTTTCTTTATTATGAAGATGATGACATTTGTACGCGTCTTCGGCAGGCAGGTCATAGTGTTATTCTGGTGCCCTCAGCCGTAATTACACATATCGGCGGTGGCTCGGTTCGACCCAACCGGGCTTACTATTGGGAAAAATTCTGGCACATTTCCTGGTCCCGGCTTTATTTCGAGAAAAAATATCATGGAGCAAGTTCGGCCAGACGGTTAGGGTGGCGTTATGCTTTGCGTTATGCATTGAAAGCCCTTGGTTATACTTTGGTATGGAACCGAACCAAAGCCTGGAGAGATGCAGCCCGTTGTGCAGGTGCTCTTGGTTTTCTTTTTGGTAAACGGGCCTCTGTCGTGCCAATTGCAACGGCTTGATAACAAAGAAAGTAAGTGACAATGAAAGCAGTGATCCTCGCAGGTGGACTGGGAAGCCGGATTTCAGAAGAAACAGATCTGAAGCCCAAGCCAATGGTCGAGATCGGTGGTATGCCTATTCTTTGGCACATTATGAAAATATACAGCAGCAACGGGATCAATGAATTTGTCATATGCCTTGGTTACAAGGGGTATGTGATCAAGGAATATTTTGCCAATTATTTCCTGCATAATGCAGATGTGACGATTGACCTGGCTAACAACCAGCTGGAATATCACGCGTCAAAGGCTGAATCCTGGAAGATTACCCTGGTTGATACAGGCCCCATGACCCAGACCGGCGGGCGGGTTCGCCGTGTTGCGCCGTATCTGGACAAGGACGAACCTTTCTGCCTGACCTATGGTGATGGCGTCGGCAACATCAATGTGCGTGAGACGATTGCGTTGCACAAAAAATCTGGCCGCAAGGCAACAATGACTGTTGTAACTCCACCCGGCCGCTTTGGAGCAGCTATTATCGAGGGGGACGGGGTTTCTGCCTTTACAGAAAAGCCACATGGTGAACAGGGACGGATCAATGCAGGGTATTTCGTCTGTGATCCCTCGGTTATCGACCTGATCGACGGGGACACTACCGTCTGGGAAAAAGAGCCGCTGCAGAAGCTGGCAGCCAGCGGTGAGTTGACCGCTTATGCCCATGATGGTTTCTGGCAGCCGATGGATACCTTGCGAGAGAAAAACGAGCTGGAAGCATTATGGGCGGGGGGAAAAGCTCCCTGGAAGATCTGGTGATTGTTATCTTGATAACAGAGAGAATTTAATGAGCCTGGATCTGGATTTCTGGCGAGGGAAACGCGTTCTTCTGACTGGACACACCGGTTTCAAGGGAGCCTGGATGTATCAATGGCTCCGCTTGATGGGGGCTGATGTTGTCGGATTTGCTCTGGCTCCGCAAACCAATCCCAATCTATATGATTTGCTCAACCTCGGGAATGAGAAGAGCTGCATTGGTGATCTTCGTGATCTTGGGGCTGTTCAATCGGTCGTTGCCCAACATCAGCCGGAAGTTGTTCTGCATCTCGCAGCGCAGGCACTGGTGCGCAAAAGCTATCGCGATCCGCTGGAAAGTTTTTCGACCAATGTTATGGGCACGGCCAATCTGCTGGAAGCCTTGCGTGACTGTCCCTCTCTTGAGGCAGTACTCGTTGTCACAAGCGACAAGGCGTATGAGAACGATGAGCGTGCTGTACCTTTTCATGAAGGCAATGCACTGGGAGGTAAAGATCCCTATAGTGCCTCAAAAGGCTGTCAGGAAATTGTTACGCATAGCTACGCCCGCAGCTTTTTCTCTGGTAAATCCATTCCAGTAGCAACGGCCCGGGCCGGAAACGTTATCGGGGGTGGCGACTGGTCAGAAGATCGCCTGATGACTGACGTGATTTCGGCGCTGTACCGGGAAGAAGAGGTTGTCCTGCGCAATCCGTTGGCAACCAGGCCCTGGCAACATGTACTGGAGCCCTTGGGCGGATATCTGCTTTTTGTACAGAAGCTGGCGAAAAAAGAAATAAGTCTTCCTGCACTCAACTTTGGCCCCAATGGCTCTGCGAGTGTCCAGACTGTGGTTGAAGAGGTTTGCCGTCTCTGGGGCGATGGTCGTCGATGGGTACAGGATGAGGCCGATCAGCCAGCTGAAGCCCATGCCCTGGCACTGGATATCACACTGGCAGCTGAAGAGCTCGGCTGGCACCCTCTGTTGGGGTTCGAAGAAACCCTGCAATGGATTGTCTCCTGGCACAAGACACATAAAGACGGCGGAGATGTCAAAAGAATGACACTTTCGCAGATTACCACTTTTCAGAGCTTACTGGCGGGATCATGAGCAGACTTCATTGCCGTTCTTGTGGAACGGAACTCAAACATTCTTTTCTGGATCTCGGGCATACCCCGCTGGCAAATTCTTATGTAAAAAAGGAAACTGTCTGGACAGCAGACAAGCAGTATCCGCTCCACGCAAGGGTCTGTGGGAACTGTTTTCTTGTTCAGGTCGAAGACGTGGTGCCTCCTGAGGATATCTTTTCCGATTATGCCTATTTTTCATCTTATGCTTCCAGCTGGGTTGAGCATGCCAGGAACTATGCAGAAAGTGCAATCAAGCGATTTGATCTGAATGAAAAGAGCTTTGTTGTCGAAGTGGCCTCGAATGATGGCTATCTGCTTCAGCATTTTGTAAAACAGTCGATCCAGGTTTTAGGGATTGAACCTGCGGCTAATGTTGCGGCAGAAGCGCGTAAAAAATCTGTCCCGACCACTGTTGCTTTCTTTGGCCGGGAAACGGCCTTGAAGGTGCGCGCGGATCACGGACCGGCTGATCTGATGGCTGCAAATAATGTTCTGGCACATGTTCCCGATATCAACGATTTTGTTGCCGGATTTGAAGCACTGCTCAGTGATGAAGGTGTTGTCAGTTTTGAATTTCCCAGCCTGCTAAATTTGATTGAGAATGTGCAGTTCGATACGATTTACCACGAACATTTCTCCTATCTCTCGCTCTTTGCCATTGAAAAATGCTTCTCTCGTAATGGCCTTAAAGTTTTTGATGTGGAAGAGCTTTCCACACACGGAGGCTCCTACAGAGTTTGGGCTTGCAAGAAAAATGCAGACCGGGGAGAGACTGATAACCTGAAGAAAGTCAGGCAGCGGGAAAAAGCTGCGAAGCTTGATGCTCTTGTCGGGTATCAGAACTTTGAACCCCGAGCACAGAAACTGCGCGATGATTTATTGGCTTTTCTCAGACGGGCCAAAGCAGAAGGCAAGCGGGTTATAGGATATGGAGCCGCGGCCAAGGGGAACACTTTGTTGAATTATTGCGGTATTGATCAGGAACTGGTTTCCCATGTTGCTGATCTGAACCCGCACAAACAAAACACTTTGCTTCCCGGCAGCCGTATTCCAGTGATCTCTCCTGATGAGATTTCTGATATCAAACCGGATTACATCCTTATTTTGCCCTGGAACCTCAAGACAGAAATTTCTGGTTCGCTCGCCTATGTTCGTAACTGGGGGTGCCGTTTTGTCATTCCTGTCCCAACGACCGAGGTTCTTGCATGAAATTTTCCTCTACTGACATAGAGGGGCTTTTTCTTTGCGAGCTGGAGGCTTTCAGCGACGAGAGGGGTTTTTTCGCCCGTGCGTTCTGTAGCAAGGAGTTTTCAGATAAGGCGACAGATTTTAAGGTGTCCCAGATAAACCTTTCCGGAAATGTTAACCGGGGAACCCTCCGGGGGCTGCATTATCAGGCGGCTCCTTTACCAGATCCTAAGGTCGTACGTTGTATCCGGGGGGCTGTATGGGATGTTGTGGTTGATTTGCGGCAGGGTTCTCCCAGTTATCTTAAATGGTTTGGAACTGAACTAACTGCTGACAATCGTAAGGCGTTCTTGATTCCTGGTGGCTGTGCCCATGGTTTTCTAACCCTTGAGGATAACAGTGAACTCTTGTATCTGATGGGTGCAGACTTTGTTCCTGAACTTGCCCGCGGGCAGCGCTGGGATGATCCGGCCTTTGCCATCCTCTGGCCTGGAAAACCGGTGGTTATCAGTGAACGTGATGCGACCTACCCGGATTATGTCGCCCCATGAGTAGAATTCTTGTAACAGGTGGTTGTGGATTTATTGGCCGACACACTGTTGCTACCCTTTTAGCCGCTGGACATGAGGTTATCCGCCTTTCACGGAGCCAGCATTCTTCACACAAAAGCAGCAATGAAGACGTGTTTATCGGAGACCTGCTCTGGGATGGGGAGCCGGAACGTATTGCTCGTGATATCCGGGCCGATCTGCTGGTACATCTGGCCTGGGAAACCGAACATGGCCATTTCTGGCATGCCGAGAGCAACCGACAATGGGAGGCCCAGAGCGTTCGTTTGGTCGAGGCTTTTTGGGATGCGGGTGGAGCCAGGGCGGTTTGTGCAGGCACCTGCGCGGAATATGACTGGAAATCGCTTGGGCAAGATGAAAATCTCGACGAGGATCACTCGGCACTCGTACCAGCTACACTTTATGGTCAAAGCAAGCTTTCCTGTTTTAAGTCCCTAAGGATCAGAAGCGCGGCTGGAGCGGGAGCATTAGCATGGGGGCGGGTGTTTTTGTTGTTCGGCAGTGGAGAAGCCCCCACAAGATTTATCCCTGCAGTGATACGCGCCTTGCTCGCAAACAAAGAGGCCCCGATGTCGTCGGGGCAGCAAGTCCGGGACTTTATGGACAGCCGAGATGTCGGGGCTGCTTTTGCTGAACTTGCGTTATCCAGGGCAGAAGGTGCATTCAATATCTCCTCAGGGCAGGGACGGAGCCTTTTGTCCATAGCGGAGATGATTGCCGACAAACTTGGTAAGCGGGATCTGTTACGTCCGGGAGCCTATCCTGATCGTGAAGCAGAGCCATATCGTTTGGTGGGAAGCAATCAAAAATTGATTAAAGAAGTTGGTTTTGACGTCCGATTTTCACTTGAGCAGGGGCTGGATGATTGCCTTTCCTATTGGAGAAATGAGGTAGATTTGTAATAGAGTGGTGTGTCTCGACCAATCTTTATCACTTTTGTGCAGAATAATAAAAAACCCCGGTTCTCGAAAACCGGGGTTTTTTATTTATAGATGACCGCGCCTTAGATCTTGGTGCGCAGGTGGAAAGATTTCGGACGGGTCAGGTGCTCGTAAGCAACAGCTGAGAGACTGCAACCGCGCCCGGAATTCTTGACGCCTGTCCAGGCCAGGGCCGGATCGAGATAGTCACAGCGGTTCATAAACCAGGTGCCGGTTTCGATGTTGTCACCGATTGCCAGTGCAGCCTCAACATCGTTGGTCCAGATTGAAGCGGTCAGACCAAATTCACTGTCGTTCATCAGTTTGATGGCTTCTTCATCGGAGGAGACCTTCATGACGCCAACAACCGGGCCAAAGCTTTCTTCGTTCATGACGCGCATGGAGTGATCGACATTAACGACCAGCTGAGGTGCAAGGTAGGGCGTGCCTTCCTTGTTTGCAGCAAAGAAACCGGGATCGATCAGGGCAGAGGCACCAGCCTTGACTGCATCCGCAACCTGGCTGCGGACAAAGTCAGCGGCGCTGGTTTTGACGACCGGGCCGAGGTTGGTATTGGTATTTGTCGGGTTGCCGAGCTTGTACTGTTTGATGAGATCTACGGCACCGGATACGAAGTCATCGTAAACCGAAGCGTGAACGTAGATCCGCTCAATCCCGCAACAGGACTGACCGGAGTTGAACATGGCGCCGTCTACCAGGCTTTCAACAGCGTAGGCGACGTTGGCATCTGCCCGGACATACCCGGGATCTTTCCCGCCGAGCTCAAGGCCCGTGGCAATAAAACGGCCTGATGCGGCTTTCTGGATGGCATGACCTGCCGGTACGGAGCCGGTGAAGTTGACAAAATCCACGCCGTCGGTGCCGATCAAGCGCGCAGCGCCATCATGGCTCATATGCAGGTGCTGGAAGACACCCTCAGGAAGGCCGGCTGCTTTGAAAGCTTCGCTGAAACGTTCTGCACAAAGGGGAGTCTGCGCGGCGTGTTTCAGCAGAACAGTGTTCCCGGACAGCAGAGCTGGCACGATGCAGTTGACGGCCGTCATCAAAGGAAAGTTCCAGGGGGCGACAACAAAAACCACACCGAGAGCTTCCTTGCGGATGAAGCGGGTGAAGCCTTCTTTGTCACCAACGTTTCGGTCTGCCAGAGATTCAGGGGCGATCTGGATCATGTAGCGGGCGCGTTCTTCAAACCCGCGAATTTCACCGGGAGACTGGGAAATCGGGCGGCCGATCTGCCAGGTGATTTCCTCGGCGATAGCAGCACTGTTGGCGACAAAATAGTCGACAGCTTTGCTGATCAGGGCCTGTTTCTCGCTTAAAGGAACCTTGCGCCAGCTTTTCTGGGCGGCGACTGACTTATCCAGGGCATCCTGGATGTCACGGTCACTTGCCAGTGGACGTTCGACATAAACGGAACCGTCAACAGGTGAAATACACTTTAAAATTTCGCTCATGGAAGGGGCTCTCCTTGGTGTTGTGGAGTATTTTTGTGCGATAGTCTTAAACTGAAGCCGGGAAGGCGACAAGAGAGCCAGAAGGAAGCCCACCTATGCAGTTTATGCATGGCTGCAGGTGAAAAACGCATAGCTAAATGGTTGTAATTAATTATCCTCGAGAGAGATTTGTTTCCTGATTATCGGCACTGATTTTCGTTAATGTATTGTGCTTATAGAGAAAATTCCCTGGTGTCCCTAGCTTTTTTTGATTAAGGACTCGTTAAGATTAAGAGAATAAACTAAGAGTAATCAGATTTTTATCGGAGCACGTAGCTCAACCGCATGGATTGTCAGAGAGAACGGTTGAATTATTTTTGACAGGCGATCATGTGGAGGCCTCAGGAGGAGGAAAAAATGGCACTTTCTACTTTGGGACTGCTGCAGCAGGGCCTCGACAGGCTGCGTGGATTCCCTGACCCGTCTTTAGGGAAAACACTTCCCCAGAATGCTGACGCCGCAGGTAATGCAGCCGGACAAGGGCATGCCTATGGAAAAAATTCCCTCGCAGGTGAAGCGGGCTCAGGCAAGTCCGGGCGACCTCCTCTCAAGGATGCTGTTGATGTTCCCGCCAGTTTTCTGAAAAACAGGGCTGGAGATGTTGAGAAGGGCAGCAATCAACAAACGTCAGATGTAGCCGTTAGTCCAAGTGAAGCAATACAAAAGCTTCTCGGGTCGGCACTTGATGCTATTGTCGGCACGCTGGCTGACGTTTTTGAGCGTCTTGGCAGTACGAAAGAGGCGGCACTCGAGTTTGCGCAAGGCCTGGTCAATTCTATCAAACAGGCTGCCAGCAGTTCGGATGAGTTCAGCTTCTCTTTTGAACAGGCTGTATCTATCAACTCTCGCAAGTCGGTTTCCTACAGCGGGGCTGATGGCACAGGGTCGGGAGTCACAGAAAAGGCCTATCTTGCCGTTCAGTCGCTGGATATCTATGTGAATAACAAAACCGGCGAGTTCTCTTTTAATTTTGCTTCGGTTCAGGCTGAAGTAACGAAAACCACGGCTGTTGCCCAATCGTCTTCGGCAGCGGGTGCGGCTTCGGCTCTGGGGAATGTGTTCCAGGCGCTTGGAAATGATTCGCTGCTGGATGCAGGCAATGGTCTGGGGCTGGACAAGGCAGGAAAAGGGATTAGTGAAATCCTCAGCCAGCTTGTAGGGAACCCAAAACGGGATGCCGCTGCGGAGGAGGGCAGTCCTGTTCTTGATGGAATACCGCTGATCGGCCTGCCGATAGAAGAGCCGTTAATATCCTTGCGCGAACGCGAAGAGATCCCGGCCCGTGGCGAAGGGGAAGACTCTTTTACCCGTTTTCGGGCTGATCTTCTCGTGCCGTTGGGGCAACTGTTCAACGGACAGGATGGTCCCGTGCTGGAGGATCGGCAGGGTGTCAGACACCTGTTGCGTGAAGGGCTGGCAGATTTTGCGCCCCGTGTCGGCGTTGATGCCTGAAGATACAGGGTTCATTATCGAACGCGTATTATGACGGCAAAGGGTTTCGGAGGATCTCCTCCGGAAAGCAGAGTGCAGAGTATGTGTATTTGTAATAAAACCAGAGAGCGTTATTTTGCTCTCTGGTTTTATTTTGTTCTCAGGGGCGAGCGAGCAGACCTCCATCGACAACCAACTCTGTCCCGGTGATATAGCTGGCGTGATCTGACAAGAGGAACAAGGTTGCGTTGGTCATATCCTGAGTCGTACCAGCCCGACCCAGTGGGATAACTTTTTCAGTAGCTTTTTGAATAGCAGGATCCTTGACCCATCGATCCTGCATCGGCGAGACTGTTGGCCCCGGCAGCAATGAGTTGGAACGGATGCCATCAGCAGCACCTTCCATGGCAACGGTCTTTGACAGGGAAATAATTCCGGCTTTTGAAGCCTGATAGGCAACCTGGGGTTTGTCGTCCCCGCGCATGGCCTGAACTGATGCAACATGGACCATGGCACCGCCCCCGGTCTTGCGCATTAAAGGCAAGGCGTGACGGCAGGTAATGACCATGGACTTGAGATTGATACTGATGATTCGGTCCCAGGCATCAAGATTGACTTCTTCTGTAGAACGGTCTTGATCAAACCAGAGTACCCCGGCGGCATTGACGAGATAATCAAGACGTCCGGTCCGGGTAAAAGCAGCGTTCATAACCTGGTTTATAAAGACATCATCGGTGATATCTCCTTTGGCCATTACTGCCTGTCCTGGTCCCTGGGCTGTGAGATCAATTTCTGGTTCCTTGATGTCAATAAGAACGACATAGGCACCTGCCCGGACCAGGTCCAGAGCGATATTTAACCCCATACCGCCTGCGGCACCGGTTATAACGGCGGTTTTTCCCGAAAAACCAGTGTCTGAAAAACTCATGTGATGTTCCTGAAAAATGGGGTCCGTACTGTCATCAGTAATGCCAGCGGAAGATTGATGTCTGGTCAGAATAATAGCTGGAATTAAATCTTTAAACACAGATTATTCATCAAGGGCCAGCCGTGAAAGATGATCTGGAATAATCCCGGTTATGCAAGATTCATCAGTCGTTTGATTCGCAGTGAGGTCGCGGGGTGAGTCGAGGTCAGGTCCCCGGCAGTTTCACTGAAGGCCCGGTTGGGGTTTATGATAAAGAGATGTTCTGTCGCGCTGTTCTTTTGGGCCAGATGGGCATGGTCATTGATTTTTAACAGAGCTGATGCCAGCCCTTTTGGATTACGGGTTAACTGGGCGGCGGTTGCATCTGCAAGATATTCCCTTTCACGGGAAATCGCCATACGGACGAGCAACGCCACGATCGGGGCAAGAATGGCAGCGAGTAGCCATACAGCACCGACAATAATCATAATCAATCCGGCGCCTTTTGAATCACTGTCCTTTGACCGGGAAGACCGGGGGGAAAAGAACAGGCGCGACAGGCGGAGCATGATTTCAGCAAAGACTGCAATCAGACCTGCACCAACAGCAACCAGAACTGCATACTGAACATCCCGATTCAGGATATGGGCGATTTCGTGAGCAACGACCCCCTGCAGCTCTTCGCGAGTAAGTTCGTTATAAAGTCCCGACGTCACGGTCACTGCTGCAAGGTCGGGGCGCAGGCCTGTGGCAAAGGCATTCATTCCTTCGTCTTGAATAATATAGACTTCAGGTTTCGGGAGGCCAGAGGCGATTGCCATCTCTTCAACCACGTTGTGCAGCCTGCTATAGTCCTCTGCGTCTGCTTTAATGGCACTGTTGAGACTGAGGAGTGTTCTGTCCGCAAAAAGCCAGGTCCAGCAGAGGGAAAGAAGTGAAAAAATGAACATGCCTATAGCGGCGAATAGTCCCCACTCGCTTTTCAGGGTATGTCGCAAGATTTCAAGTGTTTCGCTGCGGGGGCGGATCAGATCAAGTGCCGGATGTGCCCCTGTCAGAATTTCTGCAGCCCAGCCTGATACATACCCCAAGCCAACGGCTGTTGTAATCATGATCAAGCAGAGAACAAGTGAATTACGCCTGTTACGGGCTTGGGCACTTTTGAAATCGGTCGACTGGACCACAAGAGAGGCAGTGCTCATGCAAAGACGGTTTCCTGAATGATATCGGTGAGGGAAGGAGTGGGGACCAGACGAGACCTAGAAGGATACAGTCGGTGCATCCTGGAGGTAGTTGCGGGTGACATCGTCCAGTTCCCAAAGGTCTTCCATCTTGAATTTGAATATATTTGCAAAAATATTGGAAGGAAACTGCTGCACCTGATTGTTTTGTTCTGTTGCAACATCGTTGTAATGCTGACGGGCAAAAGCAACCTTGTTCTCGGTTGTCGTCAGTTCTTCTGTCAGGTTGCGGACATTGCCCTGAGACTTGATGTCAGGGTAATTTTCCATCACAGCCAGGAGATTGGCGGTGGCATTGGATAAAAGGTTATTGCTCTCGATCGCCTCACTCCGGCTTCCGGCGGAGGCGGCGCGGGCACGGGCTTCGGTGACTTCTGTCAGGACGGCCTTTTCGTGCGCCATAAAACCCTTGACGGTTTCGACGAGGTTGGGGATCAAGTCGATACGACGTTTGAGCTGGACATCGATCTGCCGCCAGGCATTTTCAACAGAGTTGCGTCCCGAAACCAGCTTGTTGTAGGTCATGATGGCATATAGTGCCGCAATAACGACAAGGCCTAGAAGAATATATTCGGTCATGATTTGTCCTGTGGCTGTGCTCTGTTGTCGATGAAAAGAGAAAGGTTGTCGGGCTGAAAAGTCATTGGCGAGTTCGCAGTAGGTTTGCCCTGTTTTATAACTTTACGCGATGACGATGAACAGTCGGTTTTTCCCGGGCGCTTTGGGTTCTATTGTAATTTACAGGCAGAAAAGGCAACAAAATCAGGATTTTCTGGTTTTAACGGGTTTGGTTCTTTCCGGGTAACAAGTGGTGCAAATTTCGCATTTTGTGCCATCACACCCGCGTGCTGAACAATATTCACGTCCATAATAGATGATTTCGAGATGCAGGTCGTTCCAGCGCTCTCGACGGAAAAGTCTTTTGAGATCTTTTTCTGTCGTTTCAACATTCTTGCCATTGCTCAGTCCCCAACGTTGTGCCAGTCGGTGAATGTGGGTGTCGACGGGGAAGTTCGGGACGCCGAAAGCCTGTGACATTACGACGCTGGCTGTTTTGTGCCCTACACCGGGCAGTTCCTCCAGGGCTTCCAATGACTGGGGGACCTCGCCATCATACCGTTCTACCAGGATCCGGGAGAGTTCGGAAATAGCGCTGGACTTTCTGGGAGACAGACCACAGGGGCGGATAATGGCCCGGATTTCCTCGACAGGAACCTGTGCCATATCAAAAGGGTTGTCAGCACGAGAAAAGAGGGCAGGCGTGATTTTATTGACCCGTTCATCTGTACATTGAGCCGAGAGTAAAACCGCGACCAGAAGCGTGTAGGGGTCTTTATGATCCAGCGGAATAGGAAGGGTCGGATAGAGTTCCTTCAGTCGCCGATCGATATATTCAACACGTTGTTTTTTAAGCATTCTGAAATATGTCTCAAATTTCTTTATATTTTTCTCTGGCAGTTACCTTATTTTAACGCTCGGACCGAATAATCAAATCGGAAGCTATAAAAGCAACATCTTATTGTCTCGCAAAGAGCCATATCTAACAAGGTCGGGTTAAGTCGTGTCAGAAACAAAATCGAACACCCTTGATGAGCAACCGGAAGAGGTTGCTGTTGAGGCAGAGGTGCTGGAAGAAGCACAGCTTGATGTATATACAGATGCCGAGATCGAAACAGAGGTCAGCCGGACTACTTTTCTGGGGAATTTTTCTGTATCAACGCGTATCTATGCGTTGATGTTGCTGGGTATTGTCGCCCTGGCAGTGATTTGCTCGATCTTTTTTGTCGGAGATATGATGCTGGCCAAAAGCCAGGAGCAGCTGGCTGAAAACCAGTCCAGGCTTGAAGAGAGTCAGATTGCCCTGTCGGCAGACCAGGAAAAGCTCGAAAATGCGCAGCAAATTCAGAAACTCGTCGATGAGATTGATGTTGGCATTAATCGCCTTGCCCTGAGTGAAAAGGATTTTCTGCTCAAGAGTGATCTGAAATATGAGGATCAGTTTTTTGCCGCGATGGATGTTGTTAATGCCAAACTCAAAGAACTGGAAGCTCTGTCAGAAGCGCCTGCTTTGAAAGAGGGACTTACGGCATTGAGAGGGAACCTCAGAACCTACGAAGAAAGTTTTGGTAAGGTTGTTGAGGATAAAAATACCCTTGGCCTGACAAAAAACGCGGGGTTGAAAGGGCGCCTGAACAACTCTGCCTTTGCAATCGAAGACAGCCTGAAAGCCCCTTATCTGATCAAGCTGGCAGGGGAGATGACAACAATCCGTACTGTTGAGAAAAGCTTTATCATCTCGCATGAGAAAGAGGATATGGACGATGTTCTCAACCAGGGAAAAAAGTTTTTACGGAATGTGAAATACGCGCTGCTTTCAAAAGATGAGAAAAAGAATATTCAGACACTGGTCGAGACCTATCTGAGCGACTTTGAAAAATTCGCGTCAACGACGCTCAGTTTTGATGGCGGAACGGATCAACTGGTTCAGGCTTTTGGCACGCTTCATGCCCCGATCAAGTCAATGGGGACCTATAGCAAGGAAGAGCTGGAGGCGATCGCTGACCGGGTGAGCAACGTTTCGTCGACCGTTGAAGCCATTTCCGCTGATGTCAAAAGTGTTTCGGCAGAAGCTGCTGACAATGCCAGCGCAGTGCGTAACCTGATTATCGGGGCCGGCATCGTCATCTTTATTCTTATGGTCGGAATTGGGGTGGTTGTGCTCAGGAGCCTGACCGGACCTATCCGTTTGATCACCGATGTTACAACCCGGCTGTCCGAAGGAAACAAGGACGTTGATATCCCTGCAGTGGAGAATCAGGACGAAGTCGGCGAAATGGCCCGGGCACTTCTGGTGTTCAAGGAAAACCTGATCGAACGCGAGAGAATTGAAGAGGAACAGGAAGTACAGCGCAAGGAACGAGAGGCGCGTGCGCTGCGTCTTGAGGAATTGGCAAAGGTATTCGATAGCGATGTTCGCGATGTTCTTGCCGCCTTGCAGAATTCAACAGGGCGGATGGGTGACACAGCAAATACAATGTCTGATGTGGCTGAAGAAACCAAAGCCCAGTCTGCAGCTGTGGCCTCGGCATCAGATCTGGCCTCCACCAACGTTCAGACTGTGGCATCCGCTGCGGAGGAACTGTCTGCTTCTATTAACGAGATCAGCCGCCAGGTGATGGAATCTGCCAATGTCACAAACCGTGCGGTTTCAGAGGCAAGCAAAACCAGCCAGACGGTACAGCAACTGTCTGAAGCGGCACAAAAAATTGGAGAGGTTGTGCACCTCATCAATGATATTGCCGAACAGACCAATCTACTGGCCTTGAACGCGACCATTGAGGCTGCCCGAGCTGGTGAAGCAGGCAAGGGCTTTGCGGTGGTGGCTTCCGAGGTTAAATCCCTTGCCAACCAGACAGCCAAGGCAACGGAAGAGATTTCCGAACAGATCGCGACAATGCAGCGCCAGACCGGCTCTGCTGTGACCGATATTGAAGGTATCAGCAAGATTATCAACCAGGTAAACGAAATCGCTTCGGGTATTTCTGCCGCGGTTGAGGAGCAGGGAGCTGCAACGCAGGAAATTGCCCGCAATACCCAGGAAGCAGCTCGTGGAACCCAGGAAGTCTCGTCCAATATTTCGGGGGTCAGTATGGCTGCCGAGAAATCAGGGCAGGCTTCTCAGGAAGTAAAAAAGGCGGTAGGTGATCTTAAGTCCCAAGGTGACCGTCTTAATGGTCAGGTGCGGGATTTCCTTCGGGAAATCAAATCAGCCTAAGAGAATCTGTCATTGGACTTAACAGGGGGGGAGGGCGATGGTCCTGCCCCCCTGTTAATTTGGGATCATTTTTTGTGATCATTTTTCAGGGAAAGAAACCAGTCTAGAGACAGGCGACTGACCGCGATCCCGGAAAGGATCATGGCGAGCGCCAGAAGTGTTTCTGCCGGGAGGCGTTCGCCCAGGAATACAGTCCCCCAGATAACGCCAAAAACCGGGACGAGATAGCCGACATATGACACAAAGGTATAGTTGACCTCTCTGATCAGATAGAAGCGGAGTATAAAGGCCAGCGCTGTCGGAATAGCCCCAAGATAGACCAGAGCTGCCAGCGTTGATGAACTACTCGCAGAAAGGCTCTGCCAGGGGGAGTCGAGCAACAGGCTGAAGGGGAGGATCTGTAGCGTTGCCACAAGCAGGATCGAAGCCGTGGTTATCGTGTTTGATGTCTCCTGGACACGTTTGACGAGGAGTCCGGAGCCAGCATAGCACATGGCGGCAACCATGGTTGCCAGCTGGGCAGGAACATCCTTTCCGAACTCGGAAAAACTGTCGAAGCCAAGAATCAGTAATACGCCGGAAAAACCAATTATGACGCCCAGGAGCTTGAAGAGGGTAAAGCGGTCATCAGTACTGAAAAAGTGGGAAAGAACAAGGGCGAGCAGGGGGCCTGTTGCCATCAAAATCGCGGTCAGGCCAGATTCAATGTACTGCTCGGCCCAGCTGATCAGGGTAAAAGGAGCAGCCATCGTGAAAAAGCTGACGAAAAAAATCTGTATCCAGAATTTTTTGTCGCGAGGGAGGTAGAGACCACGACTGCGCATGTAACCATAGATGATGATTGTTGCGACCAGCAATCTGGAAGCCGCGATTGTCGCAGGAGGGACTTCGTGAACAGTGATCTTGATGGCCAGGAAAGCTGACCCCCATATCGCTGCAAGCAGGATGAGAATCAAAGTGTCCTTGAGCGTGGGGTTTCGCATTTATGTTCCGTTTCCGTTCCTGCGTCTGGTTAGAGTGGTATCGTTAAACTCATTGTCCAGGCAAGGAAAAATGATTGTAACGGCTTATTGCACGATTGCTGTGACAGAGATAGGGCGGTAAGGTGACGCCGATGTTCTTTGGCCTGTTAAGGCCCCTGAAAGAAGCAGAAAATTTCAAAGTAAATAACAAAGTAGTGTTCCAGGATGTCCGAGATCAAAGAACAGCATCGCCCCCGTATTATCGTTGTCGGTAATGAAAAAGGTGGTTCTGGCAAGTCGACCACCTCCATGCATTTGATCGTATCCCTGCTCAGGGAGGGGTTCAGTGTTGGCACTATTGATCTGGATGCCCGGCAGGGGACCCTGTCTCGCTATATAGAAAACCGGCAACATTTTGTTCAAACGACCAAGGCGCAGATTTCGGTGCCCGAACACAGAAGGGTTTATCGCTCTGCAGTGGAGGATAACGAACTTAGCAAGCAGGAAGATCGCCAGAATCTGGAACAGGCGATGGAAGAATTATGGGATCGGGATTATCTGGTATTTGATACGCCCGGGAGTGACAATTATCTTTCCCGGCTTGGTCATAGTTATGCAGATATTCTGATTACCCCCCTCAATGACAGCTTTCTCGATATGGATATGCTGGCAAAAATAGAGGTTGTGGATGACGATCTGAAGCTGACTCCAAGTACCTATAGCCAGATGGTCTGGGAACAGCGCCAACAACGGGCTATCCAGCGAAAACGGCCAATTGACTGGGTGGTAATGCGTAATCGGCTTTCGCATATTGATGCAAAGAACAAACGTGACATGGGGTTGCTGCTGGAACATCTGGCCAAACGGCTACAGTTCCGCTTGGCTCCGGGCTTTGGGGAGCGGGTGATTTTTCGCGAACTTTTTCCAAAAGGCTTAACGCTTCTGGACCTTGATTCGGAAGATGCCGGAATCTCGCTGAGTATGAGCCATGTTGCCGCGCGCCAGGAGGTGAGGAGCCTGCTGCAGGCCATTGGTCTCAGTGGAGAAATGGCTATAGAACACCCTGAAACAATTTAATTCTCCTGTATCCACAAGTAATGTTTGAGGAAAGCCGGAGCGAAGAAAATCCTATTGGTCCCTTTTGTGCGACGATAGTGATGATTATATATTTTGATGGAAATAGCCTTTACACTGGATCTTCATCGTTCCAGAAGCTTTTGATCTCCTGAAGGAAGCAGCGTGCCAGAGCAGAGACCATCCAAGCAAAAGATTGCGCTTCGATCTTCGAAAGATGAGGTGAGTGCTTTTTTGACAAAGCTGGAGCAGACCCCGGTCAGGGGAACTGAAAGAGGTCGCCTTGTCTTTGCCATGGATGCGACAGCAAGTCGCCAGTTCACATGGGATCAGGCCTGCTATATTCAGGCGATGATGTTCGAAGAAGCGGGAAGGGTTGGCGGTCTGGATATCCAGCTGATTTTTTTCCGCGGTTTCCGGGAGTGCAAGTCAACGGCCTGGATCTCTTCGGCACAGCAGTTACAAAAATTGATGACATCGGTTCAATGTTTGGCGGGTAAGACCCAGATCCGCAAGGTCCTGAAAAAAACACTGGAGGAAACCCAGAAAAAACATGTGAATGCATTGGTTTTTGTTGGTGATGCCATGGAGGAAGATGTGGATGAACTTGGGCACCTGGCTGGGCAGCTCGGGCTGCACGCTGTGCCCTGTTTCATGTTTCACGAGGGACGGGACCCTTTGGTGGAAAATGTGTATCGTCAGGTTGCCCGCCTTTCTGGTGGCGCCTATTGCCCCTTTGACGAAGGCGCTGCTCAACAGCTCAGAGAACTGTTATCAGCTGTTGCTGTTTTTGCTGCAGGCGGGCGGCGGGCCTTGACCGACTTCAGCAAGGGCAAAAAAGGGGGGGCGACCTTGTTGTTAACGCAACTGGGGAAATAGAATCCTTGTTCCAGCCTAAGGTGAGTTTTAAACCCGGATTGCCCCTTTGGGGTTGATAAGTGGGTGAAGGAGAATGATGCTGTGATTGCCTATTTTCTGGCTGGGGTGGCTTTGCTTCTGGCCCTGATTTTCCTGGCTCAGTGGTACAGTCAGGCTTCTCCCTCGACCATTATAAAAACCCTGAAGCGGCTTGCGATCTCGCTTGGCCTTTTTGTTGCCTTGTTTCTGATTTTAACTGGCCGCGTTTTATTGGTTTTGGGTGCCTTGCCTCTGCTGCTGCCTGTACTTCTAAGGTATCGTGGAATTTTGCAGCGATTGAAAATGGCAAGGGGGCCGGCTCCAGGGCAATTTTCGGAAGTCGTGACCCGGTTTTTGCAAATGAGACTGGACCATACAAGCGGTGAGATGAGCGGTCAGGTCATCTCTGGTACTCATGAAGGGAAATCCTTATCTGATCTGCCCCCTGAAGTGATTGCGCAGCTATACCGGGATTATCGGCTGGCGGATACTGAATCTGCTGATCTTATTCTGGCATATGCTCAACGCCGGTTTGGAAGTGACTGGATGCAGGAAGAAGACGGGGCAACGGCTCAGGATTCCAGAGAAAATAAAGAGGGCTTGTCTGATGCTGTTATGGATAAAAAGCAGGCGCTGGAAATACTGGGGTTGAAAAAAGGGGCTTCTGCCGAGGAAATTCGCGAAGCTCATCGATCCCTGATGCAAAAGCTGCATCCCGATCACGGGGGAAGTACATTTCTGGCAACCCAGATTAACAGGGCGAAAGATGTGCTATTGAAAGGCCCGGGTTGAGTTCGCTGTGTCTCTATGGCATGACGTGTGTTGTTTAATTCTAGAATAAGGAGTGGGGGCACCGATGCGCCGACCCGTTCGTAAAGCAATATTTCCTGTTGGTGGTCTTGGCACAAGATTTTTACCAGCAACCAAAGCCATGCCGAAAGAAATGCTGCCTGTGGTTGACAAGCCCTTGATACAGTATGCTGTTGAAGAGGCAAAGGCCGCAGGAATTGAAGAGTTTATCTTTGTCACGGGTCGAGGAAAGGCCGCGATAGAGAACCATTTTGACCGGGAATACGAGCTTGAAGCTGTGTTGCAGTCGCGCGGCAAGCACAAGGAACTGGAAGACCTTTCCTCTTTGTTGCTTGAAGCGGGCAGTGTCACCTATACCCGGCAGCAGGAACCCCTGGGGTTGGGGCACGCAGTATGGTGTGCAAGAAATCTGATCGGCGACGAACCTTTTGCTGTCTTGCTGGCAGATGACCTGGTGAAATCCGATCAGCCGTGTCTCAAACAGATGGTTGAACATTACGAGGACGTTGGCGGCCATCTTGTTGCCGTAATGGACGTGCCGAGAGAGCATACCAATCGCTATGGTATTCTTGATGTGGTCGAGGAAAAAGGTCCTCTGGCCCGAGCACGGACTCTGATTGAAAAGCCAGATCCTGCGGAAGCGCCTTCGACCCTGTCAATTATTGGCCGCTATATTCTTGACCCCTCTGTTTTCAAAGAGCTGGACAAGAAACAACGCGGTGCCGGTGGCGAAATCCAGCTGACAGATGCGCTGGCCAAGACACTGGACGATGTTACCTTCCACGGATTACGTTTCGAGGGAACCAGGTTCGACTGTGGCAGCAAGGCAGGCTTTCTGGAAGCCACCATTGCTTTTGCGCTGGAGCGGGAAGATCTTGGTGTCCGGATGCGGGACATCCTCAACAAGTATGTATAAGTAACCGATTTCAAGCGGCCAGACGATATCCGTATCTTGTCTGCTGATTTGAAAGCGGCGTAGGAGATAATCATGCGTATTGCGATGCTTGGGACAGGCTATGTTGGTCTGGTATCCGGAACCTGTTTCTCTGAGTTCGGAACAGATGTCGTCTGTGTAGACAAGGATGAGGCAAAGATTGAAGGTCTGAGAAATGGGGTGATTCCTATTTTTGAACCAGGCCTTGAAACGCTGGTGAAAAAGAATGCGGCGGCGGGGCGTCTGAGCTTTTCTCTCGATCTGGCAGAAGCAGCCCGCGATGCAGATGCGATTTTTATTGCCGTTGGTACGCCTCCGGGCCCTCAGGATGGCCAGGCTGATCTTTCTTATGTCTATCAGGCGGCCCGGGAAATTGCGGCTGTTCTTGATGGCTACAAGGTTATTATCACCAAATCGACTGTTCCGGTCGGGACGGGGCGCGAAGTGGAACGGATAATCCGTGAAGCCCGCCCGGATGCTGATTTTGATGTCGTTTCAAACCCGGAGTTTTTACGCGAAGGCGCTGCGATCAACGATTTCATGCGCCCGGATCGCGTGGTTATCGGTGCCGAAAGCAAGCGGGCACAGGACGTTATGGCTGAACTGTATCGGCCACTCTACCTGATTGAAACACCGATCATTTTCACCAAGCTGGAAACTTCCGAGCTGATCAAGTATGCAGGCAACGCCTTTCTGGCGACCAAGATTTCCTTTATCAACCAGATGGCTGACCTGTGCGAGAAGGTTGGTGCTGATGTGCATCAGGTTGCCAAAGGTATTGGGCTGGATGGCCGGATCGGGCGAAAATTCCTTCATGCAGGGCCCGGGTATGGCGGCTCCTGTTTCCCCAAGGATACGCAGGCCCTTGCCTATACAGCCCGAGCGAACGGTGCTCCGGTGAGTTTGGTAGAGGACGTTATTTCATATAATGCTGCACGCAAGCGCGGTATGGCCGACAAGGTTATTGCGCATTGTGGCGGCACAGTTGCAGGAAAGAAGGTTGCTGTGCTTGGCCTTACCTTTAAGCCGAACACAGATGATATGCGGGATTCGCCGAGTTTGGATATTATCCCGATTCTCCAGGCCCAAGGGGCAACAGTCAGCGCCTATGATCCTGAGGGAATGGAAGAAGCAAAAAAACTTCTGTCAGATGTGACCTATTGTACTGGTGCCTATCAGGCCATGGAAGGCGCTGATGTGCTGGTTATCGTTACGGAATGGAATGAATTCCGGCGATTGGATATGGATAGAGTGAAGTCATTGCTTTCTGCCCCCTTGATTGTTGATCTGCGTAATATATATAGCCCGGCAGAAATGGCAGAAGACGGCTTTGAGTATCTCAGTATTGGCCGTCCCCTGTCTGCGTTTATGGATATCTGAGAAACAGATCTCACCTTTTGACCCTGTTTAACCTTTGGACTTGAACCAACGTGCACACTTTTCATCCGAGCATCATCCGGGAATATGATATTCGCGGAATTATTGACGAAACCCTCTTTCCTGCTGATGCCCGGGCCATAGGGCACGCTTTCGGCACGATTGTTCGCCGGGCCGGGGGCAACAAGGTTGCTGTCGGTTATGACGGACGTGTCTCTTCCCCGCTGTTGGCATCGGCAGTTGCCGAAGGACTTCGTGCGGCTGGTGTGACCGTCTATGCTGTAGGGCTTGGTCCCACGCCAATGCTGTATTTTGCGGCTTATACTCTGCCGGTTGACGGCGGGATCATGATTACCGGATCCCATAACCCGGGTAATCATAACGGTTTCAAAATCGTTCATAAGCGCAAGGCCTTTTTTGGCGATCAGATCAAGGAAATTTCCCGGCTGTCCAGTAGTGGCGACCTCGAAAATGGTACAGCTGATCTGATTCAACATCCGATTTTTGATGCCTATATTGCCCGGTTGCTGGAAGAGGTCAGCTTTAAGGATACTGGTCTGAAAGTTGTCTGGGATGCCGGAAACGGCGCAGCAGGGGATGCAATGACAGCACTTTGTGCCGCTCTTCCGGGGCAGCACAAACTTTTGTTTGCGGATATTGATGGCACCTTTCCCAATCACCACCCTGATCCGACAGTGCCGGAGAACCTGGTGGACCTGCGTTCGGCAGTGGCTGAGATGGGGGCAGATCTGGGGATTGCCTTTGATGGCGACGGGGACCGGATTGGCCTGGTGGATTCCGAAGGTGAAATTCTCTGGGGTGACCAGATCATGCTGCTCCTGGCGCGGGATATTCTCAAAGACAAACCCGGAGCAACAATTATTGCTGATGTTAAGGCCAGCCAGGTTCTGTTCAGCGAGATTGAAAAGGCCGGTGGCAATCCAATTATGTGGAAAACAGGCCATTCACATATCAAGTCCAAGATGATTGAAACCGGCGCCCCCTTTGCCGGGGAAATGTCGGCCCACCTTTTCTTCGCCGACCGTTATTACGGTTATGATGATGCGCTCTATGCCGCTGTCCGTGTTCTGAATATTATTGCAAAAACAGGACAGTCTCTTGCCGAGTTTCGCAAAGCACTGCCTGTTGTTGTCAATACACCGGAGTTGCGTTTTGACTGTGAGGAAGAGCGCAAATTCTGTGTCGTCGAGGAAGTCGCTGAACGCCTTTCAGCCGAGAAAGCCGATGTGGTTTCTGTCGATGGTGTGCGTGTCAATACATCTGATGGCTGGTGGCTATTGCGCGCCTCGAACACGCAGGCTGTGCTGGTTGCGCGCTGCGAGGCCTCAACACCAGCAGGTCTCGATCGCCTTAAAGCCCAGCTTGCTGCCCAATTGGCCGAGAGCAAGGTTAACCTGCCAAGCTGAACAGCTTGTCACAGTAAAATAAGTTCCTTATGGGGATAAAAAAATAGCCCGGGTTCAACCGGGCTATTTTTTTTAGGTCTAGTTATAAAATGACTTATCCGGGTTGGTTCAGAACAGACCTGGTGGAACAGCAACACAGGACATGCGTTTTTCCTTCAGCTCCCGGCAGGCGTTGCGGGCGGCGACTTCGTCGAGACCTTTGAGGCGCGCCCGATAGAGTGAGCCATCGGCTTTGTCGACCTGCTGGATATGAACCTGTGTGGCATCGTTATGGGATGTGATCTGGGCCTTCGCCTGGGCTGCTGCCATCTTTGCCGGTTCGTAATCGCTGAAGGCGCCAACCTGGATACCCCAGCTGTCGTCGCTGACGTTGCTGGTTTCTTCGCCGTTTTCTTCGATCGCGAGCCCCGTCGTTGTTGCCAGCGCGGCAATCTGTCCTGGAGCAGGGGAGGTTGAGGCGTTAACCAGAACAGGGCGCGGTGTTGGTGTTACTGGTGGTGGCGCAAGTGCAGCGACATCGCTTTCCCGAAGAGGATTGGGCTTGGGTACAGCAGGAAGCTTGGCAACTCTTGTAACGCCAACCTGTTTAAAGCTCTTGTCGAGAATATCTTTCATATGGCGATCACGAGAACGCCCCGTCTTTCCGCCAAAAACAACACCGATAAGGCGACGGTCATTGCGCAAAACGGAAGCAACGAGGTTGAAGCCCGAGGCATTGGTGTAGCCAGTCTTGATGCCGTCAGTCCCCTGATAGCTGGCGAGAAGCTTGTTGTGATTGTTGTAGGTGCGGTTCTTGTAAGAAAAACTCTGGGTCGAGAAGAGGCCGTAGTACTGGGGAAAGTCCCGCATCAGGGCCTTGGCCAGTGTTGCCATATCTCTTGCGGTGCTGAGCTGTCCCCGGTTAGGGAGGCCCGACGCATTGCGGAATGTGGTGTTGCTCATGCCGAGTTTGCGGGCCTGACTGGTCATCATGTTGGCAAAGGTGGTTTCCTTGCCACCGATAGCCTCTGCCATTACCACAGCGGCATCATTCGCCGATTTGGTGACCAGGGACATGATGACATCCCGGGTGGTGATCGTACTGCCAGGGGCCAATCCCAGTTTCGAGGGGGCCATCCCTGAAGCTCTCTTCGAAACAGGAAGTTTTTGCTCCATTTTCAATTTACCCTTTTCCAGGGCATCAAAAGCCATGTAAAGGGTCATCATCTTGGTCAAGGAGGCCGGATAATTTTTGACATCGGCGTTTCGGCTATAGAGAATCTCGCCTGTTTCTGCATCAAGGACAATAGATGCATACTTGGCATGTGCTGGTGCCATAAGCACAAACAGGGTTAGAAGCATTGTTGAGATGAGCTTCAGTCCTAGATTCATTAACTTCCCCTTACAAGACGGGCTTCCTGAATAACACCTTAAAGCGTGTTTCCAAAGTTGAGACTCAGCTTATTGATCTAAGCATTTAATACTGCAGGATTCTACATAAAGATGAATCCTCTGTCCAGTCGCCATTAGCTTGCCATATTTATCTTGAGAAATAGTGAACAAACAGAGCTAAAAGTAACTTTTTGATAAAAAGATGAAAAAAACTCGACTTTTTCGAGGCTCTTTGCCTTTCATCTTGAGCGAGGAAAAATGCAAAAACTCTTTCTTCTTCCCCTGTGTCTCTGGATTGCGGGCTGTTCTTACCAGGGTACCATCGATAAACCCCACACCCAGAAAGCCACCTGGTTCAGTTATGTTGGTGGAGAAGATATCCGTCAGCGCTGTCAACCAGGCATGACCGAATATCGATTTGTCTATAATGCGGTATATGATGAACAGATCAGAACTTATGAAGTCACCGGAATTCCCGGAGGCCCGGCCGAACTGATTTCACGGGCACAAGAGGGAAGTGGCATTCGGGTTAATCACATTTCGCTGTCTGATCCCCTTGCCCAGTTTGGATGGGAAAAATCCCAGCGCAGCCTTTCAAGGGAAGAACTGGCCGAACTGGAGCAGAAGCTGCAACAAAGTGGCGCAGGGGAACTTCGAACCGAGGGTGACCGCTTGCGCTCGGACGATTTTTATTGGACCTCAGCACTGTGCCATAATGGCAATTTTGTTTTCAATGGCTGGAAACTGAAAGACAAGAGTTTTGATCATCTGGCTTTCGTTCCTTATTTGCTGAATCAGGACCAGACCGGTGTTGAAGTCAATCCGATCCGGGATATGGGAACTGCATTCCAGGCGCGTATGGGGCAATCTAAAGCCGAGAAACACAAACATTTCGAATTGCGTGTCGGCAGTAATGGTTTGACCAACACCGCGCTTTTTTAAGATAAAAACAGCCGTTTTGAAACGAACCCGGGCAGTTCCTGGCTGATATAGGGTTTAATAAATGTCATCTGCAACCATAGGGGTTCAGGTGACATTTTGGTTGCACTTGTGTTATGTGTTTGTTGCATTGCAGCATTGCCCTTGAAATTCTCCTGAAACAATGTATATTCACAATTATGTTGCATCGCAGCATGAGGGTGTTGTCAAAAGAGTGACGATCTTCGCCCTACCAAATAAAGCCTGCGGGGCCAAGGTGAAGAACTCGCTCCAAAATTGAGATGATATTGAGGAGATACATATGACAACCACGACTAAAAAGAAGACGGCAGATACTACCGAGAAAACAGTCTCCGGTACGAACGGGCCGAAGACGAATGTTGAAGAAACCCCTGTTAAGCAAACAGTTACCGTGGAGAACGAAATGAAAACTGGTATTGAATCTGCCGCAAAAGGCTATGAACAAATTTTTACTTTCTCTCAGGCCCAGGCTGAAAAAGTAATGACTACATTTTACAAACAGTATGAAGATGCTGCTGCCATCAGCAAGGAAACGGCTGAACTGGCTACAAAATCTGGCAACAGTTTTTCGACAAGCTATCAGCAGTTCAGCACGCTGTTCACCGATATGGCTCAGACAGCTATCAAAAAGAATATGGCTGTTGCCGAAGCTTTCCTGGCTGCAAAAGACATCAACGAAGTTTCTGACATCCAGTCAAAATACGCCCGTGAGTCTTTTGATGCCCTGGTAAAAAATGGTACAGAAATCACTGAACTGACTACGAAGGTTGCAACCGAGGTTGCCGAGCCAATCCGTCAGCAGATGACACAGACTTTCGAAAAGATGTCCAAAACAGCTGCCTAAGCTTGAGGTATTCTTTTTAAGAGTTATGGCAAAAGCCCCGTATTCCACGGGGCTTTTGTCGTTTTGTCTTCCTCGTTATTTTCGGGGTTATTTCCGGGGGTTATTTCTCAGGTTATTTTGCTGGAAACAGACAGGTTGCGATTGAGTTGTTGCCGAGATCACAGAACAGCTATTTCACCGTCGGCTTCTTGAAGAAATGGCTGGTTGATACTATAATATATAGCCTTGAGTATGCGTCCCTGTTGGGGCGTTGTTTGCATTAAAATCAGAGCAGCCTTTCGGTGAAAGGATTGCTTGTAAAAGACAATCAGGTAGCAGTGGATGAGTGGACCAGACCGCGATAATGATTTCGATGAAGAGCAGGGTGTTGTCGTAAAACCACGCACACGAACCAAACGCCCGTCTATGTACAAGGTCCTGTTGCTGAATGACGACTACACACCGATGGAATTTGTCATCCATGTCCTGACACAGTTTTTTGGCAAGGATCAGGAAGACGCGACACGGATTATGTTGCAGGTACATCAGCAGGGTGTCGGGATTTGTGGTGTTTTCAACTACGACGTTGCCGAAACCAAGGCAACCCAGGTAGTTGATCTTGCACGGAAAAATCAGCATCCTTTGCAGTGCGTGATTGAAAAAGAATAACGCGAAGCATGCTCTTCCCGTTTTTTACGGCTCTTTTCGCTGTTTTCTAAAAGAGCCGGCTTATTTTTACACTTTCTTCTTTATTTCCCTTCTAAAATGACTCAACGCAATAGTCGAAACCGCTTTAAACGCCCTGCTTGTCTTAATGGTAAAAGCAGGGTTCTGCCGGGAGATGCTGGCAAGGCGCAGAGATAAAGTGAATTCAGTTCC
This sequence comes from Kiloniella laminariae, assembly GCF_027214005.1. GTDB lineage: Bacteria > Pseudomonadota > Alphaproteobacteria > Kiloniellales > Kiloniellaceae > Kiloniella > Kiloniella laminariae_A. The sequence goes on from NZ_JAPWGY010000001.1 coordinate 307,843, forward strand.
GCCGGGTTTATCGGAAGAAAAGAAGGAACTGATTTTCTCGGGAAATCTATTTCCCGCTATCTCTTGCTGATTCAGTTTTTGCTCCCTAGGTATAGTGAAAGCCCTACGTTTGGTAAAAGAGGGTGGTCAAAGACACAGGATCAGGATTTAGGGTTCCTGTAAATGATCAGGTGATCTGACCACGATGGTTAAAGGGGTGTGATAACATGGCAATGCTGTCAAACAATCTGGAACAGACACTGCACAGGGCTCTGGCATATGCCAATGAGCGCCGGCACGAATATGCCACACTTGAACACCTGTTGCTGTCCCTGACGGAAGACCAGGATGCCATCGCGGTTTTGAAAGCCTGTGGCGTCGCGCTGGAAACCCTGCGGGAAGATCTGCTGGACTATATCGATAACGATCTGTCCAATCTGGCGACGATCCATCTGGGTGATGCAAAACCGACAGCTGGCTTCCAGCGGGTGCTGCAACGCGCGGCCATTCATGTCCAGTCTTCTGGCCGGGAAGAGGTCACCGGTGCGAATGTGCTGGTTGCCATGTTCTCTGAACGTGAAAGCCATGCCATTTTCTTCCTGCAGGAACAGGAAATGAGCCGCCTGGATGCCGTAAATTATATCAGCCACGGCATTGCCAAGGTTGAGGGTCTGGAAGAAACCCGCACGATCCATGGTGCGGAAGACCGACGCGAGGAAGGGGGAGCAGAAACCCCGAATAACAAAGGACGCGAGGCGATCGATGCCTATTGCGTCGACCTGAACAAAAAAGCCAAGGCTGGAAAGATCGACCCTCTGATTGGGCGGGAATCCGAACTGGAACGTACGGTTCAGGTTCTCTGTCGCCGGACCAAGAACAACCCGCTTTATGTCGGGGATCCCGGTGTCGGTAAAACGGCCATTGCCGAAGGACTTGCCAAGCGTATTGTCGATGGCGAAGTCCCTGACGTCCTGAAAGATACAATCATCTTTTCCCTTGATATGGGCTCATTACTGGCGGGTACCCGCTATCGTGGCGATTTCGAAGAACGTCTTAAGGGCGTGGTCAAGGAAGTCGAGGCCATGGAAGGCGCTGTTCTGTTTATCGACGAAATTCATACGGTGATCGGGGCCGGGGCCACATCCGGCGGATCCATGGATGCGTCCAATCTGCTCAAACCTGCCCTGCAGAACGGCAGCCTGAGCTGTATTGGTTCGACAACCTATAAGGAATACCGCAATCACTTCGAGAAAGACCGGGCACTGGTGCGTCGTTTCCAGAAAATCGACGTGGCTGAGCCTTCAATCGAGGATGCGGTAAAAATCCTGCGCGGCCTGAAGCCCTATTATGAGGAACACCACAAGGTCAAATACACCAACGAAGCCTTGCGCACGGCGGTGGAACTGTCTGCACGCTATATCGGCGAGCGCAAGTTGCCGGATAAGGCAATCGACGTGATCGACGAGGTTGGTGCGTCGCAGATGCTCTTGCCGGAAAACAAACGCAAGAAAGCGCTCGGAGTCAAGGAAGTCGAGGCTGTCGTAGCCAAGATTGCGCGGATCCCGCCCAAATCGGTTTCCAAGGATGACAAGTCTGTTCTTAAAAACCTGGATCGGGATCTCAAGACCATGGTCTACGGTCAGGATCAGGCGATTGTCGCGCTGTCATCGGCTATCAAGCTCGCGAGAGCTGGACTGAGAACACCGGAAAAACCGATTGGCTGTTACCTTTTCACCGGTCCGACCGGGGTCGGGAAAACCGAAGTGGCCAAGCAGCTGTCCCATTCTCTAGGTGTCGAGCTGACCCGCTTTGATATGTCCGAATATATGGAGCGCCATGCGGTTTCCCGTCTGATCGGTGCCCCGCCGGGCTATGTCGGTTTTGACCAGGGTGGTTTGCTGACCGATGCCATCGACAAGACACCACATTGTGTGTTGCTGCTGGATGAAATCGAAAAGGCACATCCTGACATCTTCAACATCTTGCTGCAGGTGATGGATAATGGTCGTCTGACAGATAACAACGGCAAGTCTATTGATTTCCGGAATGTTATTCTGATCATGACGTCGAATGCCGGGGCGGCTGATATGGCCAAACCTGCGATCGGATTTGGCCGGGAAGTCCGGATTGGTGATGATGAGGAAGCGGTCAACAAGGCCTTTTCCCCGGAATTCCGCAATCGTCTGGATGCGATCATTCCTTTCCGTAACCTCTCGACTGGCGTAATGACCAAGGTGGTGGACAAGTTCATTATGGAGCTGGAGACCCAGTTGGCTGACCGTCATGTGACCATTGAACTGTCACCTAAAGCCCGCAAGTGGCTGGCCGCAGAAGGGTATGATCCCCTCTATGGTGCCCGCCCGCTTGGGCGTGTGATCCAGAATGTGATCAAGAAGCCCCTGGCCGAAGAGCTGCTCTTTGGCAAGCTGACACGGGGTGGTCTGGTCCGGATTGATATCAAGGATAATGCACCAAGCTTCAGTTATCCCGAATCTTCGGGGGGAAGCAGTAAAAAAGGTACGAAGAGAAAAGAGCCTGCCTAAGTCTGACTATCGCACCGTTATATGAAAAAAGGCCTCGCATTTGCGAGGCCTTTTTTCGTGGAGTAATTCCTGCATGATCACAGGGGAAGGTCGTGGTTAATGCGCATGTTCACTGGGCTTCAGGGTTTTCTTTGGCTTTGATGTCCCCTGTTGTATCTGGTTTTTCGCGAAGTTCCCGGTTCAGGTTCCTGGTCAGGTACATCAGGAGCAACAAGACCAGAAGCACGAGACCGCTTCCCATCGTCAGGGCATAGTCTTCCATCTGCAGGATCGAGTAGAGGAAGCCGTAGAGGGCAGCAAGCAGACCAGCAACAGCCAGGCCATTTTGTTTGCTGTGGCTTGCTACCGTGACATAGCTGGCGATTGACAGCACGGTTGTACCGGCAGCGAGGCCATAAGAGAAAGCAAAACTAAGGTGTTCGGAAAGTGTCAGCAGCAGAAGATAGAATACTGACAGGGAGACCCCGACCAGGGTGTATTGAACAAGGTGTAATCTTACCCCGCGGGTGAATTCAAAAATCAGCAACATCAAATAGGTCAGAGCAATAAACATGATGCCGTACTTGGCGGCGCGGATGGATGTCCCGTAGTGGGAGATAGGTTCAAATAAACGGGCTTCGGCGATCACTTCCTGTAGATTTATGCCACTGTTGTCGGTGAAAACCTGGGGATAATTGCGGGAGAGATGGCTGATTTCCCAGTTGGCTTTAAAGCTGTTGTTGTCGATTTCATGGGCTTTGGGCAGGAACTGGCGGAAACTGGGATGTGGCCAGTCCGCGGATATCTTAATCTGCGTATTCATGCCGAGAGGGATGGCGCTGATATTCCTGCTGCCGCGCAGGAGGCTGTCAAACTTGACCGAAAAGCGGCTTAAGTCCTGTCCCGGGGTCGGGCGGGCACTGAAACCGCTAGCGAGCAGGTTGGTTCGCAGGCCCGTTCCAGGCATCAGGTCCAGCTTTTTATTGTCGATTGTCACTGTGGGAGAGGCGGCAATGCCACTGTTATCGCTCAGAGCGATGGTGATATAGGCCTGATCATAGAGGATCTGCTGCAAATTCGGGATTGGTGGAGGATTGAAACTGAAGTCTGCAAATCCTTCTACCCGTGCCGTATACACAAGGCTGCGGTAGATACTGCGTTCGCGAAATTCATGATCCAGATTGGCAGAGAGTGACAACTGGTCGGGAAGAATGATCAGTTTGTCATGACCAATAACGATTTTTTCTTTTCCCTGATCCGTCGTAATCCGGGTTTCGGTGACAAAGGGAACGACAAGAACGGGTGCTGCAATTGTCTGCTCCTGCCCCCAGTCGTTGTCTGTTTCATACAATACTGAATGATAGAGATTATTCCGCTCGTTCATCAGGTCGTGGACAAGGGCTGTCGGAATGAGCATGAGCAAGGTTAAGAAGCCGATGATCACTGCCTTGATCATAAGAGGGTTGCTGTTGGCGATACGGCCCCCCAAACCGCTGGCCTGTTCGGCATAACGGCTGGTTATCCATCGTAAACAGGTCAGGCCGATGATGATAAAGATCCCGAGAAAAATGACAGCGACGAGTATGAGAAACACTGTTGTAAGGTCCATCATGGTGAAATCCTCCCCCCTGGAGGTGGTTGTTAGCGGTTTTGTTTCCTGTGCAAGACAGAATATGAGTGAAGTGCCAGCTATCCTGATGGGGGAATGAGAAGAAAGTTTGCGGTCAATAAGGCAAAGTCGGCTGTCGTAGGGCAGGAAAGATGATCTGTTATCGCCATGGTCTTGCCTTACTGTGACCCGGAAAAGGGCGCAAAATGCTGTTTCTCTGACGGGGAATAGTAAAGAGGATGCGTTATGTGTCAGTGGTCCGGGATAACAAGGCGGTTTTCAGTTCTTGAACCCAAGAGTGGATACAACAACCTGATCCGCTGGTCAGTTTGCTTCTTGTTGCTGTGCTGGAGCGGGGCAGCTTTCGCTGATCCGTCTTTTGGGAAGAGGTTGTCGGAAGAAGCTCTCAAACGCACAGAAGTTTTTGTGCTCTATGACAGCAGCTATTACCGGATCAGTTATCCCGGCGGCGATGTACCACAACATAGCGGGGTCTGCAGCGATGTGGTTATTCGAAGTTATCGCGGTCTGGGGATCGACCTTCAGAAGCTGGTTCATGAAGATATGCGCACCAGTTTTTCGGCTTATCCTGCCTATTGGGGCTTAACAAAGCCGGACAGTAATATCGATCATCGCCGGGTTCCAAACCTGCGGGTGTTCTTTACGCGCCATGGTATATCCTTGCCTCTTTCCAAAGATCCACAGGCCTATCAAGCCGGAGATCTGGTCAGCTGGAATCTGCGTCCGGGAGGATCGCTACCTCACATTGGAATTATCAGCGATGAAAAAAGCACTGATGGGGTGCCGCTGGTGGTGCACAACATCGGGAGAGGCCCGGAGTTGGAGGACATGCTGTTCGATTACGAAATCACCGGGCACTACCGCTACGGCACCGGGGATCCTAATCCTTAGGCTGTCTGAGAGAATCTGAAGGGGCATTGGCAGCTGTCTTGCGGAAAGGTCCGAGCTCTTTCAGGTAACTCATATCCTGTTCCAAAGCTCTTTGTTCGCCCTCGAGGAACCGGGCGATGGCATCGCGGAAGTTTGGATCGGCAATGGCGTGCAGGCTGTAAGTTCGGGATGGCATGTAGCCGCGCTGGATCTTGTGTTCACCCTGTGCGCCGGCCTCTACTCTTTTCAGGCCGTGGGTGATGGCATAGTCAATGGCCTGATAATAGCAGAGTTCAAAATGCAGGCTGGGATAATGGCCTGTTGATCCCCAGTTCCTGCCATAGAGTGTATCACTGCCACGGAGGTTAAGGGCAGCAGCAATCAGTTGCCCGCCGTTCCAGGCGCTGGTCAGGACGACCTGTCCGGCCAGCTGTTGTCCCAGACGGGAGAAAAAATCCCGGGTCAGGTAATCATGGGCATGTTTTTTGTCGACGGTGTTGAGATAAAGCCCGTGAAACTGTTCGAGGATTGTTGGAGTGAGGGTCTCGCCTTCAAGTGTTTTCAGGGTTAATCCGTGGCTGTTTGCTTCACGTCGTTCTTTTCTGATCGCTTTTCGTTTGCGTGAACTGAGATCGGACAGGAAATCTTCAAAACCGCCATAACCTTTGTTCTCCCAGTGATACTGGACGCCTGTACGGGGGAGTAACCCGGGTTGGGCCAGGGACTGCCATTCATCCTCGCGGGTGAAGGTCAGGTGCAGAGACGAGGCCTGATATTGCTGGAGCAGCTGCAACATGGCGTTGATCAGGGCCAGTCTGAGATCCTGTTGTTCTGTCCTGTTTTCTGGCGCGATGAGCAAGCGCGGGCCGGTAACAGGGGTAAAAGGCACAGCACACTGAAGCTTGGGGTAGTATTGTCCTCCTGCACGTTCAAAAGCATTGGCCCAGCTCCAGTCAAAAACGTACTCCCCATAGGAATGGCTTTTCAGATAGAGCGGCGCGCAGGCGAGTATCTGCCCGTCAGGATTTTTCAGCGTCAGGTGCTGGGGTTGCCACCCGGTTTCTGCACAGGCGCTTTTGCTTTCTTCAAGTGCCAGCAGGAATGCGTGGGATACAAAAGGGTTGTCTGCGCCAGCACAACGGTCCCAATCGTCCGGGGCAATGCCACTGATCCGGGGATGTACTTCAACACGGAATTGGCTCATCGGGCTCCTCGGAGCGGCTGGGGCAGGAAAAGAGTTCACCACAAGAAATAGGAAGCCGTCTGCCGGATAGCAAACGAAAAAGGCAGGCGCTGAGGCCTGCCTTTTTCATAGGAAGATAGACAGGATCAGTCGATTTCCGCGACGCAGTCAACTTCGACGGCAATACCGAGCGGCAGACTTGGCGCAGAAACGGCAGCGCGGGCATGAACACCTTTGTCGCCGAAGACTTCGACCATCAGATCAGATACGCCGTTGATTACTTTTGGCTGATCCGTGAAATCAGGGGTAGAGTTCACAAAACCACCCAGCTTGACGATACGTTTGACCCGGTCAAGATTGCCGCCAGTGGCTACTTTCAGCTGGGCAATGATGTTGATACCACAAAGGCGGGCCGCTTCCTGGCCTTCTTCAATGGACATGTTATCGCCCAGTTTACCCTTGTAGAGGATCTCGCCATTCTTGGCCGTGATCTGTCCGGAAACAAATACTGTATTGCCAGAGGTAACATAACCAACATAGTTGGCAACGGCTTTTGCAGGTTCGGGGATTTCAATCCCGAGTTCTTTCAAACGGGCGTCAACAGTACCAGCCATAGCTCTATCCTTTGTTTTTTTATTACTTGTTGCTGTCACGGACCTTCTTCCCCCTGCCAGCGGGGCGTCTTGTGAGAAAAAAGTCCAAACCGAAGGGGAGGATATAAAGCGGTTGCGCCCTCGTATCCTGCCTTTATCTGTAGAAATACAGAGCGGATTTTAGCCGGATCCACAGCGAGTGCAAGTCAAGTCTTGGGAAGAAATGCGACAATATTCTGAATGTTTGAGCCTGCTGCAGTGCAATATCATTATGCGGAGTGCGTTCCTGACGACATATCCCTGCGTTTGATGGAGAGAGAGTGCTGGATCAGAGGTCAGGGAATATCTCTCCACAAAACAACAGGCCACAAAACAACAGGGCGGCCTGAGCCGCCCTGTTTATCGCAAAGAAACGGAAACCTTGGCTTAGGAACAGCCAGTTGTACCCCCGCAGGTATCACACTTCAGACAGGTGCCGTTGCGCACCAGAGTGAAGTTACCGCACTCAGGACATGAATCCCCCTCATATCCCTTCATGCGGGCTTCGCGGACCTTTTCCATACGCTTGTCCACGGCCTTGACGATGGTCGTTTCCGCAGCGACGGCGGTCTGGGTGTCGGTAACACCCACGAAATCCTGATTTGCTTCGGCAACAGCAGCGGAAGCCGAGGCCAGTGTGTCCCCGATATCCTGGCCGCCGTTCACAACCATCAGCTTGTTACGGACATACCCTGTAGAAGCCACGCGGCGAACTGTTTCAGCAACAGAATTCCGGGCAGCAGGCAAATCACTTTCGTCAGAACCTTTCCCCAGAGAATCCGGCAGCATGTCTGCTGGCTCTACATGGGCGAGGTCGTTACGCCCAAGATAGGAAACAGCCAGTTCGCGGAACAGATAGTCAAGGATAGACGTTGCCATCTTGATCACGTCATTGCCTTCGACCATGCCTGAAGGCTCGAACCGGGTGAAGGTATAGGCCTCAACGTATTCTTCCAGCGGAACACCGTACTGCAGACCGATGGAAATCGCGATGGCGAAGTTGTTCATCAGGCTGCGGAAAGCGGCACCTTCCTTGTGCATGTCGACGAAAATCTCGCCTAGGGCGCCGTCTTCGTATTCACCCGTGCGCAGATAGACCTTGTGACCACCAACGATGGCTTTCTGGGTGTACCCCTTGCGGCGGGATGGCAGCTTCTTGCGCTCGGTCACAGCTTTTTCGATGACGCGTTCGATAATGCGTTCGGCGACAATCTCGACCCGCTTGGAGGTTGGTGCCTCGGCAACATCATCATCTTCTTCTTCGAGTTCCAGCAGAACACCGGAAGAAAGCGGCTGGGAAAGCTTGGAACCGTCACGATAGAGCGCGTTGGCTTTGAGGCCGAGTTTCCACGACAGCATATAGGCATCTTTACAATCATCAATCACGGCATTGGCTGGCATGTTGATGGTTTTGGAGATCGCCCCGGAAATGAACGGCTGGGCAGCCGCCATCATGCGAATGTGGCTTTCGGCGGAGAGGAAGCGTTTACCGGTTTTCCCACAAGGATTGGCACAATCAAAGATCGACAGGTGCTCGTCTTTCAGGTGCGGTGCACCTTCGAGGGTCATGGCGCCGGTACAGAAGATGTTCGCGGTGTCGATTTCCTTGCGGCTGAAACCAAGCTCGGTGAGCATGTCGAAAGACGGATCATTCAACTGGGCTTCGGTAAAGCCAAGCGTCTTGATGCAGAACTCTTCGCCCAGGTTCCACTTGTTGAAGATGAACTTGATGTCAAAGGCGCTGGCGAGTTTTTCTTCCAGTGCGGCAAGGGCATCATTGGTGAAGTCTTTTTTCTTCAGACTGTCATGGTTGATGCCCGGTGCCTTTTTCAGCGTTCCGTGACCCACGGCAAACTTGATGATGTCCTCGATCTGGCTTTCGCTGTAGCCTAGGTATTTCAGCGCACCGGGAACTGTCCGGTTGATGATCTTGAAGTATCCGCCGCCAGCAAGTTTCTTGAACTTGACGAGGGCAAAGTCGGGTTCGATTCCGGTGGTGTCGCAGTCCATCACCAGTCCGATGGTGCCCGTCGGGGCAACAACGGTGGTCTGGGCGTTGCGATAGCCGTGTTTCTCGCCGAGTTCGAGGGCTTCGTCCCAGGCTTTGGTTGCCGCAGCAACAAGTGCCTCGTCCGGGCAATCCTTGGCAAAGATCGGCACGGGCTGAACTTCGAGGGCTTCATAACCGCCTTCTTCACCATAAGCTGCACGGCGATGATTGCGCATGACCCGCAGCATGTCGTTCTTGTTCAGCTCATAGCGCTTGAACGGGCCAAGCTCTCCAGCCATCTCAGCAGAGGTTGCATAGGCGGTTCCGGTCATGATCGCGCTGAGGGTCGCACAGATCGCGCGGCCTTCGGGCGAGTCATAAGACACACCGGTTGACATCAGCAGGCCGCCGATGTTGGCGTAACCAAGACCGAGTGTCCGGAATTCATAGCTGAGCTGGGCGATCGCCTTGGAAGGGAACTGCGCCATGAGCACAGAGATTTCCAGGGTAATGGTCCAGAGGCGGCTGGCGTGGATGTAGGCATCAATGTCAAAGCTGCCGTCAGCGCGCTGGAAGGTCATAAGGTTCATGGAGGCCAGGTTACAGGCCGTATCGTCCAGGAACATGTATTCGGAACAGGGGTTGGACCCGTTGATCCGGCCAGACTGCGGACAGGTGTGCCATTCGTTGATGGTGGTGTCGTACTGGATGCCGGGATCCGCACAGGCCCAGGCCGCATAGGAAATCTGATCCCAGAGATCGCGGGATTTTAGGGTCTTGTGGACCTTGCCATCGATACGGCGGATCAGGTTCCAGTCACCGTCCTCTTCGAGGCTCTGGAAGAAGCCGTTGGCAACGCGGACCGAGTTGTTCGAGTTCTGGCCCGATACGGTCAGGTACGCGTCTGAATCCCAATCGGTGTTGTAGGTGTCGAACTCCATCTCGGTGTAGCCCTGTTCAGCGAACTGGAGCACACGCTGGATGTAGCTCATCGGCACTTCATGAGCCCGCGCGGTTTTGATCGCAGCTTTCAGAGTGGTGTTCTTGCGGGGATTGACCCGGTCCTTGTCATCAAGGGCATCTGTATTGCAGGCCGCCATGATGCTTTTGAGATGCTTCTGGCAGATATTCGATCCGGCAACCAGTGCGGCGACTTTCTGCTCTTCAACCACTTTCCAGTTGATGTATTCCTCGATATCCGGGTGGTCGAGATCGACAGTCACCATCTTGGCAGCACGACGGGTGGTTCCGCCGGACTTGATCGCACCAGCTGCGCGGTCGCCGATTTTGAGAAAGCTCATCAGACCGGAGGACTTTCCACCGCCAGAGAGAGGCTCTTCAGCGCCCCGGACCTTGGAGAAGTTGGTGCCTGTTCCGGAACCGTATTTGAACAGGCGCGCTTCGCGAACCCAGAGGTCCATGATGCCGTTGTCATTTACCAGATCATCACCAACAGACTGGATAAAGCAGGCGTGAGGCTGTGGATGCTCATAGGCTGATTTTGAACGGACCAGCTTGCCGGTTTCGTGATCGACATAGTGGTGACCTTGACCAGGTCCATCAATACCATAGGCCCAGTGCAGGCCTGTATTGAACCACTGTGGAGAATTCGGTGCAGCCATCTGGTTGGCCAGCATGTACCGCATTTCGTCGAAATAGGTTTTGGCGTCTTCTTCGCTGTCGAAGTAGCCACCTTTCCAGCCCCAGTAGGTCCAGGCGCCAGCCAGACGATCAAAAACCTGCTTGGAGCTGGTTTCTCCGATGATGCGTTCGTCCTCGGGGATATCGGACATGGCATCGTGATCGGGTTCAGAGCGCCACAACCATGAAGGGATTGAGTTTTCTTCTATACGTTTTAATTTAAGGGGGATGCCGCGTTTGCGGAAATATTTCTGGGCGATGATGTCACAGGCAACCTGGCTCCAGCTCGCAGGAACGTCGATGTCTTTGGCCTGAAAAACGATTGACCCATCTGGATTGCGGATTTCGCTGGTTGTTGTGCGAAACGCGATGGCGTCATAGACGTCTTTTCCGGTTTCCGTAAAGCGACGTGCGATGCGCATGCCGTATCCCCTTTATTTTAAACAAAACTCAATAGAAAAGCTCTGGATAAAGGATGTTGATATCCTGTACCAAAGCTCACTCAAACAACAAGGTCCGCAAGCCGGGTGACTCTGCGGTTTTTCTGCGAAAGAAGCACATTTTGTTGATCTGAAGTGATTTAACCACAATATTTGGTTTTCGTCACCCGTATTTTGCATATTGACACCACATTTTGTAGCTCGACAGTAACCATTAAGCCTGTGGATAAATCTGTGAATTACCAGGGAACAAAATTGTATGAATGGGAAAAGTTGCGGAAAAATAAGGCGCTTTTCATTATCCCTAAAATTAATGTTTTCTTTTAAGCTGGTGGAAAAATGCAGGGTAATTTTTATCTGAGAATCTGGTGAAGCAGAATCAGCCAAAGAAAGCAGAAAAAGGGTTACCGATTCGTGTCAGAAAGATAAAATTCCCGGGACCAAACCACAGCAGTATCTGGGGGAATAGAATGATGTCCTGGCTTTCCATCCTGAAAAAATAGCAATAACAATTAGTTGTATTGGCTCTATTGCGAGAGAGGCCTTATCTCGTAGCGGCAAGATGGCATTCTTAGGGTACTGCTGGCTGCTTTGGCCGGGTTACGGGGCGATAACAGGTCCCCGCGATTGCCAGCATAACAAAGAGGGCACCGATAATCTGGGAAATGCCGAGGGCTTCATGTAACACAAGAACCGCCATGGCGATGGTGACAACAGGTTCGCTGTTGAGAAACATTGCCGTGCGTGACGGGCCGATCATTCCGACTGCGGTGATCTGGGCAAGAACAGCCACCAGATAAAGTCCGGCAATAAGGCTTGTGAGTGAGAACTCGGTGAGATTGTCCGGAACATGAAAACTGTTGTTCAGGGGAAGATAGAGACAGGAAAGGACAATCCCGACCACATTGACATAAAAAAGAGATGTCAGGTTTGGTACCAGAGGAACAACTTTCCGTCCGCAAATCAGCCCGCCACACATGGAGAGAGAGGTCAGGCAAAGAAAGCCCAGACCACGCCAGTCAAGACTGTCCAGTGATGGGCCCAGGGCGATGGTAATGCCGGTAAAAGCCAGAAGCGAAAGCCCCAGCTGGGGCAGGCTTGGTGCGCGTTTTTGTAACAGGGGGTCAATAATGGTGACGATAACCGGGAAGGTGTAAAAGACAATGGCGGCAAGACCGATGGAAATGTATTGAACTGCCGAGAGATAGAAAATCGTGACGCAAAAAATAAAAAAAGACATGCAAAAGAGCGGAAGGCGCCCTTTGGGGGGGACAAGGAAGCTTCTCCGAGTGATGCCGAGGATGACGAGCATGACAAGGCTGCCTAGAATAAAACGGAACAGCGTAACTGTCATGGGAGTTGCGCCTGCCTCATATACAGCCGGAGAAATCGGGGTGATCAGCCCGAAGGAGATGCCCGCGAGCAAACCGCTGAGGATACCAGCAGAAGGAATTTTAGTTTCTGTTGGAGTATTCATGGTTTGACTATCCCTGTTTCAGGAGATGCGATTTGTCTCTTTTGTTAAACGCCTCCTGTCGACGTTAGAGGGCATGAGATGGAAACAACAGGAAAAAAATGAACGAACAGGGGCGGCAATGTAATCTTGCTTGCCATTTGACAGGCCGAAGCGGGAAGGGCTTTATATTTTCCGGAAACAACAGCTTCGGCAATTACTTGCTCAAAAGACAGAGGAAACCCCGATGACGGATAAACGGCAGACATATGAGGCAAAGTGCCACTGTGGCAAGGTGCATTTCAAATTCAGGGGAGAGCCTGTGCACACTGCTATCAGGTGCAATTGTTCCATGTGCCGCCGCAAGAATGCTGTCATGTCTACGGGATGTTATAGCGGTGACGCTTTTGAAATTATATCAGGTAAGGATAACCTCGGGACCTACCTTTTCGGTGATCGCAAGGTGAAGCACCATTTCTGCACGAGCTGCGGGATCTATACATTCCACCAGATGGGGCGGCAGCAGGACCATGAAGAGATCGAGCTTCAGGGAGAATTCAGGGTTAATCTTGGTTGTGCTGAGGAAATCGATCTGGAAAAACTGTCGGTCCGGGTTTTTGATGGCCACGACAGCTGGCGCTTCCTGAACTGATGCCTGCAGGATGAGGCAAGGTGAATTTAAATTCCCTGGCCTGAAGGTACTGGATAGAGACAAGAGGCGTTCGCAGGAGATGTGCGAGAGAGCCTGAAGGAAATGATATGAAAATCGCGCTACCCGAATTTCGGGATAAACTCGAAGATTGCCTTGAAGCCCGCGGTGCCCAGGATATTGCGCTGGATCAGGCCTCTGGCATGGTCCAGTGGGCAGAAAGAATTCATCGTTGCGGGGTCGCTTATCTTGCCCAGAAGCGGGATGCCTATAGCAAGCTGGACATCAATGCAGTCAAGCTGCAGCTGGAAAAGGGCAATGCCTCTTTTCTTGATGCGGGAGGGCAGTCATTGGCTGTGGCCGGTCCTCAGGCTCTGGAAAAAGCTATGCTCACAGCCCGTGAAAGCGGTATAGGCCTCTCGGTGATTACAAACGTCTGTGACCTGATCGGTGTCGGGCAGCTGGTTGAGCAGGCTCTGGCAGAGGGGCACGCCTGTTTTGCCACCTATGTTGTTGATCCGGCCTCGGAAGAAGGGACGGTATTGACCGAGGTCTATGGGCATGTACGTGGCATTGCAGCCGTTGCCGGAACCGACAACACCATCCGGACAGAGCTGCACGGATTGCCCAGCAGTCATGGCAATTTCATGAGGGGGAATGCGCCGACCAATCTTGGGGATCTGGTGGTTAGTACACTGTCAGAAGGGAAAAGTCTGGTGCCTGGCTGTACGATACTCTGTCTTGATCTGCCGGATCTTTACGATGATCTGATCAAGGGGCTGGTCGCCGGGGTCGAACAAGCTCCCGCCCGGCTTTTTTATCCTGTAGAACTGAGTACCCGTAACCTTGAGGTCTCGGAAGACGGTTTCGAAGTTGATCAACAGGAATGGCAGATCCTGGCTGAGGAAGAGGGGCTGTTGCCGCCGCCTGAGGGCACAGCTGAGGTGTAAAGGGATATAAAGAGGCGAATATTACGTCAAATTATGTTGTTGGGGCTGGACTGCCGGGGGATGCGGTGTAATATTCAGCCCCATAGCACTCTGGCGGCTGTCGGTGATAGCAGAGCCGAAATCTGAATAAAAACAATTGTTAGGGCGCTGCCCGATAAGGATTGAGATATGGCTGGAACTCCTCTTGGAACCCGTCTTTTTACCTGGCTTAAAGGCGAACTTGTTGGTCAGGATGGTCAAGGCAACAAGTTTTATCGCACCAAGGGTGGCAGTGAAGTACATAAGGACAGCCTGCGCAATGAGCGTCGCTGGGTGATTTATAACGGGGAAGTGGAAGCAAGTCGTGTTTCGGCTGACTGGCACGCCTGGTTACATCACACGACCAATGAACGGCCCCCAGAAGGCGGTTATCCCAAACATGCATGGCAGCTTGAGCACAAGGCAAACAAGACGGGTACAGCGGAAGCCTATCGCCCCGCTGGCAGTACCTTGAAAACCGGGCAGCGCCCGCGGGTTTCAAGTGATTATGATGCCTGGCAGCCGGAATAGTCCGGCAGGGTTCTGTTTCCTCTATTGTGCTTTTCCCCCTGGAAGCGCTCTGTTTTTTAACTGCTGATATATTTTCTTTATTAAGGTGCCTGCATGAACAGAAGTATCGTCGAAACGCTTATTGGTGCGCTGGTTCTGTTTGTCGCAATTTCTTTCGGTTTCTATGCCTTCAATAATGGTGATGCGAGTGGTTCCGGGCAGGGGTATGAAGTTATCGCCGAGTTTGATAATGCCAGTGGTCTGGTGTCTGGAACAGATGTCAAGATTGCCGGTGTCAAGGTTGGGACCGTTCTCAGGCAAGCGCTTGACCGGGATACTTACTTTGCCGTTGTGACGCTTCAGATCAACGACGACGTCAAGCTTCCGAAAGGAACCTCGGCGCGTATTCTGTCAGAAAGCCTGCTGGGAGGCAGTTTTGTCAGTCTTGAACCCGGTGGAGAAGACGGCTACATCGACAAGGGCGGCTATATCAAAGATACCCAGGGGAGCGTTAACCTGATGGATCTTCTTGGCCGCTTTGTTTTCTCTTCTGGTGAAGCAGAATAATTTTTTGCCAGAGTGTTTATCTGCCCTGCAAGCAAGGGTGAGTGGATAAGAGCTGGACTGATGGCCGATAAAGATGACCAGGCGATAATCTGGCGTGAACCTGATGGAACGCCGCTTTCCTGCCTTGAAAAGATCAAAGTTCTCAATGAAAATCTCGATGAGATTCGCGAGCTGTCTCAGGATGCGCTTGAAGATGCCATTCTGATGGGGGCTGATGAAGCTCAGGTAAGGCGGGTTCTGGAGCAGATTGTCGAGAAACTGGTTAATCCTTATCACCCCAAAGGAACTGGTAAACATTGAACCGGAAAGTTGTTATGAAAAAGCTGTTTGTTGCTGGTGCCTTTCTGATAGGAGGGGGGATAGTCTCTGTGCCTGCCCAGGCGGAAATGAACAGCTATGGCGTTGCTGTTTTGCAGGGGTTGAACAAGGTAACCGCCAGGGTTTCTGAATTTGAAGTCCCGTTGAATCAGCCGGTTTTATTTGGCTCATTGGAAATTACAGCGCAATCCTGCCGCAAGAATCCACCGGAAGAAGCACCGGAAGCAACATCCTTCCTTGAAATCTCTGACGTGGGCTCTGATGGCGAGAGAAAGCCGATGTTTTCGGGCTGGATGTTTGCATCTTCCCCGGCGATTTCGGCTCTGGAACATCCGGTTTATGATGTCTGGGTGCTGGATTGTCGACCTGCCACCAATCCCTGAAGGATTGGCCCTAGCAGCTTTAATCGCCGCTATAGATCGCAGGACGGTTGTGGCGGCTCAGTTCAATAAAATCTTCCAGCTCGTTTTTTGAAAGCTCCATTGGAAAGTATGCCGGTACCTGTATGGCTTTGAGAAGTCGCGCCTTATAGTCTTCCCGCCCGATATCGACTGTCCCGAACTGGCTCAGGTGGTGGGTGGTAAACTGGGTGTCCAGGAGTGTGTACCCCCCTTTGAGTAGACGCGCCGCCAGATGGATCAGAGCGACTTTGCTGGCATTGCTGTGCCGGCTGAACATGCTTTCGCCAAAGAAGGCTCCCCCCAGAGAGACACCATAAAGGCCGCCAACCAGTTTGCCATCCAGCCAGCATTCGACCGAGTGGGCAAACCCGCGTTCATAGAGCTGGATATAGAGGCTTTTGATAAGGGGATTGATCCAGGTGTCAGGGCGACGGACCGTTGTCTGGGCGCAGAGATCCAGCACCTGTTCAAAGACGGTATCGCAGAGAATTTTATAAGGGGGATTGCGCAGGATCTTCCGCAGGGAGCGCGGGATATGAACCTTTTTCAGGGGAAGGATGCCACGATTCTCTGGATCGATCCAATGCAGATCAGGAGAATCGTGGCTTTCAGCCATAGGAAACACCCCGATGGTATAAGCTTTTAATAGCAGATCTGCCGTGATCTCCATGTAATACCTATGCCCGCGTGTGTTTTATTGTATATAGCTTCCTACTGGTTGTTCAGGCTGTCCACAAATTTTTCCAGCCAGTGGATGTCGTAGACACCTTCGTTGAACTTGTCGTTGTGCACCAGTTCAACATGCAGGGGAATGGACGTGTTGACGCCATCGATGACGTATTCCCTCAAAGCCCGCTTGGTTTTCATGATGCAGTCGGCCCGGTCATCACCGTGAACGATCAATTTTGCAATCATGCTGTCATAGGTTGGTGGGATTTTATAGCCAGCATAGATCGCGGAATCGACCCGAATACCCAGACCTCCAGGGGCATGATACCCCTTGATTGTACCTGGCGATGGCATGAAGGTGAAGGGGTGTTCTGCGTTGATACGGCATTCGATAGCATGCCCCTTGAGCTTCACTTCATCCTGGGTAACCGAAAGCTTCTCACCCGCAGCGATCCGGATCATCTCCCGCATCAGGTCAATGCCACTGATCGCTTCGGAAATGGTGTGCTCTACCTGAATACGGGTGTTCATTTCAATGAAATAAAACTCGCCGTTTTCATAGAGATATTCGATTGTCCCGGCACTTTTGTAGCCAAAACCGAGCATCGCATCGGCAGAGATCTGGCCAATACGATTACGTTCTTCCTCGGTAAGGGCTGGTGACGGTGCTTCTTCGAGAACTTTCTGGTGGCGACGCTGCAAGGAGCAGTCGCGTTCACCAACATGGATAGCTCCACCCTGCCCATCCCCGAGCAACTGGATCTCGATGTGTCGGGGCGTGCTGAGATACTTTTCCATATAGACCACGTCATCGCCAAAAGCAGACTTTGCTTCCTGACGGGCGAGACGATAGGCATCTTTAAGTTCACCAGCATGAGTGGCGACTTTCATTCCGCGGCCACCACCGCCGGAGCGGGCCTTGATCAGGACAGGATAGCCGATGCGATCCGCTGTTTCCTGCGCTTGATCTGCGCTTTCAAGTGCGCCATCGGATCCAGGAACAACCGGAATACCCAGTTTGATCGCTGTTTCCTTGGCCATCACCTTGTCGCCCATGATGCGGATATGTTCGGGAGACGGGCCGATAAAGGTAAAGCCATGCTCTTCGACCATTTCCGCAAACGCGGCATTTTCTGACAGGAAGCCAACACCGGGGTGAATGGCATCTGCACCTGTAATTGTGGCTGCAGAAAGAATCGCCGGGATATTCAGATAGCTGTCTTTGCTGGGCGCAGGCCCGATACAGACAGCTTCGTCTGCCAGGCGCACATGCATGGCATCGGAATCAATGGTGGAGTGAACCGCGACGGTTTCGATGCCCATATCGCGACAGGCCCGCAGAATTCTGAGGGCAATTTCACCGCGGTTGGCAATGAGGATCTTTTTGAACATGGAACCTTCTTGGCCTGCTTTATTCTATTACCATCAGCGGTTCGCCAAATTCGATTGGCATACCGTCTGAGACAAGGATCTGCTTGACCACCCCGGCTTTGGGGCTTGGCAGCGGGTTCATGACTTTCATGGCCTCGATAATCATCAGGGTCTGACCTTCACGAACAGTGTCACCCACTTTGACAAAAGAGGGGGCACCGGGCTCACCGGCAAGATAGGCCGTACCGACCATGGGCGAGGTTATGGCATTTGCCGGAACGCCGCCTTCACTTGTCGCGGGTGCTGCCAGAGGAGCTGCAGCAACAGGAGCTGCGGCGACAGGAGCAGGGGCATGGACAACGGTATTGCCGCGTACCAGGCGAATACGATGACCTTCGGCTTCGTATTCGATTTCAGTCAGGTCTGTCTCATCCAGCAAGCCTGCCAGAGTGCGAATAACCTTCTCATTTACTTCAAGCTTGGACATATGATTCTTGTTTGCTGTTTATCACGTTAGCCAGGGCATCCAGCGCGAGAAGGTATCCTTCAAGTCCAAGACCACAGATTACCCCGAGGGCAGCCTGAGAAACATAGGATTGATGGCGAAAACTTTCCCGTCGATGAATGTTAGATATATGTACCTCAATAACCGGGAGCGCGACACCTTTAAGAGCATCGAGCAAAGCAACAGAGGTGTGGGTGAGGGCACCCGGATTTATGATGATGCCATCATGGATACCACGCGCCGCATGGATCCAGTCGAGCAACTGTCCTTCCCAGTTGGATTGTTGGCACGTCAAAGAAAGTCCCAGGGCCTTGGCTCTCTTGTTACAGAGGCCATGAAGGTCATCCAGGGTTTCTGCGCCATAAATTTCTGGCTCACGGCTTCCCAGCAAGTTCAGGTTGGGGCCGTTTAACAGTAAAACCGACGGCAAGGACATTCACCACTCATTTCAGTTCAAATGAATTGACTAGCCCTATCATAGCGCCGGAGAAGGCGCAATCATTGCCGCGCTTCTTCCTGCGTTTTTATCGCCGTCAAAAAGGGTTTGTGTCTCTCGACAGGTCATTGGTCCGGTTGGGCTTAGCTGTTGCCCTTGCTCCTGATATCCGCAATAACCTGCTGGAAGGCCTCGTAGCTTGTTCCAGGGGAAAGGCTGCGGGTTCCGACAATAAATGCGGGCGTTCCCTCGGCGCCGACTTTTTCGGCAAGAGAACGGTTTTTCAGAATCGTTTCGCCGATTTCGGCTGATTTCATATCAGCCGCGAACTGCTGTTTGTCCAGGCCGAGGTCTGCCGCCAGTTCAAGAAGGCGGTTCTGGGAAAGGTCTTTGGCATTTTCCATAAGGGCAAAGTGATATTCAGCGTATTTTCCCTGTTTTTGTGCCGCCAGTGCTGCTCTTGCCGCGACAACTGATTCAGGCCCGAGGATTGGAAATTCCTTCATCACGACTTTCAGGTTGGGATCATCTTCGATCAGGGCCTGAATGATTTTTGACGCCTTGTGGCAATAGGGGCAGCGGTAGTCAAAAAATTCAACCAGTACCACGTCACCATCGGGATTTCCCAAGACCGGGGAGGTCTGGTCATTGTGGAGCTGGTCGGCATTCATGCTGATGGCCAGATCCTTGAGTTCAGACTCGCGCTGTGCCTGGAGTTGCTGATAGCGGGTGAGGGATTCAATAATGACTTCAGGATTTTCCAACAGATACTTTCGGACAGCTTCTTCAAAAGCCTGGGTTTGTTCTACAGTTGCCGATTCTGTGGTCGGAGGTGCGTTTTCTGCCAGCAGGGGAGGTGTGTAGCTCAAGGTGGCAAGGAGCAGCCCGGAAGCCAGCAGGGGAAGTTTGAAAAATTTGCTGTGATGGTTCATCAGTTAAAGTATCTCTTGATCTTGATTTTTTGTGTGAAACGCGAGTTGCAACAGATCAGGGAAGCCTTTCAGGCAAAGGTGAAAAGGGCACCTGCTCATGAATCTTTTTTACGCTGTTTGTCCCTGCGATCGGCGGTAATGTTGAGGTCTGATGCCCGTAACCAGGCTGGGGATCCTTTCGGCAGAAGTTCACTTGCCCGCCCGGACTGAAGCATGGCTTCTGTAAAGTTTCCGCGGCCAAAGGCGGCTTCGGCCAGCGCGAGGTGGGTCATTCCCTTGTCTCCCCGACGGCCATAAATAATTGCAGCCTGGCGCCAGACACTGGCGTTGTTCGGTTCTGCCAGCAGAACCTTTTCGATGTGCTCGAGGGCTTTGTCATCCTCGGCGGGGATATTTTCTTCTACCAGAACCCGGATAAGAAGCATGCGGATGGGATCTGCTTCTGGTGCTTTCTCGATGGCTTTTTCCAGATAGGGAAGTGCTTCATGGCCCCTGGCAAACTCGAACAATATCTGCCCCTTCAGCTCAAGAAAATAGGGGTCCTCGGGAAGTTCGGCAAGAAGACTGTCGAGCTCTTGCGTTGCTTTTTCCAGATTGGTCGATCTGTAGTAGGAAATCGCACGGGCGTAGCGCGCCGAGACTGACGTGTCTTCCTCAGGGTATTTACGGGCAACCTGATTGCTGTTTTCCAGAAAGCCGATAAGTTTAGCTCTTACCCTGCTGTGGAGATAGACAGCATCCGGAGAATCCGGCTTTGTTGCATAGGGCGACTGCGAGACAGCATTGTCGAGAAAGTTGATACGTTCCTGGGTCAGGGGGTGACTGCGCAGATAGGGATCCTGATTTTCGCTTAGCAGCACTTCCTGACCGCGCAAGGTTGACATGAAGTCCCGCAAGCCGACGGGGGACTGCTCTGTCGCCTGGAGATACTTCACCGCAGCCTGGTCAGCAGCAGCTTCCTGCTGGCGCGTATAGCTCAGAAAGTTCCGCAGGGCAAAATCCTGCCCGGCGCCGATGATAACAGCAGCGGCTTCACCCTTGCCTGTTGCAATGGCGGCGCCGATCCCCAGCAGATAACTGGCAATACTGGTGCCGATCGCCTTGTCCACACTGTCGCCGCGAAAGGCGACGTGCCCCCCTGCAATATGGCCGGTTTCATGGGCAATGACCCCGATCACTTCAGAAGGCGTCTTGGCTTTCATAATAAGGCCGGTATTGATAAACATTCGGTTGCCAACTGTAACAAAGGCATTCAGGCTTTTGTCATTGACGATGAATATATCTACACTCTGTGGAGCAATCCCTGCAGCTTGCAGGACCGGGGTGGCATAGTTTCGGATCGCCTGTTCTGTTTCTGCGTCCCTGATCAGGTTCAATCCCTGAGCTTTTACTGGCAAAGCAAAGGCAAGAGTGGCAATAAGGGTGGTAATGCGTAAGATCAGGCGGGCTGGGCGTTTTTTCAACGTTCAGTACTCACAGGTAAAGTATAGAGTTACAAGTTATTCAATTGGGGGCAAAGCGTCGGTAATGCAAGAAACCTTTTTCAGGAAGTCTAAAGTCCGTTCCGCGATCATAACAGCATGTCTGGGGGGATTGCTACTCTCGGCTTGCGAGAGTACGGATGATCAGGCGCAGGGTACACTCCAGACCGTGAAAGGATTCGCCGGCCTGGTGTCGGCTGACGAACCCCGGGCCGCGCAGATCGGTCGTGAACTGCTGGGGAACGGCGCAACAGCTGCGGATACGGCTGTGGCCATGTACTTTACAATGGCGGTGACCATGCCCTCGCGTGTTGGTGTGGCTGGCGGTGGGGCCTGTTCCTATTATGATCGGGAAAGCAACTCAGCAACCGCATTGAACTTTCTGCCATCAGCTTCCTCTTCAGGTGGAGTCGTCCCCAAGACACCTCGGGCCATGGCCGCCCTCCACGCCAAATATGGCTCCCTGCGCTGGGAACAGCTTGTGACCTATGGTGAGAGGCTCGCGCGTTTTGGGAACCCGGTCAGCCGTTCTTTTGCTTATGATCTGGCCTTGGCCAACAGTCGGTTGGGTGTAAATGCAGAGATGCTGTCAAAGTTCACACGCAGTGACGGAAAGCTTCCAAGCGAAGGAGATATTCTGGTCCAGCCTGAACTTTCGGGTGTGTTGGCCGGATTGCGCGCCCAGGGAGCCGGTTATCTTTATATGGGGCCTTTGACCCGCCGCTTTGCTGAGGCATCCACAGCCGAAGGTTTGCCGCTTAAAGTCGAGGATATCAGGAACTATCTGCCGGGCATGGAGACACCGCTGACTGTTGAAGTGGGAGTCGATAAAGCCTATTTTTCAGGCGATTATGCCGGAGGCGCACTGGTTGCAGCGCACCTGGTCGGGCAACTGAATGTCAGTGGCGATTATGACGGCGCCGAAGCTGGAAAGCAGGCGCATCTCTTTACTGAGGCCCTGAAGCGTGCCCAGGCAATCCGCAGTGGGGTAATGGCAGGTAAGGTTTCCGCGCAGGAGAGCCTCTCTACTGATGCGCTTGAAGCTGATTTTGCTGCCTTTAATGAAAACCGGGCGACCCCGGTTTCTTCCTTGACCCATGAGCCAATGCCTGCGTCAGGAAACCCTTATGCTGCAGGTTTTGCTGTCATTGACCGTTATAATAACTCTGTTGCCTGCAGCTTTACACTGAACGGACTGTTCGGTTCTGGCCGTATGGCTCAGGATCTGGGTGTGGTTCTGCCTGCTCCCCCTCGGTCGTCAGCGGATGGCCTTGATACTGTCATTGCTGTGGTTGTCGCCAATGAGCCGACGTCGTTCAGCCGTTTTGCCGGAACGGCTTCGGAAGGGGCAGTCGGAGCTTCCTCTTTGAGCAAGGTTATGGCGGATACCCTCTTGGGGGAAGTTGATCTCAAAACAGCTATAACCGCTCCACGCCTGCATCATAGTGGCCAGCCGGATGTTGTCTTCTATGAAGAAAGCACTTCTGATTCTGTGGTTTCCTCGCTCAAAACCCGCGGTCATGATGCCCGGCCCGCGCCAGAATACGGACGGGTGAATGCAGCTTACTGTGCCCAGAGCCTCAAATTTAAGCCAGAGAGCTGCTTTTCGGCATCGGATAGCCGCGGTTTCGGTCTGAGCCGTCTGGCGCAATAGGCAACAATAATCTCTGGTGTCCTCTTTGATGAGAGGATTGTTACAGAACGGGAGGTAGAGCAGTCGAGGATCTGCCTGCTCTGCCTCCAAAAAACTGGATCATGATGCTATGGCTTTAAAACTGTCAACAAGGGGGGATATTCCCCCCTTTATTGTTATGGATGTGCTTCGTGCTGCAAACGAGCGGGCAGCAGCAGGGGAAGATGTCCTGCACCTGGAACTTGGCCAACCGGAAACGCCGGCCCCGCCAGCTGTGCTGAAGGCCGTGAAGCAGGCACTTGATCGCGAAACTATTGGCTATACAGATGCGATGGGGCGGGCAAGCCTGCGGCGACGTATTGCGGAACATTATCGCCATTGCTATGGGCAGGATGTAGATCCGCAGCGCATTATGGTGACCACGGGATCGTCAGCAGGATTTCTGCTGTCTTTTCTTGCGGCCTTTAATCCGGGCGATAAAGTGGCGCTGGCGGCGCCGGGGTATCCTGCCTACCGCAATATTCTCAAGGCGCTTGATATCGAACCTGTGCTGGTTTCTGCGGGGCCGGGAGAACGGTTTCAGCCTTCTGTCGAATTGCTGGAGGCGCTGGAGATTGATCTGGATGGTCTGATTCTGGCTAGCCCCTCAAACCCGGCAGGTACGATGCTGGATGGCACAGCGCTTGAAAAGCTGGTCAGTTATTGCAAGAGGAAAGGCATTCGTCTGATTTCTGACGAGATCTATCATGGCATTACCTTCGGGACGGAGGCCAGGACTGCTCTTGAATACAGCGATGATGCCTTTGTTATAAATTCGTTTTCCAAGTACTTTTCCATGACAGGATGGCGTCTGGGCTGGATGGTGTTGCCTGCAGACATGTGCCGTCCACAGGAATGCCTGGGGCAAAATCTCTTTATCTCTCCGCCGACCCTGTCGCAAATTGCGGGAGAAGCCGTATTTGACTGCTATGATGTGCTGGAAGAATATGTCGAGCGCTATGCCCGGAACCGGGAAATTCTGCTGAACGAACTGCCGGGGGCGGGGTTTGGCGAACTGGCACCGGCCGATGGCGGGTTCTATATCTATGCTGATATTGGCCACAGGACAAATGACAGTCAGGATTTTTGTCAGAAAATGCTGGCAGAGGCAGGTGTTGCGGCGACTCCCGGTGTGGATTTTGACCCCTATAATGGCAATCGTTTTATGCGGTTTTCTTTTGCCGGATCGGAAAAAACAATGCTCCAGGCGGTTAAACGTCTTCGGGGCTGGCATCCCTGAAGCACAGGGCGGTGACGCTTAAGCTGAGAGACGACTTTCCTTTGTGGCAGCGATGTTCTCTTGGCGGAGCAGGAAATAGAAAAAGCCCCGGTCAATTTCTTGGCCGGGGCTTTTTGTCAGGCAGGCATACTGGTTTTATTGGCCAGTGATGCGGCTCCACCATCCCTTTTTCCTGGGGCCATCAGCCGCGCCCTCGGTCGAAGGTGTTGTCTGAGGGGATGTAGCGGCGGCCCGGGCAGTTGAAGCCTTGGGTGCTACGGGTTTCTCGGTTGCAATCGCAGCCGTCCCTTGCTTCGCAACAACCGGGCTATCTGTCTTAGCACCATCTACCGATTTGCTTGCAGGTGAAGGCTTGTCAGCGACCTTGCTGTCGTTGGTGGCTGAAGCTGTTGTACCGGCAGCTGTCACTTCGGCTTTGGCTTCTGATGCTTTCGTCTTTGCTGCAGCCGGCTTCGCCCGGGTTCGCGCCCGTGGTTTTGCCTTGGCTGGTGCCTTGACGTCAGCTTCATTCGCCATAGCGGTGGCTAGCTCAGTCCCGGCGCCTTCGGTAGAGGCTTCTTCTGCCTTTTTCTTTGGGCGACGTGGTGTCGTTGCGGCAGCTTTTTTCCGGGGAGCAGCAGCCCGCTTGGCCCGGACAGGTTTCTTATCTGCTTCGGGGGGCGCAGAAGCGGTGTCGCTCCCTTGTTCCGTAGCAGATGCAACCGTTACAGCTGTCTCGGTCTGGGGAGCTGTTGTGGGAGCTGTTGTATCGGCTTTTGCCTCGACGGTATCTCCAGCTCCTGATTCCAAAGGAACAGCTGTTTCCTTCTTGGCAGCAGCAGGCTTTCTCCGACGCGGCGCACGACGCGCTGCAGGTTTCTCTTCTGTAGCCGTTGTACTGGCTTCAGCCGTGCGTGGTTCTACTGCTGCTGGAGTTTCTGTGGCAGAAACATCGGCAGGAGTTTCCTGGACAGTTGTGACGGCAACGTTATCGCCCGCAGGGTTTTCACTCTGGGCATTGTCACTGTAGCCAGTTTCGCTATGTCCTGTTTCATCTTCTGGGCGTCGTGCACGGCGACGTCCGCCACGTTTCCCCCGACGGCGGCGTTTGCGTGGACGTCCATCTTCATCGAGTTCTTCAGGACGTTCCTCTGGCGCCGTGTCGGCAGTCTCTGCCGTTTCTGAAGCTTCGCCAACAACAGCGGTGATCTGGGGCTCTTCGCCTTCCAGAACGCTTTCCGGCCGATCCTTGCGACGGCGACGGCGACGGCGACGTTTCTTGTCGCCCTCTGGACGTTCGCCTCCGGTTTCACTTCTTTCCGGCCGCTCATGCGGTTCGGGTCGTTCTCCGCGCTCTCCCCGTTCCGGGCGATCAGAACGGTTTTCTACAGGATCACGGGTTTCCTGCGAATCCCGCTGCTCTCTGTTGTCCCGGTTATCATTCCGGTTGTCTCTGGAGTGACGTCCGCTGGTCTCACGCCCAGAGGAGTGCCCTGAACGATGCGCGGGGGATTTTGGTGCTTCCTGTGGCAGAATTTCTGCGATCGGGCCATCATTGTTGGAAACAACGCGCTCAAGACGGAAGTTTGGAATGACAATGTCATCATCGGCATTGATCTGAACTTCAAAATTGTAGCGTTGTTCGATTTCAATCAGGCGACTGCGCTTCTGGTTGAGGATATAGAGGGCAACATCTTTGGGAACAAAGAGCTGCATCTGGCCACTGCCACGACGGATGCCGTCTTCTTCCAGGGCGCGCAAGACATGAAGCGCCGTTGATTCTGTTGTCCGGATTGTGCCGATGCCGTTGCAGTGCGGACAGGTAATGGTCGAGTTTTCGACAATACTTGGACGCAGGCGTTGGCGGGACATTTCCAGCAAACCGAAGGGGCTGATACGTCCGAGCTGAATTCTGGCGCGGTCAGCCTGCATGGCGTCCTTGAGGCGGCGTTCGACTTCCCGATTGTGTTTCTGTTCATCCATATCGATGAAATCGACCACAATGAGTCCGGCAAGATCGCGCAAGCGCACCTGGCGAGCCACTTCTGCAGCAGCTTCCTGGTTGGTCTTGTAGGCCGTTTCCTCGATATGCCGTTCCTTGGTTGCACGACCAGAGTTAACATCGATGGCGACCAGAGCTTCGGTCGGATTGATCACGATATAACCGCCGGATTTCAGCTGTACAATCGGGTTGTGCATGGCATCAATCTGGGTCTCCACCTGGAAGCGGTGGAAAAGCGGAACCTGCATGCCTTTGTAATTTTTAACTTTTTTGGCATGGCTTGGCATCAGGGAGCGCATGCAGCTTTTGGCTGCTTTATAGCCGTCTTCACCTTCGACCAGAATTTCTTCCATGTCGCTGGTGTAGAGGTCGCGCATGGCCCGCTTGATCAGGTTGGCCTCTTCATAAACCAGACAGGGAGCTTCGGACTTGAGTGTTGTCTCGCGGATCTCGTTCCACAAGCGCATCAGATACTCGTAATCACGGCGAATTTCCATCTTGGTCCGCTGACTACCGGCTGTACGAACAATGACGGCAATGCCTTCTGGAATCTTCAGTTCGTTGAGGATTTCCTTGAGACGCTTGCGATCATTGGGTGTGCTGATCTTGCGACTGATTCCGCCACCTTTATTGGTATTTGGCATCAGCACGGAATAGCGACCGGCGAGAGACAGATAGGTCGTAAGAGCCGCGCCTTTGTTGCCGCGCTCTTCTTTGGCTACCTGGATAAGCAAGACCTGGCGACGCTTGATAACCTCTTGAATTTTGTAACGCTTCATGAGGTTTATGCGGGGCTTGGGGCTTTCTTCAAAGTCGGATTCATCTTCATTGATGCTATCGACGGTGGTTTCACCGGCAATTTCCTCAATGGTGTCATCCTGCTGTTTTGCAACACTTTCCAAAGCACCATTGCCAGATGCCGTTGTGGAGATATCATCCTCGACGTCGCTTGCCGTGCTGCTGTCTTCACTATCGTCTTTACCTTCGGCCTCTTCCGCAAGCATAGCTTCGCGGTCAGCCACAGGAATGCGATAGTAATCCGGATGGATTTCGCTGAAGGGCAGGAAACCGTGACGATTCCCGCCGTATTCTACGAATGCGGCCTGAAGCGACGGTTCTACACGGGTTACACGAGCGAGATAGATATTTCCTTTTAGTTGTTTGCGGGAGAGGGTTTCAAAATCGAAATCTTCAAGTTTGTTTTCGTTGTGCACCACAACCCGGACTTCTTCCGGGTGAGTGGCATCGATCAACATACGCTTTGCCATACGTGAGTAACTCCAGCGTGCGGCCAGCCCCTTCGAAAAGCCATATCGAAGGCGGCGCACGGAACATCGTTGTAGATGAAATTATGGGATCAAGAGCGTTCATTACCGGTTTTTGTCCTGCGTCGCCGCAGAAACCACGGGAACGCTCTCGCTGGTGAACCGCTGTTGCGGTTCGATTAGGTTTAAAAATGTCCGAAGGGATAGTTGTTCCTAGAAACCTTGTCCCGCCGGTTTTGGCTTCGGAGCGCTTGCCTCCCAGTGCGTCCTCCTATAAGGACCGAAATCTACCGTTTTTGACGGGAGAGCCTTCTGGGGCATTAGCGCACGCCAGCCGTCATGAGCTAATGCTCCACGGCCAGCGTAGAATTTTCTGCTTGTAGATTAACAGGAGCGTTCCCTCTGTGCTAGAAGGTAATTTCAATTTTGATGATTCAATTTGAATATTTCAGCGACAAGTTGTTTTAAGTCGGTAGAATTGTCCTGTAATCTGCCGTAAAGAAAACGGAAATTCGCAAATTCAGGTCTTTTGCCTCGTCAGAGAATGAGGCAGGACAAACGGGTTTTTATAGAGATTTCCCTACAGTTTTAGGGCGTTTCGGCTGCAGATAGTGAGTGACGGGGTTTATGATTTTTAGTTTTCCCATGAAGAGGCTGGTTCTGGGACTTGTTGTGATCCCGCTTCTGCTATTGTCGAACAATATCTCCTGGGCAGAAGATCTGCTTGCCATTCGAATCGGACAGCACCCCGAGAAGACCCGGTTTGTTCTGGAACTTTCCGAGGCTCCTGCCTATCGGGTGTTCACCTTGCCTGATCCCTACCGGGTCGTGATCGACCTGCCAAAACTGAACTGGAAGGTTCCGCAAAGTGATGTGCCCAAGCCGACCGGTGTTGTCGAAGCGCTGAGGTTTGGTCTCTTCGAACCCGAGGTCAGCCGTCTGGTCCTTGATGCCAAACATCCCGTCGCAATCTCTTCCGTCTTCCTGCTGCCGCCGAAAGAAGGGCACAGGCATCGCCTGGTCGTTGATATGATCAGGGTAACCGATGCGGATTATAAAGCTTCTGGTGAACAGCAAAAACAGCGCGCCTCGAATCCGCCGCTTGGCTCGAATACTGTAGTGGCTTCAAAGCCGCCTGTGCCTGATCTGTCCGCCCCCACAAGTCCCAAAAAAGATAAGGGCAGGAAGATTATCGTCATCGACGCGGGGCATGGCGGGGTGGATCCCGGAGCAACTGGTGTGACCGGTATCCTTGAAAAGACCCTTGCTCTGGAATACGCGCAAAGTCTCAGGGATGCCCTGGAGAAAAGCGGACGCTATAGCGTGGTTATGACCCGGGATAACGACACAACACTGGCGTTGCGCCAAAGAGTGGGGATCGCCCAGGATGCGAACGGTGACCTGTTTATCTCTTTGCATGCCAACAAACATCCATCGGGGACAGTCAAGGGAATTTCAGTTTACAGTCTTTCTGAAAACGGCTCGGACAAAGAAGCCGAAGCCCTGGCGGCCAAGGAAAACAAGGCTGATATTATTATCGGGTTTGATCTCAGTGATCAGTCCCCTGATGTCAGCAAAATCCTGATTGATCTGGCGCAGCGGGAAACCAACAACCAGGGCAAACAGTTTGCCAATGTTCTGGTGGGAGAGCTCAAGCGTGAGACTGTCTTGCTGGGAAGACCGCACCGCTCTGCCGGGTTTGCTGTTCTAAAGTCGCCCGTTATCCCTTCGGTTCTGATCGAGTTGGGGTACATGTCGAACCGGGAGGAAGAAAAAATCCTGAAGAGCAGCAAGCATCGTCAGAAACTGGTCGGGGCAATAACCCGGGCTGTTGATGAGTATTTTGGCAAGCTTGAGACTTTCAACAGTCAGTAAGAGTATTTTCCCCCGGCCGGATCGGGAAAGTAGGAACTGAGCTCATCAATTTTGCCCATCAATCTTGCCCATCAATCTTGCAGGGCTGGGTTGCGTGCCGGGCTATAGGTCTGAAATGAAATCTGCTGTAGAAAAGCAGGGATAAAATCAGCAATAAAACCTGCCATAAGGATGTCACAGTTCTGTTGCAGGTTGTTGGCATGGCTTGCCGTGATTGGCCGGACAGGATAAAATTGAAGCGGTATGGGGCACACAGATGGTGAACGCCCCTTTTACTTTATGAGACGAAAGACAAAGTCGGGTGTTCGGGACTTTGTCAGATAATATTGATGGGTTGGGTAATAGCGTGAAGTTTCTGAAAATCATAGGTTATCTCTTTGCGATTGGTATCGTGCTCGCGATTGCCGGGGCAGGAGGCGCTATTTATGTTTTTTATGAATATGGCCGGGGTCTGCCCGATCATAACGAACTGGTTGACTATGACCCACCAACTGTAACACGAGTACATGCAGGGGATGGACGCCTGCTGGAAGAATATGCGCGTGAAAAGCGTATCTATGTTCCCATAGAGGCGATTCCGGAGCGGGTGAAA
The DNA here is from genome assembly GCF_027214005.1 of Kiloniella laminariae. Lineage (GTDB taxonomy): Bacteria > Pseudomonadota > Alphaproteobacteria > Kiloniellales > Kiloniellaceae > Kiloniella > Kiloniella laminariae_A. The sequence goes on from NZ_JAPWGY010000001.1 coordinate 337,615, forward strand.
GACGCGTTTCTTTCCGCAGAGGACAAGGATTTCTACAGTCATCCTGGAATCAATTTCTTCTCGCTTGCCCGGGCGATGGTGACCAACATCAAAAATGTCGGTTCAGGCAAGCGCCTGATCGGGGCTTCGACCATTACCCAGCAGGTGGCAAAAAACTTTCTTCTGACCAACGAGGTTTCCTATGAACGTAAAATCAAGGAAGCCATCCTGACGTTCCGGATTGAACAGAGCTTTGGCAAAGAACGTATTCTTGACCTCTACCTGAATGAAATCTTCCTGGGCTATCGTTCTTATGGTGTGGCTGTTGCCGCCCTGAACTACTTTAATAAATCTCTGGATGAACTGACAGTCGCCGAGGCTGCCTATCTTGCTGCGCTGCCGAAAGCACCATCGAACTATCATCCTGTCCGCCGTCATGAAGCTGCGCTGGAACGGCGGAACTGGGTTATCGACCGGATGCTGGAAAACAACAAGATTACTGCAGAAGAGGCCGAGATAGCCTGGCAGTCACCCCTGCAGATTATCCGCCGGGACGATACTGAAGTTGTCAATGCCCCCTATTTTGCGGAAGAGGTCCGTCGGGAACTGCTTGACCTCTACGGCGAAGAGAAGCTTTACGAAGATGGTTTCTCGGTGAGAACCACCCTGCAGCCAAAGTTCCAGGATATTGCCCAGCGTAGCCTGAAGGCCGGATTGATTGAATATGATCGTCGCCACGGCTGGCGCGGACCTTTGACGCGTTATGATCCAGAGTCTCCCGATGGCTGGAAAGTACAGCTTGAGGCGATGGAAGTACCGCGAGGAGTCGAACCCTGGGTTCAGGCTGCCGTTCTTGAGGTCGGGGACAATGCTGTTACGATCGGCTTTGTCGACGGAACCAGGGGCACGATCCCCATGACCGAACTGAAATGGGCACGCAAATGGATCGAGGACCAGCGGTATGGCGAGGCTCCAAGATCTCCCGGCGATGTCCTGACGGTCGGAGATGTGGTTCTTGTAGAAGCGGTTCTTAAAGATGCCAAGGATCAGGACTATCCCGCAGATACCTTTGCCTTGCGCCAGATCCCCGATGTGAACGGCGGGATTGTTGCGATGGATCCGCATACGGGCCGCGTTTTGGCCATGTCAGGAGGTTTTTCCTTTGGCCTGAGTGTGTTCAACCGGGCAACACAGGCCGTGCGTCAGCCAGGATCGGCGATCAAGCCTTTTATCTATCTGGCAGGACTGGACCATGGCTACACCCCGGCAACCCTTATTCAGGATGCTCCCTTTTCTCTGGATCAGGGAGCGGGTCTGGGCAAGTGGAAGCCTTCGAACTATACGAACAAGTTCTATGGACCGACCAGAATGCGGGTTGGACTCGAAGATTCCAAAAACCTTATGACGGTCCGTCTGGCACAGAACGTCGGGATGGAAACGATCGTCGAGTATGTGAAACGTTTCGGGATCGATAACAATATGGAACCGGTCCTGTCGATGTCGCTGGGCGCGGGAGAAACATCCCTTCTACAGATGACTACGGCCTATGCCATGCTGGTCAATGGCGGTAAAAAAATTATCCCGAGCCTGATTGACCGTATTCAGGATCGCCGGGGACAGACTGTTTTCAAGCATGACCAGCGTAATTGCCTGCCCTGTGTCGCCAACGACGGCTGGCACCAGCAAGCGGTACCAGAGTTACCCGATACCCGCGAACAGATCGTTGACCCGGCTTCGGCTTATCAGGTTGTTTCGATGCTGGAAGGGGCCGTCCTCAGAGGAACGGGACGGCGAATCAGCAGCATTGGTAAACCCCTGGCAGGGAAAACAGGTACGACCAATGACAGTCAGGACGCCTGGTTCCTCGGGTTCTCCCCTGATCTGGCTGTCGGGGTCTATGTTGGATTTGACAATCCCAAAACCCTGGGGCGAAAAGAACAGGGGGCCAGTGTGGCGGCTCCGATCTTTAAGTCCTTTATGGAAGAAGCTCTTGAGGATGCTCCGGCAACACCCTTCCGTGTTCCGTCAGGCATCCGGCTGGTGCGAATCAATGCCGAAACCGGGCGCTTGGCCAGCCCCAATGACAGCAATGTTATTGTCGAAGCTTTCAAGCCAGACACGGTTCCATCGGCGGATTACACCGGCAGTGGTGAGGAAAATGATAATCCTCTCCTGTCAGGAAATGACCTCCTGACCACAGACGGGCTGTACTAACGGCTGACAAGCAGGTAGAACAAGCCCCGAAATTATCTTTGTACACTCTAGCTGACGAGGAGGCCGTAAAGCAATGCGCGCCGAGATCGAAGCAGCGGTAAGCGACATCAAACAGTCGCTGGCCCTGCTAAGGAGGCATCTTTGACTGGGATGCCGCTTTACGAAGACTGGATGAACTGAACGTTCGAGCCGAAGACCCGACGCTGTGGAATGATCAGCAACTGGCCCAGACCCTGATGCGCGAACGCACCCAGCTGGATCAGTCGATCACAGCTGTGCGCAAAATCAGTAGCGATATGGAAGATGCAATTCTTCTGATCGAAATGGGCGATGACGAAGGTGACAAAGAGTCAGTTGAGGAAGGCGAAAGCCAGATTCTGGCACTTAAAGAACTGGCAGCCAAGAAACAGCTGGAAAGCCTGCTTTCCGGAGAGGCTGATGCCAATGACTGTTATCTTCAGGTCAATGCCGGTGCTGGCGGTACCGAAGCCCAGGACTGGGCTGAAATGCTGTTGCGCATGTATACCCGCTGGGCCGATCAGCATGGCTATAAGGTGGAATGGCTTGAAGAAAGCAGCGGCGAAGAAGCCGGGCTGAAATCAGCGACGGTGGTTATCAAAGGGCATAATGCCTATGGCTGGCTGAAAACCGAGGCTGGTGTACACCGGCTGGTCAGGATTTCACCTTATGATTCCCAGGCTCGACGCCATACGTCATTTTCGTCCGCTTGGGTTTATCCGGTTATTGATGACAGTTTCGAGGTCGAGATCCTCGACAAGGATTTGCGCGTTGACACCTTCCGGGCTTCTGGTGCCGGGGGACAGCACGTAAACACCACAGATTCGGCAATCCGGATTGTCCATGAACCCACCGGGATTGTGGTGCAGTGCCAGAATGACCGTTCCCAGCATAAAAACAGGGCGACGGCCATGAGCATGCTGAAGTCACGTCTGTATGAACACGAAATGCAGAAACGTGAATCTGTTGCGCAGGCAGAAGCTGATTCGAAAACCGAAATTGGTTGGGGCCGCCAGATCCGTTCTTATGTTCTGCAGCCGTATCAGATGGTCAAGGATTTACGAACCGGGGTCGAAACCAGCAACAGCAATGCCGTGCTGAACGGAGATATTGACCTGTTTCTCGAAGCTTCACTTGCTTCCCGTCTGAAAGGTGGAACCAGTAGTGAAGATGAAGAGGGGGATGCCGTACTCTAACGTCTTTGCCTGAGTTTTTGTTAGATCTCTAAGAATGAAAAAAAGCCCTGGATATTGGTCCAGGGCTTTTTGATGATATATTCTGAAAAGCAGGTTTTTTGGACCTGGGAATCTCAAGCCTGTTACAGGTATCAATTCCATGGTTGGCGCGGGGCTGGTATATCCCAGTAAGCCCGGCGGCTCTCTTTACGCGCCTGCTCATCATCTATCCCGATATCGGAAAGCTGTTCGCGGGTGAGCTCATCCAATGATCGGCGTTCCTGTCGAATGTCGATCATCAAGCTGATCTGCTTGAAAAGGTACGCAAGGCCAGTGGTGCTGCTCTTGTGTTGCACAGAAGGCCGGATGTAAGACGCACTACAGCTTTGCGAACTGCCCAAAGCATTACAGGGTTGTTTAAACATTTTTTCCTCCAGTGATTTTTGTGATGAAGAATAAGTATTTCATCAATGTTATTGATATATGGCAGTCGAGCAGCTATTCTTTAAACGAATTGTTTTGATCGCTCGTATCACAGATTTTGATACCGGCTGGAGTGATAGGCAGCGGAAACTTTCCCGGTTTTTTTATGTCCAGTACGCTGGTTTCGCATCTGGGGCGTACATCCTGGGTACAATGTGCAAAGTACCGTATCGGGAGTATTCTTCTGTGAACGTGTTGATCTGTTCTGATGAAAGGCAAGGATATGAACCGGAATCTTGATCTGGGAACCCTTCGTAGTTTTGTCGCTGTTGCGGACACGGGGGGAATGACCTCTGCGGCGAACCGATTGCATCTGACCCAGTCAACCGTAAGCATGCAGATCAAGCGACTGGAGGAAGGAATGGGGCTGTCGTTGCTGGACCGGAATAACGGCAGAGGTATTCGCCCGACAGCCGAAGGTGAACAGCTGCTGGGGTACGCCCGTTCCATGTTGGAAATGAATGATGAGGTCTGGGGGCGTCTGACAGCACCAAAATTTGAAGGTTCGCTTTCCCTCGGTGTTCCAGGCGATATCATTCGGCCTCACACACCTAATATCTTGCGTCAGTTCAATCGGGACTTTCCCCGGGTAAAGGTGAAGCTGACCACGGCCGGGTCACTCGATCTGATTACGGGGGTTGAGCGGGGGCAACAGGATCTGGTTCTGACGACGGAAGTCTTTACCGAAGGCGAGAAGCTTCCAGCCAATGCGGAACGTCTGGCTGTAGAACAACTGCTCTGGACCGGTGCCGTTGGTGGCAGAGCCTGGCTGGCGCGTCCCTTACCTCTGGCTTTTGTGCGCTGGTGTGTTTTTCGGCAACCGACCATCTCGGCACTGGAGCAAGCCGGGATCAGCTGGTTTGACGCAGTTGATAGCGAAAGTCACGAACCAACGTCTGTGACTACAGCAGCAGATTTTGCGGTTCGGGCCGAGATGCCGAGTTTTGATTACCCCGGTCTTGAAGCAATTGATCACCGGGGCGAGCTTCCTCCCTTGCCTAAGTGCAGTATCAATCTTTATGTCACGGAGGGACCTAACCGCAAATTGGCGCAGGAGCTGGCGGTCTATGTTCGGAGAGCATTCCGGGGGTAAGGAGAAGCCGGGGGAGGGATCTGCAGAGATTATTTCTGCTTGATTCTGCCGTCGAGTTCGACAGAAACCGGACCAAAAGCTGAAATGTAATCTGCAAGGATATCATCCATTCTGGGTCCCTGAGTGAAAGCTTTTTGCCGCTGGTTTGTCTGGAGAGCATATCCATCGCCGCCCTGGAGCATATAATCATTTACAATTACCCGATAGATCCGGTCCGGCTCCAAGGGCAGATATCCTTGATTAGGGTCTTTGATCTCAACAGAAACAACCCGCTGTCCTGGTTCCCGGGAAGAGTCCCAGATTATCCGCATGCCAGAAATTTGTGGAAAGCGTCCGTCACTTTCCTCGACCTTTGATAACCCGTTTTCCAGGGCGAGGAGAACTGTACTTCCTTTCAGATTAAGTAAAACAGCGGAGTTTTTGAAAGGTAACACAGTCAGGATATCTCCCCAGCTCACAGGCCCGGCTTCAAGTGATGCGCGCAATCCTCCACTATTAATAATAACGGCCTCTGCCCTGCGCTTTTCAAAGCGCCATAACAGGGCATCACTGATGAGATTACCCATGGTACATTCACTTGATCGGCAATCGTCTCTATCGGCATTTAAGAAGCTACCTGCTTCTCCGACAGTGATCTGCCGAATTTTCTGAAGTTCCTGGTCGATTTTCTCAATATGACTCCTGACAGCGTCGTTTTCGGTAAAAGACTGATCAAGGAGGACACTGTCGCCATCAAAGTGCTGAACGACCCCTTTTTCATCAAAGGTAAGGGTAATTTCGCCATAGTACTTTCCGTACCCATAGGTACGGACAAGGGGAACGGGCTGACCGAGGGGATTTAGAACGACAAAGGGATAGGCCTCGTCGTCTTTGCCCAGACGGGAGGGAGACAAGGTCCTGTTATGTCCGCCAACGATCAGATCTATATGAGGCACCCGGGCCGCAACTTCCTTGTCCTGGGCCAGTCCAAGATGTGAGAGGAGGATGATCTTGTTGATCCCCCGGGCTGTAAGGGTTTCGACTTCTTCACGGACAGTTTCAAGGGCATCTTCAAACTCTATTTGATCTCCAGGAGTAGAAATCTCGGCTGTTCTCTCTGTTATGACACCGATAATTGCTATCTGCTCTCCACCGCGTTCAATAATGTGGTGAGGAGGGATTTGTCCGGCCAGAATAGAGCTGTCGTCAATCGCAATATTGGCCCCAAGAAGAGGGAACCCGGCCTTGGAAATCAGGCGCCGAAGGACGCCGGGGCCACCATCAAATTCATGGTTCCCAAGAGCCATCGCGTCGATATTCATGTCATTGAGGAGAACGATCGATGCCAGACCTTGATAATGGGCATAAAAAAGTGATCCCTCGAACTCGTCACCTGCGTGCAAGAGAAGGGTATTTTCTTTCTGGCTGTTGAGGTCTTTGCGGCGATCTTCCAGAGCTTTGGCGAGGCGGGCATAACCGCCGAAACACTTTTGGGCTGCCAGTTCTTTTTCGCTGCAGGGAACGTCTTGCCGATTGAGGGGAAGAAGCCGGGAATGAAGATCATTGACATGGAGGACAGTCAATGAATATTCAGCCAAGACCGGAGTCATGCCGATCCACTGTATCAAGACAAGGGTAAATAGAGGTATTAAGCCACCCAGATATCTCATCCGTTTCCCGCTCCAGAGCTGAAGCATAACATGGATTGGTTAAGCTGTTATTGCTTTTGCTTTCCCGCGGGGGGCAGGTTTCTGAATAATAAAGGCAGTCCCAGACCGCCAATTTCTTTTTTGGCAACATGCTGGACAATCAGGCCAGAGAGAAGCAATCCGCTCCAGACAGAAGCAAAGACAGCAGCCCACACGCCCCAGGTGCCCCAACCGAGCAGGTGGATAAAGAGAGCAGCAAAGCCGGCTGAGGCGATAACCTGACGATAGATCCCGATCCAGACAGTCCAGATGGGACGTTTGACGCCCTGTAAAAAGGACATCATGGCAAAAAGCATCAGGTAGGCCGGGAGCATGGGGGCGGCAAGGAGAAGATAGTCATAACCCACTGTGATTACTGCCGGGTCAGCGCTGAAAAATCCCAGCAAAAAGGTTCCAATCAAGAGCAGTATCAATCCGCCTGTCAGCATCATGGCGCCACCTGTGCCAAGGCACCACCAGAAGGCATAACGGATGCGGTCATGGGCAGCTGCTCCATTATTCTGGGCGATGATTGGCAGCAAGGCGATGGTCAGCCCCAACCCCGGGAGGAGGATGAGCTGCTCTATGCGCAGAGCAATGCCATAGGCCGCAACAGCGGTTGCACCAAAGGGCTGGAGGAAAAACTGGATGACCAGTACTCCCAGTGTGATGGTGAGAAAATTAAGGGTGGCAGGGAGCCCCTGACCAGAGAGTTCCCGGATGGTTTTCCAGCAGGGAGCAAAGTCACAGGCTTTGCAGCCAAAAAGAACGCGGGAACCCAGAGCCTGGTAGAGGAGAAAAGCGGCGACACACCATTCGATCACAACGGTAGATACCGCGAGCCCGTCAAAACCGATCCCCTCAATACCAAAGGCCCCAAAAATAAACAGGGGATTGAGCAGACAATTAGCCAGAAAACCACCGATCAGCGCGCGTTGGTTCGAGACAGTATCTCCTTGTGAACTGAGGATGCCGTTGGCGGAAAAAGCAATCAGGAAAGCTGGCGTCGCCAGCATGATAACCTGGAGATAGGCAGTGGAAAGAGGGTGGAAACTGTCAGGGACCCCAAGGAGATCAAGCAGAAAGGGTATTGAAACATATCCGGCAACGGCAAGGAAAAGCGAAAAGGCGGCAGCAAAGCTTAGGCCCTGGGCAGCGAAGGTGCGGGCAAGCTCTCTGTCCCCTTTGCCGATTGCCGTCCCGACCAGTGCAGAAATTCCCTGTCCCAGGCCAATGCCAAAGGCAACAGGGATAAAAAAAACAGTGAAGGAAACGGAAAGTGCTGCCTGCGCCTCTGTTGAAAGCATTCCGGCGTAAAAGGTATCGACCACGTTGTAGAGTGTATTGAAAAGCATGCCGATGCTGGCCGGAATGGCCAAGGCCCGGAAGTGTCTGGGCAGACTGCCTTGTGTCAGGTCTCTTTCGCGGGATTTTCCAGGTTTTCTTGCCAAGGGGCGGCCTTAGGTTGTGTTCGCAGTCTTGACCTGCGAGCAGAGGTGAACCGGCTAAAAGTTATCGGGCTTTGTGACGATGGCAACCAGTTTGGCAAGTTCCTGCTCTTTTGCCAATTTTTCTGCCTCATTCATGGCGCGTCGTTCTTTGGCAACCTCGTCCAGACGGCTGCGCCAATGCGGGTGTGCCTTGACCAGTTTGTGAAAGGTATTGGCTTCCAGTAACAGAAGGTGCGAATAGCTTATGGAACGAATATCCGCACTGCGTCTGGTTTCTGCCAGAAGCGCCATCTCGCCAAAGAAATCGCCATGCCCAAGGCGAACGACACGCTCTCCAATACGAATTTCAACGGCCCCGCTGGCAATGAAATACAATCCGTCTGCTTTATCTCCTTTACGGAAGATAAAAGCGTCGTCAGCGAAAACACGGGTGCGCAGGCTCTTTGTAATTTCGTCCAGCTCGCTTTGACTGAGTTCCGAAAAAACAGGAAAGGAGACGAGCAATTCAGAGGTTGTTGCCCGGAAGTCGACCTGCGATCGCGGTTTTACCACAGCGTGAATGGACTCGGCTTCCCCGATCAGACTGCGGGCGAGGTCTTCACTGATGATACCTGCTTCACGTAAATTATCGATCTGCTCAACTTCTTCCCGATAAGCAAACCGCTCGAGCAGGGCGTGATCCAGTGTGCGGGCAAAGCGCGGGTATTGCAGTCTGAGCCCTGCCAGATGGCGTTCTATCTCCTCCTGACGTTGCCGCAATATTTCACCCAAAATTTCTGCGGGTCGATCTCCCAGCAGAGCTTTAAGTTTAGTGTCAAGAAAAACACCCAGTTCCAACACCATGATCCGGTTGATCAAGAGAAGTTGGAAACGTCGCCCGAGATACTGGGCCAGGGGGCGGTTTATGCCCATACGGGCATGACACCAGCCAAGGATTCGAAAAGCGGAACTGTGTTTGTGTGGTTTACGGGCCGCGCGCAGATACCCCAGGCGACCGTCTTCCCTTGCAGCATCGATCATGGCGTCAACGGCAAGCAGATATTGATCAATGAGGATGTGGGGGACACCAGCGCTCCAGCGTGGATCAAAAAGCAGGGATTTCTCCTGGTTGGCGAGGGCAACCAGACCCAGTGTCAAACGTTCCTTATCGCTGATTGTTTCTTCAAAAGTCCTGTCTTTGGCAACTTTTGACAGTCGTTCACTGTAGGGCGACATGGCTGTTTCAACCAGTTCATCATCAAGCTGATAGCGTCCGGCAAAATTCCGCAGACTGCTTTTGACGGTTGAGAGCGACTGGCTGAGAACCTGGGACCTGAAGGCGCGTTCGATTGGGGAAAGCTGGTCCAGCCCAAGCCAGCGCATAAGGGCAGTCAGTGTTGTTCCCTGTATCAAGAGGGTAAAGAGGGCAAAGCCTGTGGCCTGAATGGCAATGAAGCGCTTGGTTTCTGGATCTACAAGCGGGTTTTCAGTCACGGCCAATGCCAGAGCCAGGGTAACGGCCCCGCGCAGTCCTCCCCAGATGATAACGGTCTTGGTGGGCGTGCTAATACTTTGCGTCAGGCGCGTTGCGGATAAAATCGGGAAAACACCAAAGAGGATAACAGCCCGGGCGACCAGTGCTGCGAAAACCGCAACGAGAGTAATCCAGAGATCGGAGACCTGGACATCAGCCAGCAAGCCCGGAACCAGGAGTGCCGCAAGAATGAAAACCAGACTTCCTGCCCACCAGGATAACTGGTCGAGTGTATCCTGAAAAAACCGGAAAGTTTCGCTCTGGAATCGGGACCGGGCAAAGGCACTGAGGACCAGTCCTGCTGTGACCACTGCCACGACACCTGAAATATGGATATAGTTATTGGCCAGAGTATAAATCAGATAGGGCAGGGCAACGGTGATGGTAACCTGTGCTGCCCGGAAAGACCGGAGCCAGGCAAGAATCTGGACGGTCACACGGCCAGCTATGAGACCGACGGCGATCCCGCCTGCAAGAGAGACCGAGAGCGTGCTGCTGACGTTGAGCAGATCAAACTTCCCGCCTGAGATAGTCAGTGCCAGAAAGGCACTAAAAGCGGCAATCGCTGTTGCATCGTTGAGCAGGCTTTCACCCTCGACCAGGCGTGTCAGGCGGGCGGGGGCGCCGAGGTCACGAAAGAGTGCAATAACAGCGCTGGGGTCGGTTGTCGCGACAATGGCCCCAAACAGCAAACAGACAACCAGAGGCGCAGATGAAACGAAGGAAACGGCACCGCCGATAATGACCAGAGCAACGACAACACCAAGAACGGCAAGCAGGATGACAGGAGCCGTATCTTTTGCCAGTCGGCGTACATCAATAGTGACGGCTCCCTGAAACAGCAGGATTGGCAGCATGATATCGAGAAACGTTGCCGAGGAGACCGGAATATCGATTACCAGCGAGGCCACTTCATTGAACTGATCAGTAATGGTCGTATAGAGCAGCCATTTGGCAGCCAAAGCCAAAAGGACACCGATCATGGCGAGAACAACGGTGAAAGGCAGGCCGCTGCGCCGGGCAAGAGGCTGGCTGCAGGCAATAACGACCAGCAGCGCGGCAATGGTAAGAACAATATCTGAAATAGGCACTATCGACGTCCGTGGTCAGTTTCCTGAAACATTGGCACAGTTTTGAGGGGCTGGGGCAAGAACTTGTTGTGTTCTTCTGTTACCTTGCTTTGAAGCTGATTTTTGGTCTGGGGGAATGGTGGTTTCCGGGAATTGCCGTTCAAACGCACATTGTCCGTTCTGCCGGGAAAGTGATTGTGACGGTGGTACCTTCGTTGCGCGCACTCTGGATCGAAAGTGTTCCGCCGTGCAGTTCGGTAAACCGCTTGCTTAATGACAGGCCGAGACCCGTGCCTTCGTGGGCTGTTCTGGCATTGGCCCGTGCCTGACCAAAGGGTTCCATAATTCTGGGGAGATCACCCGGGGCGATACCACAGCCTGTATCCATAACCTCGATATAGATTTTCTGCCCGGTTGTTTTTCCGAGAGAAAGGATGATCTTGTCTCCGTTGGCTGTGAACTTGAGGGCATTGGAAAGAAGGTTGAGGATGATCTGCCTGATAATACGCTCGTCGCCGAGGAGAAAGAGGTCTGCTTCAGGTTCCTCGATGCAGATCTGTCCGGTGCCGTGGCTGGATTTGCCGCGCAGGATCTGTAGACAGCAGGCCACGGTGTCTTTCAGATTGAGCTTTTCTTCATGAAGTGTGAACTCGCCAGCTTCGACCTTGGAAATATCAAGAACATCATTGATCAGATTGAGCAGGTGCTCGCCAGAGCGATGCACATCCGTGATGTATTCCTTGTATTTCGGATGGCCCAAAGCCCCAAAAAATTCGTCACGCATCAATTGGGTAAAACCGAGAATGGAGTTCATCGGGGTGCGCAGTTCGTGACTCATATGGGCAAGAAATTCAGATTTGGCACTGTTGGCAATATCAGCGTCTTCCTTGGCCTGGACCAAAGAAATTTCTGCCAGCTTCAAATCCGTGATGTCTTTATGGATACTGACAATACTGCCGTCTTCAGTGCGTCTGTCGCTGAGCAGCAGATAGCGCCCGTCCCGCAGTTGGATACCAAAGGATTTTGGGGGGCCTTTGACCAGATCTTCCCGACGTTCGATGTAAGCCTGTCGCTGGTTATCACTGACCAGGACTGTGCCCCGGTTTACATCAAGCTCGCCCAGATAGCGACGATGCGCTCCCACGGCGGCCTCTTCATCGCTGTAGCCATAAAACTCTTTAAATTTTGAGTTACAGATTATCAGACGGCCATCGACACCATAAAGAACAAAGCCCTCGCTCATGGCTTCGAGTGCATCAACCAGTATCTGACGGGACGCAAGTGCTGCATGCTCTGCCAGTTTGTTTTCTGTAACATCGTGCCCGGTGAAGAGGAAATAGTTCTTTCCGGTAATGGTTATGGACTGAAGTGCAATGGAAAAATCATGCAGGGTACCGTCTTTGCCGCGTAATCTTGCCGGAAAACGGTCAACGATCTTGTCGGTTTTAAATTGCCGGATCAGCTTGGCGCGCTGGGTCGGTTGAACCCAGATGTTCAACCCCTGAACTGTTTTTCCTGCGAGTTCTTTGCGGGTATAACCAAGGATGGAAAGCCAGGCATCGCTGATAAGCAAAATTTTGCCGTCATGCTGTTCGGTAATCGCCAGATAGGTTCCAGAGGCGCCAACCAGAGCGAGTAATAGATCATCTGCCTTAAGCGCGCGTTCGGCAAAGATGGCACTTAGCTCTGGCAACTCTGGCATTCTTTATCCTTTTCCGGTCTTCTGCTTTCGATAGGGGAATATAGGAATAGGGTAGGGGTAGGACGGCAGGAAATAGTGCAAAAAGTGCTTTAGAAACAGGGCGGATCATAAACCGGAAAATAACTTAACAGGAAAAAGCCTCGGCAGGCAAACGGTCTGATGCCCTGTTTTCACGGGATTATTATGTGGCCTTATATTGTTTGGATATTGTTTGGCGGAACAATCCCATTTTCATGCCGTTGGTGTTTGCATTCAGGAAGAGCACAACCAGAGATAAAATAATCATGAGGAATTCGGCCAGAGGAGGCGCATACCAGATCCCCTGTTCACCAAGAAGAAAAGGCAGGGTGAAAATCAGTGGCAGGGAAAAGAGATAAGTCCGGGAAAGGCCGAGGATTGCCGAGCGTCTGGCGTCGCCGATCGCCTGGAAAAAACCGGAAAGAACCATGCTGAGGCCAAAAGCAAAATAGAACAGCGTGATCTGGGGCAAGATACGTTGGGTCTCACTGGCGATTAGGCTGTCATCAACAAAGATAAACCCGATCTGCCCGGCAAAAACATTGAAAAGGATCTGGAGGCTGCCGCAATAGAAAAGCGCCGAGAGCAGGGCCAGTTTGATACTTGCATTGACCCGGGGCCAGAGCTGAGCCCCCTGATTGTTTCCCGCGACAGTCTGAAAGGCGATGTTCAGTCCCAGAAGGGGTAAAAAAGTGAAGGTCATTATTCGGGTGATAATGCCGTAGGCTGCAACTGTGGCTGCATAATGCTCGTGCCCCCATTGCTGAAGCGAATAGAGAATGGTGGCCGAGGTCATCGATACTCCAAGATAACCAAGGCTGGCCGGTGCGCCAAGGGCAAGAAACCGTTTCCAGAACCGCGTCGGGTTGTGAAAAACCGTCTGGGAAAAGGTGAAAGCGGAACGTGCTTTCTGATGGTAAAGCCCAACTGCGATGATGGAGATGAGCTGGGCCAGTATTGTGCCATAGGCTGATCCGGCCACACCCTGTTCCAGCTTGACGATCAGGATATAGTTGAAGGTAATATTCAACAGGGTAGAAAACAGGGAAAGGAAGGCGATAAAACCCATCTTTCCTTCACAGCGCAGTGCGTCAAAATTGATGGTCAGAAGAAACTGAAGAGGGGAAAAGAAGATCAGGAGCGAGATATAGCTATAGCCCATCTCACTGAGGGGCAGCGAGCCTTTTGTCACCCAGGAAATCAATGCGGTTCCGGCAATTAGGAACAGGGCAATCAGCAGCAGGCAGACCACTGCAGAGAGCAAAATAGCGCTGCCGAGAGCCGCATTTGCCTCATCGTTTTTCCTCGCGCCGAGCAAACGGGCAACAACACTGGAAAATCCGCCTGAAACCCAGGTGGACAGCGCAACAATCAGCATGAAGACCGGAAACATCATGGTTACAGCTGTCAGAGCTTCCGGTCCGACAAATTCACCCAGGAAGTAAGCATCGACGACGGTAAAAAATCCGCTGACCAACATCACCAGAATAATCGGTGCTGCTGTCTTGAGAAAAAGCTTTGGCAGCGATCCGACGAGAAACATGTTCTCGGGTGGGGATTCTGGGGTGGACACCGAACTTTCCTCTTCCCGGATTTTTGAGCAGGTTATGACAAAGAGTTTTTTGCTGAGTGTTCAGATTCTGGGCATTCAGATTCCGGGAATTCAGACAAAAGTAAACCCTCGGGTGTACATTCTGCATTTGCAACTTAAAGTGTCAATAGGTTTGCGACCATAACATATTATGATCCTAGAGATCCGCAACAGGACCGTAATAATCGATAGGGAAACCGGCCAGATCACGGCCTTCAGTATTGAAGGGGGAACGTACTCTGCCCTTAAAGAGGGTCAGGATGATGTTTTGCCAGCTTTCAATCGGGTCTTCCGCGTCCTGCTGACAGAGGTATTCGAACCAGCGCTTGCCTCTTGCGACATGGGAAATTTCATCGTCATAGATAATCTGAAGCCGATCCGCACTTTCAAAATCCTTGACCGCGCGAAGCCTGACAATTATGCCCGGGGTCACATCCAGTCCCCTGGCTTCAAGCACCATCGGGACGACAGCAAGTCTGGCTTTGAGGTTGTGCTCGGTAACCTCTGCCCCTTGCCATAGTCCGGCGTGAGCAGGAAGGGCGCCATAATGTGAGCCAAGCTGTTTGAGGCGCTCACACAGTAAAAGGTGGTGTCGGGCTTCATCATCGGCGATGGCAACCCAGTCATCATAAAATTCTTTTGGCATCGGGGTTCGGGCAAAGCGAACAATGATATCCCAGCAGAGGTTAATGGCATGGAGTTCAATGTGAGCCAATGCATGCAGGAGGGCAATGCGTCCCTCGGGATCCTGTGTCACCTTTCGTCGGGGTACTTCCGTTGGAGGAACCAGAACCGGGCTCTCTTCCCTGGCAGGTTCTGGTGGAATATCAGCCAGACCTACCCGGGAGATTGTCCCCGCCTGCCAGGCACGGGCGCAGAGGCGGGAATATTCTGATTTTTCCTGTGAGTTGGCGATGCAAAGAGCCTGTGCAGCGGCCTCTGCCAGGGTCTTGGGCAAGATGCTCATGGGGGATCTCCAGCAAATACAGGACTGTTTCGGATGCCAGGCCGTTCGGTTGCGAAAAATTACAGACTGGCGACTGCTTCCTGAACCTCTTTGACATGTCCGGAAACCTTTACCTTGTGCCAGATCTGCCGGATTACCCCCCGGGCATCAATCAGGAATGTCGCCCGCTCAATTCCCATATATTCCTTGCCATACAATTTTTTCAGGATCCAGACGCCGTAGGCTTCACAGATTGCACCAGTTTCATCTGAGACGAGAGGGAAATTCAGCTCGTTCTTGGCAATAAAATTGTCGTGGCGCTTTACAGAGTCTTTCGAGACACCGATCACCCGTGCGTTAAGCCTGGAAAAATCCGCCAGGGCATCGCGAAAATCACAGGCCTCGGTGGTACAGCCCGGAGTAGAGTCTTTGGGATAAAAATACAGAACGACGTTCTGTCCTTGCAGCGAACTGAGTGTCAGTTCATCCCCGCCGTTGAGAGGAGCTGTAAAATCAGGGGCCTTATCGCCGGTTTCAAGGCTCATCAGTCGGTATCCTTTTCAGAAATTTTTTGCAGTGTTGTTTTCTTGCGCCGAAAGTTAGCAGGCTATCCCCTAAAGCCCAAGTGCGAACAGTTTCAATCTGACGGGCGATTCATTTTTGAGTGGTGATCGTGAAATAGTTTTTTGAGAAAAAATTACACCTATTAAGTGTTTTTTGTTCTAGTGTGGTGAGGCAAAATCTTTCAATTAATAATATCGGACTAGAAAATGTTTCAAGCTATGAGATCTGTCATTATAGCTCTGGCGCTGTTCGGAGTATCTGGTGTCCAGGTATTCGCTGATAGCTCATCTCCAGAAACTCCAACTTACAAGGGTGCCGTGCACATTATCACCGAGCCGATAATCATGGCAGTACGTTCTTATTCCCTGAGCCCGACCAGAAACACCTCTAAAACCTTTGGAAAGGTAAATGGAGGCGATTTTTATATGGGGAGTTTTTCCAAGGGGACCAGCCAGGTTAAACAACTGGGCGACAACTTGTTGATGCTCGTTTCCATTGACGAAATGACTGTGAATGCCCATGGCCAACAACAGAGATCTTCACCAGAAATGAAAATTTCTGTCGAGCTTACGCCTCAAGGCAAGGTTCTTGAAATGGATTTTGCGGCACCGGAACTTTCTTCTGCTGAATTTCAGCAAACAAAACAATTATTGGGTAACGCAGTAAAACAAAGCGTTGCCACTTTCCCGAAAGAAGGTGTTCGCGAAGGACACAGATTTGAGAACTCGATTGATCTCGGGATTGGGATAATGAAATCGGTCGGAAAAGTCCTGGGGAAAACCGAATTTCGTGACAGGGAGATGCTTCTGGTCGATTTTGATGAAAGTACGGCTTCTTTTAACTTTGAAGGGAAGAATATCAAAGGGGATATAACAGGTTATGGCTTGATGGATGTTGCTACTGGTGCCTGGAGCTATAGTGAATTGCTTATCGACATGCTGCTGGAGTATGAAGGAGAAAAGACCAACCTTTATGTGAATCAGGTTACTGAAATCCTACTGGAATAACAAAAGCTGGCTCGGGTCAGTCCAGCAGATGAGGGAAAGACGCGATCATGATGCCGGTCACGTTTTCTCCGTCATCGGATAAGGGAAGTGCAAGGCGGTCATAGCTATAGCGCTTGTTGTCGAGTACGCCCTTGATGATGTAATAACTCGGCAGTCTTTGCTCAACGATTTCGTCATAGTGTCGGTTGAGTAATTCCCGGTATTGCGGATAGGGCAGGTCTTGCAGGGTTTTACCGGTGAAATCCTTGCCTTCTATTACCCCCATCAGGCTACCAAAGAGACGATGGCGGTACTGTCTTTTCTGGTTGTTGCTGGATGAACCTGCAGCTTCTACATCTATCAGATTGACACGGCCAAGTGCAGGCCAGATAGAAAGTGGATCAATTTCAGAGCGGGCGGGCATTTTGCGTTTGCCACAGAGATCTTGCCAGTAGTCATGAACCCGCTTCAATCGGATATCGGGGATATCCTTCAGGTCGAGACGTTCCTCTCGCTCTAGCTGGTACATGCGGGGCTTCCCAAAAAAAACAGACTGCTCTTTCTAGGAGTATAACTCTATTGGCTGGGAAAATCATCCTTCGCTTCCGACAGGAAATGGAGCATTTAGGCCAGATTTTTTCGACAGTTTGATTTTTGTTTTTAGCTGGGGGAATATCGAGAATTCGCAGTGAATAATCAGGGTGATTACCCTGGTTTAATTTTCTGGGATAACAAACTGTGTAATTGTTTTCTCATAGATCTGTTTAACGCGTTCCGTTGTTTGTTCAAGCCGGGCTTTGAGCTCCGGAAAGCCCGGTTCTCCGACGGTTGTGGCCAGGCGTTTGAGAACCGAGGGAGCTGTCGTTTCTTCATCCAGCTTTTCACCTGTTGTCAGGCGAAGCAGGTTTTGCAGCTGGTGCAACAGATCTGTCGCGTCAATCAGATCTGCCGTATCTGCTGATGACAGGAAACCGAGTTCGCCCAGTTTCTGGAAACACTGGCGGATATTGATCTGTAGAACTTCGCTGCTTTCGTGAGCATGTCTTAGTTGCAAATACTGCGCTAAAAACTCGAGATCAATCAAGCCGCCTCTGATCAGCTTGATATCCCATAATCCTGCGGGCGGTTTTTCTTTTGCAATCCTTTCGCGCATGCTGGCGATATCATTGACCAGTTTTTGCGGGTCTCTTTTCTGGCAGAGAATTGATCTGATGGTATCGTTGATTTTAGCACAGAAATCTGCGGGGCCTGCGATCGCACGCGCGCGGGTCAGGGCCATGTGTTCCCAGGTCCAGGCTTCGTTCAACTGATAACGTTCAAATGCGGTCAGCGTGGTGGCCAAGGGACCTGCATTGCCTGAGGGGCGCAAACGCATATCGATTTCGTAAAGCCGGCCTTCGGGGGTGAGGGCGGTCAGGGCATTGGTGAAACGCTGGGTGAGGCGGGCAAAATACTGGGTTGGATCGAGGGGGCGATCTCCGTCAGATTCCTGTCCTTCTTTGGACAATTCATATAGGCTGATCAGGTCGAGATCAGAAGTAACTGTCATATCCTGACTGCCCAGCTTTCCCATGGCGAGTATGGCAAGATTGCTCTGGTCGATTTTACCGTGGCGCAGTTTCAGTTCTTCCCAGGTGAGCGGCAAAAGTGCTTCGACGATGCATTCGGCAACATGTGCTAGGTCGCGGCTGGAATTCTCTATCCTGCAGGTGCTTCGCAGGATCTGAAGGCCAATTCTAAAACGCTGGTCGTTGGCCCAGCTCCGGCTGAAATCCAGCACATCCTGAAAATCCCGTGCCTGTTCAAGGACCAGGTCCAGCTGTTGTTTCAGTACGTCTTTGTCTGGCAGCCGTTCAAAGAAATTACGACCAAGCACGGCTTCAAGCAATCCGGGGGACTGGCTCAGGCGATCGGCAAGTGCGGGGGCGCTGCCCATAATCTCGGCCAGGAGGTCAAGCAGGTTCGGGTTGGCCTGCAACATGGAAAAAAGTTGAACGCCAGTGGGCAGGCCGGAGAGAAATTCATCGAATTTGTTCAGGGCAATATCCGGTGCTGCGGATTTGCCAAAGGCCTCAAGCAGTTGCGGCACGATCTCGGCGATCAGGCTTCTGGAACGGTCCGACCGCACTGCGCGATAGCGGCCCTGTTTCCATTGGGTGATCAATTGAAAGACCCGGTTGCCGTCGGTAAAGCCGATTTCCTGCAGGGATGAAATCAGTTCCGGCGTGGCTTCCTGGCCTGAAAACACCAGATTTTTTGTCTGTTGCGGCGGGCTGTGTTCATCCTCGAACAAGGTGGCGTAGTGGTCTTCGACCACGTGAAGCTGGTACGAGAGCTCCTCGCGGAAGTCTTCAACAGTGTCATAACCGAGAAATGCCGCGACAGCTGCAAGACCTTCATCGCTTTCCGGCAGGGTCTGGGTTTGCTGGTCATCAATCATCTGCAGGCGATTTTCCAGTCGGCGCAGAAACCAGTACGCCTCTGTCAGGTCTTTTTCTGCTTTGAGGGAAATCAGCTTGGCTTTGTGGAGCTGTTCAAGTGTGAAGACGGTTGAGCTGCTGCGCAGATCAGGATTGCGTCCTCCCCAGATCAGCTGCTGGGTTTGGGCGAAAAACTCGACTTCACGAATGCCGCCGCGCCCAAGCTTGATGTTATGGCCTTTGACGGCAATCCGGGAGCCCCCCTTATGGGCATAGATCTGGCGTTTGATGGCATGAATGTCATTGATGGCAGCAAAGTCGAGGTGTTTTCGCCAGATAAAAGGTTTGATTTCCCGAAGAAAGCGCGAGCCGAGTTCCTTGTCCCCAGCCACGGGGCGGGCCTTGATCATGGCCGCGCGTTCCCAGTTGAGGCCTGTGGTCTCGTAATAGGTCATTGCGGCGTTGAAGGACAAAGCTAGCGGGGTTGCACCAGGGTCAGGTCGCAGGCGCAGGTCTGTACGAAAAACATACCCATCCCGTGTCCGGTCATCAAGGCAGCGGACAAGGTCCCGACTGAGCCGGACCATACCTTCTTGTGGTCCCCGGTCATGGAGGTAGTTAACTTTTTCGGGATCAAACAACAGAATCAAATCTATGTCGGAAGAATAGTTGAGTTCCCAGGCACCGAGTTTCCCCATGGCAAGAACAACATAACCGCAGTCTTCTTCGGGTGCTGCAGGATCTTTCAGTTCAAGGTGCCCGCGCTTGTGGAGTTCAAGCAGCAGATGGGAGACAGCGGCGGAAATTGCGGTGGAGGCAAAAACCGTGAGTTCCTCAACGACCCGGCGGTCCGTCCATTCACCGGTAATGTCAGCCAGCCCTATCGCCAGCGATGCCTGTTTTTTCGCCTGGCGTAATCCTGTCATGACCTGATTGCGATCGGTAGAAAGAGCGATGCTTTCCTGCAGATATTGATGAATGCCGGTCAGACTTTTTTCTGCCCCCTGCTTTAAAAGACGACAGAAGAACGCCATATCACCCAGGATACACTGGGTAAGATACGGGCTGTTGGCAAAGAGGCAGGTAAGGAGTGATTTCGCTTTCGGGGTGGCGCCTAATTCGATAAGATCTTGCTTTAAATCGCTATTTTCAACACGTTCAAGACGTTCTTGCCAATTGGTGAAGCCCAGGCTCACCCGATCGGGGTTGATATTTTTTGGTAATGTTTCTTCAGTAAAAGAAAATGACAGTATCATGAGTGCCGCTACCTTGTTTCGAGTACAGTGCAAAGGCTACAGAAATTGGTCAAGGGCTACCGTGAATAAAACAATGCCGTACTCATTTTCTCAAGGCGCGCGGAGCACCGTTTCGTATGATTCGTAAAACATCCCTGTTTTTTCTTGAAGCCCTTGCTGCCTTGCTTGTGCTCTCTGCAGTTATGGTCGGGATACTGATCTGGCGCCTGTCGTCTGGTCCGGTAACTCTGGACTTTCTGACCCCTTATGTGGAAGAGGCCTTCGTTGATGAAGAAAAAGGGCTGCGGCTGGATGTTGCCACAACCCAGCTGGCCTGGTTGCCGAAAGAAAGGGCTGTCGCGCTTCAGGTTGAGCGGGTCCGGATACTGGATGAAACCGACAGGGCGATTGCCGCCATCCCCTTGATGGGGATTGATCTCAATGTTGGGGCGCTGGCGCGTGGGAAGGTTGTCCCGACAGGTGTCAAGATTATTGGCCCCCGGCTTAATCTGGTTCGCGACCTCGACGGCAGAATTGAGATTGGCAGTGATCGTGCCAGTGCAGATACTTCGATAGCCGAGCCGAGGTTCGGGGATGTTCTGCCAGATGCCTTGAAAAATCTTATGGCTGAACGGACAGAAGGCCATCCCCTGGCCTATCTGGATCAACTTCAGATTCTCAGAGCCCGCATCCGGATCCAGGATAAAAAACTGGGATTGGTCTTTACCGTGCCAAATGCCGACATGACCATTCGCCGGGATAAACTGGGATTGTCCGGAGAGCTGGACTTTCTTGTTGATGTTGCCGAAGAAAAAGCAACCCTGAACGGTGCCTTTGTGTATGACAAGGATCTTCAGATTGTCGATCTGGCATTCCAGGTGACAGGGATACGTCCAACGACACTGGCCAAGCTGGATTCAGGCCTGTCCGACTTGTCCGAGGTTGATATCCCTCTGGCGGCTTCAGTCTCTACATCACTCAATCTTGCGGGAGAGTTCGGCCGCAGTCGTTTCGAGATTTCCGGTGGGCCTGGCAGTATCGCTCTGGCGAGTTTGTCTGTTCCCAAGCTGCCAGTTCAGGGCATGTTCCTGAAGGGGAGCTATAGCAAGGAAAGCCAGAAGCTCGTTGTTGATAATGCGGCAATCAATTTTGGTGAAGAAGGTGTTGCCGGGCCCCAGCTCTCTGTGGCGGGAAGTGTGTCGGGGCTGGACAGTGATATGCAGATTCTGGCTGGTGTGCGTGCGGTGGCTGTTCCGCTTGATGATCTCGCGCTTTACTGGCCAGAAATGATGGCGAGTGATGCACGCGAATGGGTGACCGAGAACATAAAAACCGGCCTGGCCGAAGAAGCTGTAATCAAGGCAGTACTGGAAATTCCCGGGGGTGATTTCGATAACACGAAACTGGTCTCGCTGGACGGCAGTATGAAGTACCGGGATCTTGATGTGCATTATCTGCGTCCTCTGCCTCCGGTCCGGAAGGTGGCGGGAACGGCAGATATTCGTGCCGACGGGCTGACGCTTTTTGCTGATGGTGGTGTGATCGAGGATATGTCTGTGCTGCCTTCTACCATCACCGTTTCCGGTCTGGATGTGGCCAATGAAAGCATATCAATCCAGACAGCTGTCGAAGGTCCGGTCAGGACGGCCCTGGAAATTCTCAACAGTGAAAACCTGCGTCTGGTAGACGAGCTTAACATCGATCCACAGGAAACGGCAGGGGAAGCTGCTGTCGCGGTTGATTTTGATTTTCTTTTGCTGAAAGACCTGAAGCTCAAAGACATCACCATTGATGTTTCTGCCGCAGTGAAAAATGCCCGGATTGGTAAAATCTATGACGGTTTGGATGCGACCGAAGGAGATCTTAAACTTAAGGTCACCGGCAAGGGGATGCAGGTCACAGGCCCGGTCAAACTTGCTTCTATACCGGTGAACATATCCTGGGATGAAAACTTTGGTAGCAATCCAAAGGTGCGAACAAAACTGAAAGCCGATTTTGCCTCGATCAATCCGGAAGGACTGTCTCAACTGGGTATTCCTGTCGCAGATTATCTGGCTGGCCCTGTTTCCTTGTCTCTGGCATTGGAAAATCGACCAGATGGAAATGGTGTGGTGCAGCTGGCTGCAAACCTGAAAGATGCCGAGCTGAACCTTGAAGGGCTGGCTTTTGAAAAAGCGGCCGGGACAGCGGGGAGTTTCAAAGCCGTTGTTATCCTGAAAGATGGTAAAGCCGTGAAGATCAACAGCTTTGATCTTGCTGCGGGGGAACTGGAGCTGAAGGAAGGGCAGGCGGAGTTGACCGATGGCAAGGTGCGAGAGGCTTTTGTCAGGCAATTCCAGTTGGAGAAAACACTGCTCAGTGATGTGGCCGTTGTCCTTGATGATGAGAAGCCCGAGATCACTATTGGCGGGGGAGTATTGGATACAACCCGGTTTATTGGTGATGATGAAGAACACGTTGCTGAACAGGCTGTTGATGCGGTTACTCCGGATCCGGGGATTGAACAGGTCGTGCCTGCTGTGCCTGCGACCGATCCTTTACAGGAAAAGCCTGCCAAGCCGATCAGGGTGACGGCACAACAACTTGATGCGATGTACATGGGGGAAAAACGGTTTTTCCGAAATGTGTCCCTGGTGGTTGACCGTGAAAGTGATGGCCTGAAACGTCTGCAGTTTACCGGGGAAGTACCTGAAGAACTCTGGCATGTTCCTGATAGTAAAGTTCTCGATCCGGAAAACAAGGTGACCCGTACAGTCCGGATTGATTACTTGCCACTGGAGAGTGGCCGTCAGGGATTTCGAGCTGAATCCAATGATTTTGGAGCCATGCTACGGGCCCTTGATGTACTGGATACTGTAGAAGGCGGGAGCCTGACAATTACCGGAGATGCCGAAAGCTATCGCAGTGCTGATCTGCTGTCAGGTAAACTTGATGTTCAGAAACTCAGGCTGGTTAAAGCTCCTGTTCTGGCCAAAATGCTCTCTGTTGCCTCTTTGACCGGGCCTGTGACCGCCCTGTCAACTGAAGGTATTGCCTTTGATGAACTGGTTGGGGATTTTACAGTCCAGAATGGTTTTCTGCGCAGCGACCTGATCAAGCTTTATTCTTCTTCCATTGGCCTGACGGCAAAGGGAGAAGTTGATACCAACAGGGATATTGTGGCCGCCAGAGGAACAATTGTTCCCGCCTACACGATCAACCGGATACTGGGCGGAATCCCCTTGCTGGGAACACTTTTGACTGGTGGTGAAGGCGAAGGAATCGTGGCCTTTAACTATAGCCTTGATGGAACCATGGAAAACCCGAAGGTCTCAATCAACCCGCTTTCGGGCCTTACTCCGGGGTTCTTGCGCAATATTTTTGGGACCGCAACACCAAGCACGGAAAAAAAGCAGAGCGGGGAAGAGGCTGAGGGTGAGGCTGGAAACCCACCTGTAACCCCGGAAAAATAAAGACCCTGTCCCTGTGAGGCTGAAAAAATCTGGAACAAAAAAGAGAAGGCGCGGATGAACGGCCTTCTCTTTTTTTATTCACTGTTACTGGCGAAAAAATTGTATTCCGAACTACAGGGCCATAGGCAGAGCAGTGATCTTACACGGGCTTAACCAGAATATGCCGTTTTTTACCCGCTGAAAGTTTGATTGACCCTTCGGCATTAAGATCCGCAAGGGAAATCGAAACCTGATCACTCTTGATCTGGCTATCGTTCAGGCGGGCACCACCACCCGCAATCAGCTTGCGTGCTTCACTGTTACTGCTGCAGAGACCGACATCCTTGAAGAGTACAAAAGCAGGCAAGCCTTCGGCCAGTTTGTTGCTCTCAATTTCAAAGCTTGGCAGATCAGCACTCATGCTGCGTTCTTCAAAAGCTTTGCGGGCAGTCTCGGCCGCAGAAAGAGCAAGCTGTTCGCCATGGCAGAGTTTCGTTGCTTCGGTGGCGAGGATTTTTTTCGCTTCATTGATTTCAGCGCCTTCGAGCTTTTCAAGACGGTGGATTTCGTCCTCGGAAAGTTCGGTGAAGAGGCGCAGGAAACGGCCAACATCGGCATCTTCTGTGTTCCGCCAGTACTGCCAGAAATCGAAAGCCGAGAGCCGTTCTTCGTTTAGCCAGACCGCGCCGCCGACAGTTTTACCCATTTTCACCCCTGAAGAGGTCGTCAACAGAGGGGATGTCAGGCCGTAAACTTCGTTCTGGTTAATGCGTCGTGTCAGGTCCACCCCGTTGACGATGTTGCCCCACTGGTCAGACCCACCCATCTGGAACAGACAGCTCTGGCGTTTGTTCAGCTCCATGAAATCATAGGCCTGGAGGATCATGTAGTTGAACTCCAGAAACGACAGGGATTGCTCGCGGTCGAGGCGCAGCTTGACGGAATCAAAGCTGAGCATCCGGTTGACGGAGAAATGCACACCGTAATCACGGAGGAATTCGAGGTAGTTGATGTTATCAAGCCAGTCGGCATTGTTGACCATGACAGCATCGGTTGGGCCACTGCCAAAGGTCAGGTATTTGGCAAAGACCTTTTTGATGCCATCCATGTTGTGCTGGATTTCTTCTACCGTAATCAGTTTACGCGCTTCGTCCTTGAAAGAGGGGTCGCCAACCTTGCTGGTGCCGCCTCCCATGAGAACGATTGGTTTGTGCCCGGTTTTTTGTAACCAGCGCAGCATCATGATCTGGACCAGGCTGCCGACATGAAGCGAGTCAGCCGTACAGTCAAAGCCGATATACGCGGCGACAGGGCCCTTGGTCATTTTGCTGTCGAGGCTGTCGATATCCGTACATTGATGAATATACCCGCGCGCGCTCAACTCACGCAGAAAATCTGAACGGAGGTGGGAAGTCTGGGGCGCAGTCATGGCAATCTCATCTGGTTCTGGAAAAGTTTCTGGTTACAACAGCAACAGCGATTGGAAGCAAGGTGTTGTCCTGATTGCTGTCACCGTCGCCGCTGGGATTTAGCATAAAGACAGAAGGGAGACAACGGAGCAACGACTAAAGCCCGAATGTGCAGCAAAAACAGATGGGAAAACAAAAGTAAAAATAAAACCAGAATAAAATCTGAGGTGGAAAATTATTTCACCTTTGGGCAGAACTCTGGCAAAACGGGGGCTTTGTATATCCTGTTGTCTGAACCCGAGAAATGATCTTTAAATCGCTGGGGGCCAGCTTGGGATTATAGTAGGGTGATCCTGAGATCGCCCGGCGATTGGTTCTGAAATATGAGAAAGTGAAGTTGATGACGCTTGGTGGTGATGACTGGTTATTGGGGCTGATGAGCGGTACCTCCATGGATGGTATTGACGCCGCACTGATCAAAAGTGACGGTTCCAGGGTTCTGGAGCAGGGGCCACGGATAACCTTGCCTTATGATGCGTCCCAGCGGGCTCTGCTGGAAAGTGTTATGGGGAATACCGCCGACTGTCAGGAAGTGGAAACCGCCCTCACGCATTGGCACCACCAGGCTGTATCCAGCTTGCTGGAGCAGGCCGGGCTTAAAGCCTCTGACGTTTCCTTGATCGGCTTTCACGGGCAGACAACCTTTCATGATCCCAAAAAAGCAGTTACCAGGCAGATCGGGGACGGCGCCCTGCTCGCCAAACTTTGCGGGATCGCCGTTGTGAATGATTTCCGCTCGGCAGATGTGGCAGCAGGTGGTGAGGGGGCACCCTTGGCACCTCTCTATCATCGGGCGCTGGCAAAAGATCTGGAGAAACCGCTGATGGTTCTCAATATCGGCGGAGTTTCCAACATCACGTTCCTTGGTCAGGATGAAACCGTTCTTGCCTGTGATACGGGGCCTGGAAACGGATTGCTGGATGACTGGATGATGAAGCATTTTGATATGCCCATGGACGAAGGGGGCAAGGTTGCTGCTTCTGGAACGCTCGATCCTCTGGTCTTGGCAGGATTACTTGATCATGGGTATTTTTCTGAGGCGCCTCCCAAATCTCTGGACCGATATGACTTTTCCCCGGAACTGGTCCAGGCTCTTAACCCGATGGATGGCGCGACGACATTGACCGCTTTTACGGCTGCTGCGGTGGCAAAGGTGCTTCCTTTCCTGCCGGAGCGCCCCAACCGTTGCCTTGTGACTGGAGGGGGGCGACGCAACCCCTTCATGATGGATCTGCTTACGCGGGAACTGGATATGCCGGTTGAGCCGGTTGAGGTTGTCGGATGGGACGGTGATGCGCTTGAGGCCCAGGCCTTTGCCTTCCTTGCCCGGCGCAGCCAGTTGGGATTGCCTTTGTCATTACCGACAACCACACGGGTTGCCGCACCTTGTAAGGGGGGCGTGTTACATCTCGCTTCGTGAGGTGAAAAAGTCCGATATTTATGGCGTGTTTAGGTCAGGGTTCAGCTCCAGATCTCCTTTTCACTGAATCCCAGCGCCCAAAAGTCATCTTCACGTGCGGCTTTTTCACTTTTGTCTTCAAGGAAAAATTCATCCAGTTGCGGGGGAGAGACACTGGTCTCGGAGAGCATGGCATGAACCTGGCCCCGATGGTGAATCTGGTGCTGGAAAAGATGGAGCAGGGTCCTGTCGATCCTCTCATGCTGCAAGCGTTTCCCATGAATAAGCAAGGTTTTCTTAGGCAGATCTTCAGCTGTAAGCTTTTTGCACAAGACTAACAGTCTATGATCTGCAGCTTTTTGTTCGCTTGCCAGCTCTGAAAACAGCGGGCAGGGAATTTCCGGATCAAAAGCACTATGTCCGATGCAATTACCTTCAAGAGCTGAAATATAAAACCAGTCTACGGTGAGAATATGGTTGAGTGTATGAAGAATTGATGGAAAAAATCCCGAACGTTTTGCAATAAGCTCTTTCTGGTCAAGTTGTTCACAGGCTTTCAGAAGCCGGTAATTGGCCCAGGCGTTGTTATAGGCACTGCTGCGATAGGGTTGAACCGGCATTTCTGGAGCGCCTTTTCACAATAGTGATGAACGGGCAAGACTAACGTTGCAGGGCCTGGACCACATAGGCAAAGATGGTTTCATCACCCAGTTCTTTTCTGGCTTCAAGTCTGTTGACGCCTCTGACCAGAACATACTTGTTTTTGTCCTTGCCCTTGCGAACCCGGATCGGCTCGACCTCGACTTCGTCAATGATGTTCTCGGCAAAGCTTTCTATTCTGGCCGGATCGCGTTCCTTGCGACGGTCTGCGGGGATATAAATATCGTCAATTTTTATGGCAACGGCCTTTAGCACTTGCGGTCTCTTTCATCTGGTTCAGGTCACTGTCATGACTGCTATCCTGTGGTAATCAGGATTGGTTGTCACGTTTTTCTGGCAAAAAAACACGCATAAAAAAGGCCGCGTGTTGCGGCCTTTTTCGAAATGGTGGGAAGAGTTATTCCACAGAGTTATTCTACAGGGGCAGTCAGGCGCTGGCTGACGTAATCCTGTATGTGGCTGTCGATGACTTCCATATGGTTTTCAAAATAATGCCCGGCACCCTGTTCGATACGATAGTCGATGGCGATACCTTTCTGGGCATTGAGTTTGTCGACCAGCTTGGCTGCGGCAGATTCCGGGACAACGTCATCCCGGTCACCCTGAATCACCAGACCTGAAGACGGGCAGGGTGCCAGAAAACTGAAGTCAAACATGTTGGCAGGCGGGGCAATAGAAACAAAGCCATCGATTTCCGGGCGGCGCATCAAAAGCTGCATGCTGATCCAGGCGCCAAAGGAAAAACCGGAAACCCAACACTGGCGGGCATTCGGATTGACACTCTGCAACCAGTCGAGCGCGGATGCAGCATCTGAGAGTTCGCCTTCACCATCAGCAAAACTGCCCTGGGAGCGACCAACGCCACGGAAGTTGAAACGCAGGACCGAGAACCCCATGGCCTTGAAAGAATTGAACATCGTGTAGACGATTTTGTTGTTCATGGTGCCACCATGCTGCGGATGTGGATGCAGCATCAATGCGATCGGGGCATTGGGTGTCTGGTTGTGAAAGTAGCGTCCTTCCAGACGTCCTTCCGGACCGTTCAAAATAATATCAGGCATGCAGTCGCGGTTTCCCTTTGTTGACTTCCAAGCTTTATTTCATTTACCGACCCGTCTAGACTTGTGGAGCCATACCCTTGCAGGTGGAGGGTTTCACGGTCGAAATCCGGGCTTCACTTGACCCCGGCGATCTGGATAATTATATCGCTTGGAAGGAAAAGTGTCATTTTTCACTCTTGTATATAATCCAGCACCCGCTCTGAGCCAAATACCTTTTTGCAGGAAAGTGAAAAGGACAGTAAAGGACGAACAATGTTCGACAGAATAAAAGCAGAGATTGATGCGACAATGGCACGAGATCCTGCTGCCCGATCCCGTCTCGAGGTTGTTCTCTGCTATCCCGGTTTTCAGGCTTTGATGTTACACCGCCTTGCCAATCGGCTCTGGAAAAGGGATTGGCACCTTTTGTCCCGCTGCATCTCCCATATCGGGCGGATCGTGACTGGCATCGAAATTCATCCCGGAGCCACGATCGGCAAAGATTTTTTTATCGATCACGGTATGGGGGTGGTTATCGGGGAAACCAGCCATATCGGCGACAATGTGACGCTCTATCACGGCGTGACACTGGGCGGGGTTGCCCCTAGTGTGGATTCTGATGCCCAGCGCGGGGTAAAGCGACACCCGACTCTTGAGTGTGGCGTTATTGTCGGGTCAGGCGCCCAGATTCTCGGGCCGATTACCGTGGCAAGGTGTGCCAGGATCGGTGCCAATGCTGTGGTGACCAAGGATGTGCCGCGCTGTGCGACTGTTGTGGGGATTCCGGGCAAGGTGGTGAACCCCAAACCGGCAGTGGTGGATGATCAGCCCTTTGTGGCCTATGGTACGCCAACGGGAGATATTCCTGATCCTGTTGCCCGTACACTGGAAGGCCTGTTGAATGAAGTCCAGTCCTTGCGGCAGCGTCTCAACGCGCTGGAAGGTCAGGAGGATTATCAGAAAAACCTGTTGCACAACAAAAGTGATGCAACGAAAACTGAAGAGCTGGTTAAAGAAAAGACCTCTGGCAAATGAACGGGTAGTCTGTCCGTTGCGTTTGGATCAAGGGTGACGAGAAAATCCTGATCGTATGATCGGTGAATGTTGGGAGTAAAAGGCCGTGAAACTGAGTACAAAGGGTCGCTATGCCGTCATGGCCATGGTCGATCTGGCGCTCTATGCCAACAAGCGTCCGGTGTCGCTTGCTGAAATAGCCGAGCGGCAGGAGATTTCACTTTCCTATCTTGAACAGCTTTTTGCCAAGCTGCGTCGCCGCAAGCTTGTACGATCGGTTCGGGGCCCTGGCGGTGGTTATATGATGGTCAAGGATGCCGGGAAAACACTGATCTCTGAAATCTTTGATGCGGTTGAAGAACCGATCAACACCAATGCCTGTGATCCGGAAAGCCCGATGGGGTGCCGCAGTGACAAGAGCCGCTGCATCACGCACAATCTCTGGCTGGGTCTGTCAAACCACATCTATCGCTACCTCAGCAGTGTTTCCCTGGCGGATGTGATCGAGCGTCGTATTGATCCAGCTTCGGAAAACTTCTTTTTTCCGGATCCCGGTGACGGAGTTGCTGCTCAATAGCCTGTAGCTATTCAATTGTTTACTGTCGGTGACAGGACTGACTTGCCTGATTTTTGTATTATTCTGTCGTAAATACCTGGATTTAACATTATCAGAAGTGTGGGCCGGTTCTCTGATCCTTTTCTCCGGGCCTGTTTTGGCTTCTCCCGTAACAGGGTTATTTGTGTATGCGCCGTTCTGTTTACCTAGACTATAATGCCACTGCCCCTGTCCGGCCGGAAGTGATAGAGGTTGTTGCTTCTGCCCTTGCCCGGACAGGAAATCCTTCTTCCATCCACGAATTTGGCCGTGCGGCCCGACGACTTGTCGAAGACGCCCGGGCCGAGATCGCGGCGCTGGTGGGCAGCAAACCCGCCCGCGTGGTCTTTACCAGCGGCGGAACAGAAGCAAACAATCTGGCGTTAAGAGGAGCAGGCCGGGAACGGGTACTGGTTTCGGCCATCGAACATGATTCGGTCCTGCGGGCCAGAGCCAATGTTGCAGAAATTCCGGTGGATAGAGCAGGCCAGATAGATCTGGCTGCGCTTGAACAGCTGTTAGGAGAAGATGGCAGCGATGTGCTGATCTCGGTCATGATGGCAAACAATGAAACCGGGGTGCTGCAGCCGATAACAGAGGTTGTGGCGCTGGCCCATGCCAAGGGGGCGCTGGTGCATTGTGATGCGGTGCAGGCAGCTGGCAAGGTTGCGATCAATTGCGAAGATCTGGGGGTGGATTATCTGACAATCTCCTCTCACAAGCTTGGCGGTCCCCAGGGGGCAGGGGCTCTGATCCTCGGCAAGGGACTGGAGATTTTACCCCAGCAGCTTGGTGGCGGGCAGGAACGGCGGCGGCGTGGCGGCACAGAAAATGTGGCGGGCATTGCCGGCTTTGGCCTTGCCGCGCGTCTGGCTTTGGACGGTCTTGCCGGGATGCAGGAAAAAGCTGTCTGGCGTGCAACAATGGAAACCAGGATTATGGCTGCGGCACCGCAGGCGCGTATTTTTGGCATGGACTTGCCCCGCGTCCCCAATACCACGACAGTGACAATGCCGGGTGTTCCGTCTGATACCCAGTTGATGGTGCTGGATCTGGAAGGTTTCGCTGTTTCCTCTGGCTCGGCCTGTTCCTCGGGGAAAGTACAGGCATCGCACGTTCTGCAGGCTATGGGGGCGGATGGAAAAACTGCGGGTGAGGCAATACGGATCAGCACCGGCTGGGCCAGTACACAGGAAGATCTGGAGCTTTTTACTGAAGCCTGGATTAATCTGTTCAAACGTAAAGGCACCCGCTCAAACGTACAGTCGTCCGCCGGGCAGGGCTGAGTTTCAAAAATACTAACACTGTGGGAATAGCAGCCCAGAGGCGGGGTGAGGCAAATGGTCAAAAACAAGAGCAGAGACAGAAAAGCCAACCGAACCGTGCGCCCAGTCTATCTGGATTATCAGGCAACCACCCCGACGGATCCGCGTGTGGTTGAGGCGATGCTGCCCTATTTCTATGAGAGCTTTGGCAATCCCCATTCTGTTGATCATGCCTATGGCTGGGAAGCAGAAGAAGTCGTGGATCGCGCCCGGCAGGAAATAGCAGGTCTGATCGGGGCCGACCCGCGCGAGATAATCTTTACGTCCGGAGCAACAGAATCAAACAATCTGGCCATCAAGGGGGTGGCGCATTTCCAGCGGAACAATCCGGCGGGTGGTGGGAAATCCCCGGCACGAAACAGGATTGTCACGACTGTGATTGAGCATAAGTGCGTTCTCGAATCTGTTGCCCGGCTTGAACGGGAAGGTTTTGAGGTCATACGACTGCCCGTTGATACCAGCGGGTTGCTTGATCTGGATCTTCTGACCGAGACGGTAACCGATAAAACGGCGCTGGTGTCGGTCATGGCAGTGAACAACGAAGTTGGTGTGATCCAGAACCTGCAGCGTATCGGCGAGATCTGTCGTGCTGCCGGGGCAAAGTTCCACAGTGATGCGGCCCAGGCCGTGGGCAAGATCCCTCTGGATGTGGCGGCGATGAACATCGACCTCATGAGTATCTCGGGTCACAAGATTTATGGACCCAAAGGTATCGGGGCATTGTATGTTCGCCGTCGTCCGCGGGTTCGTCTCGAAGCCCTGATGGATGGTGGCGGGCAGGAACGCGGTCTGAGATCTGGCACCTTGCCGACCCCGCTTTGCGTTGGCTTGGGTAAGGCCTTTGCCCTTGCTGCTGAAGAGATGCAGGAAGAAAGTAAACGTCTGGCGATCCTGTCACAGCAGTTGTTTGGTGAACTTTCAGCTAAACTTGATGGCGTTCAGATCAATGGCGACACTCAGCAACGTATTCCGGGAAATCTTAATCTCTCTCTGAACGGAATTTCTGCTGGTGACCTGATCAGGGAGGTTCCTGGATTGGCCCTGTCCATGGGATCGGCCTGTTCTTCTGCGGAACTGGAGCCATCTTATGTTCTTAAGGCTTTGGGATTAAATGAGGAACAGGCGAATTCCTCTTTACGTATCGGCCTTGGGCGCTTCACCACGGATGCAGATATCCGTCAGGCCGTTGAATTGCTGGTCGAGGCCGTCGGGCGATTGCGTGCAAAAAACTGACGGACAGGAGAAGAAAAAGCGCTTCACAAGCCGCCCTTTGGCTGCGTATATAGGCGGAAACACCGTACCAGCCGGTTTTTTGCTGTATTTGTCGGGAGATGGCCAATGCCGAAAATGACTTTTGTTGAGCGTGATGGTGCCGAGCGTGAAGTTGATGCGCCTCTGGGACTGTCGGTTCTGGAGATTGCCCAGCGCAATAACGTGGATATTGAAGGTGCCTGTGAGGGTTCGCTCGCCTGTGCCACCTGTCACGTGGTGATTGACCCTTCCTGGTTTGACAAGCTCGAAGCTGTATCCGAAGACGAGGAAGACATGCTTGATCTTGCTTTTAATCTGACCCAGACTTCGCGTCTGGGCTGTCAGTTGATCATGAGTGAAGAGCTGGATGGACTGAAAGTCAAATTGCCGGAAGCAATCTGATATACTTTTAACCCTGCCTTTTTCGCTCTACCTGCCGAGAAGAATTCCCTGCGATGTCCTTCTATGAAGATCTGAAAGCTGCTTGCCCGGATGAATGGGCGTCCTTTGTCTATCATCCTTTTGTCCAATCACTGGGTGAAGGCTCCTTGCCCCGGGAATCTTTTCGCCATTACCTGACACAGGACTATCTGTTTTTGAAACATTTCAGCCGTGCCTATGCGCTGGCAGTGTTCAAAAGTGACAATCTTGAAGACATGCGTCAGGCGGCAGCAACAATGAATGCTTTGCTCAACGAGGAAATGGAACTCCATATCAGCTATTGTGCGCAATGGGGCATCTCTCAGGAAGCGCTTGAATCCGAGCCGGAAGCAACAGCGAACCTTGCCTATACCCGCTTTGTGATCGATCAGGGGCTCTCCGGGGATCTGCTCGACCTGCTGGTGGCGCTAACTCCTTGTGTGCTTGGTTATGCCGAAATTGGTTCCCGCTTGTTCGAAGAACATATCGCTGATCTGGAAAACAATCCTTATCGCCCCTGGGTCGAGACCTATTCCGGCAGTGACTATCAACAGCTTGCCGGAAACTCCTATGGTCGGCTGGAACGTATCGCGCTGGCCCGTCTGGGGGAAGATTACCGTTCCTCGGGACGCTGGCAGCAGCTGTGCAAGACCTTTGCCACCGCGACCCGTCTGGAAGCCGGTTTCTGGGAAATGGGCCTGACCCGAAGCATGTGATTTCTGGTTGGGCAGACAGAGTGAAAAACCAGTGTATAGAAAGAAGGCAGCCTGTTGGCTGCCTTCTTTCGTTGGAGAACATTGTGTTATTTCACAAAAATCTCGACCACTTTTTTTACTGTTAGCCCCTGGACAATAATGGAAAAAATTACCACGCCATAGGTAATGGCAAGCAGGGGTTCTTTTTCCGGAACGTTGGGCAGGGCAAGCACAAGGGCAACGGATATCCCGCCGCGCAGGCCCCCCCAGGTCAGAACCGCAATGGCTCCCGGGGTGTATTTTTCCCTGAGGCTGAGCAGGCTGATCGGCAAACCGACAGAGATAAAACGGGCGAAGAGGACCAGAGGAATCATGATCAGGGTTGCCATGATGGTGCCAGAGGTTTCGGTGATGGCAAGAATCTCGAACCCGATGATCAGAAACAGGGCTGCATTGAGAATCTCATCGAGCAGGGTCCAGAATTTGTTGACGTGATCACGGGTTTCTTCGCTCATGGCAAAGTGCATACCCTTGTTGCCAATCAGCAAGCCAGCGACAACCACGGCAATGGGCCCGGAAAAGTGCAGGGCATAGGAAAGGCTGTAGCTGACCATAACCAGTGCCAGGGTGATCAGGACCTCAAGGGAATATTCGTCAATGCTTTTAAGGGCACGATAGGCAATCCAGCCAAGCAAAAGTCCAAGCAGGGCACCGCCACCAGCTTCGAGCACAAACAGCTGGGCGATCTCTGTTGCTGTGATACCTTCGCCCCCATTCGATGATTGGGTGGCAATAGCAACCAGAATGGTAAAGACCACCACGCCAACGCCGTCATTAAACAAACTCTCTCCGGCGATCTTGGCCTTGAGTGATCTGGGAACCGAGACTGTCTTGAGAATGCCAAGTACCGCAACCGGGTCGGTCGGAGCAATCAGGCTGCCAAAAATCAGACAGTAGATCAGGGGCAGTTCCAGGCCGATCTGTGGCATCAGATAAAACATGGCGATGCCGATAACAAAAGTAGAAATCAGCACCCCCAGTGTGGCCATTAAAGTGATGGCATACTTGCGCTGGAGCAGGTCATCGATATCAACATGAAGGGCCCCGGCAAAAAGCAGAAAACTGAGCATCCCTTTCATCAGGGTGTCGTGGAAATCAATCTGGGCAAGCGAGAGATGAACAGCGGCCTGGATGCCGAGAGTTGGGAGCAACTGGTCAAGCAACATGACGATAATAGAAGCTGCCAGAGCGATAACCACCAGGCCAATGGAGATGGGCATACGCAGCCAGCGATGATTGATATACCCAAAAAATGCGGCGAGGGTTATGGTGATGGCGGCAATATTAAACAGGGAGAGTGTCTGCATCGTGGGTATGGAAATCCGGAAAATCAGGTAGAGGAAATCGGGTTAGAGCTTATAGCAGAAGTTTTTCCTGTGCAGAAGCTTTGGCTGGACAGGGTTCGTGTTTCCACCTATCTGGTTTGACATAACAGATAACACAATCGGGAACCGGGATATGGCTATTACAGACTTTGCAGCGATCGGGCGCGCTTTTCGGGTCAGTTGTAAAGGGCTCTCGCATTGTCTTCGGCACGAACGGGCGGTTCAGCAGGAGGCCGTCTTGTTTATTCTGTTGACACTGGTTGCAGCTTTTCTGGCAGAGAGCGCCTGGCACTGGTTGCTGTTAACGGCTCCGTTGATTCTGATACTGATTGTTGAAGTTCTTAATACGGGGCTTGAAGCTGCAATTGATCGTATTGGTCCAGAGCATCATGAGCTTTCTGGATTGGCCAAGGATTGTGGTTCAGCTGCTGTCTTGCTTTCCATGCTGCTGGCGGGTCTGGTTTGGGGCGTTTTCCTGTTCGAGCGTTTTTTCAGGTGAGCTTGTCAATACTGCGGGGTTGGCTCTTTTGCTCAGGCGAGTGTAGCAGCATGGTGGCAGGCGATCTCTCCATGTCCTTCGAATTTTTTTAACAGCGGTTTCTCCTGACGACAGATTTCTGTGGCGTGGGGGCAGCGACCATGGAACGCACAGCCAGGCGGGATGTTCATCGGGCTTGGCAATTCTCCGCTGAGAGGCGGTATGCTGGTCTTGTGATCGGGATCGATCGAGGGAGCCGCATTGAGCAGGGCGCGGGAATAGGGATGGACAGGGCTGGAGAAGACACTGTCAGAGGCACCAATCTCGACAATGGAACCAAGGTAAATTACCGCCACCCGATGTGACACATGCCGGACCAGCCGAAGGTCGTGGGCAACAAACAGGATCGTCAGACCCAGGCGATCCTGAAGATCCAGCAAGAGGTTGACCACCTGCGCCTGCACCGAGACATCCAGCGCGGAGACCAGTTCATCGGCGATCAGGATTTCCGGTTCAACACTCAACGCCCGGGCGATAGCAACACGTTGGCGTTGTCCCCCGGAAAACTCGTGAGGCAGCTTTCCAGCCGCATCACGGGGAAGGGAGACAAGATCAAGCAATTCGTCGATCCTGTCCGGGATTTCGGCTTCCGGGCGCATCTTATGAACGGAAAGTGCTTCGTGTAGAACCTGACCGACGGTCATACGGGGGTTCAGCGATGAATAGGGGTCCTGAAACATCATCTGGACACGGCGGTTGTAGTCACGTTGCTCTGCTCTGGTTTTATGAGAGACGTTCTGGTTATCAAACAGAATTTCCCCGCCTTGAGGAGGGTACAGTCCGACAAGACAGCGGGCCAATGTTGACTTGCCACAGCCGGATTCACCGACAACACCAAGAGTTTCTCCCCGTTCAAGATGGAGGTCGATGCCGTTGAGGACCTTGATAAAGCGGGGTGCACGGCGCAACAACAGATCGACAAGTGGCGGATTTGTCTTGAAGTGATGGGTCAGGTTTTTGACCTGAAGCAGAGGCTGGGTGTCAGTCACTGTGAATTTCCCGACAGAAAATTTTGTGGGTTAAAGCAGGCCAGAGCGACTTTTTCACTGGTCTGGAGAAGATCAGGTTTTTCTTCTGAGCAACGAGGTGTTGCCGCAAGACAGCGTGGCGCAAAGCAGCAGCCAGAGGGACGGTTGCCCAACCCGGGGGGAATTCCGGGGAGAGAATAGAGTTCGCTGCGCGGAGGTACATTTTCGGGTACAGAACGCAACAGGCCAATCGAATAGGGGTGCCGGGGATTGCGCAGGATATTTCGCACCGGGCCAACTTCGACCAGTCTTCCCCCATACATAACAGCGATGCGATCACAGGTCTGTGCCGCGACGCCAAGATCGTGGGTGACCATGATGACAGACATGCCCATTTCGCGAGAGAGCGCGAGGATGAGATCAAGGATCTGCTGCTGGATCGTCACATCCAGGGCGGTGGTCGGTTCATCTGCCAGCAGAAGTTCCGGTTCCGAGGCCAGGGCTATGGCGATCATGACACGTTGGCGCATTCCGCCTGAGAATTGATGCGGATAGTCACCAAGGCGTGCTGCGGCAGAGGGAATGCCGACCAGATCCAAAAGCTCGATGGCTTTTTTCTTGCGCTCTGTCCGATCGAGCTTTGTGTGGGCTTTGAGGTTTTCGGTAATTTGCAGACCGACAGTCAAAAGAGGGTTGAGTGAAGACATTGGCTCCTGAAAGATCATCGCGATTTCCCGGCCGCGAATTTTCTGTAATGCCCGGTTGGTGAGGGTGTTCAGATCTTGTTTTTTCCAGAGAATTTCTCCCTCAACCTGGCCATAACGCTTGGTCAGGCCGAGGATAGAGCGCAGAGTGATGCTTTTTCCTGACCCGCTTTCGCCGACAAGCCCGAGAATTTCACCGGGCTTTACCGCAAAGGATACCTTGTCAATCGCCAGCAGACTGGATTGACCATGACCAAAAGACATGGAGAGATTGCGAACTTCGAGCAACCCGGGGGGATTGGCACTTTCCGGGTCGGTTGCTGCCGCTCCGTTTTGTGTCTGCCCGGCCCCTGTGGCTGGGTCTGATGAATAG
The DNA here is from genome assembly GCF_027214005.1 of Kiloniella laminariae. Lineage (GTDB taxonomy): Bacteria > Pseudomonadota > Alphaproteobacteria > Kiloniellales > Kiloniellaceae > Kiloniella > Kiloniella laminariae_A. Next base: position 375,007 of record NZ_JAPWGY010000001.1, read on the forward strand.
TGGCGCATGTTATCCTCTTGGTCTGAGCAGATCGGCGATGCCGTCACCAACCAGCGAGAAGCCAAATCCGGTAATGACAATGGCAATGCCAGGCATCAGGCTGAGCCACCATGCCGTGGTAATAAAGTTCCTGCCTTCGGCAATCAGTACGCCCCATTCCGCTTCTGGTGGCTGGGCGCCAAGACCCAGATACCCCAGAGAGGACCCAAGCAGAATGGCAAGAGCCATATCGGTCATCCAATAGACGATGACAGGGGTAATGGCGTTGGGCAGGAGGTGGCGGAAAATAATCCGGCTGTCAGAATACCCCATAACCTTGCCGGCAGAGGCATAGTCATTGGCCATCTGTGCCATGATTTCCGCCCGCATCAACCGGGCATAATAAACCCAGCCGACAAGGGTAATGGCGATGTACATATTGATCAGGCCAGGGCCGAGCACGGCGACAACGGCGATAACGAGCACAAGAAAGGGAAAGGTGATGATGGCATCAACACACCGTCCGAAAATGATATCGGCAACTCCGCGGTAATAGCCGACAACCGCCCCGACCAAAACGCCAGTGATCAATGAGAAGATCGTGGCGAGAAAGGCCATCTGCATGTTAACCGAATAGGCCCAGATCACTCTTGAAAGGGTATCGCGACCCAGATTGTCTGTGCCAAAGAGGTGTAGGGCTGTCGGCGGTGACTGGAGGGCTGTGAAATCAAATACATTGGGGTCATAGGGGGCAAAGAAAGCGGGAAACGTCGCCAGTATCAGAGAAAATCCGAGAATGGTCAGTCCGGCGATAAAACCGGGTTGTAACCCTTGAAGACGTTTGAAAAAGCTGAAGCGTTTTTTTCGGGCAAGTGATGCATCTGTCATGATGGGCGAAGCCTTGGGTCCAGCCAGGACTGGATCATGTCTGTGAGAAGAAAAACAAGCGATACCAGTACAGCAAAGGTCAGGGTCAGCCCCTGGATGAGGGGATAGTCGCGGGCAAAGATGGCATCCAGCATCAGCCGACCAACACCGGGGACAGCAAAAACCGTTTCTGTTACCAGGGTGCCACTCATGAGATTGCCAATAGAGAGACCAAGTAATGTCACGGTTGAGACGAGGGCATTCCGAAGCACATGACGGCGAAGGATCAGTCCTTCAGACAGGCCTTTGGCCCGGGCAAACTGGACATACTCTGCATCAATGACCTCAATGATCGAAGAGCGCAGGTTGCGCATGATGATCGCGGAGGTATAGAGGGCGACGGTCAGAGCAGGCAGGAGCAAGTGATACATGTGCTGCCAGAAAGTCTGACCATAGCCTCCGACCGGAAACCAGCGCAGGAACGCGGCCAGAAAAGTAAGAAGCAGCAGGCCGATATAAAAGACCGGCGTAGAGAGGCCGACCTGGAACAGTCCACGAATTATGATGTCTGCCCGCTGGTTTTTGTTCAGGGCAGCAATTGCGGCTAGCGGCCCAGCAATCAGAAGGGAAAAAAGCACGGCATAAAGTGTGAGGAACACAGTGACAGGCAGACGTTCCAGTATCACGGTTGCAACGGGAGCCTTGAGCAGGATTGACTGCCCGAGATCTCCTGTGAGGACATTGCGAACGAAATAGAAAAACTGGGTCCAGAGTGGTTCATTCAGGCCAAGGCGCTGTCGCAAGGCCTCGAGCTGGGCTTCTGTTGCTTTGGCATCGGCCATGGCGATAGCTGGATCACCGGGCAACAGCCGGACCAGCAGAAAAATGATGACCATCACCAGAATAAAGGTGGGAATCATCTGTAACAGACGCGACAAGAGATAGGTGATTGAAGACACAGTTTTGTCTCGCAGTGCAGGCAGGTGCCCGTTCTGAAGTGGTCCGGAAAATGGGCCTTTCTTCAGAACGGGAAGTCACCCTGTTGAGAGTCAGAGGGAAGGATCACTCGTTCTGATCCCTGACGTTTGGGTTCAGATCAATCATTGACCGATCTGGCAGAGATCACAGCCTGATCACTGTTCTATCCAGGTGGACGAGAACTCGTTGCTTCCCAGTGGTGTCTGGACGTAACCCTTTACTGCATTGCCCAAAGCAACGGCAAAAGGTGTCTCGTACATGAAAATCAAAGGTGCTTCTTCGGCGTAGAGCGTTTGCATTTTTGCGTATTGTTCGGCGCGTTTTTCCAGATTGGTTTCCTTGTTCGAAGCCTCATAGAGACTGTTGAATTCGGCGTTGTTCCAGTCTGTACCAACTGCTTTTCGCGTCGGGTAATAGCCGAGCCATCCCGCGACCTGGGCAGGGTCGTTGACATCATTGACCCAGCCATAGGTATGGATATCGAACTCGCCCGAACGGTTTTTAGCACCCCGGGTGGCGCCATCAACCTGTTCGACTGAAAGCTTGATCCCGATCTGGGACCACATCTGCTGCAAGGCGGTAAAGATGATGGCGTCATCGGCCGATCCTGCCAGAGTGGTCAGGGAAATTTCTGTTCCCGGCTTGATCCCGGCTTTGGCTGCCAGGGCCTTTGCTTTCTCAAGGTCGTATTTGTAGAGCGGCTCGGTTCCGGTTGCCAGCTGGGTCGTCGAGGCCATCAGACCGGAAGTCATCGGTTTCCCGGCACCGTGCAGGATCAACTGGATCAGAGCCTCTTTGTTGGTGGCATAGTTGAGCGCCTGACGAGCTTCTTTACTGGCAAGAATATTATCCTCACCGTCTGCAGTTTTTTCCCGGGTATTGATCGGGCTGTAGATAATCCGGGTTGAGGGGAACAGCTCCATATTGATGTTTGAATCTGCCTTGAGTTCGGCTACCCGGGCAAAAGGAATGAATTCGGCAGCATCTACTTCGCCGGCCTGGAGCTTCAGGATGCGGGTTGCATCATCGGGAATGACAAGAAAATCAATGGCATCAAGGTAAGGCAACGGCTGGCCGTCTTCGCCCTGACGCCAGTAGTGCCTGTTGGCAACAAAGTTCATTGAGGCGCCCCGTTGATGATCCTTGAGGACAAAGGGTCCTGAACCCACTGGTGCTGATATACTCAGTGCTTGGGCTTTTTCCTGATCTGTCGTGCCGCTTGCTGTATCAAAGGCATCTTTCGAGACAATCGCGGTGTTGAAGGTTGCCAGCATAAGAATGATGGTGGGGTCGGGATTTTTTAAAGTGATGGTTATGTCCCGATCATTCGCGGTGACACTTTCGATGGAGCCGAGAAGCCCTGCCCAGGGACCAAGGTCCGGATTTCTGGCCCGTTCCAGGGAAAAGATTACATCCTGTGCCTCGATGTCGGAACCGTCAGAAAACCGAATTCCTTCACGCAAGGTCATCTTCAATTCAAGCCCGTCACTGGACAAGCTGTAGGAAGACGCAAGTCCGGGAACGACTGTTTTTCCATCGGCTTCGGTCCGCAACAGGGTGTCATAAAGATTGGACACCATCCAGATATCGGGGTTTCGGTCGGCATAGATCGGGTCAATCAGGGTTGAGTCATCGTAGCGGGCAAAGGTCAGGGTGCCGCCACGTTCGACCGCTTGAGCCGGAGTCATGGCTGTGACTGAAAGTGCCGCAACAGCAGCAAACAGTACATTCTTCATAGTAGTCGCCTCCCAGGGCTTCTTGGCTATTTATTTGTTTTGTTTTGATAAAAAGCAAAGTTTGCGGAATTGTCCGTTCTCATTTTGCTGTATTATTGCATATTGGATATCGTATCCAATATGCAAAGAAGTGTGACGTATTTATAATTGCTGTCAATTATAAATTTATCCCGGGAGGTAAATTGCAGGTTGAAAGTGTAAGCGGTCTGGTTTGAAAAGCTGCAGGAACAGGGGCTTGTGACTTGCCCGCAGCTTTTCGATTAATTGTATGCAGGCCATAAAAATTAAAGCGGTAAAATCAGAGCGGTAAATCAAGTATGGAAGGCGTGGCGATTCCCCTTTCTGGCCAATAGAAAAAGCCAGGTTCCGGGAAAGCCAGGTTTCGGAAGAGAGAAAGATTACCGCAACAAACCCAAATTGCCGGTGAAGCGGTTGACCAGCTTTTTACTGCCCATCAAGGCAATGCCGTGATAGGCGAGTTCAGATGTCGGCGTGGTGACAAGCACCTGGGCGTACTCATCATAATTGCGGGTTGTGCTGGTTGCATTGATCACATCCACGACCGTCAGGTCAGATTGACAAACCCTGAGTTTCTCGCGCAAGGCGAGCAGAGAGCTTTTTGTGCCCTTGAGGATGGGAACGGGCAGGGTTGTGATGCCCAGATGAGAACTGCCTTCCCGGTCGGGCAGATCAGGACCGATTATTTCTGGATGCTGTCTGCCCAGCGACAGTGCCAGAACGGCTGCAGTATTGGCGATAACCCCCAGCGGCAGTTCCTGATCGATCACCAGAACACATTTTCTGTCAGCTTTCTCAGAAGAGAGGGTTTCAGGACTGAGCGGGAGGATTCCTGGGGCGGGGCCGTTTTCAAACTGTTTGGGTTCTTCTGGTTGTTCCATGGGACGGTCTTTCTGTTTTTTTGCTTCTGGCCTGGAGGATAGGGGCCGGAAACAAGCTAGCCTTCGTTTGTGAAGTTGATAATATGGAACAGATGCATTTAACTGTTCTGAAAAGATAACTAATGATTGATGATCTTCGTGCCATGGCGGTTTTTGCCAAAACGGTAGAAACGGGTTCGTTCCGGGCCGCGGCGAAGCTGCTGGGGCTTTCTCCTTCTGTTGTCAGCCACCATGTTTCCCAGCTTGAAGCCCGTTTGGGCGTGGCACTGCTTTATCGTTCGACACGCCGCCTGTCCCTTACTTCGGAAGGGGAGAAGATGTTCGAGGCAAGCAGGGAAATGATGACAGCAGCAGAAAGTGGTCTGGACGCAGTAGCTGGTAGTGCAAGTGAAGCATCAGGTAAATTGACCATCACCTTACCGGCAGGTTTTATCGGGGGGCCTCTGGTTGATGATCTGGCTGCCTTTGCTCTGGCTTTTCCCAGGGTCGAACTGGCCATCAGTTTTACTGATCATCAACAGGATCTGATCCGGGAGGGTATTGATCTGGCTGTTCGTGCCGGCACGTTGCAGGACAGCAGTCTGAAATCGAAAAAGCTTTTTGACCTTGGGCGAAAGCTGGTGGGCTCAAGGGAGTATTGTGCGGGAAGATCCCTGCCGAAACAGCCATCGGATCTGCTGGGGTGGAATTATATTGGCCTGCGGATGCGCCCGAACAACAAACTCCTGATTGATAGCAGCGGCAACCACGAACGAATTGATTATGTGCCGCGGATTGTTGTGGATGATATCCATGCGGTTTGCCAGTTCACGCTTGCTGGATTGGGCTTGTCATCTCCTCCGGATTATCTGGTGGATCAGGAACTGAGCAGGGGAACTCTTGTAGAGGTATTACCAGCCTGGAGGGTTGAAAATCTGCCTGTTTATGCGATCTGGCCACCCAATGCACCGCGGACCAGTCTGACATTCCGCTGTGTGGCATTTTTGGAAGAAAGGGTCAAGGAAAGGGGCCGGAGCGATTAGAAAGTTTTTGGGAATGCTTGTTCCGCTGTTGTTCCCTGAGTTTTGCCAAGCATCGTTTTATGCCAGAAAGTTATGCTAGAAAGTTATGCCAGAAACAGCAGGACAGCTACTGCGGAAGCACGCAATCTGGGGTGGTGAAACAGGATAAAGAAAGAAATGTCATCAATTTTGTGTAATTTAATAAGGATTGTTCTGGTAGGCTAGCTTGTCCTGCCAGCAAAGAATGTAGGGATTCGAACGCATGCGCCTTAAAATATCTGTGATTTTGCTTCTGTTGGGAACAGTGTTCGGATCTGCTGTTTCTGCCAAGGAAATCACGATTGGCATGGGAAATTTTGAACCCTATTACATTGCGAAAGGCCAGACCGGTATTTTTGCCGACATTATCACTGCGGTTTTCAAACGATTGCCGGATCATGAACCAAAATTTGTTTTTGGCAGCCCCAACAACCGTTTGTGGCAGGATTTCAAGAAAAGAAAAGTCGACGCCGTTTCTAATCTGTTTGATTCTGTAGAGATCGATGGCTGTCGATCTGACCCGGTTTTCCGGTTTAGAGATGTCGCCGTAACCCAGAAAATTTCCGGGATTGCGCTGAAAGACATTGCTGATTTGCAGGGGCGAAAAATTATCGCTTTTCAAGGGGCGAAAGATTTTTTTGGTCAGGAATTTTCGGCTGTGGCAGAACAGAGCAGCTATTCCGAGGTATCAGAACCCCGGCTTCAGGCTCAGGCATTGATTGACAGGCGGGTTGAGGTGAGTATTGGGGATCTCTTTATCTTTCTGAGCAGCCTTCAGAAAATGACGAAAAACAGAGCAGAGCCTACAGGTTTTCGGTTCCACGATATTCTGCCAGTGACCTACAGCAGAATGGGGTTTCATGATGTCGAGCTGTGCCAGGATTTTAATGCTGCGCTCAAACAGGTTCGGGACAGTGGTGAATACGAGGAAATCTATAAACGCTACCTCAATATCCTTGGGCATTCTCCTGTGCCCGGGATGTAACAGCTGCCCTGTTTTTTCTCCATCAGTCCTTTTCAACCAGCTCGATTTGATAGGCATCAGGGTCCTGAATAAAGGCGATAACTTCCTGATGTTTGTGTTCTGATCTCTGGAATATCATGGGCCCCGGTGCTTTGGTAATCTTGACACCATGAGATTGCAGATACTGGCAGGTAAGCTGGATATCCGATACGGCCAGGGCAAGATGCCCATAGCCGTTCCCGGGGTGGTAGCCGGTTTGATCCCAGTTATGGGTCAGCTCCAGTACTGTGGTAGAGGTCTCGGTTCCATAACCAAGGAAGGCCAGGGTAAAGCGACCAGAACTGTAATCGTCCCGCCTGAGCAGTTTCATTCCGAGCAGATCACAGTAAAAAACGAGAGAGCGTTCCAGATCCCCACCCTGAGCATGCAGTGGAGTAATCGGGTTGGTAAGACAGAGGCCGGAATAGCTCTCTCGGTAAGGTTATCTGTCATGACAGATTTGAATCCTTTTTACAGGGAGGTCAGGCAAAGGGCATTTCTCCCCGACCAAAAGACCAGTTTTCCCGTTTGGTTTCGATCAGGTTGATAAAGATATCTTCTTTTCTTAGACCGAGAGAGATGTTCAGCCGATCCACGATTCCCTGGAATAGTGATTTTTTCTGTTCACTGCTCCGTCCTTCCGCAGCAGTGATCTGAACAAAAATCATTTCTTCCCCGTGCTCTATCCCAAGAAAGTTTTTGGGAAAGCGCAGACCCTGATTCGGCAGATGCTCAGTGAGGATCTGGAAATAATCGTCCTGGGGGACAGCAAAAGCCGAAACCAGTGCCTGATGAACAGCTTGCGACAGGGCATCCCTATCTGCCTGTGACCTGCCTTGGCTGTGGGATATACGAACAAGGGGCATGATTTAATCTCCTGTATGGCTTGATGGGAATGGGCCGGGGCGTTTTCTGATTTTTTAGAAAGCGGGCCGCTGGCCACTCAGAACAGCGCCGAGCTCTTCGTTGCTGTAGGCGTGACCGTTGATTCCCCAAAGTCCATCCACGGCATGAACCACGTTGCCCCAGATCTGGTCTTTGGCGATTTTACCAGCGGCAGCTTCGTAAATCAGGTCTGTGCCGCGTCTGATCCAGGCCAGTTGCAGGTCACGGGTTGGCAGAACAATGGCCGGAACCTTCAGTTCAAAAATCGCGACTGCCGCGGGTTTGCCGCCAGAGAAGGTCCGGTTTTCAGGAATACTGGTGATCTCGCCAATCACGTTGGGAAGCAGGAACTGGTTATCGGACAGTCCGTTCAGCTCCATAAGGAGTGAGGTCAGGCCGGCAAAAATTTTCTGCTCGGCGGCGGGTGTCAGAAGACCTTCTGTAATAATGAACTGTAATGGCATGTATGTTTCCTTGGGTGGTTTGGGGCAGGAATGCCCTGGAAAGACAGATTTTTTGTACGACAATCAAATATAACGATCGATATATTGTTATATGTATGTAACGATCGTTATTTGTCAATATTAAAAAATAACGATCACTATATTTTATTGTATCTGATATCTAGAAAACCGGAGCCCCAGGAATTGAGACCGTCAAAAATGCCCACCAAAAAAGTGAACGCAAAAGAAGTGAAACCGGAAAGGCCGAGCAAAAAAGAAGAAACCCATGCCCGAATGCTGGCGGCAGCAGGACGCAGTTTCCGGCGTAACGGTTTTGCCGGTATCGGTGTAGACGGGATCGCCAAGGCGGCGGGGGTAACCTCGGGTGCGTTTTATGCGCATTTCGGATCCAAAGATGCGGCGTTTTTTGCAGCGGTTGTTGCCGGACTTGATGAGGTTATTGACGGTATACCCCGGTTCCAGAAAAAACACGGACCTGACTGGCTCCAGGCCTTTGCTGATTATTACCTCGGACAACCGCACCGCGATGATCTGGCCTGTGGCTGTGCCATGACCAGTCTGTCCCCGGAAATCGTGCGCGGCGGGGAGGAACTACACCAGCTATATGAGACAAAGATGTTTCTGATTGCCGGATTGATTGCTGCGGGCCTTGCGGGTGGAAACAGCGACCAGCGTCTGGCCCGAGCCTGGGGCTATCTCGGAACGCTGATCGGCGGCCTGACCATAACCCGGGCAATGCAAAACCGGGACAGTGCAGAAACAATTGCCAAAGCGATCAAGTCGGCAGCGCTTGGCTGTGCCGGAGAGCCCGCCGCAGAGCCAACCGGGGGAGAAGGAAATGGGAAGTGACAAAAAACACCAGCAGCCAGACAGTTTTTCAATCCGCGATGTGGAGGACGGGGATATGGCACCCATCCAGCAGATCTACGCCGATCAGGTGCTGACCGGGGTTTCCAGCTGGGAGGAAGAACCGCCGACACTGGCGGAAATGTGCCGTCGCCGGGAGGCTATTGTCTCCGGGGGCTTTCCCTATCGCGTTGCCGTCAAAGCTGATCCGGGAGAGCCGGCGGGTGAGCGGGTTCTGGGCTATGCCTATGCCTCATCCTATCGGCCAAGGCCGGGGTATCGTTATACGGTGGAAAATTCCATCTATGTCAACAAAATGGCGCGGGGACAGGGGATCGGCCGCCTGCTGTTACAGGATCTGATCAAACAGTGCGAAGCCAGAGGCTATCGCCAGATGATCGCGGTGGTCGGAGATTCCGCCAACAGACCTTCGATTGATTTTCACCTCAGCATGGGCTTTGCGCAGGCCGGAGTCATCAAATCTATCGGCTTTAAATTCGGTCGCTGGATGGACAGCGTGATCCTGCAACGCCCTCTGAACAACGGCGATGCCAGCCTGCCGGAATAGGGGGAGATCCCCGCTTTCAGTTCCGAGACATCTCCTTAAAACAAAAACAGCCGCCCCGCGCCCTTTACAAGGAGCGACAGGGCGGCTTTCCCGGGCTGGAGGGACCCGGCGGGGAAACTGATTAACTCCGGATATTCCCCGATTATTCCCCGATTATTCCCCGATTATTTCCCGGTTGTTTTGGGACTATTTTTTGGCGACTTCGAGGGAACTGGCCAGATCAACCAGATTGAGAAACTCGCGGCGATAGCCAAAAGGATCTTCGCCCAGGGCTGACTTGGCCAGCTTGGCGGTATCGCTCAGGCTCATATCGCCGCTGTAGGGGCTGTCGCGCAGGATCTGCCCAAAGGAGGCAACAGCGGCGGAAAAACGGAATCGCTCGCTGGGGAACTGGTTCTCACTCAGGATCTGGTCGCGGTGGATTGGAAACTCCATCAGCTTGCTGGTTTCTTCCTCAGGGGCTTTGTAGCGCACCCGCAAGAAGGCGAGCTCGTTATTGAGATTGGAAGCATCTGCCCCTTTGCCAGAAGTTCCTTCGCTTTCTCCCGGTTTTTGTCCATAACGCAATGGATCGACACTGAGCCCGTCTGACCCGACCAACGCGATTTCATAAAGCGCGGTGACGGTGTGTCCGGCGCCGATCTCCCCGGCATCGACTTTGTCGTTGTTGAAGTCCTCGCGCTGGAGCTGGCGGTTTTCATAGCCGACCAGGCGGTATTCGGCGACCACTGACGGGTTGAACTCGACTTGCAATTTAACGTCCTTGGCGACGGTGATCAGGGTCGAGGACAGCTCTTCGACCAGCACCTTGCGCGCTTCGGACAGGCTGTCGATATAGGCGTGGTTGCCATTGCCTGCATCGGCGAGCTGCTCCAGCAGGTGATCGTTGTAGTTGCCCGTGCCAAAGCCAAGAGTTGTCAGGGATACCCCACTTTTGCGCTTGCCTTCGATCAGCTTTTTCAGGTCATCAAAATCGACGGTGCCGACATTTACGTCCCCATCGGTTGCCAGCAGAATGCGGTTGATGCCGCCCTTGATAAACTCTTTCTGGGCTTCGGCATAGGCGAGGCGGATACCCGCACCGCCATTGGTGCTGCCCCCGGCGGTCAACTGGTCAATCGCGGCCATGATTTTGGCTTTTTCGGCCCCTGATGTGGCGGGCAAAACGACTTCGGTCGATCCCGCATAGGTAACCAGAGAAATCCGGTCTGCTGCCGTCATCTTGTTGACCATCAGGCGAAGCGAGGATTGCAGCAGCGGCAGTTTGTCGGTGGCATGCATGGAGCCGGAAACATCGACCAGAAACACCAGATTGGCGGCGGGCCGCTGTTCTGTCGGAATGTCAAAGGCCTTGAGGCCGATGTGCACCAGTTTGGTCCTGGCATTCCAGGGCGTGGGCGCGACTTCGGTGGTGACGCTGAAAGGCTGCTCCCGGCTGTCGGGCAGGGGATAGTCATAGGAGAAATAGTTGATCAGCTCTTCGACCCGCACCGCATCCACTGGGGGTAGGTACCCGTCTTCGATAAAACGCCGGGTGTTGGCATAGGCGCCGGTGTCGACATCGATGGAAAAGGTTGAAACCGGGTCCTTGACCACCTGCTTGACCGGGTTGTCTTCAGGACGCTTGTAATTCTCACGGTTTTCTTCTGGCGCGGGAAAGGCGCTGTCGTAAAAAGACTGTCCAGTCGCAAGGGTCAGGGCACGGCCCTGTTCGGCTTCGAGGAGAGGTTCGGCAGATTGTTTGCTGATCGGGGCCACTGGCGGGGGCGGTAACAGCGAGGAGGTGTCGCGCTGGGCAATTTCCTGCTCGCGTTGTCCGCAAGCCGCCACGAACAAGAGCGTTGATATGGCCACACTCCGCATAAGCACCTGCACCCTGCGGGATTGCCGGCCTGTTCTTCCATTCTGATCTGTTGCCATGATTTTTCCTGCCCTGTCTGGTTTATGTCTCTGTTGCCGGAGACAGTAAAAGCAACCGTGGCGCGTATCAGGGCAGGAATAAGGTGATTTTGCGGCGGGTGAGAGTGTTCGATATTTTTTTCTTACACATCCCGCGTCAGTTCGAAAGTCAGGTCGCGGAGCCAGATATGGCCGGGGTCGCGGTCGTGGCGCTGGTGCCAGATCAGCTGGACCTCGATGTCGGGGATGGCAAACGGGACTTCGAAATGCTGGAGTTGATAGCGTTCGATAAAGGGGCCGGCCAGCTCCATCGTTGTGGTGGCAATCAGGTCACTGTCGGCGACCATCACCGGGCTGGCCATGTGGCTGGCGATTGAGGCGGCGACGTGGCGTTTATGTCCCAGTTGTTGCAGGATACTGTCAACATAACTGTCGTGTTTTCCGCTGCCGGAATAGATGATATGGCGGGCGGCAAGGTATTGATCCAGCGAGAGTGACCCCTGAATTTCCGGGTGACTGTGGGCGGCGATGACCAGATGACGGCTTTTGAACAGGCGGGCTGCGCGAAAGCGCGGCGGCAGTTCCCGGCAGACACAGGCGGCCATATCCATGCGTTGGTCCTCGATCATATCAAGCAGACGGGGCAGGGGCTCGTGATAGAGGCTGAGGGCAAGGCCCGGCGCCTGTTCGGCAAAACGTTTCAGGATCATCGGGGCATAGCGGGCAACGGCGTGGTCAGGCAGACCGTAATGAAAATGCCGCTGCGAGGTCGCGGGATCAAAAGAGGAAGGCTGTTGCAGGGTCCGGGTAATCTGGCTCAGGGACTGTTGCAGGGGCAGGATGATCTCGTCTGCACGGGCCGTGGGTTCGACCCCGTTTTTTGCCCGGATAAACAACGGGTCATTCAGACTGTGGCGCAGGCGTTGCAGGGCGTGGCTGACGGCGGACTGGGTCATGCCCAGACGTTCGGCGGCACGGGTGATGTGGCGCTCGGCATAGATGGCCTGAAATATCCTGAGCAAGTTCAGGTCAACATCACTATTATCAGTTTTGTTCATGATAAATATAATAGATATGATCTGGAATAATATCCAGGACTGGATAATCCTCTAGTGCATTCGCGTCCCGAAAGGGAGGAAGCAAGCAAGAGGAGATGCGCAGATGGCACTGCAGGGTGACCAGATAAACCGCCCCGGAACTGGGGAAACGGCAGCAAACGGGCGAGAGATGGATAGATCTGGCTCGGATAAATATGGATCTGGCAAATCCGGCTTTGGCGGATTGGGAAAAAAATCGGTTGGCTGATCCTGACAGTATCGGCAACGGTCATCGCCTTGCTCTCGACCCGTTTCCTTTTGCCTGATCCCCCGCATGTGGGGCCCGAAATCATGGAAAATTTCAATGCTCACAAGCCTGCGTTTCTGGCGCATGTGTTGGGCAGCCTGATCGCCTTGTTGATCGGCCCTTGGCAGTTTGTGGGTTCTCTGCGAAATCGTTGGCCAGGGCTGCACCGCTGGAGTGGGCGCATTTACATGATGGCTGTGTTGCTGGGTGGTGTTGGTGGCTTTATCGTTGCCTGGACGACTCTGGCTGGACCTGTGGCGGTGGCGGGTTTTGCCACGCTGGCGCTGATCTGGCTCTATGTCACGGGCAAGGGGTATCAGACTGTGTGGGCCGGACGCTACGCCGAACATCGCCGCTGGATGATCCGCTCTTTTGCTCTGACAGCTGCGGCGATTACCCTGCGCCTTGGTCTGCCGATAGCTCCGGCGTTGGGCTATGATTTCATGACGGGTTATATTATCCAGTCCTGGGCGGCCTGGGTAATCAACCTGGTTGTGGCGGAACTTTATCTCTACCGAGAAGTGTCGAGGACCAGGGTGCCGGGTGATGGCGTGTCCGTTTAACAGTAAGCACGACTGTTGCATTATATCTGGAATGTAACCTCTGGTTTAATCTGAAGTATATTTTTCTCTCTTGTAAACCAAAGGAGAGAAAAATGTTTTTCCAAATTGATCCTCAACAGCACAGCAATTTTAAAAGTCAGATCAACTCTATGTTTGCGCTGCGCTATCGGGTTTTCTGTGAACGTCTGGGTTGGGTCCCGGGGGAAAACCAGATGGAGCGAGACAGTTACGATGACCAGTCTCCGACCTATCTGATCAAACAGGAGGGGGACGGTACTGTCTCTGCCTGTGTCAGGCTTCTGCCCTCGATGGGGGCGAATATGTTGCGGGATACCTTTCCCGCCTTGTTGTCTGGCAGGGCCTGTCCCGCTTCCCAGGACATCATGGAATCAAGTCGCTTTTCTGTCGATACTGCCCTGCTCCGTAGCCGGGGGGAGGCGGAATTGTCCAGAACGACCTATGAACTGTTTCTGGCCATGATCGAGTTTGGTCTGTCGCGGGGCTTGAGTAAAATCATTACCGTGACGGATTTGCGGATGGAGCGTTTGGTCAAGCGGGCCAACTGGCCCTATGAACGTCTTGGTGAACCACAACGACAGATTGACGGTCAGAAGGAAATCAAGGCGGTGGCAATCGCTGGAGAAATCTCTGTTGATGCTTTGCTTGCTGTCAGAGAAAAGGCTGAATTTTGGGAACCGGTACTTTTTCAACCTGTTGTCAGTAGTGTTTTTCCGGAAAACTATAAAATTGCCAGCTAGAATAATCGGTTGAAAAATCTCGGTTAACGAGTGATTCGTCACGTTATCACTTGTCGCGCCTTACCCTAGCAATATAGGGTGAGGCGTTCTCTTTTTTTGTGGAAAGATATGGTATGAAATACGCGGATCTGGTTTGGTCTGTTACGGAGCTGAAAAGGTGTAAAACCACGCCTGACTTACGCGAAACATTTACTAAAGTTATTCACAAGCTTGGCTTTCAACAATTCGCCTACGTGCGTTTTACAAAAAACAGTGTAGCGGTAGAGGTGTCAATTTACACCTTTAGTGAAGCTTGGAAAATTGTCTATTTTCAGAAGGGGTACGACCAGATTGATCCGGTCTTTGTCGAGGCATTCAATAAAAATGACACGTTTTTCTGGTCCGCTTGTATGCCGGAGTTTACAGGGGAGCATCAGGTTTTTTTTGATGAAGCGGCAAGCTATGGAATCTTTAATGGCCTGACGACCCCCCTGAAGTCAGATGCAAAGGCAAAAGCCATTATGACGATTGCAGCTGCCAGAACGAAAGAAAACAAAAACCTAAAAGAACTGCCTGCCGGGATAATGGCCTATGCAAAAGTTATTTCTGAATGTTTCCATCAAGTGGCACTTGATATTTTCAATGATCAAAATGTTCAGTTGAAATACCGGCAGAAACAAGTTCTGACCATGGCCTCTTACGGGATGTCTTCGAGAGAAATTGCTGCGGCGCTTGATAAGTCAGAGGCTTATATTAACGAGCTTATCACTGGAATTTTGCACAAGCTTGGTACTCAATCTCGTCCGGCGGCTGTTCGTCGGGCTCAAGAGTTGGGATTGCTCGATTAGAAAATAACGCAGTTATTTACAAAAAACAGTACCCTTATTTCCTAGGGTTTGTCTTGGTGGATGTTTCTCTTAGTATACACACTTATTAGTTGATTGGGGTGGTAAGTCAACCTGGATGCCACATAACCTGCTCAATCCAGTTTTGGTTGTTGGTCAAAATCCGGGTGGGATTCAGTGAATTACCCTTTGCCCTGCTACTGATGGGCGAAGGTATTGTCAGGGGGACGGGGCCGGGCGCAAGTCAGTTGTCCCGAACAAAGTCGGAGATAAAAGGTATGGTGGCAGGTGTAAAGGAAAGTCGGGCTTTGTTAACCGCGCTCGACGCCGTGTCTGCCATGAGCAGTAATGAATATCGACTCTTGAGAAACCTGCCGGTTCTTTTACTGCGTCCAGAGGAGTACTGCCTGGGTGATTTTGCTGAAAATCCGGGTGAGAAATCAAAAAACCAGGCGTCTGCAAAACCGGCTTTGGCAAAAGAGGAAAGCCAGGGATGTTTTGTCGAATCCTGCGTGGCGAGTGCGATGGCCCGTCAGCAAGGTTGAACTTGACAGAACCCGCCTGAGTTGGTGATCAGAGCAGCAAGCTCTGCGTAATATTTTATCGAGTGTTGTTCCTGATCTTTTCTATCAGAAAAATACCGCAACAGCCCGAAGGCTGCTGCGGCAGTTGGTCCAGACTTGAACAGTCGCCACCCCTGTCCCCGTTTGGAGGCTGAAGACAGGGGTGGAACTGCCGGGCTTCAGGCCCGACTGGGCTCTACAAACCAGCAGGGGAGATCCCCATAATCTGGCAGAGGTGTGAAGGTGTGGACTGGCTGGCCCATGGCTGATCTGATCAGACCTTCACCCTTTCTGCCTTTGGATCGTAGAGCGGTTTCAGTGACAGGCTGGTTTTGAAACGCTCACAGGCAATTTCAACAGCGAAGTCATCTTCACTGATCCAGTCCGCAGTAACACCGGCTTCGTTGTGGACATAGCCCATGCCGATGGTGGTGCCCAATGTGTGGCTGTACATGCCCGAAGTGACCTTGCCGACAATCCTGTCACCTTTATAGATCGGTTCGTTGTGATACATCATCGCATCGGGATTATCGAGTTTGAGCGAGACCATACGCTTGCCCAAGGGTTTCCCCTTTTGTGCCAGCAGGGCGTCACGGCCGATAAAGCCGCCCGGTTTGTCCCAGGCCACGGCAAATCCAAGCCCGGCTTCGAGCACGGTTTCCTCGTCAGAGATTTCATGACCCCAGTGGCGGAAGCCTTTTTCCAGACGCAGCGTGTTGACCGCGTGCATGCCGCCGGGCTTGAGGTCGAACTCTGCCCCAGCTTCCATCAGCGTGTCGTAGACATGAATGGCAAACTCGCTCGGAATATAAAGCTCCCAGCCCAGTTCCCCGACATAGGTGATGCGTCCGGCCAGAATGCGGGCATAGCCCAGATCGATTTCCTGACAGGTGCCAAAAGGGAAAGCTTCGTTAGACAGGTCGGTCGGGGTGACCTTGTTCAGCAGCTTGCGGCTGTTCGGTCCCATCACCGCGAAGAGGGCATAGCCCGAAGTCACATCGGTGGCGATGCAGTGACTGTCTTCGGGAATATTGCGGGTCAGATAATTCCAGTCACGGTATTGGGTGCCGCCGGATGACAGGACCATGAACTTGTTGTCTTCCAGCCGGGTGACGGTCAGATCCGCCTCGATCCCGCCGCGTTCGTTAAGCCACTGGGTGTAGACCATCTTGCCGTTGGCAACATCGACGTTGGCACCAGAGATGTTGTTGAGCACCTTGACCGCGTCTTTGCCCTGGACCATGAACTTGCCGAAAGAGCTCATGTCAAACAGGGTGACGTTTTCACGGGCAGCTTTACATTCGGCGCCACAGTACTCATGCCAGTTCTGACGCCCCCAGGAGTATTCGTACTTTGGCTCGACGCCTGCGGGGGCAAACCAGTTGGCCCGCTCCCATCCCGCCATCTCGCCGAAACAGGCATTGGCTTTTTCCAGACGGTCATGGATTGGTGAGCGTTTTATGTTGCGACTGGTTTTGGGCTGTTTGTAAGGCCAGTGCATTTCATAGAGCAGACCAAGGGCTTCGGTGGTGCGATCGTAAAGGTACTTGTCACCGCCCTGGAAGGGCTGGACGCGGCGGATATCCACATCCCACATATCAACCGGGCAGTGACCGCGCACGATCCAGTCGGCCAGCATCTTGCCCGCGCCCCCTGCAGACTGGATACCGGTCGAGTTAAAGCCTGCGGCGACATAGAAATTTTTCAGCTCTGGCGATTCACCCAGATAGAAACGGTTGTCGGGGGTGAAACTTTCCGGGCCGTTGAAGAAGGTGTGGATCCCGGCGCTTTCCAGCAGGGGTATACGCGCCATGGCGTTTTCCAGAGCGGGGGTGAACTGGTCCCAGTTCTCTGGCAGTTCGTCAAAGCAGAAGCTTTCGGGAATGCCTTTGTGGCCCCAGGGAACGGCATTGGGTTCAAAGCAGCCGATCAACAGCTTGCCGGCATCTTCTTTGTAGTAGTTATAGCCATCGGGATCACGCAAGGTTGGCAGCTTTGGCAGATCCGCAATCGGTTCGGTGACGATGTAATAGTGTTCTGCGGCATGTAGCGGCACATTGACGCCGACTTTTCTGGCGATCTGTCGCGCCCACATGCCGCCACAGTTGACCACGACCTCGGCGGTGATTTCGCCCTGATCAGTGACTACTCCGGTAACTTTGCCACCAGCGGTGATCACATCTTCAACCTTGATGCCTTCGATGATGGTTGCACCACCGATGCGCGCGCCCTTGGCCAGGGCCTGGGTTGTATCGATCGGGTTGGTCTGGCCATCACCGGGCAGGTACACACCGCCAATGATGTTGGAAACATCGGCGATGGGGTAATGCTCAAGCACCTGTTCCGGGGTGATGACCTCGACTTCCAGACCAAAATTCCGCGCCATGGAAGCGCCGCGTTTGAGTTCTTCCAGCCGTCCGATGGTCTGGGCGACAGAGACCGATCCCGTATGGCGCAACCCGGTTTCCTGCCCGGTTTCGGCGGCGAGGTTTTTGTAGAGATCGGCGGTGTATTTCGCCATTTTGGTCAGGTTTTCTGTCGCTCGCAGCTGTCCGACCAGCCCGGCGGCATGCCAGGTGGTGCCACAGGTCAGCTGTTTGCGTTCCAGTAGCACAACGTCTTTCCAGCCAAGCTTGGTCAGGTGATAGGCCACAGAGCAGCCGACGACACCGCCGCCGATAATGACAACTTGGGCGTGGGCGGGAAGTTTTTTTGCAGCGGGGGCAGTTGAGGGGTGTTCTGTAGCCATCTTTTGATCCTGTAACAAAACCTTGGGGGCTGATCCCGCCAAGGGCGTTGAAAACTTCTGCTTGGTTTCTGGTTTACGGCCTGTTGTCAGGTCTGATTTTGTTCTTTTTTGATCGTGGCGCTTCATGAAACGGGGTAATAAAACGGGCCTAGTAAAACGGAGGAGACATGATCCAGATGACTTCTGCCACCTCTGGCCCGGGGTTGTGGGTACGGTGAAACTCGCCGCGGTTGATCTTGAAACTGTCGCCTGCATGCAGCGTGAAACTTTTATCGGCAATCTCGACGATAATGGTGCCGCTGACGACGTATCCGGATTCTTCAACCACTTCGCGGGCGATCTGGATCTCTCCGGTGGCGGCACCGGGCTGGAAGGTCCCCATGATCATCTCGACGTCGCCACCAAGGTCAGGGGAAAGCAGTTCCTCGACCATGCCTGTGCCGGTAAAATTCAGCTTGCGGCGGTTTTGTTTACGCACAACATGGGCTTGTTCAGTCGGGTCTGCGACAGCGGTACCGTGAAAGAACCAGGAGTTCTGAACCTCGAGTGCTTCGGAGATCTTGTTGAGAATGGGAATGGAAACCGCTGAAATGCCCCGTTCGATCTGGCTGATGTAACCAACTGATTTGCCAATTTTTTCTGCCAGGTTCGTCACGGACATGCGCTTGGCTTTGCGCAGATCCCGGATCTGTTGCCCCAGAGTGACGGATTCTTCTTCAAGAGTGTTTTCTGCCTTGGGCCGCGCCATTCAAGCTGTTTCCTGTATTCTGCTCCCCGAAGTGATCAGGGTTTGTTTTGCTGGAAATATAAAGGCAGAATTAAATGAAAAAACAAACACATTTTTTCATTAGTGTGAAAAAAAGAAAGAAAATTACATTTAATGAACTGTGGTTGTGCTGTTGAAATTATATTTCCGGGGCAGCAAAATCTTGCAATTGTTGCCTGCTTGTGGTCCAAGCGTCGCCAGAGTTGCCGCCGGGTAATGCAGGGTCTGTGAGCAGCAGGTTTCTGTCGGGCGTGTGATGACAGGATAAAGATTTTTGCGGTATTGCCACCTCCCGCGATCCGATACCTCCGTGGCATGGCTGCACTTGGGCGTAACATTAGAATCTGTCTTGCGTAACGGATCACGCAGCTTGAGGGCAGTGGAGCAAAAAATCATGACATACCCAGTATATGGAAAAATTTCCGGTCCCATTGTTCTGATCGGGTTCGGTTCTATTGGCCGCGGGGTTCTGCCCCTGATCGAACGCCACTTTGAATACGATTCCCATATGATCCATGTGATTGATCCTTCGGATGAGCATGCAAACTTTCTGGCCCAGCGCGGGGTGAAGTTTCACAAGAAGTCTTTGACCGAAGACAATTACCGCGAAATCCTTGATGGCTTTTTTGCCGCCAACACTTCTGGTGACAAACAGGGTTTTTGTGTGAACCTCTCCGTCGATACCGGCTCTCTCGATATCATGAAACACTGCCGGGATCTGAACACCCTTTACATCGATACGGTGGTCGAACCCTGGCCCGGTTTTTACTTCAACGAAGATGCTTCCCCGGCCGAGCGTACCAACTATGCCTTGCGTGAAACTGTGCGCGCTGAAAAGCGGGCCAATCCCGGTGGAACCACAGCCGTTTCCTGTTGTGGCGCCAACCCGGGCATGGTGTCCTGGTTCGTCAAGGAAGCGCTGATGCATATCGCGCGGGACACCGGGCAGGAATGTGAGCAGCCACAGAACCGTGAAGGCTGGGCCAGCCTGATGCAGTCCCTTGGCGTCAAGGGCATCCATATTGCCGAGCGCGACACCCAGTATGTGCGCGAGCCAAAACCCATCGGTACCTTTATCAATACCTGGTCGGTCGAGGGCTTCATTTCCGAGAGCTTCCAGCCTGCTGAGCTTGGTTGGGGCAGCCATGAAAAGTGGATGCCGGAAAATGCCCACAAACATGACAAGGGCTGTCAGGCCGCGATCTATATCACCTATCCCGGTGCCTTGACCCGGGTTCATACCTGGTGCCCGACACCTGGCCCCCAGTATGGTTTTCTGGTGACGCACAACGAGGCAATCTCGATCTCTGACTACTATACGGTCGGGGATGCAGCGACACCTGACTATCGCCCGACCTGTCACTATGCCTATCATCCCTGTGATCAGGCCGTTCTCAGTGTGCACGAGATCTTTGGCTCGGGTGCGCAGCAGAAGGTTATGAAAATTCTGTCAGAAGACGAGATCGTCGATGGTGTGGACGAGCTGGGCGTCCTGCTGTATGGCCATGCCAAGAACGCTTACTGGTATGGCTCCCGCCTCTCGATCAAGGAGGCCCGTACTCTGGCACCGTTCCAGAACGCGACCGGCCTGCAGGTCACCTCGGCGGTTCTGGCTGGCATGGTCTGGGCACTGGAAAACCCGGAAGCCGGGATTGTCGAGACTGACGAGATGGATCACAAGCGCTGTCTTGAAGTGCAGCGACCCTATCTTGGCCCGGTCGAAGGACATTACACCGACTGGACCCCACTTTCGACCCGTTGGGATCATTTCAACGAAGAGATCGACACCAGCGATCCCTGGCAGTTCAGGAACATTCTGGCTTCCTGACTTTTCAAGTGATCTGAACATGGTACAGGGCTCATTTCCATCAGGAAATGGGCCCTTTGTCCTCTTGGGAGTTCCCAGTGAAACAATTTGCAGGGTCCGGCTTTGGATGATTAGCGGGCGAGGGCGGTTACCAGTACCTCGAACAGGCGCGGGGAAAGCGACTGGGCGACATTGAAACGCAGGAACCTGTTGGCATTGCCGGACTGGCTGAAAACATTACCGGGGGCAAGGATGATATTCTGGGCAAGGGTTTTGCGGGCGATATCTGCGGCATCCTGTCCTTCGGGCAGGCTGCACCACAAAAACAGACCTGCACCGGGTTCGATCCAGGGGATGATACCAAGGTTACCCAGGCGGTCACTGGTCTGTTTCATGGCCTGGGACAAACGCTTGCGCAGTTCTTCCATATGTTTCCGGTAACTGCCGTTTTGCAGAATGTTGAGGACCAGCTCCGCCGAGAAGTGCCCGTTGCCAAAGGTGGTGGCGATCTTCAGGTCGATCAGGTTTTCAATCCATTCCGGGCGCGCGGCGATAAAACCGCAACGTACAGCAGCTGAAAGCGTTTTGGAAAAACTGCCGATGTGGACCACCCGCTCCAGCCCGTCTAGCGCAGCAAGGCGCGGGCTTGGGGCCTGTTCGAAATCGGCAAAGATGTCGTCCTCGATAATCCTGAGATCGTGCTGTTCCGCCAGCTTGAGCAGACGGTGAGCAACGGGGAGAGACAGACTTGCCCCGGTCGGGTTATGCAGGGCTGAATTGGTGATGTAAAGGCGGGGCGTATGGTTTTTCAGGGCCTGTTCAAAGAGGTCCAGGTCCGGGCCGTTGCGGGTGTAGGGGACACTGACAACCTTGACCCGATGCGCCCGCAACAGGGCGTGAAAATTGAAATAACAGGGATCGTCCAGCAGCACACAATCGCTGGGTTCAAGTAAAAAACGGCAGAGCAGATCAATGGCCTGTGTGCCTGATTCTGTTAACAGGATCTGATCTGGGCTGGCATCGATCCCAACAGCATCCATCCGTCGGGCGAGCAGGGATCGCAGGGCGGGAAGCCCCAAGGGAGAACCATAATCTGTCAGGATCGCGCTGTTGCTGCGGGCGAGGGTTCTCAAGCCGCGGCGAAGGCTTTCTTCGGGCATCCAGTCGGGAGGCAACCAGCCACAGCCTGGCTTGAGAAAACTCTCGTCCGCTTCAAGCGATTGCCGGGACACCCAGAAGGGATCAACCGCGCGGTCCAGCTTCGGCCCGATTTCGGCAAGACTGAGGGGCGGAAGCTGGGTTGTGACATAAAAACCCGATCCCCGCCGGGGCTGGATGATGCCTTCGGCCACCAGTCGGTCATAGGCCTCGACAACCGTCGATTTTGATACCCGCAGTCTGTCGGCGAGATGGCGGATCGAAGGCAACTTTTCGCCAGAGGCCAGACTGCGCCCGGCGATGCGTTGCCGGATCACCTGCATGACCTGTACCACCAGGGTATCTGTTGACTCAGGTAAGGTTTCCTGGATTTTCACGGCGGCTTATTCCTGCTTTGTACTGCTATTGTGTCCAGTACAGTTTGATTGAATTGTACTGGATTGTATCTGGGGAGAAGCACCGGAGCAAGTTATAGACGATGGTGTAACAACTGCGGTGAGGCTTATGGCCGAGCGCAGGATGTAAAGGTGACACTGACAGAAGAAAGCGGTTTTCAGATGAACAGCAAAAACAGCGGGTGGATCAACGGTTTTATCGGGATGCTGATTTTCAGTGGTTCCCTGCCAGCGACCAGAATAGCGGTGGCAGATTTTGATCCGGTGTTTCTGACATTGGCGCGGGCGAGTATTGCCGCGTTGCTGGCGCTTGTCGTCTTGAAGGCTTTTGCGGTGAAGCGTCCGGTGAAAGGCGATCTGGTTTCCCTGATTGTAGTCTCGTTCGGCGTGGTTATCGGTTTCCCCCTGTTAACCGCCTATGCACTGCAATACATTCCGACCACCCAGTCGATTGTCTTTGTGGGGCTGTTGCCTTTGATGACGGCGATCTTCGGCATCCTGCGCGGGGATGAGCGGCCCGGTCCAGCCTTCTGGATTTTCTCCTGTCTGGGCAGTGGGCTGGTGATCGGTTTTGCCCTCAGTCTGTCCGGTGTCACTTCGGCAGGGCCCCTGTCTCCCGAGGCGTTGATCGGCTGTGCCTTGATGCTGGTGGCGATTGTGGTCTGCGGCCTTGGTTATGCCGAAGGGGCCAGGCTGTCGCGTCGGCTGGGCGGGTGGCAGGTCATCAGCTGGGCACTGGTGCTCTCCATGCCGATTACGCTGCCTCTGACCTATGTCAGTCGTCCTGAATCTTTTGCCGGTCAAGGACAGCTTGCCTGGTTCGGGCTGGCCTATGTCTCGCTGTTCAGCATGCTGCTCGGCTTTGTTTTCTGGTACCGGGGACTGGCCCAGGGCGGTATTGCGGCGGTCGGGCAACTGCAGTTGCTGCAGCCGTTTTTCGGTCTGGTTCTGGCGGCAGTTCTGTTACAGGAAACCGTGGGCTGGGCAATGGTTCTGGTTGCTGCTGCCGTGGCGCTTTGCGTGACCGGGGCCAAACGTTTCGCCTAGGATAAATCAATAAGGGATATAAGGCTTGAATAGTTCTGTTTAATCAATTTTTCTCATTTTTATAGTCCCATAGGCTATTGATTGTATAATTGTGCTCACTCAACTTATTCCCCTCGTGCAACTGTGGGTATTACCTGTCTCCCCAATTATATTGGATGATAAGGTAAGCCGTTGATGCCAGACGGAAGGTGACTTGAGAAACCTTTAAAATATGATGTCCGAAAGTGTGATGCTCAGTTGGATACATACGAGAAAATGCCCAAAGTAACATTGAGACAATACATAATATATTTTAGGAATGAGGATGAAAAACTCCTCGGAGAAACCGATCTTCCCTATATGGACATATCTGTATATCAGAAATTATTTAAGATTGATTCTGATAATCCTATGTATGATTCTTACCCGATAGGCCAACTTGAAGCGCATTTCTTTAAGGACCAATTTGATTATGAATTTGATTTAGAAAAGTGTTGTTATTTCTTTGAACAATCTTTGCCATGAAAGACTGATACATAGGTTATCAGCTTATTTCTCCAGACAAGAAAATGTTGGCGCAGAATAAACGTAAAGGGATTAACACAACTGTAGGCGTACCAATTGATACGCCTACAATTCTTCTGTCAGGTCTTGTTTATGGAAACACCGCCATCAACCAGCAGGGCGGTGCCGGTGACAAAGCTGGCATCATCCGATGCCAGATAGAGCGCTGACCGGGCAATCTCTTCCGGCTCTGCCAGACGCTTGAGGCCGTGCAGGCTCTTGATGAAAGCTTCCGTATCGGGGTCAGAAGCCACAGACCTGCCCATAGGTGTGTCGGTGCCGCCAGGCAGCAGGGCATTGACCCGCAGGCCCTGCGGTCCATGTTCGACAGCAAGGCACTGGGTCAGGCCGATCAGGCCGGATTTCGCGGCGGCATAGGCGGCCATGCCGGGCATGCCCGCGCTGTAACCGACAAAGGTCGAGGTGAAGATCAAAGAAGCGTTTCTGCTTTTGAGCAGCTCCGGGATCTGGTGCTTGGATCCGAGAAAAGCCGAGGTGAGGTTGGTTTCCAGCGTATCATGCCAGCCGGAGAGGGTAACCTCGCTTGTCGGTCCCATGGCCCCGAGTGTTCCGGCGTTGTTAAAGGCAATATCCAGTCCGCCGTAAAGCCCGGTTGCGGTTTCGACCAGCGCTTTGGCATAGGCCTCGTCCTTGACATCTCCGGCTATGGCCACTGCCTGACTCCCTGCGTCTTTGATTTCTGTAACAAGAGTGTCCAGTTCGTTCTGACGGCGGGCGCCGACCACAACTCTGGCTCCCTCGGATGCAAAGAGCAGGGCGGTTGCCCGACCAATGCCCGAGCTTGCCCCGGTAATAATTGCGACCCGATTTTCCAGTCTGTTCATCTGATGAGTTCCTTTTGTCAGATTGGTTGGTGCCGATATGGCGTTGCTGCAGACTGGAGGTAGAAGAGGAGAAGAAAACTCCGGTTCTTGTCCGGTAATCCGTAATTTCCCCGACGTTGAACAAAGGCTCAAGATCGGGGTGGCGTGTTCGGCTGTTTCAGGGGAAAATGAATTCAAGCGCAAGATTCGGAGTTCGCAGCTCGGACCCGCGATCTAGTGTCATCCTTATGGCGATCCCGACAAAGGGAAGTGGAATAAGGAGACGCAGACAATGAGTGACAGATCACAGGTGAGACTATTGGAAAAGACCTCCGGTTTTTCTGATGAAAGCAGTCGTTGGGCCGCCGTTGTCGCGCGGGACAAGGCGGCGGATGACGTCTTTTTCTATTCCGTGCTGACCACCGGGGTTTACTGTCGCCCCTCTTGTGCTGCGCGTCTGGCGCGACGGGAGAATGTCGCCTTTTACGACAGCTGTGCGGCGGCAGAAAAAGCCGGGTTTCGCCCTTGCAAACGCTGTCGTCCCAATGAGGAAAAACGCGAAGTCCGTCAGGCACAGGCGGTGGAAAAAGCCTGTCGTCTGATTGCCGAGGCCGAGGAACTGCCCGATCTTGAGGCGCTGGCGGAAGTCGCTGGGATGAGCCGCTTTCATTTCCACCGGGTGTTCAAACAGCTGGTCGGGGTGACACCCAAAGCCTATGCCAGCGCACAGCGGGCCGAACGGGTCCGCGCTGAACTGCAACAAGGTGGCAGTATTACCGAAGCAATCTATGATTCCGGATTTAACTCGAACGGGCGGTTTTATGCCAACACTGGAAAGCTGCTGGGCATGAAACCTTCGACCTATCGCAAAGGCGGCGAGCAGATGGAAATCCGCTTTGCTCTGGGTGAGTGTTCATTGGGCTCTATTCTGGTTGCCGCCAGCGAAAAGGGGCTCTGTGCCATATCGCTGGGCGATGATCCGGAAGTGCTGGTGCACGAGCTGCAGGACCGTTTTGCCAAGGCAACGCTCAGGGGCGGGGAGGGCGCGTTCGAACAGTGGGTCGCACAGGTGATCGGCTTTGTTGATGACCCTCGGGTTGGGCTTGATCTGCCACTGGATATCCGGGGCACGGCGTTTCAGCAGCGGGTCTGGCAGGCGCTGAGCGAAATCCCGCTGGGTACAAGGGTGAGCTATTCGGAGGTTGCCGAAAAAATCGGGGCGCCCAAGGCGGTGCGAGCGGTGGCTTCGGCCTGTGCTGCCAACCATCTGGCGGTTGCTATTCCCTGTCACCGCGTGGTGCGCAACGATGGGGCGTTGTCAGGCTATCGCTGGGGCATCGAGCGCAAGCGCAGCCTGCTTGAACGCGAAGCGGGAACAGCGGCATGAGGGACGAAGCAGTCGTAAACCAGCACTCTGCGACCAGATCGGACAGCGGGGATCGCTTTTCAACAACAGATATTGCGCAGGATCTGAACAGAGATGGCTACGCCCTGCTGCCGGGGTTGCTGTCGGCCGAGGTTTGTCGGGATCTGTCCAGCGGCTACCCGCAGGCAGAGCAATTTCGCAGCCGGGTGGTGATGGCGCGCCATGGCTTTGGGCAGGGTGAATATCAGTACTATGCCTATCCCCTGCCGCCGATCATCGCGCAACTGCGCCAGGATCTTTACCGGGTGCTGGCGCCGATTGCCAACAGCTGGCACGACACCATGGGAATTGAGGCGCGTTTCCCGGTCGAGCTGGCTGATTTTCTGGAACGCTGTCATCAGGCCGGGCAGCACAAACCGACGCCGCTGCTGCTGCAATATGGGGCTGGCGATTACAACTGCCTGCATCAGGATGTCTATGGCGAGCTGCTTTTCCCCCTTCAGGTTGCCTGTCTTTTGTCAAAACCTGATGAGGATTTTACCGGGGGTGAACTGGTGCTGACCGAACAACGCCCGCGCATGCAATCCCGTGCCGAAGTCGTGCCGTTGTATCAGGGGGACGCCGTGATCTTTCCGGTACGTCATCGCCCGAAACAGGGCACCCGCGGCAGCTACCGTGTCACCATGCGCCACGGCGTCAGCCGCCTGCGCAGTGGACAACGCCATACACTGGGTCTGATCTTCCACGACGCAGCCTGAGTCTGAGTCAGCTTAACAGCGCCTGTTGCCAGTTTTCCTGCTGCCCGTTTTCGGTTGCGCTGACGGGCAGAAAGACTTCGGTTGCAGTGGCGATGACTTTTGGGTCTCCAGTGGTGTAGAGCAGCCGGGCCGCCGGATGGTTATCTTCGGGTTTGATGCTGTGTTGCAGACTGGCGAGGTGGCTGTGGCGGTGGAGGTAATCGCCGAGGCTGTCGGCGGAAATACTCGCCTGACAGAGCAGCGGGATCTGTTTTCCTGTCAGGCCTTTCGCGGCATCGTCAAACAGTTCTTTCAGCAGAGGGTAGTGGGTGCAGCCGAGCATGATCCAGCTGGGCAATTCCGGGCTCTGTTCCAGCAACTGGCTGACATAACCTGTCACAAGGTTGCGCAGGGCTTCGGGACCTTCGCGGCCTTCGATGGCCGGAACAAGCGCGGGGCAGGCCTGCTGGACGATCTTGAGCCGGGGGGCACGCTTGTTGATTTCGACCACATAGGTCTGGCTGCGGACGGTGGCTTCGGTGGCAAAAATCGCTACGGTGCCTTCCAGATCTTGTTGCGGATGCTGTTCCCAGCGGATCCAGGGGCGGTCGGTAATGGCTTCGACCATCGGCACCAGTACACCGAGAATACGATTGTCTGGCGCACGGCTGGGCAGCCATTCCTGTTGCAGCTTGCGCAGGGCGATGGCCGAGGCGGTGTTGCAGGCAAGAATGACCAGACGACAGCCCTGGTTGAACAGAAAATCGACCCCCTCCCGGGTCATGTCATAGATCTCGGGACCAGATTTTGGGCCATAGGGCGCGCGGGCGTGATCGCCGAGATAGATAAAGTCCCGTTCAGGCAGGGAACTGCGCAAGGCCTGTAAAACAGTAAGCCCTCCCGAACCGGAATCAAACACCCCGATCGGCGCCTGTCCGACCTGAACAGGATCATCACAGTTGCCGGTCCCGATCTGGATTTCTTCTTTGGATGTCATCGAAAAGATCACTCTGCTTTCATGGTTTATTTACAGAGATAGATACCAGAAATGGCAGGAATTTGACGATGATGATAGCTCAGTTGAATTTCCGTATTATTTCTTTCTGGGGCGGGGTCTTTCCCGGCTCTGTTTTTGCTGAGCAGCGCACAGAATTCCTGCAGGCTGACCTCGAGTTCCTGGGCTTCCTGTTCCCCGCTGGCGAGGAAACGGATCTCCCGCGAGGAGAGGATTTCAACCTGGTCAAATCCCCGGGCGGTGAGAGAGCCGAAGGCCCCGATGGTCTCGCGGATGACCTGGCGGTTATCCTCTTCTGTTTCTTGGGGGGCAATAATAACAAGGCGATAGGCAATAAAAAACACCCCTCCAAGAAGGACCAAAGCGCCAATCCGCCAGTATTTCTTTTGCATGGGGTCTCTTTTCGAGTGATCAGAAGTTTTCTTCAGGGATAATTACAAGGCAAGAGGCTGATTCGAAGGTCTTTTTTTTGCCATAAAAATATCAAAGCTGTATAGCCTTGTCCTGAAGATTACGCAACGGCTTGAGCCTGGCGTAAATCTCTGTAATATGGGCGCTGGAATGGAACTGATCTCTGGTCAAGAGGGCAGGGTTTTGTTCACGATAAGAGGGGATGTCGTTTTATTCCTGTTTTGCTTGTATCGCAGTGTTGTGTGAAATATTTCTTGGTGTTGTAAATGAAGTTAACTGACGGCGGGCGTGTCTTTTTTCTGCGCCTGATCTTCATGATATCTCTGGTGTTCTTGCACCCGGTGTTGGCGTTGGCTGACTTTGATGCCGGGCAGAAGGCCTATGATGCCAAGGATTATGCGGCAGCCTATCGCTATTGGCAGGTGAGCGCTGATCAGGGGGACCCTCAGTCCCAGCTTGGGCTGGCGCAGCTCTACCTTGCCGGGCGCGGGGTGCAAAAAGACAAGATTGTCGCTTATCTCTATTTTGCTCTGGCCTCTGACCAGAATATAGTCGAGGCAGGCAAGCAGAAAGAAAAGCTGGCCGAGAGATTCACCGACGAGGAAGTTCAGCTGGCCGAAACGCTCAAGGACAGCTGGGAACCAATCTTGCCAGCCGAGACAGAGGCAACAGTTACGGACGAGATCGCCAGGCTGGAACAACAGTGGTTTGCAGCGGCCGAGGCTGGTGATGCGCCGGTCATCAAGGAAATGGTTGAAGCCGGATTTGATATCAATAGCCAGGATGTCGATGGCTGGACAGCGCTGATGCTTGCTGCCCTGAACAGTCATACTTCTGTCGCAGGTTTTCTGATTGAGTCCGGTGCCGATCAAAAAATTACCGATGGTCTGGGCATGACGGCCTTGATGGCGGCTTCGGTTGCCGGAGATGCTGATCTGGTCAAGCTGATGGTAAAAACCGGGGCCAATGTGGATCAGGTGGACAGTGCGGGACAGAATGCAGAATATATGGCCGAAGAAGCCGGGCATGTTTCGATTGCCCGTTATTTCTCCGGTATTGAACTGCCTGAAGAAGATATTCAGAAAGCGCAGGAACTGTTGATCGTGCTTGGGTATCTGGAAGGTACGGCCGATGGGAAAAGCGGCCCCAAAACCATGGCAGCCGTCAAGGCCTTTCAGGAAGACAGCGGCCTGAAGCCAAACGGCATGATCCGCCAGATCCTGATGGAAACACTGACTGACAAGGTGACATCACTGGAGGCGTCTTCTCCAGAAGAAAACGGAATTACGACTGTTGAAGCCGGAAGTGAAGAAATTCTGGCGACCGGGGCGATCGAATAACCTGCTGTCGAGTTTTTTTGGGGATCACGTCTGGTTGATCAAACCTGGCCGGGATGGCACCGATGTCTGCCCGAATTCTGCTGTTCGCGCTGTATAGTTCTGATGAAAAAGCAGGCCGCATGGATGAACAGCTGGTTGACAAGGCCGGGGCAAACAGGTAGCCGTCACCCTTCGTTTGAAGCAGGAAATTTCTGATCGTGGATAAACAATATAGTTTGTTCCCTGTAGAAAAAGGTTTTGTCAGATATTTCGGATGTGAGACTCGACTCGGGCTTTGTCATTCTATATGGTATCCCGTCATTCGCAGAGACTGGATATGCTGGTTTTCTGCTTCGATAATTGAATCCTTTCCACTCGTTAAGGCAGTCTAGATGAACTGGACAGAAGAGCGCATTGAGCTTCTGAAAAAACTATGGTCCGAAGGCCATAGTGCTTCGCAGATAGGTAAACTTCTTGGCGTTTCCAAAAACGCTGTGGTTGGTAAGGCACACCGGATGAAACTGGCAGCCAGACCTTCCCCTATCAAACGGGGTGAAAAAGACGAGACAGCGAAAAAAGATACCGCTGCCAAGGCTCAGACACCAAAGGTTGCCAAACCGGCAGCTGCGGCCAAAACTCCGGCGCAGTCCGAGGTTGCAACACCAAAAGCTAAACCGGCACCAGCTCCTAAAGCGGCTGTTCGCCCTGCTGCTCCAGCTCCGAAACCGGCAGCTGCACCGGCACCCGCTCCGGCGGCAAAATCTGTTGGCTTCGCTCCTCCGCCACCGGTCACGGCTGCTGAAGCTGCGGCGACTGCCAAGGCCGAAGACACGGCTCTACCAGCCAAGGCCCGGCGTAAAGCCAGTCTTGACGCGGCGGATCGCCGCCTTTTCAGTGGTGCGCTTGAAAAGCGCAAAGGGCCGAAGTGTCTCTGGCCGATTGGTGATCCTGGTGATGCAGACTTCCATTTCTGTGAAGCGCCGGCAGTACCAAGCAAGCCCTATTGTGCAGAACATTGTGCCCGGGCTTATATTACAAAAAGCAGTCGTGGTGGCGGGGGCTCACGCTCATCCACACCTTCGTCTTCTTCTTCTTCCTCATCTTCATCCTCTTCGTCTTCCGAAGCGGCCTGAGATTGAAGCGATACACAAAAAGGGGTGCTTTTGCGCCCCTTT
Source organism: Kiloniella laminariae (assembly GCF_027214005.1). GTDB lineage: Bacteria > Pseudomonadota > Alphaproteobacteria > Kiloniellales > Kiloniellaceae > Kiloniella > Kiloniella laminariae_A. The sequence goes on from NZ_JAPWGY010000001.1 coordinate 405,535, forward strand.
TTGTGTTTTGTCACTCTGACCAAATCGGTTCCGGATCTTTTATATCACCTTGGCGATACCGCCTCGGCGCGGGTCTCCGGCGGCACTGACCTGCCCGCTTCCCGTACGGCTGAGAGTATGAACACCACCGAAAAAGAGATCTCGTCCAGGCCAGAGGCGATGAGAACAGGCTTTGTTTTCCAACAAAGTGGCGATGAACTGCTTACATTCATCGGCATCAAATCCTCCTTCGATACTGGCAAGACCGCGCTCCACATGCAGACGGGGGGCTGTGACAGCGGCTGCGGCATCCATGTCGTATTCAATCAGATTGATCAACACCTGAAGAATGGCGGTCCGGATCCGGTTTGATCCGCCTGAACCCAGGACTGCAAGTTGCCCCTGGTGTCCACGGGCGAGCGAGGGGGCCATCATCGAGGAAATCCTGCTGCCCGTGGGCCAGTTGTGAAAACCTGCAGGATTGAGATCTTCCTCTCCCAGCATGTTGTTCATCATAATACCGCTGCCGGGCAGAATGTAGCCACAGCCCTCGCCATTGGACAGAGTCAGGCTGGCGAGGTTTCCCTTGCTGTCGAGCACGCTGATATGAGTGGTCCCGCGCGGGTTGTGAGGATGTTCGGCAACTTCACGGCGGTAGCGTTCCAGAAAAGGAGGAGAAAACAGTTTTTGTGCGGCGTCTTTTTCTTCCTGTTCTGAGGCCGCTTCGTGCAGGGCACTTTCAACTCTGGCCTTGTTTGTCAGCGCCATGATGCGGGAAAGTTTTTCCAGATGACTGACTGTACCAAAGCCGGAAGGGGCAAAGGACTCTTCCTGGAGCAGGGCAAGAGCAAATGCAATCAGGATGCCGCCAGCCGAGGGAGGCGGGTTGGTATCTATTTGCCAGTTGCGATAGGTCAGGGAGAAAGGCTTGCGAATTTTCACCTGATAGCCTGAAAGGTCTGAGAGGGTAAGAAGTCCCCCCTGATCCCGGCAATCCCTGATCAACTGGCTGGCGATCTCGCCTTCATAAAACAGCCGCTCGCCTTCATGGGACAGAGCGTCCAGAAATCCGGCCAGCTCTGGCTGTTGTAACAAATTTCCTTCTTGCAACAGGCAATCAGGACGCTTGGCAAAAATGGCCTGGCTTTCTGCTCTGGCAAGGAAAATTGGCTGAATGATCTCGAACAGATAAGCCTCGGTCTGGCGCAGGCGGGTGCCTTCGCGGGCCAGTCGGATTGCCGGTTCCATAATCCGGGTTATGGGCAGGCTGCCAAGCTCCCGGTGGATGGTAAAAAGACCGCGGATCTGTCCCGGTGTTGCCATCGCGCCCAGACCGATATGGAATTCCTGCTCTGTGGTTTTGAAACGGGCCGTTATCGGGGTGAAGTCGATCTGGTCAAGGGGGCGACGGTGCCGGGGTGTGTCGACAAAAAAATCATAGAGACGGCTTCGGCCCGGCAGGGTCTGGTGATTGTCTGCACCCTTGGCCAGAAGAAAGCCGCCACCGCCAAAAGAAGAAAGCACGGGTTCGACGACGGAAGAAGCACAAAGCGCCGCCAGAGCGGCATCAAAAGCTGTGCCTCCATCCCTCAGGATTTCCTCTGCTGCTGCAGCGGTGTCCGGGTGCCCGCAGGCGACAGCACCAAACTTTGCTATGCCGGAGTGAGTACTTTCTTTTGCTGACATCTGCCCCCGTTCTGGCTTGTTTGTTCTGATTGGCTTTATCGTCACTATTATTTCTGACATGCCGGGGCTGAGGGGTAAAGTTTCAAAGGAGGGAAAACGGGGGGCAGATTTATCGGGAAATAATGCCGTAAATAGGTAAAGCTCCCAATTTTGCCTGACTTTCGCCCGATTTATAGTGTTTCTGAAAAAAGGCTTCTGTCGGGTGGACCGTCCGGGTTGGTTCAGGTGTAGTCTGGAAGCAATGTTTGGTAAATGGAGGATCGTGATGTCTGGGGTTATGAAACAATCAAGGAGCTGGTGTTTATCGACTCTTCCTGCTGTGCTTTTTGCCTTGGGGCTTGCGGTTTCTCCCTTGCTTTTGCAGTCCGCACAGGCACAGGAAGAAGAGAGCCCGGGAGAGATGGCCCGGGAGAGCCTGGAGCTGATGATGAAATCACTCTCTTTGGTAATCGATGCCATCCCGCAGTATGAAATGCCCGTGATCACAGAAAACGGCGATATTATCATCCGGCGTAAACAAAAGGATGATTGGGAAGATCAGGACGATACGTCCCCTGATGCAAAACCAACGGATCCCGAGAATCAGGATTCCACCAAGATCTGAAGATGTGATCGGGCTGCTGTTTATGGGCTTAGGTAAAAAACCGGCTTGCGGCTTTGGTCAGAGGAGGCTATCCCCAAGATAACCGGGTGTGGTGCTTTTATATAAGTCTGCTGCCATTAAACCCGCTAGAATGAGGCTGTTCAGCTTGCCGAGTTGTTTTGCTGTGTCGGCCTTGCGTGTCGTGTAAGGAAGGGATACCCCATGTTTGACAGCCTCGGTGCTTTTGTCCCCGGTGGAAACATGACTTTTGAGGGGGCTGAAAAAGGACCGCTCAAGGGTTTTGGTTTCGCGGTCAAGGATATCTTTGATCTTCAGGGCTATGTTACCGGCTATGGGAACCCTGACTGGCAGAGCCGCCGCCGCCCGGCCAAGCTTCATGCCGAAGTGGTGCAGAAACTTCTCGATGCCGGGGCTATGGTGATCGGCAAGACCATCACAGACGAATTTGCCTACAGCCTTAACGGCCAGAATATGCACTATGGCACACCCGCCAATTCGGAAGCGCCGGGACGTATTCCCGGTGGTTCTTCCAGTGGTTCGGCCTCAGCTGTTGCGGGTGGCTTGGTGGATTTTGCTCTGGGCTCTGATACAGGTGGCTCTATCCGGGTACCGGGCAGTTATTGCGGCCTCTTTGGCCTGCGCCCCAGCCATGACCGGATCAGCCGCGCCGGGGTGCTGCCGCTGGCTGAAAGTTTTGACACCGTTGGCTGGTTTGCCCGCGATGCCTGGTTGTTGCATCTGGTGGGGGAGGTTTTGTTTGATGGCAAGGCGGATACAGATAAAAAACCGGAAAAGCTTCTGGTCGCGGTCGATGCCTTTGACTGTCTTGATCTGCGCTCGCGCGGTGCGTTGAAACCGCATCTGGAACGGCTGGAACAACGCTTGGGCAAGGCGGAATATATTACGCTTAATCCGGATAACCTTTCTGTCTCCAGTCTCTATCCGCAAGGAGAGGCCCCCGCTGATCCGGCTTCGGGTGGTCTGGTCGGATTGGCCGATATTTTCCGGGTGCTGCAGGGCCGGGAAATCTGGACAGCCTATGGCGACTGGATGACACGGGTCAAACCGCGTATTTCCCCGGATATTCAGCAACGCCTCGACTGGGCCGCAACCATCACTGATGAACAGGTGGCCGAAGCGGAGGAAAAACGGACGCTTTTCGTCCAACGACTGAACAGGCTATTGCCAGAAAAAGCATTACTCTGCCTGCCTTCTGCTCCCGGCATTGCCCCGCGGATCAAGGAAGAGGCTGAAACGCTTGCGGCCCACCGCAGCAAGTTATTGGCGCTGACCTCTGCCGCAGGCCTGAGCGGCTGCCCGCAGGTCACCCTGCCGCTCGGCACCCTCGAAGGCTGTCCGCTGGGCCTGGGTCTGATGGCGGCAAGAGGATCTGATCTGGAACTTCTGGCTTTCGCCGAAAGTTTCTGTGGCGAAGAAGAGCAGCAATCCCTGAGCCAGTTTTAGCAACTACTGTCGCCTTTTAACCAGGAACAAAAAATCCCTGTAGAATTGTTATAAAATCTACAGGGATCGCAACTGCCATTAGGCAAGAGGACCAATCGGTCCTTATTCGTCGTACTGGATCAGCGTGGTGACGGGCAGTCCGGCGAGTTTTTCGCGGCCCTTGAGGAAGTTCAGCTCGATAATGCAGGCGGCCATGCGTACATCTGCACCAGCCTGTCTCAGCAGGGCAACGGCCGCTTCCATGGTGCCGCCCGTGGCGAGCAGATCGTCGAGCATGACCACGCGCTGACCCGGCTTGATGGCGTCTTCCTGAATCTCGATGGTGTCGCTGCCGTATTCCAGATCATAGCTATAGGGAATGGTCTTGCCCGGCAGTTTGCCTTTTTTGCGCACCATGATGAAACCCAGGCCCAGACGCAACGCCAGCGGGGCGGCGAGCAGGAAGCCACGGGATTCAATACCCGCGAGCACGTCGGGTTTTTCTTTTGCAATGATGGCGGCAAGGCGCTCGATGGTTTCGTGCCAGGCTTCCGGGTGGGCCAGCAGGGTCGAGATGTCATAAAACAGAATGCCGGGTTTGGGATAGTCTGGAACCGGGCGGATATGATTTTTCAAATCGATGGTCATCTGTCTCTGGGTTCCTTTTTGTCCCCGGCTGAACACAGCCAGAATAAGTCATGCCGCGGCCCATTGCTCTGGGCCAAGCGCGATTAATGCAGAATTGTGACGGATTCTGCAACAGAACCTTTTCCAGACCCTGCTGCGCCCGTTACCCCTTTGTTGTTACAAGCAGCGCCAGAAGTCCAGATCAGAAGACACAGCCAGATGTAACGGTCAGATGTTATGGCCAAGATACCAGGATAGAGAGATCACGATAGAGTGAGGAATGGTTGTTGTTGCGAAGGGGCTGTGGTGCAATCGCTTTCTGGAGTGTTCCAGATTTTACACAGGAGAAGCTTTATGATCCGGCGTCGTTATGCGTTCCTTCATACCCTGGGTGGGCTGTTGTCTCTCGTTACCGGGCTTTTGATGGGGCTGGGCTTGCTTGTGGCGCCATCTTCTTTTTCTTCAGCATTGGCTGATCAGGGTTTTCCCCAGGACGGCATGGTTGTGGTCAAAACCGATAAGGCCTTTACTGTATTGGTTGCGGATCTGGAGAGAGCAATCAAGGAAAACAAGATGGGTCTTGTCACCCGGGCATCTGCAAGTGCGGGCGCTGCCGGGCAGGGCATCACCATTCCTGGCAACATGGTGGTCGGTGTCTATCGTAATGATTTTGCCCGCCGTATGCTGGAAGCCTCCCTTCCGGCGGGTATAGAAGCGCCGATCCGGTTTTATCTGACCGAGAACGACGATGGCTCCGCAAGCCTGACCTACCAGAAGCCGACGGCGGTTTTTGCTCCCTATGGCAGTGCGGATCTTGATGTCATGGCTGCAGAGCTGGATGTGATTTTCGATGCGATTGCCAAGGAGGCAACACAATAGTCCTCGCGGACTTTTCTGGTATAGCCGGACCGCCAGATTTAACAGGGGGTGGAGCTGATCGGCGGTGTTCTTGTCGGTTTGTTCTCCGGGCGTTAAAGAAGTTTACCCAAGCAGTGCTATCGCGTAGAAAATACTAGGATGTGCCGAGTGTTTCGCAAGCTTTCATTGTTTTTCTAATGGGCGAGACAGGCAGCATTCAGTTCTAATAGAAAACGAGACAGACACGGTGGGCAGGAAAAGCAGGACTGATAACGGGGAAGAGTCAGTTCACATAGATCAGGTTGAAGATCAGTCCGAAGTCCTGTTTTGTGATTTTTCCGGCGGGGCGGTCGGGCATCGCTTGCGTTTTGGTGGCGGACGGGGACAGGATCTGCCCAAGGCGGCGGGTTTTACCAAAGGGCGCACACCAAGCGTTGTCGATGCCACAGCAGGTTTTGGCCGGGATGCTTTTCTGCTGGCTTCACTGGGTGCTGAAGTCACCTTGATCGAACGCTCGCCGGATGTTCATGCCATGCTTGAGGAGGGGATGGCACGGGCGCGGGAGGCTGACGAGAAGGTGGCACAGATTATCGCGCGGATGACCTTGCTTTTCGGAGATGCAAAGGAAATTTTGCCGGGGCTTGCGCCAGAAGTTGTGATCGTCGATCCCATGCACCCTCCCCGCAAGACCAAAGCGTTGGTGAAAAAGGAAATGAGGGTCTTGCGGTCTTTTGTCGGGGCCGATCCGGATGCAGAAGAGTTGATGAAAGTCGCCTTGTCTGCTGCGGAAAAACGCGTGGTCTTGAAGTGGCCAGCCAAAGCAGACCCTCTGGCGGGAATCAGGAAACCTTCGCATCAGATTATGGGTAAATCGACACGTTATGATGTCTTTATGGTCGGATAGATCGCGATTTTTGCGGGTAGTAAATTCATCCGGGCAAAGAAATATAACTTATTTTTACAACCTTTAAGTTGTTTCCCGGCTAAGATATTTTTTTCTTTTGTGATATAGTTGTGACATGTCCATTGCAGATGTAGCCCTTAACCTGATGTTATCTATTTGATAAATATAATTGTTACGCTTTGGGATTGAATGTTTTTTTATAAATACAGGGTAAATTTTATCTTGTTATTAAACATGAATTAACGGGACGCCCTGATAATAGGGCTGAAAGAGTCGGGATACCATTCCGGTATGTACCGACGCGTAGGTTGAAAGAAGCTGGAGAGCCATGAGTCTTACACAGCAAGATGTCGCCAAACTTCTGGCAGATCCGTCTCCCGTTGTGCGGGCACAGACGACGGCGAAAATCGCCTCTCATTTTGATTCCAAGGAATTTACGGCAGAAGAAAAGGCGATTGCCGAGGATATCTTTCGGGCTCTGGTCAAGGATGCCGAAGTGGTTGTCAGAGAGGCTCTGGCCAACACGCTCAAGGCTTCCGAGGATCTGCCGCGGGATGTGGCCTTGGCTATGGCCCGGGATGTTGAATCTGTCTCCCTGCCGGTTCTGAAATATTCAGAAGTTTTTTCCGATGAGGATCTTATTGCCATTCTCAACTCTGAGGGAGCTGCCAAGCAGGAAGCAATCGCTCTCCGCAGTATTGTCTCTGAAGCTGTTTCAGACGCTGTTATCGATACGGGAAATGAAAGTGCAGTCGCAAAACTTGTCTCTAACGAAGGTGCGGCAATAACTGAAAAATCCTATGGCAGGGTGATGACCGAGTACAAGGAAAGTGAAATGGTTTCGGGATCATTATCCCGCCGTCCTTCCCTTCCGCCCTCAATCGCCCAACGCCTGATGAGTTCCCTGTCTGACCGCCTGCAGGAATATGTGGTTAGCAGGAAAGATCTCGATTTTGACCAGGCTTCCAATCTGATCCTGCAGGTTCGCGAACGGGCCACCGTTTCCCTGCTCAAGAACGGATCAAGCCATGCGGAACTGGTCAAGCTGGTCAAACAGCTGAACAAGAGTGGGAAGCTAACCCCGTCACTGGTCCTGAGGGCGCTTTGTACCGGCGATATGATGTTCTTTGAATGCGCCATGTCGGAAATGGCGGGTATTCCCCTGAAGAACGCGCAGGCCCTGATTCATGATGAAGGCGCGCTCGGCCTGAAGTCTCTCTATACCAAGGCCGGTATGCTGATGGCCTATTTCCCCTTTGTGAAGGCGGCGATCCGGGTGCATCGGGAAATGGATTACAGTGGTGAACAGAATGACCGCGAGGTTTTTGCCAGCCGCTTGCTTGAACGGCTTCTGACTGTTTTTGAATTGCCGGACCAGGAACTCAGCCCGAACGAAGTGGAATATCTGGTGACCAAGCTTCAACAGTATTCTGCCTGATTGAATAGATAGTCTATGACAAAAAAACGGTCCTGTTACAGGGCCGTTTTTTTTGTTAGCCGGGAGAGTGATTTATTTACCGCAGGGATCATTCTGCTTGATTGTATGCAGGGCAGATAATATCTGATCAGTCAGGAGTGAGTCGCTTTTCCGTGACTCTTGTGAACATCTGTATCAGCGGGACGCAATGCCAGGACCGGATTTATATGAAACCCTGTCTGTTATGGCAGGGGCTGCCGCAGTGGTGGGAGCAGCCGGATGGTGGGCGACCCGTCCGCGTGTTCCGGGAACAATTCGCTGGATCTCTCCGACTGCTATTCAGTTTCTTGGTGTGATTGTCTTTGTATTGATGGTGCCGCATTTGCTTGGACTGCTTGGGGGAGCGGATTTGCTGCAGGCAATCTCATCCCAGCGAGGGTACCGCGGCTGAACCTGTCATCAAACGTGGTTCAGGTGTCAGGGGGTATAAAAGCTCTGGGGAACCGGCATAAAATCCTCGTCTTCTTCGTCCACCCCTGTTAGGTCGCCGATCGGTTCGAGGTCGTTTCTTGTCCACCAGTAACGAAAACCCTGGGCGCGGAGCCAGCGCTCTACCCGAGCCAGATCGTTCCACTCGCGCCCGAAGCCTCTTGCGGAATTGATCCTGGCAAGTTGCCCGTCGACATAAACCAGAACCCCCCATGAAAAGGGATGTTTGCTCTGGTCGCCAAAGCCGCCGCCTTTTTGCTGTCGGTGAACCCGATAGACCACAGGGAAATCACCGAGCCTTGCTGCCGTTCGCAGAAAAGGCAGGTCGGATTGTGTAATGGCCAGGGTCACGCCTAACGCTACATCTTGATCCATGTTGTTGACAGGTTCCTTTTTTTACTACAGCATGATCCATGATGAATTTTAAGTAGTAGCATTCACAGAGATGCAGCGAAAGAGAATAGAGGTAAAAATGGCTCGAAAGATTAACCCGGTCCCCAAGGGATACCATACATCTACACCGGTTCTTGTGGTGCAGGATGCAGCGGCAGCCATTGAGTTCTACTGTGAGGTCTTTGGAGCCAAAGAGCTTTCAAGGCTGGTCTCCGATGACGGTCTGACCATTTTAAGATCAGAGCTTAAAATCGGAAATTCTGTTATTCTGCTCAATGATGAAATGCCTGCCTATGGGATTTTGTCCCCGGCTTCCCTGGGGGGAGCGTCAACCGCCTTGCAGCTTTATCTCCCCGAGCTGGATGCTGTCTGGGCGCGGGCAGTAAAAGCCTATTCCTATGTGTTATTGCCGCTGGAAGATGCCTATTGGGGTGAACGGACGGGAAAATTGATCGATCCGTTCGGACATGTCTGGATTCTGAGTAAGAAGACTGAAGTCCTCAGCCAGGAAGAGATCAAAAAACGCGCTGCCCTGATCAGCCCTCTTGCTTTTGGGCAGGACAACAATGAGAATGCTTCTGTTCAAAATTCTGAACAGCTTTCGCCTTCCGGGCAAGATGCTGTTCCGATTATTGATATCGCAATGGCATTAAACGGCTGAGAATGGCCGACTGGCTGAGAAACCCCGATGCTTCCGAGAGGTGTATCAGGGAGGTTTTGCAGCCTTTCTCAATCAGGTAAGGAAATGATGATGAACAATTCTTCACTTACAACACGACGGGACAATGCGATTCCGCGCGGTGTGGCGACAGCAACAAACGTCTTTGCTGACCGGGCTGAAAATGCCGAGCTGTGGGATGTTGAAGGCCGTCGCTATGTTGACTTCGCCGGTGGGATTGCTGTGCTGAATACTGGACACCGTCATCCGGATGTCATGGCTGCGGTTCAACAGCAGTTGGCGCGTTTCACCCATACGGCTTATCAGGTCGTACCCTACGAAACCTATGTCGAGCTTGCTGAACGCCTCAACCGTCTGGCTCCGGGGCCAACCCCCAAGAAAACTCTGTTTCTGACCACGGGTGCCGAGGCCGTGGAGAATGCGATCAAGATTGCCCGGGCTCACACCGGGCGTCCGGGTGTAATTGCTTTTTCTGGCGGGTTTCATGGTCGGACCAACCTGACGATGGGCCTGACAGGGAAGGTCGTCCCTTATAAAGTTGGTTTTGGTCCTTTCCCGGGTGATATTTTCCACGTGCCATACCCGATGCCCAATCACGGGGTCAGCGAAGAAGATTCACTTGATGCACTCAAGACTGTCTTTAAAGCCGATGTCGATCCTAATCGCATTGCGGCATTAATCATCGAACCTGTGCAGGGTGAGGGCGGCTTCTATATCGCTTCGCCTGCCTTCCTTGGCAAGCTGCGTGAAATCTGTGATGAACATGGCATTCTTTTGATTGCCGATGAAATCCAGACCGGTTTTGCCCGGACTGGCAAGACCTTTGCTATCGAACATTCCGGGGTTGAACCGGATATGATTACCATGGCCAAAAGTCTGGCCGGGGGCTTCCCGCTTTCCGGCGTAGTCGGTAAGGCCCACATTATGGATGCTCCGGCTCCTGGTGGACTGGGCGGGACTTATGGGGGCAGCCCGATCGGTTGTGCTGCGGCCCTGGCTGTTCTGGATGTAATCGAAAAAGAAGGTCTGAATGGCAAGGCGATTGCGCTGGGTAAAAAAGCGACGGACCGGCTGCATGCACTGAGCAATCGCAATGATGTTCCGGCTATTGGTGCTGTTCGTAATCTCGGAGGCATGATTGCTTTTGAGCTGATGAAGGACAAATCCGGGAACACGCCTGACCCCGATATGGCCAAGAAGCTTTGTGCCAAGGCCCTGGAAAATGGTCTTATCCTGCTTTCCTGTGGTATATATGGAAACACGATCCGCATTCTGGTGCCTTTGACGGCCTCTGATGCTGTGGTTGATGAGGGACTTGATCTTCTGGAAGCCGCACTGGTTCAGTGTGCTGTGGGCTAGACAGTCTGCCGGTTAATGTGTTCTGCTATGTCCCCGATCGGGAGTTTGTCTGATCGGGGGCGGGCAGTACAATCCAAATTATTATTTCTGATCTTTTTTTATGAACGATCGGGATAAATTGAAAAGAGATAGATGACACCGTTTTCGATCGCCGGGGTACAGATGTATGTATCCGCAAGTCAGGAAAATATCTCTGCCATGAAGTTGCGGGTTGAGGTTGCTCTTGCTCGTTTTCCCTGGCTTGACATGATCCTTTTTAGTGAGCTTTCCCCCTTCGGGCCGTTACAGGGAAATCACCCCGAAACAATTTCTTCGCAGATAGAGATTTTTCAGGAACTGGCTGCTCAGCATAAAATCTGGCTGATACCCGGCTCGATGTTTGAACGCCGCGAAACCGGTGTTTTCAACAGCTCGGTTGTGATCAATCCCAATGGCGAAATCGTTGGTCGCTATGACAAGATGTTCCCCTTTATGCCCTATGAAACCGGGGTCACTGGCGGGACAGAGTTCCTGGTGTTTGATGTTCCACAGGTCGGGCGTTTCGGTTTTTCGATCTGTTATGATATCTGGTTCCCTGAAACGACCCGGACCCTTGCTGCCATGGGGGCGGAAGTCTTGTTGCACCCGGTACTGACAGGAACAACAGACCGGGATGTCGAGTTGGCCATCGCCAGGGCTACTGCGGCACAGTTCCAGTGTTATGTTTTTGATATAAATGGAATTGGGGCGGGTGGTATCGGGCGGTCCTGTGTTGTCGGTCCGGGTGGAAACATGCTCTACGAGGCCCGGGGCAGCGAGGAGATTATACCGATAGAGATCGATCTGGATCTGGTTCGTCGTCAGCGCGCGCTGGGGCAAAATGGTCTGGGACAGGTTCTCAAAAGTTTCCGTGATCGCAATGTCGATTTTTCTGTCTATGACAGATCCCGTTTTAGTCACGATTATCACGATAGCCTGGGGCCTCTTCAGATGCCTCACCGCAATATTCACAGTTAAGTTTATCAATGCTGTCGGTTCATCTGGACTACAGGTGAACCGACAGTAATGGATTGTCCTAGAAGAAACGGAAGGAACAGCCCGACAAGAGGCTAAGGTTAATAAAAATCGGTACCCATAATCATGTTAAAAAAATAAGTTAGCAGGGAAGAGGGACAAATGGCGAAAGCTAAAAAGATTTATAACCAGCAATCACTCAGTCATTATTACAACGCTTCACAATTTCGCATTGATACCTGGAACAAATTAAAAAGCACGACCCGCCAGATTGCCAATGGCGGTACGAACAGGGAAAAAAATATTGAAAAAGTCCGGGAGCTGCTCGCCTATCTGGCTCCTGTAGAAATCTACTGGGCCTTCCCGGGATCCCAGGTTTTCCAACAATTGGTTCGCGACGAACAGCTTGAAGAATTTGATCTTCTGGCCAACAAGGTTTCCCGGATAGCTTCTGCCCTGCTCAGCGGGGAATACCGTAGAAAGCATATCGTTCTTGATGGGGCAGCCGAGACCGAAGCCGAGCGGGATTCCGGTATTGAATCAACGCCCTATACCAGTTTTGATCGCGCCCGAAGACGCCCGTATTTTGAAGTGCTGATCGTTGATGATCTGACGCCTGCTCAGGCTGAATCACAACGTGCAGCCCTGACCGGAATGCGCCGGGATGAAGACCGCTGCACCTATGCGCCGATTTTTGTCCCGAGCCTGGATGATGCCCTGATCGCGGTTTCATTTAACCACAGCATTCAGTCGGTGGTGATCCGTTTTAATTTTGATCTTCATTCTGAAAATGGTTTGCCAGTCCTGAGCAAGTACCTCAGGGACACCAAACTTGACGGCATTGAAGATGTTGATTCCAGCGAATATGGAATCATTCTTGCCGATGCAATTTCTCGAATCAGGCCAGAGGTTGATCTGTTTCTGGTAACCGATCAGTCGGTCGAAGACGTGGCGGGCCGGGTCGGGAAAACCTGTCGTCGGGTGTTCTATAACAGCGAAGATTTCTTTGAGCTGCATCTGAATATCGTACGGGGTGTGGAAGATCGCTATAAGACACCGTTCTTTACAGCACTGAAGACCTATTCTTCCAAGCCAACGGGTGTGTTTCATGCCCTGCCGATTTCCCGTGGAAAATCCATTATCAAATCCCACTGGATTCAGGATATGGGAGAGTTCTATGGCATAAACATCTTCCTGGCCGAAACCTCTTCTACCTCGGGCGGCCTTGATTCCCTGCTCGAGCCAAGCGGGCCGATCAAAGAAGCCCAGGATCTTGCTTCCAGGGCTTTTGGATCCAAGCAGACTTTCTTTGCCACCAACGGCACCTCGACCTGTAACAAGATTGTAGTTCAGGCGCTGGTCCGCCCCGATGATATTGTGCTGGTTGATCGCGACTGCCACAAATCCCATCACTATGGCATGGTGTTGGCCGGAGCCAATGTAGTCTATCTGGATTCCTATCCGCTCAGCGAATATTCCATGTACGGGGCGGTGCCGCTCAAGGTGATCAAGGAAAGCCTTCTGAAACTGCGCAGTGAAGGTAAACTTGACCGGGTCAAGATGCTGCTTTTGACCAACTGTACTTTTGACGGGGTTATCTACAACGTCCAGCGGGTGATGGAAGAATGCCTGGCGATCAAGCCCGATCTGGTTTTCCTCTGGGATGAGGCCTGGTTTGGTTTTGCCCGTTTCGGCCCGACCTATCGCCAGCGTACCGCGATGTTCTCGGCGGCGCACCTGCGCGAGAGATACAAATCGGAAAGCTATCGCGAAGAGTACACACGCTATCAGGATGAAACAGCGGACCTTGATCCGGACGATCATGAGGCCTGGCTCAGCCGCCGGCTTTACCCTGATCCTGATCAGGTGCGGATCCGCGCCTATGCGACCCAGTCTACACATAAAACGCTGACCTCTCTTCGTCAGGGGTCCATGATTCATGTGCATGATCAGGATTTCAAATCCAAGGTCGAGGAGTCTTTTCACGAAGCCTATATGACCCATACATCGACCTCGCCGAACTACCAGATCCTTGCGTCGCTGGATGTGGGGCGCAGACAGGTCGAGCTGGAAGGCTTTGAACTGGTGCAAAAGCAGGTCGAGATGGCGATGGTTTTGCGCCAGACAGTGATGACCCATCCGCAGCTTCGCAAATTTTTCCGGATACTGACCGTTGGCGATATGGTGCCGTCAGAGTTCCGCGAGTCCGGTATCCAGAGTTATTACGATCTGGAGCAGGGCTGGAATGATATCTGGAATGCCTGGGAAATTGACGAGTTCTGTCTTGATGCAACGCGTATCACACTCTATGTCGGCCAGACCGGGATGGACGGGGATACCTTCAAGAACAAGGTCCTGATGGACAAATATGGTATCCAGGTCAACAAGACATCGCGTAATTCGGTGCTGTTTATGACCAACATCGGGACCACGCGAAGTTCTGTTGCCTATCTGATCGAGGTTCTGGTCAAGATCGCCAACGATCTGGAGCAGGAAATCGAGGACATGAGCCCGGCAGAACGCCGTATCCATGACCTGAAGGTCAAATCGGTTGTTGAAGACCTGCCTCCGCTGCCTGATTTCTCGCGTTTTCACGATGCTTTCCGGCCCAGCGGTGATCAGCCGGGAGATGAAGGGGATTCCCGTACGGCCTTTTTCCTCTCCTATGATGCAAATAACTGTGAATACATGGGTCTCAATGACCGCTCGCTTGATGATGCCATGGAGGCGGGGCGGGATGTGGTTTCTGCTTCCTTTATCATCCCCTATCCACCGGGCTTTCCGATCCTGGTGCCGGGGCAGGTGGCAAGTATGGAAATCATCGAGTTCCTGCGCAATCTTGATGTGAAGGAAATCCACGGATACCGGCCCGAACTGGGGCTGCGGGTCTTTACCGAAGAGGCAATCCAACGCCAGATGAAACGTTAAGCCAATACCGAAATACAACGCTATAAACAGGGAGGCTATTTATGAATAATAAAGCCGTAAAAAAAGTTGTGAAAAAAGCAGTGGTTTCAGGGAAAAGCTCTACAGCGAAAAAAACAGCTAAAACGCTGAATAACATGTCGGAAATCCGGCGCTTTTTTCATCGGAACGAACAGCCGATTTTCTTTGTCTCAGCAACCAATTTCAATCTTCTGGGGATTGATGAGTGGTGCCGAAATTTCAAATACATCAGCTATATAGATTGTTTTGACGGACGCCATCCGAACGTGTTCGTGCCAAGCGAGGCGGAACATCCCGAGTTTGAGTCCATTGAGGATATCAACGTCTATCTGCTGGAGCACAAGGAAGTCATTGACCTGATCAAGTCTTCCAAGAAAAAGCCCAAAGTCGTTTTCCTGATGTTTGACAAACGGATAGAGAAGATCTGTAAGGAACTGGGCATTGATGTCTGGTTCCCCAAAGCGGCCCTGCGCGAGAAGATTGATCACAAGATCGAAACCGTGCGCATTGGCAATGCTGCGGGTGTTCCTTCTGTGCCCAACGTTCTGAGCGTGGTAAAAAGCTGGAAGCACCTGCAGGAGGTGGCCAAGCCCATTGGAACCGATCTGGTCTTGCAGTCGGCTTTTGGTGATTCCGGCCATACGACGTTCTTTATCAAGAGCGAAAAAGACTTCAAACGCTACGAGCAGAAAATCGTCGGGCAGGGCGAAATCAAGATCATGAAACGGATCAACAACCGGGGATCTGCGATTGAAGCCTGTGCGACCAAAGCTGGAACTGTTGTGGGGCCGCTGATGACCGAGCTGGTCGGCTTCAAACAGCTGACGCCTTATCGCGGCGGTTGGTGTGGTAACGAGATTTTCCCAGGCTCTTTTGACGAGAAAATTCTTGAAAAAGCCCGTCGTTACACCGAGAATTTCGGGAATCAGCTGGTCAAGGAAGGCTACCGCGGCTATTTCGAACTCGACTTCCTGATCGACACGGACGATGGCGAAGTTTATCTGGGCGAATGTAATCCAAGGGTTACCGGAGCCAGTTCCATGACCAACCATGCTGCTTTTGCTCATGCGGATGCGCCGTTGTTCCTTTTCCATCTACTGGAATTTTCGAACGTACCATTCAAGCTGGACGTCGATGAACTGAACGCGCGTTGGGCGGACAGCGAGAACATTGACGACTGGTGCCAGATGGTGATCAAGCACACAGATGACAATGTGGATATTCTGACCGAGGCACCGGAAAGCGGTATCTGGCGTTTACTCCCTGATGGAACGGTGGAATATGACCGCTTTGATTACCACCGCCGTGCTGTAAACAGTGAGAATGAAGCCTTCTTCCTGCGTATATTGATGCCGGGTGATTATCGTTATGAAGGGGCGGATCTGGGAATTCTTGTGACCAGGGGCAGGGCCATGAACAAGGCTTTCCAGCTCAATGCGAGATCAAAGCAGTGGATCGACGGGATAAAGTCAAAGTTCAAGGCTGTACCTTTGCCCACGGCAGAAGCCTTGCCGGTTTCTGATCCCGCTTTCAAGATCATGTAAGGTCGGGCGAATTCTGGCAGAAGTGTAGGCAAGATGGATCTTGTTTTTGAAAAGCTCTATGAGACCAAAGCTGGTCCGGCCTGGAAGGATCTGTTTGATCGTTTGTGGCCGGCCTATGAAAAATGGTTTCTAAGCGAGGGCATTTCAGCAAGGCAAACCTATCTTGCCGGCCTTCGGGCGATGAAACGCTATATGCCTGAACTGGTGCCGACTTACGAGCATCTTTGTGAACTGGCGGGCGGTGGAGATCTTGCCGCCCGTTTCCTCAGCTTCTATCGTCCCCCGCTTTATCTTTCCGGCTGTTCCCAGGCGGTTTGGCTGGGGGATGAACCCATGCTGGTGCGTAACTATGATTATGCACCAGAACTCTGTGACGGGGTTTTGCTCGACAGCGCCTGGAATGGTCGGCGGGTGATGGCGATTTCTGACGGCATGTGGGGTGTTGTCGACGGTATTAATGATGCTGGACTGGCAATTTCTCTGACCTTTGGCGGGCGGCGGGTCGTTGGGAACGGTTTTGGTGTGCCGCTGATCCTGCGCTATATCCTGGAATTTTGTGACACGACAAAAGAGGCCATTGCCGTTCTGCGTCGTATTCCCTGTCACATGGCCTATAACGTGACCTGTGTGGATCGTTCCGGGGCTTATGTCACGGTATATCTCTCGCCGGATCGGGACGTACTGGTCAAGGATACCCGGGTCGCGACAAACCATCAGGAGCATGTGGAATGGCACCTGCACGCACGTGTAACCGCGACGGTCGAACGTGAACGGTTTTTGTTGCAGCGACTGACCATGCATGATGAACCGGCTGATAAATTTATCAGTGCCTTTCTCAAGCCCCCCCTTTATTCGACGAATTTCTCCCGCGGGTTTGGCACGCTCTATACCTCGGTCTACTGGCCTTTACGGGGTATTGTGGATATCCACTGGCCGGGTGCGGTCTGGTCGCACAGCTTTGCAGAGCCAACGATTGAAAAGCGCCAGATCCGCTATCCCGACCATGTACCGCTTTACTGACAGATAAAACCAACGATCAGAAACGAGCAGGCCCCGGAAAATTCCGGGGCCTGCTCGTTTCAAAAACACGGGAAAGATAAAATCAGGCAATCCTGACTTTACTGAGGAAGGCTTCAACTTCCTTGCCGAGCTTGTCGGCATGGTCGGTCATCTCCAGGATCATTCCTTCGACAGCCTGTGCAGCAGAGCTGGTATTCTCTGCAGTGCTGCGGACACGATCGACGGTGTCTGTAACCTGTCCTGTGCTGTAAGAGGCTTCCTGCACATTTTGGGCAATATCATGCGTCGCCTGATTCTGACGCGAGACGGATTCAGAAATGGTACCGGCAATTTCGTCGATCCGGGTGATGATATCCTGGATCCCCTTGATCGCCCCAACGGCTGTCCCGGTGGCACTTTGCATCGAGGTGATCTGTTCCGAGATCTCTTCGGTTGCCTTGGCCGTCTGGGTCGCCAGGGATTTCACCTCCGAAGCCACAACGGCAAAGCCCTTGCCCGCTTCTCCGGCGCGGGCGGCCTCAATCGTGGCGTTGAGTGCCAAAAGGTTGGTCTGTTCGGCGATGTCGGAAATCAGGCCGACCACATCACCGATTTTGCGGGCTGCTTCTGAAAGACCCTCGACTTCCTTGTTGGTCTTTTCAATCTGGATCACAGCATCGCTGGCAACGGATGATGATTCCCGGACCCGCTGATCAATTTCCTCGATAGAAGAGGTCAGAAGCTGGGAAGCATTGGTAACCGCATTAACACTTCGCGAGGCGGTGTGGGAAATCTCGACGATGGCACGGGCTTCTTCACTGGTCGCAACGGCTACCGCCGCCATTTCCTGGGCTCCGGCGCTGGATTGAACCGCACTATCGGCAACTTTTTGGGTCAGGGCACCCACAGACTGCTCAAAGTTGAGGGCAAGGTCGCTCAGCATTTTCTGCTTCTCGTCTTGTGCCCGTCGCTGCTGTTCTTCCTGTTCACTCTGCATGCGCTGCCGTTCTGCGGCATTGCGATGGAAAACTTCCATGGCCTCGGCCATATCCTTGATTTCATCGTTGAAACTTGGCTGCGGGATTTCTGTATCGGTTTTCCCGGTGGCCAGATCCATCATCGCGTTGGTCATCCGCCCAAGAGGGCTTGTGATACTGCGGGTGACGGCAATGGAAATGACAATGGTTGTAATCAAGGCAACGGCAATAATGGCGATCAGAAACTGGATGCGCTCAAGCAAAGCTGCATCGAAATCGTCCATATAAACACCAGTACCAATAATCCAGCCCCAGTTTTTGGTGCTCTGCACGTAGGAGAGCTTTTCAACGGGCTCTTCCTGTCCTGGTTTGGGCCAGAGATAATCAACATAACCACCCCCCGAGGCCTTAACTACTTCGATGAAGGCGGGGAAGATCAGCTTGCCGTTTGGATCGGCCAGCGTACTCAGATCCTTGCCATCGAGAGCAGGCTTGACAGCATGCATAATCATTACAGAGTTAATATCATTCACCCAGAGATAATCGCCATCGCCATAGCGGATACCATTAATTGCCTGTAGCGCATTTTTTTGGGCATCTGCTTCAGACAGTTCGCCATTTTGAGCCCGGGCATGATAGCTGTCGGCAATACCAACCGCAGATTCAATGATATGTTTGAGTTCCAGCTGTTTCTGGTTAAGCAGATCATTCCTGAGATTGTTGATGGAGAAACCGCCAACAATCAGGAGACCCAACGAAGAAACGATGATCAGGGCGATCAGGCGATGCCCGATGCGAAAGCCCGCTTTTTTTATAAGTTGCATTCTTCTTCCCGGTTTTTATGTGAAGCCAGGATTACGAAGATAAGTCATAAAGATTAAAATATCTTTTTCATCGAAAAATATTGTAACTATTGCCAAAGTACCTGTTCAGTACTGGCGGGTGAATTGTCGATATTTATCTTAAGATACTGTTTTTAATGTTGAATGGCAGAGTTTTGTGGACCGTAACTAACCAATGAAAATGAGGCCGGTGCCACCGACTACCAGGACAGCGCCGATCCAGGCCCCTGCCGCCGGACGTTCTTTGGTCCGGAACCACATCATTGGTAACATCAGCACTGGCGTCGTCGCCGAGAGTGTTGCAACCACCCCGACATCACCCTGGGCCAGAGCGTAGAGGATCAGGGTCATTCCGACACACATGCCAAGAAAACCAGAGATGATCACAAGGCCAAGGGTTTCGCGATCCAGAGGGTTCTTCATCTTGAAGGCCTGAATACGGGTCGAGGCAAGGATGGTCAGGCCGAGTGCGGTGATACCAACGCGTAGCGCGGCAACGGCTACAGGGTCAGCACCTGCCGCCATAACGGGCTTTGCGACAAGGGAACCAATAGACTGGCCCAATGCCGCGAGCAGACCCATTGCGACACCGATGATCAAGGGGCCTTTTATTTCCTCCCACTTGTGGAGCTGGGCACGCCGTTTGCCGTAAACGATCGCCAGAACAACACCGGCAATAACCAGCAAGGTTCCAGCAAGAGCAGAGGGCGAGAGCACTTCATCAAGAAATATCCAGCCCAGAAGAGTGCTCATGGGGGCGTTGGTGGAAAAGAGGATTGCTGTTCTGCGGGGGCCAAGACGATTAAGGGTTGCAAAGAGCGCGGTATCCCCCAACAGGATGCCGATCAATCCGGATACCAGTACCTCGGCCAGCTGGTCTGGACGTATACTGTCCCAGCCGCCAAATATCGTGACATAGGCCGCCAGCATGACAAAAACCAGCTGCATGCGGATACGGTTAAAACCGATTGTACCAAGGCGTTCTGCCGGTGTGGTTGATACCATTCCCCCGATTGCCCATACGGCGGCTGCAGAGAGGGCTGCAATTTCAACAAGAAACATCTGCTCACCATGTCAGGAATTTTGGTAATTATCGTGCCCGGACTCTACCTCGTCTAATATTTCTGGCAAGCGGATAAAATTTATCTTCCAGCATTAGATTTTGTAATCCAGGGCTGTGGTATTCAGTTAAACTAGCTTTTGTTGCCATTTCGTGTGGAAGTACTGTCTTCTGCAGCGGGCGCATTTTTCGGATCCCAGATCCGCCACAGAGATATGGCTCCCCACAGCAGGGGGAGTGGAGCAAGCAGGGAATGCCAATGATTTTCCATCAGATTATTGATCAGGGCAAAGAAAATCAGGGCAGTAGTTGTCACCATAATGGTTTTGCTCAACCGGGATGGCGGTCCGATCAGGCGCTTGCGCTTTTGCTGAGTCTCAGAAAGAACATTTCCAGCTGGTGGGGCTTTGGCCCAGTCTGGTTCAATACCGACAGCTGTTGAGTGATGGCTATCCGGATGTGCCTTGTCTGACAGCCCTGTGTTTTCTGACCCGGCGGAATGAAGATGCTCTTCCTCAAGAATTTCCGCATCAATGATTTTGGTCCGGTACTGGTTTTCTGGGGATTTCTGGGCTGACCCGGCCTGGCGCGAAGGATATTTCCAGTTTTTGTCGAGCAGTTTGTCGAGCCATTGGCTGAACAGGTCGGCAAGAACAGCTGCTATGCGGACAGAAAGCCAGACTACAAGACCGATCGCCAGCATGATCCCGCCAAATTTGATGATTTCGAAACCAGCGGGAAATCGCTGATTTTTCAAAATAACAATAGCGATGAAGATCAGGGGAACGACAATGGCAAGACTGATGCTCAAACGGCTTACAGCTTGAGATGTCCGGATTATTTTCATGAAGCCATACCTGTTAGTCCCAGTGAGAAGAGCTTAATCGAACAGGATTGACAGAGGGTTAACGTTCGTTAACCCTCAACAGACTTGGTCCAGAATGCTTGTGTACAGCCCGTGCCTTGTCAATTGGCCTTGTCAATCGGACTTGTCTTTGGGATTTATTGTTCGCTGAAGGCGAGCTTAAGACCAAAACCGGCAAAAGCGGCGGCTGTTGTGCGGCGGAACCAGCGCATGAAAATATCGCTGCCCAACACTGCCTTGCGCAAGGCAGAGGCGCAAACCCCATAGATGCTGAAGACAACAAAAGTCATGGCCATAAAACTTCCCCCAAGCAGCAAGGTCTCTGCCGCCCAGGTCGGAGATGCCGGATCAACAAACTGGGGTAAAAAAGCAAGAAAGAAGATCGAAAGCTTGGGGTTAAGAACATTGATCAGGATACCGCTTTTGACGATGCTGATCTTGTTGACTGGCAGATTGTCGGTGTTGTCTATTTTCAGGGGGCCCCTGGATTTCAAGGCCTGATAGGCAAGATAAAGCAAATAGATCACGCCAAAAATCTTGATACCCTGAAACAGGATGGCGCTGGTATGAAGTATGGCAGCCAGACCAAAAATTGCAGCAA
This sequence comes from Kiloniella laminariae, assembly GCF_027214005.1. Taxonomy (GTDB): domain Bacteria; phylum Pseudomonadota; class Alphaproteobacteria; order Kiloniellales; family Kiloniellaceae; genus Kiloniella; species Kiloniella laminariae_A. The sequence continues at coordinate 426,800 of NZ_JAPWGY010000001.1, forward strand.
TGACGTGGGGGGCAATGCTCAGGGTACAGCCGAATGCGGCAAAGGTGCTGGAAACCCGTCCGGCCACAAGACCAGTGGCAATGGTATAGACCGCTCCGGTCCCGGGGATCAGAATGATGACAAGTGAAGTCAGGAGAAATTCAATACTCATGGCTGGCCTTCAGGAGGATAGAGTATAAGGCAGGGACCAGCCTTCTCTCCCTGTCAGGAGTTATCCAGCTGCGTGTTGTATGTGACGCTTTCTTTCTATCGGAAAGTGCAGGAAGCCTAGTGTAGCCTGAGAGGAAACACAAGAGGCCAGCCTCTGTTCCAGGGGTTGGGGTGTTATTGCCAATATCAGCAGATGACAAGAAGCCGGATTAAAATTCGCGCGAGATAGAAAACTCGACAGCTTTGACCAGGGCATTTTTTTCCGGGCTGTCAGGGAAAATGGCAAGAGCATCAATGGCCTTTTGCACATATTCACGGGCCAGAGACATACTGTCTTCAAGCGCATTGTGTTTGTGCATCAGGGCAATCGCGTGGTCCAGATCCCTGTCGCTCTGGTCAAGCTCCTCGATCACGCGTTTCCAGAAAGCGAGTTCTTCGGCGTTATTCCCGGCCGTGGCTTTTTCGTAAGCCAGTATGATCGGCAGGGTCATTTTTCCTTCGCGGAAATCATCGCCGACAGTCTTGCCCAATGCAGCCTGTTTGGCAGAGTAGTCAAGAATATCGTCAACCAGCTGGAAGGCGATGCCGAGATACTGTCCATAGGCTTCCAGCGCATCGGCTTCGTTCTGCGGGCGGTCAGCAACCACTGCACCGAGCTGGCAGGAGGCAGCAAAAAGTACGGCGGTTTTGCCACTTATGACCTTCAGATAGGCATCGCGGTCTGTTTCCAGGTCATTGCTGGTCATCAACTGCTGGACTTCACCTTCGGCGATCACGGCAGAAGCATCAGAGAGAATGCGGATGACTTCCAGCGAGCTGTCGCGGGACATCAACTGAAAGGCGCGACTGAAGAGGAAGTCACCAACCAGAACCGATGGCTTGTTTCCAAAAAGAGCATTGGCCGTATCGCGACCACGACGCAGATCACTTTCATCAACCACATCATCATGCAGCAGGGTCGCGGTGTGAATAAATTCGATACAGGCGGCGAGGCCGAGGTGACGATCACCTTTGTAACCGCAAAGTCTGGACGAAGCGAGGGTGAGAAGCGGGCGCAGGCGTTTGCCACCAGCCGCAATAAGGTGCCCGGCTAATTGAGGTATCAAAACGACGTCTGATTGCATGTGTTTCATGATCAGGGCATTGACGGCCTTGAGATCATCTGACACGAGATCAAGCAGAACATCCATGCCGTTTTGGGCCTGGCTGTTCTTTGACGGAGTTGCACTCTGATCAGCTTTTACATCCGCAGCGATGGCCACGTTCATCCCCTAATATCTGCTACCGGCACAGGGCCGGACCCGTGGTTTCCGTGACCCAGAATTGATCAAAGATCACGCAAGTTCGTTCTTATAGGAAGCGGGGAAGCGAGTAAACCGGATAACAGCTTTTTTATTGGAGAAACCGGGTATCTGAAAGGCTTTTTGCGCGGGTGCTGTTTCGGAGCGGGGGATTTTCCATTGGTGGAAAAGCCCCCGGCGATGAAAGAGGGCAGCAGAGGCTTTGGGGTTCCTCTTTGAGGATTACTACTCAGGTTTTTCAACAAGAAGCTGGTCAGGGATCTGGATTGAAAGGCTGGAGTTCTTACGTTTGAGGAATGCGAGCAGCAGATCAGGATAATCTGGCCTAACAGCTGATTTGACGGAGGAGCGCAAACTCAAAGCCGTTCGATAATTCCTGACTTTAGGGGTGTTCTGGAAAAAATCAAAATCATAGAACATTTCAAAGACATCAAAGTATCTGAAGACTGGGGCGAAAGCGGCATCCACCAGACGAAAATGGTTGTCGGAAAAATAGCTGTGTTCCGTCAGGTTTTGCTCTAGCCACCTAAATTTTTCCGTTAACAGCTGAGCTTGCTCTTCCAGTTTTTGAGGGGTTGGGGCGCTATAGAAACCTGCAATTGCCGCAAGGATAGAAGACGCAAACTCGATCCAGGAGCGATGGCGTGCCTTGTGAAAAGGATCAGAAGGATGCAGGGAGGAACCCGAAGTTTCATCAAGATATTCACAGATCACCGAGGATTCAAACAGAACGCCTGTGGCAGTCCGGAGCAAGGGAACCTTGCCAAGGGGCGATATTTTCCTGAACCAGTCCGGCTTGTTTGACAAGTCTATATAGGTACGTTTGTGCGGTATGCCTTTTTCGGTCAGCAGGATAATTGCTCTTTGAACATAGGGGCAGAGGTTAAAGCTGACCAGTTCCAGCTCGTTATCACGCTGAACACGGGTATCGGCTCTGGCGCTCGCTTGTTCAGTTGTGGAGCCAGGATGCGCAGGGGGATTGGGGAGAGAAGCTGTCATGGTCGTCTTCCTTAAAGCGGGCGGGGTGCCCCGTCATTAGACTTGTTGATTGCCTCTCACTGATTTAATTTGTTCATATGTGTGTATCAATTATCCATTATTGGAGTTTTTCTTTGCATGAATGAACAGGGTGAGTATTGGCGTGACCTGCGTACGGTGCTGGCAGTTGCTGAAGAGGGATCTCTTTCCGCGGCAGCGCGAAATCTTGGTATCAGTCATGCAACAGTGTTTCGTCATATAAACCAGATAGAAGAAAAACTGGTGGTCAAATTGTTTGAACGGGGCAGGGAGGGCTACAGTCTGACCGCCGCGGGAGAAAGGCTTGCTGCCCTGGCGGGCCGCTTTGACCAAGATCTGATCGGTCTGGAGCGCCAGATACAGGGACAAGAGATTGAGCCGGCAGGGCTGGTGCGGATCACGACAACAGACACTCTGCTGATCAATTTCCTTTCGCCTATGCTAGTCGCGTTGCAACAGCGCTTTCCCGAGATTGAGCTGGAAATCGACTGTTCAAACGAGATCGTCAATCTGAACCGCCGTGATGCTGATATTGCCCTGCGTCCGAGCAAGGAAGCCGGAGATAATATGATCGGGCGTCGGCTTTCGGATATTGCCATGGCAATCTATTGTCACAAGAGTTATGCGCAACAACATTTTCAAGGGCACATTCTTAGCGACCTGAAAGAGATCCCGCTGGCAATCTTGCAACAACAGATCTGGGTCGGACCTGGTGAGAAGCTGTTTTATCTGCCCCTTGCCAGGTGGTTGCGTGAACAAGGATTTCAGCCTTCTGTACGCAGCCGCCACAACAGCCTTTTGGCGGTCGCCGACGCAGTTCGGGCTGGCGCTGGTCTGGCTGTCCTGCCTTGTTTTATGGCTGATGAGGACGACAACCTGCTCCGAATTGCCAGGCCTTTGCCAGAACTGACCGGGGAACTCTGGCTGTTGACCCATCCTGATCTGCGTAATGTCGGGCGTATCCGGGCCTGCATGGATTTTCTGGCAGAAGAGGTGACCTCGCGGCGATCACTTTTGGAAGGGCGGCGATAAGAGTGACGTTTTAAATATAAAAGCTTTAATTATGATTGATCTGATTGTGATTTTTAATATCGCTATGGATTTTTAAGTAGCAAGGTTTTGTGATTGCGACGGGGATCACAGATACGCAATTGGATCTCGTCTCTCTTCTTCGGGCCACTTCGGGCCTCTTCGGGGGCGGACTGATCTTGCGTGACCAGATTATCTTTTTCTTGCGATGCCTGAATTCTGTTTTGAAAATTGTATATTATAACCAAAGATTGTAACTCCTTAAGATGTTATTTTCCCTCGGTAAATAACATTAAGCTGTATTTGATTTTTCAAAAAAACATCAAAACTAATTGAATTAGGTAGCGGTATTCGAATTTTTCCTATAGATAATACATGCGATTTTTCAATGAATTATCGTTTCAGTGTCGCAAATTGATCTTTTGATGCGTCAAAGAATACTTGCCAGGGAAGCCAGTTTTTTTGATGAAATATAGAGTTATTCTCAATTGCGGTCATAGATAAAAATTATAATTTCGAAAGCAGATTTCTGGTTTGTTAATTCGAAAATAAAACGCAGTGGTTGAATGTAAAAAGCTGACACTGCAGGCAGGGAGTTTGAATAACGTGACGAGAACAACCACGCCAGTATTGGTGACGGGGGGAGCGGGCTTTATCGGCTCTCATCTCTGCGAAGCATTAATTGCCCGAGGTGAGTATGTGCTTTGTGTCGATAACCTGATGACCGGAAGTCTGGATAATCTTGTGGATTTCATGCGACATCCGAGATTTGAATTTCGCCGACACGATATTACCGAGCCACTCGCCCTGGAGGTCAGTGCAATCTATAATCTGGCTTGTCCGGCATCACCTGTCGATTATCAACGCGATCCGGTGCATACGCTGAAAACCTGTGTCCAAGGTGCTCTGAATATGCTCGAGTTGGCGCGGAATTGTAATGTGCCGATCCTGCAGGCCTCGACCAGCGAAGTATATGGAGATCCATTACAACATCCTCAGGTGGAGAGCTATTGGGGGAATGTGAACCCTATTGGACCACGCTCTTGTTATGACGAGGGTAAGCGTTGTGCGGAGACGCTGTTTTACGATTATCACCGGATGTATGGTGTTGATACCAGGGTGATCCGTATTTTCAACACCTATGGCCCCCGGATGCAGGTCGGCGATGGCAGGGTCGTATCCAATTTTATTGTCAGTGCACTGAAAGATATGCCTTTGACCATTTACGGAGATGGACAGCAAACCCGATCTTTCTGTTATGTGGATGATCTGGTTCGTCTTATTATTGCCTGTATGGATAACGAGAACAGGCATGGGGCGCCCATCAATGCGGGTAATCCGGAAGAGTACACAATGCTTGAACTGGCTGATCTGGTTCGTGAACTGGTCGGGGGTAACTCTTCGCTGACCCACCTTGCCTTGCCTGAAGATGACCCCAAAAAACGTAAACCGGATATTGAACAAGCCCGGGTGGTGCTGGATTGGGAGCCGGAGGTTTCTGTGCGTGACGGTCTGGCCCGAACCCGAGATTATTTCCGTACTGTTCTGGCGCGGAAGCCGTCGAAAGAAGAGAGCTTGCCAGAGATAAGAGAGTTTGCCCATGCCTGACCTTCTACCTGTACTGGTTACCGGTGGTGCCGGATATGTCGGCAGTCATGTGTGCAAGCTGCTCCACCAGAACGGATTTTTGCCAATTACCTATGACGACTTGAGCACGGGGCACAAAAAGGCTGTTCGATGGGGCCCTTTTATCAAGGGGGACATTGCAGATGGGGCAAAGCTCGACGAGGTGTTTGAGGAGTATCAGCCTTTGGCGGTCCTGCATTTTGCAGCGAAAGCCTATATCGGTGAGTCGATGCTTATGCCGGCGGAGTATTACAGAATAAACGTGGCGGGAACGCTTTCGTTGCTTGAGGCAATGCGGCGGGCCAGAATCATGAAAATGGTTTTTTCCAGCAGCTGTGCGACCTATGGCATCCCCGCACGGCAACCGATTACTGAAGAAGAAATCCAGGCGCCGATTAACCCTTATGGCCAGACCAAACTGACTGTCGAGAAGATGCTGCAGGATTATGCCGTTGCCTATCAGTTTTCTTCGGCAATCTTGCGTTATTTCAATGCCGCAGGTGCCGACCCTGACGGGGAAATCGGTGAGGATCACGATCCGGAACCGCACCTGATCCCAAACGTTCTGAAGGCGCTGTCAGGGGGGGAGCCATTGGTTATCCATGGGGCAGATTATCCAACAACTGACGGAACCTGTGTCCGGGATTACATTCACGTCAACGATCTCGCGACAGCACATGTAGCGGCTCTCAGATCCTTGCTTGAAGGGGAGCCCTCATTTGCCTGTAATCTAGGCACGGGACGGGGTATTTCGGTTCTTGAAATCATGACTGCTGTTGAAAAGATCACAGGAAAATCTGTGCCGCACAGCTTTGGTCCTCGCCGTCCTGGAGATCCTGCAGAGTTGGTCGCTTTGACAGCAAAAGCACACGATCTGCTTGGATGGAAACCTTTACATAGTGATCTCGAAACCATCATTCAAACGGCCTGGCAATGGCATCAATACCAACTGGCCAACCAGTCCTAATGACGACTGACATTCAAAGGGTAGAAATACCATGAAGATTTCTGCAATTGTTCCTTGTTACAACGAGGAAGAAAACCTCGACGCTGCTTATGAGGCATTCACTCAGGCTTTGTCGCCCTATGAGGATTACGAGATCATCTTTACCGATGACGGCAGCACAGATCGCTCGCTGGAGATCATCAAGTCTTTTGCTGCCAGGGACAACCGTGTCAAATATATCGCTTTCTCCCGCAATTTTGGCAACTGTGCGGCGTTTCGGATAGGCTATCGCTATGCGGTGCATGACTGGTGTATTCAGTATGACTGCGATCTGCAGTCACCGCCTGAAGAGTCCTACAAACTGATTGAAAAAGCGCAGGAAGGCTATGATGTTGTCTTTGGTATTCGCCGGGATCGTGACGATCCGCTGTACCGGGTCTGGGGCACAAAGATCCAGCAGTTTATCGCTGGAACTCTGTTTGGCATCGAAGTTCCCGTTGGGGCGTCGGTCTTTCGGGTTATGCGAACAGCCGTTGCCCGGGATGTGATCAACTATCCGGCACGCGCCCAGTATTTTATCGTGACCGTGCCTAAAGTCACCCATAACTATATTTCTGTTGAAACCGATCATCACGCCCGCAGGGCCGGAGAGTCCAAATGGACGCTCTACAAAATGTTCCAGCACAGTTTTGATCTGTTCCTTGGCTTCTCGACCATGCCGCTGACGGCCCTGTGGCTTCTGGCCGGGATTGCTGTTTTTACGGCCATGGTTGGCGGTTTTATCGGCAGTGAAGCTGTGGCCTACGCCGGAGCGGCTATCGCTGTGGGGAACCTGTTCGGGCTGGCGATTATGGGGGAATATATTAAACGCCCCTTCAGTAGCAATTTGCCCTACAAACAGGTCTATGTCCGGGAAAGCAATATCCCGGCCTGTCAGACTGATTTTAACACCCGCGACTTGCTGCAATATGGCATGCCGGCACCTGTTTCTACCCCGACCCTGGTTGCCTCGGGCGAGGGCAAGCGATGATGGAAACTGACATTCTTGAGCGGCCCATAAATGGTCAGGACGGGGGGCAAGGGGATCTGCTTGCTTCTGCTTTTTCATCTGAACAAGTAAAGGCGGGACATGCGGCAGGGAAAACGATCCTGATCCTGGGGGCGAGCCCGGATCAGTTGCCGCTTTATCAGGCGGCGAAAGCTGCTGGGGCTTATGTTATCGGTGCCGATGCCAATCCGAACTCCATGGCACGACCGCTTGCGGACAGGTTTCTGTTGCTGAAAAGCAGATCAGCTGAAGATATCATTATCCAGCTCGATGGACAGGCACTGGACGGTGTTGCATCGCCGGGAAATGATTCCTTTCATCAGACAATTTATGACTTGTGCCGACATTACGGCCTTCCCAATCCCCCCAGTTTTTCTGCGGTAGCTGCATCTTGTGACAAAGGTTTCTTTTCGTCCCAGGCACAGGAAATGGGTATTTTTGCTCCGACACATTGCGAGTCAAAAGATCCGGAGGTGTTGAAGGCTTTTGCACAAGCGCGCGCCTTGCCACTGATCGTCAAACCTGCTGACTCCTCAGGCAGCAAGGGTTTGAGCTTTCTCCAGGATCTGGATCAGTTTCAGGCGACTTTTGACAAGGCGTCATCGACGTCTCCCACAGGACTGGTCATTATCGAAGACTATGTGACAGGTGACCAGTTCGGGGTAGAAGCCTTTCGACTTGATGGGCGCTGTGTGTTGACAGCCGTAAGTCAACGTGGACATACCGGGCCGCCTGATTTTCTGGTGACTCGACACAGTGTTGGCTTTCCTTTACCCGGGGTGCTTGAAGCTGATCTGGTTCCAGCGATTGATCGCATAGCCGATGCGTTGGATATTACAAATGGTCCCTTGAATTTTGATCTTATTCTGGCTCCGGATGGACGTATTTGTTTCATTGAGATGGGGGCTCGTTTGTCCGGAAACGGGTTCCCGGCACTGGTAAGAGAGACTTATGGAGTTGATACTCAGGACTGGGTGTTGCGCTTGGCTTTGGGCATCGATATTGCGCCGCCTGAACAGTTTCTCCGGCCCAAGGCATATGGAATTCAGCAAATCCTGACAGCAAAGAAGTCGGGATGGCTGGATGGAGTATCTGGTCTGGAAACATTGCGCGAGCACCCTGCTTACAAACAGGATACTCTTTTTGTGAAGTCGGGGGACCAAGTCCAGCAGTTCAAGCGAACGATCGATCGTCTGGGAGTGGTCTTGTTGGCACATGAAGATATGTCTTTGGTCAACGAGGCGTTATCTCGTCTTGAAACCACTGTTACTTTCGTCATTGGTGACGATAACCTTTCCCCAAATTTATCCGGAAATCAGGAGTAATAAATGTCGCGCTCTACCAAGTGGTCAATTTTCTTTGGCCTTTGTGCTCTGATTCTGGGGGGCTATGCAATTCTGTTCCTGCCATCTGAGCGGGAAGTGAAAAGTCTGGGGATTTTCCTGTTCAAGTTAACGCCTTTCTCACTTGCTGCGTTGGCAATAGCCCTGTTTGATCCGGACTTATTTCGTCGGTTCCGGTTAACCGTACCCCTGTCATATCTTTGCTTTGCGGTGTTTTTCTTTTTCTACGTGCCGAAAATGTTTTTCGATGTGGCCTTCAGGGAAGCGGAGAACCTTTATTATATGACGCTTTTGATTGTGCCCTGTCTGATTCTGGCTTTCGCCCTGATCCATCGTATGGGCGGCGGGTCAACGGGGATGGTACTCCGCATTGCATTTGGGATGCTGGTGCTGATGCTTTCGGGGATTGAAGACCTTGCGTTTCTGACGATCAACCCGCACGAAGTCGGTTCCAAGTACAACCCTATACCGGAAGTCTGGGGCTGGGCATCACACATGAAAGTCCGGCTTGGTCATTTCCCCAGCAAATATGAGGCTTTTGCTTTTATTGGCGTACACGTTGTTCTGGCACTGGTGATTGCCTTCTATCACTTCCGCTGGCTTCACCCTTTGGGACGATATTTCGGAGTTCAGGAGCTACAAGGGGGCAATTCTGATTCCGGTGTGGCTGGTTCCAAATCTTCAGGAGAGGTTTCGGCTGCTTCATGAGCATTCACCGCATAGTGGTGCTTGAAGACCCGGCGGCGGTTTCAGCCGCCGACTGGGATACTGTTGCCGGGAATAGTCTGATGTCCAGCTACCGCTGGCAATCTTTCTGGGCGGCAGCCCAGGCGCCAAGCCTGCCAAGGAGCCGGACAGCAATTGTTGCGGTTTATGAAGGCAACCAGCTTGTCGGGCATTGTGGCGCTTATCGTTATCCCTATCCGCTTCCTTTTAAACAGGCATGGCAACGGCGAACGGCGCGTTCCCTTATGTGGCCGATTAACCCTGTGAACTTTCACAAGCCGCCTCAGGTTCATCCTGCGGCAGATCCAGATCAGGTTATTCCGTTGTTGCTTCAGGGAATTGATCAGCTTCGTTTGAAGTGGTTGGCTCCGGCAGCCCGGCTGGTCATGCTTGACCAAAGGCGCGATGCCCGACTGCTCGGGCATTTACAGAAGAAAGGTTATATGATTGCGCCGGGTATCACAGATACTCAACTGGATATTGTCTGGCCCAATTTTCAGGATTACCTCGGGCAGGCTCTGCAGGGGCGACATCGAAATTATCTGGCGCGATGTTATCGCAAGGCGATTGAAGCCGGAGCCGCGCTCAAGGTGATTGAAAGGCCTTCAGCCTTCCAGGATCAGATTATAACTTTGCTGCGCAATGTAGCCGCACGGAACCGCAGCGAGACACTATATGATGAGAGTTTTCTCATGGCTGCTGAACAGTATCTCCTGCGGGATGATATTGTGGTTATCGGTGCGTGGCTAAAGGGACAGTTGGTGGCCTGTACAATCAACTTCCGCGATGGAGAGAGCCTGATCCAGAAATCTCTGGGGATGGATTACGCTTTGGCACAATCCCTCAATCTGTACCGATTGATTATGGCTGAAGGCATCAAATATGCGATTGAAGCCGGGTTGAGCAGTATTCGCTGTGGCTTTAGCCAGTACGATATCAAGGGGCGCCTGGGGTTCGATCAGGTTGCTACCCTTTCCGCCATCAAGGCTGCCCCACCGATACTGTCCCGACTTTTTACCTATCGTTCCGGGGCAATGCAGGTGGACAACACAACAGCAAACAGCTCACCTGATACTTTGGTCGATAGCTCTGGAAATAGCCAGCCGGGCAAGGCGGGGACTTCCCTGTGACCGTATTGTCCAACAAGTTCCATTTACTGCGCAATCTGGTTTTCCTGACTGGATCAATGGTCCTCTTGCGAGTCCTGTCCGCGACAACAACTATCGTATTGACCCATTGGCTGGTGGTTGAGGACTATGGTCGTTTTTCTTATGGGCAATCACTTGCCTTGTTGTTGATGTTCGGCGTTTCTGTTGGTTTGCCAACCTATATTGTCAAGGAACTGGCCGGGAAAAACGAGACAGCAGGGGCACTGCTGAAAGCATGTCTGAGGCTGATCACGGGACTCGCACTTGTGGAGTGGCTGGTTCTTGCCGGTATTTTTCTGACGGGGGTCTTGCCGGATGGTCTGGCTGGAACTGTGTTGCCCATGGCTGTCGGAGGCGCGGCTCTGGCCGGGAATATGATTTTTCAGGGTTTCTTTCGGGCCTTTGACCGTTTTGCCTTACAGTCCGCCTTACTGGTTTTGCAAGGTGTAGCGATGCTGGTGATCCTGTTGTCTGCTGCCCGGGCGTTTAATTCTTCCGAAGCAGTGGCCTGGGCTTTTGCCGGAACCGCAGGTGGCATTTTTCTACTCCATGGTTTTTTTGCTTTTCGTCTGACCGGTGGTGCACGCCAGAGTAATCCCGAGGTCTTGGTGCTTTTGAAAAGAACACTGCCGTTTGGAATGATCGACTGGATCATGGCCGGATATCCGCTGGTGGTCGGCACGGGTTTACTCTTTAGTGCTGGCGAGGCCGAAGTAGGCGTTTTTTATGCCGGCTTCGCGGTCTTCAGCGCTGTCGCGATTACGGCACTGGTTCTGGATCAGGTCTTCGTCCGGGAAATCATGCGTTCAGGTGCAACTCAGCAAACACGAATAACTTTACTCTATATCCTGGCGGCACTGGCGGCGGGTCTTGTTGTCGGAGGTGTGTTGTTCCTGTCGTCGGGGCTTCTTGCCTCGTTGTTTTTTGGTGGCGAGCAGCCTGAGCTGGTCATGGTTTTGAAAATGTTGTCGCTGGCAGTAGCCTTTCGGTTTGTCAGCCTTGCGTCCAGCAGTATCGAACGTCTTAATGGCGCGCAGAACAAGGTATTGTTTTTCCATACCTGCGGGTTGTTCTTGTTGATCCTTTGCATTCCCTTTGCCCTACAGTGGGGACTGCTGGGTGGTACGGCATCTGTGGTGGTACTTGAAGGCTGCCTAGCCATTCTTTTCCTGTTACGCAGGAGAAAGCTCTTTCGGGTTTTTCCCCAAGGTGAAAAACGACTGACAGAAGAAGGCGTTCGTCGCTTGTGATTTTTCTGGCAAGCCGTTAGGTTTTCGGGACTGTACCAGTTCTTCAACAGTTCTCCGGGCTCAAGCGTGTGATTGAAATCTATCGAACCAATGATATTGTCAAACTTTCCTGGTTACAGGCCCTTATGTCTGATGCGGGGATCGACTGTCTGGTGCTGGATCAGCATGCCTCGATCATGGATGGGTCAATAGGTGCGGTGCAACGCCGGCTTGTCGTGAGCGAGGATGACGCAATCCGGGCGACGCGGGTGTTGACCGATGCGGGAGAGCTCAGTGCTGAAGAGGCGAGGTCCCGGTTATGACTGCCTTGTCAGAGGACGAATTTATCGGCGGCGCGGTTCGTGTGCTGCAACCGGTCAAAGGCTATCGTGCGGGCATTGATGCGGTGCTGCTGGCGGCAACTGTTGCGGCAAAGGCAGGGGACGAAATTCTTGACCTTGGCTGTGGTGTCGGTACGGCGGGGCTCTGTCTGATGGGGCGACTTCCCGATGTCAGGGTGACCGGGCTCGAGCTGCAGTCGGTACTGTATGATATTGCGCTTAAGAACCGGGAGCTTAACCAATTTGAGGATCGCTGGTCACTGGTACAGGGCGATTTGCTGCAGCTGCCTGCCGATCTGCCGCTGGGCTCGTTTGACCAGGTCATCTGTAATCCCCCTTTTATGCCAAAAGGCCGTTCCAACGCCTCGCCGGACCCGATCAAGCTTCTGGCGAACCACGAAGGTGAGGCCCTGCTGCGAGACTGGATTCTGGCGGCTTTGAAGCTGGTGAAGCACAAGGGCGCTGTAACGATTGTTCACCGGGCTGACCGACTGGATGAGATTCTCTCGGTTTTCCGCGAGAAAAAAGCAGGGGCCGTGCAGGTTTTTCCTCTCTGGCCCTATGCGGGGCAGGCGGCAAAGCGGGTGGTGGTTCGGGCGCGACGCTCGGTCTCGGGGCCCCTGTCGATCTGTGCGGGCCAGGTTCTGCATAAAGATGATGGCTCTTACAGTGATGTTATTGACGGGGCTTTAAGAAAAGGCCTTGCACTTCCATTTTAGGGAAACCTGCCCATTTTAAGGAAACTTGCCCTTGAGGTACTGGTTCCCGGTTGTGGGATCCATGCTCTGCGGGTAAAACAACGGTGAAACAATCAAGCCAAGGCGTGTCATGAAGTTCAAAAAGCTGCTCAGAAAACTTCCGATCAAGCATTTCCGCAATCCTCCTGCCAAGGTTGCTGTCGTTGCACTTAATGGCGTGATCGGCGGGGGAAGCCCCTTGCGTCCGGGCTTGTCATTGGCAACAGTCGAGGATCAGCTGGAATCTGCTTTCAAAATTGACGGTATCAAAGCTGTTGCCCTGACGATAAACTCCCCCGGCGGTTCTCCGGTCCAGTCTGATCTGATCGGGCGTCGCATTCGCGATCTGGCGGACAAGCACGAGGTGAAAGTCTATGCCTTCTGTGAAGATGTCGCGGCTTCTGGCGGATACTGGCTGGCCTGTGCTGCTGATGAAATCTATGCGATGGAGTCATCGGTCATCGGGTCGATCGGGGTGATTTCTGCCGGATTTGGTTTTCCCGAGCTGATCAAGAAACACGGTATCGAGCGCCGGGTACGCACAGCTGGGGATCTTAAATCAACTCTCGATCCTTTTGAGGCGGAAAAACCGGCTGATGTGAAACGTCTGGAAAAAATCCTGACCGAAATCCACGAAAACTTTATGGAGTGGGTGCGCGAGCGCCGGATGACCAAGCTCAAGGGCGAGGAAAAAGAGCTTTTCTCCGGCCTGTTCTGGACCGGTAAAACCGCAAAAGAACACGGCCTGATTGACGGGCTTGGTTCCCTGCATCAGATCATGCGGTTCGAGTATGGCGACAAGGTCAAGCTGATCAAGGTGGAAGGCAAACGCAGTTGGTTAAAAGGCAAGCTGGGACTTGATGCTGCGGTTAGCGGATTATCGGGGTTGAACTCTGGTGATATTGCCAGCGGCCTGCTGTCCAGCGTCGAAGAGCGGGCGCACTGGAATCGATTTGGTCTCTAGTACGCAAGAGTGCTGGATTACACGAAATTAATATGGATACCCTGCCAGACATCAGTCGGTGTCGCCGGGAAAAGTGAGGGATAATGTTCGGAATACCGTCACTGGGAAAATTATTGGTGCTGGGGATTGTTATTGCCGGTGTCTATCTGGTGTTCAAAACCATTGGACGGCGGGGTCAAAGTCCAACCTCCGGTAGCGGCGGGAATGGTAAAAACAGACAAGCCAGCCAAAAGAATCAGGACATTAGCGGTTCACTGGATATGGTTCAGTGTCCGGCCTGTCAGGCCTATATTCCCGCAAAGAGCAAATGCTCCTGTGGAGGAGCGGGTTAGAAACGACAAAAAATCTTCGGATTCCGCCATGGTGCCTGTTGATTCCTTCTGCGGGTCACTATAAGTTCAATCAAATTTTCGCACTGCAGCAAAATGACAGAAAACAATATGTCCCAGCCTGGTGTAACAAAGCCCAAGGTCATTGTTGACCCTGAAAAGTGCTTTCAAAGACTCGTTCTCAAACTCCAGGACTACTGGGCCCGGCAGGGTTGTGTAATTCTTCAGCCCTATGACATGGAAGTCGGCGCCGGAACATTTCATCCGGCGACAACCCTTCGTTCTCTTGGCCCCCAGACATGGCGCGCGGCCTATGTGCAGCCAAGCCGCCGTCCTGCTGATGGTCGCTATGGGGAAAATCCGAACCGCCTGCAACACTATTATCAGTTCCAGGTCATCATGAAGCCGTCGCCTGCCAATTCGCAGGAACTCTATCTCGGTTCTCTGGATGCCATCGGCATCGACCCGACCAAGCACGATCTGCGCTTTGTCGAGGATGACTGGGAAAGCCCGACACTGGGTGCCTGGGGGCTGGGCTGGGAAGTCTGGTGTGACGGTATGGAAGTCAGCCAGTTCACCTATTTCCAGCAGGTCGGCGGAATTGACTGTGATCCTGTGCCGCTGGAGCTGACCTATGGTCTGGAACGTCTGTTCATGTATGTACAGGGCGTGGAGAATGTCTACGATCTTGACTGGGATGGTGTTCCGGCTGAAGAAGGCGGCAAGACCTATGGTGATGTGTTCCATCAGGCTGAAGTAGAGTTCTCGACCTATAACTTCGAGGTTGCTTCGACAGAAGAGCTGTTCCAGCACTTCAAGGATGCCGAGGCTGAATGTGCCCGTATCCTGAAATTTGGTGAGGCCAATGCCGAGAAAAACGGTCAGGCCAAAGGAAATCTTTTGCCCTTGCCCGCTTATGACCAGTGCATGAAAGCCAGCCACCTTTTCAACCTGCTTGATGCCCGGGGTGTTATCTCGGTAACCGAGCGACAGGCCTATATAGGTCGCGTGCGCGAGTTGGCAAAAGCCTGTTGTGAAGCCTGGTATAAAACCCAGATGGAAGGGGTTTAGGTCATGTCTGAATTTCTGCTCGAACTTCATTCCGAGGAAATCCCGGCCCGTATGCAGGCAAAGGCCGCTGATGATCTCAAAAAACTGATTACGGATCGCCTGAAAGAGGCAGGTCTGGTCTTCACCGATGCCCGGGCATTTGTCACACCGCGTCGTCTGGCGCTGGTGGTGGACGGCTTGCCTGCGCGGCAGCCCGATGTCAGCGAAGAGAAAAAAGGCCCCAAAGTCGGTGCCCCGGAAAAGGCGCTGGTAGGTTTTATGCGGGCCAACAATCTGTCATCGATTGATCAGGCCGAGGTCCGTGAAACCCCCAAGGGGGATTTCTATTTCCTGATGAACCAGATCAAGGGCCGGGCAACTGCCGAGGTTCTTTCCGATGTTGTTGTTGAAACACTGAAGGCTTTCCCCTGGCCCAAGTCGATGAAATGGTCCCGCAACAGCTTCCGCTGGGTGCGCCCCCTGCATTCGATTTTGGCGATCTTTAATGGTGAAACCCTGAGCGGATCATTCGATTTTGGTGCCCAGGAGCTGACGTTTGGCAATAAAACCCGCGGTCATCGTTTTCTGGCACCGGACTGGTTCGAGGTTGAAAACCTCGATGACTACCTGCACAAGCTGCGGCTGGCCAAGGTGCTGGTCGATGCTGACGAACGCCGCAAGCTGATCGCGGAACAGGCGGGGAAACTTTGCGTTGCCGAAGGACTGGTGCTCAAGGATGATCAGGGACTGTTGAACGAGGTCGCCGGACTGGTTGAATGGCCTGTTGTGCTGATGGGCAAGATCCTTGATCGCTTTATGTCGGTGCCACACGAGGTTCTTTCGACCTCGATGAAAGAACACCAGAAGTATTTCTCGGTTCTGGACAAAGATGGCAAGCTTGCCAACCGCTTTGTCTTTGCCGCCAACACCGAAGCGGTTGATGGGGGCGAAACCATCATTGCCGGAAACGAGCGGGTGCTGGCTTCACGTCTGTCCGATGCTGAATTTTTCTGGGAACAGGATAAAAAACACCGCCTCGACAGCCGTGTAGATGCTTTGAAATCCATCGTGTTCCAGGCCAAACTGGGCACTGTTGCTGACAAGATTGGTCGTGTCCGGGTTCTGGCAGGCAGTCTGGCAAACCAGATCGGTTGTGACACGACACTGGCCCAGCGCGCTGCCGAGCTGGCCAAGGCCGATCTTAATACCGGGATGGTCGGGGAGTTCCCCGAACTTCAGGGTGTTATGGGGCGCTATTACGCGCTGCATGACGGCGAGAATTCTGACGTGGCCGAAGCCATTGCCGATCACTATTCTCCGCTTGGTCCCTCTGATCGTTGCCCCTCTGCCCCGACGTCTGTTGCTGTCGCGCTGGCGGACAAGCTGGACACACTCGTCGGGTTTTTCGGTATCAATGAACTGCCAACCGGATCGAAAGACCCCTTTGCCCTGCGTCGTGCGGCTTTGGGTGTGATCCGTCTGATTACAGAAAACAATCTGCGTGTTTCCCTGACACAGGCGTTGAAAGACAGCTATGCCGCTTATAGCGGACAGCTGACCGAGGCTGAAGCTCTTACGGTTGATGGCCTGATGGCCTTCTTTGCCGACCGTCTCAAGGTGGCATTGAAAGACCAGGGGGTGCGCCACGATCTGGTGACGGCTGTGTTCGAGCTGGGCAACGAAGATGATCTGGTACGGTTGCTGGCGCGGGTTTCTGCGCTGGCGGAACTGCTGGATACAGATGACGGTGTCAATTTGCTGGCCGCGTATCGCCGGGCGATGAACATCGTGCGTATCGAAGAGAAAAAAGACAAAACGGCTTACGACGGATCCGTCGATGCCGCATTGCTGCAGCAGCCAGAAGAAAAGGCGTTGCATGAGGCTTTGGAAAAAGCGTCAGGAGAGGCGAAAACGGCCCTCGCAAGTGAAGGTTTCAAAGTGGCGATGTCGGCCCTGGCCGGGCTTCGTCCTCCTATGGACGCGTTTTTCGACAAGGTGACGGTCAATGATGATGATCCCGCCTTGCGTAAAAACCGTCTCGGCCTGCTTTCCCGGGTTGGCGTGATTCTGGGGCAGGTTGCAGATTTCTCACGAATAGAAGGATAGATGAGAAAATGACCAAATGGGTCTACAGTTTCGGTAGTGGCAAGGCTGACGGCAAAGCCGACATGAAGGAACTCCTCGGCGGCAAGGGGGCGAACCTTGCCGAGATGTCATCTCTGGGGTTGCCTGTCCCCCCCGGATTTACAATCTCCACCGAAGTCTGTACGGCCTATTATGACAATGACCGGAACTATCCTGCCGATCTTGCCGGTCAGGTTGATGAAGCGGTCGCGCAGATTGAAGAAATCGTCGGCATGCGCTTTGGCGATACCGCAAATCCGCTGCTGGTTTCTGTCCGTTCCGGTGCCCGGGCTTCCATGCCGGGGATGATGGATACGGTGCTCAATCTTGGTCTCAATGACGAAACGGTTGCCGGACTGGCCAAGGTCTCTGGCGATGAGCGCTTTGCCTTTGACAGCTATCGCCGCTTTATCCAGATGTACAGTGATGTGGTGCTGGAAGTCGATCATCATTTCTTTGAAGAAATCCTGGAGCTGCACAAGGAAGACAATGGTCTGATTCTTGATACCGAACTTTCCGCCGATGACTGGAAAGGCGTGATCGAGCAGTACAAGAAAATTGTTCAGGAAGAATACGGACAGCCATTTCCGCAGGACCCGCGGGAGCAGCTCTGGGGCGCAGTATCTGCTGTGTTCGGTTCCTGGATGAACGCCCGGGCGACGACCTATCGCAAGCTGAACAATATTCCCGCGGCCTGGGGCACGGCGGTTAACGTTCAGGCCATGGTCTTTGGCAATATGGGCGATGACTGTGCCACAGGTGTTGCCTTTACCCGTAACCCTTCGACCGGGGAAAACCTGTTCTATGGTGAATACCTGATCAACGCCCAGGGCGAAGATGTGGTTGCCGGTATCCGTACCCCGC
This sequence comes from Kiloniella laminariae, assembly GCF_027214005.1. Lineage (GTDB taxonomy): Bacteria > Pseudomonadota > Alphaproteobacteria > Kiloniellales > Kiloniellaceae > Kiloniella > Kiloniella laminariae_A. Next base: position 444,772 of record NZ_JAPWGY010000001.1, read on the forward strand.
AGAACCTGACCATCCAGGGCAAGGAAGAACAGAGTTCTGACCTGCCAGCCATGGAAGAGGTCATGCCCGAAGTGTTCAAACAGCTCGACGATGTGCGCCATATTCTGGAACAGCACTATCGCGATATGCAGGACATTGAATTTACGGTCCAGTCGGGCAAGCTCTTTATGCTGCAGACCCGTGCAGGCAAGCGCACAACAGCGGCTGCCTTGCAGATTGCGGTTGATATGGTCGCCGAAGGCCTGATCAGCGAAAGCGAAGCCGTCATGCGGGTAGAGCCTGCGGCGCTGGACCAGCTGCTGCATCCGACGCTTGATCCAAAAGCCGAACGCAATGTCATCGGTCGTGGCCTGCCGGCATCACCGGGTGCAGCTTCGGGACAGATCGTCTTTTCTGCTGATGAAGCCGAGAAAATGGCCCATGCGGGCAAAAGCGTGATCCTTTGCCGGATCGAGACCTCGCCGGAAGATATCCATGGCATGCACGCTGCCAAGGGTATTCTGACGTCACGTGGTGGCATGACCTCTCATGCGGCGGTGGTTGCCCGTGGGATGGGACGTCCTTGCGTTTCGGGTGCGGGTGAACTGCGCATCGATTATAAAAACGGCACCATTATCGTGCGTGGCCAGGTGTTGAAGGCCGGGGATATCCTGACCATTGACGGCAGCACCGGTGAGGTGATGATCGGTGAGATCCCGACGATCCAGCCGGAAATGTCGGGGAACTTTGGCAAGCTGATGGAATGGGCGGATGCCATCCGTACCATGAAAGTCCGCACCAACGCCGAAACACCAAACGACTGCCGGACCGCCCGCAGCTTTGGTGCTGAAGGTATTGGCCTGTGCCGGACAGAGCACATGTTCTTTGATGCCGACCGCATTGTCGCTGTGCGCGAGATGATCCTGTCTGACAGCGAAGAAGACCGCCGCAAGGCTTTGGCCAAGATCCTGCCGATGCAGCGTGACGACTTTGTCGAGATCTTCAAGATCATGGCGGGTCTGCCAGTGACCATTCGTTTGCTTGATCCGCCTTTGCACGAATTCCTGCCGCACGGCGAAGCCGAGATGCAGGAAGTGGCCGATGCGGCGGGTGTGCCGATTGAGAAGCTTCATGCCCGCGCGGCCAAGATGTCTGAATCCAACCCGATGTTGGGACACCGTGGTTGTCGTCTCGGAATTTCCTATCCGGAGATCTATGAGATGCAGGCCCGCGCAATTTTCGAAGCAACCGCCCGTGTTGCCAAGGAAGAAGGCCAGACAGTGCGTCCTGAAGTCATGATCCCGCTGGTGGGCATGAAGAAGGAACTGGAAATTCTCAAGGCGCTGGTTGACCGGGTTGCCAAGGAAGTCATGGCAGCCGAAGGGGTCGAGATGACCTATCTGGTCGGCACCATGATCGAGCTGCCTCGTGCCGCTCTGCGCGCGGGTGACATTGCGGAAGAAGCCGAATTCTTCAGCTTTGGCACCAACGATCTGACCCAGACAACCTTTGGTCTGTCACGCGATGACGCCGGGAACTTCCTTGGTGCTTACGAACAGCGTGGCATTATCGAGCAAGACCCCTTTATCTCGCTTGATCAGGAAGGTGTCGGGGAACTGGTTGAAATCGCGGTTGAACGTGGACGCAAGACCCGCAGTGACCTCAAACTGGGTATCTGTGGCGAACACGGCGGCGACCCCGCCTCGATCCACTTCTGTCAGCGCACGGGCCTGGATTATGTTTCCTGTTCGCCGTTCCGCGTGCCGATTGCCCGTCTGGCAGCCGCACAGGCCGCGATCAAGAACTAATCTGGTTCGAAGACAGTCTGATCTGTCCAAAGATCAATAAAGAAAGGGTGGCTTCGGCCACCCTTTCTGCTTTCTGAATGAGGTTGGCGTTCAGGAGCTGACGCGTTTCCTTGCCGCAATTGCGACGCCCACGGCTGCGACAGCCATGCCGATCCAGGCAACAGGGGGCATTTCCTCACCCAGCAGCAGCCAACCGAACAGGGCTGCGAGGGGAGGAACCAGAAACATCAGCGATGATACCCGCGAGACTTCCCCGGCACGGATCATGGCCAGGAGCAGGCTGATGGCGAGAATGGAATTGCCAATAGCCAGATAAGCAAGGGCTGCTAGAAATTCCCCGTTCCACTGGACCTGCATGGTTTCAAAGAAAAAGGCAATGGGGAAAACGACAGAGAAACCAGCTGCATATTGCACAAGGTTGGCTACAATAGGATGGGCTGTACCACCAAAACGTTTTTCATAGAGCACACCGCTGGTGATGCCCAGCAGGCCCATAACGCTGAAACCAACCCCGATGATTGTCGGTGGTTCGATATCTGAACGGGCGATGATAACAATCAAAACGCCGACGAGTCCGAGCAACAGTCCCAGCCAGCGCTTCCAGCTGACTTTTTCCCTGGCCAGTGCCGGTGCCAGAATAGCGACGAGTATGGGCTGTAATGACATGAATATTGCCAGTACTCCGGCTGAGACACCGGTTCTGAAAGCCCACCAGCAAAATCCGAAATATACGGCCTGAACCAGAACCCCGACCACAACCAGATGCAACCAGTCGGCCTTCCGCTTGGGCAGTGCAGGTTTAAAGTACAGGTAAAAGGGGACAAGCAATATCACCACAGCTGAAAAGCGCAGGGAGAGCAGTGTCATCGGCTCTGCATATTGAAGGCCAACCTTGGCCACGCCGTAACCTCCGGCCCAGAGCAGAGTAAAGATGACAGGGGCCAGTGTTAACCACACTGGTTTGCTCGTTTGATTCATAACAGATTGATCCGGGGAAAAATAAGAAAGCGTACTGTACCGTACTGCTCTGCTGGTGAAGGTACTATAGCCAGTTTTAAGGGAACGTTATAGACAGTTTCTCTTATCATTTTGTCCGTACCGGGTTTTAGACCGCTTTATTTTGGTCATTCTTCGTTTTTCATTAATATTGCGAATCATTTGCATTCTCATTTTTGCTGCAGTAAGGTGCCTCCTATCGATACTTTTGAGTGAAAATGCAGGGGCTGGATCGCGGATTCAGCTCAGGGGCCCGCTTTGTCTTAAGCGCAGGATACCGACATTTTTACTGTTGCTCAGTCGCCGGAATTATAGCCGTTGGAAGGAATACTGATGAAATTCAGGAATGTGAACCGCAAGGCAAAAGCCTTAGCGGGAATTATAGCTCTGGTTTTGGGGATGCAAGTCGCCACCGCACAGGCGGAAAAAATTACGATTACGGATATTGCCGGACGCATTGTCGAGGTAGAAAAAAATCCTTCAAAGATCGTTCTCGGTGAGGGAAGAATGATCTATTCCCTGGCGGTTCTGGATCGGGAAAATCCGTTCAAGCGTGTGGTCGGCTGGAAAGACGACATGATCAAGTACGATCCGGACGCCTATCGCAAGTATGTTGAAAAGTTCCCTGAAGCAGCAGACATCCAGAATCTTGGTAGCCCCTATGCGGCTGAATACAGTCTTGAAACCCTGATTTCTCTTGGTACAGAAGTCGTCTTTCTGAACCTTGGCAATCTGCTCAAAGCACAGGAAAGCGGCATTGTTGAAAAACTGGAGAAGGCCGGTGTAGCGGTTGTCTTCCTTGATTTCAGACAGCGCCCAACCCAGCATACCGCACCGAGCATCCAAATTCTGGGGCGGATTTTTGATCAGCGGGATCGCGCTGATGAGTATCTCGATTTTTATCAGCAGCAGATGATGACAGTGTTTTCCCGGGTTGAGGCGATCAAGGATGAAGACAAGCCGATTGTCTTTATCGAACGCGGGGCGGGCTATGATCCTGATGATTGCTGTGGCACTTTTGGTGGCGCCAACATGGGGCGTCTGGTCGATCTGGCCGGAGGCATCAACTGGGGATCACGCAAGTTTCCAGGCTTCAGTGGCAAGGTAAATCCGGAAGTAATCTTTACCGACAATCCGGATATCATCATCGGTACAGGTGCCAACTGGGCCGAAGCCAAACCTGATAACATTGCCGTACTCTTTGGATATGATGCGAGCAAGGAAATGGTTCAGGAGCGTCTGGCCGGGCTGGCTGCACGTAAAGGCTGGGGAGAACTGAAAGCGGTTAAGAACGGTCAGTTCCACTCTATTTACCACCAGTTTTACAACAGCCCTTATCATTTTGCAGCGCTGCAGGCCTTTGCCAAATGGATGCATCCTGATCTCTTTGCCGACCTTGATCCGGAAGCTGCCTTTATCGAGCTGCATGAACGTTTCTTGCCGATTGAGTACAGCGGTGTTTTCTGGGGATCTCTTGAAACACCACAGTAACTAAAGTGGAAGCAGTGCCTCTTCTTTCCCCGTGAAAGAAGAGGCACTGCTTTTGGGAGGAAAGAAACATGGTGGCAAGTACCGACATCAACACGACCCGGCAGGGGTATCAAACCCGCGTTGCACGACGATACTTTGCGCTTGTGCTGGTTGCCGCGCTGCTGCTGATCAGTTTTCTGGTGGATCTGACCAACGGTCCGGGAAATTTCCCTCTGTCGATGGTTCTTGAAACCCTGCTGGATCGCAGCGCCCATGGCATCCAGATGGAAGTCATTATCTGGGATTACCGCTTGCCTGTTGCTGTTACGGCAATTCTGGTTGGCGGTTTGCTGGCTCTGTCCGGGGCCCAGATGCAAACGGTCCTGAACAACCCGCTGGCGGAACCTTTTACGCTCGGGGTTTCTTCTGCCGCCAGTTTTGGCGCGGCACTGGCGATCGTACTGGGCTGGAGCATCGTTCCGGGGATCGGGCATATGCTGGTCACGGTCAATGCCTTTGTTTTTGCGCTGCTGACCTGCGGCTTTATTCTGATCGCGACCCGGGTCAAGGGGGTCGGCACCGAAACCATGGTGCTGTTCGGGATTGCGATATTTTTCACCTTTAACGCCGCGCTTGCGTTGATGCAGTATATGTCTTCGGAAGATCAGTTGGCCCGCATCGTCTTCTGGATGATGGGGTCTCTGGCGCGGGCAAGCTGGGAAAAGATTGCGCTGGGTGCTGTCTTACTCTGTCTTGCGCTGCCCTACAGCCTGTTCCGGACCTGGCAGCTGACAGCATTGCGTATGGGCGACGATACCGCCCTCAGTCTGGGAATTGACGTTGCGCGCCTGCGGGTCGAGATGCTGATAGTCATTTCCATCCTGGCGGCAACAGCGGTGGCCTTTGTCGGTACCGTCGGATTTATTGGTCTGGTCGGTCCCCACATTGCCCGGTTGATTGTCGGGGAAGACCAGCGCTTTTTTCTTCCTCTCTCGGTTCTGGTCGGGGCACTGGTGCTGTCGTTGACCTCCATTGCCAGCAAGATGATCACGCCGGGGGTGATCTATCCTATCGGAATTATCACCGCCCTGATCGGGGTGCCTGTTTTTGTATCTCTTATCCTTTCCAGCCGACGGGAGCGTCTGTCATGAACAATCTGAATATTACAGATCTTGGTGCCGGATATGGCAAGGTCACTATTCTGAAGGGGATTACGGTTTCCAATGTGAAGCCGGGAGAGTTCGTTGGTCTGATCGGGCCGAATGCCTCGGGGAAATCGACACTGTTCAAATCTATTGCCGGTATTATCCGCCCCGGGACAGGGACGATCAGTCTGGGGGATATTGATCTGGTTACAGCGGGTCGGGCGCAGCGCTCCCGGCGGGTGGCCTATATGCCCCAGGCCTATGGATGTAACGCTGCGTTGAGTGTTTTTGAATGTATTCTGCTGGCATTGAAACAGGCCAACCGCTGGCGGGTTTCCAGTGATGACCTCGACCGGGTTGCCGATATTCTGGCCGAACTGGAACTGTCACATCTGGCTGATAAGGGAATTGCCCTGCTCAGCGGCGGGCAGGCGCAAATGGTCGCTGTAGCCCAGACACTGGTCCGCCAACCTGATCTGGTGCTGCTGGATGAGCCGACTTCAGCGCTGGATCTGCATCATCAGCTTTCTATTCTCGCCACGGTGCGGCGGGTGATGAAAAAACGCGGTATGATCGTTATTGCCGCCTTGCATGATCTTAATCTGGCGGCGCAGTTTTGTGATCGGCTGGTGTTGCTGGGATCGGGAGCGGTCCTGGCCGATGGCCCCCCCGGCAAGGTCCTGGCGCTATCGTCAATCGAGGAAACTTACCGGGTGAAAACGACATTGGAGCAAACCCGTCGCAATACTCTCTATGTCGATGCAAGATTGTCTGCCTGAAGAAAGAACAGGGATTCTTTTTTCGCTGTTCGGGCCGAAAGCATTCTTGTAATGCTGGTCTCTCTGCGAGGGAAAAGACGAGGGTGGCGCGATGAAACAGCATCTGAGAGTGGCAGATTATAAAAGCATGCCGTGGAAAAACGGTTTGGGGACGACTGTTGAACTGGCTGTTGCTTCCCATGGATCGGCCAATGGATCGGTCCATGAATCGGCCCATGAATCGGCCCATGAATCGACTGGCTTGCCGGATCAAGGTGACAGCCCGTTTCTCTGGCGTATCAGTATTGCCACCGTTGCTCAGGATGGTCCGTTTTCCTGTTTTCCCTGTATCGACCGTAATCTCATGATCCTTGAGGGCAAGGGAATGGTTCTGGATGTGGCGCGACAGGGAAAACTGACGTTGAAAGCGCCCTTGCAACCTGTCGAATTTGCAGGTGATGTCGCTGTCGAGGCACAGCTGACAGAGGGGCCGATCACAGACTTTAATGTCATGGTCGATCGCCGCTACGCCCGGGCAAGTGTCCATGTGCTACAGCTCGGTCTGGAAAAACAGATGGTTGAGCTGTCTGGTGGAACCGACTTTTTTTACATTCCCGCGAATGCAGCAGCGGTGGTAATAAACGCGGATCAGAAATTCCGGCTTGTAGCAGGGGAAAGCTGTCATCTGTCGGGTGAAAGCGGGCAGGTTTCACTGGTCAGGGAAGAGACTGCTGCTATGGGAAAAACGTCATCCCCTGTCATTCATGTTGCTATCAGGCATCTCTGAGTGACACTGTAGCCGGGGTTGATCTTATTCAGTGTGGCGTTGTCTCTCGATCCAGGCCACAGCCTTTTCCCGGTCAGTGAAGACGTTGAAGACCTGGTTCGGGAGCACGGCTCTGATCGCTTTTATCAGGATATTGAAGCTTTTCTGGTCAGACAAAAAGGCTGTGCGTCTTTTGGGGCCTTTCCCGCCGAAATGGTGATCCCACTGGTCACCAATTTCCTTGACGGTATGCCAGCTGGCGTTGCCCCGATGAAATCGCAGATCAATGACATTGTCATAGTTTTCCAGGTTCGGAATTTGTTGCCATATCTCTTTGAGTTCGGCTAAAAGCTGATCTGTATGCAGGTGCCCTATATAGGTCATGTGCCGAACCAATCTGGTCCGGTCAAGGTGGCATTCAACGCGGGGTGGCAGGAGTGCGGGAGGGTTAAGGTGACTGTAATCTGCCGGAGGCGGAAAGGGACAATCTTTTGCGTTGTCCGAAGTCATCCTTTCAGAAGTATTCTTCTGAAAATCTTCAGGGAACATTTCATCGCTGCCCCTTCTGGCGATCTTGCAATCGTCAAAGGTCATATCTGAAGGAGCCTCGCCTAAAAAGAAAATAAGGTCTGATCTTATACAATTAATAAGGCAAGGGAGCAACAATTTACAGGCAAAAGCTGGATACTTGCCATCAAGTCATGAGATAATATCATGAGATTGCGATTATTTCTTGCTTTGCGGCGCTCTGCACTGGCATTACCTTACGACTGTAGAAAATATCCAATTCAGTCAAGGGTTCGTAAATCCGGGAAAAACAGGGGTGTTCACCCCTGTCGGAGCTCAACATCGGCTGATAAACACATGCTATCCTGCACAGTTCAACCAGGACTGTCGCAGTCTGATACTTCAAGGAGAGACGCATGAGCTATTCTGATATTCTGGAACGTCTGGGCTTGTCCCAGGCTGAAACAACCGGCGGCTCCCTGAAGGTGACATCTCCGGTCGATGGGGCTGAAATCGCCGCTGTCGCCGAGATTAAAGCTGCGGATGTTCCCGCAGTGATCGCCTCTGCCAAGTCTGCGTTCAACAGCTGGAAGGCTGTACCTGCACCGCGTCGTGGTGAGCTGGTTCGTCTGCTGGGCGAGGAGCTGCGTGCAGCCAAGGAAGATCTCGGCCGTCTGGTGACACTGGAATGCGGCAAGATCTATGAAGAGGGCTTGGGTGAAGTTCAGGAGATGATCGACATCTGTGACTTTGCTGTTGGTCTGTCCCGTCAGCTTTATGGCCTGACGATTGCGTCAGAGCGCCCGGGTCACCACATGCGTGAAAGCTGGCACCCGATGGGGGTGTGCGGTGTGATCTCTGCCTTTAACTTCCCGGTGGCTGTCTGGTCCTGGAATACGGCACTGGCGCTGGTTTGCGGTAACTCTGTGATCTGGAAGCCGTCGGAAAAAACACCTTTGACTGCTCTGGCCTGTCAGAAGATCCTTGAAAAAGCACTGGCCCGTTTTGGTGATGATGCCCCGGAAGGCCTGCATCATGTGCTGATCGGTGGGCGTGATGTTGGCGATGCCATGGTCAGCAGCGAAGATGTGCCGATTGTCTCTGCTACGGGCAGCACGGCCATGGGCCGTCAGGTTGGTCCAAAAGTTGCCGCCCGCTTTGGCCGTTCCATCCTGGAACTCGGTGGCAACAACGCCATGATCGTCACACCGTCTGCTGATCTGGATATGGCCGTCCGCGCTATTCTTTTCTCGGCTGTGGGCACAGCCGGCCAGCGCTGTACGACCCTGCGCCGTCTGATCGTGCACAAGGATATCTATGAGCAGCTGATGCCCCGTGTGATCGCCGCCTATGCGTCGGTCAAGGTCGGCAATCCACTGGAAAAAGGCACATTGGTTGGCCCGCTGATTGATCAGGCGTCTTTTGACGGCATGCAGTCTGCACTGGCGGCAGCGAAAGCATCGGGTGGCAAGGTCCATGGCGGCGAGCGCGAACTGGCCGAGCAGTTCCCCGGCGGGTATTATGTTCGTCCAGCCGTGGTTGAAATGCCGGTTCAGAACAAGGTTGTCGAGACTGAAACCTTTGCGCCGATCCTCTATGCGATGAAATACGACAGCTTTGATGCGGCAGTCGAGATGCAGAATGCGGTGCCACAGGGCCTGTCTTCCTGTGTCTTCACCACGGATGTACGCGAAGCAGAACAGTTCCTGTCTGATGTCGGTTCCGACTGTGGTATTGCCAACGTCAATATCGGCCCAAGCGGTGCGGAAATCGGTGGTGCTTTCGGTGGTGAAAAGGAAACCGGGGGTGGACGTGAGTCCGGTTCTGATGCATGGAAAGCCTATATGCGTCGCCAGACCAATACCGTGAACTATTCCCGTTCTCTGCCATTGGCACAGGGAATCACCTTTGATATCGACTGATATTAAGCAGCGATAGAAATGCAGAAAGGGTCGCTTTGGCGGCCCTTTCTGTTTGTAATGTCCTGCTGGAGGAAGGTTAAGCTGTACGGGCGAGAGGTAAAGGATTTTTACGCCGCTGCGAACTTGTGGCGATATGCAGGGGGCCGTGCCCGGGGATATTCAGATACTGTCCCCGGATTGCAAAGGTGCTTTCAATCAATCCTGTTGTTACAAGCTCCTGGGGTGGACCGGAGTAGAGCAGTTTTCCGTTGGCAAGCAGGGTCAGGCTATCAGCAAACATCAGGGCGTGATTGATTTCGTGCAGGGAAAGGGCGATGGTCAGACCTTGTGTTGTTGAGAGCTCCTGCAACAGTTCAAGTACTTCCAGTTGATGGCCGAGATCAAGGTAGGTCGTCGGTTCATCAAGCAAGAGAATGGACGCCTGCTGGGCCAGCGCTGTCGCAATCCAGGCGCGTTGACGCTCTCCGCCAGAGACTGTGCGCATTGAACGCTCGCGATAATCCAGCAGACCCGTCTGTTCCAGTGCCCAGCTGACAGCCTCACGATCTTCAGCTGTCAATGCCCGGATCAGGCCCCGGTGGGCAAAGCGCCCCTGTTCGACCAGCTGGCCGATGGTCATGTTTTCTGGAACTTCGGGAGCCTGGGGCAAAAAAGACAGGGCCCGGGCAAGTGTCCGTCGCGGCCATTTGTGCAGCTCCTTTCCTTGCAGGACCGCCGAACCTTGAGTGGGTTTGAGCAGCCCGGCCATGGCGCGTAACAGCGTACTTTTACCACAGCCGTTCGGACCGATCAGGATGTTGACCTTACCTTGCTGCAGGTTGAGCGAGAGACCTTCCACTACAGGCTGCCTACTGTATCCCAGTGTGACATTGTCTAGCGAAATTGAACTGATCTCTCTGGGAGAGCTGGAAGAAAAGACAGTGGCTTCGGGGAGGGAGCTGGGCATGCTGAGGGTCATCCATAACGGCGGAGCAGGACAAGAAAAACCGGAACACCAAGCAGTGCTGCGATGATTCCAACGGGAACTTCATTGGGGCTGAGCAGCAGACGGCCAATCAGATCAGAACCGACCACCAGCCCGGCCCCGAGCAGGGCGACGATGGGAATGTAAAAGTGCTGGTTGGTGCCCCGGGACAGATAGCGGGCAAGGTGAGGCACAACGAGCCCGATAAAGCCGACAGGTCCGACGACCCCGACAGCACTGGCTGCGAGGCCGGCACCGACAGCCAGCGCGAGGCTGCGCCAGAGAGGAACTGAAAGGCCAAAAGAGGTCGCGCAGTCGTCTTCGAGCTGCAACAAACGTACAGGACGCCGGAGCAAGGGCAGGAAAAACAGGCTGGCGACAGTCCAGGGCAAAAGATAAATCAGATGATCCCAGCCCCGGGCGTAGAGACTGCCAGACATCCAGAGCAGGATGGATTCCATCCGGGTCGAGCCCCAACCAGCCAGCAGCCCCATTGCCAGAGCATGAAGCACAGCCCCCAGAGCAATACCCATCAGGGTTAAGCGCAAGGGAGACAGACCGCTTTGCCAGGACAGGAGATAGACTGCAAAGCCAGCAATCAGCCCGCCGAGACAACCAGCCAGGGGCAGATACTCCAGGGGAATTGTAAAAAGCTGGCTGCCATCGCTATTCCCGGCATAAACGGCAAACATCAGAAAGAGCATCACGGCCAGTGTTGCCCCCTGTGAAACACCCAGGATGGTGGGATCAGCAAGCGGGTTGCGCGTGATTGCCTGGAGCAGGGCGCCGGAAAGAGCAAAATGAACCCCGACAAGCAACCCGACAATAACGCGGGGGAGCCGCTGGAAAGCGATAATGGTGTCGGTGCGTTGGCTGCCCTCGCCGAAAAGGGCAAAGAGGGTTTCAGCCGTTTCAAGATCGACGGTGCCCAGAAAGATTGCCAGGATCACGACAATCGGAAAGCTGAATATAACAAGGCCAAGCAACCCGCCTGATATCCGGGAACCGGATAGCTGTTGCGCCGGGATTTTCCGATTTTTTTTGAGGCTGCTGGCGATGCCGGACATGCTGGAAGAGGGGGCAGGCTGCATAAGCTCTCAGGCCTTCTGTCGATAGATAATGGCAAGGAAAATTGGCCCGCCGATCAAGGCCGTGATCATGCCGATCGGCAGTTCCCGTGGGGCGGCGAGTGTGCGGGAAAAGAGATCGGCACTGACCAGTAACAGCGCGCCAAGAGCAAGGGAAAGCGCGACGGCTGTACCTGTTGTACGGGCGCCAAGCATCCGGGCCATATGCGGGACACAGAGTCCGACAAAGGCAATCGGGCCAGCAACCGCGACAACCCCGGCACTGAGGCAGATTGCCAGCAAGGCCAGCAGAGAACGCCAGAGACGGACATTGACCCCCATGGCCTGAGCGGGCTCATCGCCAAGAGACAAGAGAGCAAGCGGGCGCAGGCAGAAAAAAACACAGACCAATCCGGGGACAACCCACGGCAGCATGATCAGCAACTGGGACCAGCTACGTCCCTGAAGTCCGCCAGAGAGCCAGAAGAGCAGGGTACCGGTTTGTGGCCCGGCAGAAAGCAGGGTCAGCGTGGTCACTGCAGCGGCGAGAAAAGAAACGGATACCCCGGCAAGAGCCAGACGTAAAGGCGAGGACAAGGTCGGTCCACTGAGAAACAGGGTGATGCTGGCTGCGGCTGTGCCGCCAAAGAGGGCAAGAAAGGGATAATAATAAGGGCTGATCAATTGAGGCAGACAGACAAAAGCCAGAACCACAAGCATGGCTGCCCCGGATGTAACCCCGGTAAGGGAGGGAGAAGCCAGCGGGTTTCTGGTAATGCTTTGCAACAGGTAACCGGCAACGGCCAGACTTGCGCCCGCGAGGAGGGCAATCAGCATGCGGGGCAGGCGCAGTTCCCAGAGAATAATGCTGGATACACTGTCATCGGGAAGCCAAAGGACACGAATGATTTCTGATACAGGAATGTATTGTGCGCCAATCCCAAGGCCGAGCAGGCCAACAGTCACGGCGACAGCGGCGATTCCCGTAACAAGAAAGAAAGGGGCTGCTTTTTGTCGCCGGGCAGCCCCGTAACTGTTTGGTGAGAGTGCTTGGAATTTTGACACGTGTTTTTTGGTTCTGTCTTATCAATCAATGGTGGTTAATGATAATGATACGCAATATCGGCGTCAACCGTTGTGTCACTGTCCGTGCGACAGGTTTCAGGTGCTTTGTAAAACCCCGCTGCGTCGCGCCCAGGAAAAATACTCGAAGGCAAAAATCATCAGACATGCTGTCGCTGCAACTCCGACCAGCAGACCGACCCAGATTCCGCTGGCCCCCTGATGCTGATCAATACCCAGAAACCAGGCGGCAGGAAGCCCGATAAACCAGTAACCAGCCACGGTAATCCAGAAACCTCTTGTGGCTTGCCCGAGGCCACGCAAGGTGCCAATGGCAATGTTTTGCAGGGCATCAAAGATCTGAAGCACCCCTGCGATCAGCAGCAGGCTGCTTGCCAGTGCCAGAACCTCGGCTGGTTGCTGCCCGCTTTTCAGGGTTATCAGAGTAATAAAACGTTCCGGGGCAAGAAAATAGAACATCGCGATGATGGACATGATTGTCCCCCCAAGGAAAAAGGCGGTACGCCCAACCTTGCTGATGGTTTCTTCGGCTGGTCTTTGGCCCGAGAAAGTTCCGGCGGTTACCGGATGGGCCTTCCGGGTACCCGTACCGCGACCAACAGCCTCACTGATACCGACCGAAGCGGCATGGGACAGGCCGATAGCGATCATGAAGACGATATAGACCATCTGGTTGACCAGGGTATGTGCCGCCAGGGCTGTTTGTCCGACCGTTCCCATCATCAGGGCGATGACGGCAAAAAAGCCGGCTTCGGACCCATAGGAGGCCGAGGTCGGTATCCCGATCCTGAGCAGGTCGCGGGTATTTGACCAGACCCGCGCAACATCAAGGCGTAGACGGCCAAAATCTATCTGGCTGTGTGTCAGAATTGCCAGAGCAAAAAAGGAGAGCAGGAAAACCAGGCTGCTGGCTGCGGCAATACCGGCAAGCCCCAGTCTGGGCAGGCCAAAAAGTCCTTCGATCAGAATATAGTTCAATCCGGCGTTGACCCCGATGGATACCAGGGTGATCCATAACAGAGGGCCGGCCTTGCGCAGGCCTACGCTGACCCCGCGATAGCTATAGAACCAGAACGCAGGCAGTATTCCCGGTGCCATCCAGGCGAGATACTCGGCAGCCTGGGTTACAATGGCGGGTTCCTGTCCCAGATAAACCAGACCACTGGAGCCAAAGAGCATCAGCAGGGCTGCGACGAGGCCCGCTGTGCTGGAGACAGCCAGCCCGGCAAAAAGACAGTCGGAAAGGGCGCTGTCCCTGCCTGCGCCAATGGCTTCGGCGACCATGTTTGAAAGACCGACAACGAGACCAAAGCCCATGGTCCGCAAAAGGTTGAAGATAAAGAAAGCCAATCCGCCTGCAGCCAGGCTGGCTTCGCCAAGCAAGCCCATCATGACAATGTCAGTGGTTGAAATGGCGACCTGTGCAAGTTGCGTCAGGATGAGCGGTGAGGCGAGGCGCAGCAGCGACTGCGCCTCGACCAGATACCCCCGGATAAACATAAAATCAGTCGTTCCTTGTACCAAAAAAGAGTTCAAGTTCTGCCGGAAGTTCCGTACTTAACAGTTTGCGTTCCGCCATCCAGTCGTCATCGTAATAACTGTCGAGGTACTTGTCTCCTGCGTCGGGAATGATGACGACCACCGTACCGGTGAGAAAGCCTTCGCGGATGGCGCGGATCGCTGCATAGAGTGCCCCGCCGGCAGAACCGCCGATCAGCAGACCAAAACGTCGCGCGATGTACCGGGCCGTATTGAAAGCCGCGATATCGTCGACCTTTACCCCGAGGCTGATCTGATCGTAATCGACACAGACCCCGATTTCGGCACCGGGCGGGGTCCCTGTTCCTGACTGGTAATAAGTTCCCCCGGCCCCTCCAAAGATAATGGACCCTTCAGGTTCAACGCCGAGGCTGTAGAGTTCAGGGATGGTTTTTCGCAAGGCTTTTGCCGTACCGCAAAGCGACCCTCCGGTGCCTGCCGCCCCGACCAGCGCTTCGATTTCTGGTCCAAGGATTTCCAGAAGTTCTTCGGCGAGCGATGTATAGCCATCTGGATTGGCAGGGTTGTTGTGTTGTTCCGTCCAGAAACTGCCGGGATCTTCGGCTGCAATTCGGGCAGCAGTTTCATCGCGCAATGCAGTTGAAAGTTCTCCGTCGCTGCTATTTTCATCGACGAAAACGATATCCGCGCCGAGGGCACGCATGGCCCGGAGTTTGTCTTTGGCGGCGTGGCTGTCGACAATCGCGGTGAAGCGATATCCCCGTTCAGCCGCAATGGCTGCCAGTCCCAGCCCGGTGTTGCCGGAGGTGCTTTCGACAATGCGACCACCGGGCTTTAGCTGGCCAGAGGCTTCTGCTGCATTGATCATATTGAGCGCCATACGGAATTTCATGTTACCCATGGGATTGAACTGCTCAAGCTTGAGCAACAGCGTGGCCTTGTGGTGGGGGACTGGAAGCTGGAGAAGAGGGGTGTGCCCGACCGTCTGGCTGTAGCGGGTAACAATACCCCGGTTGTGACTGTGTTGTTTCAATTCCATGATGAATGATCCTCGGCAAGAACGGCGCAATAGTCTGTATCCCGGCACCAGGCCGGTACGCCATTGCGCAGGAAGAGACAGATTTTCTGGGGAAGAGGCAGTCCATGGAATTCCGATTCATTGGAATCCATCTGATAGCCAGCGGTATTCAGATAGCAAAGCAGATCACCGACTTCGGGTCTTCTGGGGAAGACGATTTTGCGCCAGCTCAACATATCACTGTCCAGGCAGCTGACCCCGCCGATGGCCGCCCGGAAAAGCGGAGCTGGCAAGGTGCTCGCACAATCAGCCTTTCGAGAGGAAAGCAACCTTGGGTCCGGCAGAAATTCGCTATCGAACCACTGTTCGGAAAGGCTGAAGCTGGTGCCGTCGACGGTGATGATGCTGTAACCATCTTTCGATGCCTCTGGTTTTCTTTCCTTGACACCCTGAACTGAAAAAAGGGTGACACCGCTTTGATCAAGCAAGGCACGGCCGGGCTCCAGCATCAGTTCCATATCCTGTGCCCGCAGGAGGCTTGCAAGATCTCCTTTCCCTGCCGGGTTCGGGGTTTGCAGGATGTTGCGAAGAGCATCCAGTCCGGGGGTTTCACAGTGATAGGGATAAAAGCCGCCCCCAAACTGCTTGCCGCCGTGAAAATCATCCGGGCTCTGGCTTGCCTGGAAGTCCTGCCACGCAGATGCGGAGGCATAGGAAAGAGGCAGGCCACCCCCGATATTGATCCGGCGAGAGTAAGGGAAACGTGGCGACAGTTCTGAGAGCAGGGAGATGGCGGTGAAGGCCATCGCTGCGCGTTCTGCGGTGTTATAGCCGGAAAGATGAAAGGACAGGCCCTCCATCCGGATGGTTTCCTGGGGCTGGTTCAGCTGGTCTATCTGATGCCAGAGTTCAGGCAGTTCATCCGTGGAAAAACCAAAACGGCTTTTTTTCTGGTCATCCGGACGCAACCGGATCAGGCATCGCAAAGGCCTGGCAAGTTGGCGGGCAAAGCTGGCTGCTCTTTGCAGCTCATCCAGGGCATCGATTGCGAGCAAACACCCCTGCTGCAGGGCAAGGATGAGCAGGCGGTCGTTCTTGGCGGGCCCGGTAATCCCGATCAAATGCGGGGAAACCCCGCCTTTTAGCGCGGCAACAAGCTCTTCGATACTAGCGGTATCAATACCAATCCCGAGGCGGGCGCATTCCTGGACAAAGCAAGCAGCCTTGTTGGCTTTCTTGGCAAAAAAAATCTGATGTTTCAGAGAAAAACTCTCGAGAAGATTTATATAATCCTGGGCGGTTTCCCGGAATATCCGGGGAAACAACAGATGAACTGGCCCGCCAAATCCGGATTTCAGGCTCTGTAGCAAAGGGGTCTGGCCAAGGAAGTACTCAACCCGGGGATCGACTGTTGGCGGCAGGTTGGTAACCTGCCGCTTTGTCGCCAGTGTATTATCCTGCTGCACAGCTTTGGACAGGGGGGGTGTTGGCTGTGCAACAGAACCGGCCCAGTCAGGGAGGGCAGTCAGTTTTTTTGCGGCTACCATATCGACACCGTGTTGCCGAGTCCGCGGGCGATGGCGGCCTCGTAGAGTGCCCGTCCGACAGCGACATCCGTGATGATCAGGCCGCTGTTATAGGAGAAGACCCGCTGTTCCTCGCTCAGGCGGCCTTTGGCATGTCCGGCCAGAATGGCGGGCAGCTCGGCGTCAACTGCCGGAAAACTTCCATCAGGCAGGGCAAAATCCTGACCCGTGACCTGCATCTGTTCTTCACTGGTGGCTGTACGGTAATCTGCCTGATGGAAAACATCGGCATGCAGGCCGTAACCGACCAGTATCGAAAGCGCTCCCGGTTTGAGCCAGTCAGCCTGTACCTGATCCAGTGAAGCTGGCCCGGAGACGCCGATAATAACATCGGCGTCACGCACCGCTGTTTCGAAATCGGCAGCAACCTCAAGCTGGCGTCCCGGACAGCAGTGGGTAAAGAATTCCCGAGCGGTTTTCAGACCTTCCTGATAACGGCCATGAATAGAAATCTGTTCAAGCTGCGGGCAAGCCTCTGCCAGCATGGGACCAGCATACTGGGCTTGCATGCCGGAACCGACAATCAGGGCCTTGCGGGCGGACTTGCTGATCGAGGCTTTGGCGAGCAGGGCTGAAACCGCAGGCGTCCGGGCCGCGGTAATCCAGGAACAGTCTGCCAGGGCCAGAGGTTGTCCGTTAGTGTCATCAAAAATCAACAGCGTGGTATAGTAGCGCTGCATCTGGCGTTTGGGTCCGCCAAAGTATTTATAGGAAAGTTTCATGCCGACAGTTGCCGGATCAGCTAACGCGCCCATCATGGCATAGTTCATGGCCCGTTCACCCGGGGATTCCATCTCGATTTTTGCCGGGTTGAGCGCAAGCCCTGCACCGAGATCCCGCAAAGCTGTCTCGACGGTGGCAAGCAGGGTTTTGTGATCCAGGGCGACTTTGGCGATGTCTTGCCGCGAGAGAAGTGTGACCCGGTGATCCAGGTCGGATTTCTTGTGCAGGTCTTCTGGAATAAGGACAGTGGTCATGGGGGCTGCTTTCTTTATCTGGCTTTGAATTTTGCGCAGGGTCATGGCTTGAGCAGGGAAGTATGCCTGACCAGCTTTACGGTGATGGAACGGGGAATAGGGCTAGTGGTTCGGTTTCAACATTTGCATCCCTCATCAGCAAGTTCAGGTGCAAATGTTGGAATCATAGAACCACTAGCGACCTCTTTGTTTCTAGTGGAGCTTTTGAATTTGACATTTGAAAACGAACCTCGCCGCGAATGGGATTCAAATGTCAAATTCGCTCCACCAGGCAGCAACAGGCAATAGCTGGATTGCCTTGCCCGACACCTGATCGTCTCTCGTATATCTTGTGTTGCAGGAAGAGGGAGAGAGATCAGGCGTTCAGGGCGTGCAGTTTTGTACCGCTTTGCTCCGCGGGCTTAGTTGGTGATGGTGGCAGGTATCAGCTTGGTTGCTTCTGCACGAACATCAATTTCCGGGAAGGTTTCCGGATAGAGGAAATGCGCCGCTTCGCGCAGAACCATCTGGCGGGCAATAGGTCCATGGGATTCAATCCAGTGATCTTTGACAAAGTGCACGCGGCCATTCTTCACGGCATCCAGTCGAGACCAGATCGGATTGTTCTCGAAAGGACGGTCGGGACCATAGTCATAGACAAAGATAACTTCAGGATTTTGCGCCAGCATGTATTCCAGGCTCATTTCATAAGCGGTGTTATCAGGCACGTGCGGGGTTGGATTGGAACCGGAAATATTCTGCCCGCCGAGAGCTGTGACCAGTGCCGAGGTCATGTGTTCGTTGTAGTAGGCCCAGGGTGATTCTCCACCGCCCCAGATAAAGAGATACTTTGGCCCGGCTCCTTCAGGGATTTTTTCGACGTGAGCGGCGAGATCTGCATGAAACTTCTCGTTGAGGCCCGAGGCTTCTGTGCCTTTGCCCAACAGAGAGCCCATCTGGAGGATGGAGCGATCGCTGTCGCCGAATGTTTCAAGGTTAAAGGCCAGATAAGGAGCTACGGCATTGAACTGCTTGGCGCTGCCTTCGGTATAGCGGCGGATGGCGACGATCAGATCTGGCTCTGAATCTGCCAGAAGTTCCATGTTGGGGCTGGCACGTTGCCCAAGCTTTTTGGCATCAGTGAGATAGTCCAGAAGATAATCTGGATTGCGATCTTCGATCATGTAGGTACTGGCAACAGGCTGCAGTCCCAGTGCAAGAGCGGTGTCTGCGGCAAAATAGGAAATCGCGGCAATTTTTTTCGGTTCCTGTTCAACCGTAACAACGACACCCCGATCATCAATTACCGAGATCGGACCTGCTTCTGCCGGGGCCGTGAACATCAACGACAGGCCCAGGGCCATAGCGCTGAGGGGATGGAGGTTCTTCAGTTTTTGCATGAGCTTTTTTCTTTCTGCTCTGGTTGATTGATCGGAACGGCCCGCAAATTGTCAGGGCTATTGTTATCAGGGGTGATCAGGCGCTGATGGCCAGACTCAGGGGAGGGATACTTTCTGGCTGTTGCCGGATTTCTGTGTAGGTGTCTTGTCCGGCGTCTTGCAGCAGGCCGAGAGGAATGGCGCAGGAAAGGCTGTTTTCCGGAAAGAAATGTCTGGTTGTCTTGTAAGGATAAAGCAGCTTCAGGGCCGCTCTCTGCTGCAGGATTTTTTCGGAAATACTGTAGCGTGTCTTGCGGCTGACCACTGGAATGTCGCGGTAGCTGAGCAGGAGGACAGGTACCCTGGCAAGGCCCAGTTTTCTGGCAACGCACAGGCGATGATGTCCATCCATAACAAACAGGTCATTTTCTTCGACACAGATCGGGCGCGTCCAGACAGCTTCACGCAACAGCTTTTTCTGAAGTGCGGCTACCCTGCGGGGTTTTGTCCTTTCCGTAGGAATCAGCTGTTCTACTGGCAATAAAATCAGTCCCATTTTCACACCCTTATATTAGAAAAAATAAATCAAGGTTGTATTTATGGTTGCTTTATTTATTGCGAATAATTCTCAATGTCAATTGGAAATTATTATCGAATTTAAAAAATCTTGTCTATCCCTAGAAAAGTAAAAATCAAAAATATCACTATTTTACTGTAGGTTAGTGTCCCATTTCCGGGGTGAGGCAAGAAAATTCCGGCTCTGTGTCATCGCTGTGACCCGGCGATTTTGGGGCTGGAAAAGCGAAGAAAGTTGGCGGCGCTCTGATTTTGTTCGAGAGCTTTTGCTCGAATGAATAGAAAGGGAGAAACAGATAAAATATATTCCACTAAAGGTGTTATTTATTGACCTTGAGGCCACAAAACCTGAGGATAGTCGCGGGACGATTACATGATTGGGGAGGGGGAAGTGAAAAAAAACATGCGGATAACCGCGAAGCTGATCACGGGGGTGCTGTTGAGCGTATCGTTGCTGGTAACCAGTGGATGTGCGAACAAACAGCAGACAGGAACCGTTATCGGAGCAGTCGTGGGTGTTGCTGTTGGCTCTCTGGTTGGAAAGGGAGATGGTCAGGGAGTGGGCATGCTTGTTGGCGGCGCCATCGGCGCGCTGGTTGGTAATTCTGTTGGTCAGACGCTGGATGAACTGGACGAGGCAGAAAAAGCCAAGGCGGAACGGGCCTCGCTGGATGCGCTGGAACAGGATGACGGCGAGAAGATCGAGTGGAACAGCGATGATGATGAGGACATAAGTGGTTCGGCGGAACTTATTGGCGGGGGCTATGAAAAGCAGGGCGAGAGTTGTCGGCCGGTCCGCGAGCTTGTGGTTATTGACGGCGTTTCCAGCTCGAAGGTGGTGGAATATTGCCTGAAAGGGAACTCATGGGTCGCCTCGTGATCCGCTTGTGGGCAGCGTTCCTGGTTGTTCTCCTCTCGGCGCCAGCACAGGCGCTGGAATACAGGATCGGCAAGAGCAGTGATTCCACGATTGTTCTGGCCGAGGGGGATTTTGAAGAGGGGGATAGCGAACGGCTTGAACGCCTGCTGAGGAACAGCAAAGACAAGCCACACACAGTCTGGCTGGTCTCTGACGGTGGTATTGCCTTTGAGGGCATGCTGGTCGGAGAAACGATCCGGGCCAACAGGATGGCAACTCATGTGCCGGACAAAGTGGACTGTGCCAGTGCCTGTGTTCTTGCCTTTCTCGGGGGAGTCATCCGGTCAAAATCCCCCAGGGCGCGGATTGGTGTCCATATGGCTTCGGGTATGTTCAACGAAGACTATGTGGCAAAACTTAAGGAGCTTTTGCTCGACCCGGAAATCAAGCTGGATAACCGCATACAGTTGATCATCATGATTTCTGAGCAGAATGCAGCCCGAATCATGGCCGATATGGCAAACTATGTGCAGAAAATGGGCGTTTCTCTGGAATTGCTTTTTCCCAGTACAGAAACAGATCATGTGAAGATACATTGGCTGAGTAATCGTGAACTGAAAGATTATAATGTGATCAACATTGTCAACTGATCAGCCGCGCCCTGCTGAAAGCTTTATCTATTTATGACTTTATTGATGAGACAAAAACGCACCGGGCTGGAAAGGGCTCCAATGGCCCGCCTGTGGTCGCGTAACCAAGATCACTTGCGCGGTACAATTCCATAGAGAAAGCGCTGGACCACCCCTTTGACGATTTTTTCGATTTCAGCTTCGCAGGGGGGCGGAGCTGCGGTGATGAGACAGTTGAGATAGCGGGCGCCAAAGAGGGCAGAAAAAAAGCTCTGTGCCGCTTCTTCTATCGGTTCTTCTACCACGACTTCCCCGGCAGCGAGTCGTTCCCGCAGATAGTTAGCCAGCAGTTCTGATGTGATCTTTGGTCCCTGGGCCATAAAATCCTCGCCATGCCCGGGATTGGTTTCTGCCTGGGCAATGAGGACGCGAAACAGCGGAAGACTGCCATGGTAATGCAACATATGTAAAAAGGTAATGCCGAGCCGGGTCAGGCATTCTTCCAGAGGCAGACTGTGATCCGGTTTGACATCAAGATCATCCCGCTTGATCGTGCAGATGTTCTTCATGATTTCGGCAAAGAGCTCTTCTTTGGAACCGAAATGGCTGTAAACAGTCCGTTTTGACACACCTGCCTCTGCCGCAATCTTGTCCATACTTGCGACTTCAAAGCCTTGATCCATAAAAATTTTCACGGCGGCATCGCGAATGGCGTTCCGCTTTTTCTCGCTTCTTGTCAGACTATGGCAAAGCTTGCCCAGGGCACATGTATCTTTTTTCAAACCCGACTCCAATAAAACTACACCGTGTAGTTTACATGCAATAAAAAATAAGTAAACTGCACCGAGTAGTTTACTTTGGTGCATTACCTTACAGCAAATAGGGTAATAGCGCAAAGTGGCCAAATCCGGAAGTCTTTGTCGGATCTATTTAGCGGCCATCGTGCGTTTCAGAAATTTCCTCTGGCATCAGAAGCAAAAAAAATTGGAGCTGAGGTAATGAGCAGATTTCTGGACCGTTTATCGGTGTCCTACGCCAAGGGAGTAATCCGTTGGCGCTGGCTTGTTCTTCTGATGGCACTACTGGCCACACTGGCCGTGGCTTCAGGAGGACGTTTCCTTTCTTTTACCAGTGATTACCGGGTGTTTTTCGGGGAAGACAATCCCCAGCTGATGGCCTATGAAGGCCTGCAGAACATCTATACCAAGACTGATAATATTCTTTTTGTTCTCAAGCCAAAAGAAGGCACGATCTTTACGCCCGAGTGGCTTGAAGTCGTCAAGGATCTGACCGAAGAATCCTGGCAGGTCCCCTATTCCATCCGGGTCGATTCGATCACGAATTTCCAAAATACCGAAGCGGTTGAAGACGATCTGACCGTAGCGGATCTGGTGGAAGAAACAGGTGGATTAACCAAGGCCGGGCTGGAGCGGATTGAAGAAATTGCCCAGAGCGAACCGGTATTGGCCGGGCGTATTATCTCTGATGACAGCAAGACCACAGGCGTTCAGGTAACCCTGCAGCTGCCAACAGACGATGCGGTTGCCCTGAACGACGCCGTGACCTTCGCCGAGAATATGGCTGTCGAAATCGAGACAGCCAATCCGGATCTGGAAGTGGCGATTACAGGCCTTGCCCCGTTGAGTAATGCTTTCCCCCGGGCATCCATTGCAGACATGAGCACACTGACACCGCTGATGTTCCTGATCATCATTGTCTGTCTGGTGGGTTTTCTGCGTTCCTTCTGGGGGACACTGGGAACACTTCTGGTCACCATTTTCTCGGTCATGGTTGCCATGGGAGCAGCCGGTTTCGCCGGAATAAAACTGACCCCACCCTCAGCCATGGCGCCGACCATCATCCTGACCATCGCCATTGCTGACTGTGTACACATCCTGGTGACAATTTTTCACGAGATGCGACATGGCAAAGACAAACGCGAAGCGATTGTCGAAAGTATGCGCGTGAATATGCAGCCGGTTTTCCTGACCAGTCTGACCACCGTGATCGGCTTTCTCAGCCTCAATTTTTCCGAAGCTCCTCCCTTCCATGATCTGGGCAACATTGCCGCCGTTGGTGTTGTCGCTGCCTGGGTCATTTCCATAGCTTTTCTGCCAGCTTTCATTGCGATTGTCCCGGTTCGGGTCAAGGCTGTGGCTGAAGGCAAGTCCAGCTTTATGGAACGCTTTGGTGACTTTGTTGTTGCACAGCGGACCAAGTTGCTGGTGGGGATGGGCGTCATTGTCATCGGGACTTCCTCGATGATCAGTATGATCAAGCTGGATGACCGCTTTATTGAATATTTTGACACCTCCATGCCTTTCCGGGTTGATAGTGACTTTACCCGTGAAAATCTGACCGGCGTTTACCAGATCGAGTTCTCGATCAGCGGTGATGGCACAGGTGGTGTCTCGAACCCTGTGTATCTGGCGCATCTGGAAGATTTTTCCAACTGGTTGCGGGCACAGCCGGGTGTGGTGCATGTCAACTCCATGACCGACATCATGAAGCGCCTGAACAAGTCCATGCATGGCGATGACGACAGCTTTTACAAGCTGCCGCAAGAACGCGATCTGGCGGCCCAGTATCTGCTGCTCTATGAAATGTCCTTGCCTTACGGTCTGGACCTGAACAGCCAGATCAACATCGACAAGTCAGCCAGCCGCATGACGGTGACCCTGGACAATGTATCGTCCAATGACATGCGCAGTCTGGCCGAGGAAGCCCGTGGCTGGCTTCAGAAAAATGCCCCGGGTTACATGGATGCGGAAGGTACTGGTGCGGCGGTCATGTTCTCTTACATTGCCGACCGGAACATCAAGTCGATGCTGATGGGAACCGCACTTGCCTTTGTGCTGATTTCCCTCTCGATGGTCGTGGCGTTGCGCAACCTCAAACTCGGGCTGTTGAGCCTGATCCCCAATATGGTTCCTGCTGCGATGGCATTTGGAATCTGGGGACTGGTTGTCGGACAGGTCGGTCTGGCGGTTTCCGTGATTGCGGCGACATCTCTGGGCCTGATTGTTGATGCCTCGGTTCATTTCCTGAGCAAGTATGACCGGGCCCGGCGTGAGCGTAATGCGTCGCCAGAAGATGCCGTGCGCTATGGCTTCAAAACCGTCGGAACGGCTCTGTGGGTGACCACGGCGGTTCTGGTGGCTGGTTTCGCCGTCCTCGCGCTTTCCACTTTCAGCGTGAATGCCGACATGGGGCTGCTGACCGCAATCACCATCGCCATTGCGCTGGCTGTCGACTTCCTGTTGTTGCCACCTCTGCTGATGCTGTTTGACCGGGAAAAGGCAACAGCTCCGGCTGCAACGGCGGCTTCGGCAGCTGAATAATACGCGCCCCGCCACCTCTTCGGTCGTGGCGGGGCATTAAGAATATAACGATCAGCGGCTTTTAACAGCGGCGTTATGATCGGGTACAAGTGGAGAAAAATGATGAATAAAATTCTGTTGGCCAGTGTGTTTTCACTGTCTCTTGCTGCTTTCGCAGGAAGCCTGTCTTCAGGTTCTGCGCTGGCCGATAACAGTGATCCTGTTGCCAAAGGCACGGCGGTTGCCGAAGAATGGGATCGCCGTGATCAGGGCTTTGGCGACAGTGAAGCCCTGATGAAGATGGAACTGGAAAACCGCCATGGCGAAAAGTCCCTGCGCGAGATGCGCCAGCAAATCTTTGAAATCCAGGAAGATGGCCAGGGCGATAAAAGCCTGACCGTTTTTGATGAACCCCGCGATGTAAAGGGGACGGCTTTTCTCAGCTTTGCCAAGACCTTTGATCCTGATGATCAATGGCTTTACCTGCCCGCGCTCAAACGGGTGAAACGTATCTCCTCTAAAAACAAATCAGGCCCCTTTGTCGGTTCCGAATTTGCCTACGAGGATCTGACGGCCCAGGAGTTGAAAAAATATACCTACACCTGGTTGCGGGACGAGCCTTGCGGAGATCTGCAGTGCGCGGTGATCGAACAGACCCCGGTTTACGAGGATTCCGGCTATACCCGTATGGTGAGCTGGTACGATCTGTCTGAATACCGTCAGCAGAAAATCGATTACTATGATCGTAAAAACGAATTGCTGAAAACCCTGACCTTTGGGGATTATCGTCAGTATCTCGACAAGTTCTGGCGCTCGCACGACATGTACATGGTCAACCACCAGACCGGTAAAAAGACCCGACTGATTTTTGAAAAAATCGAATTCCAGACAGGTCTGCAGGAAAGTGATCTGACCAAGAACAGCCTTAAACGGGTTAACTGACGGGGATGATCATGCGATTTGCCAACAAGCTGTCGGTGAGCCGAAGTCCCCTCAGGAAAAGCGCTGTCATGATTGGCCTGGTTCCGGTGATCATGGGCGCTTTGGCCTTTCCTGTTCAGGCTCAGGACGAAGAAGCCACAGGTGAGTGGGATTTTTCCGGCTTTGCTGCAATGGATCTTCGGGTGTTCCCTGATTCAGCCCTGCACAGTGGCCAGCGGGACCAGCACCTTAACCCGTCGCTGGTTCTTCAGCCCGAAGTTTCCTATGAATGGAATGACGGGGATGACCGGATTGATTTCATTCCCTTCCTGCGGGTCGACCCACAGGACAGTGAACGGCGCCATGCGGATATACGCGAATTGAAATATCTGCATATTGATGATGGCTGGGATCTGAAAGTCGGGGTCGACAAGGTTTTCTGGGGCGTGACGGAATCCCGTCATCTGGTCGATATTATCAACCAGACCGATGCTGTCGAGGATGTGGATGGTGAAGACAAGCTGGGTCAGCCCATGGTCAATCTTGGACTGCAGAATGAATGGGGAGATGTGAATTTCTTCGTCATGCCCTATTTCCGCGAACGGACTTTCCCCGGGCGCAAGGGGCGACTGCGGGGATCCATTCCGGTTGATACGGACAAGGCTGAATATGAATCTGACATGGAGGAGTTCCATCCGGATCTGGCTTTGCGGTATGCAACAGTTCTCGGTGACTGGGATCTGGGGCTGGCACATTTTTACGGTACGTCCCGTGAACCACGTCTGCTGGCCCGACCAGATGCCAACGGCCAGATTACCCTGATCCCGCGCTATGACATCATCAACCAAAGTTCTGTTGATGTGCAGGCGACCTTTGATGAATGGCTCTGGAAGCTGGAAAGTATCTATCGCCAAGGGCAGGGGGATGACTTCTTTGCTGTTTCCGGCGGGGTGGAATACACCTTCTTTGGGGCGATTGGGGACGCCGGTGATCTGGGGCTTCTTGCGGAATATCACTATGATGGCCGCGACGAAGACGATGCACCTGCGACAGTGTTCAACGACGATATCTTTGTCGGGGCCCGTATCACTCTTAATGATACTGCAGACACGGACTTTCTTGCCGGGGTGGTTTTTGACCGGCTGGATCACGATAAGAGCTTCTCAATCGAGGCCAATCGCCGTCTCGATGATCACTGGACCATCGAGGGGGAGCTGCGTTTGTCAGATGGTATAAGCGAGAGCAGCCCGATTTATGATGCCCGACGCGATGATCATCTACAGGTCCGCCTCAATTATTATTTCTAGGCCATCTGATATTATTTTCAGACTGTTTGGCCCTGAAAACTTGCGCGCTGTGGCTTCTTCGATCCCCCGTTGAAGAAACCCAGTTGCAGCAGGAAGAAAAGGATCACCGGGATTTTTTTTAAATCCGCAGGTGGTCCTTTTCTGTTGGTCCGGCCGGATGTTTGTTGATAAATTTCTGCTCGATTATCCGGGAGACCTTGGAAACGATGGCTGTCTATCTGGCGCTGTTACGGGCTATCAATGTGGGCGGGCATAACAAACTGACCAATGTGGTCATCGAAAAGAAACTCGGGGTCACAGGCAGCGGGCGCAACTGGAACAGCGTAACCAAATTAAGAGAGATGATACAGAAAGAATAGGGCCTCTGCTCTGGGAACTTACGTCGCGAAGAGGTCTTTTTCGATATCGCGGAAGCCTTTGAACTCCAGGGCGTTACCGCTGGGGTCGGTAAAGAACATAGTGCCTTGCTCGCCGGGTTGGCCCTGAAAGCGCACGTAGGGTTCAATGATAAAATTATCGATGATGCCGCGCAGTTTCTCAGCCAGCCTTTCCCAGTCTTCGAAGTTCAGCACCACGCCGCAATGGGGTACGGGTACGCCGTGACCATCAACGGCATTTTTGATCTGGGGGATCTTGCCATCTTTCCCGATGCTCTCGTTCAGGTGGACAACAAACTGGTGCCCGTACATGTTGAAGTCGATCCAGTGATCACTGCTGCGCCCTTCGGCAAAACCCATTTTCCGACCATAGAATTCACGGGCTTCATCAATGTCACGTACGGCAACCGCAATATGAAACGGTGTCAGCATGGAAAACTCTCCTCGGGCAGGGGCTGATTTCATAGACTTGTCAGCGGGATATTCTGTTCAGATGACCTTCTTGAAAACACCTTGCATCACCTGAAGCTTGCCGTCACTCAGGTTTTGCTTGAGGTTGCTGGCGCGCAGTTTCAGGTCCTGACCAATCAGCAGGCGTGGATCAAGTCCCGGAATTTTGCTTTTCTGCGGGTTGCCATCGGCTGAATTAAGATACCAGAGCAGGGTTTCAGCCGTCACATCATTCCAGACTTCGCGCTGGAATCCCATATCGGCAAGGAGGTCGCGGGTCAGCTCGCTATAGGTCAGATGGCTGTATTTCTTTTCACTGGCCCAGGGAACCGGCAACAGGATTTGCGAGGTCTTTCCCGCGGTATCAGGATGCAGGAAAATATCGTGAAACAGCAACATGCCGCCGGGTTTGAGGACGCGGTGGATCTGGGTATAAAAGCCTTCCTTGTCGGCAATATTCATCGAGGTGTGCTGGGTCCAGACGATATCAAAGCTGTCGTCGGGATAAGGCAGGTCCAACGCGCTGCCATAGGTAATGGTGATTTGCCTGTCGAGGCCGGAAAGATGGTTGAGCAACCGGGCGGCCTCACAGAAATCCTTTGTCAGATCAATCCCGTCGACATGACAGGCAAACTGTTCGGCAATATAGCGGGCGGGGCCGCCAATGCCGCAGCCGACATCGAGAATGTGGCTCCCCGGGTTGAGCGGGAGGAATTCGGCCATTTCTCTGGTCGCGACCAGCCCGCGGGTATGCAGGTGATCAAAGGGCGGGAAGTCACTGGCGCTGAAGGGGGGAACAGCATAGTCGGTTGCGAGGATTTCCTCCAGTGAGGGAGCAGTGTCGCCAAGCAAGAGGCTGGCAAGATGCGGCGCGAGGCTATCCTGGTTGCTGTAGCCGGACTCTTTTTTTACTGTCGCGGCTGCTTTGCCTCTTGTTGCTGGTGACTTTTTTTTGTCTTTCACGTTGCCTCTCACATCTTTTGTTTGTTTATTCTTTTGATGTTTTTTCCAGTCAGGCCTTGTTGTCAGAATAGCAGACCTGTGCCCCTGTTGTCTTTGATGGATAGCATATCCGGGGGGGCTGTGGCTGAAAAAAATGAAAAAATTATAATGAATTGCGCCTGTGGAACCGCTACCCTTGATCAACAAGGGAAGGGTGGGCAACGGCTATAATGTTTGATCGAGACAAGTGCCGGGGATCCGGTGAAGAAATGGCCGGGCGGCAAGAGGTGATTCCGACAATGACGCGTGAGCAGCTTCGCAAGGGGGGCAAGCTGGCCCTGTCGCGCACCCTGTCCTTGCTGGAGCAAAATCCGCAAGCAGTGTTGCCGTTGTTGAGTGACTGTTATCATCACCCCATTGCCCAGGTTCTTGGCATCACTGGCCCCCCCGGTGTTGGCAAATCAAGTCTGCTGGCAGAGCTGATTATTCGCTATCGGGCCCAGGGCCGCAGTGTTGGTATTATTGCGGTTGATCCCTCGTCCAAACGTTCTGGCGGGGCCTTTCTGGGGGATAGGGTACGCTTTACCACAGATCCAGATGACCAGGGTGTTTTTATCCGTTCCATGGCCGCCAGAGAGCGGTTGGGCGGGCTGGCGGATCAGACCATCGCTGCGATGATTTTGATGCGGGCAGTGTTCGATATTGTTCTGATCGAGACGGTGGGCGTGGGGCAGTCGGAAACCGATGTGTCGGCGGTAAGTGATACGGTTGTCTTCTGTGTGCAGCCAGGATCAGGAGATTCACTGCAATTCATGAAAGCAGGCATTGCCGAGATACCTCATATCGCGGTGGTGACCAAAGCGGATATGGGCAGGGTGGCCGAGCGGGCACTTGCCGATTTGCGCGGGGCGTTGTCGCTGGCCTGCGAGGAGGAGAGGAATTGGCCCGTGAAGGTTTTGTCCCTTTCCGCCAGCGAAAAACAGGGGATTGATGGCTTTATTTCTGCAGTTGACGCGCATTATCAGTGGCTGTGCGACAACGACAAGCTGGCACAGCAACGACATGAACAGGCGGTACAGTGGTTACGTGAAGCCATCAGAGAGCTTTATGGCCGGGAAGGGCTGAGCTTTGTCGAGCGCAGGTTTGCAACAGATGATTCGGATGCGGGAAGCGGTTTTTTGTCGTTGCAGCATTCTCCCTTCGATGTTCTGGCAGAGCTGCGCCTGAACCTGGGGTTCAACTGGAGATAGACGATCCTGAAACGGTCAAAGTGATTCAATTTTCCGTAAAAAACGGAAACAAAAAAAGAAATAAAGTATGACAACTGGTGATGGCGATACAACGCAGAGCGGCATGAAACACCGGAATGGACCGGTTCATATCTGTCTGGTTTCTGATCAGGCTCTGGCCAATATCAACCCGGCATTGGCACACGAACCCAACAGGGCCCTTTTCCCGGCCCGGCGGGTGATTCTGATCTGTGACCAGGAACATCTGGAACAGGCCCGTTATCAGAAACAGGTGTTGCTTGATCACGATATCACCACGGATATCCATGCGGTTGTCCAGGGATTTGATCCTCTGGATATCGCGGCCCTGATTGGTCAGGTTTCAGCCGTTTTTGACACCCTGAGTCCAGCAGAGAAACTGTCCGTGGCTCTGAACGCTTCCGGCGGATCCAAAGCGCTTTCTCTTGCGGCTGTCTCGGTGTTTATGCGCAATAGTTTACCCGTGTTCCTGGTCGATGCCCGTAATGACCGGCTGGTGTGGCTGAGCGGAGAAGAAAAAGGCACCTTTGATATTCCGGACAAGGCGGATCTTGAAGACGTTTTTGCCAGCAATGGCTTTCGGATCATCGGTCCTGTACCTGTCCGTCACAGCATCAAACCGAAACTGTTGCGGCTTGGAGAGCGGATGGCAAAAAATGTGACTGCCTTTGCCAGGGTGATGGGGCCCTTTAACGGGTACGTGAGCAGGGCTAAAGACGAAGGCGGGGTATATCGGGCCGGACCAGTGTCGCACAAAATGCGGGAAAACGCAGACTTCCACCGCATGGTCGATTATTTCTGTGATACTGGCCTGCTGTCATGGCAGGGGCACCATCTGGTGTTCCGGGGTCTTGAAGCCGCGCGTTTTCTGCGTGGAGGCTGGTTTGAGTTTTATGCCTATGCGGTGATCGACCAGTTGCGCCAGGACTGGGCCAGAGACAACTATCCCGTCCAGATCGGAGACCTGGCCAGCGGGGTCAATATCGAGGCGCCGACGGGATCACGGAACGAGATCGATGTGGCCTTTCTTTGTAACAACCGCCTCTATCTGATTGAGTGCAAAACCGGATACTTTGACGAAGACGCCCATCCCACCGGGCCAGCCAGTACCATGCTTTACAAACTTGACTGGCTGGGGGATATCGGCGCCCCGGTCAGCAAGACCGCCATTTTCAGCTATCGCCCGATCCCCGAACACGACCGCAGCCGTGCCCGCCAGATGAACATTGATGTCATTGCCGGGGGGACGGAAATCCTGCAATTACGCGAATTTCTTGAGCAGTGGATTGAGGTTCCGGCAGAAGCAGGGTAAAGCTGCAGGGAGGCTTCATTTTTATCTGATTTCCAGGGGGTGTTTATGTCGGTTTACTGGATGTTGGGGATTGCCATTGTCTGTGAGGTCATTGCGACCCTGTCGCTCAAGTTAACCGATGGTTTTACCCGCCCATGGCCGACACTGGTGGTCGCGGTGGGGTATATCTGTGCGTTTTATCTTCTGTCCCTGGTGACACGCCAGCTTTCGATCGGGGTGACCTATGCGGTTTGGTCGGGCGCGGGGATCGTTTTGACTGCCGGCTTTGGCATTGTCTTTTTCGGAGAAAAGATGGATCTGGCTGGTGGAGTTGGCATTGCGATGATCATCGGCGGGGTTCTGTTGCTTAATCTGGTATCAAAAGCGTCAGGCCACTAACTGCAGTGGAGCGATCATAAAGCCAGATGATAGCTGAATTCCTCTGTGTTGCTTTTGTCCTGAAGCTGTCTTGTTACTGGCCCTTTGGTGAAGCCGTACTTTTCATACAGACGGTGCGCCTTGGTAAAGCGCGTGTCGGTCCAGAGCATCAGTTCCTGCGCAGATGAAGATTTGGCCCGGTTAATGATATGATCCAGCAGGCGTTTGCCTGCGCCCTGTCCTCGATGGTTGGGGCAGACATAGAGTTTCTTTACCTCGAGCCGCCCGTCAGCTGTGTTCTGATATCCGCCAATGCTTGCCAGCACCGTTGGCTGGTTTGAGGGGGTAAGGGCAAAGATTTCGCCACCAGCTTGATCAAAAGCTGTCGCCAACTGTTTCAGGTCACTTTCTTCTTCCAGATCAAACACCACACCCTGGTCAGTGTATTCTGCGTAACTGCGTTGAACCAGATCGATAGCCGCAGCCGAATCGTTATCAGTTGCCGGGCGCAGGTGATAGGGCAGCTTGTCAGTGGATAAAGTGGCGTTGGGCATCGTGATTGTCATATGGATGGAGGGAAGGAGGTTGATGGGCCAGCTGAATAATTGTCTGGAACATATGCGGGGAAGATCAGGAGGCTATTTCAATCCAGTCGGGAAGATGCGGTTGGAGAACGGCTTCTTCGCAAAGCAGTTCAGACTGATCAAGCACATCAACCCGCAGGGTCGCCAGTCCGATATCTCCGCATAGAGAACGTAATGTGCCAACGGATTTGCCCTGATGGATTATATCGCTGCCGGCTGTCGGAGCTGGCCCGGAAATCTTAACAGGAATAAGCCGTTTCTTGATCAGGGCACGGTACTTGGTCCTTGCGGTCAGTTCCTGGCCGATGAAGCAGCCTTTTTTCCAGTCAATAGCATCAAGTTCATTGAATCCGTTTTCGAGCAGGATCGATTTTTCAACATCAAGATCGCGGCTGCCATCCGGAATGCCCAGGCTGAAGCGCAGTCTGTCATAGTTTTCAAGTGCCCCCTGCGGCAGTTTCAGCTCAAGCAGAAAAGTTTCGAGATGCTGGCGGGGGATGATGGCACGGGCGCCCAGTCCAGCGTGGCGAGGGTCGATAAAGATCTGACCTTTTGTATCAGAAAATTCGATGATCCGGCTCTGTCCCTTGTTGCAGGATAAGCCGAGTTTTTCCGGAATTCCCTCGCCGTAAAGTGCCAGTATGACATAGTCATCGACCAGATTTTGCAGGGTGACTTTCGAGCGCATGCGGTAAAGGCTGAGACGGCGTAAAAGATCTGCGGCGCGGTCCTTCTCGCACTCCAGCAATAATCCTCCTGTTGGGGAGGCGCAGAGGAAAAATTCATGGAGGAATTTCCCCTGTGGCGTCAGGAAAGCGGACCAGACAGCGCGTTCCAGTGATACTCTGCTGACGTCCTGCGTCACCAATCCTTGAAGAAAAGGAACAAGGTCTTCTCCTTCAAGGGCAAGAATGCTGCGGTGTTCAAGAGTGATGATTTCTGGCTGGATATTGTGTTGCACCATGCTGTAGAAGTCCGTCTCGAATTTACTGTGTTGATCACGCGGGTTTCTGTCAGGCAAAGCCGACTGTTCTGCTGTGATATATAAGCTCTTAGAACTGCTGATGAAAGAGGCAGCTTGGCAATAAAGTTTCTGACCCCTATAAACGGAGGCGGAGGACCGTGGTGAGAATATTATTTATTACATCAAACCGCATTGGTGATGCCGTACTCTCGAATGGGGTTTTGCAGTCAATGCTGGAACAGTATCCGGGTGCCCGGGTCACCGTCGTGGCCGGGGGGGCTGCGACTTCTCTATATGAAGCTGTTCCGGGGCTGGAAGAGATCATTTCCCTGAAAAAACAGAAACATCACATCCACTGGCTCAAACTGTGGGGAAAGTGCTTCCGGCGGTATTGGGATGTCGTGGTCGATATGCGTCGCTCTGGTGTCAGTTATTTCCTGCTGGCAGGGCGCCGCTTGATTGTTCCGGCCAAGGACGAGAAGTTACACCGGATTGTCGAGCTGTCGCGCATGCTGGAGAACGAGACGACACCGTCTCCTGTTGTCTGGACCGATCCACTGCACGATGGACGGGCTTTTGAACTTGTTCCTACAGGGTCACCTGTTCTTGCGGTGGGACCTGCCGCCAACTGGTCAGGCAAACAATGGCCAATTGATCGTTTTATTGCGTTGGTCGAGCAACTGACGGGCGATGGCGGGATCTTGCCGGGCGCCCGGTTGGCAATCTTGGCTGCGCCACAGGAGCGTGAGCAGATTTTGTCGCTTTATTCCGTTTTGCCGCAGGAACGCGTGATTGATCTTGTCGGTCAGGACCTGGTGACCGTCGCAGCATGCCTGCGCCGCTGTGACCTGTTCATCGGGAATGATTCTGGTCTGATGCATCTGGCAGCAGCGGCGGGAACGCGTACGCTTGGTTTGTTCGGACCGAGCCCGGAATGGCGATATCATCCCTGGGGGGCTGACTGTGCCTGCGTAAGAACACCTGAAGGTTATAAAGAAATGACCAATCATCCGGAGTTCGATTACAGCCATGGTGTAACGAGCTATATGGAAAGCCTGACACTTGAAACGGTCGTTACGGCAGCCGAGGAACTCTATCGCCGGGGGATGAAATGATGGGTGGACAGGAGACTTTGGATAACAGGAAGATTGTTTTGTCGGCCCTGTTGGTGGTTCATAACGAGGAAAAGCGTATTCGGGATTGTCTGGAAAGGGTGAAGTTCTGTGACGAGATTGTCGTGGTTCTTGACCGTTGTACCGATGGTACGAAGGACATCGTGCTTGAATATACGGATCGCCTTGTAGAAGGCGGTTGGCCGATTGAAGGAGATCGCCGGAACGTCGGGAATGCAGCCTGTCTGGGTGAGTGGGTTCTTGAGATTGATGCTGATGAACATATCCCACCGGAATTGGCACAGGAAATACGGGCGACAGTTGAGCGAGCAGATGCTGATTACTATCTGATCCCGGTTGATAACTATGTTGGCAATCATCTGGTACGTTATGGCTGGGGGGCACAGTTCGGCAAATCTTCCGCATCCTGTCTTTGTCGTAAAGGGGTCAAACGCTGGGGGCTGGATCGTGTACATCCAACGCTGTACTGGAAAGAAGGCGCGCGACGAGGCGAGAAGCTCAAGAAGCGATTGCTTCACTATGTTGATAATAATATTTCCGACATGATCCGGCGTTTTGATTCCTATACGACAGCCCGGGCAAAGGATCTGATTGAAAGTGGAAAAATCGGTACAATGCCGGGAAATGTCCGTCGGATTTTCAGTCGCTTCTGGCGCTGCTATATCCGCCGCAAGGGATATCGTGAAGGCGGGTATGGCTTTTTGATTGCGACATTTGCCGCACTTTACCCGGTTGTTTCTCATATCAAGGCACGATACGAGGCAGAGCAGCTCTTGCCAGAGCACAAGAGAAAATAGTTCTTATTGGTGTGGCGGAAATTTGAAATAAATACTGATGGTTGTATTTTTTGCTCGACAAATCTCTCCTGGTAAGGTTACTCTGTGACTAGCATGTTCTTGAACATGAAGCCAAGACTTATTGCCCCCTTTGCAAAAGGCGCCCCTTGTGGGCGCCTCTTTTTTGTTCGTGTGGTAATCACGTTCGCAGATGCTTATTGCAACACTGTCTGCAGTCGCGGCTGTCTTTAGTCGTTCTGGATGAACAACGGGTATTTCTGCGGCCCAAAAAATGTTTTTCTCACCGACGATGGATCCAGATCCCCGGTTTTTGGTTTTTATCGCTAGTCCAGTTGTGCAGCCGGGAGGGCAGCCGTGACCTCTTCAAGGGTAAGATCCTGCAGGTTATCAGTCTGGATTATCTGGACGTCTGGACCGATTGGCGAGATTTTGTTGGGGTCCGAGGCTGCAGAAAAAAGAACGACAGTGGGACAGCTTGCGGCAGAGATCAGGTGCATGGGGCCGGTGTCATTGCCAATGGCAAACTGTGACTTTCGGGCAATTACAGCAATTTGTTCCAGCGACGTTGCCCCACAGAGATTACGGGCCGCGGGGCAGAGGTCCTTGATCGTGTCGCATTCTGCCTGTTCTGACGTGCCGCCGATGATGACGGGGGTAATGCCCAGATGGGTCAGGTGATGGGCCAGTTCGGCATAGTTTTCAGCAGGCCAGCGTTTTTGCGGGCGATGGGCTGCGCCTCCAGGAACCAGCATGGCATAAGCTCTGGGCAGGTGAAGTTCTTCTATTTCAGCCGTAATAAAAGAAAGATCAGGCAGGTGGATATTCTTGATCCCTGCGACTTCCAGCTGGTTTTTTTCTCTGACAGCAATATGATAGACCCCGTTCTCCGGCTTTTTGTAGTAGTGAGAACAGCCCTTTATCGTACCGACCCACTCAGGTTTTTTCAGAGGAAACAAACGGTAATAAAGATGGCTCCGGTCATTGCGCTGAAGATCATAGACCCGGCTAAAATGCCCTGAGTGTAGATTTTTACGCAATTTGAACAGAGCAGGAATGTCATAAATTCTAGGCCGCGTATCGATCCAGACAGAGTTAAAACAGCTGCTGGCCCGGGCAAGGGCGGCATAAGGGGCTGTGGTCAACAGGGTGATATCGGCTTTGGGGTGATGGGCACGTATGGCCTGGAACGAGCGGATCGAGAGCACGAAGTCACCAAAAGCCGAGAGCTTGATGACCAGAATATGCCTATGGTCATCACTGCCTGCCGGTTGTGGTCCGGGGTCAAAATCCTGGGGAACCATATCCGGGTCTTCCGGTAATTTTTCGGCAATCGGGGCGAGCCTGATTGATTTGGCAGAGGCATTCATCTTTTCCTGGCCTTTCTCTCCCCCGGAACGATCAATGGTCATTACTGCAACTTACCCCTAGTTATCAGACAAAGAGAGTATATATTCCCGCAAGGGTGCTCGGTCTTGCCCAATTTATTCCAAGATTACACTGAAAGCTCATAACGGCAAAATCGGAAAAGGAAAACCTTATTTATCAAGACCCTTGAATTGGCATCTGCCGGGTGAATTGGCATCTGTCGGGGAAATCTGGTCCGGGTTTATATGTTAGTTCCAATGAATCTATGTTGTATCGTTCGCAGATTTGGTGATCGTTATGTGATAATGCAGTTGATGCCGGGGGAGAGGGCATTTTTATCTCTGCCCGGAAGATTTACGCTTTCTCTATAAGGCCCATGTTTTCTTTCCTGAATAATTCCGTTAAACAAAGGGGCAATAAAAAGTCGGATACAGCTGTCGAGATATCTGAAGGGGAATTAAGGCTTTGTTATTCCCTTCTGCCAAGGTGGTATTACCGGGATAGAGCAAAGGAAGCAGGAGTAGAGCAGGTTGCGGATTTTACTGGTTATGGGAGCTGGTGGTGAGGGCGGTGCAGAAACATTTTTCACACAGCTTGCACTGGCGTTGCACCGGGCAGGAGTCGAGACGCAGGCTGTTATCGGTCCAAACGAGCAACGTTTTTCGACTCTTCGCAGCAATGGCATAGAAACGCTTGTACTGCCTTTTCGCCAGATTCTTGATTTCAAGACCAAACCGGGGCTTAAAGCCAGAATAAAGCAATATCATCCTGATGTGGTTTTGACCTTCATGAACCGGGCCAGCAAGCTTTGTCCAAAAGGTGACTTCCTGCACGTTGCCCGTCTCGGGGGCTATTACAAACTCAAGAATTACAAAAACTGCGATCATCTGATTGGCAATACCAAGGATATCGTCCGGTATCTTGATCAGGCCGGCTGGCCTGAGGGACGGGCTCATCATGTGCCCAACTTTGCCTCGGTTGATCGTGATGCCCTTCCTGTGTCGCGGGCTGAACTGGATACACCCGAAGATGTCCCGTTGATCGTTTCACTTGGCAGATTACACGAGAACAAGGCTTTTGACATCCTGTTGCAGGCAGCAAAGCTGGAAAACCGCCCCTATATCTGGATTGCCGGGGAAGGACCTCTCCGGGTTGAGCTGGAACAGATGGCCCGGGATCTTGATGTGGCTCACAGGGTGCGCTTTCTGGGGTGGCGCAATGATCGCGGTGCTTTACTGGCCACTGCAGATTTTTGTGTTTTCCCGTCCCGGTTCGAGCCTTTTGGCTCTGTGATGATCGAGGCCTGGGCAATGAAATGTCCGCTGATTACCACCCGGACGGCGGGTCCACTGGAAATCGCGACAGCCGACAAGGATGCCCTGATGGTTCCGGTCGATGATGCTGAAGCCATGGCGGTGGCAATGACACGGGTGATCGACGAAAAGGGCCTGGCCGAAGGGCTGGTCAAGGCGGGCTGGGACAGCTATGAAAAAGCCTATACCGAAGAAGCCTGCGTCCAGAACTATATTGATCTTTTTACCAGATTACTGGCTGAGCGAGAGCAGGTTTTCAGGTAAGCAAGCTGGTTTTCAGAAATGACTGTTGCCCGTCAGACTGACGGGCGGGATAATAGGGCAGCCTGTTAAGAAAAAGGGACTGTGGTTATGAGCGAGAGTTTTGATCTGGTGATCACGGGGGGACAGGTTGTTACTCCCAATGGCATAGAAGCAATTGATGTCGGGGTCAGAAACGGGCGCATTGCTGCGCTTGGTGATCTTTCCGGGGCGGAGGCAAAAGAACGGTATGACGCCGCGGGGCAACACGTCCTGCCCGGTGCGATTGATACCCAGGTTCATTTCCGTGAACCGGGACTGGAGCACAAGGAAGATCTGGCTTGTGGAACAGCTGCGGCGGCGCTTGGGGGGATCGTTGCAATTTTCGAAATGCCGAACACCCAGCCCAATACACTGGGTGCAGCTGAACTGGCTGACAAACTGGCGCGCTGTGAAAACCGGGCCTGGACCGATCATGCTTTCTTTATCGGGGCGGCGGAAGAAAACGTTGATGAACTGGCCGAACTGGAAAGACTTCCGGGCTGTGCCGGGATCAAGATCTTTATGGGATCCTCCACCGGAAGTTTGCTGGTAGAAAAAGAAGAGTTGCTGCTTCGGGTATTGAAAAACGGCAATCGTCGTTGCCCGATCCATGCCGAAGACGAAGACCGCCTGCGCGAACGTTTTGCGCTGGTCCGTGATGGGGCAGACCCGGTGATGCACCCGGTATGGCGCGATGCTGAAGCGGCGGTTATTGCGACAACCCGGATTTGCCGTCTGGCACGTCAGACCGGCCGCCGCATTCAGGTGTTGCATGTTACCAGTAAGGATGAACTGCCGATCCTTGCGGCGAACAAGGATCTGGTGACGGTCGAAACCACACCGCAGCATCTCACCCTTTCTGCGCCGGACTGTTATGAGCGCCTCGGCACCTTTGCCCAGATGAATCCGCCAATTCGTGATGAAGAACATCGGCTGGGACTGTGGGAAGGCATCCGCAACGGGATCGTTGACGTTCTCGGATCAGATCATGCACCGCACACGATTGAAGAAAAGCAGAAGCCTTATCCAAAATCGCCGTCAGGTATGCCCGGCGTTCAGACTTTGATCCCACTGATGCTTGATCATGTAAACAAGGGCAATCTGTCGCTGGAACGGCTGGTGGATTTGACGTCCTCTGGTCCGGCACGGGTATATAACATTGCGGGTAAGGGACGTATTGCCTGTGGTTTTGATGCTGATTTTACCATCGTTGACATGAACCGCGAAGAAACCATTACCAAGGAATGGTTGGCCTACAAGTGTGGCTGGTCGCCGTTTGATGGTGTGCAGGTCAAGGGCTGGCCGATGGCGACGATCATCCGGGGGACTGTTGTGATGAAAGACGGTGAACTGCTGGGCGATCCCCAGGGCAAGCCGGTCCGCTTTACCGATACGGAACCCTTCCGGGCTTCCTGATCAGGTTGAAAGATATCTCATGACGACGAAGGACCATCATCTTGATGCGATCCTGATGGGCAGGGCTGTCTCCTTTGGTCCAAAGGGACAGCCAAGCGCCATTGCCAAAACCGCCGTTACCGGCCCGGTCGTTGTCGGCAAACTTGGTCTGGCCGGTGATGAACAGGCTGATCCCCGGCATCACGGCGGGCTTGAAAAGGCACTCCATCACTACGCCCTCGATCACTACCCGGTCTGGCAAGCGGAAGTGCCCGATATTTCTGCGGACAGGCTGACAGTAGGCGGCTTTGGCGAGAATATATCAACAACCGGACTGGGTGAGGCAGATGTCTGTATCGGCGATATCTACCGTCTGGGGACTGCCCTGGTTCAGGTGTCACAGGGGCGGCAGCCCTGCTGGAAACTCAATGTCCGTTTTGGCTGGCCAAAGATGGCAGCTGTTGTCCAGTC
The DNA here is from genome assembly GCF_027214005.1 of Kiloniella laminariae. Classification (GTDB taxonomy): domain Bacteria; phylum Pseudomonadota; class Alphaproteobacteria; order Kiloniellales; family Kiloniellaceae; genus Kiloniella; species Kiloniella laminariae_A. The sequence goes on from NZ_JAPWGY010000001.1 coordinate 484,298, forward strand.
CTCTGGTCGCACGGGCTGGTATTACCGGGTCCTGGAAGAGGGCAGGGTACAGGCTGGTGACAGCTTGAGCCTGATAGAACGGCCTGCCGCGGAATGGTCGCTGGCAGCTGTGCACAGGGTGCTGTATGTCGATACCCTGAACCGGGAGAGGCTCCAGGCTTTGGCCGGGTGTGAGTTTTTGACCGAGAGCTGGCGCAGCCTGGCGCAAAAACGTCTGATCCGTTGTGAGGTCGAAGACTGGACACCGCGTCTTCAGACCCCTGATTAAAAACAGATTTGTGATTCAAGGCCTGTGAGTAAACAGGTTTTTTTAATCTGGTCTGGCAGGTCAAGAGAAGTGGTGGCTCTTGCGATAGCTGCTTCTCTCTTACAGCGTTTTCTTTGCATGGGATTGTTTCTGCAAGGCCCGTTCAACAAACTCCAACCGGTCCTGACCGTAGAAATTTTCCCCCTCGACAAAATAGGTTGGCGCGCCGATGACGCCGCGAATGATGGCCTCGCGGCAGTTGCGTTCCAGTTCAGCCTGAACCGCCGGGCTGAGAGCTTCACTGATCAAGGATTTGGGGTCGACAAATCCGGCCTGCTGGCACAGATCTTCGATAACAGCCGCATCGGCAATATCCCTGTCGTCGCGCCAGAGGGCCTCGACCACTTTCAGACTGAGCAGATCAATATTGCCAACTTCGCCCCGGTTCACGGCGCGCTGTCCCGCTATGACGATGCCGGAAGGCAGTTCAACCGGGCCGTCGTGATACACGGGCTCCCGCTGCAGGGAAATACCAAGATGCTCAGCCCAGCGCAGGGCATCGTTCATGGCATAGTTGCGCAGCATGGTTGGCCGGGCATCAAAAGGCAGGCCGCCAATGGGCGGCATGATCACAGACAGCAGGATTGGCCGATGGACAATCCGCCACCCGTACTTCTGCGCCAGAGAATTCAGCCGCGCCGCGCCCAGATATGTGAAATTCGAACGCGTGGAGTAGTAGTAATCAATGGTTTTTATGGGAGAGGGCATAGGAAGACCAAGTTTTAAAGGCGGGATATTTGATGCGGGGGGGGCTGGTAATTTCCAGGGCACCCAAGGAGGCAACAACCCTATACCAGCCTGATAATAAAGGTAAGAAGAATGTTATGGGGTGGGGTAAATGTCTTGAAATCACATTGTCTGATTAGATTGTACTTACAATTTATTCCTACACACAGTGATTGTGAATATCGGGGTATGTATGTCTCTAGTTTGCATGAGTCATTGGTATTAAATGATTATTCAATTTATTTATTCGTTTAATTTGTTGGCTTGTGAGAATTAAAGAATATATTCTTGTATTAAAGAATCATACATATATCCATGTGAATTTCGGTCACCGGGGTTGATATTACTTCGCAGTGCTTTAGGCTGACTGCCAATAATAATATCAAAGCTGGTTGCCTTTTCTTGGGAGTGCAATCCTTCAATAGAACATATGGATGGGATCGAGATGACTGATAATCTGACACAGGACACGTCTGCGCTGACTTCTGCTGAAACAGTTTCCGGGGAAGAGAGCAGGGATAATGTTGTTGGACAGGCCACTGTGATTTCAATCGGGGCGCCAAGCCAGGCAGGTCAGACCATTGAGCAGCGTCTGGAAAGCGGTCAGCAGGCAGTTCTTGATTTTGATGCAGCTGCGGCGACCCCTTCGGTTGATGGCGACAACTTTGTTCTGTCTTTTGACAGCAATGGCGATGGCGCTGCCGATAGCCAGCTTGTCTTCCTTGGTCTGGTTTCCCAGGCACAGGGTGCGGATGCACCTGTGCTGGTGATCAACGGTGTTGAAATTGCCGCCAATCAGTTGATTGGTCAGGCTCTGGCGCTGGCAGATGGCGACGGAACGCTGGAAACGGCAGCTGGCGGAACCGGCGCCGGTGCGGGTCCTGCCGGCGGTGGTGGTAGTACCTACAGCGATGATCTCGGCGAAAATATTGACCTGCTGAATGCTCAGGGCGTTATTGATGGGACTGTTGGTTCCTTGATTGGCGTTCCAAGTGGGGCTGACGCACCTGATCCGGCAGAAGGTGTCTTCAGCTTTACCTTTGCCACGACTGTTGTCGATGGCGCCGATGTAAAGGGTGCTTTTGTCGGTGGTTTTGAAGACTGGCAGGCGAACCAGCATCTCGGGGATGAAACTGAATCTCCGATGCAGATTGCCTTTACCTTTGTGCCTGCGGACAACGAGGTGGTTGATTCCATCGACATTACGTCTTTACCCGTTGGTGTTACGCTTTACGTTGGTGGCTTTGCCCCTGAAAATATCGTTTTCAGCAGTGTCCCTGGCTCTGAAGTCGGTACTTTGCCGATCAATATCCTGGGCTCTGATCTGGATGAAGTTTATCTGCAGGGTGATGAACACAGCGACGCAGATATTCCTGTTACGATTACTGCAAACATTTCTGACCCTGACAGCGGCGAAACAGCGTCTGTAACAGCATCAGGAACCGCAATCATTGATGCGGCTGCGGATAAGCCTGATGTTGAGATCGTGGCTAAAGAAGGTACGGTCATTGAAAATGCTTTTTCTGATCTATCTGACTGGACAGTTCTGACCGCAGCAGGAAAGTTGATTAACGTAAATGGCGGTAATGATGCTCTTTTCGCGTTTGGCGGTAATCCCGGCTATGTAAACGTTTCTGATATTGAGAGTTCTTTGGGACTTGATGATGGAACATTTGAAGGTCTGCGCACCGTACAAGCTGACGATGACGAAGGTTTCTTCGACGGCGTTGCCATGTCGGGAACTTTCCAGGTTGCAGCAGGACAAACCCTGACGCTTGATTATGAGTTTCTCGTGAACGAAGTTGGCGACAACTACAATGATGCCCTCTTTATCGTGATCAATGGTAAAGCTTTTAAATTGAGTGAAAACTTGGAGGCACCAAACGGTGCATCGCAAAGTTTTGATGGTGAAAGCTGGGATGAAAGCTCTGGCGCGAAGAGCTTTACGCATACTTTTGATCAAACAGGTGAGGCGACCATAAGCTTTGTTCTCTTTAACGAAGGGGACAGCATCAATGGTATCTGGGACCCGGCCGTGATTCTGGACAATCTTTCCACCGAAGGAAAGATCATCAGTCACGATGAAGAAACGCCCGAACTTACGACTATTCCTGTTTCCTTGACCTTTGATGATTTTGCCGATGGATCAGAAACCCATCAGGTTGAGCTAAAGGGTGTTCCGGCTGACTGGGTTCTGGATCTTGAAGAAACCTTTGGAGAGCACGCTGGTCTGGTCAGTGTCTCAACAGAAACTTCAGGTGGTTTTGTTACCTATACTTTTGATATCACGGACTATGTCGACAGATTGAACGGCATTGATCCGGTGACAGATACCCCGGATGGTGTGGTCGGGAACGGCAGTGTGACCATTGACTTTACCTTTGATCCACTGGATTGGACGTCACAGCGTCTGAATGATGGTTCCGAGAACAAGGATGGTCCCGCTGAAATCACGGTGACAGCAACAGCAAGTGAAACAAACCTGAGTGGCTCGGATCTTACAGAGCTGAACGATATTTCCACAACTGTGGACACTGTAACGGTCGATATCAAAGAAGATGTGCCAGAAGTACAGGACGCAACACTGGTTCATGACGAAAGTCGCTTCGTTCAAAGCGATGCCGATGATGTCCGGTGGACTGGAAGTTCTGTTGCTCTGGCGATTTATAAAAGTGGTCGCGATTTCGATGAAGTTGATTCTGTTTCGGATCTGTTAGGCTTTGCGCAGAATGAAGTTGCGGTCAACTTCTTCTCAGATGGCCCCAACACGGGCGACGCGGCGACTGATTCTACTGTTGATGATAATAATATCGATGGTGAAAGTTTTGAATTCAAAGCCTATGATGGAACGCTGAGCGTCTTGCAAACAACGGCTGGCGAAGCGATCTTCCTGCATACAGATCCTGCGAACCCCAATATTGTCTGGGGGCTGACGGATGATGGTGAAGCGGTCTTTGCGGTTCATCTTGAACAGCCGTCAGCAGGCGAAAGCAGCAGTCTGACAGCGACATTTGTTCAATTCCAGTCAGTTCATAACCCTGACCCGGATTCACACGATGAAGTTACGGCGGCGCTGAATCTGCAAATACGTGCAATTGATGACGAAGGCGATGTCAGTGAATACGCCAATCTGGCCATAACCATTCAGGATGATGGCCCAAGCATTGGCTATATTCGCAATAACAATGATGATTTTAAAGAATCTGATCTGACCCGGGGCGATCACAAAGATACGATCTCTGGCCGCATTTATGCTGATTTCGGTGTTGATGGTGGCAAGTTCACCGGGCTGGAGCTGAAATCCGTAACTGATCCGGACGGGACGGCTGGCGATGCTGTTGCGCCTGGATTTGACGGTAACCTGACATCAAACGGCGTTGCGGTTGTCTTTGGTCCTGCGGTTGTTATCGGTGGCAAGCTGACGCTTATCGGTAAAGCGGGTGACGCCGAAGTCATCAAAGTGACACTGGACGAAGATTCCGGTTCCTTCAAAGCGACCTTGCTTGGCCCGATTGATCACCCGGATCAGAATGGCGGGCAACAGGTTGGATTTCGTGATCAGTTGAAACTGACCTTCACAGCGACAGTAACCGACGGCGATGGCGACACTGCTTCGAAAGACTTCTCCGTACGTGTGAAAGATGATGGTCCGGATGCGGATAGTGAGTACAGAACCCACAAAAGTTCCTGGGTTTCCGAGCACGATATGCTGCACGGTGGTGCTGCTGTTAGTGGTACACTTGATGTTGATTTCGGTGCGGATGGCGGCTCCATCACGGATGTTGAATTTATCCGCTGGTCAGATACGGAAGACAACAATCCCAATGGCACGATACTGACTTCGGGTAGCGAAGCCGTCACTTTTGGTCCGGCTGAACTGATCGGTGGTCAGTTGGTTCTGGTTGGAACAGTATCTGATGGCGCTGGTGGCACAACACCTGTTGTTACCGTGACGATTAATCCGACATCCGGTGCTTATACTGTGGAAGTGTTCAAGGGAATTGATCACCCTGATCTGAGCCTTGAAGACGATGCAAATGACAAGGACCCGCTAAGCCTGCAGTTCAAATATACGATTACAGACACTGACGGTGATACGGATACCGCCGACCTTGTTGTTGTCATCGAAGATGACGAAGCCGATGCGCATGACACCTATGCGTCTGAAGATATCAGTGAAGCAAACCTGCTGGACAACGACGATACAAATGATGTTGTGTCCGGCACGCTTGATATCGATCACAATGCAGATGGTATCGCAGTTGTCGATCTCTGGTTCGAAGGCTGGGAAGACAGTGAAGACGGCAACCCGGATGGGGCCGTTCTGAAATCAGGTGGCAAGGATGTTGATTTTGGGGCTGTTGGTACTGATATCGATGGCAACCTTGTTCTTGTCGGAACAATTGATGGCGGTGCAACTGATATCGTGACACTCAAGGTTAACCCCGGGACTGGCGAATATACTGTGACGCTTCACGGGCCGGTGGACCATCCTGATAAATCAACAGATGGCAGCAATACAACTGACCCTCTTACTCTCGACTTTGGTTTCAAAGTTCGTGATGGCGATGGTGACGAGGATGAAGAAACCCTCAGCATCTATATCGAAGACAGTGAGCCGGTTATCGACAGCAGCCTGAACGCTTTGGTTCAACTGGATGATGATGCCCTGACGGGTGGTCATGCGGGTGGTACAGGGGACGTTGATCCTGATTCTGCAAACCTGAGCGGGACCTTGAACTTCGCTGCAGGTGCAGACGGTGTAGAAAGTGTTCTGTTGACCGGGGCAGCTTTGCCATCCGGTGCCGGTTTCTCCTCCAGTGTGTCCGGCGATGGTACTGTTCTTACGGTCAGTCAGCTTATTAACGGCGTAGCAACAGATGTTTTCCGTGTGAACCTGACAGATAACACGTCAGGTGCCTATACGGTGACACAGCTGGCGGCGGTTGCGCATACTGCAGGTCTGGACGAAAACAATACCCAGTTCACCATCAACTACGAAGTGGTTGATAAGGATGGCGATAGCGCATCCGGATCAATTTCTGTCAATGTTGATGATGACAGCCCGCTTGCTGTTACAGACAACGGCGAAGTTACCGAAGCTGGCACCCTTGATGTTACCGCGGCGAACGGTGTTCTTGCCAATGATGCGCAAGGTGCTGATGGCGCGGTTGTATCCGGTGTTGTTGCGGGTACTGGAACGCCTGTGGCATTGGGTGCTGCGATTGAAACGGCTTACGGTTTCCTGACCCTGAATGCTGACGGGTCTTACACATACGAAGCTAAGTCCGGCACGATCAGCGATGATGTTGTTGATAGCTTTACCTATGAAATCAAGGATGCGGACGGTGATGTTTCCACCACAACCTTGAACATTACGGTTAAAGATGCGGTGCCAACGGTGAACAATGCCAATAATGCACGTATTAAACTGGATGATGACGCCCTTGCGGGTGGTCATGCCGGTGGTGTTGGCGATGTTGATCCTGATAGCGAAAACTTGACCGGTACACTAGATTTCGATGCTGGTGCTGATGGTATCCAAAGTATTGTTATCACTTCGATGGGTACTTCGGGAGGGGCTGTTGGTAAGCTTGGGGTGTATGTAAGTGCTAGCGAAATAACCCTTGCTCAAGATGTAGAACAGGATGGTAGTTACGTCAGCATATTCCGCCTTACATTAAACGACACAACATCAGGTACATACACTGTAACACAGCTTGCTCCATTGCAACATGTCAATGGAGGAGATGAAAACAATGCTCGATTTAGTATAAACTATTATGTAACAGACAATGATGGCGATACAGCAGGGGGTACAATCTTGCTGGATCTGAACGACGACAGTCCGCTTGCAGTTGTTGATAGTGGCGATGTCGATGAGGGGCAAACCCTTACTGTCTTGGCCACTGCTGGTGTTCTTGTGAATGATCATCTTGGGGCTGATGGTGCGGTTGTAACTGGCGTTGTTGCCGGGGATGGCACACCATTGGCATTGGGTGCACCGATTGAAACGGCTTACGGCACTCTGACGCTAAGTGAAGATGGTTCCTATACCTACGCAGCAAAAGCAGATGTGACAGACGTTGATCTGGTTGACAGCTTTACCTATCAAATTACTGATGCGGATGGCGATACCTCGACCGCCCGGCTTGATATCAATGTCACAGCTGTAACGCCGCCACCGCCAGGAACTGATGAAACCTTCACATTTGCAGTGGGTTCTCCGATTGATGGCGGTGATGGTTTCGATACGGTTGTTCTGCCGGGTGCTGGTGCGGCCAATCAATCCATCTGGGTAACACCAGGTGGTGGCGGAAGTACCAGTTTTGATACCGATCTGATCAGGAATATCGAAGTTATCGATCTGACCAATGGCAGCACTGGAAATGAAGACTTTGGTGTCTCTAGCGGGCCAAATCCGTCATTGACCTCGACCGGGATGCTTTCGGTGCAGGATGTGATCGACATGACCGATGGAGACAACACCCTGTTTGTTATCGGGGACGGTGTCAAAGACGGGGTCAATCTGGAAGCTGGACAGGCTGTTGGATCTTCCGGGGATTCCGAGATTGCCTGGACCCAGACAGCAACAGGTATTATTGGCACCGAAGGATCAACTGCTGGCTTGACCTTTAACGAATATAGCGGGACTGGCGCTCTTGGCGAGACCGTCAAGCTTTACGTTGAAGACGATCTGACTGTAACGGTGTTCGGTACTGTCTAGAGGCAACTGGTCCTCAAATCCTGTGAAAAACCATAAAGCCCCGGATCGCAAGGTCCGGGGCTTTATGGTTTAGGCAAGATCAGTGAAGAAAAACAGTTTGCCACAAGAGCTTTTACCGAGGTCTGAGATATGAAAAAGCAGGCTGTATCTTTTTGCCCCCCCTGTGCTGATTGATATCAGCTTTCAGTGTATCGGAAGGGGGAGGAAGACTGGTTGGGAAGAGGAATAGATCTCAAGACAGGGGGTGGAACCTCCCTGTACCATTCCCAAAGATAAAAATAATGTACCTTTGTTGAAATATACAAAGAATTGATTCCTGCAATAAATATCATACATATTGCTGTAGTTTTTGGCGCCGTTATGGTTGTGCGCGGTGAATTTTTGAGTATGGTGGATTCCAGAAAATTATTCGCCGATAGATTGCAGTTGTCTCTGGAGCGCAATCCTCCACTTTCAAAGAAACAGGAATAACATGACTGATCATCTGACACAGGGCACACCTGAACTGACTTCTACTGAAAGCACCTCTGGTAGCGAGGGCCGGGATTATGTTGTTGGTCAAGCAGCCGCTGTTGTGGTTGCGGCGCCGACGGCGGCAGGTCAGACCATTGAGCAGCGTCTGGAAAGCGGTCAGCAGGCGGTTCTTGATTTTGATGCAGCTGCGGCGACCCCTTCGGTTGATGGCGACAACTTCGTTCTGTCTTTTGACAGCAATGGCGATGGCGCTGCCGATAGCCAGCTTGTCTTCCTTGGGCTGGTTTCCCAGGCACAGGGTGCAGATGCACCTGTACTGGTGATCAACGGTATTGAAATTGCCGCCAATCAGCTGATCGGTCAGGCTCTGGCGCTGGCAGATGGCGACGGAACGCTGGAAACGGCAGCTGGTGGAACCGGTGCGGGTAACGGCCCTGCCGGTGGCGGTGGCAGTACCTACAGCGATGATCTCGGCGAAAATATTGACCTGCTGAATGCTCAGGGGGCTCTTGGCGGTACCGAGCTTGGCTTTGGTCTTCTGGCTGATGGAGAAGATATTTCTGACCCGGCTGAAGGGACCTTTGATATTACCTTCCTGTCTGTCCAGACGGAAGTCCCCGGTGATGGTGGTGAAGACGGCGACAACTTTGTTTCCGGCTCTTTCTCTGGCGGTTTCGAAGACTGGCAGCCAAACCAGCACCTGGGGGATGAAAGCCGCGCCCCGATGCAGGTACAGTTTAATTTTACTCCCGCAGACAATGAAACACTTGATTCCGTTGTTATCAACGCGCTGCCGGACGGTGTTACCCTTTACATCGGCGGTTCTGATGCCGCCAATGTTTATGGCGGGACTTTTCCGGTAACAATCCTGCCGGAAGACTACGACGCGATTTTCATTCTGCCGCCTGCTGATTCCGATGCGGATATCACGGTTAACGCAGTCGCCAATATTTCTGATCCGGATTCCGGTGACAGTGCCTCTATCCCTGCCACAGCTGTTGCCGTGGTGGACGCTGCTGCTGACAAACCCGTATTCGGTGATGGTGGGCTGAGCGGTGATGGCTTGGTTGATATGTATCTGCTGCAAGATCTGACAGGATCTTTCCGTGATGATCTTGCGAATGTGAAGTCTGCAATTTCCGGCTTGATCGCTAAGATCAACGGGGATGCATTTACTGCTGATGTTCGTCTGGGAGCGGGCAGCTTTAAAGACAAGCCACTCGATCCTTATGGCGATGATAGCGATTATGTGTTCCAGAATGCCGAGAATGTGACCGATGATCTGGCAGCAGTTCAATCCGCTGTTGATGGTTTTAGTGCAACGGGTGGAAACGACGGACCGGAAGCGCAGATCGAAGCTCTTTTGAATCTGGCGCAGAATGCTGGAGATCTTGGCTTCCGTAGCGGTGCATCAAAGTACGTGGTTCTGACGACTGATAACTCTTTCCACAAAGCGGGGGATGCATCGGGTCTTGGTGCCAACGATGGCGACGGCGATCTGACGGCCGATCTGGATGAAGATTATCCTTCTCTGGCACAGTTGAAAGCGGCTCTTGCTGATTCGGGCATCGTTCCGATTTTCATGGCGACATCCAGCTATGTTGCCGAATATCAGGCATTGGTGGATTTTCTGGGCGTTGGTGAAGTGCATGAACTGACATCAGACAGTTCTAACCTGCTGGCCAATATTTTGAGCGCCGGTGGCGCAGGTTCTGATAGCAATGTTTATGACGAACAGGCTGAAGTTACTGTTCCGGTTAACGTTACCTTTGGTGATTACACCGATGGTTCTGAAGTTCACACGATTGTCTTGAGCGGTATTCCGTCTGACTGGATCCCGACGTTTGCTTATGCCTATACGGTTGATGGACTCGCTGCAGGGCAGAACCCGGGTGATATCGGTCTGAATACGACTTACAGCATTACAATCGATGTGACTGATCTGGATGATGTCGGTGGTCTGGTTGATATCGACCTTACCTTCAACCCGCAGGACTGGACTTCTTCACGTTGGAGCGATGGTTCTTCTCATGATGATGGGGATGCAACGATTGGCCTGAAGGCGATTGCTGAAGAAACCAATCTTTCCGGGGATGAGCTGACAGATCTGAACAATCGTGCTGAAACCGAAGGCAGCCACACGATCAGAGTGGTTGAGGACATTCCTGAAGTTCAGGGCGTGACCTTCACCCATGACGAAACCAGGGGTGTCGATGCCGGATCTGGTGACGTAGCACCTTTGAATGCAGCAGTGGCTGCCGCTTTGATCGCCAGCACTGTTGGGGTTCACGGTTCCGTTATCGGTCAGGCCGAAGCTGAAGTTTCCTACGATTTCAAAACGGATGGCCCGGGTACACCCACTGATGCGTCTGATGTTGGTACCGAGAAACTGCAGTTTGAAGATTATAACAGCGTTGAAGTAACTGGCATGACTGCTGGCGGAGATGCTGATCCAAGTGCGATCTTCCTGAGCCGCGATGATGCCAACCCGAACATTGTCTGGGGTCTGGATGATGAAGGTAATGCCGTCTTCTCTGTTCATCTGGAGCAGCCAACGGCTTCTTCCGGTACCGCGACAATGACCTTTGTCCAGTATCAGCAGATCAATCACACAACAGATGGTGACAACTCTGCCGGTGAACATGACGATGCGCTTTCACTGGTGCTGAGCTATGTGGCTATTGATGGAGAAGGTGACGTCAGTACTCCGGCAACAGCGACGATCACCATCGAAGATGATGGTCCTGCCTTTACTGCCAACGACGCACAGGAAGTTGATCTGAGCGAAGTGGCAATGCCACCGGTAGGCGGGATCTACAGCCTGGTTGGTGTGACCGAGCCTGTAACTGTCGAGCTGGCAAAAATTGCGCATGCTGACTCTGCCGGGTACAACAGCTCTTACGGTTATTTCTTTGTCGATACTGCCGGGGAACCGATTTCCGGCACAGTTCTGTGGGACAACGTCAAGCATGAAGACGGCCTGACCGACAGCTTCACCATTGATCCTTCGGCTTTGCCTGCCGGTGCGGTTGGTTTTGGTTTCTTCCTGATCCCGAACGGAGATTCCCGTAACGGCGGTCTGGGCGATGATACCGATGTGACCTTCAAACAGGTTGATGGCAAGTGGACTGCTTTTGTTGGTGACACAGCGCTTAAAGGCAGCGGTGCCCCTGCATTCTTCAGCAAGCCGGACCTGAACCCTGATGGGGGACAGGATCACGAGGTTGATAACAACCTGCCGGGCAATTCCAACTGGGAAGACCTGTTGATCCCCGCAGGGGATGGTGACTTCAACGATGTGAACATCAATGTCGTGGTCAAAGGCGCACCTTGTGCCCATGTTTCCGGCGCTTTGAGTTTCGATGTCGGAACTGATCTGGCGGGAGCCTCGCTCAAGCTGGTTGACGAAGTCAGTGATGTGACCTCTGCCGGTGAAGCTGTAACCGCAACACTCAGTGCAGATGGCTCGCAGATTGTCGGCATGACGGCTGCTGGCGAAGTGGTTTATGTGGTGACGCTGAAAGATGTGGATCTGGCGAACGGATCTGCCAAGTACGACTTTGTCCAGTTCCGCCAGATTGATCATGCGGGTGCTGAAGATGCTGTCTTGCCAGTGAAGTTTTCTGTCACGCTGACCGATGGCGATGCCGATACGACGACAACCAATATCGTGATCAACCTGACCGACAGTGGGCCGACAGCGGCAACTGCACGGGTTATCTTTGACGAAACAGAGGGCAATCAGGGTAATCAGGAACGCAATCTGACCGCTGATGATCGCGCTGCTGGCATGATCTCCAAAGCAACCCAGGCTCTGGCGTTTGATTTTGGCAAAGATCATGTGAATGGCAAAGTCGCCCTGACCGACAAGGATGGCAATGCCTTTGATGGTGCTGTATCTGACCTGACCGATACCCTGAGTGGGGAAAAGATCTATCTCTATAGCGAAGGTGACCAGGTTGTCGGTCGCGTTGGTACTGGCGGAGCCGCCGATGCCAATGGAGAAATTGCCTTTAAAGCGTCACTGGACCAGATGGGCACACATGATGCTGCCGATTTTGTCATCGAGCAGTTCCGGGCCTTCAAGCATACGAACACCAACAGCCATAACGAGCAGACATCTCTGGATGATATCCACTATGTCGTGACCGATGGGGATGGTGATAAAACCACTGCACAGAAAATCACCATCAACATCAAGGATGATGGTCCGAGCATTGATTCTGTTTACAATAACGACGATGACCTTGAAGAATCTGACCTGACCTGGGGCGATCACAAAGATGCTGTCTACGGCAAGATCAATGCCAATTTTGGTGTTGATGGGGGCAAGTTCACCGGACTGGAACTGAAATCAGTGACCGATCCTGATGGAACGGCTGGCGACGCTGTTGCGCCCGGCTTTGACGGCAACCTGACGTCAAACGGCGTTGCGGTAATGTTCGGTCCTGCAGTGGTTATCGGTGGCAAGCTGACGCTTGTTGGTCAAGCTGGGGATGCTGAAGTTATCAAGGTTGAGCTGAACGAAGCTTCTGGTTCCTTCAAAGTAACCCTGCTTGGCCCGATTGATCATCCTGACCAGAATGGTGGACAGCAGGTTGGTTCAGCGGATCAGTTGAGACTTAACTTTACTGCCACGGTTACCGACGGCGATGGCGATACCGCCTCGAAAGATTTCTCTGTCCGGATCAAGGATGATGGCCCGGATGCGGATGACACCCGGAATGGAGATCACCTGCATGAGAACACTGTCCAGCACGCTGGAAGTGACAAGATTACCGGTTATCTCCGGGGCGATTTCGGGGGTGATGGGGCGGGTTCCGCTGTAATTACCAGCCTGGCCTTTGTCGAAGCAAATGACCTGCCCGGCGATCCCCATGTTGCCTTTACCTCTGGTGGCGAGCCTGTTCGCTTTATCGGACCGGTTGATGATGGCAACGGAAATATGGTCCTTAAAGGCGTTATTGGTCCGAATGGATCAGAAACATCTGTGATCACCCTGACAGTCAACACCACAACCCGGTATTACGAAATCGTGTTGCATGAGGCTGTGGATCACCCCAACGATCACAGAACGGGTTATTCTGACGAACTTGAGCCGCATTTCAACTTCGTCCTGACGGATGCTGACGGCGACACAAGTTCAGCGCAGCTTTATTTCCACATTACCGATGATGGTGTTGTTGCGAGAGATGATGCCAATACTGCAGACGCGGTTCAGGAAGATCTGGACACCACTGCGGTTGGTAATGTGCTGACGAACGATGACCAAGGTGCAGACGGCGCTGTCGTCACTACGACAGCGGCAATGGTTGGAACCTACGGTACAGTTACCATTGATGCCAACGGGGACTATACCTATGTGCTGAACAACGGAGCAGCGAATGTTCAGGCACTGGCCGCAGGTGAAGTTGTCTATGACAGCTTTACATACCGGATGGAAGACGCCGATGGCGATCATGATACCGCAACGCTGAAAATCAAAATCACCGGTAACAACGATGCGCCGGTGGCCGTTGCTGATGGTGTTGATGTTGTATACGGGGGTGTGGATGTTCTGACAAAGGCTGATCCTTCTGATGCTGAAACCTTTGATTTCGGTGTTCAAAACGCCGGAAAATCGGTCAAGGTCTTCTTCGAGGCAACAACAGGCGGTTCTTGGGATCCCGTTGGTCACAATCAGGATACCTTTACTGTCAAGATCAACGGTGTTGAGGTTCTTGTGACCCATGATCGTGGCACAAAGAGTTATAGCTTTGATGCGACGATCGACAATGAAGGGAAAGTGACCGTTGATTTCTCGGCTACCATTACTGGTGATGACGAGAGCCTGACCGTTAACGGCCTGAATGTGACAGTTCCGAGTATCTTTACAGATGAAAACGCGTCAGTCGTTATCGACGTGCTCGCAAACGACACCGATGTTGACCACGGTGACAGCCCTGCAACCTTCTCTTTGGATGCAGCAAGCTTTGCTTCTGGTGTTCCGGCGGTTCCAACTGCGACAGCAACGATCTCTGGAAACAAGCTGGTCTTTAATCCCGGTACGGATTTTGACTATCTTGCTGACGGTGAGACAGCCACAGTGGTTATCGACTACACCATGAGTGACGACAGTGGTGCGGCATCAAGTTCCACAGCGACCATTATTGTTACAGGCACCAACGATGCGCCGGTTGCCGTGGATGATATCGTTTTGACCAATGTCACGAGTGGCGCGGTTGTCATTCCAGATTGGGCATTGCTCAAAAATGACACGGACGTTGATAGCGAGCTACAGGTTGGTGGCGTATCAAACCCTGTGGATGGCACAGTCTCACATACAGCTGGTGCTGCTTCCTTCACACTGGACAGCGGAACCGACCTGTCGTCGCTCGGTTTTGCCACCAGTGGCTCTGTTCGGACAATTAATGAAGTGTCTGGAGACGGTTTCAAATATAATTGGTTCTTCGGCGATTGGGTTTCCGGAACAGAAAAAAATTCCGATTTTACTCAGGCGAGGCAGCTGTGGCGAGGAAGCTGGGTTCGTGATGATACCACAGCAGCCGATGTTGTTGTTCATAAGATTATGTTTGAAGGAAGCCTCGATTCCGCCAGGGATTATGATTACAGGTTCGGACCGAATTACGATAATACAAAAAAGGATCGGGATGCTTTCCGTGTGACATTACTTGCGGGAGAGGTTCTGTCTCTCGGTGCGATCACAGCCGAGGGAAATCCTGACTTCAAACTCTATTCTGCATCAAATTCTCTGCTTGATTCAGATTTCAAGACAGGGAGCTATACGAACACGACTGGTACCTCAGTAGAAGTTTATGTCAGAGTTGAAGACAATGCTTCTATCGGCAGAGATACTGGCCGATCGGATGATTATTCTGTTGAATTGAAAATCGACAGTACCGCTATTGTCTCCCCGTCTGTCACCGAAGGCAGTTTCGATTACACAGCAGTGGATGGACATACATCGGATGGTGCCACTGTTTCTGTTGAAGTACAGGATAGCTCAACCATAACCGGTACTGCCGCAGATGAGATCCTGATTGGCGGTAACGGGGCGGATACACTGATCGGTAACGGCGGTGACGATACGCTGCTTGGTAACGGCGGCGATGACATCCTGCTCGGCGGTGCCGGGGATGACATTCTCGTCGGTGGTACCGGGGCTGACCGCTTTGTTTTCAAAGCGGATACGCTGGGTGATACAGACACCATCAAGGATTTCAACACTGCTGATGGTGACGTTCTGGATCTCGGCGAGTTGCTAAGTGGCTTTAGTGCCGGTGTCGATAACGACGCTACCGCGACGGCGCTACAAGATTATCTCTCCATCGCAAATGATGGTGCGCATACGATTATCACTGTTGATGCCGATGGCAGCGGTGCTGGTACGGATGTAACGACCATTCGCCTTGAAAACATTGATCTTCTCGGTGGTGGTCTGGATCAGCATGATGCGATCAAGGCTCTGTTGGACAGCGGTAATCTTGATGTTGTCTAATCGAAAGTAAAGCAGGGCTGGTCCCAGTCCTGGTTAAATAGAAAAAGCCCCGGATCATAAGGTCCGGGGCTTTTTGCATGTAATTGGGGGGAGGCTGGTAAAAATCCTGGCGGGGTTCAGGAAACAGGCGCATCTTTACTGAGGGTATAGCGCAGGGGATTGGAGAAAGAATACTTGCTGCCCTCCATCTTCAGGCTCCCGCTACGCAAAGCCTCTCTGAGCTTGCTGTTGACGGGTCTGATCTTGACAAGGCCTATGAAGAGATACGCGACCATAGCTAACCCGCAGAGGATCTGGAGCAGGATCATATTGAGGGATACCCCGACCAGACCGATGCCCAGCGCCCCGAACAGTCCCCAGGTCAGGGCCGTATTGTATTGATAGACGATATGTGCATCGGTTTCCTCAATGACCTTGTAGGCTTCAATCATGATACTGGTTTATCCTTTATCTGGCGATGGCTGTTAGGCTGGTATCTGACTGCTTTTCCCGACCTTGTAATTGAGCCACAGGCCTTCGATGCAGGGGAGGACGCCGATAATAATGGCAACGACCTGGGCGTAGAAAATGGTGCGATAGGCGCTGACTTCATCCTGCCCCAGCATCTTGGCGATCTGATAGACAATCTCGAGAATCTCGAGGCCGAACTCGGTGCCGAACATAATCACCAGCGCAGGCAGCAGGGCCATGACCGGGTTGCCACGACATTGGCACATGACCACACCGACGATCACGGTGGTAACCAGTCCCATACCGGCAGAGGATATCATTTTGGAAGTGTAGAAGAAGGAAGCATCGACCGCGAGATCCGGATAGGTGATATAGCCAGTGGTGCCAACCAGAAGCAGGAGTATCCCGGTTATCAGAAGATGGGGCATCAGATGCGGCCAGCGGACGAAGATCCCGCCGCCCAGTGCCACCGCGGCAATCTGGGCCGCCGCGCCCAGCGAGGCGCGATCCTGGATCAGGTTGGACGAGCAGAGATGGCGCACCAGATAGGCGGCGTCATAAAATCCGGTTGAGGGAACTTCCAGTAAAAACAGGCCGATCAGGAGGAACAAGGCGGTCGGTGGCAGGGAGTGGACCTGAAAGGTTTTGCCACTGGTTTCCAGCTGTCGTGCAGAAGCTTTTGATTTGCGGAACAGGATCAGGCCGAGCAGGGCGATGATAAAAAATCCGCTCATCAGGGCAAGGCTGACCGGGGCGGTGACCCCGGCGAGGGAGTTGGAAATGGTCCAGGCCTCAAAAGCGGCAATCCCGGCGATGATCATGGCGATGGTCGAGAACGCGGGTCGCGGGATCGGCGGGGGAGCTGAAGTTGCTGCTTTTGTTGTTGCATTTCGGGAGGGGAGCGGGCTGGTTTTATCTCCGTGGGGCAGCACCTTGCGGGTCAGCAGCAGATAAAAGACCGGGAAGGCGGAAAAGATCAGGAAATAGTTTCCGGTGCCGATATCCATGGCGACATATTTGACCAGCTGCGGCGTAATCAGAAAGGCCACGGGTTGGGCCGAGGTCCAGACGGTGGTCAGCAGCACACGCTCGCGTTCGTTCTCGACCTCGTTGATCGCCAGCTGGGCAATCGGGGCGAAGAAGGAGATGCAAAATCCGCTGATGGCAAAAGTGAGGATAACGACCAGTTCACGGACAAAGAGGGCTGGCCCCATCACCAGTGTCAGGCCGAGGGCAAGATAACAGGCCGCTGCGGTCAGGGCGCAGGCCGTTGCGATTTTCTGGGCGCGATCCCGGCTCAGAAGGAAAGGGGCCAGTGCCAAAGCCATAACAGAACTGCCGATCAGCAGTTCCACCAGGATCTGGGTCTTGTCGACCGAGATGTTCAGAAAGCTGGCAAATTCACCTTCGGAGACAAAAACTGTCGAGGTGACTACGGATTTCAGGGCGTTGCCGAGAAAGACAAAACAGAGAACGGCAAGGCTGACAACGCCTAAGATACGGGGCATCCAGAGCATCTCCGGGTAAAGGGGCCAAGGGGTCGATAATATCAGCTAGAAACCAATCCAGCGAGCTTTGAGGGACAAGGCGCCATGACTATGACCATGACCAATGTCATGGCAGGATTATCTGTTTGCGGCTGTCCCTCTAACTTCACTCAATCTGGCTAACTTCACTCAATCTGGAAGCCTGCTCAGGGTTTCAGGTGTTTCTCCATATGATCGGCGGCCCGGATCGCCAGCGCGGCAATGGTCAGTGACGGGGCATTGACCGGCATGGTGATGTGGGTGCTGGAGCCGATGATATAGAGGTTCTTGTGATCGTGGGACACCAGATCGGCGTTGACCACCGAGGTCTTGGGATCGTTGCCCATCTTGGTCGTTCCACCAATGATGGCGTTGGACAGATAGGGTTCGTTATGCTTGACCTCGGTCGCGCCCATGATCTTGAAAACTTCCAGATTGATATCCAGTCCGACCTTCAGGCCGTTTTTGGTGTAATCATCCATCCTGAAGGTGATCTTGGGTTTGGGAATGCCTGCGGTATCCTTTTCATCGGCCAGTTCAACCCGGTTGCTGGCATCGGGCAACACCTCGGCAGAGGAGTTCAGGCGCAGATGACGCGAGACCTGGGCATTGATGGCCTCGGACAGAGCCGGACCAACCACGCCTTTGGCAATCAGATCCTTGGCCAGGCTTGTTGCATCGCTGTTGCCGGACCAGCCACTGTTCATAAAGGAGGTACCAATAGCGGCTTCCTTGCTGCGGAAATCGCCGTCGCGGCGTTCGATCAGACCGGAGGTCTGCTGTGGGCCACGGTAGGGGAAGACCGGGTCAGGGGTCAGGCCCTGGGTGTCCTGGTTGGCCTGGGTCAGCAGATAGCGCCCGACAGCATCCGAGGAGTTGGCCACGCCTTTGGGGGCGTTTTCCTGTTTTGAATTGAGCAGCAGGCGCGGGTTCTCGATGGCGTGGGCGCAGAGGGCAAAGACCTTGCCGCCGACCCAGAAGGTGCTGCCATCTGGTTTCTGGACCTTGACGCGTGAAATCTTGCCGTCCTTGTCAACTTCCATAAAGGTGACCAGGGCGTTGACCTCGACCCTTGCGCCTTCGTCTTCGGCCTTTTGCGCATCAACCGAGGCATCGTATTTGGCCCCGATCGGACAGATCGGCACGCAGGTGTTGTTGCCACAACAGATCGGGCGTTTGTCAAAGATTTCTGAATTGCGGGCGTGCGAGAATATCCCGGAATGCAGGCCCATTTTCTCCAGCGCCTTGGTGACCTGTTTGTCCATATAGGTTGCGGGGATCGGCGGCATCTCATAGGGAACGCCGTAGCGCGGTGCACCCCAGACATCGTTGGGATCGCCTGCGACACCCCAGCGTTTTTCGGCGGTGACGTAGTAGGGCAGCAGCATATCGTAATCAATCGGCCAGTCCTCGGCCACGCCATAGAGGCTTTTCATGCGAAAATCCTGCGGGCGCAGACGATCAGCAAAGCCGGTCCAGTGCCAGGTTGTGCCGCCAAAAATGCGCAGGTACGCGCCGATAAACTTGTTTTCCTCGGCGGTGTCCTTGTCCTGGACGTAAAAATCAGCATAACCGCCATCGGTCGGGTGCGGCGCACTGGGGATCGAAGGATAGGGCGCCTGTGGTCCCTTGGTCGTGCTTTCGTAAAAAATCTTGAGAAAATCACCGCGCGGGCGTTTGTCGCCAGCTTCGAGGATCAGAACGTCAATGCCCTTTTCGCGCAGGGAGCGGGCGAGGTGCGCCCCGGCCATTCCGGCACCGATGATGACCACATCCGCATTCATTTTGTTGTCTTCAGCCATCAGCTGTTCCCCCGGTTGTTACGCAGATCAGGGGCAAATGCCCAGTGGCCAAAGGCGGGGCCGCCGCAGATGCCGGGGGCCTTGGCAAAGGCAAGCGAAGACCAGGCCAGAGACCAGGGGTAATAGGGAACAGAGGTTACCGCGGTGCCACTGGCATCCGTCCGGGTGACTTCTCCGGTATAGAGCACGGTGGCGATCAGCTTGATCTGTTCCCGGATCGCGTCCGTTGTGTTGGCAAGGACTTCGTTGATCGAACGTCCGTCGACTTCGGAGATAAAGCGGTTCATGGCATTCTGCCCATAGGTGGCGAGGAATTCCTTTTCCACGGAACGGACCATGTGGTCGGCAATATCCACGACCCCGCCGATCTGGCGGACGGCTTCACCAAAAACCCGGCTGCCTGACCCCAGACTGAGAGCCTGGGCAGGGCTGCCCAGACCACCGGCGAGGGGGATCAGGGCGGCAGAGGTCAGCAGGCTGCGTCTGCTTATGTTCATCGTTTTATCTCTCCTGTTCGGGCCTTTTCTAACCTGTCCCGGGCTGTTTGGTGAGGCTTTTGGCCGAAACTGCTTTCGGCCAGCCTTCTGTCCCAGCTGCCAGGCTTTCCCGGTTCTCTGCTACTGGCTTACAATCACCGCACCACGGGATCTGTCAGAGCTTGGGTCCTTGTCCATCATCGCCTTGTGCAGGTCGGCAATGGTCAGCCAGACCGGGGGATATTTGTAGCGGGCAACATCCAGTACCAGAGCGCGGTCGGTTTCCACATCATAGGCGGCAACCGGGGAAATATGCCCGCCACCTTCCTGACCGATGGGCTGACGCGAATAGTTGGCGACAAAGCGCCTGTTCGGATCTGCCAGAACATCGGTGATCGTCTGGCGCAGCCATTCTTCGGTAAATTCATCCGCGTGGTGGAATTCGGCCTTTACCCCGAGGTTCTGGAAGAAAGTCGCCAGCTGGGGCAGGACCAGTCCGTCATGTTCGACCTGTGGATAGGGTTTTACCGCCTGATTTTCAGGGGTGAAAATCGAGGTCTGGGTAAAAAGCCTCCAGGGGTAGAGCTGGGGCGGTTGCGGGCGTTCCACATCCAGCGAGTTCATCACCCCGGCGATGGTTGCCGGGCCACAGAAGGTCAGAATATGCTCGCTTTCCAGAAAAGAGGCGAGCTTGAGATAGTCCATGGTGATATCAGCATCATGAAACAGCTGTTCACCTTCGGGAGAGGTCAGATAGATTTTCTCGGCAGCCTGGGCCGGAGCAAAAGAAAGCAGGCTTGCTGCCACCAGGGTTGTTGCCAAAGCAGTCGTGAGCAAAAATTTTCGCATTATTATTCTCCAAAGCCTTATTGTTGTGCCCCAAACCATTGGGAGAGCGCCACGATCTGTTCGTCGCTCAGGTTTTTGACCATTTCCTGCATCACCAGAGCCTGTCCGCCTGTCCGTTCGCCGGATTTGTAATGGCGCAGGGCATTGGCAAGATAGATCGGCTGTTGCCCGGCAATGATCGGCACATCGGCCAGTTCCGGCCTGCCGTCCTCGCCATGACAGGAAAGACATTGTGACCCGAAAGCCGGGATAGGAGTATTTTGGGGATCGTCCGCCACAGCGACAGAAGGGGCGACTGAACCGGCGAGAACAGCGGCCACCATGCTTGTGGCAAGAGACAGATTAAGTTGTTTCATCATGTAGCATTTTCCCATTTGCAGGCTTATGGCTCGATATTCACGTTGATCATCATGCCGGTATCCTCGTGCGGGAGGATGTGGCAATGCATGACATAGCGGCCATCAAAGTCGAGGAAGCGGGTACGAAACACAACTGTTCCGGCAGCGGGTACCGCGATGGTATCCATCCAGGGTTTGTCCGGGTCGGCAACACCGTTGACCGACATGACCTGGAAGGGGTTGACGTGAATGTGGATCGGATGCGGGAAGGGGGTCTTGTTGATCAGGGTCCATTCCTCGACCGCGCCAAGTCTGGAGACAACATCATCCCGCTTTGGATCAAAAGGTTCATCGTTGATGGTAAAGAGCGTGTCGTGGAAATAGCCCTTTACATCCTCGACCCCCAGCACGATTTTCCGCCGATGGGTGATCTCGGCATCGGTAATGTCGACCAGGATGGGATTGTCCGGCAGCGGTCCTTTGGGAATCTCCCGGCCAAAAGGTGTTCCCGGTGGAACGCGGGAATCATTGGCCGGAATGACAAAGATATTGGCCAGATGCACCGGAGGCAGGGACTGCTTGCCCTGGTCAAAGAAAGGACGGCGCAGCAGATAGGCGCCCGGTGTCGCCCCCTTGACCAGCACATCAACCCGGTTGCCGGGAGAAAGATGGACTTCCTCGACCAGACGGGCTTCGGGCAGGGGATTGCCGTCCCGGCCGATTTCATAGATTTCAAGACCGTCGATCTTGAAGGGGAAGAACTGGGCATCGCCCGCGTGGAGAATGCGCCAGCGCTGGACCTCGCCCTCGCGGATATAGATCCGGGGCTTGTATTCGCCGTTGACCAGAAAATCGCGTTCGGCATCCAGTGGCCAGATCGGGTCTTCGGAATCAAGAATGCCGTCAACACCGGGGATCGGCGCCTGAATGACCAGAACCCGCTCGACCGCTTCCTTGATTTCCGGCACGTCATCCAGCGCCCCGGCAATGATCGCCATGCCAGCGGCCCCTTGCGCGACCTGGGCGGAAACAGACCCGTGGCGATGCGGATGATACCAGTAACTGCCGGCTGGATGGTCTCTGGGGACCTGGACGACATAGTTGAATTTTTCGCCCGGTTCGATGTTCAGATAGACGTTGTCACTGTTGCCCTTGGGGCTGACATGAAAGCCGTGGTAATGCAGGTTGGTGGTGTTGAAATGGTTGGGTATGTTGACTTCGGTCGGCTGGTCCGGCCGGTTTTCCGGCAGGCGGTTTTCAAAGGCCAGTTCCAGTGTGTCCCCGGCATTGATGCGCAGGGTCGGGCCGGGCAGGCTGTTGTTGAAATTCCGCAGGATTGTCGGCCCGCTGGGCAGGATGACTTTGTTAAAGCCCATGTAGATGTTCGTGCGAAGCTGGCCGTTTATCGAGCTGATTTCGGGCGGATTGAACAGGTCATCGCTGATGCCGAGTGGAGATCGGGCAGTCAGTGTTGCTGCTTCCTGGGCTTGTGCACTGGTCCCCCCGGCAAAACGGTGCAAGAGAGCTCCGCTGGCGGAAAGGGCTGCGGCGCCCTTTAGAAAGGTACGTCTTTTTATCTTTGTCATTTGTTCCCCCTGACGCGCTTATTTTGGGATAAGAGTCCTAAATTATGGTTAAGAACTGCAGGGTCTTATTTTGCTTTGATTTTTCTGCAGAGGACCAGAGGCATTACAAGATTCTTTTACAGCCAATTATTGCTTTTTTCCAGTAATAAATATCCATGATTGAATCTTGATTTTTCCTATCCTTATGAATTAAAATGATATTTATGGTTAACTGACCTGTTTTTCGCTTTGGGAAGCTTTGAAGGAAATCAGGCAGAGAATCTTTGTATCCTGAAGCGAAAAGAGGTTCTGGCGCAGGACCTCGCGCGAGGGAAAAAGGGCGAGAATTTCACTTGTCATTTCAGGTGGATTGAGCCTAAAGAAGGGGCGGAAACAATTCGCCCCGTTACAGCCTGGGCTGTCGATGCAGGCAGGATGCTTTGTTCTCTTTCCCTGATCAGCCTCGGGACAGAATGAAAGCACCCCTGATTAAACTGTCAGACCCCCCAGTGCCGAAACGCCATGAACACGGCTCCGGATTGTTTTTCCCACTGAACTTTCTTTATTTTTGCTTCTGCCTGTTCCCCTCGTCCCTGCGATGTTTCGCGGACTGTCAAAAGGTTAACGGTTATGTTGATGACGCGTCCCTGTGTTCAGGAAAAGCTTTTGACGCCAGCTGAATGCCAGCGGCTGATCGAGCTGTTTGAAGCCTCTTCCGATGTGGCTGCGGCCCGTCTGGCGGGCGGGGTCAAAAGTTCGATCCGCAAATGCCATTATCTCTGGCTGGATGATACGGACAAGACCAGCTGGGTGTTTCTGAAGCTGGCGGGTCTGGTGAGCGAGGTCAACCGCAACTGGTTCCAGTTTGATCTGGAAGACCTGCGCGAGGGGCTGCAGCTGATCCGCTATGATGCGCCGCTGGATGAACAGAGCCCGCCGGGGCGTTATGGCGCGCATATGGATATCGGCACCACCGGGTCAACCACAACCCGCAAGCTGTCGATCTCGGTCCAGCTTTCGGATGGTCAGGCCTATGAAGGCGGGGCGCTGAAGGTTGATGACGAGGGCAAGGGCTGGACAGCCCCGCGGGATCAGGGAACAGCGGTGGTTTTTTCCAGCTTTCTCCAGCACGAGGTCTGCCCGGTGACGGCGGGAACACGCTATGCGCTGGTTGCCTGGGTGCACGGCCCGGCCTTTCGTTAGGAAAACCCCGTTCGGCGGGGCGCGGCTGTCTGGCGGTTTTGTCGTAATTTAATTAAAAATTAGATTCTTTGTATATACTTGTGTCTTTAGTTTTAGCCTCTGATTTCTCTGGGGATGGCGAAAGATGAACGAGGAACTGAGACTCTGGGCCGGGGCGTCGATCCGGACGGTGCTCCAGGGGCAGTCGATTATCGACTCTCCCCGTCTTCAGGTACAATCACCGGAAGAGGCCGAGGCCTTTCTGGAATGTTATGGTTTCGATTATAACCAGGATGAAGACCGCCGCGAGATCGAAGCAATCCGTCAGGAAGCCATCGGCTTTATCGAAGAGGTCCTGCTGGAAGAGGGCGAGGAAATGCCCCCCGAAGTCCGCAATCAGGAAAACCTGCTCAAGCTGCTGCTCTGGGTGTCCTCGCCCGAGGCAACCCCCCGCTCGCGCTGGAGCTGTGTGGTCCTGCGGGTCATGCATACCTTTGCCCACTGCGGCTCCTATTTCAACGAACGCTATCACGACCAGATCAAGGAACAGATCTTTGGCCGTTTTGAACAGCACATCCGCCAGACATCGAACGGGACTTTTCTGGGGGATATCGAGCTGGTGGTCTATGAAAGCCGCTCGTCCAAATCCCGCCGTTCCGCGGTGCTCAAGCTGTTGCACAAGGCGGAAAACGTCGCGGCGGATATCTTTGACTGGCTGGGCATCCGCATTGTTACCCGCGACCCGCTCGATGCCCTGCGCGTGCTCTGTTACCTGCGCCAGAACAATATTGTCATGTTCGCCAACATCAAGCCCTCGCGCTCACGCAACAGCCTGATCGATGTGGAGTGGATGGAAGAACGCTGGAAAGATGTCGAGGATTTTTCCCAGCTTACGGCCGATCTGGAAAAGATCAAATCCCCGGATGACGCCAAACGCCTGACCGATAACAGCTTCAGTGGCTCCAGCTACAAGGCGCTGCAGTTCACCTGTCGCCAGCGCATCAAACTGCAGGAAGGCGAAGGCAAGCAGATCCGCTTCTATTTCCCCTTCGAGATCCAGATCCTCGACGAAGCCAGTTATCTGTCCAACCACAGCGGTGCGGCTTCTCACGCCCAGTACAAACAAAGACAGGTCCAGGCTGTGCGCCGCCGGGTACTGGGATCGCTGTGCAAAAAGCGCCCGCACGAAATCGCCCCGGGATCACCCGGACCCGCCGAAAAAGACCCCGATGACAAAGACCGGGACGACGAAATCCAGCCCGCCCACCTGCGCATTTCCATTCAGGGGTGAGGGATACCAAGGTATGGATTTAAGTCGGCCTTGCTGTCAGCCGACGACAGTCTCGATGTACAATTCTGGGTGATGCGGATCTTGTCCGGGATGCGGAAGCAGAAAACATCTGAAGTTACGAAGATTCAGGATTCTGCCTTCCTCTGCGCTTTCCGCTGGGTCTTCACCTTCCCCTTACCCTCTCCGGGCAGGCCGAAGGGTGTAAGGGGAGGGTGTGGTCGGCCCTGTTACGTTTTTGCGGCTAGGTGGCTGCCTGCTGGTCGAGCCAGGTTAAAATCGTCCGGGTTGTTTCTTCCGGCATTTCCTGCTGGATCCAGTGACCGCAATCCAGACTGACCACCTCGACATTGGGGACAAAATCGGCCAGTTTTTCAGATCTGGCGACGGCATCCCGCTCGCCATAGATCATGAGGGCCGGCTGTTGGATGATCGGGTTCACGCCCGCCAACAAGTGCCAGTTTCGATCAAGGTTTCTGTACCAGTTGATGCTGGCTGTGAAGCCTGATGCTTCGAAGGCAGAGACAAAAACGGCCAGTTCGCTGTCGCTCATTACCGGCTCGCCGAGCGGGGTTTCTGCTCTGGCGAGATTGATCATTGCCATTCCTGGTTCGGGTTCTCGGGCGGGCAGGTTCTTGCGGTACAGGTTGCGCAGGAACCGGGAGGTGTTTTCTGCCAAAACGGCGTCTGCGACGCCGGGCTGTCGGTTGAAGTGGACAAAATAGAAGTCGCCGCCAAACAGAACTTCCATCGTCTCGATCCAGGGTTTTTCCCAGCGCTCCTGATAGGGCAGGCTGAGGTTGATCACTCTCTTTACGCGGTCCGGATGCAGCAACGTCAGCCCCCAAACGACCATCGCCCCCCAATCATGACCGATAAAGGTGGCATCTTTGTAGCCGTAGTGATCAAGAAGTCCGACAAGATCACCTGACAAGTGTTCGATGTCATAGTCTGTGACCTCATCCGGACGGGACGAGTTGCCATAACCCCGCTGGTTCGGGACGATGACATGATACCCCGCCGCGACAAGGGCGGGCAGCTGATGGCGCCAGGAAAAGGCATGCTCTGGCCAGCCGTGACAGAGCACAACAGGGTTTCCGGCATTTTCCTGACCTGCCTCAAAGACTTCCAGTTCCACGCCGTTGACGGCAACAAGTGTGGATTCGGGGAAGTCGCCAGAATTAAACTCCGAGTTAAACCCGGAACTAAACCCGGAACTAAACTTTTCGGGTCCGTTTGTCTTATTCGGCTGGTCAGGCGAGGCCTGCTGTTTCGAAAGCTTCTCTCTCCCGTCACGGGGGAGTGTGGATGTAGGGTGCAATTTCAAATCTCCTTGCTGCTGGGTTCAGCTCTTGACTAAAACCTAATGGTGACAAATATTGACACCATTAAAGGATAGCCTTGCGAAATGAATGTCCGCCTTCGCCATGACGCCATCGTGCGCAGCCTTCGCCGCAACGGGACTTCGACCATCGCTGACCTGGCGGCGGAGGTTGGGGCCTCCAGACGCACGGTGTTGCGGGATATCAGCGCGTTGCGCGATGAGGGCTTTGTCATTCATTCTGAACCCGGTCGCGGGGGCGGCCTGCAGCTTGATCCGCAATCGGTTCAGACCACCGCGCGGCTCTCGGTTGCCGAGGTCTTTGCCCTTCTGATCAGCGTCGCGTCGATGCGTGCGGCGGGCAGTTTGCCCTTTTCGGATCTCGCGGATGCCGGGCTTGCCAAAATCGAGAAAGCCCTGCCGCCGGACAAGGTCCGCGACTTGCGCCGGTTTCTCGATTGTCTGTACGTCGGGCAACTTTCACCGCTGGTCGATATTTCGGATATGAGCGCAATGGACCCCGCGCTGCTGCCCGCATTCGAGACCGCTTTTCTGCAACGGCGACAGCTGCGTTTCCAGTACCGTGACGCCAAGGGGGCCGTCACCCGCCGCATGGTCGAACCACAAGCAATGCTGATCTTGCCACCGCTTTGGTATCTGGTGGCCTGGGACCCTGCGCGCGAAGACTTCCGCCATTTCCGGATGGACCGGATCAGCAGGCCGGAATATGTCCAGGATGCCCCTTTCCGGCGACGACACGTCCCCTTCAAGGATGAGGTCACCCCCATTCGCGACTTGCCGCGCTGAGTTGTGTCAGAGTGCAGATACTCAGGACTTTTTGCGGTTCAGACCTGCCCTTTGTGAAGCCGTTGTTTTTGTCTGATTTGCGGCGAAAGCAGGGGTTTGTCAGCCAAATGGCCTGTTACATCTAATAACAGTGATTGACCATATTTCCTTATGGCCTCAAGTTGGAATCCAGCAAATAGATACAATCATAAAAGATATTGACGTCTCGACGTTAGAAGCGTGGCACGTCTTACCGAATATAGGCGTAATAATGAAATGCGGAATCTGGTATTGGCTGGGTTTCTGAGAGTACTTCTTGCAGTTGGTGAGTTGTATGTGTGGTTTTTTTTTGATTGTACACAGGTGAATTGGATTGTATTTGAAATTTTTATTTTTTAATTTCCAGTATTTAATCGATTTTATTCGTTCTGTTGAGGGTATTTGTTTAATCATCAAGAGCTAAGGCCATAGCAACAGGCCCTTTTATCTGCATTTCTATTTCCACTAACACCTTCTTTCCCTCTTCTAGTTCAGTTAAGCCATAAGAATTAAGAGTTCTTCTTGGAATTAAGATATCCCTACTGCCGTCATGAGGTTTTAAAAAACCATATCCTTTATTTGAGTCATAGAAAATTACGGTGGCAGTTTTTAAGTTTTCTTCATCTTCATTTGTCGCTTCTTCACTGATGTTGACTCCATCTACCTGTTCGATATCTATAACTTGGAGGCCACGATCAGATTGCGATAAACCACAAACAATCTTTTGATTGGTAGTAAGGGTATTTAAACCAAAGTGTTCAAGTACGGTAAGACTTAAAAAAGCATCCTGATGTTTCTGATCGATTTTAACGAAACCATACCCTTCTTTAGGGTTGAACCATTTTACGGTTCCGTTAACTCCTGACTCCCGACGTTCAGCTTGGAGTTCATCAACAAGAGAGCGCTGGTTCTTATAATTTTCATTACTAGCAGGAATTTTAATGAAAATTGCATCTTGTTTAATACAATATTCTTTGAAATTCACTCGTATTTCTTCAATATGCTTTTTTTCCTCATTAAACTTCTTGAGTGTACTGGCAAGCTCGTGATTTCTAATTCCAGTAGTTAAAGCCATTTGAGAAAAATAAGTCTTATCGTGTAAGGCTAATTCGATATGCATTTCTCCGCTATTAGTAATGCTAACGAGATGGCCGTTTGTTGCGATATTATCTGTTGGATCATAAGGTTCTACAAGCCGTGTATCTAAGAGCATTTGAATGCTTGAGCGGGTTAGATGAGAAGATACCCCCATTGCGACGAAGTATTGCTCAATCTCACCGCAGCTTAAAAAACTCTCAAGGGGATTGTGAACACTCCTTTGTTTATCCAATAAGAGAATTAAAATACGTAATCTTAATAAAGGTGATCCAATGTTTTTAGGGTTGATTGAGAACAAATTCGATACAAATTCGCTTTGCTCTTGCCTGAAAAAACGATATTGGCCATTAACAAGTGCTAGTGAGAGGTTTTTAGTTGTAATACGCAGGACATCATTTGAGATATAATTTTTAATAAGATCATCTATTCCAATAAATGGTGATGTCATTAAGCGCTTAGAAAGTTGTAGAGATCGCCTTATATCGAAATTTGCGAGATAACCTATTCTTCTAGCTAGAAACTCATTATTTAAAAATACTTCCTCTAAGGAAGATGCAAAGGCTTTCAGGTTTTCGAGTTTGACTGTTATTCCGTTTGGTAAAGTGTAGTGACCTTTAGTCTGATCCGCATCATCAGCCTCAGCAGCAATGTATTTTATTCGCTTTTCGAGTACTTCCTTTGTCGAAGGTACTGGTAGGAAAAATGATTTTGCTTGATATGATTGTAGCGGCCCTGATTTAGATAATTGCCAAACTGTTTGGTCTGTTATTGGTACAATTAGGAAACAAGTTTTTACTCGCTCATATATAGCATTGGTATACTGGAACACGGCCTGTTGAATCTGCCCAGAAAATTGATCGGTGTTATCGAATACGATACAAGGGAGCATGTGTCTGGAACGAACCACATTATTTAATTGGCACATACTATATTCATGTGGGTTTGTGTCCATGAGGTCCTGCAAATATTCTCCGAACTTGATTTTAAAAGCTGAAAGGTCTTTTTCATAAAGGTGTTTATGCGCTCCCACGCTCCATCGTTGGTAAGTAGAATGGAATATGCCCTGAAGCTCTTCGTAGGTGGGGGCATTGTCGGCATATAATTGTGTTTCAATTTTCTGTACTAGAGAGCGGTCTAACCAATTAATTAGATTGTTTTGATCACCACCGAATTCGGCCAAGTCGAGCTTGAGAAATAGGCATTTTTCTCTCACTGTTTTTTCTAGAGACATTTCGAAAAAACGATCCACGAATGTGGATTTACCAGATCCTTTGTTCCCGATTAGCAGAACTTTTTCGCCACGATTGGTTCGGGTGGCTTTTTCTATTTCCGTGGCAAGTTGGCTTCCTGCTGAGGTTTGCATTGGTTGAATTTGTGACAAGACTTCAGAAGTTATCCGAGCAAGAACCTTTTCCGCATGTTGGCTTTCTTTGCTCTCAACAAAACAACGTTTGAGCAATTCTTTATCATTGTCACCTGATATTGTTGAAAAAAAAGAGTCAAAAACATCTTCCAAATCTCTTGCGTGTTCTGATTTTTGAATTACAGCTGAAGCAGTTGCACCATACGCAAAATGCAACTCTTCTACTGGAGATAAAGTGAAACCTTCTTTTTCATTAAGAATTGCGTGATAAACTCGGTTAACTAGGTGTTCACGACCAAGAAATTCATAAAAAGTTTGGAAGTTTTCACTGATAACGTCTAATGAATTAAAGACAGCAGCCTTGCCTTCAGATGGTTTCTTTCCATCAGTTCGAGTAGCCCTAAAAAATATCCATGTAGTACCATTTGTGACTACTGAAAAATCTATTCCTTCGTCGATGCAATATTTTGTGGCCTGCTTTATGCCAGGCTTTGCATTCTTAAGACCAGGACCGTCTAGTTTTAAAAAGCTTAATGTAGATGATTGTGAGGATGTAAGTTCTTCAGACGTTCGCTTCGCTTCGACAATAGCACGAGTCTTTCCTGAGCTATGAATTAAGTAATCAGAATAACCATTCCTATTGGGCTTTTCGGTCTGAATTTCTTTGAAATCCCAGCCAAGAACTTCAGTCAAAACTCTGTTGATCAATCGAAAGCGAACATCTTCTTCAGTTACCGTCGAACTTGCGGTTTCACTAAACTCTAGTTTTATAGTTTCAAAATGTTCAGATGCTTGATCTAAGTTCATAGAGTAGGTCCTTGGGTAGACACTGATTATGCTTCTAAATTCAGCTTGTCATAAGTCCCCTCGACTTAATAATTTGCATTATTCTCAGTGTACAAAAAGCAATGCATTTCTATGGGTTTTCCGAAACAGAGCTTTCGGGCGAAAGCAAAAGAGGTTTCGCAGTATGGTACACTTCTACCTACAGCTGAAGATCCGCTGGGATAGCGTAGATGTTACAACTTTAAGTATACTTATTTTGTTTTGTAAATAATTTTCTGCTTGTGGAGCGTTCCATTTCTCCCTCTTGCCATCACTCTCGCGAAAAGATAATTTTAACGGGTATGAAACAGGCGCTGAGCGCGGCAGGCTGGCAAGCCGTTCTTGCCGTTAGGATCTTCCTGCGCCACTTCAGCGAGCTGGGACCAGTGGCGCCAGAACGCCATCCTTACCGGTCAGGTCCGGGCCATTTTGCCGGGCGGAAGGTGCTTTTTCAAAATCAAATGTTTCAGACGTGCGCCAGTCCTGTTTTTACCTGTTTGCGGAAATCACATAGAACTTCTGACAGTCTCATCGGAAGATTAGCAATTGCGGTTCATCGTCTGTTTAATATACTCTTTAAGAAGGTAGAGTTTCATAATTTCAGCAATAATTTGAAAAGCATCCTATGAAAATAAGTAACGAAGAATACGTCGAGAAGAAGAGGCAGCGCGCAGCAGAAGTGGCTCGTGGCATGATTGATGGCTCAGTGCATTACCTAGAAGGTGCAATTGAATTATCAGCGCTCAGATTCGAAGTTGGTCTTTCTGAAGATGATAAGGACTTTTTAGCTTTTACCATTGTTTCTTCTGAAGTCGATAATCTTCCTATAGGTGCTCCTAGGCAATATTGGTCTCAAGAAGCACTAGATCGACATGAACCTGAAGTCCAAAAATCTATTATATGGGCAAAAAAAGTATCTTTTACCGAGTGTAAATCAATTGTTCGCCGGTTTAATCCTTAACAATTAAATGTAGCCACTTGGGGCGGTTCCAATCGCTTAGTGCCATAAGTGGACCTCTAGAACCAGCCAGGACTTATTTGCCAAATTAAAGCCTTACTGGCTTGATGTATAATTAAGAAGAAACATAGTTAAAGGCCATAGAACCAGCAAAGAGTACGTGATTAAGTTTGCATTACGTACTTTAACTTTAAGCTCGTTTGACGATCGTTCAGGCAACAGTTTTTTCGATACAAAGTATTCGGACCACCAAGATACAAAAAAGAAGGGAACCATAAGAACCATCCCTGCTGCTGGTATCATCCAATCAAGATCTTTCCCGTGTGGTATAAGCCATGGTGCCTGCCAGGTTACTGACAGGATTTTTCCTAACGTAGTATCAATTCTGTAAGCCGAACTACCGCCAGTTAGCAGTTGAAGCAAAACCAGAACAAACCATGTAAGAGGGATGCCTACTATGGTTGAGATTAAATTAGAGATACTCACGGTTTTTGCAGATCGAAATATGGGCAGGGCCATACTTTTTGAAAGGTAGAGCGCTTCGATGAGGATGATCGGTAACAAGGAAATTGCAAATGCAGGTATTGCCAAAATCAACATGGGGATACCAGCATTCGCATAAGCGTGACCCGGCACAATAAGCAGCAACAGTATTACCAAAATATTTTTGTAATTTAGATGACGCATCTATTTTCTCATGAATTTTTGCAAAGAATTAGCCCGCTCTTTGTTCTCTATATATTGTGAAACACTCAATGTCCGCTTTGGGTCGAGAGCGGGCGACTGCCATTTTCACGCTGTTCTATTTCTACTGGTAACGAGAATTTCTGTTAAAGCGCCATTGAACCACAACCTTAGATAAAACTTTTTCAATTTGTAAATTCTTTTCGATCTTGGTTCATTAAAGCCCCTTCCTCTCGCCCGAACGCACTCTCCCTCTTGCCAGCGCTCTGGCGAAAAGATAATTTTAACGGGTATGAAACGGATGCTGAGCGCGGCAGGCTGGCAAGCCGTTCTTGCAGTTGGGATCTTCTTGCGCCACTTCAGCGAGCTGTGACCCGTGGTGCCTGAACGTCATTCTTATCGGTCAGGTCCGGGCCATTTTGTCGGACGGGAAGAGCTTTCTCAAAATCAAATGTTTCAGACATGCGCCAGTCCTGTTTTTACCTGTTTGCGGAAATCACACAGAACTTCTGACAGTCTCATCGGAAGGTGAACAATTGCAGTTTATGGTCTGTTTTGGCGTAAACCCCAAATCCAAGTCCCCAGCGCCAGGTCTATAGCGGGTAACAATCTTCTGGGGTCTCATGAATTCTTCAGGAATTATCTTTGTGCGATATCGACGCGAGTAAAAGGAGAGCCTGCTGCGCAATCGCGTTCTTCTCGGAATCGCTTTGTGAAATGATGCCGTAAATTGAAAGGCCGCTATCGATCACAGATAACAGGTTTGCAAGTGCGTCTATATCTCGATCAGGCGGCAATTGACCATATTCTTTGGCAGCACAGAGGTTTTTGTGAAACAGGTTCTTTGCTTCCAAAAAAACCTCGTGGGCGGCAGAAAAGGCTTCATTTGTTACAACATTCTGCTCAACAATTGTTTTGACCATAAAACAGCCGCTGTATTCGTCCCCAAAGCTCATTTCCTCGAAGTATGTTCTGATATTGTCAAGACCATGGGGCTTTGCATCCAGGGTTTTGCGATAGGTTTCCTGCGCCCATTTCAGATACAAATCCAGAGCCGCCCGGAAAAGCCCTTCCTTGCCGCCAAACTCGGCATACAAGCCGAAACGGTTCAGCCCGGTAACTTTCACGAGCTCTGAGAGATGAGTCCCCTCGTAACCCTTTGCCCAGAATAGCTCCATAGCCTTCTCCAGGACCAGATCCCGATCGTAGCTTTTGTGTCTGCCCATCTAATAATTCTCACCATTGCGCCGCGGGTAGGTAATTTCTCTCGCCCTTCGTTCAGAAAATATCGCCCAGCAAATAATCCAGCATATAACATGGTATGGGGTGTCAAGCCATGGCTGTCATAAATTGCGACAAGCCAGGTATCTGAGGGCGTATGTTCTGAATCTGATGGTTTCATCGCCTGTAGTAACCAGTCCTGTTTTTTTCGAAGAACACCCGCCTTTTCGGCTCTGTAAGCATTACCCCGGTCATAGGAGTGTCACGGGTAGGTACGCAATATAAATAACCTATCGTTCAGAAATATATTGACCAGCTAAATGTGGGCGTTATATTTTTATCACGTATCGTTCTGAAATATGGAGAGCTCTGATGTCCCGCAAGCACATCGCATCTGCGACTGTTACACACTCACTCTCGAACCAAGCTGTTCTTGCTGAAGACAGCATGATTCTCGAAATAGCCTGGTTCAAACTGTTGCCGGGGGTCGAAGAAGCCAGGT
Source organism: Kiloniella laminariae (assembly GCF_027214005.1). Classification (GTDB taxonomy): domain Bacteria; phylum Pseudomonadota; class Alphaproteobacteria; order Kiloniellales; family Kiloniellaceae; genus Kiloniella; species Kiloniella laminariae_A. The sequence goes on from NZ_JAPWGY010000001.1 coordinate 518,303, forward strand.
TTGTTGAGGGGGCACAGCATGTCCAGGATCACTTCCTGCGGCGTTTCAGTGGCCGTATATATCGGGAACTACTCAGATCGGATGATGATGACCAATGGATTGATTCGATCCACTGGCGGTCAGTTGGGGACTTTGAAAAGGCAGCTGCGGAGATCCTGACCGATCCTGATGGGGCGGCGATTATGAGCCTGATAGATCCGTCAACTATCGTCTGGTTCCATGCTGACCGGAAAAGACACTGGAAAACCGCCAGCATTCCTCAAGGCAGCGGCTATACCGAGATCCAGTTTTTCAGGCTTGTCGCACCCGGATCAGAAATTGAGTATCTCGTTCCGACGACGGATGAAGAATTCCTTGCAGCAGCGGAGGCAATTCAACAGCAGATGGCGAACCAGCCCGGTTTCTCCGATCGCGAGATTTTCCGCACCACCGATGGCTGGTGGTTGGACCTTATTCATTGGCAATCAAAAGAAGCGGCTGAATCAGCAATGGCTAAAGTTATGACTGAGGTGACAAACCCGGAGTCAGTTGTAACGAGCTTTGTAAGCAAGATAGACCCAAAGAGCCGCAAGAGTTTTAAAATGAACCAGGGTCGAGTGTGGTGATGCCAGCCAACTCCCTCTTGCCAACAGTCCATCAAAAAGATAATTTTAACGGGTATGAAACGGGCGCTGAGCGCGGCAGGCTGATGAGCAGCAGGCAACCGCGGCGCTTCTGCCCCGATTGAGTACCTGGCTGATTCCCTGATTTTTGCTTCGGGGGCGGTCGCTTGAAAGGGGCGTTAGCGGAGACCCCTTTATGAAAACAATAATCGAACCCTTTCGTATCAAATCTGTCGAACCCATTCGCATGACCACGCCGGAAGAACGGCGCGATCTGTTGCGTGCGGCGGATTACAATCTGTTCAAACTGCATTCCGATGATGTGCTGATTGACCTGCTGACCGACAGCGGGACCTCGGCCATGTCGGCGCGTCAGTGGTCGGCGATCCTGTCTGGGGATGAAAGCTATGCCGGATCACCCTCGTTCTTTCGTTTCGAGGCCGCCATCCGCGATCTGATGGATTTCAAACACATCATCCCGACCCATCAGGGCCGCGCCGCCGAAGCCATTCTTTTTTCCATTCTCGGCGGCAAGGGCAAGTTCATTCCCTCCAACACCCACTTTGATACCACCCGCGGCAACATTGAAACCACGGGGGCGCGGGCCGATGATCTGGTGATTGCCGAGGGCAAAAACCCGTCACTGGTCCACCCCTTCAAGGGCAATATGGATCTTGCAAAGCTGGAGGCCTATCTGGAACAACACGGCGATGCCGTGCCCTGTGTGATGCTGACCATCACCAACAATGCCGGGGGCGGGCAGCCGGTATCGCTGGCCAATATCCGGGCCACGGCTGAAATCGCCCGCCGCTATGGGCGGCCCTTTATCATCGACGGCTGTCGCTTTGCCGAAAACGCCTGGTTTATCCAGCAGCGCGAGGAAGGCCAGAAGGGGCGGGCGATCAAGGATATTGTCCGCGACTGTTTTGCCGATGCCGATGGCATGACCATGTCGGCGAAAAAGGATGCCTTTGCCAATATCGGTGGCTGGCTGGCGCTCAATGACGATGAGCTGGCCGACAAGGCGCGGACACGGCTGATCATGACCGAAGGTTTCCCGACCTATGGCGGGCTGGCCGGGCGCGATCTTGACGCCATTGCCCAGGGTCTGAGCGAGATCGTGGACGAGGACTATCTGCGTTATCGCATCCGCACCAACGAATATATCACCGAACGTCTTGATGCCATGGGGGTTCCCGTGGTCAAGCCCGCGGGTGGTCATGCGGTTTTTGTCGATGCCCGCGCCTGGCTGCCGCATATCGCGCCGCTGCAGTACCCCGGTCAGGCGGTGGCCTGCAAGCTCTATGAGCTCGGCGGTATTCGCGGCTGTGAAATCGGCACGGTGATGTTCGGGCGTGCGCCGGATGGCACCGAGGCCCCGGCCTCGATGGATCTGGTGCGTCTGGCCATGCCGCGGCGGGTCTATACCCAGTCCCACGCGGATTATATTGTCGAGGTGTTCGAGGAACTGACGGCGATGAAAGACAGCCTGCGCGGATATCGTATTACCGAACAGCCGCCCGCGCTGCGCCACTTCACGGCGAAGTTTGCGCCCCTGTAAAACGGGGTCCTGTTGATGGGTCCCTGTAAACGGGCACCCATCAACAGGTAACCATTAACAGGTATTGGTAAAACAGGATCAGGCAGGCCGATCTGGACCGGAGCTGAAAACAAAAGCACTGGACAGGCGGCCTGCCTTTTTCTGTGCATGAATTTCTGGGTATGAATTTCTGGGCATGAAAAAATCCCGGTTATTATTAAAACTCCAGGCTGTATAAAAAATCGGCTTGTATAAAAAACTGGTCATTATCTCGTCAAAATCTGTGCGTAAAAAGACCTTTCGTTATGCGGAACTCTAACCTGAAAGCGGAGAACTGGGGGGGCAGAAGATGATTGAAGGCATCAGTCACATGACCTTTATCGTACAGGATCTGGACAGAATGGAAGCGATCCTCTGCCAGATCCTGGGTGCAGAAAAAGTCTATGACAGTGGTGACACAAGTTTTTCCCTGTCGCGGGAAAGATTTTTTCTCGTCGCCGGGCAGTGGATTGCGATTATGGAGGGCGAAGCATTGCCCGCGCGCAGTTATAATCATGTTGCTTTCAAGATCCCGGAGACAGCCTATGATGACTGTCTTCTGCGTATCAGGGATCTGGGGCTGGAACTGCGGGAAGGGCGAAGCCGGGTTGAAGGCGAGGGGCGGTCGATCTATTTTTATGATCATGACAACCATATGTTTGAACTGCACACCGGCACCCTTGATCAACGTCTGAAACGCTATGCCCAGGGATAATTCCAGAAACAAGCCGCAAAACGGTAAGCCACAGAACGCTAAGCCACAGAACGGTGCCACAAAGGCCTGCCAGAATGGCTCTGGGCAGGGCAGAAACAACAGCGACTTTTCTCCCCGCCTGAAGGCCAGCTGGGATGACAATGCGCAGCTCTGGACCGCAGCGGTCAGAGAGAAAAAAATTGCCAGCCGGGTGAGCTGTACCGATCAGGCAGTTGTCGCGGCTGCGCTGACCTTGATAAAGGAGAGGGCGCCACAGCCGACAGGCGTTCTCGATCTCGGCTGTGGCGAGGGCTGGCTGGTGCGGCGCCTGTCGGCAGAGCCGGGCTGTGCAGTGACCGGAATTGACGGCAGTGCCGATCTGATTGCCAGCGCCTGCCAACTGGATCCGGTATCAAGCTATCTGCATCTGGGCTATGACGAGATTATCCAGGCACCAGCGCGGGCGGGCGGCCCCTATGATCTGGTGATCTGTAACTTTGCCCTGTTGGGCGAAGAGATAACGCCGCTGTTGTCCGCGCTGCGCCAGTGCATGGGTGCGCAGGGCAAGCTGGTTATTCAAACGCTGCATCCCTGGCAGGCCTGTCCGGAAAGCGGCTATGAAGACGGCTGGCAGGAAGAAAGCTTCGCTGCTTTCAGTGCCGGAAACAGTGCCAGAAACAGTGACGGAAACCGGGCAGATAACTGGACTTCAATGCCCTGGTATTTCCGAACACTTGCTTCCTGGATTGAGGTGATCGGGCAGGCAGGTTTTACTCTCGTCAACTGCGCAGAGCCGATCAATCCGCAGAGCGGAAAGCCGGGATCGCTTTTGTTGATCTGTGGCGCGTGATCATCGCGGAGCATTGATCCAGCGCATCGCCCCGGTACATCACCCCAGTAGATCGCCCCAGTAGATCGCCCCGGTATAGTGATCTGTTACGGGGCGTGTTAGGTCAGGCCCCATTTTTTCTTCAGGGAAATCTGGACCTGTTGCATGCGCAGGAAAAAGGTCCCTTCCTGCGCGCCTTCGCTTTCCAGCCACTTGCCCAGCGGGGTGAGAACCTTTGAGCCATAGAAAATACCGGAACAGCTTTTCAGTTCTGCCTCGAAGCGTGTCTTGTTGATGTCATGGATATTGGATCGAAAGTGTTCAAACAGTCCATCAAGTGTCTGGATGTCGTCCAGATCACCATGATCCTGTCCAACAATCTCCCTGATTTTCTTGGCCAGATGGATCGGCAGCCGCCCCAGTTCTGCGGCGACAAGCGGGCGGGCCTGAATCATGGTTTCTGTCGTCCGGCCAGAGCCGATACAGGCATCCTGTAAGGCCTTGGGAGAAAGGCAGGCGGTTTTCTCGCCGATGCGATGGGCCGAAAGGGCAATCAGGTCAAAGTCATATTCATCAAAGTTGCTGACCAGTTCGTCAAGCTGCTGAACCACTGTTGTGTGGTTTTCGCTATAGCGCGTGGCGTCGTGGAGCTGCTTGATCGCCTTGGCAATCTCTGGCTTTGCAAGGTTGAAGAGTTTGGCAATCAGTCTGAAACCGGCGACACGGGGCAGGAAATAGTCATGCTTTTCGGAATGCAGTTTGAGTTTGTCGAGCAGTTCCTGGATCATGTCCTCGTCATGATTGACGGCTTCGTCCGGGTTTTCAGCTTCTGTCGCTGACGACGTTTTCCGCGCCTGTTGCCTCAGATTGTCTTCAATGGTTTCTGCCCAGGCGAGGTGTTTGTTGATCTCGTCGCTGATCTCTGCCTGCTGTTCATCAAAAAATTTGGCCGAATTACGGCCCTGTCTGAGGTAATCACGCTGCAGCGGTTCATAAATGCTGGTTTCGATTTTTTTGGTTCGAAGCCGGGTGACAGCAAGGCTGGTCAGAAGATCCCGCAGGCCGGATACGAAAGCGGGGGCCAGCACACAAATCGGCTGGACAACGTCCTGACGCTTTCCCTTGCGGAAACCGGGATGGTCTTCAAGTTCACCCCGCAACAGGGCCAGATGATCGCCCAGAACCGAACTGAGATAATTGACCAGGAGATACTCTGGCTGAAGATACTGATAGTCATCCACCTCGCTGGTTTGTTCGGGCTGGTTTTTGTAGAGCAGGGGGATGATGTCTCGCGAGATCGCTTGTGCCAGCTCGGCCCGGCCCGGATGGATGGTTGCATTCAGGCTGTTGAGGAAGCCAAGGAGATCGGCAATCGAGCGTCTGGCCTTGGCGGGCTCGCGGGTTTTTTCAACCGAGCCCTTCAGATCCTTGATAACGGCGGCGACCGCGGCCCGAACCTCTGTCAGCTCAGACTGCCTTGTCAGGGTCGCAAAACGCTGCAGTGATTGCAGGGAAGTCGCCATGCAAAAGATCTACCTTTATTCTAAAAGGGCGGCCAGAAGCATTTCCGGGGCTGCTTCGGTATTGGCCTTTGAACCCGCTCTTTCAAGTCGTCCTCTCAATTCGGGGTGACAGTAGCATACAAATTATGAATTATTGTTAACAGGCTGATTTTTTTATCTATTTCACAGAGATGTTCTGTGTTTCGGCTGTTGTTCCCTGTATTGCAGGGTGCGTTTTTTCCCTTGAGGCAAAGGGATGGCAACACTCTTCTGGCCCGGAATAACAGGGGTAAACACGCGGCTGATGCGGGTCAGGCTGCTGTGCGGGCTGTTCCATTCTAGACCGGAAAGACGGTTTTTTCCAGAGGTCGCTTTGACCAAATCCGGCTTGAATTGGCAGAGTTAATAACCAGAAGGGTTATTGCTGTAACGTCGCCAGCTTGATCGCAAGGCCGATAAAAACCAGCCCGGCGATCTTGTTAACAATGTTCTGGGCCCGGGCAGAGTTGCGCAGGTGCGTGCCGATTGTTCCGGCAAGCAGGGCGATCCCGCCAAAAATCAGCAGGGTCGAGAGAATGAAAAACCCGCCCAGAACAAAAATCTGTCCGGCGACAGATCCCCTTGCGGGATCGGCAAACTGGGGCAGAAATGACAGAAAGAAGATCGATACCTTCGGGTTGGTCACGTTCATGATAATGCCGCGACGATACAGCCTGAAGTAATCGGCCTTGTGCTGTTTCTGCTTTTGGGCAGCGGCTGTGGGGCCTGTCACGTCAAGCGGTTCTGGCCGGGCGCGCAAGACAGCCCAGGCGAGATAGAGCAGATAGCAGGCCCCCAATATTTTCAGCGCATTAAAAGCCAGACTGGAGGTCTGTACGATGGCCGCGACCCCGAGCGCGACAGCCGTGCTGTGAACCAGGACACCGGTACAGAGGCCGAGAACGACAAAAACACCGGCAAGGCGCCCGCTGAGGGCCGACTGGGTCAGCACAAAAATATTGTCTGGTCCGGGAGTCAGGGCAAGCAGGATACAGATGGCAAAAAATCCTGAGAGGAGGTCGAGGGGGAGCATCATGAATCCTGTGCCGTTTCCGGTTTATGCAATGAAGAAAGATCTTCTTGTCCAGCCTCTGGAGGCCACGCTGATCAGTTATTTGGCCAGATACTTGGCCAGTTATTGACCAGTCACAGGCCAGTCACAGGCCAGTCACAGGCCAGACAGCGAGATCATGAAGGCTGTGCCGGGGATGATCCATTCCGAGCATCGGAACGCAAGGCAGGGTTCGGCGCATCAGGAATGTTTCAGTCGGCGTTCCCGGCACAACCTTCATGATTTTCTTTTACGCTGCTTTGACGCTGCTGCAATCACTTGCTACAAAATATTCACTGTGCGAACAGTGATTGTAAAGCTGCAAAAAAAAACTAAAGACCGGGAGCTGGAAAAGTGTCGGACAAAACAGAGCTGGAGAAATTCCCGCGTGAAGCGAGGGGCGAGATCCCGGGCGTCGGAGACCTGACCCATCGCCCGGTGCGTGCCCTGGCCCGCGGCTTGTCCCTTTTGCAGCTTATGAACCGCTTGGGCCCGGTTACCGTGCAGGAGCTTTCCCGGCAAAGCCGGTTAAACCGGACCACCGTCTATCGGTTGCTGGAAACGCTGGAGGCGGAAGGCTTTGTCAAACGCGGCGCAATCTCCAGCCCGCTCTGGAGCCTGACGCTGGCGGTACGGTCCCTCAGCGAGGGCTACGAACAGCGCGACTGGGTGACCCAATTGGGGGCGCCTGTTCTGGGGGAACTGTTCAAACAGGTGGTCTGGCCCACGGACATTGCTGTTTTTGATGGCCGGGGCATGGTGATCCGGGAGACAACGCACAAGTTCAGCCCGCTGTCGAGGAACCGCAATATGGTCGGTGTCCGCTGGCCCTTGCTGACTTCGTCTCTGGGACGGGCCTTTTTCTGTTTTTCCACAGCCGAGGTGCAAAGCTCGCTGCTTGAAGCATTGCAGAACTCGGAATTGCCCGAAGATGCCCGGGGCAGAGACAAGGCCTTTGTCCAGTCGCTGGTAAAGATCACCCGGGAACGCGGCTATGCCCAGTCTGTGGATGAAACCGACAAGGGGATCTCTTCAATTGCCCTGCCGGTCTGTTCCGGCGACCAGGTGGTGGCCTCGATAAACCTTGTATTTTTCACCTCGGCGATGACACCGCGGGTCGCTGCTGTTCGATACCTCGACCCCATGCGGTCTGCTGTGCGACAGCTCGAACAGAGTCTGGCGCAGAACAGCCTGATATCAGACTTGTCTGCGCCCGGGCCGGGTGAAGAAGGCCCTTTGTCTTAAACGTGATTCTATCTCAGTAGATATTCATGGTATGGTTGCTGTCTCTTCATCAGGCCGCTGCCTCGTCCCTGGTTTTGTTTCTGGTTTTTGAACGGGCTTTCACGGGGAAGCGGAAAATAACAGTCTGTACTTAACAGGGAGAAGATGCCGCTATGTGTGATGTCTGTGTTATTGAATCCGTCAAAAGGAAAATGCTGTCCCGTCGTGACCTGTTCAGAAAAGCCGCGCTGGGGGCATCGGCTGCGGCGCTGTCGACCACGACCTTTTCCACACCGGTTCTGGCGGGTGGACCCGGGCGAGCCGAAGATATGACCCACGAACTGCACGAGGACTTCCCGACCTTTTTTGGCGAGCAGCAGTTTTTCCGCGACCAGAAATTCAATTACGAGGAACACAAGTTCAATCTGCTGGAACTGCGGATGAACGAGCATACGGGAACCCATGTCGACGCCCCGTTGCATTTTTCCGAAAATGGACAGTCGGTGGCCGAGATCCCGATCAGCAATCTGGTGGTGCCGCTCTGCGTGATTGATATCAGGGAAAAGGCCGCAGCAGATGCCGATGCCCAGGTGACACCGGATGACATCAAGGCATGGATTTCCCGGCATGGCGAGATCCCAGACAAAGCCTGTGTGGCGATGAACTCCGGCTGGGACAAACATGTGGGCGGGGAGATGTTCCGCAATGTGGATGCAGACGGCAAAATGCATTTTCCCGGCTTCCATGTCGAAGCTGCCCAGATGCTGCTGGAAACCCCGACCATCGGGATCGCCACAGACAGTCTGTCACTGGATTACGGTCTGTCCCCGGACTTTGCCACCCACTATGCCTGGCTGCCGGAAAACCGCTGGGGTCTTGAATGCATCGCCAATCTTGACAAGGTTCCGGCAAGTGGCGCGGTTCTGATTGTCGGTGCCCCCAAACACCGCGGCGGCACAGGCGGCCCGGCCCGGGTCATGGCGATGGTCTGACCCGGCAGGTTGAAGAGTTTTTGCATGGAGGGCCCGGGTCAGGCCGGATTGGCGGTTATCTTTCCGGTTTCCCGGCGTCGCTTCATGCCGTCGATAATGGCTGGCAGAATGCAAAGGGCGGCGAGCAGGGCGCAGGCGGAAAGGCCGGAGAGCTCGTAGAGTGGCCTGAAGCCGATGGCTCCAACAAAGACACAGAGATAGGCCACGGCGGAATAGAGTCCCATGATTGCTCCGCGCTGGGTCGGATCAAGGGCGGTAAGTCGGCCCACAATCAGATTAAGGCCCAGATGGTTGACGCCGCCCCAGACAAAGCACATGACGACGAGGCTGAAGAAATCCTTTGCTGCCAGGGCCATGGAGCCATAGGTCATGGCAACAGCCGTGAAGACAAATACGGCAATCCGCGCGGCCCCGTGGCGATCTATAAAACGATCGAGCACGACAGCGGCACCAAAACCAACACCATATGCAACCGTTGCCAGCCCGCTGACAGAGGTGCTTTTGCCGAGCACGGTTTGTAAATGGACCCCGAGGTAGCTGTAAAGGCCGTAAAAGGCAGTCATAAAGGCGGCGCAGACCATCAAGGCCCGGATGATCCCCGGTACCCGCAGGGCGGTCAGGGGAGATGTCGCGCTGTCGCGCCGAACGGCTGCTCCCCAGCCTGGTGATTCTCCAAGCCTGTCCCGTCGTCCGGTAAGATAGAGACTGGTGACAATCATCAGGGCGATAAAGGCGATCACCCCAAAGGCCGCGCGCCAGTGCAGCAAATCAGTCATCAGCGCGGAAAGGCTGACCCCGAACACCAGACTGATGGTCCAGCCCGTCAGAACGATCCCAAGGGTTTCGCTTTCGCGCCCCTGCGGTGCCAGTTCTGCCGAAAGACCATAAGCTGCGGGCAGGGTTACCCCGGCTGCGATACCAGCTAGCGCCTGCCCGGCACAGAGCACCCAGAGTGTTGGTGCCGTTGCGGTGATGATCAGCGCACAGGTCAAAAGGCTTAAGGCCAGCAGCAGGGCCCGTTTCCCGCCGATACGATCAATCAGTGGTGCCAGCAAAAGTGCACTTGCAGCCGTCGATAGCCCATAGGCCGCCGAGGCCAGCAGAACATCCGCAGCATCCGTTCCGGGAAAGGAGCGGGCAACGGCCCCGGCAATGGGGCTGAGCAGAAGTGAGTTTGATCCCACAATGGCAACCGAGGCTGTCAGCAGGAAGATAGGGAAGGTGAACATTCGGACTGGCCATGAGTTATATACTGCATTGAACGGTAATTGCCGAATATGGTATTGTGAAGTGATTAATTCGCGGAATGATAAAAAAGAGATACTGTTCGGAAAATGACGGATACCCCCCGCCCACTTGATGCGATTGACCGAAGAATATTAGGTGAACTCTGCCAGAAAGCGGATCTCAGTTTCGCCGAGCTGGGGGATCGGGTTGGCCTTTCTGCCCCGGCAACCCACGAACGGGTCAAGCGTCTGCGCGCGGATGGGCGGATCAAGGGCACGGCGGCGCAGCTGGACGGCCCGTCGATTGGCAAACCTCTGCTGGCGTTTGTTCATGTGGATACCTCTGGCTGGGGAAAGTCGCCGGAACTGATGGACCTGACAGAACTTCCTGAACTTGAAGAAATGCATTCCGTCACCGGGGATACCTGTATGCTGCTCAAGGTGCGACTGCAGAGCAGTCAGGCGCTGGAGGGTTTTCTCGCCCGGCTGTACAAAATCACCGGGGTTCGGGCGACCCGCAGCTATGTGGCGCTTTCGACCTACCTTGAACGCGGTGTTCAGGCTGGTATTTCTGAAGAGTTGTTGCTCGACCGAACGTATCCCTCAACCGGGGAAGAGGGGGGCTGAGATGCCTGTACTGCTGATCACCGACATCTGGGGCCGCAGCCCGGAAACGGAAAAACTGGAGCAGAAACTTCGGGGGGTGGACTATGATGTACAGCAGCTTGACTCCTATCAGGGTGAAACAAGGTCCTTTGCCTGTGAAGCGGATGCCTATGCGGCTTTTATGGCTGACTGCGGTCATGAGGTTTATGCCGCCCTGGTCGAAGAAGCTGTCAGGGAAGTATCGCAACAATCCGCAACAAAGCTTGTTCTGCTGGGCTTCAGTGCGGGAGCATCGGCGGCCTGGCGCGTGGCAGGGAGCGAGAGCAAGCATCCAATTCATCACCTCGCCGGCTTTTATCCCGGACAGATCAGAAACAGTCTTGAGCTGAGCCCGTCTTGTCCTGTGACCCTGGTTTTTCCGCGAGTTGAAGAACACTTTTCTGTCGATGCCGTGATTGCAGAGCTGGAAAAAAAGCCGGATGTGGTTTGCTTCAAATCGGCGGGTGAACATGGGTTTATGAACCCGCTCTCGCGCAACTATCTCGCCAGCGAGGCCCGGAAATACCGGGACATTCTCTGTGAAGGGGAAAAGCTGCTGGACGCCAGGGGCTTAAGGTGCGCTGTTGCTGAGTTGGTAGGAGAGAAATAGGCAATCTGTTTGCTGGTCGACCTGTTAATATTCATGGTCTTGAGCCGAGCACTGTTTTTGCCTGTTCGTATTCTAAAATATTATCTATTAACCACATACACACGTTGAGCGCCCATGTTGCCCACTATAAAGATGGCGATGGTAATGATAAGCACAACTATGCCGAGGTATGTCAGAACGCCAAATATAGAGAGCTGGACAATACTGCCGCCAAGTCCATAAACAAAATTTGTTTCTTTGAAATTTTTAAATACTAAATACATTGAAATAAGAACCCCAATAATCATGAGGATAATTCCATTCAGTATATCGCCATTTTCTTTTAGAGCATCCAGCCGCCATTCATGGCCTATGGATATTAAAATTAATGATGCACCAACAATTACAAATGAAGTCATTGTGAAAAAGCGATAACCGAACTTTCTATTGCAATGATTATTAAAAGTTAAAAAACTAAAAAAAGCTCCAGCAAGAATAATGATGCCAATGATTATTTTTAACACAAGCATAGTTAAGTCCTTAACTTAATCGAGCAGAAAAATATCCATTTCCCTGACGGATTATACGGGGTTTGAGTTTGGCTCGCATAAGTTGTATAAGTGATTATTTTTTGAAGTCAAGCTAGCTTTTTGAAGGGCGAAGAAAATTGATTTGTTTGGGAGAAATAACTTCATTCTTCACATTTTCATCCGTCATGTTTCCATTGTTAACAAAGATAGTTCCTTTGTCTTGACACATTTTGTAGGAAGAAGAATTGTTTAAATAAAATCAGCATTCGATGAGGGGAAAGAGTTTCTGGAAGCTGACTTCGCCTGGCCGTGAGAATTCGACAATACGCTGGCCCTCGACCCGTTTGGCCCAGCCCTTGTGATAAAAATGTTCCAGCAGGGCTGTACCCAGAGATCCCGCGAGATGGCTGCGGCGGGCGCTCCAGTCGAGGCAGGATTTGCACAGGGGGCGGCGCGACTGGTTGAGCGGGGAGATGTCGATCCCGAGATCGGCGACAAAATCCCGTCCCTGATCACTGAGAATCAGCAGATCTTCATCCGCCTGTTCCTGAAGAAAACCCCGGGCTAAAAGGCTGTCATACATTTGCACGCCCAGCTCGCCGGCAAGATGATTGTAGCAGACACGGGCCTTGCGCAGAGCAGGAGCCCTGGGGCCTGTACGGGTGCGGGTATGGCCTTTTTTTGCTGCCAGCCCCATCATGGTTTCAAGCAGTCCGCCGACATCATCGTCAGCCAGAGTGAAATAGCGGTGTCGCCCCTGTTTGCGTTGGCGGATCAGACCGCCGCCCTCAAGCTTGCCGAGGTGGGCGGAGGTGGTCTGCAGCGTAATCCCGGCCTCTGCCGCCAGTTCACTGGCCGTCAAAGCCTTGCCGCTCATCAGTGCCGTAAGCATGTTAGCCCGGGCGGGGTCACCGATAAGAGAACCCAAAAGGGTGATGTCTGGTCCTTCTTTCATGCTTCGACAATAGACGAAGTGTGTTTGGAGCGCAAGAGTGACTTTTTGAGGCGCTCTTCATAAAATAACAATCTTTACTGTGGATTATAGAAGAGGTTCAAGCTGTGGTCGAGCAGGGTGGATGCTTGTGAAAAAATTGACTGCCCCCACATCATTGTTCTGGCGGTGACAGGACCTTCGAGAGGAAACAGGACCCCGCAAGAGTAAAAATCCTTGATCAGGAGTGTAAATTTGGCAGATTTGCCCAGGCAGGACGTGAAGGCCTTTGATATTTCAGACCTTGAACAGATTCAGGATCTGTTCGGGGCCCTGAACAAGCATGCGCTGGTTCTGGTCATGACGGCTGATCAGCTGATCAGCTATGCCAACCAGAAATACCTAGATCTCAGTGGATATACCGCGAAAGAACTGATCGGGCAGCATGTCAAAATCCTGCGGTCAGGTTACCATTCCGACGATTATATCGAGGATATCTGGGGAGAGTTGCACCAGGGAAAACCCTGGTCCGGGGTTCTCTGCAGCCTGAACAGGGAGGGAACCCATTACTGGGAAGACCTTACAATTACCCCTTTCTGTCGCAAGGCAGATAATTGCAGCTATTTCCTATGTGTCAGCACGGATGTCACGGCGATGAAAAACCGTGAACAGATCATGGTGGCCTATAATGACACCTTGACCAATATTGCCCTTGGATTGCCGCTCAAGGAAATATTTGACCAGCTTATCCTGCGTATCGAGGCAACCTATCCCCATATGAACTGTGGTGTGATGCTGCTGGAAGATGAGTGCTATCTGCGCAGCACAAGCGGGCCCAGTTTGCCACAGTTCTATAACGAGGCGACGGACTTCCTTGAAATTGGGGAGTTTGTGGGCTCCTGTGGGGCTGCTGCCTGGGGACAGAAGCTGGTTGTGGTCGAGGATATATACAACCATCCCAACTGGGAAGAAGTTGTGCCCCTGATGCAGCAAACACCCTTTCGGGCCTGCTGGTCACAGCCGATTATCGGATCAGATCAAAAGACGCTGGGGACCTTTGCCATCTATTACAAGACGGTCAGACCCCCAGACCGTTCCGAACTGGATCTGATCCTTTCCTGCGCCCAGATATGTCGTGTGGCGATAGAAAGTCATGTTGCGCGGCAGGAGCTGATCGAACAGCGCAATCATGCTGAAGCTGCCAATCTGGCCAAGGGAGAGTTTCTGGCCAACATGAGCCATGAATTGCGCACACCCCTGAATGCTATTCTGGGGTTCTCGGGGATTTTGCAAAAAGAGCTGTTCGGCCCGATCGATAACAAACGTTATAAGGGCTATATTGATGATATCGAGGGTTCAGCGAGCTTTCTGCTCACTATGATCAACGATATTCTCGATATTTCTGTGATTGAAACCGGGAAGCTCTTCCCTTTGCCAAGGGTCCTTTCCGTTATAGAGATCCTCAAAAGCTGTGAACGTCTAGTGCGCAACCGGGCAGAAGAAGCCAGACTGTCACTTTCTATCCGGCTCCCGGAAGAGGAATGTTATATTCGTGCAGATGACCGTCATGTGAAACAGATCCTGGTCAATCTTCTGGTCAATTCGATCAAGTTTACCCCTGGAAAAGGGCAGGTTTCCCTCACGGTAAAGCCGCTAGATCAAGCCGAAGGAAACATGGTGGATGCCGACAATCCCTCTTCTGATGGGGGGGCTATCAGGTCGTTTATAAGTTTTATCGTCGAGGATACCGGGGTCGGGATAGAGGAGAAAGACCTGTCCAAGGTGCTAGAGCCGTTTTATCAGGTTCAAGGGAGCATGACCCGCAATCACAGTGGTGTTGGCCTGGGATTGGCCCTGGCCTTGAAATTGGCGCGTGCCCAGGGGGGCGATCTGACAATCAAAAGCAAGGTGGGGGAGGGAACCAGAGTGACAGTGAACCTGCCCAGAGCGGATCGTCCGCGTTCGTGACTTCTTGCTTTCCGAAGCGGGCCGGAATCAGGTCCCTGAGAAGACACTGGACATGTGTCCTCTCTCTGCCCTAAATAGCCGATGTTTCGAATCGGATAATCAGTTTAACCGGGGGTTCCTTTATCCATGCTGTCCATGTCATTTACCCGGCTGCACTGTCGCAAGCTGTTGGTGTCTTTGGGCTTTGCCGGGATCGGGATGTGGAATTCTAACCTTGCCCTGTCCCAAACTGCTGCTCAGGAAACAACTGATACGCCGCAGGAGCAACCTGTCGTTATTGAAACACCAACCCTGGAACAGCAGGCCCGGGGCCGGATTTTTGATAAAAAACGGGACCAGATTATTACCCTGGTGATCGAAAATGATTCTCTTGGCGCCGCGGGGACAGATAAAAATTATACCAGCGGGGTCCGGCTGGGCTATCTGGATCTGAACGCAGATTTACCCGAAGTGGCCTATGCGCTGGATGAAGTGATTCCGACCTTCGGGATCAATGACACATCCAGCGTGTTCTATTCCGTTGGTCAGAATCTCTATTCTCCCGAGAACATCCGCCAGCGGGAGCAGGACCCGGATGACCGTCCCTGGGCGGCCCACCTTTACGGGTCCATGGGGCTTGTGACGATTACAGGCAATCACGTCGATGAGGTTGAAGCGTCTGTCGGGATCGTTGGGCCAGCTGCGCTTGGGGAACAGGCACAGAAGTTTGTCCATACCCACGTAACGCCAGACAGTCCAACCCCGCGTGGCTGGTCGAACCAGCTCAATCACGAACCGACACTTTCGCTTGGCTGGCAGCGCCGTTATCCCAAGGCTCTCTCTGTCGAGGGGGCGGGTATGTCTCTGGCGGCTTCGCCATACTACGGTGCCATGCTGGGAAATGTTCACACCTTTGCCGATGTCGGCGTGACCTTCAGGCTGGCCCCGGTCAAGGACCAGTGGCAGGACAACCCGGTGAGGGTGCGTCCAGGGCTTCCGGGGACAGGAGCATTCGAGGTTCCTGAAGATGGCTGGAGCTGGTATCTCTTCGCGGGGGCAGAGGGACGGGCCGTTGCCCAGAACATTTTCCTCGACGGCAACACTTTCAGTGATTCCCACAGTGTAGACAAAAAGGTCTTTGTCGCAGATCTCAATGCCGGGCTGGCGATGACCTATGAACAGTACCGGATCAGCTATACCATGATTTACCGGACCAAGGAGTTCGAGGGGCAGGACGATCCGGGTGTCTTCGGCGCTGTCAGTTTTGGTTATCAGTTCTAGGTTCTCTCAGGCCAGTAAAACGGAGAGAACTTTCAGAGGCGATATAGTTGATATACTGTGTCTTTGTCTTTGAGGAGAATTATTGATGTCCACTGTTCTGCCACCGAAAAATCCCGAAAACGATCCCCGCATCAAGGCGGTGTTCGATGATATCAGGACAACCCGCAAGACGGATTTTATCAATAACATCTGGCGCTATCTGGCTTTTGATGCCGATCTGCTGGAACGCACCTGGGCAGAGGTCAAGGCGGTGATGGCTACGCCATCAGCGCTTGATCCCCAGACAAAGGAAATGCTGTATCTTGCCGTATCGATCATCAATAACTGTGCGTACTGCGTACACTCGCATACGGCAGGAGCCAAGGCCAAAGGGATGACGCAGGCCCAACATGCCGAGTTGCTCAAAATTGTGGCGCTGGCCTCGAAAACCAATCAGCTGGCTGTTGCTCTACAGGTTCCGACGGATCCGGAATTTCTGCTCGAAGAATAAATCTGCTTCTTTTTCCGCAATCCCGCCCTATATAGCAAAGAGCGTGTAGCGTCGGGGTTTTTCGGCTATACTACCGGTCTGAAATTTGTCCCTGCAATGGCAGGTGGTTCCTTTTTACTCGTCCTGGACTGAATTTTATATCGCTGAAGTGTTCGTCGGACGAGCCCGTCGTTTTAAGAGTGTCACAATCGAAAACCATGTCCTGATAAAGTGCAGGGCGGAAAACAGGTGAGAAGTCATGGCTTATGTAATCGTTGCCCAGACAAAGGGTGGACCCGAGGTATTGCAAAGGGTGGAGCTGGATCTGCCCGAGATGTCAAACCTTGGTGCGGATGAGGTGTTGGTACGCCACACGGCGGTTGGCGTGAATTTTATCGACTGTTATTTCCGCAGCGGACTTTATCCCTGGGATAAGGAGAAGGATCTGGTTCTCGGCAGTGAGGCTGCTGGCGAGATTATCGCTGTGGGCCCTTCCAGTGATGGACAGGGCAGCGGGTTTGCTGTGGGGGATCGTGTGGCCTATACCATCCCCAATGGCGCCTATGCTTCGCACCGGGTCATGACGACAAAACATCTGGTCAAATTGCCAGATGGCATCGCAGACGAGGTCGCTGCGGCTTCCATGCTCAAGGGTTTAACTGCCCATTATCTTTTACACAAAAGTTTCGAGGTCAAGCCCGGCCAGACGGTGCTGTTTCACGCTGCAGCTGGCGGCGTCGGACTGATTGCCGGGCAGTGGTTAAAGCATAAAGGCGTGATTGCAATCGGCACAGCAGGCGGGGCAGAAAAATGTGCGCTGGCGGCAAAGAACGGCTATGACCACGTGATTGACTATACCAGCGAGGATTTTGTCGCGCGGGTGAAGGAAATTACCGGCGGGGCCGGGGTTGATGTTGTTTACGACAGTGTGGGCAAGGATACCTATCCGGGGTCTCTGCAGTGTCTCAAGACCTTTGGCACACTGGTCAGTTTTGGCCAGTCATCCGGGCCGGCACTGGATTTCAAGCTCTCGGATATTGCAGCCGGGTCTTATAGTGTTACCCGGCCTGTGCTGTTCCACTTTACCAACTCGGAAGGGTATCTGGAAGCTGCTGCGGCTGAACTTTTTGCCATGCTTGAAAGTGGAAAAATTAAAGTCGTGATCAACCAGAGTTTCCAGCTGGATCAGGTTGCTGATGCCCATCGTGCTCTTGAGGGACGCAAAACGACAGGCTCGACTGTGCTCACTTTGGCGATGTGATCTCCGGCATCAGGTTTTGTCGATGATCTGAGGGCCCAGTGGGATGTCTTGTCAGTTCGCTCTTTACTTTGAGAGCTGAACAATGCTTGACTGTGTTCTGAATTTTTTACACTGACTTTGTTGCTGCACCGGTAAGAACAGACCGGTGGCTGGCGTGAGATTTTAAGGAGATGTCTGTTGCTGGATAAACGTAATTTTTACATCAACGGTGCCTGGGTCGCCCCGGCAAAACCCCGTGATCTTGAAGTAATCAACCCGGCAACCGAGGAAATCTGTGCCGTGATTTCCCTTGGTGATCAGGCCGACACTGATGCGGCCGTTGCCGCGGCACGGGCGGCTTTTGACCCCTGGTCAATGACTTCTAAAAAAGAGCGTCTGGATATGATCCGGGCGCTGCTGGAAGAATACAAGCGCCGCAATGATGACATGGCCGAAGCCATTTCATTGGAAATGGGTGCACCGATTGACATGGCAACCAGTGCGCAGGCGGGCTCAGGCAGCTGGCATATCGAAGGTTTTATCGAGGCTTTCGAAAAGATGACACTGGAAAGCAGACTGGCCAATGATGAGTTGATCGTCCGCGAACCCATTGGTGTTTGCGGACTGATCACCCCGTGGAACTGGCCGATGAACCAGGTGACGCTCAAGGCGGTTCCGGCAATGGCAGTGGGCTGTACCGTCGTGCTGAAACCCTCCGAGGTTGCACCGCTTTCCTCCATCGTCTTTACCGAAATGGTTCACGCTGTCGGCTTCCCGGCCGGAGTGTTCAACATGGTCAATGGCGACGGGGTCGGTGTTGGTACCCAGCTTTCCTCGCATCCAGATGTGGACATGCTGTCCTTTACCGGATCTACCCGTGCAGGGGCTTTGATCACCAAAGCCGCCGCCGACACAGTCAAGCGTGTGACGCTGGAACTGGGAGGCAAGGGAGCAAACATCGTTTTTGCCGATGCGGATGACAAGGCGATTGAACGCGGTGTCAAACAGTGCTTTGGCAATACCGGACAATCCTGTAACGCGCCGACCCGGATGCTGGTCGAGCGGTCGATCTATGACAAGGCAGTGAAAGTCGCAGCCGAGACAGCTGAAAAAGTACGGGTTGGTGATCCGAAAGAACACGGCAACCATCTCGGTCCGGTGGTGAGTGATGTTCAGTTTGGCAAGATCCAGGACCTGATCCAGGTCGGTATCGACGAAGGTGCCCGCCTGATTGCAGGGGGCACGGGGCGTCCCGAGGGACTGAACCGGGGCTACTTTATCCGCCCGACCGTTTTTGCCGACGTCAACAACGACATGCGCATTGCCCGCGAAGAGGTTTTTGGTCCGGTGCTGACCATGATCCCCTTTGACAGCGAGGAAGAAGCCATCCGCATTGCCAACGACACCGTTTATGGTCTGACCAATTACATCCAGACCCAGGACAAGGAAAAAGCCAAGCGTGTTGCCCGGCGCATGCGCAGCGGTATGGTGCGGATCAACGGTGTTGATTCAGCTGCTGCGGCACCGTTCGGGGGCTATAAACAGTCCGGTAATGGTCGCGAAGGCGGGATCTGGGGGCTGGAAGATTTCCTTGAAATCAAACATGTCACCCAGTGGAAAGACTAAAAATTCAGCCTGACCTGTCAGGCTGAAGCAAAACAAGAACACCCCGGCGGATCACAATTCGCCGGGGTGTTCTTTTATGACTTGTGGGTGAAGATCCGGTCCTTGCGTTTGGGGCGTGCTGTTATATTCATCAGCTGCAGGGCGTGCCAGGCGAGGACCTGATTGCTGGTCAGTACGGGTTTGTTGAGCCGGGCTTCCAGTTCTTCGACAACCTCGGCAGCACGAAGTGCGGTGCAGGAGATGAACAGCAGATCAGCCTGTGAATCACAGCTGATTTCTGCCGCCCGGATCAGGGCATCGGTCGGGACCATCGCGACATCGATATCATCGTCCATGCCAAAGCCGGTGACGTTGAGGACCTCGAAACCCTGATCAGAAAACCAGTCAGCCAGAGCGTGATTGATTTCATCAGGATAGGGGGTGAGGATCGAGATCCTTTTGCCGCCAAGAGTATCAATGGCGGCCTTGGCAGCGGACAGGGGCGTGGTGACGGGGATGCCGGGCCAGGCCTGACGGATCAGGGTGGTGATGCGTTCCACGCCAATGGCAACCGAGCCGGAGGTGCAGGCATAGATCATGGCATCGACGCCGCGCCCGGGCATGATCCCTGAGGCCGCGCGGGTGACGTCTTCGGCCATGGTCCGCAGATTTTCGAGTGTCAGCGGATTGGCGTTGAGCACACGGTTGGTAAAGGCGACCAGGCCTTTGGGCAGCAGACCCGGCAGTTCTCTTTCCAGGGTGAAATCTGTCCCGAGCATGAGAACGCCGAGACTGCCCAGTGGCGCGCGGTCCTCGAGTTCGAAATCCTGGGGCAGAATGCTGAAGAGAGGCTGGGGGTCTGATGGGCTCATGGTCGGTACCTGATCAAATTAAAGGGGCCTGTACTTCTGGTCTGATCTTTTTGATGTCTCGGTCTGGTTCAAAGTCAGGATAGCTGTAAGGGGTTAAGAAATAATGGGCAGCTCTGGTGACGCCCGACGGCTGAGAAGTCTGGCACCGTTCTCGGTAATGATGATGTTCTCCTCGTGTACCATCTGTTTTCCTGGCGCGTAGGTCATGCCCGGTTCCAGAGTTAACACAGCTCCCGGGCGCAATGGTGTGTCATCGCGATCGGTAACAGAGGGGCCTTCGGTCAGCTGCATGCCCAGTCCATGCCCCATCCGCCCGACATCATTGCCCAGAGCCCCCCCGGCTTCGAGGATGTTCCACATGGCGACCCAGATATCGCGCAGCGTAGCGCCGGGGCGGGCGGCGGCAAATCCTGCATCGGTCGCGCGGTAGACGGTGTCATAGGCCCGACGGGTGAGATCGGATACCTTGCCAAAGGCAAAGTTGCGGTCAAAGTCACAGAAATAGCCGTCAAAGGTGGTGCCGGTGTCGATAATCAGAACATCACCCTGTTCAATAATACGATCAGAGGGCCCCATGATGATATTGTCATAGCCGTCAGGGCCGGAACCGCTGATCAGATAGGGCGAGTTGTCGGCGCCACGACGTAACAGGTCCATGCGGAAATCCTGACAGATCTCGCGTTCGCTCTGTCCGCTGTGCATCCTTTGCGGCAGATTTTCAAAGGCGGCAGACGCGAGATCGCAGATATGGTGGATCCTGGCGATTTCAGCCGGGGATTTGATAAAGCGCAACTGACGGATCAGGGGAGCACAGTCGATGATCTCGAGAGCTGCAAGCCGGGTCGAGAGCTTCTGGAAATCCTGCAGGGGCAGACGCAGGAAAGTCTCATGCCCCATCGGGACCCCAAGCCGCCCGTAGCGGCGGGACAGGGCGGTGATGGTCTCTGCCAGCAGGGAAATGCCATCGTCTTCCGGTCTTGGAGCAGGCCAGGTTCTGATATCATCAAGCCAGGTTGCCGCCATGCCGCTGAGACCTATTTCAGGAATAACAGCGACGGGTTTGCCTTCAAGCGGCACAATCAGAAACCACGGGCGGGTCGGACTTTCCCAGAACTGGCTGTGAAAGCCGGAAAAATAACGCACTTCGGGTTCTGTGCTCAGCAACAGGGCATCAAGCCGTTGGGCCCGCATCTGTGCCTGGGCGGCGGCAAGGCGCTGTTCAAACTCCTGTGGCGGAAATCCACGCGGGGGAGTGGCGGATGCCCGAGACGTATTTCTATCTGCTGTCATCGTGTTTTTCCCGTTACAGAACACTGTCGGGGTGTTGCCCGACAAGTGACTGATAGATTGCCGGATCGGTAGCACCTTCGGTGCCAATCACCATGATGCGAGAGTTTTTGTCCAATCCCAAAGCATTTCGCAGGCCTGTCTGGCGACAGGCCGCGATGGCGCCAGCCAGTCCGGCCACGGCGGACTCTCCGGCAACAATCCTGTTTCCGGCCTCCCCGCTGGCAAGCAGGCGCATGCTGGGGCCGACAAGGCTGTCATCCAGGGTGATGAAATCATGACAGCCCTGGCTGAGTATTTTCCAACCGAGCAGCGAAACCTCGCCACAGGAAAGACCTGCCATAACCGTTTCCTCGGTAATGTCGACGGCGGTAGGGCGGCCCTGCTGTGCACTTTGATAGAGGCAATCCGCCTGTTCCGGTTCAACCACGATGAAGCGCGGACGTTCTTTGCCCCAGGCTTGCCAGAGGTGGGCACAGACCGCTCCGGCCAGACCGCCAACCCCGCCCTGCAGGAAGACGTGACTGGGCAGAGCTTTTCCCGCCAGATCATCGATGATCTCTGAAGTCATCACGCTGTAACCCGCCATGACATTCCGGGGCAGATCCATATACCCGTCATAGGAGGTATCCGAGACGACAAACCAGCCGCTTTTGCTTGCGTCGTTGGCGGCGGCACGGACGGAGGCATCATAGTTTCCTTCGACCCAGACCACTTCTGCGCCCAGTTCCTCTACTGCGGCGGCCCGGCCTTTGCTGACGCCAGCGTGCATATAGATCTTGCAGGGGCAGCCGAATTTTTTTGCGCCCCAGGCTACCGAGCGGCCATGATTGCCATCGGTCGCCGTGATGACCGTGATCCCGGCGGTCAGCTCGCGGCAATTGCCACTGGCCAGCTCATGATCGCCGATGCTTTTGCCCGTCAGTTTTCTGATCTGTTGTTGCAGAAGACAGAGCACGGCATAGGCACCGCCCAGTGCCTTGAAACTGCCGAGGCCAAACCGCTGGGCCTCATCCTTGTAGAGGATCTGGTCGATATCAAGGGCCGTGGCGAGATCAGACAGGGAGGTCAGGGGGCTGGGGCTATAGCCTTGCCAGCCGGTGATGATCTTTTTAGCCGCGGTGCAATCGTCGACTCCAAGAACAGATTGTAAAGCGGCGGGATAATCGGCGGGACCAAGTGTCGCCGGGTTGTGGTGTATTTTCAGCGCGGCCTGATCGAAGATATCAAAGCTCATTGTCTGTTATCCTTATGTATTTTGATCCCTGATGGTTGGTGCAGGGGCTGTGTTTCAGGGAAGCTGTCTTGCGACCAGTCTGCTCCAGAAGGCAGCGCCAACAGGCAGCAGTTCATCATTAAAATCATAGTCAGGGCTGTGCAGGCCAACAGCACCCGGGCCTTCTGCGCCATTGCCGAGCAACAGATAACAGCCGGGTTTGTGCTGCAGCATGTGGCCAAAATCTTCCGAGGCCATGATTGCTTTTCCATTCTTGATGACCTTGTCCGTGCCGACCAGTTCCTGCGCCACAGCCAGGGCAATTTCTGCCTCTGCCGGGCTGTTGATGGTGGCGACAAACTCTCGGCTGTATGAAAAGCTGTGGTCAGCACCATAGGCGGCACAGATCCCGGCAACAATGCGCTGCATGGTCCGTTCGATCAGGTCCTGGACATCAGGGGAAAAACTGCGGGTGTCACCGCGCAGGGTGACCTGATCCGGGATGACATTGCGCAGGCCGTTGGTGGCAAAATCTGTGACTGACAGCACCCCGTTTTCGGTGGGGTTAAAGGTGCGGGAAATCACGCTTTGCAGGGCGGTGACGACCTCGGCCCCGATCAGGATGGGGTCTATGCCCAGATGCGGCAGGGCGGCATGGGTGCCCTTGCCCCTGATGATGA
Source organism: Kiloniella laminariae (assembly GCF_027214005.1). Classification (GTDB taxonomy): domain Bacteria; phylum Pseudomonadota; class Alphaproteobacteria; order Kiloniellales; family Kiloniellaceae; genus Kiloniella; species Kiloniella laminariae_A. The sequence continues at coordinate 541,333 of NZ_JAPWGY010000001.1, forward strand.
TTTCGAAATTGTCCTCACAGGCCATAACCGGCCCGGCTTTGATGGAAAAATGCCCGGTGGGCAGCGAAGGTAGGTTGTGCAGGGCATAGATCGCATCGACCGGGAAGCGTTCGAACAGGCCGTCATTGATCATGGCGAGGGCACCGCGCCCATGCTCCTCGGCGGGCTGAAAGATAAAGACCACGGTGCCGTTAAACTGTCCGGTTTCAGCGAGATCCCGCGCCGCCCCCAGCAACATGCTGGTGTGACCGTCATGACCACAGGCGTGCATCTTGCCAGGATTTTGAGAGCGGTGTTCAAAAGCGTTGCGTTCGGTGATCGCCAGCGCATCCATATCCGCACGCAGGCCAATGGCACCTTTGCCCGATCCGCGTTTGAGCAGGCCGACAACGCCGGTGCCGCCAATACCTTCGTGGACCTCAAGTCCAAAATCCCGGAGCAGCTGTGCCACCTTGCCCGCGGTCCGGCTTTCCTCAAAACCCAGTTCCGGGTGCTGATGGAAATCGTGCCGCCACGCCAGCATGGCCTGGTCCAGGCTAGAGGTTTGTTCGGGAGTATTGGTCAGGTCTGGCATGGCTTGCAGGGATCCATCAGGTTTCGGGTATTAGGCTGTTTTTCTTGTTTAGAATGGCATCATAGCGGGTTTAATTTGACTAAATTCGTCAGAAAAGTGTTATCTGGATCTGAAATTCGGATAACAATGGGATTTTGGCGAGGGAAAACGGACATGGTGGCGCTAGACGAGTTTGATGCCAGGTTGCTCAATCTGGTGCAGAAGGACAATCGCCAGACCGCCGAGCAATTGGGCGAGAAGGTCGGCTTGTCTGCCGCGGCCTGTCAGAAACGGCTCAAGCGGTTGCGCAGCCGGAAGATTATAGCCAGCGATATCTCGGTTCTTTCGCCCGAGGCGGTGGGGCGACGTCTGACCATGGTGGTCGAGGTGACACTGGAACGGGAGCAGCCGGAAGTTCTGGATGCCTTCAAGCGCAAGATGCAGCAAACGCCCGAAGTAATGCAGTGTTACTATGTTACCGGAAATGCCGACTTTATTATCATCGTTACGGCGCGGGACATGAAGGATTACGAGGACTTTACCCGGCGGTTCTTTTTTCAGAATTCCAACGTGCGCCGCTTCCAGACCAACGTGGTGATGGATAATGTCAAGGTGGGCCTGTCGGTTCCGGTCGAAGCGGAATAGCCTGCCGCAAATGTATTGGTGATGTAGAGATAGAGGCAGCTTTTCAGAAGGCTTTTGCAAAAATACGGGCTTGAACAGCGCGATCAGACCCAATAAACCTGAAGATGTAATTTTTATGAGTAAACCCAGCAGCAGAGAAAGTTCGGGACATGGCTATCGGTGAAGTAATCTGGACCTATTTCAAGGGCGAGTGGCATCAGGGCAATCTGCCGATCATGGGTGCGGCGGATCACGGCACCTGGCTGGGATCGCTGGTCTTTGACGGGGCGCGGGCTTTCGAGGGCGTGGTGCCGGATCTGGATCTGCATTCGGCCCGGGTCAATGCCTCAGCCGAAGTGATGGGGTTGAAGCCGACCATGACCACACAGCAGCTGATTGACCTGACGCTGGAAGGCCTGAAGAAGTTTGCCCCGGATGCGGCGGTCTATATCCGTCCGATGTACTGGTCGACCGAAGGTGGTGCCGGAACCGTGGTGCCGGATGCCAACTCCACCGCCTTCTGTCTTTGTCTTGAACAGTTTCCCATGGCCCCGGCGACCTACAGCCAGACGCTGTGCCGGACCCAGTTTATCCGCCCGATGGTCAGCATGGCCCCGGTCAACGCCAAGGCAGCCTGCCTTTACCCGAACAATGGCCGCATGATCCGCGAAGCCCAGGCCCGTGGTTATAACAACGCGCTGGTCGCCGATGCCCTGGGCAATGTGGCCGAAACAGGCACCTCGAACATCTTTATGGTCAAGGACGATATCATCTATACCCCGGTGCCGAACGGCACCTTCCTCAACGGCATTACCCGTCAGCGCGTGATCAAGCTGCTGCGTGAAGCCGGGCGGGAAGTGCGCGAAACCACCTTGAGTTTCGAGGACTTCCTCGGCGCGGATGAAGTTTTCATGAGTGGCAATATCTCCAAAATCACCCCGGTGGTGAAGTTTGAAGAGCGCGACTACCCCATCGGCCCGGTTGCCAAGCTGGCCCGGGAACTCTACTGGATCTGGGCCAAGGCCTGATCACAGATATTTACAGTTTATTTTATTCAAGCGGGAGAGCCCTCGGTTTTGAGGGCTCTCTTGTTTGTACGCTCTTTGGGGGAATGTTATGGGCGAAGAGCCAGGAAACACTTCTGGTCAAAACCAGAACGACGATGAACCGAAAGCTGCGGCTGGGGCAGAGGGGGATGCGGAATTTTCCACTGAACCCGTCCCCGGGACTGAAGCTGAATCTGAAACGCCAGCTGAAAAGCTGGCCGGGGAAGATGAAGACAGCGAAGAAGATCTGTTGCGTCTGTTCGTCGGGCCCAATGCCGATAAATTCATCAGGATCTATCAGGCGCAACAGGCGAAAAAAGCCGGGATGTCATTTAACTGGGCCGTGTTGATCGCCGCCTTGCCCTGGCTTTTTTACCGCAAGCTCTATCTGACCGGGCTTGGGGTTCTTCTGTTGCCAATGGCACTGCTGTATGTTTTTCCGGCAATCCCCAACGGCGCGTTGACGGGTCTCTCTGTGGCTTTGGTTATGGTCGCCAACGCCTATTATGTCGGGGTGGCCCTGCGTCAGATCAAAAAGCTCAAAGCGCTGAACCTGCCGAGAGAAGAACTGCACGAACGCCTCAAAAAATCCGGTGGAACCTCGCCGATTGGCGCTGCGATTGGCGGCGTGATTGTTGCCGCGCTTCTGGCCCTGATGATCTATGGTCTTACAAACGACGACTTGCCGGGCTGTGATGACGCCACGGTACGGGATCTTGCCGAGGAACTGGTGATCGATGTCCTGGGGACAGAGGATCTGCGGCTGAGGAACTTCACGCCAGTTGCCTCTGATACGGACATGCCTGAACAGGAGGTCGTCCGAAACATCTGCAGCTTCAGGGTCGAACTCGACGACGAGCAGCTTGATATCTATCTGGCGGTTACCTGGCAGGACAAAATCGAAGGCCTGTTTCAGGTTCAGTTGGGAGAAAGCCCGGAAGCCTTGATGTAGTAGCAAATGCCAGGACGGATGATTGAGTAATGTGTATCTCTATCAGGTTCTTTTTTCTGATATAGATATTCTGCTGAATGCAACCCGGGGATCAGACCAAGATCTGTATAAACTGGAGAAGTATCAAATGAAAAAATTTATGGTGATCGAACGGTTTAAAGCAGGTTGCTGGGATGCCGCCTATGCAAGGTTCAATAGCAGCGGTCGAATGCTCCCTTCGGGCCTCAACTACCTTAATTCCTGGCCAAGCCGGGAAAACTCGGTTTGTTATCAACTTATGGAAACAAACTCACCAGAGCTGTTCGAACTGTGGTTCGCACAATGGAATGACCTTGTTGAGTTTGAACTGGTTCCAATTGATTAGGTCTTGTTTTTCCGGTTAAACAAGTGGCCCCTGATCACTTCTCTGACCAGACGGCGAGCTGGTTGCCGTTGGGGTCGGTGAAGTGAAAACGGCGGCCGCCGGGGAAGCCGTAGGCGGGTTTGATGATCTTGCCGCCAGCTGCGCTAATCGCAGTTCCTGTCTTTTCCAGATCTTCGGCGTAGAGCACCACCAGCACGCCCGGGGCATTGACCGGGACCTTGTCTTCGCGGTTGAAACCGCCGTCAATACCCGCGCCATCAAAACTGAGGTAATCCGGGCCCCAGTCGGTAAAGCGCCAGCCAAAGGCCTTGCTGTAAAAGCTTTTGGTTTCGTCCAGCTTGACCATTGGAAATTCGATGTAATTGATGCTGTTGTTCTGGTGCGGCATGGTCCTGTCCTCTTACCCTGCTCAATCAACGTCGTTTTGTTTCCCGAAGCCTAAGCCTTTGGTCTGGCGATGACAATAATTTCGCGGCTGTCGTCGACATAGGGGCTGTGATCCCAGGAACCGTAGAGATTTTCGACCTGAAATCCGGCCGCGTCAAGCTGTTGCAACAGCTCTTCCCTGTGCAGGAAGCGGAGGGTGCTGTGGGTTGTGCCCTGGGCTTTTTCCTGCTGTCCGACAAAACGGTAACAGCTGGTAAAGTTGACCAGATCACTCTGTTTTTGCACATTGTCGTGCCAAAGTTCGACCGTTTCGTTTCGATCTTCCCGCTCTAGCGAGAAGTGTTCGGTGGTTTGTTCCTTTGTCCAGTTTTCCCAGGCACGCGCAAGAGGGTTCCGGCTTTCGAAGGCCAGATGACCGTCCCGGGCAAGCTGTTGCCGGATCACTTGAAGCGTTGATTGCAAGGCGGTGTCGTTCTGGAACACTTGAAAGACATGGCCGCTCATGATCACGAGATCAAAGATCATCGGGAGCTGGTCTGGGTCACGTTCCGGGCAAGGGTCTTCTGGGCAATGGTCTTCTGGGCAATGGTCTTGCAAGCTTTCTGCCGTGCCTTCAACCCAGCGCACCGCATCCCCGCCGGGTCGCTGTCGGGCGATATCAAGCATGGGCGCTGCCGGATCAAGCCCGGTGACGTCGTGCCCGGCCTGTGCCAGAGCTGTCGTCAGCAGGCCGGTGCCGCAGCCGATATCAAGAATGCGCAGAGGGGCAGGGGCCTTCCCTTTGCCAAGTTCTGCCGCAAGGGCCATATAGAAATCGCAATCCGGTCCCCAGGGGTTCTGGAGGTCATACAGGGCTGCCAGCAGGGGATCGGCAAATGGGCTGGTTGTCATTTTGTTTCGTTACGCATTGTCGGCATCAGATTATTTGTGCCTTTGGGAACGGCCTCTGATCACTGACAGGATGTCGGAGGGAAGCGGGAAAGAAAAGAAAATACCTCCCGCTTTTGATTCCCTTTTCTATTTCGAAGCCTCTTCCGCCATTTTCCTCATAAACTCCTGCCGCATGCTGTGGGCTTTCATGGCTGGCAGGCCAATGGCTTCAAGGGTCAGTTTACAGATCAGAATCAGGGTTGCGGTGGCAAGGGCATCAAGAAACCAGCCGACCAGAGGGGCAGCCGAACCCCAGAAACCGGGAAGGTTCGCTAGGGCAGGCAGGGTCCATAGCCCGGTCGCGCCATGCAGGGCAAGGGCCATCCAGAAACCGACACAATAGGGGCAGCGCCACTGGGCATAGAGGGTTTGCAAGGGTTTGGGCAGGCGTTGCAGGATCCAGTTAAACCAGTTGCCCCATTCGGGCAGTTTTTCCCAGATCAGGATGTAGAGGGCAAAGCCGACAAGTGCAGGGGTAAAGTTCATGGGTATCTCCAGTGTTGGAAGGCTGAAAAAGGTCCGATGTCATTCTTCTTTGGGCTGGGCAAAGAAGACGTTGACCTGGATGTCGTCGCATTGGCGGGTGCTGTATTCTTGCAGGGTAAAGGCAGAAGACTTGAGCAATTCGATCACTTCGCCGGGTCTCATGCCCCTGTCCTGCTCGGTAAAGATCTCTTCGATCAGGATCAGGCGGCCTTGATGTTTAAGCACCCGGGCAACTTCGCTCAGTCCTTCGCTCATGTCGGGCCAGTGGTGCAGCGAATTAACGGCAATCGCAACATCAACGCTTTCCGGGGCAAGCGGGATGTCTTCAGCACCGCTCTGGATGAATTCCATTCTGGAGGAGGCCGGGTGGTCTTGTGACTGCTCCCGGGCGATCCGGATCATCGCCGGGGATGGGTCAAGGCCAATATTCCGACCCGTGGTGTTTTTCTCTGCGGCGGCCCGGACTGCCGCCCCACTGCCACAACCAATATCGAGCAGGGTTTCTGAACCCTTTAGGTCTGCAAGTTCAATGGCAAAGGCGTTGACCGGATGTTCGCCGTAGTTGTTGACGTACCAGAGGGCAAGCTCGTCGCCCCAGGGTTTGCCCGGTAGATGTTCACCGTGATCATCTTCCATTGGGGGCAGTACTGGCAAATTCTGTACCGACAAATTCTGTTCTGTTGAGCTCTGTTCTCTGGCTGTGGAAGAGGGTTTTATATTCATCATGAAATCCTTATGTTAGTTCGCAAGACATACTATTTTGATTAAAAAAAATCAGACACGCTCAGCTGATTTTTCCAGCAGGGTGGTCAGGGTTGTGTGTTCTTCCTCTGTGAGCGCAGCAGCAATTCTGGCGGCCGCGTCGCGGTAGAGGACTTCTTCGGCCCGCAGGTGGTTGCGCCCCAGTTCACTGAGGATAATGTGCTGGGCCCGGGCATCATATTGGCAGGCAAAGCGGACGATCAGTCCACGCCTTTCCAGCTTGGCAATCGCGGCACTGGCAGAGGCTTTCTGTACGCCGAGAATCTGTACCAGATCCTGAAGGTGGTGGCCTCCGCTTTGACAATCATTGTCTTCCGCGGCAATATCCCCAGCGGCAATCTGTCCGCCGTCGAGGCGTTCGATAGCGCGCAGGTACTGGTATTCGCTATAGCTCAGATCACCGGGCTGCCGGGCACTGTCGGCCCAGAGCTGGCTCAGGCGGCGGTGCAGGTGATCCAGAGAATGTGCCAATGCCATGGTTTATCCAATTAGGGTTTATCCAATTAGGGCTTGTCTACTTAGGGGGTGTCAAATTAGTCTGTCTGACGAACTATATGGCGGTGTCTTCCGAAAATGTCAAGAAGGGAGTGAGTTGGAAAATCACTGCGGGGAATGTTTGCTGGGCACAGTCAGGACAGAAAGCACCCGTTTGGGGTTGATGAAAATTGCTACCTGTCAGGAAATACGTCCAGAGCCTGCTGGGGACCTCTAGCTGTGGGGCAGGTCAGATGTCAGCCTTTCACGAAGCCAGTTCAGCGCAACCTCCTGATTGGGAGAGATGTGATAGGTAATCGGCCAGTCAGGGTTGGTTTCGGCAAAGCCTTTGTACATTTTAAGGACGAGCTGATCAATTTCCCGGTGGGAAACCAGAACGCTGTACCCACCTGCGCGATAGGATAGAGACGTCCGTGTATCGTCGAGCACCCGGTGAAAATCATCGTAAGAAAAGTTGTTCATGCCGCCGCGGCTGATATCCCAAATCAGGTTTTTGGATTTCTTGCCAAGCCTCATCTGTTGATGGAGATCCAGCATGTCCTGTAAAGTCAGTTCTGCCATAACCTCATAAATAATGAGATCAAGCTCCCTGACAGCACGGGCCTGTATCTTGTCCATCCTTACCTCAAATTTAATGTTTATTTGACGAAAATATAAATGAAAGCTTGGGTCTTGAATATTGAGGGGTATTACGTAGGCGTCTGTTGTATCGGTTCAGCCAAGCCGCTTTATTTGGACAGCCCCGAAATATTGATTTTCAAGGTAATAATATCAACTGACTGATTCAGGGAAGGTGTTGTTTCGAAACATGGTTTAACGTGGTTCGAGTGGTTTTACCGGCGCAAGAACCCGCTTGGCAGGGAAAATCAGGCGGACAGTTGTTCCTTTTTGTAATTGGCTGAAAAGCTCAACATTGCCGCCGTGCAGTTCCATCATCGATTTGACAATATGCAGGCCCAGCCCTGTGCCTTCGTGTTCTCTGGTCAGAATGTTTTTGGCCTGTTTGAACGGCTCAAGCACGCGGGGCAGGTCTTCCGGGCTGATGCCAATGCCTGTGTCTGCAACCTCGATGACCATCTGATCGCGCGCTGTCAGATACCGCTTTAATGTTATTTTTCCCTGACGCGGCGTAAATTTAACGGCATTGCCGAGAAGATTGATCAAAATCTGTTTTATTCTGATTGGATCGGCATAAAGCAGGGGGAAGCGCACAGCTTCCCCGTTATCAGATCGGGCAGAGTTTCTCTGGCTTTCAGTGATATCCGAAATCTCCAGCTGTTTTTCAACGGCACGTGCGGTGACCATTTTCATGCAGGAGGCAGACAGGGCCTGAATATCGCATTCTGTTTCGCGCAGCTCGATCTCGCCGGTTTCGAGTTTTGATACATCCAGTACATCGTTGATCACAGCCAGAAGGTGCTGACCTGCTGCCAGGATGTCGGCAGCATAATCCCGGTAACACTTTTTGCCGAGGGGGCCGAAGGCTTCGTTGTGGATCAATTCTGAAAAGCCGATGATCGAGTTCAAGGGGGTCCTGAGTTCATGGCTCATCGTGGCCAGAAAATCAGATTTGGAACGGGAGGCAAAACGTTCCTGCTCGACGGCTTTTTCAAGTTCTTTTTCGATGGCAACACGAAATTCGAGCTGGCGGTAAAGATCATGACTTTCCCGTTCTGCGAGAAGCCGTTCTTCGCCACAAACCCCGGCAGCATTTGTTTGTTCGGCCAGTTCTTCTGTCTGGTGAATGATTTGCAAGTCCTTGTTCAGGCTGTCGCGAAAGCTTTCAATCAGCTGCTGCTGGAGGGGGGTATAGGTTCTGGCCCGGCGATCAAAAACAGAAAAGGTGCCAAAGGGTTTCCCGTCGGGCCAGTGTAATAAATGGCCATTGTAAGACATGACATCTGGAGCAGGGGCAGGAAGGTTTTTGGTCCAGAAGGGGTCTTTGCTGCTGTCATCAAGAATGAGGGACTGGCCACTGTCGAAAACATGGCTGATGAATTCTTTGTACGGCTGCTGGACTTCTTCCCAAAGTGCGTTGGTGGTTGCGGATGTTTTATTCCGGATAATATGAGGCTCAATCCCATCACGCTCTTCTGAAATCAGGCAGAAGGGAATTTGCAGGATTTCAGCGGTGACATCCACCATCTCTTGCCATTTGTGCTTTATCTGGGCGGGGATGGGGGCGCTTTTCCGGAAGGTGTCACTTTTAATATGATGATTTTCCATAAACCAGCTATCTGCTTCCTGAAAGAGGGGTCTGTCTTATACCGGTCTGACGGCAGTGTAGCGTGATTTCCTTACTTTTTGAAGGTAAAACTAGATAATATGCTCCCAAGGGTTGTGTTTTTTGAGCAATTACAAGGTTGCTTTCTCTTTAAAACTCTCGCCTGGGTTTCTGAGACGTCTGGTGTAAGAGTTATTCAGCCACGCAAGGCCTGTTTTCCCAGGCACCAAGGTGTTGCTCCAGAACCTTGTTATAATAGCCTTCTTCTTTAAGCTCGGCCATTGCCTGCTGGAGATCAGCGATAAGAGAAGGATCGCTGTTATGGCTCATGGTGGCCCAGAGAACATCCGTAAAATTTTCAATTGCAAACAGCGTTTCAAGCTGGTCGCCATCAAAGCCGGCTTTACAGACCGTCGTCCGCGCGAGAAAGCTGGTCAGGGGGATGATGTCTATACGGTCATGGTACAGCATTTTGATGCCCTGATCAAAATGGGTGAAGGTCGTGTAATCATAGTCCAGTTTGAAGCCGTGCTGCTCAAGCAAGGCTTCATCCGCACTGCCGCGTTGTACCCCGACGACAAGAGAACTGTCGCGCAATTCTGACAGGTCTTTCGGGTGGGTTACTGTTTTGCCCCTGAGGCTGAAAAAAAATCTCTGATAGGGTGATACTGTCTCGATCCACTGATAGCTGTCTTCCCGTTCCTGCGTGCGTAAAACCGAAAAGAACAGGGTGTTGGGGGTCTCTTTGGCAACAAGCAGGGCCCTTTTCCAGGGAAGGAACTCGACTGGTTCGACCTGGAGGGGGTGCCTGCTTCTGATTTTCGTTATCGTCGCGTTGATATATTCAATGACATACCCCGCTGGTTCTCCATTTTCGAGATACTGCAAAGGAGCAAAACTGTCCGTGACGATATGTAATGTCGGGGGCTCGGCAGCTTTTGCTGGAGAAGGCAGGAATGAGCCGGTTAAAATAATACTGAATAAAAGCGGCAGCAGGGTCTGAAGAGCCGAAAATCTTGACGTCATATTCTTTGCTCTGTCGCTGATGGTTTTTTGTTGTGAACAGGCCGGTCGTCCTGATTTCAGGAATATTCCAGGCCAGAATGGAAAAGGTGTGAAGTTCTGTTTAGGCAATGGCTTCTTATCGGGATCAACAGTGTAATATGAGTGCTTTATTGTTCAACTTTATTTGTTTTTTCTTCAAAGATAAAGATAACCGGATCAGGCTTTGGTGTTCCACCAGTTGACAGTTTCCTCGGTGGTTTCTATCAGGGCGGGCAAGAGCTCTCTGATGCCGTCAAAGTCATCACTGCAGGCTTCCATAAGAGCAGCTTGCTGGGTCAGGCGAGGGGCAAGTAAAGAACCTGCAATTCCCTTGATACTGTGGGCTGCCAGTTTTATTTCTTTGCTATCCCCCTTTTCCAGTCCCTTGTTGATCCCCTCGATGTGTTTTTTAACCGCATCCGGGGTTTCATGGATGAGATCGGAGACAACCTTTTGTCCTAATAAACGGGAAAATTCGGCAAACTGTTCCTCATTGCCTATCGGACAATTCCGGATCTGGCTCTGTGTCTTTGTGGGGGGCTGTTTTTTTTCGGGATGAGAAAGTGGCATCTTCACGACTTCAGCCGTTTTTAGGCCATGACGCTGATTTTCAGAACCTTCCTCGACCTCCTGAATTTGTGCCTTGTGGGACAGGTTTCTGCTGGCCTGGTCAGGTTTGTGGGCAGCTGCTGTTACAGAAGAAGACACATTTTTTGCGATGGTTGCTTTGAGCTGCTCTTCTGTGAAGGGTTTGGTCATAATATCATCCATGCCTGCCAGACGGAACACTTCGTGCCGGCTGGTAAAGGCTTCAGCTGTGAGGCCAATGATCGGCAGATGTTTGCCACGCTTTGACTCTCGGATGGTTTTGGTTGCCTCCAGCCCGTCCATTTCAGGCATGTGAACATCCATTAAAACCAGATCTATTTCATAACGGGCAACGGCTTCGACTGCTTCACGACCATTGCCGGCATCAATCACCCTGTGGCCAAATTTTTCCAGGAAAGCCCGGGCGATAGTGGCGTTGATATCGTTATCTTCTGCAAGCAGAATGGTCAGGGGCGGAACGGACGGAAGCGGCCCGGTTTGGACTTGTGAACGGAACTCTTTAATTTCTTCTACAGAGGCTTCAATCAGGGGCAGTTCGACAGTAAAACAGCTGCCTTGGTCCGGCTTGCTGCTGGCGGTAATGTTTCCCCCCATCAGGCGGACGAGATTCTTGATGATGGAAAGTCCCAGGCCAGTACCCCCAAACTTGCGGGCGATGCTGGTATCTGCCTGGACAAACGGGTCAAATATCAGGGGTAAACGTTCCGGAGCGATTCCGATGCCTGAATCTACGACTGTCAGGCTGTAGCAGGGCAGATCTGACCTGAGTCCGTTCTGTTTCTTTGTGCGGCGGATCATGTCTTTTGACTGTGAGGGTGATGCTTCCTTCCCGGGTGAATTTGAAAGCGTTGCTCAGAAGGTTGTTCAGTATCTGGACCAGACGGGTACGGTCTCCGCGAAGGTAGGATATTTCCGGGCAGGTGTTTTCCAGTTCCAAAGATATGTTCTTGCTTGTCGCCAGGGCCTGGAAGGAAACAAGGGTTGATGTCAGCATCTCCTGAAAATCAAAACAACGGTGTTCGAGCTCGACGGATCCACTTTCAATTTTACTCATATCCAGTACGTCATTGATGATTGAATGCAGGCTCTGGCTTGAGGACAGGAGAGTGTTCAGCTTACCTGCCTGATCGGGGTTAAGTTCTGTGCTTTTCAGTAATTGGGCCATCCCGATGACGCCGTTGAGCGGTGTCCGGATTTCGTGACTCATTGTGGCAAGGAAGTCGGTTTTGGCGGAATTGGCAGCTTCAGCTTCTTCCTTGGCCTTCTGTAAGGCAGCAGTTCGTTCGGAGACAGTTTTTTCCAGTCCCTTGTTGATCTGGTCAACCTGAGCCATGGCTTGTTCAAGGCGCAGCTCAACCTCTTTCAGTTCTGTGATATCCTGGATCAGGCCTGCGATATACACCGGGGAGTTGTCGGCATTGCAGGAAAGGTCCGCGTGGCTGACCAGATAGCGGACGGTGCCATCCCTGTGCAGTACCCGATAAGAGCTGGAAAAGGATTGCCCGGCAGCAATTCTGCTATCCTGGTACTTGATAACGCGTTGTTTGTCATCGGGGTGCAAGCAACTTTTGAACGCCTCGTAGCTCGGTTCGGTGTCAGGCGGCAAACCGTATATTTCATAGAGCGTATCAGACCACTCTTCGGTATTTTCCTTGAGGTCGAGGAACCAGTGTCCGACCCTGGCAATCCTCTGGATCCGCAAATGGTTTTGATTGTTTCTGTCAAGTCTCTGGGCTATTTCCCGACGCGATTTCACTTCATCGCGAAGTTCTTTGAGAGCCTCTTCAATTCTGGAAATCATGGCATTGAAAGAGGTGCCGAGTATGCCGATTTCATCATTTGAGGTTACCGGCATTCGCTCATGCAGGTTACCCTTTTGTGTCTGATTGCTGATCCGTGAGAGAAGAAGAATGGGGGTAATCAGTTTTCTGTTCAGATAAAGGTATGAAAAAACAGAAAAAAGTATCGTAAGAATGACGAGGAAAATTACAGTGTATTGTAACTGCTGGCCCTGCTCTCTGGTTGCGGCAATCTCGTTTCTGGTCCGTTTGTTCAGTTCTTTGATAAAGCTGTTGACTGCCCAGACGATCCGGCTTTTGCTGAGGTGATAATTATCGTCATGTAACAAATTTAAGGCACGTTCCCGGTCTGGGGGACCGCGACGGGTGAATTTTCCCGTCCCGTCACGAAAGAGCCCCTTCATGGCGGCAAATGCTGCACGCTCTGTTTCTGCCAGTTGGTCAGAATTGTCTTTGGCCAGCTGTAGATATTGCAACTCGATCTCACTGAGACGAGTCTCTTTGATCAAATCAAGCAGGGGGACAGCTGTGCCACTTTCGAACTGGTTGTTCTCGGCAAGGATTACAAATTCCCAGTAGACATCCTGATAGTTGTCCGAGCGTGGAGCTTTCCCATTCCGTATTGCAAGGATCTGTTCAAAATATTCTTCATACCTTGTTTCACCGGTAACAGTATAGGAGCGGGCCATGCGGGTGAGATCATCCGAGCTTTTGCGCAGGTGTTCTGCAAGCAAGATGGCTTCGGTACGATTTATCTCGAGCTGGCTTTGTTTGCTGCTGTTGTCCTCCAGCAAGAGCATAATAAAGGTTATCGCACCGAGCAGGGTGAAAAGCGTGGCAAAGATCAGAAGTATACGCGCTTTGATCGACATGGTTCCCACAGGAATGATTCAGGCCAAGTATAAAAGTCTGGCCCTTAATGGCGCGTTAATACGAAACTCTTGCCTGGATACCATCCTGAGGTTGCTAATCAGCTGATGACAGGGCTGGTTTTGCCAGAGTATCATTAAGAGGCGCGGGAACAGGCTGATGGATTTCTGCGGCCATGACCTGATTGATCACCTGCAAAAGCTTCAGATGGTCGATTGGCTTTGCGACAAAAGCATTCATTCCCGCCTCAAGGTATTCGACGACATGATCCTCCATGGCATCAGCTGTCAGTGCGACAATGGGAATATGGGACATTTCGTGGTCAAGTTTGCGAATAGCGCGGGTTGCTTCAGGACCGCTCATGACCGGCATCCGGACATCCATCAGGATCAGCTCGGGGCAGAGTTCAAATGTTGCAGTGGTATCCGCCTGTTCTTCCGGTCTGCTTCTCGGATGGTTTCGTTCTGCTGAATTCAGTCCTGCAAAGCTGCTAATCAGTTCAACAGCTTCCTGACCGTCATTTGCCAAAGTTATGCTGTGACCATATTTTTCCATGATGGAAGAGATAATTCTTTGATTCAGGCGGTTGTCATCGACCACCAGAATACGCAAGGGGCGGCGGGTTTGATAAGCGGTGGCAGGAGCCGGATTTATCTTTGCCAGAGGTGATGTTACAGGCGCCAGGGGCAGCTTCACGGTGAAAGTGGAACCTTCACCTACTGTGCTTTCCACGGTAATGGAACCTCCCATATGTTCGGCAAGGCGATGGGAAATTGCCAGCCCGAGGCCGGTTCCTTCATACTGGCGGGAGATTGAGGCATCGGCCTGGGTGAATTCATTAAAGAGTTCAGGTAAAATGTGAACCGGTATTCCAATCCCGCTATCACTGACCCGGAGCATCAGCCAGATTGGATCGGGGCCATCTTTCGTCGATTTGTCTTCGGTCTGGTTTATGGTCTGTTTCTTGTTTTGTTCCTGCGCCTCGACCGGGTGGGGCGAAGAGCCACGGGTGATTTCCAGTTCAATGCCACCCTGATGCGTAAACTTGACGGCATTGCCCAGCAGGTTGATCAGGATCTGGCGCAGGCGCGTGGGATCACCATGCAGACCTTCGGGGACGTCCGGCGCGATATTCAGTTCAAGCGAAAGGTTTTTCTCTGCTGCCCGAGCCTCAATGATTTCAAGAGTTTTCCTGATCTCCGGACGAAACTCAAAATCGATCTGTTCAAGTTCGAACTTGCCGGCCTCGATTTTGGAAAGATCAAGAATATCGTTGATAATCACGAGCAAAGACTGTGTCGCTTCTTTTATCTTTTCTACCTTCTCCTGATTTTCCGGTACGAGATGATTTTCAAGCAGGAGATCAGCCAGGCCCATGACTGCTGTCATCGGAGTGCGGATTTCATGGCTCATTGAGGCCAGAAATTCCTGTTTGGCACGGTTTGCCGCCTGGGCCGCGAGAAACTGTTTCTCAAGCTCTGCGGTGCGTTCGGCAATACGCTCTTCCAGGGTTTCCGCCGATTTTCGCAAGGCATCTTCTGCCCGGTCCCGTTCGGTTCCACGTGTGGCTATACAGTCCAGCAAACGGTTGCCAGACTGAGCCAGGACATAGAGTTCATCTCCTTCGTTTCGAAGGGGAACTTTCAGGCGGGTTTCTTTCGGCTTGTCTGGATCGGCATTGGCCAGGGCTGTGGAGATGCCGAGTAAGGGGCGAACCAGCAGGTGGTAGTAGACCAGGGAAAGAATGGCGGCGACCAGCAGGCTCTGGATCAGCTGGAAAGCCATTTCTGCAAAAGCCCGGTTCAGGAAAGTTCCAGCGATTTCGGCCGGGTTTGCGATAACCTGGAGATAGCCGGCCTTAACCTCGGGATCGTCAAGCGTACGTAGCTCGATTTCAAAGTGATGTAAGCCACCAAACATCTGTTGAATCAGCCAGTTCTTTTTTCCGGGAACTTCTTTGATCTGGCTGGACAGAACATTGTATCGGTCATCCAGAATAGTGACATCTATGATGGTGTTGTACTCAAGTAATCCCTGGGCGACTTCGCCTGCAAGGTCGGCATTCAGATTGTAGGCCGCACGGGCAGCAGTTTGACCATTTGTCTGGATCACCTGCTGAATTGTTGATCGGAAAAACCTCTTGCTCCCAAGCAGGTCGAGATAATTTGCCAACAGGCTCATGGCCAGCCCAACAGCAAGGGAGACGAGGACAACGTGAGTTGCCAGCCTGTGGGCCAGTTGTTTTTCTGCTGTCTGGTGAGAAGGGCTATGGCGCTGAAAGAGCATACTTTATTTGGACTTTCTATCTCTTGAATTCTTCACGACAAGTGACCAATGGATACAGCAGGTATGTTTCCTGATATCGGCTGGAAAAAAGCAGGTTATTCTAGTCACAGCTGTTCTTCCCCCAGCTTTGCCAGATTGCCCGGTTTTCCCCGAGCCACTTTTCTGCGGCCTCTTCATCGGTAAGGCCATCGGCGTCGACGAACGCGGCTACCTCACTGATCATGGCATTGGTGAAATCCATATCCTGTAAAATGGCATAGGCACAGGGCCAGGTGACGGACATTTTGTGCCAAGCAATCTTTTTCAACCAGCCGTCTTTGGGATTGCCACAATCGTACAGGCGCCTGGGGTTAATTCCCCAGGCAGGATCGGTTTCGCATTCTGGTGCATAGGAGGGGAATTCTATAAATTTTCCCCTGTAGCGGTTTTCGACCCAGTTCGGGCTCCAGTTGAAAAGAACAATGGGTTGTTTTATCTCACTGGCCCTGGCCAGCTCGATCCAGAGATCGTCTGCCGTTTTGGCGGGGGTGAGCACAAAATCCATATCCAGGGCACGGATCCGCGCCCGCTCGGGTTTTTCCCATGGCCCGGCAACATAGCGCCCTCTGGGTGCGGTATCCGGGCTGGCAAAGAGGGCGGCGCAATCGCGCAAGGCAGTCCAGTCCGGGAGACCAGGGCAAAGTTCTTCGGCGTATTCCGGATACCACCATTCTTCCCTGGTTTTGGCAGAATGGTCTCCGGCCTCGATTACCTGTCCATGGACTTTGATCTTTTCCAGATCATGGGCCATTGTTCCTTCCCAGACCTCGACCTGAATGTGTTCAAGTCCCCGGTGGAGCCGGGCCCATTGGTCTTTGGTAGAGACAAGCTTGTATTCAACTTTATACCCGTGAGTCTGATAGACCTCACCGAGTATTCTGGTCATGACCAACTGGCTGGTCCAGTCGTTGAGGATCAATCGTAAGGGGACGGGAGATTCAGGCACAGAAGCCTGCACCGGGGAGGGCTGAACCCCGATGAATATCATCAAGAAGGCTAACGCAGCGCCAAAGACAAGACGCAATCTGTTGAGCCATGCTCTGGCAGTGCCTGGATACAGATGATACCTGCTGTTATGGGAAGCCGGGAGTGAAACCTGATAGATTTGCATAACCACCGTTCATTCTGGTCAAGGTGCCGTCTGAGAAGATCTCTGTCTGCATAAGGCATCCGGATTGTCTTGCCCTGTCTTTTGGGCTTGTTTTCAGGACCGTTACCCTTGCTGCCCCGTTAGCTCTGACCAAGAATAGGACGAATATATTAAAAAATTGTTGGGTTATCCGGATTGTAAAACCGATAAACGCTTTCAACTATTTTCATGGAATGTCCGGCACCGGGAAAGAAGGGAGTTGTGAGGACCCCAGGGAAAGAATCTGCATGATGGCTCTTTCCATTTGTTTTTACCAAAGCTATGCTTTCGCCGGATGTGAGGCCTGAATGTCAGTTGAAATAAAGGGTGCCGTGGACAGTCTTGTCCCTGCACCGGAATTTGACGACAAGAACGAGGCGGCAGTGCTGATTTTGAGCAAGGATGCTTTGTCCCTGGTCGAGATGAATGCGCGGGCCGTTTCTATGCTTGGCTATACAAAACAGGAATTACAAACCCTTGCCCCGTCTGATCTGTTATTTGACAGATCCCTGAACCGATCCCCTGAAATGAGCTTTATCCGGGGGGATTCCCTGATATTGCGCCATGCAAACGGCCAGAAGATTTTTTGCAAATCGAGTTCTGGTGCAATTGTTATCGCTGGAAAATCACGTCTGGTTGTCACCCTGTCGCCGGAGACCAAGAAAGAGCGGAATGCCCGGATTGATGCGCTCTTGCATCTGGCGGTGGAGCAGATGCCTGATGCGATGATTGTCTATGACATGGATGATCGGCTGTTGTATTTCAACCAGGCCTATCGTCAGATTTTCCCCTATATGCCGCCATTGGAAGAGCTCGTCGGGAAGCATTTTTTCGATATTATCCGCATTACCATGAAAGCCCCCGGGGTTGTAATGGACCCGTTGTGTTATTCGGATCCGGAAGCCTATCTGGCCAAGCGACTGGAAAGACTGCACCATCCCAGTACGGGCATGTTTGAACAACCGTCTGCGGGGGGATGGCATCTGATCCATGAACAGCGTATTCCCGGGGTTGGTTTTGTCAGTTTGCGGCGGGATATTACCCGGGACAAACAGTTGCATGATGAAATGACAGCCGCAAATCACCGGCTGGAAGAAGCTGCCGGGGCGATGGAAAAGGCACATGCCGAAGCTGTTTCAGCCAGAATTTCTGCTGAACAGGCCAATCGGGCCAAAAGTGAATTTCTGGCTATGATGAGCCATGAATTACGAACGCCCCTCAATGCAATCATCGGGTTTTCTTCGGTGATGCAGCAGGAAATTTTTGGCCCGGTGGGAAATACGCGGTATCAGGAATATCCCGCGATGATCAATGATAGTGGCAGTCATCTTCTGGCGATCATCAACGATATTCTCGACCTTGCCAAAATCGAGGCAGGTAAAATGGAGCTTGACCGGCAATGGATGGACGGGAACGGGTTGATCATAGAATGCGCTCGACTGATGAGTGGCCTTGCCCTGTCACGTGAAGTGACGATCGAGCTTTACAGTGTCGGTCCAGAGGGCACTGTCATGCTCGATATTGACAAGGATATCCCTGTTTCGGGACAGATTTCTTCCGGGGACCAGGTTTCGGGAAAATTATTCTACGCTGATGCACGCATGAGCAAACAGATGGTGGTAAACCTGCTTTCGAATGCCTGTAAATTCACGCCTGCGAGCGGCACCATTCGCCTGTCCTATGACTGGAGTGATGCCAGAAGCCGGGAGATACGGGTCGAGGATACGGGGATCGGGATGTCCCCGGCTGACATTGCCCTGGCTTTACAGCCCTTCCGTCAGGTTGCGGATGTTTCTGTGACGACGGAATCAGGGACCGGCCTGGGGCTTCCTCTGGTCAAGAGCTTCGTCGAGATGCACGGGGGGCAGTTGGAAATAGACAGCAAGCTGGGCGAGGGAACGACAGCGCGGCTCCAGTTTCCTTTCGTGGCCGGATCAGACGCTCGAAAAACCCTGCCTGAGGGACGCAGTGCAGGAACAGAATGACATGATTTCCAGGAAACTTTTCGTCTGAGGCATGGTAGTCTATAATCCTGGGCAAGCAATCCAGGGGATAACCCCTCATATCAAGAGGCCTCCCGGACTGTTAGGAAGCTAGAGAAAGAAACCATTATGTTTCATGTGCGCTATCCAAGAAACAAGATCTATGATGAGAGTTTCCTGAAGATATGTGACCCGAAAATCCGGGCTTTCTATGAGTTTTATTGCAGTAAAAAACAAGGTCGTTCCATGCCGGAGCGAAAAGATTTTGACCCAATCGAGATGAAGCAGTTTCTCCCGGGGATTACGCTTGTCGATGTTGACCAGAAAACAGGAGATTTTACCTACAGGCTGGTTGGAACGGGGGAAGTCACCAAGCGGGGAAACGACCCGACGGGCAAGCTGGTGCGAGACCATTTTCATGGCGATCTCTGGGCCGAAACTGAGGAAAACTATCTTTATGTGTGCAAGTGCAAGAGCTTCATCTTTGATCAGTTGGATGAAGAATGGGATTCCGGATTACAGTTACATGATGAAGTTTTGTTCCTGCCATTGTCCAATGATGACAATCTGGTGAATATGGTGATGCTGTTTTGTATGCAGGAATACAAATAAGGTACTGTTTAAATAATTATTTTTATGTTTTTTCATAACAGATTTTAAAAAAGGCCCTGAAGAAAATCTTCAGGGCCTTTTTGCGGGATGTTGGGAAAGCTGCGAGCACAGTCAACGTATCTGATCCAGTCTGACCTTCCGGGATACGCCTCTTATAAAACATCTTTGTCAGAACCCTGCCATGCCGGACTACAGGCAGGAGATTCTTGGTGACAGAGGTTCTATACTGCGCGAGCTTTCACGCAAGCAGGCATGTCCGGGTAATCAGAGTTTGGAAACGATACCTTCGATATCACCACGGGACAGGCCGATGTCTTCGAGAACAGCGTCGCTGCAGTTATAGAGAGCGATGCGTGTCTGGCGACGCAGTTTGTAGGCTTCAATCGCTTCGATCATGGAGATGAAGAGGGTGCCCAGGGACAGGCCGATGCGCTGGGCATAGCCGGCTGTCGGATTAAGGGGAAGTGTTTCACTGAAAGTAACTGTAGCCATTGTTTTAACTCCTAAACAGTCGGTCAAATAAAGTTTAGACGCTTCGCGAAAAGGTTCGTGTCCGTCCGATGTGAAGGATGTAATCCGGCTGAGCGCATTTTACGAGCGGGATTTCTACAACTGAGATATGCAGAAAGCGCATGTCATAAAACCGACATTTTCTGCGCCTTTCAGCGTTCTATAGAGGGGATGGAAAGCAATTTGTGCTGAAAAGGTATGCCGAGCTATGTTTCGGGGTAAAACCCGGACAGTTTAATCAAACAGGGCATCGATATCATCCTGGGAGATGGCCTCATCCGCGACAATGGCCGGGCCATCCATGGAAACTTCATCATCCGGCTCTTCTTGTGCCGAGATCGCAGCCCCTTTGTCGATGATAGCCTCTTGCCCAAAGATAGAGATCATGGCGTTGACCCTGTCTTCAACAAATTGCAGGGACTGGAGGATCTTGGTTACCCGCTGCCCGGTCAGATCCTGAAAGCTGCAAGCCTCAAGCGTATCCAGAGAATAGGCCGTTATCTTGTCGCAAAGGTCATTGCGGACAGCTTCATCAGCCTCGGCGCGGATATCATCAACAATATCCAGAACACCTTCGCTTGCCTTGAGGATCTGGTCTGAAGCCTCTTCGGTATTCCGCACAAGGGCATCAAGTTGTACGGACATGTTTTCAAAGTCTGTCCGTTCCCCTTTTTTGCGGCTGGTGTCAGCAAGTTCCTGACGCAGACGATCCATATACATGATCAGCTTATCAACTTCTTGACGAAGACGTATGTCTATCGTTGAGGGCGCCATTTTCTGTCTGATCCCGATCTATCTACGGTAAGGGCAAGAAAAAACATTCCGAGGTATCGAGACAAACTCGCGAATGCTTGAAAGAAAGACTGGATGTTTACGAAGGTAATCCAAAAGAGGAATACTCCCTAAAGGTAGAAAAATCATTCCGGTATTGATGATGTCCCTTGTGATTTTAGCCACCCACATAGCGAACCCTTCTTTCAAAACAGCAGTTTAGACATCTGCAATTAACGTGAAGTTAAAGCAGGATGCCTGGTCGAACAATTGTTATTATTTATCCTCTTTGCGAGTAATAGTACCTTGGATGGAACTTTTTGTCATTTGTCTTGATCCTGTCTTTTATCTGCTCTCTGGCAGTGAACGGTTGGCTGATTGTTAGATATACATCAAATATTTTCTGTCGATGCGTAAGGGAATCATAGTGTCGTTGGACCTATGGCCTTACGATAGAGGTGCCATGTTGCATGCCCGAGAACGGGGAGGACCACAAAGAGCGCAAGCAGGCCAGTCAGGAGGGAGACGGCAATGAGGACAGCAATTGTCGCGCACCAGAGAGCCATGGGCAGAGGGTTCTTGATCACCAGTTTGACGCTGGTGATCAGGGCGGTAATAAAATCGATATCCCGGTGATAAAGCAGGGGAAAGGATACCGCAGAATAGGAAAAGACGACAAAAGAGATCAGCACCCCGGCAGTATTGCCAACCAGCAGAAAAATCAGGCCGCGGGAGGTGGTCATGATTTCATGGATCAGTTCGGGGAGCGTGAAGAGTTTAAAGCCGAAAAAGCTGAAGGTGAGAAAAGCGGCGATATCCAGCCAGATAAACAGGGAAAAACCTGTGACAAGCGCCATCCAGCCGAGATCACGCTCGAACATCGAGCGGACGACAGCAAAAGTTTTTGCCCAGTTCAGGGGCTGTTTTTCTTCCAGTTGGTGGCTGATGAAATAAAACCCTCCGGCGATGAAAGGCGCGATGAGGGCAAAGCCAACGGCAAGAGGATAGACAAGGTACGGCATGTCGAAATGAAAGAGTAACAGGATCAGCAGCCACCCGCCGATGGCATAGATCCCGCCAAAAAACAGGCAGTACCGGGCTGCAGCCCTGAAATCATCAAAACCTGCTTTGAGAATATCGGCAATGTCCCGGGTGGTAATCTTTTTAATCTCAAGAGCGTGTGTGGCTCTCGGTGGATTGTCGGCCATTTTTCTTTTCCCCGTTTTTGCAGTTCATTTTTGTGTCGGGCTGTTTATTTCACCCGGTGACTGCTTCTGTGACTGCTTAAGTCTTTGCAACAGAATAGAATAATACTGAGAGCTTTACATCCTAATTTTTTCCTTCTCCCGTTATAGGGGCAAGATTCTGAGATTTTTGTGTCTTTCACTTCTGGGGATTGAGTGGGGCTCTCCTCAGCTTTCGCAAGAATTCTGTGGAGGTTTTGTACACAAGCTTCAGCAGTTTTTAACCTGTGTGCTCTAACTCTGGTGCCTGGAAAACTTGACAGTATAATCAGGAACCGACAGGAGCCCATGGAATGGTGGTAGAAGATCTGGCGGTAAAGAAGGCAGGCCAGATACGTTTGTCCGAACTGCTGTCTGCCCTCAGTCATGCGCTTGACCTGACCGAAGGACAGCCTGTTGGCCACTGTATCCGCTGCTGCTGGATTGGTATCCGTCTGGGTGAGCATATGGGGTTGAAAAGCGATGAGCTGTCAGATCTCTATTATACCCTCCTGCTCAAGGATCTTGGTTGCAGCAGCAATGCAGCCCGGATCTGCAGCCACTATCTGACAGATGACATCGGCTTCAAGCGCGATTTCAAAAAGGTCGATGGCAGCTTGACCAAAGTGCTGGGTTTTGTGCTTTCCCATACCGGGATGCAGGCCGGGATGGCGGAACGTTTCCGCGCTGTGTTGAATATTTTGCAAAATGGCGGTGAATTGGCTCGGGAGTTGATTGAAACCCGGTGTCACCGCGGTGCTGATATTGCGGGAAAAATGCATTTTAGTGACAGGGTGACTGAAGGCATTCGCAACCTTGATGAACACTGGGATGGATCGGGCCTGCCCGAACGGCGCAAGGGGGAGGAAATTCCGCTTTTCTCGCAGATTGCGCTTTTGGCACAAGTGGTTGATGTTTTTTCCTCTGACGATGATCCGGCGATGACCATCAAGGAAATCGAACAGCGTTCTGGCAGCTGGTTTTCGCCCGGGCTGGTGCTCGCCTTTGTCGCGCTGGCAAAAGATGCCTCTTTCTGGGAGGCATTGAGGGATCCCGGTCTGGACAAGGTTATCTATCTTTACGAGCCGGGGCAGGCTGCGCGTTACGTTGACGAGGACTATCTTGATGATATTGCCGAAGCTTTTGCCCAGGTGGTGGATTCAAAGAGCCCCTTTACGGCTGGGCACAGTGAAAGGGTAACTGTGCTGGCAGACCTGATCGCCCAGCGCATGGGGTTTTCAGACGAACAGCGGCGCTGGCTGCGTCGTGCCGCGCTGCTACATGACATCGGCAAGCTGGGCATCAGCAACTCGATCCTGGATAAACCGGGGAAACTGACTGATGAGGAGTTTACCCAGATCAAGCTACATCCGGTTTATTCCGAAAATATTCTTAGCCGGATCAAAGCCCTGCAGGATCTCGTACCTGTCGCTGTCGGGCATCATGAACGGCTGGACGGGAAGGGGTATCCCTATGGTCTCAAAGGCGACGAAATCCCGCTGGAAACCCGTATTGTTACCGTGGCCGATATTTTTGATGCCTTGAGTGCGGATCGGCCCTATCGCGCTGCAATGCCGCTGGAAAAGGCCCTGGCGATTATGCAGGACATGGTCGATAGCGCCATCGATCCGGAATGTTTTGCCATGCTCAAAGAGGTTATTGTGGATCTTGAGCAGGCGGTGGCGTGAAAGCTGTCGCTTTGCGATGGCACGCGAAAAGGAGAGAGGGGGGAGAAGGAACGGCCTGACCCGCATTCCAGGTTCTGCGGAGGTTTTTATCGCTGGTATTTTCAGTCCCGTTTTCCCGGTCCTCATCCAACGAATGCTTTAGCCTGTCCGTCTTATAAAACCTGTTTTGTGAACCGGTCATTTTGCACTACGGCAATGGGGGAGATCACCTCATTTACAAGACCTGATCCATTCAACCCTGTATCCACTATCCTCCTGAAATATTAACAAGGGATTAGCAAAATTCTTCCCTGAAAAACGAGTTGTTTTTTCGAGAAGGGAGGGACAAAAAACAGAATTTTCGGCTGAAAGATTTCAAGGGTAGTCTATTGAATTTTAACTGATATTCCAGATTCCTCTTGACCCTGTTGCACGGGGTGTCAATAATCGCCCCATCTTTCTTTAGAGGTGAGGCAAGGGTATCTGCATGAACCCGCGGGAGGAGACTCCGGCAGTTTTATCTCAGTGCATCAAGCCTCATATCATAGAAAGAAAATCCGCGTAGAACGGATTGATCGAAAATGTTTACGTCAGGCCATTCCTAGTTATTTTCGAAACTGCACGTTTTCCTGCCGGAAGATTGTAACTTCGCGGAGAAAAGTATGACCTGTTACGATCCCGACGCGTCGCCTCACGGGTGGCCGCAGTATCCTCAAAAAACCCGCAGCTATCCGCTGCAAAATTATAACTTCCAGCCTTCTGAGCTTCTGGTGCTTGATCTGTTACGGGGTTTTTGCCGAAGTTACGCTGACCCGGATTCACTTGCCTGGGAGCAGGTCTTCGAACAGGCAGAGCAACAGCTGGGGCCGTATGACGGCGCCTGGGTTGTCAGTGCCGTCGGGCGTTTGATCCGGTCAATCCGCAAAGCCCGGAAAACCCCTTTCGAATTTATCGTATCCTGCTGCCCGGACTGTCGGCGGATGATCTGTGCCACCGAACTTAACGTTCTCTGGCTGGTTCAGGCGGTAAGACAGGAAAACATGATGTCGATGGAAACAGCGGCGGTCCTGGTACTGGATAACCACAACACACCGGATTTACTTGAAAGTGTCACTCATCTTGGATCGGTCTTGCGAGAGGTCTTCCCGGATGAGGGCCGTGGAAAATCCTCTGAAGAAGGTGCGGGGGGAGGCCATTCCGGTTTTCCGAAATACCCTTTCACAACCCATTGAGAGTATAAAAAAGAGTGATAATGCTGCTTTTTAAAAGCAGGGTTTGTATTTTTGCCATGCCGCACTGCAACATTACCTTAGGGGGTGGAGCCGGGACTGTGGTAGATTAGGTGACACACTGATTTATCTGACCGTTCAGCCTGATCTGTCGATCTTGCTGGGGCAATCCCTGTGGGCTTCAGCCCTGGTTCTGGAGGAAAAAGCATGTCTACCTGTATTGTTGGTTGGGCTCACACCCCTTTTGGCAAGTTGCCGGACGAAGATGTCGAAAGCCTGATTACCCAGGTCAGTCGGCAGGCCCTGGCTGATGCCCAGATCGAAGGCGCTGATGTTGACGAGGTGGTCCTGGGGACATTTAACGAGGGTTTTTCTCCGCAGGGGTTTCCGGCTTCCCTGATTTTACAGAGCGATGATGCCTTGCGCTTCAAGCCAGCCGTCCGGGTGGAAAATGCCTGCGCGACAGGCTCGGCGGCCATTCATCATGGCTTGCGGGCTATTGAATCCGGCGCGGCGCGTATTGTTCTGGTGGTCGGGGTGGAAAAGATGACTGCCCTGCCGGGAGAAGACATTGCCAAGACCCTGCTCAAGGCGGCCTATCTGAAAGAGGAAGGCGATATCCGGGGCGGTTTTGCCGGGGTTTTTGCCCGGATCTGTGATCTCTATTATCAGCAGTTTGGCGAGCAGACCGACGCGTTGGCCCATATTGCAGCTAAAAATCATGCCAACGGTGTTCACAATCCGCTGGCGCAGATCCGCAAAGATCTGGGTTATGAGTTCTGTCGCAGCCTGTCGGATAAAAATCCGGTGGTGGTCGGCAATCTGAAACGCACGGACTGCTCACTGGTCTCTGATGGTGCCGCGGCACTGGTCCTGGCAGACGAGGAAACCGCCCGGCAGATGGAGCGGGCTGTACGCTTTCGCGCCACAAGTCAGGTCAGTGATTTCCTGCCCATGAGCAAACGCGATATTGTGCGTTTTGAGGGCTGTACCCGGGCCTGGCATCAGGCCTTGCAACGGGCTGATGTCACGCTGGACGACCTGTCGTTTGTCGAGACCCACGACTGTTTTACCATTGCCGAGCTGATTGAATATGAAGCCATGGGTCTCACCGCCCCGGGACAAGGGTTTCGCGCTCTGAAAGAAGGATGGGTCTATCCCGGGGGCAAGTTGCCGGTAAATCTTTCGGGAGGACTGAAATCAAAAGGTCATCCGGTGGGGGCGACAGGTGTGTCCATGCACGTCTTGTCCGCCATGCAGTTGACGGGAACTGCACCTTCGGAAGTGCAGGTGAAAAACCCGAAACTGGCCGGGATCTATAATATGGGCGGGGCGGCGGTTGCCAGCTATGTCTCTATCCTTGAGCCGCTGGTCTGATTGCACCCTCCCGGATTGAGAGGCAATTCATCAAGATAACACAAGGCCCGCTTTTGGCGGGCCTTGTCACGTGTGCTCCGGCTTGGAGGGCAAGGAGCGATCAGCCGGTTAAATTCCAGAGCGCACGGATCAGGGCAATCTGGGCCATGACGATATAGGCCATCAGCATAAAGAGCATAATGTAGCGGTGAATGTCTGACTCGCCGCTGGATTTGAGTGAGCGCACATGCTGGGCCGAGGTCGAGAGATGTTCGGCAATATCCCGGATCTTGCGCTGTTCGTTGATCTGCCAGAACTGCAGGAATATTTCCGTGACGATAGCGAAGATGCTGAGGATAAACGAGCAGGCAGAAAGATAGTTGACGAATTTGAGATCGTGAACATTGGCCCGGGCCAGCAGGTATATGGCAACAAAGGCGAGGGTGAGATATGCCATGCTATGCCATTGTTTTTGCTTGGCAAAAAGAAGGTTGTCGCCTGCTTCTTTGTATAGCGTGAGAAATTCGGCGTGGCTCAGATCATCCAGTTCGCTCTCGATGTGTTCAAAGTCATCATCGTCGTCATCCCGCTCACGATCACGTCCTGGCGGCGCTTTTCCTCTGGGAGGGGGAGTGGCTGGCATTGCTGACATCCTCTGCTCTTTCCGATCTTCTGATGAGAACATCCACCAGCGAGACCGGTACCAGGGACATTCCTCTTCGTTATCTGAACAGCGCTTAAGGAATGACTGGTTGGTAAAACCAAGATTTCTAAACGTTATGCTGAAGCCATTTTGCAACCTAACCTGTTAATAAAGAGTTTCTTTTTCAATATCCGACCTGCCATGAAAACCAGGCCATCGGTCGAAAATAATTTTGTCTTCAGGAAACTGGCCCGAAACTTGTAAGGAAAGTGAAGACAGTTTGTGTTATGATTGCCCGGAGGTGAAGAGATGCATGGTTTGGGAATGATGGTGACCGCTTCAGATCTTTCTATCAGGTTTTTACACCGGGCTATTCTGGCAAAAATATCCCGAACCCGTCCTCTCGTTCTGGGCGGGGTGCTGTTGGGACTGGCGGCCTGCAGTACCCAAAAAGCCGATCCTGAGGAAATAACCATTATCTATGCGTCCGAACCTGCGGCCTATTGTTATCGTTCTCTGGCAAATGTGGATTGTTATGAACAGCCTGTGCCGGAAAAAGAACGCACACTTCTGACGGTTTCACCCTAAGGGGTTCTCTCTGGTTGTCGCGATTTTTATGTCCGGGGCGGGGGAGGTATTTGTTTCTCCTGCCAGCCTGTTATTCTCTCCACCTCAATGTCTCTATCCAGTGAGGTGTTTTGCGGGCTTTTTTGCCGATGGATCGCCGCTTTGGTCGTTCAGGCTCCACATCGGAAGGACCAATAAATATGTCCTGGTTATATGTCAGGCTGTGTCTTTATTTGACGCTGATCATTTAATTATTCGTCTGATTTTAGAAAGAGCGCGAGAAAAACATATCAGCGCCTGATCCCTTCAGAACATTGACGCCAAACAACCTTTGCATAATGTTCTTAAAACTCGGCATGCTCTGCCAAAAAATCCAAAAACACCCGGATATGTCTAACGACATTGTGCTCGGAATAGTAAACCGCAGATATCGGGATTGCATGTGGCACAATCTGATTTTCAAGAATGGGCACGAGCTCTCCTCGTGCAACTTCCGTTCGTACAGTGAAGTCTGAAAGGCACAGAATTCCATTGCCATGCAGAGCCAGCTGTTTGAGTGTTTCACTGTTATTGGCAGTCAAATGGGGGGTGATTTTCAGCCAGTCCCCATTTTCTGTCTTGATCGGCCAGTTATTGAGGGATGGTGCTTGTGAGAACCCGAGGCACTTATGGTCTTTCAGGCTTGTTACATCCAAAGGTTTTCCATGCTTGTGAATGTAATCTGGCGAGGCAAAAAAGGCCCGCCGAACGGAACCTATTTTTCTTGCCTTCATCCCGGAATCTTTCAGCTCGCCAATCCGAATAGAAATATCGACTTTCTTTTCAATCAGATCAGTAATGTTTTCATTCCCCTCAAGTGAAAGGCGGATCCCCGGGTAAAGATCTGTAAATTTTGACAAAATTGGCGCGAGCATATGCAGTGTAAAAGATGTCGCGGCATCAATAGTCAAATGCCCTTCAAGTTCGGCATTGTTATCGGCAAAGTGTGAGCGAATTTCGTGCAGGTTATCCAGTGTTTTTATCGCACGATTCCGCAACCATACCCCTTCACCCGTCAGGGTAATCTTGCGGGTTGTGCGGTTAAACAGTGTCGTTTTCAGCTGTAGCTCAAGGTTTTTGATGCTTCTGCTAACAACGGATGGCGCAATGTCCAGGTGCCGCGCTGCCTGGACAAAACTCCCTGCTTCTGTTGTGGCGATAAATATCTTTAGGTCATCAAGTTTGAGCATGGTGATGTCATCTTGCCATTAGTGCTGATTTAGCAATTATAAAAATACAAAATATGCATTTTTTACAACAATACTTGAGGGTAAAAAAACTTTCCATCCTTTAAATCATCCTTCAAAAACAAGAGATTTTATATGACGCGTATTGATATTGCCAAAGTCCAGCCCGCCGCCTATGACGCCATGTTCGGGCTGGAAAAGTATTTGGAAACCTCGGATCTTGAGCCCATTTTGATCGAGCTTGTCAAAATCCGGGCCTCTCAAATAAACGGCTGTGCCTATTGTATCCAAATGCATACAAAAGCAGCACTGGGGAAAGGAGAGGCTGTTGAACGTATTTTCGCCTTATCCGCCTGGAAAGAGTCCCCGATGTTTTCTGATCAGGAACGTGCTGTTCTGGCTCTGACAGAGGAAATGACCCATATATCCCGACAGGGAGTTACAGATCGTGTTTATGCTCAAGTACAAGAACATTTCAACGAAGAGCAGATTGGCCAGATCATAATGCTGGTCACAACAATCAATGCCTGGAACAGAATTGCATTGGCTATCCAGATCCAGTAGCCAGAAATGGCTTTGCGGAGGTAAATAAAGAGACAGTATGGGCATAACAGAACCAATGTCGATATTTCTCTGTCTATATCTCCGTTAGTAATATCCCTCCGGATTGTATCAGGCACATCTGTGGCTCAGGACGTTCTTCAAAAGGACAGCTTTCCAGGAAAGAACGTCCGGGAGTCTTGCGGGTGCCTTCCGGGGGGCATAACCTGACGGCAATGACTGTCGAGCAGGTTCGGGGAACAGATCTCTGGCGCATAGTTATAGGGCCTTGGTCTTTTTAGGTGCTTGAGGGAAAGGTCGGTCACCCGCTCGGCGAAGAAGTTCCTGTTGGTTCCGAGGCAAATGACAGCAGGATCGAACCACCTGCCTTCATCCATTTTTTATGCTGAAAATCAGCGTAAAGTGCTCGACAAGGCTCCAGGGCGTCTTTGTGGGTAAAGAGGGCATCAGGCTGACGACATCTGGTCAAGCCAGTCCGTCGTATCCGAATGGATCTGGCAATCGGATCTGGCAAAACTGACCTGGATCGCAGCGAGAAATAAAACTAAGGGGGTATGCAATCGGGTTTTAACCTCAGCATCCCTTGTCCTTCTTGGCAGTCAGGCTACTGACACGTTTACACACCTTCCTTTCCTACTCCACTTACCAATTGTCGATCTGCCAAAGTTGGCAGGAGCCTTCAGGGGCGCCTTGAATATGTGATGCTTGGCGGGAAAGGCGCTATTTGTAAGGGATCATGGGGCTTGTGCTTTGATAGATATAATTAAATTCAATAACTATCTAATTTTATAGTTGCATTAGTTAATTAAGATTAATACTATCATCTAACAAAATATATAGATGGGCGCGACAAGCGCTCTGCAGGGGGACACTGTGAAGAGAACGCAACTGGATATGCGCCGGTTCGAGAAAGTGGTGGCATTGCTTGATTCAGCGGTCGAGGGTGAGGCTTCGGCAGCTTTTGGTCGTGCCAGGCATTTGCTCGCCAGCGCAGGAGTCAGCTTTCAGGAGCTGATGGTGGGGACCTCCGTTGCGGAAGGTGGCAAGTTTGCATCTGCTCAGGAGCAGGCGCAAGAACACCAGCTTGAATCTTTACGGTGGTCCCTTGCCCGTCAAGAGTTGCAGATCGCAACCCTGCGTCAGGCCGTTGAGGAGAAATCGGCAGTTATCAAGAAAGAACAGGAAAAGCGTTTTTTACTGGAACGTGAACTCTCCGGTGTTCGTAAGGCGCTTGCTGTGCAGATGGAAGAGGCGTTGAACCGACGAGAAGAAGCAGAGAAACTCTTTCGTGATCTGTCGCGGTCGCGGTCAGAGGCTCTGGAACTTCTCCGTGAGATGGAGCAGCTAAAGTCGGCAGGCAACGACAAAAAAAATCAGGATACTGGCACCTTGAAAAAGGATGTCCGTTTTGATGAACAGGTTATGGTCCCGGCTCCCGGTGCTGTGCGAAATGGAACGGCGGGTGTAATGCCTTCTGCTTCCTCGGGTCCAAACCAGCCGGTCGGGAAAAAACTCTCTTCTTCGTCTTCGTCTTCTGGGGCTAAGGGGCAAGGGGCGCTTGATCTTGTCGGGGGGCGCGATAATGAAGGGGGGCAGCAGTATCGCTGGGCTCCTGTGGAACAGCGTCACTACACGGTAACGGCGACGGCCAGTCGCCCGGGCAATGACGATCCCGGTTTTGAAGAGCCTGGCTTCAGGATTACAACTCCTGTCGGGACGAAAACGGCGCGGGTCGAGGCATAGGTTTATGGCTGGACGTCGAAAAGCAGACGGGGGCAGGGCGGACACGGCCTCTGTCGAGCGTTTGAAACAATTACAGGACAGTCTGCGTGAGTCTGTTGCCCAGATGGAGCAGTGGGGGACTTGGGCCCAGAACCTTCTGGAAAGCCGGGATGGTGAAATTGCTGCGTTACAGGCGCGGGTTGATGCGTTGGAGCAGCGTCTGTTGCGTGAAAGCAGTGATGAACCCCGTCTGACAAATGCCGAAAAACGTGAAGCTATTACGGCTTATCTGAAAGATCCGGAGCGCCGGAACTGGTCTGATCGCGAGATAGCCCGCCAGGTGGGGACATCCCCCCAAACGGTTGCCAACTGGCGTCAGCGGCTGTCGCTGACCAGCCGTAAAGGGCAGGATCGTACGGTGATACGTGGTGGCAAGGTCTTCAAGATGCGCACCGATAATATCGGACAGGGTAAAGGTGAGTAACCTGAGCTGTTTTCTCGCCAGCCTGTATTCTCAAGAGTTTTTGCCTATTTTTTATCCCTGTTATCACAAGGGTAATGTTGCGGTTTTTTTTCAAAAATGCTGCGCGGTAAGATATTGGAATACATGAATAGTTCCTGTGTTCCTGATGAAGCCTTGGCCGTTGTTTTTTTGCAGATCCGGCCTTGAGCTTCTTGGTAAGAGCTCTGTCATCTATCAGGTTCAGAGGAAGCTTCTGGAGGCGTGATGCTCCACCTGTAATCCCCTGTGATTTTATTTCTGCTTTTTAGGCACGGCTTTGGGGTGTTTCTCTGGTGGTGTTTTTGTCTGTTTTACCTGGGGTGAGCGGTTTGCCCGGACAGAGCGGGGACGTTCGCCGATGATTTCGGGAACATCGTCCCGGGATGGCGGTTGTTCCCCCTCCTGTTCAAGCGGAAAGAGAATGGTGATGGTGGTGCCTTTGCCCAGGGCACTTTCAATTGTCATTTCTCCGCCCTGTGCCTCGACCAGGGATTTGACGATATAAAGTCCCAACCCGTTGCCCTGCCGGGCACGCGGGGAGTTCGAGTTTGCCTGGGCAAAGGGTTCGGTGATAACGGGGATCATTTCCGAGGCAACCCCGATTCCCGTGTCCTGGACGGAAAGACGCATTTGCCCGTTACAAACCCTGGCAGAAAGGGCGATGCTGCCGCCACGGTTGGTGAATTTTACGGCGTTGGAAAGCAGGTTGAGGGTGATCTGGGTCAGGGAACGGGTGTCTGCCTGCAGCAGGGGAAGCGGTTCCTGCAGGTTGAGGGAAAGGGCGATGTCGCGTTCTTCGGCGCTTTTCTCTATTGTGGAAAGACACTTACTAAAAAGAACTTTGATATCAATGTCTTCCCGCAGCAGGGTCCGTTTTCCGGCTTCGACAGAAGCGATGTCGAGAATATCGTTTATCAAGGCAAGAAGGTGTGCGCCGCTTTCGTGGATATGCCTGGCGTAGTCGCCGTATTTATCCGAGCCCAGAGGACCGAAATAACGCGTGTGGATCATTTCGCTAAACCCGAGGATGGCGTTTAGCGGGGTGCGGAATTCATGACTCATGGTCGCGAGAAATTCGGATTTGGCTTCGCTGGTTCTTTCGGCTTCAGCCAGGGCCTGTTGCAGTTTTTCCTCGATCTGTTTGCGGGCTGTGATGTCTGATGCCGCGCCGCGGTGACCGATATATTTCCCTTCTGAATCGAAAAGTGGTTTCCCGTCAACCTCAGCGTGGTGAACGACCCCATCCTTTCCGAGATAACAGTATTCGAACCCCTTGATCTCACTTCCTTCAGCCAGAGCTTTGCGGTAGGGGCGCCATTGCTCATCCGACATCAGATCGCCAGCGAGCTCTTCTCGTGTGCGCCCTTTGACATCATTAAAATTCAAACCCCAGTTTCCTGCTTGTTTGCTGTCGATTTCCCAGATCAGACGTCCCTGACTGTCGATTTCCCAAAACCAGTCTGACGCACTTGAGGCATAGTCACGAAAGCGCTGTTCACTTTGTTTAAGCTGCAGTTCTACCTTTTCTATCTCTTCGATCATGCTGTTGAAAGCGGCGATCAGTTCATCTGCTTCCCGTGACGCCAGAGAGGAGAAGGCGGGAACACGGGTGTCGTGATGTCCGGCCCTGATTTCCCCGGCAGCCTTGACGACAGACTGTACTGGCAGGGTCAGATAGCGGGCCAGCCACCAGCTGGTCATGGCCGCAGCGATGATCCCGAAGAGAGTGATAAATATGGCGGCGAGGTGCAGCTCGCCGGTCTCCTCCTGAAGCTCGCTCAGAGGCTGGGGAATCATGACGCCCCAGCCAATGCGGGGTACAGTGGTGTAGGCGGCAATCATCTCGGCTTGTATAAAGGGGGAAAAGAAGGTGGTTATCCCGGTTTTACCCGCCAGCATCAGGGCGACCGGCTTGATTTTTGAAAGGTCTTCCATGCTGTTGCGCCAGGCAGGATTGGGGTGGGCCAGGACCTGGCCGGTCTGATCAACAATGACCGCATGCCCCTTCTTGCCAAAGGCGACACTTTTTCCAACTTCGGAGAGATACCCGGTGGAAAGGTTTGCAACGGTGTAATTCCCATTGTTTTCAGCCCGGATCATAAAAAGACTGGGGGCACCGTTTTCGTCCGGTAAAACGCGACTGAAGATGATCTCGCCCACTTTTGATCCGGCCAACAGCAGCTCTGGCCCCAGACGGGTGAGTTGATCAGGGGTGATCTCTGGGCGGACCTCGCCCAGGGCGTTTTTCTCGACATGCTTCAACTGGGTGCCGTCCGGGGCGATAAGGCAGATGTGGTTGAAGTCGATCCCCTGGAGCAGCTCTGAAATCTGAGAGGAAGGCAGGTCGGTTAGCATGCTTTGCGCAAGGACCCTGAACAGATTTTCCGTATCGGCAACATAGTCTTCCAGCCTGCTCGCAATGTTGGTTGCAAAAAGCAGATGCTTGTCCTCGACGATTGCCATTTCCCTGTTCTGTGCCGATTTCTGAGCCCAGGTGGCCAGAAAAAAAACCGGCAGGGTTGATATGATGGTGAACCCGATGAACAGGATGTGATGGAGTGCCAATCGCCTTGGTTGTACCTTTCCCGTAGAGATCGTCAACTGGGGACGCCCCTCCTGATCCTGTCAGCCAAAGATGCCCGGGATAAGGCGCCAGAGAGCGGCCTGTTTCCAGAAATCCAGGCGGATGGTGAAGTCAATAACGCCTGCACTATACCAAACCTGCCCAAGTATAGCTGAAAGTGCCCGTTACGGATAGCTGGATGATGGATTTTATCGATTTGGTTGAAGTGTAAACGTACCCGTTGATGCAGAAATTATTTTTCAAGCAAGAGTTTGTTAGGGGCGGTTTTAAGTAAAAACGGAGACTTGTGATTTTATGTTCTTAAGAGATAAAATTAAACTCTTGGTTGTGATGTTCTGTTTTTATGAATTGTAAGTAAATATTTGTTTATTTTAAGAATTAGAATTTTTTATTTTGTATTCATATTGTGTTTATTTAATTTCTGATTAATTTTTATTTTACATAATGTTCCTGCTCGCCAGATGGGCGAATGGGAGAAATGAAACATGCAATATCCAGGCAAGGAACTCTTCTTTGACCGCAATGATTTGATCGTCAGCAAGACAGATCTCAAAGGGCGTTTGACCTATACGAATGATATTTTTCTGCAAATAGCGAGTTACTCCGAGAGTGAGGTGATCGGTAAGCCTCATAACATCATCCGCAATCCCAATATGCCTCGGGCTATTTTCGAGCTTTTGTGGAAAAACCTGGCCGAGGGCGAGGAAATTTTCGCCTATGTGGTGAATTCCTCCAAAAATGGGGATCATTACTGGGTGATTGCTCATGTGACCCCCAGTACGGTCAATGGGGAAATCGTTGGTTATCACTCTACCCGGCGAGTACCAAACCCGCAGACGATCAAGAAAATCATCGAACCGCTATATGACAAGCTCAAGAAAATTGAAGATGCCAACAGTAATCGCAAGGAAGGTATCAAGCAGTCAATTGAAGCCCTCAACCAGATCCTGGCCGAGAAAAACCAGTCCTATAATGAATTCATTGCCACTCTGGCCCGGGAGGATTGAGTATGTTTGCGCGGAAAAAAGAAACCGTTCAGAGTAAAGGTATCCGCCCGGAAGCCCTGGAGCAGATACTTCAGGTCTGCGAAGCGATCTGCCAGGGTAATTTTGAAGCCCGTATTCTGGATATTACCCCTGAAGACAACGTTGAACGCAAACTCTGCAACCGGATCAACGAAATGATCGACCGCACGGATGCCTATGTCCGGGAATCAACAGCCTGCCTGGGCTTTATCTCGAAAAACCAGTATTTCCGTAGAATTGCGGTTCATGGCATGGTCGGGTCTTTTGGTGAAGCCGCCCAGCAGATCAATACTGCAGCAGACGGTGTCGAGAACAAGATGAAAACCTTTGGCGAGATGGTTGATGCGATTGCCTCGATTTCAAGCCAGTTGAACAACAGTGCCCAGTCGATGAACCGCACGGCATCCGAAGCGGCGGAACGTACCGTTACTGTCGCTGCAGGCGCTGAAGAAGCCGGAGTAAATACCCAGACTGTTGCGTCTGCCGCCGATCAGCTCAATGCATCGATCAAGGAAATCAACCAGCAGGTTTCTCGTTCCTCTACGATGGCAACAAATGCCTTTACCGAAGCCGAACAGGCCAATCAGTTGGTGCGCGGCCTGTCAGAGGCCTCGGCAAAGATTGATCGCGTGGTCAGTCTGATTAATGATATTGCCGGGCAGACCAATCTGCTGGCACTTAATGCGACGATTGAAGCGGCACGGGCGGGCGAGGCAGGCAAGGGCTTTGCCGTTGTTGCTTCCGAGGTCAAGGCGCTTGCGACCCAAACGGCCAAGGCCACTGAAGATATCAAGATACAGGTTGCGGAAATTCAGGAAGTTTCTGGTAGTGCCGTAACAGCCATTGCCCATATTACCAAGTCGATTGGTGATATCAACCAGGGGGCTTCGGGGATTGCCGCTGCTATGGAAGAGCAGGGAGCCGCGACCCAGGAAATTGCCAGAAACGTCGGCGAGGCGGCTTCCGGTGTGAATGATATTACAGCAAACATCAGTGGCGTGACCCAGAACGTTGATCAGGTCCACACTGTTGCCGGAGAGGTCATGGGCATTGCCGAAGACCTGGCAGGACGTGCAGATCGTCTGTTGAAGGTATTGAACAGTTAGCCGGATCTGCTGTTGCAGACGGAAGACAAAAAACCTGTGAACGCGCCTCTCATCCGGGGGCGCGTTTTTTTATGGGCCGAGGGAAGAGTTACCTCCTTGTTTTTTCGGTATTTGTCCTTGTGATATTCTGCCCGTCTAGTTCGTTACTCTGCCAATGTAGGAGAGGCCGTAACGGGCAGAAAGCTGGTTGATTTCTCCGGTGGCGGCGAGGTGATCGAGCGCGTCGTTAAACCGCTTTTGAAAAGCGTGGTCTGTATTTTCCCTGGGGAAGGCAAAATAGCCGACTACAGTTCGAAACTCTGGCTCCTTGATCTCTATTTCCTCCAGCGCTGCTTCTTTCCTTATCTCATACAAGGCATTTCGCTCGTTCAGGGCAACGAGATCGACCTGGTCATTGCGGAGCATCAACAGGGCCTGTGCTGCCGTGGCAACCTTCTCGGTTCTAAGCAGGGGCCGCGCTGCATCAAATTCCGGTCCGTAAGCCCAGCCGTTGATTGTCAGGATACTGTAACTGCTCATGGATCTGAAATCACCATCCCAGGGGACGGGCTTGTCCTTGCGCTGCAACAGCACCATGCGATCTTCGTAAAAATGAGTGTTGGAATAGGTCATGTAGCCATCCCGTTCCGCAGAGCGGTAGGGGCCAACAAGACCATTGACGGTGCCTTGCTTTAGCAACTGCTGTGCCCGGGCCCAGGGATAGACCTTTACCTCGATTGGATCTCCGGTTAGTGCGGAAATTCTTTCAAGGATATCGACCGATAATCCCCGTGGCGTCCCTTCGTTATCCTGTTCCAGTATAAAGGGAAAAAATGCACCCGCAAAAATCTGGGCTTTGCGGGGTTCCTCTGCCTGGACGGAACCATTTGCAATGACAAAAAAACAACAGGCGGCAATCAGGCGAACAATCACTTTTTTTCCAACTCTTTAAACTTGTTGTGCCAGAGTTCGTCTCCTCTTTTTCCTGCCCGCTGTCAGGACAGAAAAACTTGTCACAGTGTGACAGTAAATGCGCTTTTGATCCATCACAAGCAGTTGAAATTCTATTTTTTCTTCATTTTTCTGACAGAGTAACCGAGACGGGACGATGGTCGCTGCTGTGGGCGTATTGAGGCAGGGGGGCATTGATTTCTTCGTGGATTTCGTGCTCGACCCTGCCGGCACCGGATCTGATCTCGAAGGGTTTGGAGCCATCCACCAGCGCCTGGGTAAAAAGAATATGGTCGAGCAGGATATGCGGATCGCGTTCGGGGTCGACAAAGTCCTGAAAGTTTACCGACCAGCGCAGCTCTTCGGGTGCATCAAAAAGGGCGTGGTTGAGGAAACGTCGGGCAAAAAACACATCCCCCTGGATGTTGGAGAGCAGATCAAAAAACAGATACTGGCGTTCGAAATACTCCTTGCCGGGACCATCGTTGAGATCGCCCATGACAAAGATGTTTGGTGCGGCCAGCTGGGCAAACTTGCGATCGATATAGTTGCGGACGTTCTGGGCTTCGGTGGTCAGTTTGATGCGCGCCTTGATTGCCGCACGGATATAATCCTGCTTTTGCTGTCCGCCTGCTGCCCAGTCAGAGGCGCCTCGCTGGACAAACTTGCTCTTGAGATGCAGGCCGATAAACTCCAGCCGTTCGCCGCGCCAGTCAAGCAACAGGGTTTGCGGGGTGCGATAATGGCGGTGGGTCTGTTCCTCGAAATCGCCCCAATAGTGAACTTTCCAGCTTTCCCCGGCAAATTCGCGAAAGGTCGCAACAGGCAGAAGAGAGGCATCAGAAGCAAGATGATTTTTGACCAGGAACCAGATGTACTGGCTGCCCCGGATGCCATACTGGTCATCTGCCGCTTCGATCAGTTGCCACTTACCCGCTAGATCATTGTCACAGAATTCCTTCATGTCCGTAGCCGAAGCGGGGCCTTCAAGAACGCAGAGTACATCGGCATCAAGGGCTGTGATCTCGGCGGCGACTGATTCCCGTCGTCGGGCACGCCGTTGCTGGACAGTGGCACTGCCCCCGGTTTCGAACAGGCGTTTCATGTGCTCGATGTTCCAGGATGTGATTTTAAGATCAGACATGGATACCTCCTGTTGGGCTGTGTTCTTTTTTGTCTCGCCAGAAATGCTGCTTGCTACCTTGCCGCGTATCCTTATAACACGCATGGATTTTAAATTTACAGCGTGTCGCGATTTTCCTGTTCACGATTTATTGCTTTAATTGAGAATTATTCTCATTGAACTGATCGTGACGACGCCCTATATGGCAGAACAGAAAACCGCAAACTCTATATGAGTGCTTCTATCTTGAGGGGGATAGTTTGATGACAGACAAGACCAGAGCAGCATCGTCCAGAACAGAAGAAGCCCCTGTTTCGCCTTCAGGGCAGACTGATGGACGATCAACGGCGTCGGCAGCTGGCGCAGGCTGGAATGTTCCCAAGGTTTTGAGGGAACAGGCGTCCCTGCGGCCTCTTCCCACGGGGGCTGCCAATGATGGTCCCGTTGCTGATGGTTCTGTCACTGAACGCCCGAAAGCCAGATTGCCCCGCATTCTTTCGGTGATCAGCCGACGTCAGCTAAGCCCGCATATGTTGCGGGTGACGCTGGGTGGAGAAGGGTTGCGCAATTTCCCCGAGGGGCAGGAAGGGGCGCATGTGAAGCTGTTGATCCCAGAGCCGGACATTGATCCGGCAGGCTTTCTGTCCCAGATCGAGCAAGGACAACGCCCGGTGACGCGAACCTATACCATTCGTCATCATCGGCCCGATCTGCGGGAAATTGATATTGACTTTGCCTTACATGGTCAGGATCAGGGAAAAGAGGAAAGTCCGGAAGGGGAGGGCAGTGGAGGCCCCGCGAGCAACTGGGCCCAACGTGCCATTCCCGGTGATTTTATCGGCCTGTTTGGGCCTGGCCCGAAAAAGATGACCTTCCTGAACGCAGACTGGTTTTTACTGGCTGCTGATATGACGGCTATTCCCGCTGCTGCCGCTGCGCTGGAAGAAATTCCACGTGATGCTGTTGGTACAGCCGTGTTTGAAATTACGTCAGAAGACGACCGCCAGGAGATTGATGCCCCGGAAGGGATCGATATTCACTGGCTGGTGAACCCGACCCCGGAAAAACCCAGCAAAGAGCAAAGCCGGTTTATCCGCGCGATCCGCTGGAGACCTGGCCGACCCAGTATTTTTGTTGCGGGCGAAGCCTCTGTGGTCAAGGAGCTGCGTGTTCACCTTTTGCAGGAACGCGGTATCCCGCGCGAGGACAGCTATGTCAGCGCGTACTGGAAAATCGGTGTCAATGAAGATACTCATCAGAAAATCAAGCGCGCAACCGCAGATTAACGGGCT
The DNA here is from genome assembly GCF_027214005.1 of Kiloniella laminariae. Lineage (GTDB taxonomy): Bacteria > Pseudomonadota > Alphaproteobacteria > Kiloniellales > Kiloniellaceae > Kiloniella > Kiloniella laminariae_A. The sequence goes on from NZ_JAPWGY010000001.1 coordinate 580,563, forward strand.
GGCTGGTTCCGGTTTTTTTGCCAGTCAGCAATCAGCTTTTCCGCAGCGGCTCTTGCCTCGGGCTGAAGCTGTCGGGCTGCAGTGTTTTTGCGTTCCAGCGCTTCTTCGTGGCCATTAAGCGTGGCAATACCAAACCACATATATGCCTTGGTGTAATCCGGGCCCAGTTCGTTCTGGCTCTGATAAAGCTCTCCCAGCGCAAACTGGGCCTCCAGAAAGCCGCGGTTGGCGGCATTGCTGAACCAGGTTGCGGCCTGCCAGTCGTTGGGCAAAGTACCTTTGCCATCGCGGTAGAAGGTGCCGAGACGGTACTGGGCTCTGGGATGTCCCTGGTTTGCAGCCTGCTGGTACCAGCGAAAGGCTTGGCTCTGGTTTTCTTGGTTGCTGCCGCGGTCGTCAAAAAGCTGGGCGAGGGCATATTGGGCGTCGACATGCGTGCTCTTGGCGGCTCTTTCAAACCAGAACACGGCCTGTTCCATGTTTTCTTCCGCACTGTTTTTGTTCGGCAGGCCTTCCCCTTTTTGATACAGCAGTCCAAGCAGATATTCTGCCTCTGGCCTTCCGAGTTCTGCCGCTTTTTTTAACCAGGGAAAGGCGGCACGTGGATCTGTAATTGCGGAGGCCGGGAGACTGTTGGTCGAGGCCGATGTGGAAATGTTCTCGCCAGGAGAAGCTTCACTAGATAACTCACCCGAGAGTTCCAGCGTGATCTGACCGTTCAAACCTGCAGTGTCTATCTCGATCTCTCCGTCAGGGCCTTTTCCGGTAAGGTGCATCAGCCCCAGCGGCAGATAGGCGGCTTCGATACCCTTGTCTGCGGCCTTCTGATACCAGAAAAGAGCCTTCTGGTTATCCTGTTCAGTTCCATAGCCATTGCTGTACATGTGTGCCAGATAATACTGGGCTCTTCCCTGTCCGCCTTCTGCTGCCTTGCTCAGCCACTTGAAAGCTTCTTTCTGGTTTTTAAGTGTTCCTGTGCCGCGGTTGTACATGATGCCCAGCTCGGTCTGGGCCAGGCGGTCTCCTTTCTGGGCCGCGGTTTTGTAGAGGGCAAAGGCTTCTTTCTTGTCGCCGCGTTCCAGTGCAGCAATTGCGTCGGCATTGTCATCCGGGATCATCAGCAGCAACCAGCCGCTGACCAGAGCGAGCAGAAGAATCAACAGAACCAGAATTCGGGCCAGTACAGGTTTCATCTTGCCATTTCCTCTCGTGTTGGAACGGCCAGGTTACTGTGATTGCTTAGTATATCTGTAAAATCGTGCTAATTCTATGCCCGCTTTCTGAAGGAAGGGTAAAGACGGCAGACGAACAGTTTTGTGGCACAGTTCCAACAATCACGGGCCAGAAGCCCAGCTAAACCGGTTTTAGGGTCTGGGTTATCTCTCTGCTTTGTTCTGCTTTGTTCGGACCAGAACGGTTTACTGGTTGTTACGCCTGGTAATCCATTCCGCTGTAAGCTTGTTGGCCTGTAGGATCTCGTTCTCGTTCATTTCGCTCGAGATTTTCTCAAGCAGGGCGGTGATCCCTTCTTCATCGTGGACGCCATACTCCAGCGCTAGTGCCGCATGGCTGTGGGCCTGTACCAGATCCTGGCTAACACCCCGCCCCTCAAAGTAGAGACGCGCAAGAGCCGCGAGGGCCTGGGGGTCGCTTTTTGCCCCGGCTTTTGCGTACCAGAAGAATGCCTGGGCCGGGTCTGCACTGGTGCCACGTCCTTTATCATAAAGGCTGGCGAGGTCGTACTGGGCGTCCGTTACGCCTTTTTGAGCCGCCTTTTCGTACCACGGCAGGGCCGATTTGGCATTTTCAGCAGCGCCTAGCCCGGTGTTGTATGCCACGGCAAGGGCGTATTGTGCCTCGGCAAATCCCTGTTCTGCCGCCTTGAGATACCAGAAGAAAGCCTGATCGTAATCCTGTTCCGTACCCTGGCCGTCTGCGTGCATGAAGCCAAATTTGTACTGGGCCCGGGCCAGTCCCTGTTCAGCAGCCCGGCCATACCATTTGTAGGCCTCGACGTAATCCAGCGGGCGTCCCTGACCCAGGGCGTAGAGATCCCCCAGCCGTTCCTGGGCAATTACATAGCCCTGATCAGCCGCCCGTTTGACCCAGACAAAAGCCTGCTCGGAATTCTTCCGGGTGCCGTATCCCTGACGATACATACGTCCGAGGTTGAACTGGGCCGGTGCCGAGCCTGCTTCGGCGGCAGCACTGTACAGCTCGAACGCGTCTTCATAGTCCCCACGCTGATAGGCCTGGACAGCATCACTGTAATCATCGGCAAGGGCCGGGCTGGAAATGCCAGACGTCGAAATGAAAGATAAGGCTGTGTAAACAGACAAGGCAAGAACAGGCCCGAAACGTTTCATGAATTCCCCCACTATGTACAGTTATGGCTGTATCCCCGAGAGTATAGCCATTCTGTTGTATTCTTCTCAAGCAGCTGCTTTATCTGCGAAGACGAAAAGCATCCGAGATCATTATTCTGCAAGACTGTATCTATGATAGCAGGAAATAGGAAGTTTATTTGTTTTGGGGGAACACAATCAGAGAGGCGGTACTTTCCTGCCCTGTGAAGGACGTTTTCCGGCAGGTTGTTCCTTTCCTGTAAATATCGAATGGTATTTTCTTGACGATCCCTGCTGATAAGTTTTTGATCCTATGGTGAATTATAATGTTCTGAACGTCTGTTGCGGCGTGTCGGATATTTATCAGGCAAGGAAAATGTGGTGCCCGGACATGATCATCCCGAGAAGGCTAATATGGCGGTAACTCATCTGGCAGGAGAGGTGATCGAACACGATGGTTTTGTCGAGTGGGAGAACATCTGGATTGGTCTGAAGGATGGACGCAGGCTTTCGGCCCGGGTCTGGATGCCACGGGTTGCTCTGGAAGAGGGCGGGACGGTTCCGGCCATTCTCGAATATCTGCCCTATCGCAAGCGCGATGGCACCGCGCCGCGAGATGAAAGCAACTACCCGATTTTTGCCCTTGCCGGTTATGCCGGGGTCCGGGTGGATATCTGTGGCACCGGGGAAAGTGACGGCGTGTTCGATGACGAATACTCGCCGCGGGAGCTGGCAGACGGGGTTGAGGTGATCAACTGGATTGCTGCGCAACATTGGTGCAGCGGCAAGGTCGGGATGATGGGGATTTCCTGGGGCGGGTTTAATGCACTGCAGATTGCGGCATTGCGGCCGGAAGCGCTCAAGGCTGTGATCTCTATCGGGTCGACCACGGATCGTTATAACTGTGACATCCATTACAAGAACGGTTGCCATCTCTACAGCAACCTCGGCTGGGCCGGGGTGATGCAGTGTTTTGCCAACCGTCCGCCTGATCCGGCACTGGTGGGGTCGCACTGGCGGGATAAGTGGCTGGAACGGCTGGAAGGCGCAACGCCGATCCTTGCGGGGTGGCTGGCGCATCAGCGGTTTGATGATTTCTGGAAACGCGGGTCGGTCGGGCAGGACTATGCCGCCATCACTGCGCCTTGTCTGGTGATTTCCGGCTGGGCCGATGCCTATCGCAATGCACCGCCGGATGCGGCTGCGAACTTTACGGCGGTGACCAAGGCGATCAACGGCCCCTGGATCCACAAGTATCCGCATTTTGCCTATCCCCATCCGCGCGCCGACTTTCACAAGGAAGCGCTGCGCTGGTGGGACCGCTGGCTCAAAGACGCGCAAAACGGGGCCGAGGATCTGCCGGATTACCGCGCCTATATTTCGCAGAACGTGCGCCCGGGCACCTGGCGCGAAGTTGAGGAGGGACGCTGGGTCGCGGAACAGTCCTGGCCCTCGCCGGATATTGAACAGCGGAGCTGGTATCTCAACGGGGATGGCAGTCTTGGGCCTGCTGCGAGCGGGGAAACCCTGCTGTCGATCTGTTCGCCGCAAGACACCGGGACAGCCTGTGGCGAGATCTTTACCCTCAAGCCTGATTCAGAAATGCCGGGCGATCAGCGCGGTGATGACGCGGGATCGCTGGTGTTTGAGACGCAACCGCTTGAGGCACCACTTGAAATCCTCGGGCAGGTCCGGATGGCGCTTGACGTGGCAATCGATGCACCGCTGGGCAATCTGGCGGTCCGGTTGGTTGATGTCCATCCTGACGGGGTCGCGCAGCGGGTGAGTTTTGGTCTGCTCAATCTTGCCCATCGCCAGAGCCAGGAACAACCCGAGCCGATGATACCGGGACAGGCCGAGCGGGTAGAGATTTCGCTGGATGATGCGGGTTATCGCTTCCTGCCCGGACACCGCATCCGTATTTCGATCTCCACAGCCTACTGGCCAATGATCATGCCATCGCCGTTTCACGTCACTGCGACAATAGAATGTGGGGCCGGGGCGGTTGTGACCTTGCCGATCCGCAAGAACGCCGCTGCTGCCCTGCCGGGAACGATAGATGAAACCGATATGCCAAAACCTGATGCGTCGGTGCCGGTACCACAATATCAAATGAACACGCCGGGCAAGGTCGAGCGCTGGGTCCGCCGCGATCTGGCCAACAACCGCAGCGAATATCATGTGGTTGAGGACACAGGCGAGAGCGAACAGCCGCACGGCCTGCGCGACCGTCACCTGCGCGAGGACTGCTGGAGCATCTGCCCGGATGATCCCTTGGGCGCAACCGGGCGCTCGGCCTGGACCTGCTGGATGTCGCGACAGAAAACTGAGGCCCGGGAATCAGAAGCCCGGGAGAAAGAAGTCAGGGAGAAAGAGGGCGGGACCAGCGACTGGTCGATCCGCTTCGAAAGCGTCGTCGCCATGACCCTGCAGGCCGACAGCTATGACATCACCATTGATCTGCGGGCCTATGAGGCAGAAGAGCTGATCTTTGAACGCAGCTTTGAACACTCGATTGTCCGGGACTGTATGTAGAAAAGGCTCTGTGCTGTCGTAACCAGAGAAAGCCTTTCACGGAGGAACGGCAGGGGGAGCTACCGATCGTTTAACCCCTTGCCGTCGAGAATTGCCGGTATGGATTTTTCAATTCTCGCCATACGGGTCCGGGACTGTTTGGCACCTGAAAAATGGAGGTTGTAGGCTCTTTGCCGTCCGGGAGTTAAAGCTGTAAAGGCTTTTTTCAGGGCAGGGTTTTCTTCCAGTCTCGTTTGAAACTCTTCGGGAAATACGAGTTCATTTTTCTCTTTGAAATCGACTTCCTGTCCCGATTTTTCCAATTCAATGGCTTCATGAATATAGGCTTTCAGGATGGCTTGTTTCTCTGTTATCTCCTGAACACTGGTAAACTTGAACCAGCGCATTGCCTGTGAATTCTCTCCCGGTCTGATGAGAAGGGCATCGCGATCCTTGAGCAGGGAACCTTTTAAAAACCCCAGCGTACAATGGTCTTTGAGGGCAAATATCATAACGACGTTATTTTTCTGAAAGGTGTAACATAGCTTGCCCCACTTCACGTTTTCGACCAGATCACAATCAAGCACGATTGTTCTCAAGGCCTTGCGTTCTTCCTGCCATTTGGGACTTTGCAAAAGGGCATCAACCTTTGGGTTTACCATGTTCATTTTTATGGATTTCCTCTAGTTTGTTTTCTTGCGGGATTCAAGAAGGGCCTTGATTTCATCAAGACGTTTTTGTGCCGCTTCCAAGCCATGGTCAGCCGACTGGCCGTACCAGTAAGTCGCTTCCTGTAAATCGCCGGGGCGTCCCAGACCTTTCTGAAAGATCTCGCCCATTTGGTACTCTGCTTCGGGCAGGCTTTGTTTTGCAGCAGCCAGTGTCCAGTGAAATCCTTCAGCGAAATCCGGGGGAGTGATTCTGTTGATATACAGATAGCCAAGGGCGAACTGGGCTTCCGGCAGGTTTTGATCCGCTGCTTTTCTGAACCATTTCAAGGCTTCGCTTCTGTTGGCGGCTGTGCCACTGCCGTTTTCATAACTATGGCCAAGAAAGTACTGATAGGTAGCGCTGCCCTGTTCTGCAGCTTTCCTGATCCAGAAGAAAGCTTGGCTGCTGTCCTGGGGCGTACCCTGACCTTCCTGATACATCCGGCTGAGCAGGAACTGGGCATCTTCATGCCCGTCTTCTGCCGCGATCTTGATCATAACAAAGGCATTGACCAGATCGCTGTCGTGATAGTAGGCGCGACCCACATTCAGAAAATCCTCCGGTGTTTTCGGGGTAGCACTGTCCAGGTGATCTTTCGATTTCTGTTCCGCGTCAAATCCTGAGGACTGGCGAGATGATTCCTCTGTCGGCTGAGGCGGGTCTTGATAAGGGTTTACCTGTTCACTCAGAATTAGCCCGATCAGGTCAAGAGCAGGTTGGTAGCCCTGTTCGGCAGATTTTCCAAGCCAGTAAGTGGCTTTGTCTGTATCCCGCTTCACGCCTTCTCCATCGAAATATCGCGTTGAGACAATAAACTGGGCTTCAGGGTCTCCTCCTTCTGCGGCACGCAACAGTCTCTGAAGCGGGGTGACAGTAATTTCAGGTTTGCGTTTCGGGAAAGGAACCTGTGATTTGTCAAAGGTCTCTTGTTGTTTGGTCGTGTTGGCAGGGGGGCTGCTGGCAATTTGTCCTGTATTATTCTCACTATCTGGTCCACTATCCGGCCCGGCTTCCTGACTAATATCGGGGCTTAACTGCTCCTGTCGGGTAGAATACTCGCTGGTGCCCTGTTCCCCTGTTGAGCTGTCATCTTTGCCCGGTGCGTCATTATATTCAGCCGCATCTTCATCTTCATCCGGGCCAAACAGCTTCTGGAACAGGCTCTGGTTTTGTGAACCAGTTCTTTTGCGCGCAGCGATCGCCCGTTCCAGGGCGTCGAAAAAGCCAAGCTTTTCGTCTGTGTCCCCGGTTGCGGGAGGCAGTTCGCCTGAGGGTTGTTCAGCTGCGGCCTGGGTCTTTTTCTCGTGTGCCTTTCTGGCGAACTGTTCTTCTATCCGGGTATTATGTCTGGCTCCTTCAGCACTGCCGAGCTTTTCTGCTCTGCGGAACCAGTCCTGCGCGATGCGGTCATCCCGGGGGACGAGCAGGCCTTCTTCATAGTATCGCGCCAAATCGAGGAGGGCGGGTTCATGGTCCTGTTCTGCCGCCCGTTTCATCCATGCCACAGCCTGTTTTGGGTCCGGCGCTGTGCCCAATCCCTTTTCATATAGCAAGGCGAGTTCGTATTGGGCTTTTACCAGGTCTTGCTGTGCGGCGGCCTTGAACCATCGTACGGCTTTTTCATAGTCCTGTTCGACCCCTTCACCGTTCAGGTGCAGGGTCGCGAGAAAGTATTGTGCGTCCCGGTCATCAGCCTTCGCGCCTTTTTCGAGCCAGAAACTGGCGAGGCCAGAATCCTTTGGAGTGCCGATCCCTTCCTGATACATCAGGCCCAGGGGGTAGAAAGCCATGTCGAAGTCCAGATCTGCCGAGCGCTTGAACCATTGGAAAGACAGATCTGGGCTGTGAAATTCGGTGTTCCTTTTAAGATAGAGCCTGCCCAGTTCATGCATGGCAATTTCATTGCCCTGTTCCGCTGTCAGCAAATGCCATTTCAGGGACGTTGCAAGATCATGGTCTTTATTCCTTTTGTCGCCGTAGTGGATGCCGAGGTTAAACTGGGCATCCGAACTGCCCAGATCTGCTGCACGGGTCAGCAGTTGGATGCCCTTGTCGGTATCCTGTCTGACGAGGGCATATGTGTTGTCGTTTCCATTAAGATATTGATTGCCAAGATAAAACAGGGAAGGTATGTGATCCTGTATGGCAGCTGCCGCGAGGTAGCGAATGCCCGTTGCTGGATCGGCAGGGACCTCTTCCCCGGCCAGATATGCTTTGCCGAGAACGTATTGGGCTTCGTCATAGCCCTGTGCCGCAGCGCGAAGATACCATTCAAAAGCGACCGGGATATCCCGGTCGGTGCCGATGCCCTTGTGATAGAGACCTGCCAGTTCAAACTGGGATCCAGCGTCGCCTGCCTGGGCTTTTTTCAGGGTCTGCTCAAACTGTTTCTGGTCCGGGGTCATGCTTTTCGAGGAGGCTTCTTCCATAAGCTGGAGCCTCGCCAGACTTTGCTTTGCATCGGGGTTGCCCTGTTCGGCGGCTTTCCGATACCAGTGAATTGCCTGTTCCTGATTCTGTTCAGTTCCGGTGCCTCTTTCCGTCATATAGCCGACAAGATACTGGGCGGCCGGGTTTCCGGCCTCGGCATGTTCGTGAAAAAAGACAAAAGCCGTGGCAAAGTCACCCTGGGTCATGGCCTGCATGGCCTCTTGCTGGGTAATGGCAACGGCGGGGGCAACAGGAAGCAGGAACAGAAATCCGGACAGGAGAGCCGGGGTGCAAAGCCGTAACAACAAGCGAGGTAGCATGAATAATCCCGAAAGAATCTCGAGGACAGGAGGCCCTTGGTTTTTGGAAATCCTAGCGGGAGATCACAACCTTTGGAAGATTTTTATTCCGGCGAGAGTCATTGTTAAGAGTTTTGTCGGGGTTAAGAGTTTTATCGGGGTTAAAAGCTTTATCGAACACTGCTTTGTGCAGCTTCCAGCGGGACAGCAGGATTTTCCCACCAGCAGGCACCCGCTGGATCGGGCGGGATGCGGGCGACAAAGGGGTTTTCGATGCCAGTCAGCCGGGCGACGCGGTCATGGCGCCCCCGTTCCCACGGGCTGACGGGATCGGCCTTGCTCCAGCGTTCGAACCGGTCCGCTTCTCCTGCAATCAGCGCTACCCCGTGGCGGGCAGACATATAGAGCCAGATCCGCGCGACATCCCCGCGTTTGCAAGGCGGCGGGGCAAAGCTGCTGTTGGTGTCCTCGATCTCGCATCGGCCAAAGTCAGAGGTCTGGGCGGGGAGTTCGCCATAGCGGTCATTGCCGCGCAGGGCATTGACCTGCCCGATGGCGGGCACAAGGTTGTGCAGATCAAAGATCATGGCCTGGGCGGCGGGTGACTCTTTCTCGCAGCGACTGCGTGAACCGCGTTTGCCGTCGGCCTCTTTGGTCCAGCAGTCAAAGTTGCGCGCTGGCATCAGCGAAGCCGGAACCACATGTTCCCACTCGACCCGACCGGCACGGTTTTTGTGTTTGTCCTGGATTTTATAGCCACAGGATTCCCCCTCTATCGAAACCGGGTCGATCTTGCCAGATCCGTCGCTGTCACCATCACTGCTGTACCTGCAGCCACAGTAAAAACTGCGCGGGCGATCCTGAAAGATGACATCATCGGCAGCGTTCTTGGCTTCGCGCCAGCTCTCAGGTTGCCATAGCGGAACTTGTTCAGCCAGTGCCCTGTTCGGGTCAGCAGGGGCAGCGGGCAGGGGCAGGCCAGCCATTTCGGACGGGGGGCTGCCGGGGGGATCGGACAGCTCTTCAGCTTGTAATTCGCCTGATGCCTGTTCACCTGATGCCTGTTCGCCTGATGTCGGTCTCGGGGGCACCTGTATCGGCGACCCTGTTCCGGATGTGACAAGCGCTGCAGCAGAGGTCTGGGCGGAAAGATCATGGGCCGATCTTTCCTGCCAGATCTGCTTCAAAAGGATGATCAGGGCAATGGCGAAGAGGGCACAGAGCGGGGGGATCAGGCGTCGGGAGAGTGATTTGCGGGAACGTGATTTGTAAGGGGGCATGGATGCAATCAGAAAGAGACAATAAAGTGAGAGGGGGTATATACTGCTTGCTCTGGACAGGGCATCCACAGGCATTTTCAAGGTTGAATTTTTAAAGGAAATTTGTCGTATTAAGTGTTTTGATGCAGTATGTTAGAAAGCAGAAGCGAGCTGGCTCGCCTCATATCATGTGTGTGCGGTATCGAAAGGGTTCTTTTTGTGGCAAAGCGGGATTTTCTTGGGTTGATGGCGGATCATGCCGTCATTGACATGGCAGAGGCTGCCTGGATTACGAATGATCACCTTGAGAAGATCAACTGGAAGGTCTCGCAGCTGGCCCTTCAGCAGGAAAGGGACCGCCTGAACCGTGAACTGCTTGAAAGTCACCGTGCGGCGTTGTTTGAGATCAACAACTTTCTGGAGGGGTGGGAGGAAGATGACCACCCCGGACTTACGCCCAGCGAGGAGATGTCGCAGCTCTACAGCTTCAAACATTATCTGGCGAGGCTGGAACAAAGCGACTTTCCGGATCTCTCTGACAAGGAATATCTGGAGAAAACCCGGCAGCGGGTTAACGGGCTATGGAAGGCGACCAGCGCAACCTATGGGCCGAGGCTTGCCGAGGCGGTGGAGGAGAGCGGAGAGCTGCAGAAAAAGCTGTCAGAGCTGAAGCAGCTTTACCCCCTGATGTATGTGCGTGACCAGATGGCTGCCAAACGTTTCTGGTTTGGTCGCGAGATTACCTTCCTCAAGTTTGCTCTGGGAATCAGCGGATGCTTGCTGCTTCTGTTGTTGCGGGGAAATAGTACGTCCGGTTTTATTATCGAACCGGTCGTCGCGGGTTCCCTGACGTTTTTCGGGTTGCTAATTTTGCTGATCCAACTGCAGAAAAGTAAGGCAAGGCGTCTGCGTGCCGAACTGGAATATATCTGTGATGAAGGCGGATATCCCCTGCCGGATATCCGTGCCTACCGATTTAATCTTGAGGGGATGATACGAACCCTGCGGGAAGACATTGGCGCGATAGTCTTTAGCAAGTGGCCCGTCCGACACGGGCCGAGTGGACTATCCGAACGCCAGGGCGCAGTTCTTGATGCGGCCTGGCTCATGGATATTATTGTGGACACAAAAAACAGGCTGATGGCGTTGAAACAGGAATACAGAACACTGGATCGGAAACTGGACGCCCGCTAATGCAAGTTTCTGCTTGGGACCGCTTGCCATAAAGCTGGTTATTAAAAGGAGAGTTGTCGTATTAATTGTTTGAGCGCAATATGTTAGAATAATTTCAGAAGCGCGGGCGTCATCGCAAAGCGCAGCCAAAGTGAAAGGGTTCTTTTTGTGGCAAAGCGGGATCTCTTCTCCCTGATTGCGAAGCAGGCGGCACTACGTAAGGCAGCTTCTGCCCGGACAAACGCGGCTGAACGGCGCAAGCGCGACAGCGAGGCCCGCAAGAAGGAAATCGAGGCGGAACGCGACCGACAGGCTCTGCTCCTGCTGGAAGAACATCGCGGGGCGTTGTTTCATATCAACGAACTGCTGGACAGTCGGGAAAAGATGATGGCTGCTTCATCTTCTTCTTTTTCCGGGCAACCCGTTTCCCCCAGCGCAATGATGGAGCAGTTGCGTGAATTCCGGCATTATGTCGGGGAGCTGGAACAAAGTGACTTTCCGGACCTATCCGACAAGGAATATCTGGTCAAAACCCGGCAGCGGGTCGCGGAGCAGTGGGAAGCAACCTGCCAGCGCTGTGGTCAGCTGATGCGCGATGTGGTGCGCCACAAAAGTGAACTGCAACAGCATCGGCGCGAACTGGAACAGCTCTATCCCCTGATTTTCCTGCGCGATCGTATGCGTGCAGGCCGCTTCTGGTTTGACGGCGGGGTGACAAGGCTGCGTATCGGACTGGGGTTCGGGGCTTTTATCCTGCTGCTGTCCATTTTGTCCCTGGGGGAAAGCCGATACCAGGATCTGTTATTTGTCGTGACGGGCGGATTTTTGCTCTGCCTGCTTGGTCTGTTCGGTTGTTCGCTCATGCAAAAAGGTGCCAAGGACAAATTGCGGCAGGAGCTGGATCTTCTCTGCAAGTCTGAAAACTGTCCGCCACCGGTAATTGCGAAGGACTATTTTGACCTCGACGGAGTAGAGCACCTTATCCCCAATGATCTTGCCACGATTGTCTATGGCAAGCGTTACAGGACAAAGGGGAAGTCAGGCCACCCCGAACGCGACACCAGCCAGGAGGCTGAACGCGAAGCCGCCAGGCTGACCAGTGCCGGGTTGAGCGGGATTACCGATGCAATCGAAAGCGAACTGCGCGGGATCAGGCTGCAACTGGCCGAACTGGACCGCGAGCTGGGCTGGGAAGCAGCTGCAGAAAGCCCCCCGAAAACCACAACCTGATCCGGGGCGGGTATCTTGATGGTTGTCATAAAAAAATGATCTTCCCGCGTGTGCTCTCCTGACATAAACTGTCATCAGGGATGGCTATGCTGCAGCCTCTTTACAGGATTATAGCTGGGAACATGGGGACGTTCTGGTCGGGAAAGCCGGAAAATCGAAAAGCCGGGAAATCGGGGGAACAGGAACTTGGTTCCGGGTTTTTCCAATACCGCGCTGTTTAATGCCCGGCATTCTTATATACCCGGCTCACTTTTCAAATGAGGGAAAAAAATGACACAGCAGGAAAAAGCAAAAGTTGCGAAGATGACCGGAAAGTGCCTTTGCGGGGCTGTCAAATTCACGGCGACCGACGTGACCACAGATCACGGTGCCTGCCACTGCGGCACCTGTCGCAAATGGGGCGGTGGTCCGGCGCTGGCCACGGATGTCGGCAGCATTCGCTTTGAAGGCGAAGAGAATATCTCGGTTTATGCTTCGTCGGACTGGGCCGAACGCGGTTTTTGCAAGAGCTGCGGCACCCACCTGTTCTATCGCCTCAAGGAAGGTGGCATGAACGTGGTCTGGGTCGGGGCCTTTGACCAGCAGGAGGCCTTCTCGCTCGCAGCTGAAATCTATATCGACAGCAAACCCAAAAGCTACAACTTCGCCGGCGACCACCCGCGCCTGACCGAAGCCGAATTCCTCAAGTCTATCGGCATGGGGGGATAATCAGCCCATGATCCGTTTGAAAATGACGAAAAAAATGGACCCGGTTCATCAAAAAACGCTGTAAACCAGCCGTTTTTATTTTGATGAATCGGGTCTTTTATATTGTATTTCAGCCTGTTATCGGGCCTCGGTCATAGCATAGCGGTGCATAAAGGGAAGCCATGACAACAGGGCTGTGGTCAGTGTCACAGTACAGCGAAGCATAAAAATACCCCGCGCCTGGCAGCTGTATGGCCTTGATTCTTATCGTGGTGCTCTTGTCGGCCGTTACTCTGAAATAATCGTGGATAGATCTTGAATCGGTTGTGCAGATGATCTTAATTTGCTACCTCTTCGTGCTGGTTTTTAAGGTGGAGACGATTGATGAGAGTACGAGGTTTGGTTGTGGTGTCGCTGGTTCTGTCGGGGTTGCTGGTCGCAGCTTGTGCCGAGACAAGAGATCCACAGGTGGTGAGCATAAAACAGGCTGATGACAAGTCATTGACTTGTCAGGATATCCAGACCGAATACAAGACAAACACTGAAGTTGCGGCGAGCAAGATCTCTAAAAATAACTCGGACGATACGCAGGACATTATCGTCGGGGGCTTGATATGGCCGGGTCTGGCTGATTTCAAGAACGCCGATGGTATTGAAGGGAATGCGTTACTTGACAGGAATGTATTTCTGAGGGAATTGGCCAGCTCAAACGGTTGTGAGGTTGCTGCCTGGCCTTTGCAGCCAGTTCGATACGATTAATTCTTCGCGGGCAATGTTTTTACGATCAACCTGGTAAACTCCCTGTGATATTCCGGAACAGCTCAAGGCCCACACTGGCCGGACCGATCTGGAATATCTGATGGGCCTGACGCTCAGATGCTTTCCATCATCAGTACGGCAGAGGTATCCGGGGCGAGGGCTTTGAAGGTGTGGGGGCGGTCGCCGGGGTAGGTGAAATAATCGCCGGGGGCCAGTTCGACCGGGGCCTCAAGCGGGCCGACCAGGGCGCGGCCGCTGCAGAGGATGACATGTTCCATGGTCCCGGCGGGGTGGGGGGCGGAATCGCGTGCCTGACCCGGCTGGACGCAGACCCGGAAGATATCCCGCCGGGCCGAGGGTGGACAGCTGGACAGCAGGGTGGCGATATAGTTGGCTTCTGACGAGAGGGCCCTGGGGCCTTCGCCCGCGCGGATCAGCCGGGTGGTTGGCTGCGGCGCATCAATCAGGCGGCTGACGGGGATGTTCAGGGCCGTGGCCAGGGCCCAGAGGGTTTCAAGGGCGGGATTGCCTGCGCCTGATTCCAGCTGTGACAGGGTTGATTTGGCAATCCCTGCCTGTTTCGCCAGCTGCGACAGGGACAGCCCGGCGCGTTGGCGTTCGCGGGGCAGGGTGGCGGCAATCAGCTCTATCGGTTTCATTCTGCTTGGTCTCTGTACTGGCGGGTTAACTTGTTGGTATGTTTGTTCGGTAAAAAGAACATAAGTTCATCTTGACGAACAAAACAGCTCTTGGCACTATAACGAACAAATGTTCGATATGGAATGAAAAGATGCTGAAGAACACTCCGAACAGCCCGGACGATCCGAACACGCTGAACATCGGGAACAGCCCGAACATCCGGAACATCCGGAACAGGCTGGGCGATCCGGGGCACCAGAGCCCGGACAAGGAATCAGCTGCGCCCCTTGCCCCGGCAGAAGAGGGAAGCTCACCCGATGTTTTTCAGGAAGGGAGCAGTGTTCCCCGATCCGAGTTCTGGCTGGGCGTGCTCGATATCTCGCCGCTGGCGCTGGGTGTGGCGATATACGGGCTGGCCTTTGGCCTGCTGGCGGCGCAGGCGGCAATGGACGAGCTGGAAACCGGAGTGATGGGGGCACTGGTTTTTGCCGGATCATCGCAGATCGTCGTGGTCGAGCGTCTGGTTGCGGGGGCCGGGGCGGTTTCCGCTGTGGTGGCCGGGATCGCCCTCAACCTGCGCCTGTTGCTGGTGACTGCGTCCATCCGCGAGGTGTTCCGGGGCCGTCCCCTGTGGCAACAGCTGCTGGGGGCGCATCTGACCACGGACGAAAATTGGGCGTTGATGCTGGCGACCCGGGCCCGGGGAGTGACGGTGGGCTATTGGTATCTGGTCGGGGGCGGGGGTGCTTTACTGGTGACCTGGTTGATCGCGACCGTGTGCGGGGTGCTGTTTGCCTCGGCCATTCCCGAGCCCAGAGCGCTGGGCATGGACTTTGCCTTTACCGCCGCCTTCATCGCCATAGCCCGCTCGCTCTGGCGCGGGGATCTCTGGCCCTGGCTGACGTCTGTTGCTGTGGTGGCGCTGGTGGTTCTGGGCAAGCTGCTCGACCCCTCTCATGCGCTGGTGCTCGGCGGGGTTCTGGGGGCGGTAATGGCCAGTTGGCGCAAGGAAGAAACAGCATGACGCAAGCCGTTGCAGATATCTATCCGGTGATTTTTATCCTGGCGCTGGCGACCTTTTCCATCCGCTTGTCCGGGGTTCTTCTGGGGCAACGCCTGCCGCAGAGCGGGCGCTGGGCCCGCGGGCTCAAGGCGCTGCCGGGCTGCCTGATTATCTCGCTGGTATCGGTTTTGGTCTTATCCGGCGGGCCGAGGGAATGGCTGGCGGGGGCCGTTGCGACGGCGGTTGCCCTGTTGAGCCGCAGCCTGCCGCTGACCATGGCCACAGGTATTGCCACGATCTGGCTGCTGCGCCATTTTTTCTGATCTCCTTTATCTGATCCCCTTTATCTGGTCATCGTTATCTGATCTGTCGGGGATCTGTTCCGGAAGGCAAAGGTCTGCTCTCCTGTCGCTCCCCTGGCATCCCGGCCGGGATCAGGGCTTGAGGCTGGCGTAAAAGCATGATTTGCTGAGGAACTCGTCCGGTTATCTTCCGGTTCGCGATTTATTTCCGATCTCATTATTCCGACCTTTGGAGCAGACAAGAGCATGGACCACAATCACGCAGGCGACAGCTATTCCGATGACTATCTGCGCAAGATCCTGCAAGAGACCAGAAACATTGCGCTGGTCGGTGCCAGTGACAAGCCTCACCGGGCCAGCAACAGCGTGTTCGGGTTTCTGTTGCAACAGGGATATGATGTGTTTCCGGTCAATCCGGCCCTTGCCGGATCGGGGGTGCGCAGCCAGGGCGGTGCCCCCTGCCTGATCTGGGGGCGGAGCTGTCATGCCTCGCTCGCCAGCCTGAAAGCGTCGGGGCAGGATATCGACATGGTCGATGTTTTTCGCAGCTCTGATGCGGCGCTGGAGGTGACAAAGGAAGCCATTGCCGTGGGGGCAAAGGTGGTGTGGATGCAGCTGGAAATTGTCAATCACGAAGCCGCGGCCCTGGCCGAAGCCGCCGGGCTTAAGGTGGTGATGAACCGCTGCCCGGCCATCGAGATCCCCCGGCTTGCAGGGCTTGGCCTGCTGTAACAGCCAGCCTGTTCGGCAGGCGCTAGGCTGTACGCGTACAGGCCGGTTGGCCCGTTTGTATGGGCTGTCTTCATACGGCAGGGCGAATTGACTGTTTCTGTCGCCCGATGTGCCAGCCCGGAATAGGACCATTCTATCCCGATGATACGCAAAGGCTAAACCCTGGCGCGGTCAGATTACTTTGGGCTCGGTAAACACCTGCGGGGTGATCGCCGTGCCGTCGTTGGTCATGGCGTGGGCGAGAAAACAGTTGATCCCGGCGGGGATAATCGTGCCGCGTTGTGCGGCCTCGAGAAAAATGTGCTTGGCAGTTTCGCCTGTGCGCTCAAACCAGTCCGGATCGTCAAAGGTGCCGCCATAAACCCCGACAGCATCGGCAAAACGTTCAAAAGTCAGATAAAGCTTGGTGCCACAGGTGGCGCAAAAATGGATATAGACCTTTTTGCCGCTGCCCTCGGATTTGTGTTTATAGACCTTTGCGCTGCCCCGGATGGTGGCGAACTTGTCGGCTTCGAAAATCGGTTCCACCAGATAGGCGCTGCCTGTGGCCTTCTGGCAGAATTTACAGTGACAGAACGTGACACGGCTTGGCGCGGCCTGGACAGCATATCTGACCTCTCCGCAAAGGCATCCTCCCTCGGCAAGGGACATGATCTATTCCTCCATCATAGCCAAGGATACAGCGTAGCATAGTCTTGATTATTTCCCCCATGATTTAACAAACCGGTGAATTGGCGAAGCAAGCTGCAAAAGCAAGGAGTGTATTTGCTGGCTCTGCTGTTCTCCTGTGATAATTCAGGCGCAATCATGGATTGTTTTATCTTCGTTTTGGCCTCGATCTGTGCTATAAATCTGTCCCTGTGAGGGGTGCTTTTCCTTGGCTTTACCTAAAACGAGCCCGGTTCAATTGAAACAGTGCCCGGTTAAACAACGCGTGGGGATGACGCCATGTCACCACAGGAAGTGGCGCGGATCAATCAGGTCTATCGTGCCTATCTCAATTCGCTTTATGAAATAGATTATCATCACGAATGTCATGACCGCCTCGCCAGCCGGTCGCAGCATATCGACTTTCTGATCGCGCTGGGGGCTGCCTCCAGCGGGGGCACGGGACTGGGCATTCTGGCCTCGCCGGATTTTGCCTGGCTCTGTGCCATCCTGACCACCATCTCGACCGTCGGCGCCGTTGCCAAGGGCATCTATGACTGGAGTGGTCGCCTGAAAAAATCTATCGAGTTGGTCGAGTTCTATACCCCGATCAAACACGGCTTTGCCAATCTGATCGAGGATATCAGAGCGCAACAGAGCTGGAACGATGATTTCGAGGCACGCTATACCAAACTGCGGGATGAGCTGGCACTGGTGCCGATTGATTCAGGCAAGGGACTGCCGGTGGAGATACAACGCCAGATCCAGAACCGGATCAAGGAACGGATGCAGTATAAAAACTGGTGGGGCTGGCAAGCACAGTAGGCAGGATATCGACCTGCCCTAGGATATTGAATGGCCAAAAGATATCGAACGGCCAAAGGATATTGAACGGCCTGTGGCGGTATGCGCCCGTGAAGGAGAAAGATGATGAAGAAACAGCTTGTTCCGTGCCGGAAGGTTTTGGCCTTGTCAGGTCAGGGCGCGGCGCGAAAACAGACCCGCGGCCTGGGTCTTGTCCTGCGTCTAGGCCCGCGCCCGCGCCCCGGCCAGAACCCGGACAACCCGAACCAGCCCACACCCGAAGGCCCGCCCGATCCCTGGCTGGTGTGATCTCTGGCCTTAAGTAAATTTCTGGCAAAGGTGAAGTCACTGTTTCCACCGCTTTCCCACCCAGAAGTTTTCGTGGCTGGAGCAGGCTATTTGTCAGGAACAACAGGGGGAATTGCGCTCTGCTGGCGTTTGCGCAGGGCGTTTCGGTGGATGGTGTAGAGGGTCGAGGCGATGATGATTGCTGCGCCGCTCAGGGTGTAGACGGTCGGGATTTCGTCAAAGAAAACAATGCCGATCCCGGTGGCAAAAAGCAGGCGGGAATATTCCATCGGGGCCACCGCGACGGTTTCGGCGACGCGAAAAGCCTGGATATAGAGCCAGTGCATCAGCGACATCAGCGCGGCAATCACCCCGATAATCAGCACATCCGAGAGCGAGGGTGGCACCCAGTACCAGATGGCCGGACCGATCATGTAAAGCGTGATGAAGCTGTACTGATAGGCCATGATGGTCGAGGGTTTGTCGACCTGCGAGAGCTTGCGCAGAATGATCATGACGGCAGCAACAAAAAATGCCCCGGTCAACGCCAGCAGGGCATAGAGATGTTCCTGCACAAAAGCGGTCACTGTGGCAAGAAAGGCCTCGAAGGTCAGAAGGGTTTCTCCGACCACCTCCGGCCCGGAGGAAAGGTCGGGACGGATAATAATCAGCACGCCGATAAAGCCGACAATGGTCACCGACCAGCGCCGGATACCGACGACTTCGCGCAGGAAAACAATCGCCAGCAGGGTGGTGAAAAGCGTGCGGACAAAGCTGATCGCCGTGACCTGGGCCAGAGGCAGGTGCACCACGGCGGTGAAACCTGCACTCATGGCAATACCCGAACAGATCCCGCGCAGCAGATGAAAGCGGAAAAGCGTGGTGCGAAAGGTGGTGCGCCAGTTGCGGATGACCACCGGCGCGATAATGCTGACAGCGAAGAGCTGGCGGATAAACAGGATCTCGAACACCGGGATACGCTGGCCGATCAGCTTGATCAGCCCGCCCATGCAGGCCCCCGCCAGAGCGGCGAGCAACACCAGCAACGATCCGCGTACATTGCCGGGGATGTTGCCCCAATAGGGGTGCCAGCGGTTGTGCAGGGTGTGGCTGCAATAGTTCTGGAAGCGGGCCGGAAACAGCTGATCGGGTATCAAGGGCATATAAAGGTTCACAGAAACAGTGGCTATAGGAACAGGGCGCGAGACAGGATAGGTAAACTGGTAATCAAAAAAAACGGCGAGACACAGATCTGCTGGGGCCTGAGGCGTATGGCCCTGAGGCATGTGACCCTGAGGCGTGTGACCCGGAAACATATGACCCGGAAACATATGACCCCGAGAGATAAAGGGGTGTCTTGCGCGGAAGGATTTTCTCTGGCCCGGTCGAAAGCCTGCGGGGGGATCCAGAATAAAACCTGAAGATAACGGAAATTGCGCGAAGGGGTACAGCTTGCACCTCTTCGCGCTGCGGTGCAATAGGGGGGATTGCTGTTTTATGACAAAGAAATAAAAGCCTTGGGGAAAAGTGACCGGGGGCGACTTTTCTGCTGGATTAAAATCATGGATTGCAGATATCTTACGCGGAATATGCCCGACTGATGTCTGTCGGATCAGATTTTTTGCCCGGAAACAGACAGTTCAGCCAGAAACAGACAGTATAGAACGCCCCGGTCGTAAATTGACCCCTTGTCGTTCAGCGACAGTGCCGAACTCTCCTTGTGCTGGGGGCGTTGGCTGGGACGTTTGGGTGTGGGGTACTGGACCCAGGGCCGAGGTGGTGTGGTAATAAAGGGGGGGAAATGGAGATCATATTTTTCGGGGGCCTGGCTTTTATTGGCTTTTGGCTGATCCGGGGATTTTATCGGCAGCAGCGCCGTCTTAAATGGCAGGCCGGGGCCAGGATTATCGGCAGCCAGCAGTTTCCCCAGACGGTCAGTCGCAAGCTGCAGGAAACCTATCCGCATCTGCAAGATAACGAGATTGAACAGGTTCTCGACGGTTTGCGTGACTATTTTCATATCTGTCATCAGGCAGGCAAACGTATGGTGTCGATGCCGTCGCAGGTGGTTGATGTCGCCTGGCACGAGTTTATCCTTTTTACCCGGGATTACGGGGAGTTCTGCGAACGGGCTTTTGGGCGTTTTTTACACCATACACCAGCGGAGGCCATGGCAAGCCCGACCCGGGCACAGGACGGTATCAAGCGCGCCTGGCGTCTGGCCTGCGAGCTTGAGGGGCTGGAACCCAAAAGTACGAAAGTCTTGCCCGCGCTCTTTGCCCTTGATGCGGTGCTGAATATCCCGGATGGATTTTATTACAGTCCCGATTGTTCAGGTAACCTGACGGGCAAAAGTAGCGCGGCAGGCAGTTCCTGTGGTGGTTACTGTGCAACGCATATCGGCTGTTCGTCGGGTTGCGGCGGGAGCACGGGTGGTTGTGGTAGTGGCTGTAGCAGCGATTCCGGTTGTTCCAGTGGCTGCGGGGGAGGCGATTAGTGGCGGTGACTAGAGGGACAAACTGTGAATTTTGATTTCAGTTATCAGGAACTTCTCCTGGCGGCAGGCGGTGTATGTCTCGCAGGCTTATGGCTGCGGCGCTATTTCCCCTGGGAGTATTATCAGGCAGAAATCAGGCTTTCCAGGATTGTCAGGGATCTAAAGTTTCCTGCCTCTGTCGATCAGAAACTGCGCGAAAGCTATCCTCATCTGAATGACAAAAATATCGCGAAGATCAGGGATGCTTTACGGGAGTATTTCTATTTGTGCCAGGATGCAGGCAAAAGTGAGCTGGCAATGCCTTCGCGTGTCGCCGGTGTCGCCTGGCAGGGCTTTATCGATGCGGGTGGGGAGTACGAGGTCTTCTGCCAGCAGGCTTTTGGCAGACTTCTTCCCTATAGCAAAGCCGAGGGTCTGTTCCCTTCAGAGAAAACCCAAAACCAGATCAGGCTCCGGCGCACCTGGAATAGGGCCTGTGCATTTTATGATCTCCCCGCGGATGATCCCGTAATCCTGCCCGATCTCTTTGCTCTGGACCGCGATTTGGCTATTCCGGATGGCTTTCACTACAGTCTGGATGAGTATGATAAAAAAGGGCGAAAGATCGAGAAAATCGAGGATATGCCCTTCGGCTTTGTCAAAGACTGAAACGCTTTACGTTTTCACCTGCCCGCCAAAGTGGGATTAACATCAGGCGGCTTCCTGTTCGATGCAGATCTTGTGACTGTCGTGGTCGCTCAGGGGTTCTTTAAGCAGGCTGCAGAAGTGCGGTTGGCCTGCTGAAAGCTTGCCGTCCGGGCTGTTTTTACGAAAGTGGCGGCAGCTGTTGCAGATGCCAAACGGGCGGTTGCCCTGCTGCTGCAGCTTGGCACGGAGCAGCTGTTCCATGGCGACTTCCAGGCTCTGTCGCTCCGGCGGGCTGAGGGCCTCGAACAGGCTGCCAAAACTTGAGAGGGCGTCGCTCTGGGCCAGTTCTTCCCCGGCGGCGGTCAGTTTGAGCGCAACCGAACGGCGGTCCAGCGGGTCGGGATTTTTTTCAACCAGTCCCTTTTTTTCCAGAGACATCAGCGTTTGTGACGTCGTGCCCTTGGTTGCGCCGAGATAGGCGGTCAGGCCCCCCGGCGTGCGCGAGAAACGGTTGGCCCGGGCAAGAAAACGCAGGGCATCCCACTGGGCAGGCTTCAGCCCGCTGGCATGGCCGTCATGATTGACCAGGCGGGAAAGCCGGGCCAGAAGGCTGATAAAATGCTCGACGCTGCTTGTCTTGGGGGGCGTCATGAAAGTCTCTTCCGGGTTAGGTCTGGTTTCTGGCAGATTTCCTGATCAGAGTTTGCATCTGCTCACAGGAAAAATAGTATCGACTAAAAACAATTGTTGCAAGCCGGAAAGGGGATTGTTATCTGTTATTGAGTATCGAGTCGATACTATTTGATAAAGAACAGGAGCAAATGATGACAAACAAGGATAAAATAACAGGAGGGGCCGTGGCCCGACGGGGGCTTGTGATGGCTGCGGTTGTTTTGGGCAGCTGGTCGGCAGGTCCGGCAACATCCCTGGCGCATGATATCCTCAGCCCGGTCAACCAGGCGGTCGAACCGCCTTTTGATATTATAAAGTCATCCGCCACGACCGACGGGCGCTGGGCCAGTTTTATGATGGAGCTGGCCGGGAAAAGCGGCAGCATCGTGCCGGAGGCAACAGGGGCTTTTCGCGGGGCAGAGGTTTATGCCTATGTCTGGCCGACAAAAATTGACCCTTCCGGTGTGGGCTTTGCCGAAGGTTCGGGCATTCTGGCGCTGGCGATTACAGCGCATCCGGATTTTGATGACACGCCGCTGCACGATGAAAACGGTGACGGCGACCCGGCCAATGATGGCAAAAACTGGCACGCACACTGGGCGGTTCTGGCCGAAGATGCTGCCTGTGGAGCTGGATTCAAGGTGAAGGAAATCTCGCCCGGTCGGGATCTGGTGCCCGCAACCATGCCGGACCTGCCGATTGCACTGGATGCGCCGGGACAAAGCCCGCTGTTGAACGATAACAGTCTGAAGATTACCCTGCCAGTCAAGGGTGCAGAGGCCGCCGCCTTTGACGCCATGACCGCGCGCCTGACCGTCTCGCAAGAGGGAAGTGAGGGGGCTTTGCTTTGCGTCACACAGGCCCATGACGTGGCATCCGGTGATCTGTCGTTCCCTGGCATCATCATGAACAAATAATCCGGGGACAGGGCAGAGGGAAATTTCGGGAGCAGGTTGTTGCAGGTACCCAGGCCTGCTCCCCGAACTCTGTTGTGAAAACCTGCTGCTGAAATTAAGGGAGAGAAACCATGAGAAAGTTGCAAAAAGCCCCGGCGCTACAGGTCGCGCAGTGGTTCAACAGCAAGGAAGACATCACATTGGAAAGCCTGCGCGGGCGGGTGGTGCTGATCGAGGTGTTCCAGATGCTTTGCCCCGGCTGTGTCGAGCTGGGACTGCCGCAGGCCAAACGGGCAGCACAGCTTTTTTCGCCAGATGATCTGGTTGTGCTGGGGCTGCATTCCGTGTTTGAACACCACGCCGCCATGAGCCCGGTGTCACTGAAAGCTTTTTTGCACGAATACCGTATTTCCTTTCCTGTCGCGGTGGATCAGCCTGCGCTCAAGGGCACAATCCCGCAAACAATGGAGCTTTACCAGTTGCAGGGCACCCCCAGCCTGATCCTGATTGATCGACAGGGCTATCTGCGCCGGGTCAAGTTTGGTTCAATTGATGACATGCAACTGGGGGCCGAGATCATGTCCCTGATCCGTGAAGATTGCGCCGTGGAGGAGGACGGCACGGCAAGAACGGATGCTGCGTCTATTTCCCCGCAAGATAGAGGTGATAGGGAAAGCAGGGAAAATAAAGATGAGCAATCAGGTTGTGGTGACAGTAGCTGCGCGATTTGATCAGCCAGATCATTCAGCAGATTGTCCAACCGATCATCAGGCTGGTGAAAGGTAACAAAAAGCGGGTGTTTCAGGGGAAGGGGGCAAGTGCAAGGTTTTACCAATGGATTTGAAAGGGGTGTTTTTCACGCAGTTGTGAGAACCGCAAAAGCCGAAACTGTTCTATTGAGAGAGTACAATTGACGTGAGTTCAATTGACGTGGGTTGAAAACAGGAAGGCCTTATGGACAGGATCAAGTTTGTTCATCTTGCTGAAATAAAACAGGAAGAGATTATCGCGCTAATGAACGACGCGCAGATTGGCAAACAGATGCCCCTGCTTGCTGGCGGTTTCTCGGCCGAAAGCTGTCGCGCCTTTCTCAAGGCCAAAAAGCAGCTTTGGGACCAATATGGCTATGGCCCCTAGGCCTTTCTGATCGAAGGAGAGTTTGCCGGATGGGGCGGCTTGCAGCCGGAACAGGGCGACGCTGACTTTGCCTTGGTTCTTCATCCCAGATTCTGGGGTTGGGGGCGGCAGATCTTTAACAAAATCAGGGATCAGGCTTTTAATGAAATGGGCCTGAAGTCCATCACAATCCTTTTTCCGCCAAGCAGACCGAACTCAAAAGCCATCTACCGCCTGGGGTTTGTTGAAGACGGCCAACTGGTCGTTGACGGGGAAGCGTTTATGCGGTTTCGTCTTAAGGCAGAGGGCGGCGGAAAAGCTACTGGGGGCATTCATGAGCGGGTGGATAATCGATATCCTTAAAGATGCGGTTGCAAATGGCGGGCCTTATTGCTGGGTTTCTCCTGAAGATGTGGGGGGGATTGATCGGCAGGAAGTCTTGGCGAATAACCGGAAGCGGTGGTTTTTAAGTGTAAAAGAATATCGCCTTTTGCGAGACGATGAGTTTGCGCGTGGGCATGATCCCGCGGATGTGTCTCTGACCGAGTATCTGACTGATTGTCTTCTTGAAAGAGAAAGTCTAACAGCCATACCTCCAGAACTAAGAATTACCGGGCGAGATTATGTAGAAGCTGTAAGGTACATGATCTGTGAATTGGGGTCATCCTATGCATCGAATATGTTACAAATGTATCGCGATCTGATTGATGAAACCAACGCAAGTGCGTGCCTTGTTTGTCTTCAAGAAGAGTTTGAGCCCGCGGAGCCATTTATCAAGGACATACTGCGAGATTTCATTCTCGAAGTCTTTCAGTTCGGCGAACTCTGGTATGAGGAAGGCAAATATAAAAATGTTTTAACCGATGCTCAAAATCGGTTTTTGCGGAAAATATATGATGATCTTTACTATACCTACAATAACGATGACCTGAGATTTTTCCGTGATGGCAGTCCAAGATTTTGAAATGGGTCTTGAGGTCATGAAGATCCTTTTTCCGCCAAGCAGGCCGAACTCAAAAGCCATCTACCGCCTGGGGTTTGTTGAAGACGGACAGCTGGTCGTTGACGGGGAAGCGTTTATGCGGTTTCGTCTTAAGGCAGAGCCAGGTATGCTCCAGAAATGATACAAAACATCTTAAGTTGACAAAATGTATCAAAATGATCATGGTGGAACAAAGGACACCAGATCATGACCGACAGTATTTCCATGACACCGCAATTTCACTCAAAGAAAAACAGGCAGGCTGAGGATCAAGTCCAGATCCCGGAAAGGCTGCGTTGTTATATTCCTGTCTGCGAGGCCATTGCCACATTGCTGGCACCTCAGGTCGAGGTGGTGCTGCACGATCTGGCGAGCCAGCGCATCGTCCATATCGCCAACTGTTTTTCCCGGCGGCGGGTCGGGGATGACTCGCTGGCCGAAATTGACGAATTGCCATCCCTTGATCAGGATGTGATCGGGCCCTATGCCAAGGTCAATTACGACGGGCGGGCGCTGAAATCGATCACCTCGGTCTTGCGTGATCCGGCGGGGCAGCCGATTGGCCTGCTCTGTATCAATCACGATCTCAGTCTGGCTTCGGGGCTGATGGCGCAGTTGCAAAAGCTGGTTGGCTTACCCCAGATATCAGGACTCCAGATATCAGGACCTCAGGCATCAATGCCTCAGGCCTCTGGGGCAGAAGGCGATCGGGCAAGTACCAAAGATCAGGCGGCGGTGCTTTTTGCCAATGACTGGCGCGAGCAGATCAACCAACAGATCGATGTATTCCTGCGGGCGCGGGGTCTGACCCTTGCGGCGCTGACCCGGACAGAGCGACAGGAACTGGTCAGTGATCTGGCCGACCTCGGTTTTCTCGAAATTCGCAACGCGGTGCCCTATCTCTGTGATGTGCTGGGGATATCGCGGGCGACACTTTACAAATGGCGCAAGCAGCAAGGCGGTTGATTGCGTCGCCGTTCCTTTTGACTTTTAACAGGCAGAGACAAATCCCATGCGTGACTTCACCCTCGAGACTTTCTTTTCCAAGTGGGAATTTGCCGCCCGCTATCACATGACCGCGTCAGACATGCAGAGCATGAGCGTGAGCGAGCTGCTGGCGCTGGCGGATCAGGACGACCGCGAGGCTTTTGACAAGCTGCATCTGGGCTACACCGAAACCTGGGGCGCACCGGATCTGCGCGCGGAAATCGCGAAAACCTATGACCGGGCCGAGCCGGATGACATCCTCTGTTTTGCCGGGGCGGAAGAGGGCATCTATATTGCCATGAAGGTATTGCTTGAACCTGACGACCACGCGATTGTTGTGGTGCCGAACTATCAGGCCGCCGAAACCCTGCCGCTGTCGATCTGTGCGGTCAGCGGGGTGCCGCTGGATGCCGGGGACAACTGGTCGCTGGATATCGCGGCGGTGCGGGCGGCGATCCGGCCCAACACCAGGCTGATTTCGATCAACTTCCCCAACAACCCGACCGGCGCGGTGCTGGAACGCAGTCGCTTTGACGCGCTGGTTGCACTGTGTCGCGAACACGGGATCTGGCTGTTCAGTGACGAGGTCTACCGCGGGGTCGAACGCGAGGAAAGCCTGCGCCTGCCCCAGGTCGGGGATGTTTATGAACGCGGACTGTCGCTGAATGTCATGTCCAAAGCCTATGGCCTGCCGGGCCTGCGCATCGGCTGGATCATGACCCGCGACCGGGAAATCCGCAGCAGGATGGAGCGTTACAAACACTATCTCTCGATCTGCAATTCCGCCCCGAGTGAGCGGCTGTCGCTGATCGCGTTGAAGGCTCGCGATAAAATCCTTGCGCGCAACCGGGTCTTGCTGGCGGAAAACGCGCTCAAGCTCGGGAATTTCTTTGCCGAATTCCCGGATCTGTTTGACTGGCGCCAGCCCGAGGGCGGCTGTGTCGGTTATCCGCGCTACAAGGGGCCGGGCTCAACCGATGATTTTTGCGAGAAACTGGTAAGCGAAAGCGGCGTGCTGTTGCTGCCGCCGCACATCTATCACTCTGAACTGCTGCCTACGCCCTCAGACCGTTTCCGCGTCGGCTTTGGCCGCGCCAACATCGACGAAGGCCTGTCCGCCTTTCGTGCCTGGTTGCGGCGGAACGGGTAGATTTGTAATATTTTTGACCCCAATACTGTCTAATAGTGCGTTGTATTGCTCTTTGTCCGAAGTACGTATTTTCTCTAGAATATAGTTAGATAGCTTAGTGATTTCTGGGATATCTATTGGGTTCATTCCCCGCTCAAAACCACCATCTAAATGCGAGAGTTCATTCGTTATCCTTTCAGCAATTGTTTTTACCGCGGGATCATCTTCAAAAAACAGCTGTAATCGTGTAT
Source organism: Kiloniella laminariae (assembly GCF_027214005.1). Taxonomy (GTDB): domain Bacteria; phylum Pseudomonadota; class Alphaproteobacteria; order Kiloniellales; family Kiloniellaceae; genus Kiloniella; species Kiloniella laminariae_A. Next base: position 607,543 of record NZ_JAPWGY010000001.1, read on the forward strand.
CCTTCATTTTGTGAGAAGGGTACTTAAAGTATAGATAAATTTCTAAAAATTTACGCAGATTATTTCCGAAGCTATAAAAGTGGGAACAGTCTGAGTTATTTGTAGGTTCATCTTTGCATTTGAATATTTGGTGAAAAAGATAATTAAATTCTGTTATGTGTTCTTTCAGGTATATTGGCATTATGTTTATTTTGCTGTTTTCATTTGATCTTTCGATTATAAATGTTCCGTAATCAAGCTTATCCTTACCATTGATTTTTATTTTTGGTATTGATATTTGTTTTAAATATTTTAAAAACTCTAGGTTGTGTGTTGATATAAATAATTGCTGGTACTTGTAAGTATTTGGCTGATTTTCATTTTTTACAGGTGCAGTAATTATTTTCTCGATTAAGCTGAATATATAAAAAATATGATTGCTATCTAAACTTGAAATTGGGTCGTCGATATAAATTGTAAGATTTTTTCCTGCAGTTTCTGTGTCTTCTAATTTTGCTATAAAATAACAAAATGCGATAAGGCTGCACTCTCCTTCACTTAGGTTGAAGGCTGGTATATTGTTTCTAAAAACTGAGAAGCGAAATTTCGCGTCTTCATTTTTCTCTGCTCTTAATTCGATGAATTTGTGTCCAAAATAATGATTTAGTAAGGCGTTAATTTTTTCAGCGCCTTTGTTTTCGTCTTTTATTGCATGCTCAAATTTTCGTATATTTTCCTCAATGTTGTTTATTTTATTGATTGTGGCTTTCCATTCTCGGCGAGCAGATTCACATATAGCTACTTGAGACTTTATTTCGGCTTCTTTGTCTAATAAGGAAATTTGCTCCATATACTCAAGCACATGATTTAATCTTAATTTGTTTCTGATAATTTCGTTGTCTTTTGCAAGAGATTGAGTTTTGGCTTTGTTTTTTGAAATTAACTCTTTTAACTCTTCTGTTGCTTTTCTGTAGCCAGTTTCATCAATTTTTTTGGGGGAATCAGCCGGAATAGTATTAGGATTATTGATGCGATCTGAAAGTATAGATTTTAATGCGCATAGATTTTCTGTAATTTGTTTTGATTCTTCATTGATTTTTTTATTTATTGTTTTGTATTCTTCTTTGTGGTTTTCGTAAAAACTATCAATATCTGGGAGGTTTTGATTGTTTACTTGGTGTATTTTTTCTTCAATATCTTTGATTTTTTTTAGCGCGTTTTTTTCAAATTCTTCAGTATTTTTGTCGAAATGCAGAGATAGTTCATCAAACAAATTTTCAGACAATTTTGATCGACAAAAACCGCATTCGCTTTTTTTATTTTTGTGTAAATTTATACCTGTTTTTACCCACGCCTGTAGTTCTGGGTTATCTAACAATTCTTGAATTGGTTTTGTTGGGATTACGCGTTTCTCTAGTAATGATTTTGATGTTTCATATAAATTTTCTAATGATAGGGGGGTTGCTGAATGAAAGAGAATATCAGGAAGGGGGGTATCTAAAAGGGACTTTTGATACTGATTTACTGTGTAGCTATCTAATTTGGTTATTGATTGTGTTTGTATGATTTCAATGTCTTTGTATAATTTATTTATGTTGTATTTTGCATCCCCATAGTCTCTGTTCGATTTGATGATATCGTTTGCAAATCGTGTATGGGTAGATTTTAGGTTGTTAGAAAGTTGCTCTTCTCGCTTTAATTCTTCATCGTATTTCTTTTTTTTATGCAGTGCTTCATATCGCAATCCGGATTTGTTTTCTATTGAGCCTAAGGTTGTTTGTTCTTTTTCTATTTTCTCTTTTATTTCGATATTCTCACTTCCCAGTATGGCAAATGGGCGTATTTCGCCTTCGTTACTTCCACTTAAAAATTGTAAATTTTCAGTCACAAAATCTTTATTGTAAACTCTAATGTCCAATGAGTGGTTTGATAAATCTTTATGAGTGTAAGTATTCTGCTCTATGGTCATGTCAAAGCTTATGTTTTTATATTTTGGGGGAAGTGTGCCTGTCTCATAACTTCTCAAAATACGTGAAAGTGTAGTTTTTCCTGAATAATTCCGACCATAAATTATGTTAAGTTTTTTAAAGTACTGAGTATTCTCTCCATGGTCACGTACTTGAGCACGCCATGAAAAATCTTTAAAAGCGCCAAAATTACCAATATCTATTGATCTGATCATCATTCACCTCAGGGCTTGTCGTTTAATCATCGAAGCTTTTAATGATTGTTTTTGCAAGCAAAAATAGAAATATGATTCAAGTATTTTTATTAAGTTGTATTTAAAGTAAGCGCAGTGCCTCTTGTGATAAGAGAGATCATTAACATTCAAATGAGCCTATTTGGGCTCTACTTCTCTGGAAATAGATGGTGGAGAGGCTGACCAAGGAAAGCATGACCGGACCTCGGCCTGTCCGCCTTTCGCCCTGGTTGAGGAGGAACGGGTAACAGGCCAGAGCGAGAGGGGGATAAGACCTATCCCCCTGACACAGCTAGTTCATCTGATGGGGTTCATAGCTGATCCCGTTTGCTGATTGCAGTTCACGCACATAGCTGATGATCGCCTGCAGCTCTTCTTTGCTGACCTGCGGCTGGGCGGGCATGTCGCCGAAGGGCCAGTGGTGCTGTTTCACCCCATAGAGCACCGCCCGGACAAAGGCTTCATCTGCGTGGTGGCCGGGGTTGTAGACCGGGTGAATAAAGGTCGGCCCCTGTGGGGTGCCGAGGGCATTGGTCCCATGACACTGGGCGCAGTTCCGGTTGAAGGCGACCTGTCCGTCTTGCGCCAGAGGAGAGAATTCAGGGAGTGTCAGCCCGGTTTCGGCGCTGGTTTCCTTTTTGGGGAAAAAGTTGGAAACGGCAAGGGCAAGCCCGCCAAGGACGACCGCCGAGATCAGGATTTTTGGCAGCTGTTCTGTAATTTTCATGCTGAAAGTGTCCTCAATAGAAAAAGTCTGTGACAAGAGCACACAAGGTCTCTTGCCGATCGTTCGAGGCTTCAGGCAATCGGAGGGCGGAAGGGGGTTGAGTTTGTGAACAGGGCCACAGGGGCGTCGAAGGTGGGGGAGAGCAGGGCTTGTGGCAGCCGGGGAGACACATTGTTTGCTGCGCAGATAAATAACGGCAGGCAATGATTTTGGTGAAAGCAGCTACCGACTGCGGCATGCATCTGACATTGATCTGCCCGGTCAGGGCAAGGAACAGCGTCTGTCTTGGTCCGGGTTTTATGTTGGCTGTTTCCCGCGCTCTGGTCCATGGCGTGACCGGGAACACTTGAAAGCGCAGCAAAAGGCACAGAAGATATACCAGACAGGTTAAGACCATCCGCAGCTGAGCTGCCCGGCACAAGGCCAAGGTTCGCCACAAGAAAAATCACTGCGACGAGAAAAGCGACAAGACCTGTCTTCTTCTTTTGTGCCTGCATGGAACGCCCTTTAACGACTTGGCCAGGGTGGCTTCTTTTATGGCCAGTTACCATGATATAAATCAAGCAGGTCTTCGACCCGTTGAATAATGATGGTTTTTTCAAAACTCTGGTCGCGCTGTGCGCGTTACTTTTCGGGGAAGAGATGGCGGGTGGCTGTGGAGAGGCTGACCAGGGACAGCATGACCGGAACCTCGACCAGCACGCCGACCACCGTTGCCAGGGCGGCACCGGAATGCAGGCCAAAAAGGCTGATGGCGACGGCCACGGAAAGTTCAAAAAAGTTCGAGGTACCGATCAGGGCGCAGGGGGCGGCGACGTTAAAGGGGATGCGCCAGAACCAGGCGCCGAGGTAGGCGATGAAAAAGATGCCATAGGACTGGATCACCAGCGGCACAGCAATCAGGGCAATCAGCAGCGGATTGTCGAGGATGACCTGTCCCTGAAAGGCAAAGAGCAACACAACGGTGGCAAGCAGCCCCAGGACCGAGAAGGGTTTGACCCGGTGGGTAAAGCGGTTCAGCACTTCGGAAGTCTGGCGGCTCTTCCGGGTGAGAAAGTGCCGGGTCAGGGCACCGGCAGCCAGCGGAATGACGACATAAAGCAGGACCGACAGCAGCAGGGTTTCCCAGGGAACGCTGAAATCGGTGACGCCAAGCAACAGGGCGACGATCGGGGCAAAGGCAAAGATCATGATCACGTCGTTGACCGAAACCTGCACCAGCGTATAGGTGGCATCGCCGCGCACCAGCTGGCTCCAGACAAACACCATGGCCGTACAGGGCGCGGCACCGAGCAGGATCAGTCCGGCGATATACTGCTGCGCATCGGCGGGGTCGATCATATCGGCAAAGAGGCCTTCGAAAAACAGCACCGCAAGAAATGCCATGGAAAAAGGCTTGATCAGCCAGTTGACCACCAGTGTGACAACCAGCCCCTTGGGCTTGTCACCGATATGACGCAGGCTGGCAAAATCGACATTGACCATCATGGGATAGACCATGGCCCAGATCAGGACGGCGACCACCAGATTGACCCTGGCGTATTCAAGGGCGGCGAGAAACTGGAAAACAGCGGGAAAAACAATGCCGAGAACGATCCCCAAGGTAATGCACAGCGCAACCCAGAGCGAAAGCCACTTTTCAAAAAAGCCGATACCGCCGGGGGGAGGGGTATCCGCTGTTATCGTTTCATTCTGAAGGGATTTCGGAAGCGGGTTGTTGGTCATGCTTTTGTTCTTGCTGCCTGGGCTGATGATTTATCCAGATCGAGTAATCCAGATCGAGTAATAGAGTACACACCGGGGAAAGTCACGAAAGGCAATACCCGCTGCAGAAATAAATCCGGGATCAAAAAAATCCGGGACGGGAAACAGGGACGATCCTTTCGATGTCGTCTTGACCTTCCCCTTGCTGGAACTTTTAAAGAAGCAGACTTGATCTGGCGGGGAGTGGGGATCACAGCGCGGTGTTGTGGCATCTTTCCCCGGTATGGGATTTGTAATGCGCAAGCTCCATCTGTTTTTTGCCCTCAGTCTGGGCCTGTTTTTTGTGATCCTCGGCCTTTCGGGCGGGGTTCTGGTCTTTCGTGCCGAGTTACAGCAGGCGGCTTTGCCGCAGGTAAAGCTGTCGGTGCTGGAACTTGATAACGATGCCCAGCTGTTGCCGGGACCTGATCAGCTTTTTGCCCGGCTGAAAACAGAGTTCCCTGATGCCCGACTGCGTTCCCTGAAGCTTCCCCAGCGCCTTATGGACCCTTATCTGATGACTGTGAGTTATCAGGAGCAGGGGAAAACCCGGCTGGAACAGTTTCTGGTTGATCCCCTGGGGGGAAAGGTCGGGCGTCAGGCTGATTTTACTTCGCCTTCGGAAGCGTGGATCTATGAGCTGCATAGCAGCCTTTTTCTGGCAACGCCGGGGACGTTTCTGGTTGGCGCTATCGGGACAGGGTTGCTGGTTTTGTTGCTACTGGGTTTGGGAATCTGGGGGCAAGGGCTGGTCGCTGCTGGTCCGGAACAGGCCAAAGCGTGGTTGATGATGTCAGGCAGGGCCAGAGGCAAGGGCCGGCTTGCGCTTTTGCACAGAGTATTGGGGTTCTATTTTTCCCCGCTGCTGTTGCTGTTGGTCGCCAGTGGTGTTCTGCTGGTCTTCCGCGAAGATATTCTGGCACCGTTCGAAACCACGAGGCATGAACTGCATCACTCGGAAACTGCGGGGGAAAACGCCGGGCATCATCAGAGCACGACAGAAGATATCAGTACGAAAAACTGTGTCGGTGTACCCGATATAGAAGATTACCTGTATCAGGCTGAACAGGTTTTCCCGACAGGAGTTGCGACCTTTATCCGCTTTCCCCGTAGCAAGGAACAGCCGGTTAACGTGACCCTGCGTCAGCCTGGAGAAGTCCCGTCACCTCTGGGGTTGAGCCGGGTTCTGCTGGAGATGAACTGCGGGACGGTGGTGGGGCAACAGAATGGTCTGGCGCTTGATTGGAGCCAGACCTTGATTGAACGGACTGTCGCTTTGCATAATGGAAGCTATTGGGGGCCTGCAGGGCGGTTGCTCTATGCTTTTGCCGGATTTTTGCCACTGTTTTTCATGGTGACAGGTGTTCTTTTCTGGCGCCGTCGGAAAAATCAAACAGGCCGGGAAGTGACGAAAATCGCCCAGTCTTGATCCGGGAAACAATTTTGAAATCAATCCCGAAAAAAATATATAGCTGGAAAAATATTTCCGGCTGTAAAAATTCCTTTGATACCCCTTGACCTTCCCCCTGGGGGAAACATTATCTGATGATCATGAAACACATTCTGCACAGTCTTGTTTTGCTGGTTTTTGTTCTCTCTGCCACCTTGCTGGGGGCAGAGCCGGATACCCATGACGGTCCTTTGCATCACCCGCAGGTCCCTTCTGTCAGCGATAAAAACAGACTGGCAACAGACATGGCAGCTGAAATGGCTGCAAAAAGTGTTCAGGCAGAGGAGCAGGGTGTTGCTCATTCCCATAGCGATGCAGTTGCATCTGGCCTTGTGCCGGAAAGTAAAATCCAGTCGCATTGTCTGGGGATCTACAGCTGCAGTTTTACCAACGCGCTGGCGTTTGTTTTCTCGCACCCTGATCCCGTTGTGTTTTACCAGCCGGCAAACTGGTTTCTTGCCCGGAGTGACGAGTTTCTTTCCCTGACCCGGCCCGTTGACGTACCTCCACCCCGATATAGCTGATCCTGTCGTTACACACGATCTTGCCTGTGATCTTTGCAAGAGAACAGCAGGCAAGAATACAGGTGTGAAGTGAGATCTACCTTGCCTGTCGAGCCCGCCCTGAATGTCTTCAGGATGCAGGGACAGTGTGTCGCGATCATTCTGATTAATTATCTGAAAATGAACAGTTATATCCTTTTATGGAGCTATCATGTCTAACGTTGATACCCGTCGTAATGCCCTGCTTTCATCCGCTTTTGGTTTTTCGGCCGTTCTCGGTCTTGTCCTCTCGTTTGGTCTGGCTTCACCGGGCTTTGCGGATGCCACGCACGGTGAAACATCCCGGATTGCCATCGGCGAGGCCGGAGTTGCCGCAGAAGTGACAACCACCATCGAAATCTCGCTTCAGGATAATTATTTCGAGCCCGAACATATCGGTGTGAAGGAAAACGAAACCGTTCGTTTTGTTATCCGCAACAATGGCGAGTTTGTTCATGAATTTAACATCGGCACCGCCGCCATGCACGCAGCCCATCAAAGCGAGATGGAAATGATGGTCAATCACGGTATTCTCGAGGCTGACAGGATCAACCGTGATATGATGCACATGGACATGGGGAATGGCCAGACCATGGAACATAATGATCCGAACTCTGTTCTCCTGGAACCCGGTGAAACCGCCGAGATTATCTGGAAATTCTCTGAAGCAGCAGAATTGGAATTCGCCTGTAACGTACCTGGTCATTATGACAGCGGCATGATGGGTGATTTTAAATTCACCCCTGGTTCGTGATCGCGGGTACTGATCAGAAGCAGAAGGCAAAGGGGGCGCCAGAAGAGTTTCTGGCTTCCCCGGTGCCGCGACAAAAGCACAAACCACAGATCGAGATGTTCACCGACGGGCTTTGTCAGTTTGGGGACAGCCCCGCATTTTCTGGCAAGAAATAAAGTCTGGTGCGTTTCATGCGAAGCAGAAGACACATCCTTTGGAGAAGTCTCTGTAACGCGGTTTTCGAGGAAATATTCATGATTCAATACAAAACAGATATCACAACCAGGATTGCTGCGCTGTTGCCCAGAGCAACAGCCCTGACCGCGGTTGTGGCTGTTGCTCTGGCTTTCGCTCTGGCATTCACTGGGCTGCAGACAACGTCGGCCTCAGCCGCCGTCTATGATCTGACGGTTGATCCTGTAACCATCAGGACAGGCGATTTTACCCGTGAGGGGATCGGCTATAACGGCAGTTCGCCGGGGCCCGTCCTGCGCTTTGAAGAAGGCGAAGAGGTTACCATCAATGTGACCAACAACCTGGCGGAATCAACCTCGATCCACTGGCACGGTCTGATACTGCCGCCGGAAATGGATGGGGTGCCAGGGATCAGCTTTGATGGCATCGCGCCGGGTGAAACCTTTACCTATAAATTTCCCATTGTTCAGTCCGGCACTTACTGGTTCCACAGCCACAGCCACCTGCAGGAACCTGATGGTGCCTATGGTGCGATTGTTATTACGCCGAAAAAGCGCGATCCCTTCAAATTTGATCGTGATTATGTCGTGCAGCTGACCGATGCCCATCCGCACCGCGCGGCAACCATCCTGCGCAATCTCAAGATGATGGATGACTATTACAACCGCAGCCAGCGCACCCTTGGTGATTTCTTCAGCGATATGGCTGACAAGGGACTTGCCAAAACCCTGTCTGATCGTGGCGATTGGGGCGAGATGCGCATGACCCCGACCGATATCGAGGACCTGCAGGGCTACACCCCCCTGATCAATGGCCAAGATGTGACAGGAAATTGGACCGGAATTTTTGCCCCGGGGGAACGGGTGCGTCTGCGTTTTATCAATTCCTCGGCCATGGCCTATTTTGATATCCGCATTCCCGGCCTGCAGATGACCGTGGTCAGTAGCGATGGTAACAATGTGCAGCCGGTCAGGGTGGACGAATTCCGTATTGCCGTGGCCGAGACCTTTGATGTGATCGTGCAGCCAAAAGACGATCAGGCCTATGGCATTATCGCAGAATCCATGGGGCGTACAGCCATCACACGGGCGACACTGGCCCCCCGTGAAGGTATGATTGCAGCCCTGCCGGAACTGCGGGCCAAGCCCCTGTTGACCATGGCGGACATGGGCATGGATCATGCCGGAATGGATATGGGTATGGATATGGGCGGCATGGAAGGAATGGATCACTCTGGCATGGACATGTCTGAGGGTGAGGTACCAGAAACGGATCACAGCCAAATGGATCCCGCCAAAATGGACCACAGCCAGATGGACCACAGCCAGGTGGATATGTCTCAAATGGACCACTCTCAAATGGACATGTCCAAATCCGCTTCCGGTGATATGCCGGGAATGGACCATTCCAATATGCCGAGTATGGACCATTCCAATATGCCGGGTATGGATCATTCCAATATGCCGGGAATGAAGAAGCAGGCGAGCGCTGATCCTTTCTATGCGCCGGGCAGCGGTTTGACCCCGGTGGCCGCCGAGGGCGGGAAGTTTCTTTCCTATGCTGATCTCAAGGCACAGAAACCCTTGTATGAACATCGGGACGCAACCCGGGAAATCGAGCTGCGCCTGACCGGAAACATGGGCCGTTACAGCTGGTCGATCAACGGTGTGAAGTATGAAGATGCCGACCCGATCCGGTTGCAGTACGGCGAGCGGGTCCGTTTCAAGTTCGTCAATGAAACCATGATGACCCATCCGATGCACCTGCATGGTATGTGGTCGATCCTGGATAATGGCAATGGCAAGTGGAACCCGGTCAAACACACCATCTCGATTGCTCCGGGGACCACGGTTTATTCTGAAACCGAAGTGGATGCCCCCGGCGAGTGGGCGTTCCATTGTCACCTGACCTACCACATGGCCACAGGTATGTTCCGCAAGATCGTTGTCGAGGGCGGAGACCAGCCAATCAAACTTTCCGCGGCTGAAGCACCTGCAAGTGTGACAGCCCCGGCACCTGTCAGCGAGCATGAGGGACACCACTAATGAAAACGAACATTTTTTGTAAAAAAAGATCCAATGTCCCCATCACCGCTTTGTTGACGGGCGTAGCTGTCAGTTTTGCCCCGATCAACCTGGCCTGGGCAGTGGAGCCGGTTCCCTATGTCTATTACGGGACGAACATCGAGCAATTCGAATATCGCTTCAGCGATGACAACGAAGTCGCCGCCTGGGATGGTTATGCCTTTGTCGGCACGGATGAGCTCAAATTCCGGCTGGAAAGTTCGGGCGAGTATGCGCTGGATGAAAGCGCTTTTGAAACGCTGGAGCATCAAGGGTTGCTGCAAATCCCTGTCAGCGGTTTCTGGGACGCCAAGGCGGGCCTGCGCTATGACGCCCCTGTGGGCGAAGACCGGGGCTATGCGGTTCTGGGCCTGACCGGGCTGGCCCCGCAGTGGTTCGAGGTCGATGCAGATCTGTTTCTCAGCGAGAAAGGTGATTTTTCGACCCGTCTGGAGGCGGATTACGAGCTGTTGCTGACCAACCGTCTGATCCTGCGACCTGTGGCAGAGGTCAATATCGCCTTTTCCGAAGATGAAGAGGTCGGCATCGGGCGGGGCTTGTCCTCACTCGAAACCGGGGTGAGGTTGAGCTATGACCTGGTGGACCGGACCATTGCCCCTTATGTCGGGGTCCATTACGAGCGTAACTTCGGAGACACCCGTGATCTGGTCAAAGAGGATGGCGGCAAGACCGACGAAGTCTTCTTTGTCACCGGACTGCGCGTGATGTTCTAGAACCAGTCCGGCCCTGATCGTCCCCGGTGCTTTCGGTTTGCCGAAACCGGGGACGATCAGTTGGTTCTGTCCGGTGAAAAAATGGTCCGGATGAAAATATGATTCCTGCTGTCAGAAGAATGTAACAAGACGAGGCATGCAGGCTGCTGTATGCTGTGGTGTCCGGCTTTGATTTTCCTTTTGTTACAGGGCCAGGACTTGCCGGTACAGACACCCGGTACAAACACTCGACACAAACACCCGGTACAATTACAGGGCACAATTACAGGGTAAAACACAGATCATGGACGACGAGAAGAATGCTGGAGTTTTCTATGGCCTTGCTTCTGTCTCGCGGCAGGCGGATGTTTTCAGCCGCGGCAGTCTGGTCCTGACCTATGAACTGTTGCGCGGTTCTGCCCCGCAGCTGGCCCTGGAGGTGCGCAACATCGTGCACGGGAAAGCCCTGCAAAGTCATTCTTCTCAGGCGTCACAGGCGCAGGATGAACTGGTGCAGAAAAGAAACCGGAACAGCGATCATTTTCGGGTGCAGCTGTCTGCCGTACAGGTTCGGGCTATTGTCGAGGGACTGGCCGGGCACCGTGAAAAAGCTGGCGCAGGGAGCGGGAACGCGGTTATGGCACAAACCCTGATCGAGGACTGGGTCGTTCTGGCACAAAAAATGGTTGAAGAACTGTCCGAATAAGATCTGATCGTTCGAAAGTATATCTTTGATCTGGGCAGTGGGAGCTGGGCAGCGGCAGGATAGGGCAAGGGATATCAGCTTGCCGCTGGATTTTTCCACTGACACAGCTGGCTTGCCTAGAGCAGGACCTGTTTGTCTTCCAGAATTTTCCCCCAGCTATAGATGACATAGCGCCGATATTCCGAACTGTAAAAAGGATCGCGCAGGATCAGTTGCACGACATCTTCACGTGCTGCGGCCTCAACGATCCAGAGTGCGCCACAGAAATCCCCCTCCGGGTTGGTTTTCAAACCGCCGCCGATCAACAGTTCCGGATGGGCGCGAACATAGGCGACATGCGCATCCCGGCGCGCCTTGTCGGCGCGAACATCCAGCATTTCGGGACTGTCAGTAAAAAGAACGGCCCAGCGTGTCATGATTTTTCTCCCTGTTCACAGAAGTCTATTCCATGCCGGGACGGGATCATAGAGCCAGTTTCATCTATTCACTTTTGCCAGTTGTCTTTCCTTACATGAGGTTTCCGGGATCAGCAGGTTTATTTTCAGGGTTTAAGTCTTTTGCCGAGAATTTCAAACAGCGGGCCGTTTCGTTTCAGTTCGTCGCCGCGGCCTTCTTCCATCAGCCAGTAAAACCGTCCTGATGGTTCAGAGGGACTGAGCTCGTAATCCATGCCGTCCCAGACATCCTCGCGGAAGGCATAAAAGGCCCAATGAGCTGATTTTTTCTCGAGAATATCGGTGACATCCTCGAGGTAGCGGCCACAGTCTGACCAGAAACGCATACAGCCGAATTCAGCAGCAACCAGTCTGTTGGCGGGAATGCCCTGTGTTCTGGCCCAGTCAAAGGGGGCGGAGATATGGGCCTGAACTGCCGCTTTGTTCCAGATCTGTCGGCCTGTGCCATAGTCCAGCTCGACCCCGGGATAACGATAGGGCTCGGCCCGTTTCATGTTGGGCGCGCTGGTGGCCTCGTAGGGTTCGTACATATGAAAGGCATAGAGCACCCGGCCATCTGCAAGAGCAGCGGGAAGCGGGCTGGGCCAGTAATCAAAACTGAGGGCGTTGGCATAGAACCCGGCATCGAGCATTACCGGGGTCAGAGGATCGGTCTTGCGGATTGCAGTGATCAGTTTTTCATAGAGTGCGGGCAGATCGCGTGGCGTTCCCCGGTGTTTTTGATACCAGGCCTGCCTGTCTGCTGCGGTGCCGTTTTCGGCCAGTCCGGTACCGCGTTCGGGCGCAGGCTCATTGATCAGATTATAGGCGGCGATGGCCGGGTGGTCTTTCAGGGCGCTGGCCAGATCGGACCAGAAAGCCACGGCCTGATCGGCATAGACCGGGTCACTCCAGAGGCGCTGGTCAAAGACGCCACCGTTCTGTTGCTGCCAGCGGGCACCGGGCAGGCTGAGCGGGGCGAGCACGACTTTTAACCCTGCCTTGTCTGCGCGATCCAGTGCCCCGCGTAATAGCGCAAGATCTGCGGCTGGAATCGCTTGATAGTCATCGGCTGAGCCAAGCAGGAAATCGCGCTCTGTGGCTTTCCACTTGCTAAAGGTCAGGCGTACCCAAGTGGCACCCGTATCCGCCAGTGCATTGAAATAGGCCTGATCTGGCACAGCCTGGTTGAAGCTGTTGCCGCCGCGTTGCGGCTGATCCCAGAAAGTGATCAGGTCGGCTGCACTGGCAGGATGAATGCTGACCGGGGACACAAAGCCGAGGGTGAGGAGGAAAACAAAACCGCGGAAGGCTGAACGCAAGAAAGGTCTCCGGTAAAACAGGACAGACAATAAAGATACGGACATCAGGAAAGCTATCAGATGAAACCGGTCCATCAAGGGAAGGGTTCGCGCTGCTGCATTTTTTTGCGAACATGGCTGGAGACTCTTATGGGGGCGGCTGGTTCTGTTTATCGGTTGGGGGGCATCCCTTTGAAGACGCGGCGATGAGAGAAAGGTTTGGCGGGGAATATCAGCTATACAGCAGTAAAGTATGGTGCTGGATATAGGGGCTGAGGTTTCCTGCGGGAATAACACTCTTGCTGATCTTGTCATACCATCGTCGTGGAACAGGGAATTTTTGGGGGGCGTAAAACCGGATCGTTATGTGTGATTTGCTATAACATTATTCACAATCACACCTTGCAAAAAAATCTGAAACCTTGCTCTATGAGGGGACCATTACAGGAGCAGGTGGATGTCGGCAGGATCAGGAAGCAATACAGCGAATAATTTTCGCGGGGCGATGATGATGGTGATTTCGCAGGCGGCTTTTGTCTGCAATGACGCGATCATGAAGCTGGTTTCGGCTGACCTTTCCCTGTTCCAGACGATATTTCTGCGTGGACTTTTTACCACCCTGCTTTTGGGGATTCTGGTCTGGTATCAGGGGGTAAAGCTCTCGGCTGTGACAAAGGGTGACCATCGCATTCTCAGCTTGCGGCTGGTGGGGGAGGTCGGGGCGACACTCTGTTATCTTACCGCCCTGTTCAACATGCCGATTGCCAATTCCACAGCGATTTTACAGGCCTTGCCGCTGGCTGTAACCTTGGGCGCGGCGCTGTTTCTGGGCGAGGCCGTGGGCTGGCGCCGGTACAGTGCGATCCTGATCGGCTTTTGCGGGGTGCTGATTATCGTGCGTCCGGGGGCCGAGGGCTTTAATGCCTATTCTTTCTGGGCTCTGGCGTCGGTGGTCTTTATCGTCGCGCGGGATCTGGCGACCAAACGGATTGCCAGTGGTATTCCTTCGTCGCTGGTTGCCTTGCTGACCTCCATTGGACTGACGATTACCACCGGGGTGCTGTTGCCGTTTTCGGGCTGGCGTCCGGTTGAACTGCAATCGGTAGCCTATCTGACAGGGGCCGGGGTGTTTCTGGTGCTGGGGTATCTGACGGTTATTTCGGCAATGCGTACCGGGGAAATCTCGTTTGTCTCGCCCTTCCGCTATACCATTCTGATCTGGGCGATCCTGCTGGGACTGTTTGTTTTTGGCGATGTGCCGGACAGCTGGACCCTGATCGGCAGCTTTATTGTTGTTGCGACGGGGATCTATACCTTCTACCGCGAACGCCGCCTGCAGAAACGCGATGCGCTGGAACTCAAACGTGATGTGGTTGCACCAGAAGTGCTGCGGCACAGATAGGAACTGTTCGCGCTTCAGCTGTTATCGGGCCTATTCTCGGGTTTATAATCTCGGGCTTGTTTTGGGGCCAGTAGAACTTGAGCAGACCTTGATGCAGGAACAGACATGAGCCAGGATTACCGTATCAACACGAGCGAAACAGGCATGACGGTGCCTTTGTCAGCAGGTAATCTTCGGGGTGCCGGTCTGATGGTGTTCGGACAAATCGCCTTTATCGGCAATGTGACCCTGATGAAGCTGGTATCCGAGGACCTGACCCTGTTCCAGGCGCTGTTTTTACGGGGCCTGTTTACTGTCGTGGTTCTGGGGGCACTGGCCTGGTATCGCCGAGAGCTGTTTCCCAAGGTCACGCGGTCCGACGGTCTGGTCTTGAGCTTGCGCGTGGCAGGGGAAGTCGGGGCAGCACTCTGTTATTTTATGGCGCTGTTCAACATGCCGATTGCCAATGTCACGGCAATTCTGCTGGCGGTGCCGCTGGTCCTGACGCTGGGGGCCGCATTGTTGTTTGGTGAAACCGTCGGATGGCGGCGATATGGTGCCATTGCCCTGGGATTTTGCGGGGTTCTGATCATTGTCCGTCCGGGGGGAGAGGGGTTTGACGTCTATTCTCTCTGGGCGCTGGGATCCATGTTGTCTGTTGCGGCAAGGGATCTGGCGACACGCAGGCTCTCCAGCGGACTGCCGTCGGTTTTTGTGGCCTTCGTTACCGGAATAGTCGTGACGCTGGTCTGCGCGCTGCTGTTGCCGACCATGGAGTGGAAAGCCGTAACCACCGGAACGGTGGGACTTCTGGCGGGGTCAGCCGCCTTTATCATGCTGGTGCATATCTCGATTATCATGGCGATGCGCTGTGGCGAAGTCGCCTTTGTTACGCCTTTTCGCTATAGCCTGCTGGTCTGGGCCATTGCGCTGGGATATCTGGTGTTTGATGAAATACCCGATCGCTGGACCCTGACGGGAAGCGCTATTGTGGTGGCGACCGGGATCTATTCGCTTTGGCGGCAGCAACGGAAAATGCCCGTGTGATGAAAGACCCGCGTGATAAAAGACCCGTGTGATAAAAGAACGGAATCAGAGAGCGTAATCAATAAGGTGTTGTCACTGGGTGTCGTTCCGCATTACAGGCCGGAACGACAACCCGTGTCATTCTTCTGAAGTCTGTAACTTTCAGACCAGCGTCATTTCATTGATAATCATATTTTCAATGGTGCCCTCGGTGGCCGCGATAAAGGCGGCGAGGTGGGGTGCCTGCATGTGATCCTGCCACAAGGCACGGCTGGTCCAGTTCTCGACAAAGACAAAGTGACAGGGGTCGTCATTGTCCTGATGCAGATCGTATTGAAGGCACCCTTTTTCTGCGCGGGTAATCGGGATCAGCTTTTGCAGCTCGGCCTTGACCAGATCAAGCTTGTCACGCTTGACCTGGATGTTGGCGATAATTGTAAGGTCGGACATTCAGGTGACTTTCAAAAAACATGTTCCCGGGTGAGATAGTCAAGGATCAAGCCGGTTGCAAGGTGTCGGTTTTACTGTGTTTGGCAATGATCACCAGCGCGAGCGAGAGCAGACCACAGCCGCCCATGGCGATGACGATGTGCATGACCGTGCCGTCATAGAGCCGGCCTATGCCGATAGAGACGACCACGGCAACCAGGCTGGAAATCGACGCGATGACCGAGGCTCCCAGCCCGGCCATTTTCCCCAGTGACTGCATGGCCATGGCGTTGATATTGCCAAAAAGAATCCCGACACAGAAAAACAGCAGGAAGCCAATGACCATGAAGGCGGCAAAGGGAGGAATGCCCTCATAGGGCTGGGCGACGGCAAACAGCAGTCCGGCAAACCCGGTCATGCCTGTCAGGGCGATCACGACCAGTCTATGCATGCCATAGCGCATCACCATGGCACTGTTCAGCAGGGATGAAACGGCAATGCTGGAGGCAAGAATGGCAAAGTAAAAGGCAAAGGCATCACCGGTATGATAGATGTCATGAAAAATCGCCTGTGAGGTACTGACGTAGACCAGCAAGGCCCCGAACATCAACCCGGCGGCAAGGGAATAGGCCATGATGCTGCGGCTTTGGATGATACGCCCGGTCGAGCGAACCAGTTTGGCTGGCGAAAAAGCCAGGCGGGCCTGCTGCGGCAGTGTTTCGGGCTGACGCAGCCACAGCCAGCCGCCAGCAATGCTGGCAAGCAACAGAAACGACAGGAAGATCTCGCGCCATTGACCAAAAGCCAGTACCAGCTGGCCAAAGGCCGGGGCAACCATCGGCACGAGAATAAAGATCATCATGATCAGCGACATGACCCGGGCCATGGCAGCACCTTCGTACTGATCGCGGACCAGTGCACGCGAGGCGATCTTGGGTCCGCCAGTACCAATCCCCTGAATGACACGTCCCAGAAGCAGCAGTTCAAAACTCTGGGCCGTCATGGCAACCACGGTTCCAGCCAGATAAATGAAGATACCGAGCAGAATGGCGGGCTTCCTGCCGATGGCATCAGAAATCGGGCCGCCGAGCAGATCACCGAAGACCATGCCAAAAATGAAGAGGGTGATAATCAGCTGGTTGTTGCGCGGATCAACGACGCCGAGATCCCGCCCGATCTGGGGCAGGGCTGGCAACATGGCGTCAATACTCAGTGCCGTGAGCGAGGTGATCAGGGCGAAGAGGATAACAAACTCGGGCAGTCCCAGCGGAGTGAGGACCTTGCGGTGTTTATGGTTTGGCTGAGGTTGAAAGGACTCGGGTTTCGAGCTGTTAATCGGGGCGGGACTTCCAGGAATCTCGGCCAGGGAGTGATCACTTTTCATTGTTTTAAATCTTTATCGTAACGGGGGCAGAATTTACCCGGATATGAAATTTCGGTTATAAATTTTCTGTGGCATTCAGGCGTTGCAGGGCAGGGCGTTGTTCCATCCGCCTTCTGTGATCGAGCAGCCTGGGAAAACGGGTGGGAGTGATCCCGTCTGATTCCATCCAGCCCGCGACCGTGTGCAGGTAGCCGTCGCAGATGCTGTAGTTTTCGCCGAGAACCCAGGGGCCCTTGAAGAGATTTTCCTCGATCTGGGTAAAGGCAGCCGCAACGGTTTCCGGTACTTTGCGTTTCATGTCTTCCAATGAACCCGGATCATCGGCCCAGCGGTTGCCCCTGCGGCCATGGGCATGGGCAACATGCAGGGTTGAACTGATGAAGCTGTTGAAAGACTGCGCCTGGGCCAGAGCAAAGATATCCTGCAATGGCGCCAGGGCTGCTTCGGGAAAACGCTGCGCAATATAGAGCAGAATTGCCGGGGTTTCTGTCAGAATACCGTTTTCTGTTGCCAGGGCCGGAACCCGCCCCCTTGGGTTGATCGCAAGGTATTCTGCTTTGTGCTGATCCCCGGTCGCAAAAGAGACAAGCTGGACCTGATAGTCAGCACCTGCTTCCTCGAGGGCAATGCGTGAAGCCTGAGAACAGGCACCGGGAGTATGAAAAAGTGTCAGCATGGGAACCGGTCTTTCAAAGTATCTTGTCTGTTTTCGGGGTGCCTCTTGCAGCGCTGAAAGGCGTCGCGCTACAAACGGACTGATTTGTCTAGTTCTATTCTGGTCTATTCTGGCTTCCTCAATCCGTTCCAGATCACGACTGACCGCTATATGGGATCCAGAGACAAAAAGGCCAAAGGCAAAAAAACCGGAAGGCAAAAATGCCAGAGCCAAAAGAAAAGCTCTTCGTCATTCAGACGCGGACCCCACAGCCTGATGTGACAGGAGATGGGCAGATGAGTTAGGGGTTGGATATCAGAGCCACGGGAACAGTAATCCCTTGGCGAGCAATTTCGTGTCTTGTCAAAGCGTCGTCACCCCGGCTGTTATGAAACAGCAACCGGAAGCAGGGTCCAGGCTACGACATTGGAGCCTGACCATTCGCTTTCTGCCTTATAATAGAAAGGCCATTTGATTTCAGCATTTGACGTTGTTCTGGTCAAGAGATAAAAAACGAGGGGTTGTGTGTTTTTGTTTATCGGCTTCTTTTTTTTTCTTTGCCTTTTATCAACCTTTTCTAAACTGTTTTAGCGGATATAGTCAGAGGAATGACAGGGTGAAAAACCCTATGTGGAGGCATGATTGGTTGAGATCAAGGATTCAAAAAATCGACGATTTTTTGATTATTGGCAAAGTTTACCGCGGGATCAGGGGTGTCTTGTGCCGCGTAAAAGCAGCTTCCTGCCGGAAGAGGTTCCTCAGCTCTTGCCAAATATGCTGGTCTTCGAGGTCATTTCCCGGCACGAAATAAAAATCAGGCTTCAGGGAACCGCGATTGACGAGCAGTACGGGCAGAGCATGACCGGGGGTAATTACCTCGACTATGTTGAACCGCACCGTCGCGATGTGGCAGCCTCGGCTTTCTGGCAAATGGCAGAGCATCCTTTTGGTATCGTCGCCGAACTTGACCAGGCTTTGTCCTCTGGCCGTTATGTGACTGTCGAGGCAATTGGTTTCCCCCTGATTAACGACACAGGTAAAAACCCGATTATCATCTATCAGAGTAACGAGATCAAAAAAAGCAAGCGCCCGGATCACGACGATGAAGGCAAGCTCAAGTGGATTTATGTCCTGAGCCGGCAGATCATTGATATCGGGAATGGTGCACCGGTTTTCGTTGATTAAATTTGCTTTTCCAGTGGATTTTTCCACCGGTGCTGTTTTAGTCGCAGGATTTTCCCGGCTGTATGGTCATTGCTTTGTTGAAGAAATGCTGCATTGCAGGGCAATGTTTTGCTGGAAATGATTAATTGTTTATAATCAAGCTTTTCTTGAGGGGCTTCTCCGCTGTAGTATAGCCAGTACGGGTAGAAAATCTTACATAAAGGGGGCGGTGTTGTTCGAGATCAGAAACCCGCGAAATCAGATTTTTTATGATTACTGGCGCAATTTACCAAGGGTTGAAGGTGAACTTCTGCCCCGGAAAAGCAGTTTCCTGCCCGAAGATATTCCTTCTATCCTGCCCAATATTATTGTCTATGAGCTGCAGGACAAGGACCAGATCATGATCCGCCTGCAGGGAACGGCAATCAACCAGCGTTTCGGGCACGATATGACCGGAGCCAATTATCTGGATTATGTTGAACCGGATCGCCGCGAGAAGGCCGCATCCGCTTTCTGGCTGATGGCTGAACAGCCCTGTGGTATCATCGCCATTCTTGATCACGCACTGTCATCGGGCCGGAGCATTACCGTTGAATCGATCGGCTTTCCGCTGATCAATGACTTTGGACCCAATCCGATCATCATCTATCAAAGCAATGAAATCGAGCGGGAGGAGTGGCGTAACCGTCCGGAGAACGAGAAGCTCAAGCTGATCTTTGTCCAGGAACGCCACCTGATTGATCTGGGAACCGGAACCCCCCAATTCGTTGACTGAGCCCTACTGCTGCCGCGCAGTCCGTGTAGTATTTTCCTGATTTTTTATAAGGCCGGGGGGCTGTACCCTCGCACGTGGAATATTTTGTTCCCGACAGAGATCCTGGATAGTACAGTGGCAGATGCCACAGTGGAGGAATTCCCGGATGAAACGTTCCGCCAATTTACGCAGACCTAAAAGAGGCCTTGTCAGAGGGCTGTCCCTGTTTCTGGTTGCCCTGACGGGACTTGGTCTGACGGGCTGGTTCTTTGCCCCGCATCTTGAACTGGCCCGGCAGTTTCACCCGCTGCATGGTATTGATGTCTCGCACCATCAGGGAGAGGTGGACTGGCAGCAGGTGGCAGGGGAAGGCACCAGTTTTGTCTATATCAAAAGTACAGAGGGCGGTGATTATGTCGATCCGCTGTTCAGCGCCAACTGGCAGGGAACCCGTGCCGCCAGCCTCCCCCGCGGGGCCTATCATTTTTTCAATCTCTGTCATTCCGGCAAGGATCAGGCCGCAAACTTTATCGCGACGGTTCCGCTGGAGGCCGATATGCTGCCGCCTGTTGTCGATGCAGAAGTGATGGAGCCTTGTCAAAAACCGGAAGATGCCACAGCTGCAGATGATCATGTGGTCACAGATGTGGTGGCAGAGCTGACAGATTTTATCGAGGCACTGCAACAGCACTATGGCCAGCGTCCGGTGATCTATACCATGCGCCACTTTGATGAACGTTATCTTAAGGGCAAATTCCTCTACGATCGTTTCTGGATTGCGAGTATGCCGCTGGAGCCGAACTTTCGCGAAGACCAGTGGGTGATCTGGCAGTATCAGGACAAGGGGAAAAGGGCAGGGATCACAGGCACGGTTGATCTCAACGTTCTGCGCAGCGGCGTGACAGACTTTCCCCTGCCGCAAAACCAGCGCGACCAGCCCCAATAGACCTAAATAGACGTGCCAATAAACGTGCCGCCTATTTTACCAGTTGGGATCGTCTGGTCGCGGGCATAAAGGCAAAGAGAAACCCGGTGACGGTAAAGATACTGCCCCACAAAAGATAGATCTGGGCCGTTGAAAAAGCAGTCAGAAATGAGGGAGAGAGGTGGACAAAAATACCGATCAATCCCGTGATCGCCTGCACAAGGCTGCGGACGCGGCCAATCTTTGTTTCATCGCAGTGCTGGAGAAATTCCCCCTCTGCAATGGCTTTTGCCGTGCTTGCGGTGGCTCCCATGGCCAGTTGAAGGCCAATCAGGATGACGGGATTTATCTCGAACCACATCATGATCATGGTGCCGCCGATCAGGGCCAGGCACCATGACTCTATCCTCTGTAATTGATAGCGGACGACCAGCAGGGCAACCGTCATGCTTGCGCCGACGGCTCCGATTGCCCAGGCAGCATCGGCAAAGCCATACAAGTCACTGCCTGACTGCATTTCTACAAAGACATAAGCAGGTAACAGCGTGTTCGTGACCTGACCGGATGCAAAGGCAAGGCCGATTGTGATCGAGGTCACCACCAATATGGGATTTCCTGCCAGATACCCCAGACCTTCCCGAAGATCTGAAAGGTACCGCCTGTTGTTTGCCGGGATATCAGTTGCGGGGGTGGCATCTGCCGGGTTGCCTGTTTCCGGAAGATCTGTCTCGGGTATGTCTGCTTCTGCAACGCTCAGTCCGCTTGTACGCGCAGGAGGCAAAGGCCTCAGGAGTAAGACGCTCAACCACATGATCAGGCCAGAGGCCGCTGAAAGCAGAAAAACAATGCCCGGGCCCTGATAATGCATGACCAGGCCCGCAACCCCAACGCCTGTAACCATAAAGACCTGTCGAAAACTGCCGAGCTGCGCCCCGACTTTACGACGGTGATCCCTTGGCACGACAGCCTGGACCAGGGCATCAAAAGGCCCGCCGACAAACAGCCCCCCGATTGACCATAAGGTGGCAGCAATAAACAGCTGTTCAATCGCCAGCTCTATCGCCAGTTCCCGGGCAAAGAGACTGACGAGACCAGGAAAGGCGATCGCCAGAACAATCAGCAGCTGCCCTGCAAGAACAGATTTTTTGTGATCCCGGCGCTCGATCACCGTCCCGACGAAGGGGCCGACAAACAGGGCGATCAGGCTCCAGATGACCAGTACCAGACCAACCATCGCCTTGTCGTTTGTCAAGACCAGCGCCGTCCAGGCCACGGCAACAACAAAGGCACCGCGCGAAAAGGCCCCAGCTGCAGCAGCAAAAAAAATCACCCTTTTCTCCCTCTTTTGTCCTGTTTTGTCCCGATTTTTAAATCAGGTTTTAGCTCTGGTTTTAAATGTGGAACCAGTACATCATGGGTTATGTGTAGTTATGATTGCGAATTTTAATTTTCAAACAAGCATAAATAGAGTTTTTGATGTGTTCCGTCCATCGTGATATGGCGTTTTTGCAAGATGGCCCTGATGGTTTTCCCGAAAGATCTCCAGACCGGATTATCGCGGTTGTGAAGCCAGAAAAAGTCAGTCAGGAAGCGGACTTAATCAAGCTGGCAACAGCACCGACAGTCAATTTGATAAGTAAGTATTGCTTACTTATGATTGAAGTATGATTATTTTTTGTTGAAATTTTATTTCGTCAGATGTATGTCTGGTTGTGCGTGAGACAACATCACGTCATAGCAAATTGAGAGGATATTTTGATGAATAAGCTAAGTTCAAAACAGGCAAAAAAATCACTCACAAAATCAATTGCTTCTACAGGGAAGCCAACACAGTTCAAAATCAAGCTAAGCACCAAAAAAGCCTTTTGTGGAAAACTCTGCATGCCGAACGTCAACTGACGGTAAGCATGTCTTCGCTCCCTGATCGTTTCTTGTTCCAGGCTTTCTGCTCTGGGCAGGAAGGACAAATGATTTCGAAGGCCTGAAAGACAGACACGGTTTTTCTATTTGTTATATCATATTGTTTTTTATGATGTAATAACCCTTTAAATCGTTTGGGGAGTTCTTGCCAGGCGGGTTCGGGTAATCCGTCTGGCAAGCCAGATCAATCATGAATACAGAGCTGTCGAACGATATTGTAAAGACTGCTTTAAAATCAGCCCACCCTGTTCCTGTACTGAGTGCAAGATCTTTTCCGGTCCTTGTGATCAGAACTCCAGGTCTTTTTCGGGGATAATTCTGGCTCCTTGTCTAAACGGCAAGACCGAAGCAACGGGCAGACTTTCTGCAGTGTAATTTCACCGGAAATGAGGGAGGGACAGAAATGGAATTGGCGCGGGTCGAAAAGGATTTGACGGGCAATCTATGGTTGCCTTTGAAAATTGAAGGTATCAGGCATCTGGAACAGCTTGAGGAGGTGAGGGACTATATCTTTACAATGGATATGTCGATGATCTTCTTCAAGATGACCAATGAAGAGTCTGCCGGGGAACTGGGGCTGCTTTGGGAAGAAGAGGATGCAAAATTCGCGATCAATCAGTATCGGCAGTATCTGTACCTGATCCGGAAATACGAAGCCAACATTTCGCCGACACTGGCGATTGATGCGGTCTGGCATAACCATATCCTGGATACCCGGAAATACGTCAAAGACTGTCAGGTTATCTTCGGGCATTATCTGCACCACTTCCCCTATTTCGGGTCGCGAAGTACAGAAGATCGACGACAGCTTGAAATTGCCTTTGGCAACACGCAGAAGCTGTTTCTGGAAGAATTTGGCGTTGATATTACCCAGGGCACCTGAAGGTTTTCTTGCCCGTTCTGCCCTGTCCTCTTCAGGAGACAAAGGCGTATTTTGTTGACGAGGCGGGTTTCCCGTAAGAACCTCGGATAACATGATATCCTGATACAGGGCGGGGATAGCTTTTTTGCATGGGGAGCGGCTATCAAACTGCATCACATGCTGTTACGCCAGAGTAATCACCAGAGCGAGTAATCACCAGAACGCAGGATAAACGATCCAGAATTTCCACGCATATTTTATGCCGGATATTTTCCATGACACGAAAAGAGTTTCTGAAATATCTGATCAGGGTGAGCGCAGGGGCCGGGATAGCGGCAAGCTCTGGCAGGTTGTCACAAGCTTTGGCCGATACCCGCGATCTGCCGGTTCTGGTGATCGGGGCCGGAGCTGCCGGGCTTATGGCGGGGTATGAATTGCAGCGCCGTGGCATAGATTTTCGTATTCTCGAGGCCTCCGCTGTTTTTGGCGGGCGGGTCAGGAAGACGACGGATTTTACCGACTTCCCGCTTGATCTGGGGGCTGAATGGATCCACAGCGATGAACCGCAGGAACTCTTCCGGGAACTGCTGGACGATGAAGACATCAGGTTTGAGGCTGACTTGCTGGCCTACCAACCCGCAGAATTTATCTGGGAAGAGGGCAGGCTGGAGAAAGAACCCTCGCTTTACACGCTGGAGTACAAGTTTAAAAATACCACCTGGCATGATTTTCTCGATCTGTATCTTGCCCCCGCCAGCAGGGGGAAAATCCATTACAACAGCCCGGTGACAAAGATCGATTACGCCGGGACGCGGACGCTTGTCACAACCGGGAAGGGCGAGGTCTTTACAGCGGATCAGTTGCTCGTGACGGTGCCTCTGGGCGTGTTGAAGGCTGGGATGATCGCCTTTTCACCACCACTGCCCCCGGAAAAAGTCAAAGCGATCAGGGATATTTCCTTCCCGCCGGGCCTGAAGGTCTTTTTCGAGTTTTCAGACAAGTTCTATCCCGATGCGGTCGAGACGCCAGAGCGCTATTATTACGATGCCGCCTTTGGCAAAGACACAGCGCGCCATATCCTCGGGCTGTTCTGCGTTGGCGAAGGGGCCGAAAGCCTGATTGCGCTGCCAGATGAACAGGCGGTTGTGGCCACTGTTCTGGGGGAGCTTGACCGGATCTTTGCGGGCAAGGCTTCTGCGCTCTATCAAAAACACATTGTCCAGAACTGGTCTGCCGAACCCTATGTCCGCGGATCTTATAGCCATAACCGGAACGACCCGCTGCGCCGGGCGCTTCTCGCGCCTTTGGGAGAGAAAGTGTATTTTGCGGGTGAGGCACTGGATGAATATTTTGACTCCACGGTCGATGGCGCGGCCTTTTCCGCGCTGTCGGTGCTGGAGGAAATGATCTGACGGACGCCGCTGTCCTCGGATAAGAGAGTGCGCCAGGGGATGAGGATGCAAAAAATGTTGACGGCAGGCTTTGGCTATAAGAGCCTGAGATCACAGGATAATAAGCAAGCATTATAAAAGCGGGGAAAAACAGGGATGAGGCCATCAGTCAGTGATCTGATTACATCTGCGGATATCGAAGCCTATCAGCGCGATGGCGCGGTGTGTATTCCCGGCCTCTTTGACGGCTGGGTCGATACGATCATTGAAGCGATCGAGCAGAACATGCGCGCGCCCGGCCCCTATGCGGCTGATAACCTCAAAGCGGGCGAGCAGGGGCGGTTTTTTGATGACTATTGCAACTGGCAACGCATTCCGGAACTGGCAAAAATCATCCAGGAGTCGCCCGCTGCCGAAGCTGCGGCACGGTTGATGGGGTCAAAGCGGGTGCAGATTTTCCACGACCATGTGCTGGTCAAGGAACCGGGCACCGCCAAGCCGACACCCTGGCATCAGGATGCGCCCTATTATTTTGTCGAGGGCCGTCAGACCCTGAGTTTCTGGATCCCGGTTGATCCGGTGCGCGAGGCCTCGCTGCGGCTGGTTGCCGGATCGCACCGCTGGGACAAGATGGTGCTGCCGACCCGCTGGCTCAACGAGGACAGTTTTTATCCCGATCAGGAAGATTTCCTGCCCGTGCCGGACCCTGATGCCGAGCCGGAAAAGTACCCGGTGCTGGAATGGCCCATGGCCCCGGGCGATGCGGTGGCGTTTGACTATCGCACCCTGCACGGCGCGCGCGGCAATCTGGCAGGCAGCCGCCGCCAGGCGCTGTCACTGCGCTTTGTCGGCGATGATGCGCGCTATGTCACCCGTCCGGGCCGGACCTCGCCCCCTTTTCCGGGACACGATATGAAAGACGGGCAGATCCTGCGCGAAGACTGGTTCCCGGTGGTGTGGCCAGTGGTGCAGCAGGAGTAAGGCTTTTTATATTGCCTGTATTACGTCCTGAATTAAGACGACGGTAGCTTTTCCGGGGTATAGATCAGGATAGTGTTTTGGACAGGATGCCCGGATACCGGGCGTGCGGGGGAGAGAAGCTATGGAAATCCTGAGCTGGGTGGATTACGCGGGGGTCGCGGTTTTTGCCGCCACGGGCGCGCTGGCGGCCTCGCGCAAACAGCTGGATTTTATCGCCTTTGTCTTTCTGGCAGCGACCACCGGCATTGGCGGCGGCACCCTGCGCGATGCCATTCTCGGCCTGACCCCCGTGTTCTGGGTGCAGCAGGAAATCTATCTCTATATCTGCGTTGTTGTGGCGGCGGTGGTGTTCTTTACCGCGCACCGCTTTGAATCGCGCTATCGTCTGTTGCTGTGGCTCGATGCCATCGGCATGGCGATTTTCTGCGTCAAGGGTGCCCAGATCGGACTGGCGGCGACGGGATCGCCGACAGCCGCTGTGGTCACGGGGATTTTGTCTTCGACCTTTGGCGGGGTGCTGCGCGATATCCTTTCGGGTGAACAGTCGGTACTGATGCGCCGGGAAATCTATGTCACCGCCGCGCTCTTTGGCTCTGCCGTCTGGGTTTTGGGCGACTATATCGGCAGCCTGTTCGGCGAGCGGCTGGGCCAGTACCAGCACCTGAGCCAGGAAATCGCCTCGGTCGCCGGCTTTGCCGTGGCGCTGTTCATCCGTGGCGGCGCCCTGTACTGGGACTGGAAAATGCCCAACTACAAAAACGCCCCGGGCCGCACGATCGAAGAAGTCGAGGCCCTGATCGAAAGACGCCGCCAGGAAAAAACCGGGGGCTAAGCCCCTTTGGGACGATTTGTTGAAGGGATAAGGATTTTATAACAAGGGGAAATGGGGAGGTGTCTGCGATAGGTGGTTGACCTTTATTGATGTTACCTTATCGATATTCCTTTGTATTTTTGAACCATTAGTGCGCCTGCGCCACCTGTCGATGTGGCGCCTTTGGGAACCATTCGTATCCGGCCTTTATTGCTAAATTCATTTTTTTCGATGAACTCACGCAGTTCGCGTTCTGTTGCTGGTTTGAAAGTAGTATTGTCGCTAGAAAAAGTATAACTGTAGTAACCCTTTTTATCTCCTTTAAGGCCTTTAAAGGGGTGGCATACAATTCCATCCTTATTTATTCCGATAACATCTTCCAGTATCTCTAGCACTGATCAACTCCGAAAATATAACATGGTTGTAACCGTCGTTTACCGCCCGAAGTGTGGGAGCTCGTCATACACTTCGGATCTCTTCGTAACGAATAGTCGTGTTAATAATCTAAGCTCCTTTGTAAAAGAAGTACACACATAGCGTGTATTTGTTCTTAAAGTATTATGTTGGTGTGAAGGGATAGTAGCTTTACGCCGCATTTTCCGCGCCGATGTCCGAGTGTTTTCAAAAAAAATCCTCAGGATTTTCCTTGAAATATATAGGGGAACTCTTACGTGGGGTGTAAGCTGCTTTTCGCACTGCGGGGCAAAATCCTTGTTGGTCAGGTTATATCGACTTCATCTGATGATTGAGCCGACCTTTTGATTTGTCCTGGGTCTTCCTTGGTCTTCCCCTGTGTTGAGGCATGGGGAGACGGACAGACAGTTACCCGGCACTTGCTCTGACTATCAGTGGGTGTAAGCAGCTTAAGAAGGCATGTCGTCATAACCATAGAGGAGAAATCTACATGAGTATGAAAGAAGCCTACGAGAAAAAGTTCCAGGCCCAGCTGGCTGAATGGAATGCAGAAATTGACAAGTTCAAGGCCCAGGCCGACGCCGCCCAGGGCGAGGCAGAAATCCAGTATCGCAAAAAAGTTGACGAGCTTCGCGCCCTGCAGGAAGAGTCTGCCGGAAAGCTGCGCGCGTTTAAAAATGCCAGTGATGGCGCCTGGCAGGACATGAAAAAAGGCATGGATGCCGCCTGGGACAGCTTTGAAGACGCGATGAAATCGGCGACTTCCCGTTTTAAATAACGGATGGGGTGATCCGGCTGGCACCCGCTGAAAAAGGCTCTGGCAAGGGGCTATATGCTTTATGGTACGGCGGGCTGTATCAAAAGAGTACCTTGCCAAAATTCATCAACAGTTTCAGGAGACAAGAATGAAGTTTAAGACGCTGGTTCCTCTATTGGGGTTCCTGACCATGTTTGGTGGCCTCTCCCCGGCGCAGGCACAGACTGCCGCAGACAAGGCGACAGAGGCCACAACGCTGGAGCAGGTTCAGCAGGACGCAGCAGAGTTGATGGAATCAATCAAGGGCTATAGCGCCGAACAGCGCGACGAAGCCCTGGCCGATGCCCAGGAAGGACTGGACAGTCTGGATCGGGAAATTGACGCACTGGAAACCCGGATAGACAAAAACTGGGACGAAATGGACCAGGCCGCGCGCGAACAGGCACGCGAAAGTCTTCGCGCCTTGCGCAAACAACGCACAGAGCTGGCCCAGTGGTACGGTGAGTGGAAAAACAGCTCGGCTGATGCCTGGGACGAGGTCAAAAAAGGTTTCTCTGAGGCCTATCAGTCCCTGAGTGACTCCTGGGGTGAAGCGGTCACGGAATTCGACGAAACAACTGAATAATCCCGGACACGTTGCGCTGCCGCCATTGTTACAGGGGGGCAACAGCGGCGTTTTTCGATAGAAATTTTATCTGACAACGGGCCAGCAGGATGATTTCCTGCCTGGCCCGTTCGCGGTTCCGTTTATGCACGAAAAATGCAGGCAGGCAAGAGCGGAAGCATGGACCACAGCCCCATTCGACGACGCCCCCGCTGTTGCGGTTTCTGGCTTGCGACAGTGTTATCCTTCGTTTTCGTTCTGGAAGCGTTGGGCCCAGGAACGGTTGATTTCATCGGACAGCCGGGCGGTGGGCAGGGGTATGATTCTGGCAATCGAGCCGTCCAGACCAAGTTCTTCGAGTATTCCCGAAAGGATTGCCGAGGGATCACGGGACAGATCGTCGTAGGTAATCCGCAGGGGCGTTATGCCCTCACGCTTGAACCAGGATGTCCAGTTCTCGTCATCCACTGTCATATCATTGATATGCCGGGCAATTGCCACTGCATCATAGGCAGGTTGCTGCGGAGCGGAAAGGCGCTCCAGCTCTGTCCCGTCTGCATTCCTGTGCCAAAGACCGGATTGCTCGGCCCTGAGGCGTGAAATCGCCTGTTCAAGTTTGTTGGGGCGCGTCAGGTGGATGAATAGAATTTGCCCGAAAGCCACGCGAAGGCGCTCAGCGTCGGAGGGAAGATCCGGATACAGAAAATCAAGTTTTTGCATGAAGAAGTCGAAGCTGTGCCGCTGGAGACGCAAGCCGAACAGATCGCTGTTGCCGGTCCCACAGGCCTGCGCGGCAGCAAAAACAGCGGTCAGTTGCTCTTTTTCGCTGGGATATTGGTCTGCCTGCAATCCGAAATCTTCCATCCAGGCCGAAACAGACGGTTCGTGGAAATGGGAGTCCGGCACACCGGCTTTGCCTGTCGCGGCCAAAAGCCTGCACAAAAGAGTGCTGCCGCTCCGTGGGCTTGTGCAGATAATACAGGATTGATATTGGGCCAGCTTTTTCTAGCTCCCCAGTTTGCTCAGGATGGATTCAACTTCCATGAGGTTACTGCTCAGGTCATCGGCCCAGTCGCTGTTCATCAGGGCCAGCATCAGTGTCTGGCTTTGTTCCAGTTGGGCACGGGCGGCGGTTTTCTGGTCCTGATCTAGCAGGATCATGCCGCTGTAATAGGTGGCAAAGGCGATGTAGGCCCGGTGGGCGGGCTCTTCCGGTTCGTTTTGAACAAGGGGATCGGCGTTACTGACAACGGATTGGAAGTGGGACAGAGCCGCGGTGGTGTCGCCCAGGGCCTGCTGTTCTTCGCCAAGGTTCAGATGCACTGTATAGATTGCCATGGACCAGAGATGGTTTTCCGGAGCCAGTTCCCGGAGTTCCTGCAGAGCAGCCATGGCGGCCTCAAAGTGGGTCAGGGCTGTCTGGTGGTCGGTCTGATCTGACCTGATATTACCGATCCGGTGCTGCAGGGCAAAGAGCTGGTGCAGGTTGTTTTCCCGGCTTGCCTTGTCTGCAGCCGGGCTGTTGCCAAGCTCGGCGGTGTAGAAATCAATGGCGGCCTGAAAATTGCGGGCGGCGTCGTCGGGATGGTCCTGATCACGCTGAAGATCCCCGGTCATGGTATGGAGAAGAGAGAGGTTCGCCAGCAGCAGGCTTTTGAGCTGGGGGGCGCGCTCGATCATGACCCGGGCCGTCGCCAGGGCGTTCTCGTAACTGGTAATAGCGGCTTCCTTGTTATCCTGCTGTTCGTACAGATGACCGATCGTTGAATGAAGTTTGTACTGGGAATAAAGCAGTCGGGGTTCTTCGGGGAAAGTTGCAGCAAGAACAGTGCCCCCATCCAGCGCGGCCTGATAGCTGAGCAGAGCGGCAGCAAGATCGCCTTTGCTTTCGTGGACTTCCCCGGTCTTGTTATGCAGGGCGGTCAGAATGAAATGATTGCCGATTTTGTCCGGTTCCCGAGCCAAAATTTCTCCGGCGAGCTCTATTGCCGGACGGTAAAGCTCGAGGGCTTTGTCCCACTGGTCTGTCGCCTGATAGATCTCTCCCTTGCGGTGCAGGTTGTCGCGATGGTCGGCCTGCCAGTCAAGAGAGTCCGGGGTCCTGGCCAGTGCCCGCCGGATTATTTCCTGCTCGCTGGCGAGAGCGGCCAGAGCCAGAAGAGCATTGCCCCGCCGTTGCTCCAGATTCCCGATTTGAGAATAAACACGGGCAAGATCCTGTTGCCACGCGTCGTTGTCGGGGTTTTTCTGGCTTAAAAGTTCAGCAAGGGTCAATGCTTTCTGAAGCTTGTCAAAGGCCTGATCCAGCTGGCCGCGGTCCCGGCTTTCCAGTGCCTGGCGGGTATAGTCCTTAAGCTGTCGGGCAGTTTCGATGTCAAGACGTGTTGGGGGGCAGTCAGAAAGGACGTAGGGTTTCCCAAGGTTGTCGGCGACAGTGCAGACCAGTGCAAGTCCCTGGTTGCCCGGAACAAAACCCCAGACCAGCAGGCCGGTTGCCAAAAGACCTGCCGTAATCACTTTGCCCCGATTCCGGGTCCAGTGGGGGCGGGTCCAGTGTTGTCGGGTAAAACCGCTTGATCCTGTCTGCTCTGAATTTTCCATGCCTGAAACCCCCGTTTGATACGCGTGGCCTGATTGTTTTTCGGCCTTTGCGTGTAAGAGGTGACGATATCACCCGCAAAAGAAATCGGGCAAGGGCAAAAACAGGACGGCACCAGCGAGAATTTCCGCAGTAAAATACCTGAACAACACACTCGGGATTATTGACAGATCCTGTGAAGAGGCGTACCAATTACTTATATCTGTAGCTATGGCTACATTTCTGAGTTTGTGCATGATTGCGGGTGTGGTGTTCGATGAAGTTTTTTAAATCCCTGAAGACAAAAATAACCCAGATCAAGCCGGTCAATCCGGTCAGGCGGCGCTTGCTGGGTGGCGGCTTTCTGGCGGGGGGGCTGGTTGCCTTGACGGCTTCGGGTTCAGCGCGGGCGCAGAGCCACGACAATCACTCGACACCCGAGGGCAGCGCTACAGCGCCAAAGGACCCGGCAGCGCAGGAAAAAATGCGCATGCAACATGGGGGCATGACCACAGTGGGCGAGGTTGATCATGCGCGCAACGGGTTCCATCCCGTGGAAATGCTGACCGACTGGGACCGGGGCGTGGCCTCGACCCTGCCGGATGGCCGGACCCTGCGCGAGTTCGAGATCACCGCCGAAGACAAGGAAATCGAGATTGCCCCGGGGATCTTCTTTCCGGCCTGGACCTATAATGGCCGGGTACCGGGGCCGACCCTGCGCGTGACCGAAGGCGATGTGGTGCGTATCCGCTTTACCAATAACAGCTCCATGCCGCACACCATGCATTTCCACGGTATTCACGCCGCGCGAATGGACGGGGTGCCGGGGGCGGGTGAAGCCATGCCGGGCGAAGAGTTTACCTATGAATTCGATGCCAAGCCTTTTGGCTGTCACCTCTATCACTGTCATTCCTTTCCGCTGAAGCGCCACATGCAAAAGGGGCTGTACGGGGCCTTTATCGTCGATCCCGATCCGGAAAAACACCGCGACAACCCGGCCGATTATGCGGTGGCCCGTTCGCGCCTGCTCGGCACGCCAGAGAACGATCACTGGCAGGAATTCATCATGGTCATGAACGGCTTTGATACCAACTTTGACGAAGAAAACGAGATTTACGCGGTCAATTCCATCGCCCATGCCTATAGCAACGAACCGATCCGCGTGGACAAGGCACGCCCGATCCGGGTCTATCTGGTCAATGTGACCGAGTTTGACCCGATCAACTCGTTCCATCTGCACGGCAACTTCTTTGACTATTACGACCACGGCACCACGCTGTCGCCGACACTCCGGATCGTTGATACCGTAATGCAGTGTCAGGCCCAGCGCGGCATTATCGAGATTTCCTTCGCCGAACATGAAAACGGCAACTATATGTTCCACGCCCATCAGGCCGAATTTGCCGAACTGGGCTGGATGAGCCTCTTCCAGGTGGAAGGAGAAGACGCATGAGCACCCGGCCTTCCAAATCAGGTACTTCAGCCTCCGGTCCCGGTTCGTTACGCAGTCTTGCCTGGCTCTTGTTGCCGCTGATTGGTCTCGGCCTGTTTCTGGTCCTTCTGTTTCGCAGTGATCCGCTGGCGCTGTTGTCCGATATGGCACCACCGCTGGAAGAGCTGACGGTTGAGCAGACCCTGCTGGATGACAACGGGATTACACTCTGGGTCCGGGCCGACGGGTCTGAACCGATGCACATTGCCCAGATCCAGGTCGACGGTGCCTTCTGGCAGTTCAGCCAGACCCCGGCCGGGCCGATTGACCGGCTGGATCTGGTGCGGCTGGACCTGCCTTATCCCTGGGTTGCGGGCGAGCCGCATTTTATCACGCTGATTACCAACAGCGGCACGACCTTTGATCACGAAATCGCCGTGGCGCTCCCCAGCCCCAAGGCATCGGCTGAACAGTTTATCGGTCTGGCGGTGATCGGGATCTTTATCGGGCTGGTGCCGGTGGCCTTGGGCATGCTGAGTTATCCGGCCTTGCGCCGATCCGGCAGTGGCAGCCTGCAGTTTTTACTGGCGTTGACGGTTGGTCTGCTGGTGTTCCTGCTGATTGATACACTGGGCGAGGCGCTGGAGCTGGCAGATGAAGCCGCGGGGGCCTTCAAGTCCCCGACCTTGGTCTGGGCCGCCGCCATCGGAACCTTTTTGCTGCTGCTGGTGATCGGTCGCCGCAAAGGCGAAGCCCCCACAGGTACCGGGCTGGCAGGGTATCTGTCCCTGGGCATTGGTCTGCACAATCTGGGCGAAGGTCTGGCGGTGGGTGCGGCCTTTGCCGTGGGGGAAACCGCGCTGGGGACCTTCCTGCTGGTCGGTTTTGTCCTGCATAACATTACCGAGGGTATCGGCATCGTCGCGCCGCTGGTCAACAAACGCCCGGCGACCTGGGTTTTTGTCGCTCTCGCCCTGCTGGCCGGATTACCGGCTGTCTTCGGGGTCTGGGTCGGGGCCTTTGCCTTTGCCCCGCAGTGGGCTTCGCTGTTTTTCGCCATCGGTGCCGGGGCAATCCTGCAGGTGGTCTTTGAAGTCTCGGCCTATCTGTCCCGCCGTTCTGCCGAAGCGGGAGGCAGCTGGCTGTCACTCACCAGTCTGTCCGGCTTTCTGGTCGGCCTGGCGGTGATGTACGGCACGGCATTGCTGGTGACGGCCTAGGGGATGATGGTCGGGGTATTAATCCCTGGGGCATGAACGGCCCAAGAAAGTATCGGGCCACGTAATTAACAACCTGTCAGCTTTGGGTAAATCGTCAAGCAGGGTGCGCTTTCCAAACGAAAGCGCACCCTGCTTTTTGTGTCGGCTCTTTCATCCATATTCAGAAACCGTGGTGATGATGCCAGTCCCAACCCGGGTTCAGAATCCCCCTGTTACAAGACTTCTTTCAAGCGAGTGCAACGCGATGATAATCATTTTTTAACCATTTATTCTATATGATCAAAATGTAACTTATAGTTGTGGCTAAATATATAAATTAACGGCGTATATTCTGTGCATATTTCGCACAAACAAAGGATGACGTGCCTTGAATTTATTGCTTATTGATGACGATATGGTTGATCGTGCGAATACCGTTCGTACTTTGAACCGCTCTGGTTATAGGTTGAATATTACCGAGGCAGAGACAGCGGAAGATGGACTCGGTCAGTATAAAAAAGCAACCTATGATATCGTTCTTCTGGATTATCAGCTGCCGACGATGACCGGGCTGGATCTGCTTAAACTTTTCCATTCCAATTCCCAGGAATGCCATGCGGTTGTGATGATCAGCAATTATGATGACGAAGACCTGGCGATCTCCTGCATCGAGAATGGGGCGCAGGATTTTATCCCGAAAAGCGAGCTGTCTTCTTCGCGTCTGATCCGCGCAATCATGCATGCGAAAGAGCGTTACAAGATTGACCAGCAGCTGCGTCGCAGCCATGAACAACTGAAGGTCATGGCCGAGCGGGATGCGCTGACCGGGCTGTCAAACCGCTATGTTTTTGAAGAGGCAATGACCACGGCTATTCCCCGGGCAGAGCGGCAGGGGGTTCGTCTGGCTTTGCTGATGCTGGATCTGGACTGTTTTAAAGTCGTCAATGATACCCTTGGGCATGCGGCGGGTGATCGGTTGCTGGTTGAGGTGGCCAAGAGATTAAGTTCCCAGGTTCGCGGTGGAGATCTGCTCTGTCGTCTTGGTGGAGACGAGTTCGCCATTCTGGTTGATAATTTGGTCGATCCGATCATGATGCGTCAGTTCTCTCAGCGGATTTTCTCGGCCTTTTCGACCCCCTTTATTCTGGAAGAGATCGAGTTTTCCATTTCAGCCAGTATCGGGATTGCGATCTATCCTGATTGTGCCCAGGATGCGATGCAGCTGATGAAATGCGCCGATGTCGCGATGTACCGGTCCAAAGAGAAGGGGCGCAACAGGGCAAGCTATTATTCCCAGTCGCTGCACGAAGAGGTTTCCCGGCGCATAGAGCTTGAACGCGAACTGCGTCGTGCAGCTGTTGAAAATGAATTCGTTCTCTATTACCAGCCCCAGGTCGACTGTATGTCCGAAAAGCTGGTTGGCGCAGAAGCCCTGATCCGGTGGCAGCACCCTGAAAAGGGATTGATCAGCCCGGTGGAGTTTATCCCCATCGCCGAAGAAATTGGCCTGATTCCCAAAATCGGAGACTGGGTCCTGGAGACGGCCTGTGCCCAGCTACAGCGCTGGAACAAAAACACGGCAGGTTATGGTGATAACTTTTCTATCTCGGTCAACATCTCGGCGCTGGAGCTGAACCAGCAGGGTTTCTTTGCAAAAGTTGAAAGGGTGATTGAGCAGTACGAGATATCGCCCCAATTGCTTGAGCTGGAGATTACTGAAAGCACCCTGATCAATTCCACTCCCGAAACGGCCCAGATCCTCAAAGCGCTTTCCGACTATGGCATTACGCTGTCTCTTGATGATTTTGGCACGGGGTATTCTTCCCTGTCGCAATTACAGGTCTATCCTTTTGAGGTTTTGAAAGTTGACCGCTCGTTTGTGCAATCGATTGAAGATAATGACGATGGTGCCCTGTTTCTGGAAGCCATCAATGCCCTGGCCCGGGTCTTGGGGATCAAGACTGTGGTAGAGGGCGTCGAGAGGGAAACACAGAAAATGTGGTGTCAAAAGCTCGGGTTTGACCGGATGCAGGGGTATTATTTTGCCAAACCTATGCCCACTGCCATGTTTGAAAAACAGTTCTTGTGACATCTCCTGTCAGAGATAAAGCAAGAAAACCCAGAACCGAAAGCAAACCGGGGAAACTGTGATGATTGTATCAGGGGAATTATAGATGGATGGGCTGAATGAAGCCCGCCTGTTCCACCGGGAACAGCGGAGCAAGTATCTTCGGGGGACGCGATTGCACTGGGCGCACTGGTGTGTGGTTTTCCTCTCGATTATCCTGACCGTCAGCGCCTGGTATATATCTGACCAGCAGGTTCTCCAGCGTAGTCAGGAGAAGTTTACCCGTGAGTCCAGCCAGGTGATCGAACTGGTCAAGGAACGGATGGGACTTTACGAAAATGCGCTTTGGGGCGGGGTGGCTTTTATCGACGCCAATGGGGGAGATGTCAGTTACGACGACTGGTTTTCCTATGCCAGCAGCCTGCGGATCGAACAGGTCTTTCCCGGTATAAACGGAATTGGTGTAATTTATAACATTGATCCGTCCCGGCTTGACTCTTTTCTGGAACAGCAGCGGGTGGCACGTCCGGATTTTGCCCTGCATCCTCAACACACCCAGCCGGAATACTGGCCCATTACCTATATTGAACCTGAAGGTCCAAACAAAAGGGCTGTGGGGCTGGATGTCGCTTTCGAAGCGAACCGCTATAGTGCGATTAACAAGGCCCGTGACAGCGGGAAGGCACAGATTACTGCGCCGATTGCCCTGGTCCAGGATGCGTCGAGTACTCCGGGATTTCTGTTTTATACGCCCTTTTACCGCAACGGTACAAAGCCGGCCAGTCTTTCGGAACGGCATCGTGAAATTGTCGGGGTAACCTATGCCCCCTTTACCATGTACAAATTGATGGAAGGGATACTGGATCGCCGGAAAAGGCAGCTGCTGGTCAAGATATCCGATCAGAGTGAGCAGCTTTTTGATGATATCGTCAATGCTCGGGAAGAAGAGATCAATCAGGATCCGGATCCCCTGTTTCGTCGCCAGGAAGAGGTGGCGATGTATGGTCGGGCCTGGACATTTGATATCGAATCAGACCTGTCCTTTCGGGAAAGTGTTGCCAACAGCCAGCCTGCTTTCATTCTGACCGGAGGGCTGATTATTGACAGTCTTCTGTTTGGTTTCTTTGTTTATCTGGCCCG
The DNA here is from genome assembly GCF_027214005.1 of Kiloniella laminariae. Classification (GTDB taxonomy): domain Bacteria; phylum Pseudomonadota; class Alphaproteobacteria; order Kiloniellales; family Kiloniellaceae; genus Kiloniella; species Kiloniella laminariae_A. The sequence goes on from NZ_JAPWGY010000001.1 coordinate 644,204, forward strand.
TGGCAATCGCCGGGCTCTTTCCTATGCCGAAGAGTTGACGGTAGCTCTGGACAGTCTCAAGGAACAGTCTGTGCGGCTGGAGAAATCCAATGCCGACCTGGAACAGTTTACCTATGTTGCCTCCCACGATCTCAAGGCCCCACTGAATTCGATCAAGCAGATCGTCGGCTGGCTGGAAGAAGACTGTCAGGATGTCTTGCCTGAGGAATCAAAAAAACATCTGGAGCTGCTCACTACCCGCTGTACCAGAATGATGAAGCTTTTGACCGATCTTCTGGAATATGCCCGGATAGATCGCCGGGAATACAGCGATGAGCCGATCATCCTCAAAGATCTGACGCGGGATATTCTGTTTTTGCTTGGGGTCGAAGACAGATTTATCTGTGAGGTGCCGGAAGATCCAATCCTGATCCCGCGATCGGTCTTTGATGTTGTCCTGCGCAACCTGATTTCCAATGCCATCAAACATCACCATGACGATCACGGAAAAATCGTTATTCGCAGCGAGATCGGTGAAAACGGGCGGTTTTTCTATGTTGAGGATGACGGACCGGGAATACCCGATGACCTGCATTCAAAAGCGCTGGAAATGTTTCAGACTCTCAAGCCACGCGACCAGGTTGAAGGCAGTGGCATGGGACTGGCCCTGGTGAAGAAGCTGATTGAATATCACGGGGGCTATCTGTCCCTTGAAACCGGTCGCAAAGTCGGGACCTGCATTGTTATTTTTTGGCCACATGTCTAGCCGGAAACAAACATGGGTGCAGAGCTGAACGCCGGAACTGAACTGTCGATGATTGCTAACAGAACAACGGGTTTTCTGATGAATCGAATTACCAAAGAAGTCAGCCTGCTGCTGGTTGAAGACGATGATGTTGACGCGACCTCGGTCGAACGCAGCTTTTTGAAACAGCGGATTGGCAATTCTGTTCTGCGTGCCCATGACGGGCTCGAAGCCTATGAAATGCTCCGTCAGAAAAAAATCCTTAAACCCTTTATCATCCTGCTTGATCTTCAGATGCCCCGGATGACCGGGCTGGAGTTTCTCTCTGTCATCAGAAAAGATCCAGAATTTACAGATTCCATTATCTTTGTCCTGACAACCTCCAAGGCTGATGAAGATCTGGTTGCTAGTTATAACCATCAGGTGGCAGGATATTTTGTGAAGCAGGAAGCAGGGAAAAACTTTATTGATGTGGTGACGATGCTCGACAGTTACTGGAAAATCATCCATTTTCCTGAGTGTGCCGAGAAAAATGCCTCTTCTTTAAATACGGATTTGAAATAGGGGTCAGAAACAGGAAGCCGGGCTTCTTTCCGTGATTTACCCCAGGATTTACCCCAGAGCAGGGAAAGCTTCCTGCAGCAGGGTGCGGTGTGATCTGTCTCTCCCCTTGCTCTACGAACCTCTCTTTTACCCCACGACCCCGCGCAAGAGATATCCGACACCATAAGATACCGCGGCGGCCAGACCGCCGATCAGCAGGGTTTCACTTCCCGAGCGCCACCAGGGGGCAAGAGACCAGCGGCTTTTGACCATACCGGTGAGGAAAAAGACTGCTGCCGTCAAAAGGGCTGACGTTGTAAAGGCGTTTTCAAGTCCGAGAATAAAGGGCGCCAGCGGGATTGCGCCGCAGAGAAAAAAAGCGCTGAAGGTCACAAGAGCCGAGCGCAGGGGATCACGGGATACCGGAGAAATACCGTATTCCTCGGCCAGCATGGTGTTGATCCAGAGTTCCTCGTTAGAGGTGATTGCGTCGGTGGCTTCTTCCAGCGTGCTGCCTTGCAGACCTTTGGCAATCAGGATTTGCCGGATTTCCTCGCGCTCGCCTTCTGGTACCTGGCGGATATGTTTGCGTTCGATCTCACGCAACCTTTCGGCATCGTCCAGTTCTGATTTGGTGGCGCTATAGTTCCCGGCTGCCATGGAAAAGCCGTCGGCCAGAAGGTTGGCAACCCCGAGGATCAGGATTACCCGCAAGGAAAGCTGGGCCCCGACCACACCCGAGACCACGGCAAAGGTGGTGACAGCCCCGTCAATACTGCCGTAGACCCAATCACGCAGGTAGTTTACGGAAGTTTCTTCGGCCAGTCTGGCCTGAATGGCTGTTTGGGAATGCTCGTGTTCCAGTTTCATGACGCCCTCTTGTACCTGTTTGCCTGAAATTTTATGGGGAAGGATTTGTAAATAAAAGCAACAAGTTGTCACAGGGTATAAATGACAGGGGGGTGACAGCGTGGTGAGAGAGGTTAATTGAAGTAGGCGTATCTTGCCTCGAGATTTTTTATAAAGCCTTCGTCGTGAAGTTCGAGGATGATCCTGTTGATGTCCTCAAGCAGGGCATGGCAGGGCGAGGCCTTGCTGATCATGAAATAAACATCGTTCGAAGCAATGTTCCAGGACAAGGGGGTTATGTTTTTTGTATTCTCGGTTTCGTGAACATCCGCAATGCCGTCGTAGCGGGCCAGGACGACATAGTCAGCCCTGCCGGCCGCCAGCATTTCAATCAGGTTTTCTGTCGGTACTTCAAGGATACTCAGATGCCGGGAGGCAAACTGATCAAAATCTTTCCCATAGGAGCCGCCCATCGGGCGCAGGCCCTTGCGACCAACCAGATCACCCAGCTCTTTATAGGACGCTTCATCTCCCTTTCGGACGAAGATTGCCACTTCGTCAGTCGTCACCGGTTTGGTATAGCTGTAGATCTGGGCGCGTTCCGGGGTCCAATAGGCGCCGAGCAGCATGTCGAGCTCACCTTTTTCCAGCTGGGAAAGTACCCGGTTCCAGGTAGACTTGGGTGTTATTTTCAGCGGGATGCCCAGACGCCGGGAGATTTCCCGGGTGATATCCGGGGCAAGCCCCTGTATTCCTTCCTGCGAGTTTCCATCCGTTTCTTTGCGCATGATAACCGGATACCAGTCTGCGGCACCGTTTATCTTGATCTCTGGGCAGTTTTCGGGGGTACTTTGAGCAGGAAAAGGGGCGGCCCAAAACAGGAGAGTTGAGGATAAGAAGCCGAAGACTAAGGTAAAGTTGGCTTTAGCTATCATGATCACCCGAATGTGCAATCGCGGTTACCTGCAGAGTGATTGTAATACAGAGAGGGAGTTTTTAAAAGCAAGGTTATTTGTTTTGAAGACTTTATCGCTAGGGGGAAGTGGTCGTGCCAGCAGGGTTGAATAACATAGACCTTCTTTCATCAGTTGTTTACAAAGAGGCAGAGGGTATGACAGTATTTTTCTTGTCCTTCAGTTGTTTAACCTCTGGTTCGTAGACGGCTGGGCAAAAGGGACGAAACAGATCCAGCTTTGAGAGAGTGATGTAGGCTTGGTTGATTTCAAACACCCCAGAAGTGACCAGTTCTTCCAGTTCTGGAAAACGATCCCTCGCGAAGGTTTGGTGCCGTACCGTCAGGACTATCATCCGGAAAAAGCTGCTGCATTGCTGCCAACGATGATGATGTATGAACTGATTTCAGCCGATCATATCAAAATCCGCCTGATGGGAACGGGGATCACCCAGGATTTTGGCACGGAACGGGAAGGCAAGAATTATCTTGATTTCATCGAGCCGCAACGTCGGGAAAAAGTTTCAAAAGCCCTGTGGGAAATTGCCCGTATTCCTTGTGGCATTCGAGTTGTGGCCGAGCATCTGCTGCAAAGCGGTTTGACGGTCAAGCTGGAATCAGTCGGTTTGCCCCTGCTTAATCGCGAAGGCAGGATCAGCTGGATCCTGTTCCAGCGGAACATTCTGGGGGAACAACGCGGTCTGCCGGAACAACCCTCGGACCGGGAATTCGATCCACGCACCTATGTCCGGCTTTTCCTGCGCGACTATATCGACATCGGCGCCGGGGTGTCAGATTTCAGCGAAGAGACCCCCTGAAAGTCAGGTCGGGAAATCGCTGATGATCTTTTCCAGTTTCTGGAAGAAGCGGGCGATATGCAGGCCGTCGACCAGGGCGTGGTGGGCGGTGATGTTGACCGGAACCTGCCAGGACTGTTCTGCCGGGTGTGCGGGGTTATTTTCCGCAGAGGTGATCTTCCCCCAGGCGATGCGGGGTATACAGTCGTCCGGTCCGCAAAGGGGATGCTGCATGGCCGTGAAAGCAAGCCAGGGCAGGCAGCTGCCATAGATCCAGTCATCCCGGTGGCTGGTGTTGTCTTTCAGTTCCGGCTGGGTCTTGGCAGCGGAGACAGCAATCTGACAGCGCTGGTTGAAAAGGTCCCAGTCCTCGCAGTAGTCCACTTCACAAAAGGCAAAGCCGTCGTCTTCGATCGGGACGGTGACCGAGGGGTTGATGACTGCATGTTCGATAATATCCTCTTCGCGAAAACGGCAGCGCAGTTCCGGCACCGCATTTACAGCTTTCATCAGGCAATAGAGCAGGGCATTGAAGGGAGAAATATCAAGGCGCTGGCGTGCCAGCATAACAGGCGTGACATCAACTCTGCCTGTGATGCTGACATGGGGATTGGCGAAGCCCTTGAACAGCTGATACTGGCTGCGGCGGGACCAGCTGTTCAGATCGATCTTTTTTACCACTGGCTTGTCTCCCGCCTGTTTTGGTTCTCGGCTTAAGGTACGAAATAAGATAGGTGATCTGTGATATTTTTTCCCGTGAGAGGTGCTGCTGTCAATTGGCCAAGAGGGTTTTTCAGCACTGGTTTCCTGAGTAGACCATAAAGATCCTAAACCAGACCATTGCCCCATTCGTGTTTCTGTTACAGCTTTATATCAGGTACAGCTTTATATCAGGTACAGCTTTATATCAGGACCTATCAGGGCAAGCCGGAGGGGGAAATTTGAAAGAACTCTATAGCGAACGATTATATCTGAGGCCTTTCAGGGGAAGCGATCAGGAAGATCTTTTTCGGCTTTATGGCAATGCCGAGGTTATGGCCATTCGCAAGATCGGCACCCAGAGCCGGACCGGGAGTGATCGGCAACTGGAGATTATTCTTGACCACTGGCACCGTCGTGGCTTTGGACTCTGGGCCGTTTTTGACCGGAAGAACGGTGATTTTCTTGGCGAATGTGGGCTTCGCGAAGAGAACATGAAGGGCGCGGAAGCAAGCCGTGAGGTCGAGCTTTCCTATGGCCTGATTCCGGCTGGTTGGGGCAGGGGGCTGGCAACAGAGGCGGCAGATCTGATGATCTGCTGGGGATTTGAAGAGCTGGGGCTGCCCGCCATCCAGGCTTTTGCCCGCAGCGATAACGCCGCATCGCTCCATATCTTGCGCAAGCTCGGATTTATATACGAGAGCGACTTTCCGGAAGACGGCTATCGGATCAGCCGAACCTGTCTGAAACAGGTGGATTGGCTGAAAACAGCAGGGAAAGTACCGGTAAGGTAGTGCTGTATAAAAAAAATTTGGAAAAAAGCGCCTGGAATGCCACTGGAAAAGCCAATGCCCCCGGTATGATCGCTTGTGCGGTGATCGCCGGGGGCATTGTTTTTGGCTTCCCTGATGTGCTCGCGAACAAGGGGAAGTCAAAAACTGAAATCAGGAACAGGCGGGAAAGCCTAAACAATTCCGGTTCAGATAAAGCCAGTATCCCCTAGACTGCGCCGGTATATTCGCCGCGGCCGGGATAGTCATTGGCCAGGATAAAGTCGACGGCACCGACCATTTCACGGAAGGCGGGACGGACAAAGGGCATGGTCTGGACAGAGGCGTAATAAAGGGTCTGATCCGGGCGAACCATAAAGACACCTGGTTCAGAAAAGAGTGCAGGTTCTTCAATGCCGATCGAGGTGGTGCCACGCGAGGTGGAAATAAACAGACCCCATTCCCGGGCAAGGTTGAGGGGCAAGTCGTAGGCAAAGCGCAGATTTTTGGCTTCGATCTTGTCGGCCATCGCCTGTGTCCGTTCTTTGCCGTCAGAACTGATCGCAATGGTCTTGACGCCGCGTTCGGCAAAGTCAGGGGTCAGGCGTTCCAGTTCCTTGAGGTAATTGGCGCAGAGCGGGCAATGAAGGCCGCGGTAAAAGGTAACAAGGGTAAAGTTTGTCGCTGCATCACTGCCCAGATCAAACTGACCGTGGGACAGGGTGGGCAGGGAGAGGTTCGGGGTCTTCTGACGGGGAATCAACACGTTTATAACTACCTTTCGCGCTTGTGGCTTTTACTTTGAAATAACCGGGCAGAGGTCCAGAAAGTGCTTTCTATCTGGCACAACCAGTTCTGGTGCCAGCACAGGTGTTTGCACCGGGAGTATCCTGGAGTATCCACTGGGTCCTGTTTTGGGTCTTGTACTGGACAATTCCCTCTTAACAATAATATAGTGAACTATTGGTAACAATTTGTGCATATATGTTACCCCATAGTACCAAATTGATTTTGTTGAAACAGGAGACAGAAATTGACCGAAGAACGACCGGACCGGCTGTCAGCACTGATCAAGCGCTTTCGGGTTCATGCCAGGGTCTTTCCGCTGGCCCGGTCAAGAGAAGGGCTTCTGTCAGCTGCGCACGCCTCTTTCAACCTTCCCGAGGGAACCCGGGATATATCGCGGGGGGCATTTCCGGCTGTAAATCGGGGTGATGAACCAGCGCATTCTTCCCGGGCCAATTTCTATATTGCCCGGCGGGGGCAAATGGCCCTGAGCGATCCCCGGCTGACAGATCTGGAGGACAAGGTGCCGCTGCTGGTGTATTTCCCGCGGGGCGTTCCGGCGGGGACAGACTGTTTACAGCCAGCAGCAGAGCATGGCGCTGGAGGTCGCGATCATGTTTCAGCCCTGATCGATACCGGAGGTGAGGCCAACCCGATTGCCCTGGCTTTGCCGGATCTGGTCATTGTCCGGCTGGATCAGGCCAAAGCCCTGCAGGCCGTTACCGATATATTGCTGGAAGAGGCAACCGCGCCCCGCTGTGGTGGCTCGGCAGTGATTGACCGTCTTTGCGAGATCGTGGTGATCCGCCTGTTGCGCCATCTGATCGAAGCGGGAGAAACCCAGGTCGGCCTGTTGGCCGGACTGGCGCATCCGAACCTGTCGCTCGCGGTCATTGCGATCCATGAAAATCCCGATCACAGCTTTTGTCTGGAAGAACTGGCAGCCATTGCGGCGATGTCCCGCACGCACTTTGCCAACTCCTTTCGCAATTGCCTTGGCGTCACGCCGGGCCAGTATATTTCGAGCTGGCGTCTGACCCTGGCGCGGATGGAGCTGGGCAAGGGAACGCCCCTGAAAGTTATTGCACAACGGGTTGGCTTTTCCAGCTCCGCCGCCCTGTCCCGGGCCTACTCCCGCCACTACGGTGTCTCGCCAAGACAAGAGCAGGTCCAAAGCGCGTGATCAGATCTGTGATGTGAGGCAAAGCCTATCCGATGAAATCCGTGCTTCCGGCCCAGAGGAGCAGCAGGCCGAAGCCGACAAAAATGCAGGTGATGGCCCGGTTCATGTTGCGGATCACGGCGGGGCGGCGGAGCAGGCCTGACAGGTGCACAGCGAGCAGGGCAAAGCTGCTGAGGGAAACAAAGGACAGGGTCATAAAGGTTCCGGTCATCAGCAGAAACTGGGGAGCAATCGGTCGGGACTGGTCGAGAAAGAAGGGGAAGAGCGCCAGCAGGAAGGTCAGCATCTTGGGGTTGGTCAGACCGACCACCAAGGCCTGGCGAAACAGGACCAGGGGGGTGGGGAGGGCGTTGATCCCTGCGTCTGTGCTGTCCCGAGGAGACAGACCATCGAGTGAGACCATACCGCGGTTCCAGTTCTGGTGACCTAACCAAAGCAGATAAGTCCCGCCGGCAAGACGCAGGAAAGAGATGATTTCGGGTCTGGTTGTCACCAGTGCCCCGAGCCCCAGCGACACGGCAAGTCCGACGCAACCGATGGCGGTAATGTTGCCCAGACTGGAATAGAGCGCCTTGCGCATACCAAGAAACAACCCGTTCTTGATTGCCAGAACGATCGCCGGACCTGGGGTCAGGGTATTGGCGGCGGCGGCGAGGACAAAGGTCATCCATAGTTCCTGTGACATGATATTTTCTGCTTTGCTGTCTGCCGGTTTTCCCGGAAAATTCGCCAAAAAATTTTTCTGGAAATTTTCTGGAAATTTTCTGGAAATTTTCCGGGGTTCTGTCCGGGGTATCTGATCCGAAAGACCTTTGCCTTTACAGGGACAAGATCTTTGCTGTCCTGATCAAACAGAAAAACACGCATCAAGAATAATAGTTTGTTTTAATAAATGCATAAAATATAATGATGTGAAGTTGTTCCCCTTTAAAATCAGAGGGGGTGAGTTGATGCGACAGCCGGAAATCTCAGCCTGAATCTCAACGTGAATCTCAGCCGGAAATCCCAGCCGCTACTCAAAGCTGGCACTCACCGGGGAGTTCACAGGGAGAGGGCAGACGCAAAAGAATATAGTGCGACAAATTATGGTTGGCCCTCGTGATTATAAACCTCTGGGGAGTGGTATCGGGGGCCTCATCCCGTTTTGATCACATATGAATAAAGGCAGTATTGATGGATCTGCAATCCCTGCGCACCTTTAAACTGGTTATGGATCTGGGCAGTATTACCGCTGCGGCAGAGCATCTGCATACGGTACAGCCAAATGTTACCGCGCGGATCCGCAAGCTGGAGCAGGATCTGGGAACGGCTCTGTTTCAACGAGCCCACCGCCGGTTGATTCCAACCCATGAAGCGCATGAACTTTTGGGCTATGCGAATGCCATGCTGTCACTGGAACAGGCGGCGATGAAGGCAATCAACCCGCGCGATCAGGGGCATATCCGTCTCGGGTTCATTGATAGTCAGGCCGGACATCTGCTGCCGGGTGTTATCAGGGCGTACCAGCAGAGCTATCCCGAGGCGGAGATCGTGGTCGATTCAGGGGTTTCCGGTTATCTGAACCGCGAGGTTGAGGATTGTCGGCTGGATGCTGCTGTGGTGGTGGATCGCCGGGTGCGCAGCCGGGACCAGGACAATCTGATTACGCACAAGCTCTTTACCGAACCTTTGGTTTATCTGGCCCCGCGAAATGTGGTGTCGCTGGAAGAGGCCTTGACCTTGCCGATTATGGTGCTGGTGCAGGAGGGGGGCGGATATCGCAACTTTGCGATCGACTGGTACAGATCCCAGGATCTGGTCTCGCCAAAGGTCATGGAGATTTCAACGATTGATGGTATTGTGGCCTGTATCCGTGCAGGGATCTGTGCTTCGGTTTTGCCGCTTTCCATCGTTGAAAGCTTTGAGCTGCAGTCCCGGGTATCCCGGTTTGCATTGCCCGGAGAAGATGCGGAAATCAGTATTGTCCTGACCCACCGTCCAGAGCTGAAAGGGGACAGGCGGATTGGCAAATTGCTTCAGGTTCTTCAGGGGAACTCTTGAAAACACAGTTAATGATAAGAAAAACGGATGAAGTTACAGATTAACTGTTCTGTATTTCGAATAGAGGCGAGGGATGCCGAGAGGAGATGATGCGAGGGGGGCAGGGTGCCATATCTGCTTGCTCCTGCTTCTGTGCCTGATTTTATTATTTGTTTTCATGTATTGATCTGTTTTTTCTGGTTTGTTTTTCTGCAGGAACTTGTGTTTCTAGACCTCGTGGGGCTGGCGATGAGGCGGGAAAATATTAATTCCCGCCAAAGGAGAAAAACAAACGCTTTGTTAACCTTTCCTTTACCATATATACTAACTGTCTGTTGTCAGATGACCCGGTTCTAATCGGCGAGGAAACAAGTTGGGTGAGGCAGTATTGAAGGATTGTAGTCCTGTCGATTTCAGACACTCAAAAAGCCGGTCTCTCTTTGAGTATTGGCAAAGTTTGCCCCGTCAGGATCTGGTCCCTTTTCGGCACAGTTTTCTGCCGGAACAGGTCCCTTCCCTGTTGTCCACCATGTTGCTCTATGAGCTGGTTTCTCCCGATTTTATTAAAATTCGCCTGTTGGGCTCTTTGATTGCCGACCGCTTTGGGGCTTACCGGACCGGAACCAACTATCTGGACTTTGTCGAGCAAAGCCGTCGAAAAAACGCAGCTGGAGCCCTGTGGGCCCTGGCCAGACACCCTTGCGGCATGCGGGTCTTTCTTAAACAGGAGCTCTGGAGCGGGCGGAATGCCTTGTTGGAAACCGTTGGACTGCCCCTGTTGAACGATACTCCTGGTGGTAATCCTCTGGTCATTTTCCAAAGTAATGAGGTCTTTCAGGACCATGAAGGGGAGTTTGTCGAGAAGCGACAGATCAACGAGGTCCCGCCAGAAGGGAACTCGCTGCTTGACCGCCCCGGGCAGCCAGGATCAAAAACCCAAATCCGTTACATTCATCTCAATCGTCGGGAGTATTTTGACCTCGGCGCAGGTGTAACGGATTTTGTTGATCGCTGACAGGTAACGACTTACTCCCTGCTTCCAGATTTCCTTTTCATACCATACCTGTTTTCTTCTAATATTTTTCTGGTTTTTCCCTGTTATGGATGATGTGCTGGTAAAGCTGGCAAGCATTGTATAGCCACAGTTTTGCTTGTCATGTTGTGTCTGCGAGGATCGGTCAGATCCAGGGCTTTATGATGGAAATTTATTTAAGGCATTGGTTTTGCTTGTAATAATTTGATTTTCCGGCGAATATGGCTCCGTTTTTAAACCATGGGAACAAGGCCGTACGAAAAAGGCGGGAGAATGTTGGAGTTCAGGCATAAAAAAACCGGGATCTTTTTTGACTACTGGCGGGAATTGCCCCGGCAGGGACTGTTGCCCAGCCGCAGTGATTTCCATCCGGAAGACCTGCCTTCGCTGTTGAGCAATTTCATGATCTATGAACTGGTTTCCAGGGACTATATCAAAGTGCGTCTGCGGGGCTCGGTTCTGGGTGACCGGCTGGGGTATCATGGCATTGGGGATAATTACCTGGATCTGGTTGAGAAATCCCGCCGTTCCAAGGCGTCGGAATCTCTCTGGGCGATGGCAACCCAACCCTGCGGCATGTACGTCATCATCGAACAGGAACTCAAGAGCGGCCTGATGGTACAGATGGAATCTCTTGGACTGCCTTTTGCCAATAGCCAAGGCGAGACACCCCTGATTATTTTCCAGAAAAACGAAATTGACAGCGATCAGGCCCGGGAAGCGGAAATTGCCTCTCGAGAAGCTGCAGCTGCAGAAGACGTGTTGGAAAAAATCGGATCAGAAATGTCCAGAGGCAAAGAACCGGAAGCTGGAATACCATCGCCTGGCGATGGTGACTGCCCACGGTTTATTCGGCCGCTGGAGCGAATTTTTATCGATATCGGTGCTGGAATTTCTACATTCCGGGATTAAAAAAAGCGGAAGGTTCCTCGGCTGAAAAAGCTTAACAATATTTTATCCGGAAACAGCTAGAATTTGTATTCCTGCAGGAAAATATCCCGGACACAGATCCTGTCGTTGTAAGTTCGTCATGGCTAAAGTAGTGTTTTTACTAGAGGAAAACGCAAACGTTCAAGGTTTTTTGTTTGTCATCTGTTACTGATATTTAATGAAATGATGAGGGCAGAGAAATAATAGACTTCAGGCATCCCAACAGCCAAAGTTTCTTTGAGTACTGGTCAAGTCTTCCGCGTGAAGGTGTCTTGCCGTTACGAAGTTCCTTTCTGCCAGAGAAAATCCCCCGGCTGTTGCCGACCCTGAGTATCTATGAGCTGGTTTCCGAGGATTTCATCAAGTTCCGTCTGGTCGGCTCGACAATACGCGAACGGGTTGTCGAGAACTACACGGGAAAAAACTATCTGGATTATGTCGCACCGGAGAGACGGGCAAAAGCCAGTGCATCGCTTTGGGCCCCAATGAAACAGCCTTGTGGCATGCGGGTTTTTTCCAACTATAACCTGTCAACCGGCCGGACTATTTTCCTCGAGGTCGTGGTGTTGCCGGTATTGAATGATCTGGGCGAAAATCCGGTAATATTGCTTCAGAGCAACGAGATCAAACCACGGGATAACCGCTCGCCTGATGAAGAGGAAAACCTGAAGGTCATCACTGTGGCAGGGCGGGATTTTATTGATATTGGTGCAGGTCTGTCCGATTTCAAAGACTGAAATGCCAAAGAGTTCTGTCCGGATTTTGAATTTTGCCCAGGTTTTTCGCACGACCAGAACAGGACAAGCGCCTGATCTGGTCTGATGAAGCCGCAAGATAAGGCGCTTATTTAAAGGCCATCAGGGTGAGAGTTTTGATGACCACGATGTCTTGTGTGTTTTTTGTCTGATCGTTGTCAGCCAGGGGCTGTGTGATCTGGTGCCAGTGCTGGTGTTCCTTGTCAAACCAGTCAAAAACACCACAGAGCCAGCTCGGGGTCAGGTTTGTCAGAACTTCCCGGTGTGTCGCCCGAAGGATTTCGCTGGTACCGGGGCCTGCTTCGCTGAGATAGTGACCGGTTGGCTCTTGCCCGCTTAACTCTACCAGACGGGTGCCCCAAAAGGTCGTCTGGAAATCCTGCTGTTCGGTGATCCAGCGATTGACAATCATGGACGGCCAATAGGGCAACATTGCCCTGTTGCTCTGAACCTGTTGTATGGTCAGGATGCGCCCCTCCCGGACATGATCACAAAGAGACTGGAATGCAACAAGTTCCGGGTGGCGGATACTGTCTTCACAATTGCGCTGGATCGAGGTGATTGACCTGCTCCCTGATCAAAATTTATGGTCAAAACATCTGCATTTTCTGAGGTATCTTCTGTGTAAGTGTAGCTTGAAGTAGTAAATTTTTCTATCTGTGATTTTGAGAATTTCTTAAAATGTTTCCTATGGTAGTGGCCGATGTGACCACTCCTCTTTTCGCCAGAGTAAAATATACAAGAGGGCAGGAAGGGTGTTACTATCAAGGATCTGGAACACGGCAGGGGCTCTGAACCAGGGGGCATTCAGGGAGCCGCTATTGCCAGGAGCCGGGGTGTCAAGAGGTTGGTCCGGATCAGACAGGGGCAAAGAAGATTATTAAATTTGAGCACCCGCACAGTGTCGCGTTTTTTGACCACTGGCAAAATCTCCCGCGAGAGGGATTGCTGCCTTTACGCAGTTCTTTCCTGCCGGAGAAGGTTCCGAGACTTTTGCCCACATTGAGTATCTATGAGCTGGTTTCGCGGGACTATATAAAGTTCCGGCTGATCGGTACGGCAATCAGAGAACGCATGGGGGCAGACATGACCGGGAAGAACTACCTGGATTTTGTCGATCCTGCCCGCCGGGAAAAGTCGGCCGGATCTTTCTGGGCCGTGGTTGAGCAACCTTGCGCCATGCGGGTTATTTCCAATCACGCCATGACCTCGGGACGGCATATGTTTCTTGAGGTGCTGATGGTGCCGGTGGAAAACGACAGGGGGGAGAACCCGGTTGTGTTGTGTCAGACCAATGAAATAAACAAACCGGGAAAAGAGGAGTTTCATGACCCCGATGGCCTGAAGCTTGTCACCGTTTCAAATCGGGAATTCATTGATATCGGGGCTGGTCTTTCCAGCTTTCGCGACTGAAGCCCGGTTTTCAGACAGAAATGCTGTTGGTTGCCTCTGAAACTAAAAGGCTATTCCCGCTTTTTGTTGTACCGCCTGTTCCCGGCTTTTTATCCGGCAAAGACCAGAAAGGAAATTGTTGCGGACAATGTGTTTTCAACAGGAACTTCGCGGGTCAGCGGCAAGGTAACCTGGTCCCAGCGGCGATGGGATTTGTTGAACCAGTCAAGCTGTCCCCCCAGGTATAGCGGCTGTCCGGTTTTAATCACCTCGGCATGGGCATAGTGCAGCGTTTCTCCGGTCTCCCCTCCGGCTGAGCGGACATGCTGTCCTGTCTGTTCCAGACCGCAGGCCTCTACCAGCCTGGTGCCCCAAAAGGTAGTGAGAAAATCCTTGGCGTCACTGTCCCAGCGATTGACGATCATCGAAGGCCAAAAACCCAGAAACGGTCGGGTTTGCAACTGTTGAAGAGCCAGAGGCGCATCGTTTCTCAGCGGGTCGCAAAGCGCCATGAATTTCCTGATTTCCGGATGGGCCATGCTTTGGGGGTCGTTGCGGATAATGCTGCTTATGTCACTCTCCCCGGTTGCCGTGCCGATCAGGTGATCCGGGCGGGTATTCGGAATTTGATTCTGAAAATGAATCTGTTCAATTCGATGCTGCCGAAAGTATAGCATCATACAGGAGTATGTCACTTATTTATTCAGAAAAATTAGGCATTTAGTAAAAAATTCATATTTTACTTGCCGGGTTATTCGCCTGTGTGTTTTCAGTAAAATTTTGGTCCCTATTTTCGATTGTTGCCCTCAAGGAGGGCTTTGCGATCCGGGTCTTTTTCTGGGCCAGAGAAGAGGTATGAAAAAGGTTTCAGACAGGAAAGAGCAGGTTGGTTCCGGTGGGGAAAATCTGTTGTTCCCGGTACAGTTATCGGCCTGTCACCGGTCAGGAACCCTTCTGGTCAAAGCTGACATAGGCCAGCGTCTCACTGACCGTTCCGTTGCGCTCAAGCGGGAGAATTACCGCGTTGAGTTGCTGGAAATCTTTGTTCAGCCAGTGGATGGAGGTTGCGAGATACACCGGTTTGAGCTGTGTCATGACATCGTGATGGGCCTGCCAGAAGATGTTTTCTGTTTGGGGGAATTCACCGCGTTTGATGTATTTCCAGCTCAGGTCCATACCATAGACGGCAGCAAGGCCTGATCCCCAGTAACTGTAAAAGAAATCCTGTTTTTCCGCGTCCCAGCGGTTGAGGATAAGTGTCGGCCAATAGGAGAGAAAAGGTCTGTTCTGAATCAGGGGAATGGTCATGTATCCCTGGCCACGGACCTGATCGCAGAGCCGGAGGAATTCGACAATGTCCGGGTGGTTTATCGTGGTTTCCTGATTGAGATAGATTTCCGGCACGACGTGCTTTCTGAATAGAGTACAAACCAGTTGGCGAAGCGGTCTGAAGGGACAGCTCACGGATAACAATAAGGCGGGGAAAGGTCTTTGGGAAGGATTTTGGCAGCTGCTGCAAGGATTTATTTACTTCAAGTCCAGCTGACAAGGAGACCAGAAAACCAGCAGACAAGCCAGCAGGCAAGGGAGCAGAAAAGGCAAGAGGCAAGGCCGCGGGGAGAGGGACAGGGCGGGATCAAGTATGATATCCCGGTGACAACTCTCTCTGGAATTTTTAGATCCTTTTAATATTTTTGCGGCATAGTGACCCTGAGGCGAGCTCGCTGTGAACGTCGGTCCGAAACCGGACTTTCTGTTCTGTTGTATTGCCTTCTGAAATAATATGTGGCGCGGATTTTCGACTATTGGAATTCTGGCCATTGGACAAGGGGAAGTCGGAATGAGAGAATACAAGCTGGTTCTGGAACACAGTCAGGATGATCTGAACAAAAAGATCACTGACATGCTGAACAAGGGATGGGATGTCAGCGGGAATCTTGTCGTTGATCGGGACGATGAAGGCTTTCCCTATTTCTATCAGGCCATGATCAAACAGGGGTAATTTCTGACACAGATTTTCCTTATCTCCGAAAGCTGTTGTTCTGGGTTGGTCTATACCGGACAGGACATGATCATATCTGTCAGTAAAAGAATACGGGGGCCTTGTCACAGGCCCCCGAAAACGTGTCATTTTACCCAGTCGTTCTGCAGACCGGCATTGTGATGGTACTGGGTGATGGTACTGGTGTAAAAAATCCGGATAACAGGAACATCTGATCCGGTATTGCCTTTATATCCCCTTAATTAATCCTCCTTAATTTCTGTGCGGGGAATTTCTCTGTCCGTTATTTCTCTGCTCGTTATTTCTCTGCGGGTTCTTTTCTGCGGAGGTTGCCCGCTCCGGGGCAGTTCCTGGGCCAGATAATCAATCAACATCCTGACTTTCAGGCTTGATGCAGCCCCGGGTGGATAGACCGCAAAAAGATCCAGCGGAGCCAGTTGATAGTCTGGCAGCAGGATCTCTAGCGTGCCATCGGGCAGATCCCAGAGTTCGTGCTCTGGCAGCAGGCCGAGCCCGTGTCCCCCCAGAACAAACTGTAGCCTGGCCCCTGCGTTGTTGGTATGCACGGGGCCATTGACCCTGATCGTGTGACGTTGTCCCTCGCGGTTCAGATTGATCTGGTTTGTCTGGCGGCTGTAGACCACCCAGCCGTGCTGGGCGAGTTCTTCAGGGCTGGCTGGTCGACCAAAACGGTCCAGATAGTCCGGGGTGGCGCAGATAACCCGCTGCGCGGAACAGAGCTTGCGTGCCATCATGTTTGAAATCTGAAGCGGTCCGGCGCGAATGGCCAGATCATACCCGCCTTCGATCAGGTTGGTGATCTGGTCGGTCAGTTCCACTTCCAGATCGACTTTGGGGTAGAGTTGGCGAAAGTGGCTGAGCAGGGGCACGATGCGTTTGAGGCCAAAGTTGGTCGAGCAGGTGATGGAAACCCGGCCGGCGGGTTCGCTGCTCAGGGCCTGAAGCCGGCGGCTGGCGGCTTCGGCCTCATCGGCAATGATCTTGCAGCTCTGGTAATAGTCCTGGCCCGCGTGGGTCAGGCTGAGGCTGCGGGTGCTGCGGTGGAGCAGCCGCACACCGAGCCGTTCTTCCAGCTGTTTGACCTGGTGGCTGATCGCGGCCCGGCCAACACCGGATTTTCTTGCCGCCTCGGCAAAGCTGCCACTCTCGACCACGCGGGCAAAGGTGATCATGCCGCGGAGTTCGTCCATTTCAAGCCCTCTATTGTCAAATTATTTGATACATAATGTAAGATAAAAGGCATATTCACTTCAAGTGACTAACGAATTATCTTTGCTTCAGACGTCGATTACAGCTTCTCAAACAAGGATAAGATTATGAATATTCTGATGATTTTGACTTCCCACGAAGACTTTGGAAACAGCGGCCGCAAGACCGGTTTCTGGATGGAGGAGTTTGCCGCACCCTATTACCGTTTTCTTGATGCGGGCAGCAAGGTCACCCTGGCATCTCCACAGGGCGACCAGCCTCCGGTCGATGCAGCCAGTATGGGCGAAGACTTTCAGACAGCCGATACCCGTCGTTTTGCCGGGGATGTCAAGGCGCAGGCCCAGCTGGCCAGCACCCTGAAGCTGGCAGATATTTCTGCTGACGATTATGATGCGGTGTTCTATCCCGGCGGTCATGGTCCGCTGTTCGATCTGACCGATAATGCGGCTTCTCTGGCGCTTCTGACGGCCCTTCACAGTGCAGGCAAGCCTGTTGGTGCAGTCTGTCATGGTCTGGCGGCCCTGATCAAGGCGAAGACAGCCGACGGTACGCCCCTGGTCAAAGGTCACGAGGTGACAGGCTTTACCGACAGCGAGGAAGCTGCGGTCGGTGCCACAGACCTGGTGCCCTATTCGGTCGAGCAGGAACTGGCGAAGGCAGGCGGGAAATTCCGTAAGGCTGATGACTGGGCGAATTTTGCCATCCGGGATGGCTTGATCATCACCGGACAGAACCCGGCCTCTTCTGCTTCGGTTGCCGATCATTTGCTGGCGGCACTGAAAGAGCGGGGCTAACAGCTAACCCCTGGGTATCAGGTAAAATATCGGGCGCCTCAGAAGGGAAAGTCTCTTCTGAGGCGCCCGATTATCTTTTTTTCTGGCCGAGCTTCAGGTTGTTTCTGGTCTGCTTTAGGGAAAGTTTTTTTCAGGAAGTGCGGTCCGGCAAACCCCGGCCGTTGTTCCACCAGCGGTTCGGGTTGTTGCTCTGCGGGTTATAGGCCGCCCGGCTGGCCCAGTCTTCGCGCAGGAAAATCACCGGTTCTTCGTAATGGTGGACATAAAGAATGGCATCCATGACCTTTTCCAGCACAGCCAGATCCCGTTCGATAGAGATCTTCAGCTCGACCATGGGATAGGTTTCGGTGTTGCCGACAACAAAATCCTCGGCATGTGTTGCGGTTGTTGTGCCGGGTTCGGGGCGGGCGGTTTCCCGGCCGACGGCTGAAATGCTGGCGTTGCGTTGATAACGCCCGAAATTCAGGGGATGGACCGCCATAACCGCATCGAGGATTTTGTCGGTGTCTTCGGCTAGCGTCTGGATCTCCAGCGTCCAGACAGGCGCAAAACTTCCCGACCTGGCAGCATAGTTGGAAAGGTCTGGCATGCTTTTCTCCAGGTATGTTCTTTTTATGATCCCTGTATGTTTATATATTGTTCTATTGCTGGTGGGTTGTCAACCAGAGCAAGGCAAGTAGGAAGAGGGGGAAACATACCGGGTTTCAGCTGGAGTAAGCTTTTACTGATTTTGTCTTAGGTTGCGGCTATTGCTATTTTAATCCTGCAGGTAATCGGGCTAGTCTGTTGGCCGTGAACAGGTAACAGTTTCTGGTAACGCAGGACGTCAAAGGTAATCAGGAGTTCCTTATGATTATTCGGGCAGCACTGGTGGGGCTGGGCAGCGTCAACCGCCATCTCATGGCCATTCTGGCGGACAAAAAAGACCGTCTGCAACAGGACCATGGCGTCGAAATCCGTCTGGTGGCGCTGGTCGACAGCCGCGGGGTGGCCGTGGCAGCGGACACGCAGGGCTATGACCCGCGCGAAATCTGTACCGCCAAGGAAGCGGGGAAATCCACCGCTGACCTGCCGGGCTATCTGCCCGGGCGCAGCATGGTCGAGTTGATCGAGACGCTGGACTGTGATCTGGTTTTTGAAGCCTCGCCGGTGGATCTGGTCACGGGCGGGCCGGGGCTGGCGGTCGCGCGCAAGGCTTTGGGCCGCGGCATTGCCGTGGTGCTGGCGAACAAGGGGCCGCTGGTGCTGGCCTATCACGAGCTGCACGAACTTGCCGCCCGACATAACACCGGGCTGGGCTTCAGCGCCACGGTCTGCGGCGGCCTGCCGATCATCAACATGGGCCGACGTGACATGATCGCCGCCGATATCAGCCGTCTGCGCGGCATCTTTAACAGCACCAGCAATTTTATCCTCGGGGAAATGGCAACAGGACGTTCCTATGACGACGCCCTGGCCGAAGCTCAGCGGCGCGGCATTGCCGAAACCGACCCGAGCCTGGATGTCGGCGGCTGGGACACGGCCAACAAGCTGGTGATCATCGCCAATGCCATTTTGCGGATGAAGGTCGGATTAGGGGACGTCACGGTTGAAGGCATCACAGCGATCACGCCCGGGATGATTGCTGCCGCGGCGGCGGAGGGCAAGATCTATAAACTGGTCGCCTCTGCCGAAGGTGGCAAGCTCTCTGTCGCCCCGCTGGCCCTGCCCAAAGACGATTTCCTCGCCCATTGCGACGGCTGGGAAATGGGCGTCGAGATCCACAGTGATATCTATGGCATCATGTACCACAAACTCTGGGAACGCGAACCCACCCCCACCGCCGCCTCGATGCTGCGCGACGCGGTGAATATCTTTTGCGGGTGAGGGGGGTCGTATATGTCTCGGGTCCAGCTCATTAAAGGCACTATGTCACGGGCACAGCAATTCTTAGGGTGTGGACTCAATTGATCCAACATTTTATGGAGAACAAGAATAGCATGTTTAGAAAATTTGCTCCCTTTTTCTCAAATCTTGTTGCCAGCCGCCTCATATCCTTAATTTTACAAAAGAAACGCTCGACAATATTCCTCATTGCATAAAGGTTATTATCGTGAGGGATGGGCTTTTTGGCGTTACTTTTTGTGGGGATGACAGCCAATGCGCCTTCATCAGCGATAGCTTTTCTGATTTTCTGACTGCTATAAGCCTTATCAGCCACAATGGCCAGAGGTGGTACTTCCCAATCAAGGAAATCAGGCATCAGCTTGCTGTCATGAACGTGACCACCACTAATCGCAAGACGGATCGGGCGGCCTTTCTGATCTACGGCCACGTGAACCTTACTTGTCCGACCTCCGCGTGAGCGGCCAATACTTTCCGCCAGTTCCCCTTTTTTGACCCAGCCGCTGCGCGGTGTGCCTTTACAATAGAACCATCAATAAAAATCAGGGCGTCTTCGCATTCTTCAGCCAAAGCATCAAATATACCCTTCCAGATACCGCGTTCTCCCCAACGGACATAACGGTTATAGACCGTTGTGTGAGGGCCGTAACGCTCAGGAAGATCGCGCCATGGCGCGCCTGTGCGCAATATATAAAAAATCCCGTTCAGAATAACCCGGTCATCCCGACGCTCCGGACCACGGCCTCTTTTCGGTAGTAAAGGCTTAATAACCAACCATTCTGCATCGCTTAAATCAAATCTTGCCATATAAAACTCCCTAAGTTGGGAGTTATGAATCATAAAAACTCATATACTGCAAGGTGTTGAATTGGGTTCACACCCTAAATAAATCATTTTGGGAAGCCTTTACTTATAGATCTAGCCCATAGCTGCGTAAGACCTGAAATTAATCAAATAAGCATTCTACATATAGACGAAGGAACTTGGGTCTGCGGCCAAGAAATATTTCAAATGGCTAAATTGTTGCTATATGTATACACTTTTACAAATAAATTAAATTTATGAAAATTTTAATTCTCAAGGCTAAAAATTTGGTTTATTGACTTTATCATACAAGAGACTCAAAGATATAATATCTAGATTAATGGAGCACCCAATGACAGAAAACTTAAAACAAATGCTTGAAAGGGCAAGCCGAGTTAATTTAACCGGTGAACAAAAAGAAATACAGCGCCGTAGCTTTGCATATGGCAACGCAAATATTGAAAATGAACGGGTTACCAGAGAGATCGTAAATCAAGAAGCTGAAAAATTAGTTTCAGCATGAGTGATCCAAATCGCAACAGGCATACCGTTGCGCAAGCTTTTGAATTGGTTGCCGATCCTGAGAAAAAAGCCCGTATTGAAGCTCGCAATGTTTTGCTTCAATACGATATGGCTAAAGAGATGGTCGAAAGTGGTTTTGGCGAAGGTGCTATACCTTTCGTTTTAAGATCATCTCATATTCTTCGGTTGCATCAGAGAGCACTAAAAAACGTTGAAACATTTGCTGGGACTTATCGCAACACACCTGTTGAAATAAGCAAAAGTAAACACACGCCTCCAGAATCTTTCGAAGTAGCTTTACTCATTGAGGAGATGTGTAATTACATTAAAAGCAATGGAGATAAAACACCTGTTCATCTCTCCGCTTATGCAATGTGGAGACTTAACTGGATTCATCCATTTTCGGATGGGAACGGTAGAACATCTCGCATAATATCTTATATGGTGCTTTGTAACGCTCTAGGCCATTGGGTGCCTGGAACACGTACTATACCTGACATGATAGCAGATAATAGAAAGCCATATTATGAAGCTTTAGAGAGTGCTGATTCAAGTCTTCGAGATACTGAGATTGTTGACCTTACAGAACTTGAAGAATTATTAGCTAATTTACTTTCAAGACAACTCGTGAATGTTTTGGGTGATGCTACGGGATCTTCACTTTAAATTTTTAATTTTCTGGGCCATAATGTTTTTGATTATGGCTTATGCCTCCCCCCCTTCCAATCGGGAAAGTAAACGATATATGGGGTTCAATCATCGTTAACCCGATTGCTAGGGACTGGGCATCAGGAGGTTTTAATATAAAGTTGTCTGTACCGGTCTATTTTCTGAAACGTTGTGTCAAAGCTTTGTTGCGCGAAAAAAATCATTCCCTTTATAAGGCGCTTGATCAGCTTTCTGCCCGGGAATCTGGGGTGATTTACCTTACTTGATTTACTGACCCAACTAAATCCGGGTGATCCTCGGTTCCATTTCCCAGATTGACCGACCCTACAACCTGGCGGAAAAAGCATGTCTGGATCTTGAGGATGTTCGTTTGCCTAACTTTCTGGATCTCGGCTTCTTTGACAAGGCTTGTTGCATAAACAAGAGCAATATTCAGATTAAATGCTATTGAACTGGTGATTTTCTTTTGAAAAATAAACAATCCCGGAACAGGCTCTGATGAGCATGGTAATTTTGGCCTTTTGTCAGAGTTAGGCGAGGATAGTTCTAACCCCTTCAGGCGCTGTTCCTGCCGGACAGTTCGCCGATTGTAACGAGTGTATCGGGGCAGGAACTTTGCTGTCGGGGTCTAAAACAATGGCAAGCTGAGGGAGGTTTTCCCTTCGCTTTTGTCTGTACTCAGGCTTCCGAAGGTCCATTTGGGAATATTGACCAGGGGTGTGAAAACCTGAACCCCGTCCAGATCGTCGTATCCAAAGACAAAGAAGTTGTCTGGTTTCCAGGCGTCACTTCCGCTGATCGAAAGTGTCATACTTTCGATCTCGTGTTTAAAGAAGCGATTTGTCTCCTGGACTTCATAAAAGTTGGCCTGTGCAGTGCCATGATTGCTCTGTCCTTTGGCTTTGAGCACGCTGTCCAGATAAAGGGTGCCATTTTTCCCGACGACTTCAAGGCTGAGTTTGTTGTTCGTGCCGCTGTCGTGCGCACTTGCTGTCGTCATAAGCACAAGCAGATTGCTAAACAATAACGGGGTCGGCTGTTTAGCCCTTACCGCCGGGCTGTTCGGGCCATAAGCCCGGGGCAAGGCGGCAGAGAAGTTGCCTTCATTCGGATCGGTCGAGAGGGTAAATTTTATCTGTTTGTTATAGGCCAGGGGCTCGACTGCACCCGAGGTTGTTTCTCCCCAAAGGAAGAAGGACTCTGGCCGCCATAAATCATCGCCGCGAATTGCAATGCGGATTGATGAGTCGGTCAAGCTGTCAGGATAAATGCCCCCGGCGACATCCAGTTTGTACAGATTGGCCTGTCCCGCAGACTGGTCCTTTTGCGCCGTATCTTTAAAGGTATGGAAAACCAGATCATAACTATAGTCATTAACAATAAGTACAATGGGGCTATCGGTTGCGCTGTTTGCTACATCCCTTGTGATCATTGCCGTCCAAATAGATTTTAACATTTCCATGAAAATATCCGCCTTTTCGTAATTGAATTTAAGGATTAAAATTAAAAAATATTACACAACCAAGCATTGCAGGTATTTTTTATTTAAGCAATTCAATAGTTGTATTTTGAATTTTCAGAAGAGGTGATAATCTGGTCGCGGATAAATTTGTAGAAAAAATTTGAACGTCGGGAATAATGAAAGAAATGCCCCTTTATTTAAGCCGTTACTACGATCTTCAATGACCTTTTGATGCTGCGCGACAGGTTAAAAATATTTTTCGGCTGAAGAGAGAGGGGAGCGCATTTTAGGATAGGAAATTGGTAACAAAAGTCCGGGGCGGTATTCCGGAATAAATCAGAAGAAAGACCCCTGCCAATCTGCTGTGATCAATAGGGGGTCATTGTGATGCATTTTTATGAATACAAAATGTATACATATCTGTAATCTCTCCTCCAGACCGACTTGTTCTGTGGTTCAGCGCTACAGAATCCTGGTTGATGTACCGGATTTACAGGAGGGTGTATGACCCCGCATAAAACAACGTCCCCGATCATGACATTCGAGGGGATATATACGCCCCTTGTCACGCCTTTCCACGGGGATGGCAGCATCAATTTTGATGGTCTGTCGGCTGTGATTGAAAACCTGATCGACAAGGGCGTACATGGCCTGATCTCGGGTGGATCGACGGGTGAAAACTATGCCCAGAGCGTAGAGGAACGGCTGGAAATTGCCCGCTTTACCCGGGAGCAGATCAAGGGACGTCTGCCGCTGATGGTCGGCACCGGGGCCATGATGACGCCTGATTCAATCGCGCTGGCCCGCGGCGCGCGCGAGATGGGGGCCGATGCCCTGCTGGTGGCAACGCCGCCCTATTCGGTGCCAACAGAAGAGGAAAATGCCCACAACGCCCTGGTCATCGACCGGGCGGCTGATCTGCCGATCATGCTTTATAACTATCCCGGTCGTATGGGCGTCCCTATGTGCGAAAGCTTTCTCGACCGTGTCGGGCGCTCGCGCAATGTCTGTGCGATCAAGGAAAGTTCGGGCGATATCAACCGGGTGCATCTTCTGGCCCGGGATTATCCGCATATCCAGATGGCCTGTGGCATGGATGATCAGGCGCTGGAATTTTTCGCCTGGGGGGCGCGCAGCTGGGTCTGTGCCGGGTCAAACTTCCTGCCCGAAGAACACATCGCGCTTTATCAGGCCTGTGCGGTTGAGGGAAACTTTGACAAGGGGCGGCGGATCATGTCGGCGATGATGCCGTTGATGCGGGTGCTGGAACAGGGCGGCAAGTTTATCCAGTGTGTCAAACACGGCGTGACCCTGAACGGCATAGACACCGGGCCAATGCGCCCGCCGCTGCGCGGGTTGACCAAAGATGAGGAGTGTTCTCTGGAACAGATTGTACGGGAGTTGAAAACCACAATTGCAACAATCCAGACCGAGGGCTGATTATTTTGGCCTCGATCTTTACCAGCCACGCAAAACGAGCGATGCGCGGTGCGCGGGCGCTCAAGGCAGGCACCGTCACGGTAAACAGTTTTGGCGAAGGTGATATCACGACACCTTTTGGCGGGTATAAACAATCGGGCTTCGGCGGACGTGATAATTCTGTTCATGCCCATGATCAATATACCCGGTTAAAAACCTTCTGGTTTGATCTGGCCGATGATAGTGCTCAATAATGTTGCAGCAGACGAGATAACTGAATGACACAGCCCAGGGTTCACGGTAATCAGACGAAAACCTATACCGCAAAGCGGCTGCCCCGGCACAATGGCCTTGCTGCCTGGCGCGATATCCTGCCGCCGCTAAAGGCTGCTGCGCCACTGGAACAGGATATCACCGCCGATTTTGCTGTGGTCGGTGCGGGCTTTGCCGGACTGTCAGCGGCCCGCCGTCTGGGCCAGCTTAATCCGGGGGCAAAAATCGTGGTGCTGGAGGCCGGGGCGCTGGCCGAAGGAGCCGCCGGGCGCAATTCCGGTTTTATGATCGACCTGCCGCATGATCTGGCCTCGGATGACTATGCCGGACAGGGCGAGCAGGGCGATCGGGAAATGATCCGCCTGAACCGTCAGGCGATCGACTTTGCCCGCGAGGCCGTGGCTGAATACGGCATCAATCCGGCCTATTTTGATCCCGTCGGCAAGGTCAATGGCGCGGCCAGCCCGGCAGGCGTGGCCCACAACGCGGCCTATGCCGGACATCTGGCCCGGCTGGGTGAACCTGCCGAAGTGCTTGACGCCCGGGACATGGCCGATATGACCGGAAGCAGCTATTACCTGTCCGGGCTCTATACCCCCGGCACGGTGATGCTCCAGCCTGCTGGCTATATTCAGCAACTGGCGCAAGGGGTCCGGCAAAAGGCCACAATCTATGAAAACAGCCCGGTCACCAGCTTTGCCCGGCTTGGTCCGGACTGGCAGATCAACTGTCCGCAGGGCAAGGTGACCACGCCGAAAATTGTTCTCAGCGTGAACGGCCATCTGGAAAGTTTCGGCTTTGTCCCCGGTCGCCTGATGCATATCTTTCTTTTTGCCGCCATGACGCCGGATCTGGATACGGCTGTGCTCAAGACACTGGGCGGACGGTCCCGTTGGGGCATCACCCCGGCAGACCCCATGGGCACAACCCTGCGCCGGATTGACAGCGCCCAGGGCGGCAACCGGATCATCACCCGCAGCTGTGCAATCTTTGCCCCGGATATGCAGACCTCGCCGCGGGAACTGGCCACGGCACAAAAGGTGCTGCACAGGAAATTCGCGGCCCGGTTCCCAAACCTTTCCGGCTTGAAAATGGACTACAGCTGGGCCGGGCACCTGTGCTTGAGCAAAAACAAGGTGTCGGTGATGCGCGAGCTGGAGGAAAACGTCTTCGCCGCCTGTTGCCAGAACGGACTGGGCACCACCCGCGGCACCCTGACCGGCATGGGCGCTGCCGAGCTTGCCAGCGGCCAGACCAGCGACATCACCCGCGCCTTTGCCACACAGGCCGTCCCGGAAAAGCTGCCCCCGCAGCCCTTTTCCAGTATCGGAGCCACCGCCTACCTGCGCTGGAAAGAATGGCGCGCGGGGAAAGAATAGGGGGGCGAATAGCCCGCCTTGCTGGGGGTAATGAGGCGAGTTGGAGAGTGGGCAAGATTTTCGAACTTTACCCAATCTTGGACTTTCTGGTTTGGGTTGGGCGTGGATGAAGGCCGGTTTATGGGTATTGTATTTTTCGTTTTAATGACGATAATACTTTCTGGCCGTGGCCCGTGCCTCCCCCCTCCAATCGGGAAAGTATATGACATGCGGGGCTTTATCACCATCATTGAGCCGACTGTTGGCAGCACATAAGGAGGGATTGTGATCACTGCCCTGAACAGGAGGTTTTTACATGAAATTGTCCGCCCCTCTTTATCACCTGAAACGTCGGGCCAAAGCCCTGTCGCGTGCGAAAGCCATTCCCCTTCATCAGGCGCTTGATCTGCTTGCCCGTGAAGAAGGAATCAACAGCTGGAGCCTTCTGGTCGCCCGGATATCTGGTCAGAAACCGGAAGGGATATCCGAAGAGACAGCTGGCGTGGCTTCGGCTCAGAACCTGTTATCAAGCCTGATTCCCGGAGATCTGCTGCTGCTTGGAGCCCGACCTGGCCATGGGAAGACACGTAAAGGACTGGAGCTTATTGTCGAAGCCTTGAAACAAGGCCGCCACGGTGTGTTCTTCACGTTTGAATACAACAAAAAAGATATCGAGCATCACTTTGCAGCCATAGTAACGGCCAGCGTGGGGGAAGGGGGGAGCGAAGAGGTACTTTCCAGCCAGAATTTTGTCTTTGAAAATTCGGATAACATCAGCGCGGCCTATATCATGAAGCGCCTGGCCTCTGCAGAAAAGGGAACAGTGGCCGTCATTGATTATCTACAGCTTCTGGACCAGAAGCGGGATAATCCGGAACTCTCGGTCCAGATAACTGCTCTGCGATCCTTTGCCCGGGAAAGGGGTGTAATCCTTGTTTTCCTCTCTCAGATCGACAGATCCTTTGAGCTGACAGGCAAGCCCTGCCCGGACCTTGAGGACGTTCGCCTGCCCAATCCGCTTGACCTGGGCCTTTTTGACAGGACCTGTTTCATGAACAGGGAACAGGTCCAGATCGGAACTATACCGACTTCAGCAACAGGCCGAGGCGTTTGATGCCTTCGTTGATGGTGGCTTCGTTTGCCTGGGAGAAGCTCAGGCGCAGGGTGTTGCCGTTGGAACCGTCGGCGAAGAAGGCGCGGCCGGGGACAAAGGCGACCCGCTGGGTCTTGATTGATTCCGCCAGCAGTTCGGCCCCGTCGAGGTGTGCGGGCAGGGTCAGCCAGACAAACATGCCACCTTCGGGGCGGTTCCAGCTCACGCCCTCGGGCATGTGCTGTTCCAGTGCCGCCAGCATACAGTCGCGGCGGGCGGAATAGGCGGCAGAGATCTTGGCAACCTGTTTGTCAAAGCCCTTGGCCGCGACCTCGTGGATCGCGATCTGGTTGACCGTCGAGGAATGCAGGTCGGCGGCCTGTTTCATCAGCACCAGCTTGGAGATCACAGGCTTGGCAGCGCAGACCCAGCCCACACGCAGGCCGGGGGCCAGGGTTTTGGAGAAGCTGCCGCAATAGAGTGTCCGTGTCTTGTCGATGTGACCGTTGCGTTCGATGTCCAGCGCCAGGATCGGCGGGATCGCCTCGCCGTCATAGCGCAGGGACTGATAGGCGGCGTCCTCGATCACCGGAATGTCGAGATCGGCGGCAAGGTCAAGCAGGCGCTCGCGCCCCGCGCGGTCCAGGGTATCGCCCGTCGGGTTGGCAAAATCCACCGACATATAGGCGAACTTGATCCGGCTGTTCTTTTCCGCAGCTGTTTCACGGTATTCCTTGGCCGAGCGGTTGCTGTTGGCCACCAGGCGGTCGTACTGTGGCTCGTAGGCGTTAAAGGCCCCCAGCGCGCCCATATAGGTCGGCCAGCGCACCAACGCGGTATCGCCGGGCGACAGCAGCAGCTTGCCCAGATAGTCCAGCGCCTGTTGTGAACCTGATGTGATCAGGATGTTGTCGATGTCGCAGGGAATGCCCAGATCGGCCATCTGTCCGGCGATCCACTGACGCAAGGGCGCATAGCCTTCGCTGACGGAATATTGCAGTGCCGTGGTGCAGAGCCTGCCGCCAAGGGTATCGGCAAAGGCCTGCTGGAATTCTTCAGCGGGGAAAAGCGCGGGGTCGGGAATGCCCCCGGCAAAGGAGATGATATCCGGCTGGTCCAGCAGCTTCAGCAGCTCGCGGATTTCCGATGCCTTCATCCGCGAAGAACGCGTGGCAAATACCTTTTCCCAGTCCATGACCCAACTCCCTTTAAATGAGAGCCTAGCAGTACTTCAGGAAGCGCGATTATGTCAATAATACTGATCAACCCGAGGCGGGTTTATTGGCGGTTACATGAGAGGGCGGCAAGCTGTGGCTTGATTGCGACCTTATGGAGCTTGCGGGGGGCTTTGTCCGCTTGTTAGCTTTGTGCCATGACAGATTTAAAGATGAAACAGCAGATCCCGGATTATTGCAAAACCAATACCCTGCTTATTCCTGATTCCCTGTTTGATATGGCGGATGCCTTTCCGGTTATGACCAGTCGGGATGTGGCCAGAGGAATGACGGGAAAAATATCGGGGGATGTCGGCGGACATGCAGCGATTTTTTACAAATGCATTGCCAGGGAAATGCGGGGGATCGAGTTTTATACCTCTGCCCCTTGTCTGGCTTTTGTCCTCAGCGGTGAGGAGACCTTTACCTCATTTGATGGTGAGGAGATCCTGCTGAAAGCAGGAGAGATGCTGATGATGCCGAAAAATCTCTATATGATTTCCGACTTTGTCAAAGGTGACGGGGCGTTGCAGGCCTTTCTGTTTTTCTTTGATCAGAAAACCATCGGGGAATTTATACAGCGTGCGCCTTATCTGCCCAAACGGGCCGGGGGCGAGGAGAGGCAGGGAGAAAAGCTTGCCTTGTCGCCCTATAAAATCTCTGCCAACAGCGCGATTTCCGGCTATATGGAAGCCTTGCATCTTGTCTATAGAAACTATAGTGGAACAGCGAATCTTTTGCGTCTGAAGTTGTTGGAGCTCTTGTCGCTGGTTGATGCGTTGGATGATCGCAAACGGCTTCGAGATTTTCTCGGTTCTGCGCATAAACATGCCGAAAAACGCAATATCCGGCATCTGATGAAAGAACACTGTTTCCACAATCTCTCGGTGCAGGATCTTGCGGTACTTTCAGGGCGATCCCAGGCCAGCTTTACCCGAGAATTCAAACGTCAATACGGGGTTTCTCCGGTAAAGTGGTTGATCAATACTCGCTTGGAAAAGGCACGAGGACTCATCCGGGACAGTTCACACTCAGTCACCGAAATCGCGCTTCTGGTCGGCTATGACAATATTTCCTATTTCATCAAGGCTTTCAAAACACGTTATGGCATGACGCCGAAAAAGATGCGGGCGGAACTTCTCTGCTGAAAAAACGGTACTTTTGCCTTTTTGCGCATATTTCATCGAGTGGGTTTGTTCTATCTCTAAGGCTGTTTCAGGTCATGAAGCCGTTTTCCAGAGTGTACCTAACCAGAATGAACCTTAGGAGTGTTGCTATGAGTGTATGGGCCTGTTTGTCATTGAAGGTCAAACAAGGGAAATTTGAAAAGCTGCTGCCTTTTCTTGAGGCCAATGTTCCGAATGTACGGAAATTTCCCGGCGCGTTAAACGTGTCGATCCTGCACGACGACGAGACAGACCAGTTTCTTGTTTTCGAGGAATGGGCCTCGCGGGATGATCATCAAAAGTATATCGAGTTTATTTCGCAAAATGGTGTGATGACCCAATTGCTGGCCTTCATGGAAGGACCACCAGAAGTGAAATACTATGCAAAAGTGCCAGTGTAGTTTGCTGGAGTAATCTGATCGGAGTGATCGCCAGTGTGATAAACGCTGTTCGGGACACATACTACAGCTATGCGTCCCGAACAGACTGTCTCACGGGATTATCTTCACCGGAATAATATTCACCGGGATTTACTCCTCCTCGATTTCCAGTTCTTCGATTTCCAGTTCTTCCGGGCAACAGCAGTCGCCGAAAACTTTTTGATAAAGGAGAGCCTTGTCTTTCGGGTCGCTCAGGCTTTCGATGATGGCCAGGGCCTGTTCCATCTTGTCGTTTTCCAGATGGGCCTGTTTGTTCGCGGCTTCCTGGAGCTGGATGTTGTAACAATCCAGCGCTTCGCCCTGACCCAGCAGCGCATCGACAATAACCGATGGTGTACGCAGGATGCGGTGTTTGACGCTGAGGATAATGCCCTCGACACTTTTGTCGCGGTAAACCTGTTTCAGATCGCCGCGTTTCTTGACGTACTCGTATTTGCTTTGTGAGGCCGAAGGGTTGATGCAGTTTTTGTTGGTGCCCTTGACAAGTTCGATAAAGCTTTCGCGGTTGCCCTGATAATCCGGGATATTGCACAGGTGCTCATAGATCCGGTTTTCTTCTTTTTTGGCTTCGGCCGGGCTGTCCATAACCTGTCTGAGCAGGTTGCCGATGGAGGAGAGATTGGCGGTGCGGCGGCGTTTGCCCATGCCGTTGTCATAGATAAAACTGACCCCGTCGAGATAGGTGAGGGTGAAATATTCCTGCAGCAGCTGGCGGAAGACAAAGTTCAGCACC
Source organism: Kiloniella laminariae (assembly GCF_027214005.1). Classification (GTDB taxonomy): domain Bacteria; phylum Pseudomonadota; class Alphaproteobacteria; order Kiloniellales; family Kiloniellaceae; genus Kiloniella; species Kiloniella laminariae_A. The sequence goes on from NZ_JAPWGY010000001.1 coordinate 674,699, forward strand.
CGGCTGCGGTTGATGTTTTCCAGCGTGCGGGTGATGGTTTCTTCGGTGCCGCTGCTGGTGCTGGAGCTGGTCTCGGTGTTGACCTCGACCTGGCGGGCGGTGTCTGCGGTCTGGACGTGGTGATCGACCGCGCTTTCCAGACTGGAAACCTGGCTTTCTACGGCTTCGGTCGCGGTGTTGACCGATGAGGCCCCGCCGCCCGCATCGCCGCCAAAACTGACAATGCCAAGATTGACCCCGACGTTGGTTCCGGCTTCGACCGACATACTGTCGACATCGGTTTCAGAGGAACTTTCGGTCTGCTGGGTGGTGTTTTCCACGGTGGTTTGCAGCTCTTCGGTAACGGACTCGCTATAGCTGTCGAGCACGCTTTCGGCTGATTTGCTGGTTTCCTCGTTATGGGTATAGCTTTTGAGCGAGATGGTGGTGGTTTCGCCCGGCAGCAGGCTGAAGGTCTTGAGGGTCTGGCCCGCGCCATAATCCCCGAGGTACGAGGCCATCTTCATCCGCATGATCATATAGACCGCGGGCCTGGCCTGTTTGGGGCGCGGGACAAATTTCAGGCCTTGCCGACCGCTGAGACGGGTATAGAGCTGCGGTTTGTAGCCATCGTTGATCCGGTTGGCGATATAGCTGGTGGAAAAGGGCAGCTCGCCCGTGGAAACCGGAATGTTGCCCGATTTCATCACCAGCCCCGAGTTGGTTTTGCGTTTAGCGGTGACCGTTGTGGCATTGAGATTGATACTGAGGCTCTGCAGCTCGGGCAGGGGGGAATACTGGTGTCCGGTCAGAATGCTTTCGATGCTCTTGACCCCGAAGCTGTCATCTTTTTTCAGCTTGTCCAGCTCGCCCCAGAAATCGTCCCTGGTCAGTTTCTTCTCGACCGCCTTGAACTTTTTCGGCGGGATGTCGAGCTTGATAAAACTGACCACGTCATAGGTGGTCGATTGCGGCAGGTTGTAGTTGAGGATCGAGGCGGACCCCGCTTCATCCAGTTTGGTCAGGGGCTCTTTGGGGATGCATGATGTGCTGTCACTCATGGTCGATGCTCTCCTGTTTAATTGCTGTATTCTGATTTGACCGGGCAACGGCCCGTCGCGGGATCAAGGCTCCAGGCTTCGATATAGATTTCATAGGTCTGAGGGTGAAAAGCGGTGCCATCGGGCAGGGTGATGATCTTGTTTTCGATCTGGTGCATGTACTTGTCCTTGATCTGGAAATTCTCCAGCAGGCCCTGCAGTTCGGGAAAGGTCTTGTTGATCTCCTTCATGAGGCGCTTCTTGCCGGGGACCCAGCCTGGCAACAGTTCGTCGAAGGAAATACCGACGGTCTGGGTCTTTTTGTCATCCGGATCTTTTGAAAGTTCATTCCATTCAAAATCACCTTCGTCATAGCCCCAGTGTTCCCAGCTGTCGACGGTGACCTGCCAGCGGTTGAGCGGATCAGCCGGATCAGGAGGGGAGGGAGTACTGGTCACCGTGACCTTGGCGACAACTGTAATGGTCCCAAGCGCCTGTTTGATGGGCAGCTTTTCATCCGAAGGCAGCAGGATATTGAAATCGAAAAAGATAGTCTCACTTCCCCCGGAATGCAGCGGACTGATGGCGGGGGTGATGGTTTCAATTCCGCCGTCCGGGCGGGTCAGGCTTGCGCCCTTGGCCGGGTGCAAAGCCGTGGGATTATCCAGTCTTTTCTGGATCGCGCCTTCCAGAATGACCGTCGCATTGGCACAGACCAGTCCGTCGAAATTGGGCAGATTTCTGATTGTGGTTTCTGAGATGATGGCACGCCGGGCCAGGGCATCAAAGGTAAAACTGCCGGGCGCAGCAAGAGCAGGTTGGGTCTGATTGAGGTAGAGCCGCAATAACTCGGCAGCCATCTGGCTTTTCTGGTGATGTTCAAGATAGTAGGCGTACATCACGCCGATCTCGACAATATCCTTGTCGTCGACCTCGGCCAGGGTGCTGATGGCCGTCAGAAGTTCAATGGCCTTGTCAATGGAATAGCTTCGACCAAAAAGCCGTTTGAACTGGCTGTTGATAATATCTCTGGCCCATTTGGGCAGCGAGCTGCTGGCCGGGCCGAGAACCGGGGTGTCGAGAACCGGGGTGGCTGTGGGGTCTGCCATAGCGTTATGTCCCCTTCATGCCCTGACAGGAAAAGGGTCCTGATCACGGCAACCGACCTTTAGCCGGTGGTGTGTCGGGGATGCTCTCAGGTACTCTCCCGACATGGATAATGCGGATAGAACAAAGGCCTGGCAAAGCGAGCGGTATATAAAGTGAAACCCGGTTATCTGATCCCCTGCAACACATGGTTTCTTGTGGTGGCTTCTCGGGATTTCTTATCGCGATTGCTTTTCGCAATTACAGGGCCGGGAGGCTTTATTTTTGCCATAGAAGTAACAGCCATAAGTATTAAACCACAAAAACCTTGCAATAATGAAGTGAAAAAAATCCAATTTCCCGGGGAAAACGACGCTGGTTTAATATTCCCTTAAGAGCGGGCGACGCATAATTACAGCGTTTAAGCGTATGCGCTTCTGATTAAGAAAACAGGGAGTTTCATTTGGTTTTCCCATGATTTTCTTTTCAGGGGATGGATGTTGCGTCACTCACCCCCCTATGTGCCTGACCCCAATTGTCACGCTTGAGGAGCCCCAATGATGATCAGTCCAGGCAGGACCAGAAAAGCGGAAACAGTTCACCATAAGAGCAGCCTGTGAACGCCTTGGTGCAGGTTGGCTGTTGCTCTACCGATGGAGACAGGAGGAGTTGAGATGCCGGTATGGTTGAAGCTGCTTCTTGGCTTCCTGGTCTTGAGCCTCTTTCCCCTTGGCATGATGTGGCATTCTGAAAACGAGTTGGCCAGGGTGGTTGACCGTATTGGTGACGTATCAGACAGAACAGCAGGAATAACGACTGATGTTGCCTGGATGAGAAGAAATGTCGACGATACCTTTCACAGCATCAAGGAGCTGGAACAGGAGATTGAGAAAAGTATCTCTCTGGCGCGGGATATCTACAGCAAGCCGATGCAGGCCATGAGTTTTGCAAGGGCAGCGCAGAACAATTTTATCACAATAGACTATGCACTCTATAAGGGGTATCGCGAAGAAAATCTGGCAGCCGAGAAAGTCAGGATAAATAAAAAATTCGAAATCTTCCTGCGCAATTTTGCCTATGCGGAAAAGCGTTCCATTGCGGTGGGTTCCGAGCGCTATTTCACACAGATCAAGGATCTGTTGATGGAGTGGGAAGCGCAGAAGGATATTCTGATTGGCGGACAAGGAAATTATGACAGGCTCGCGCCTGTTTCGGAAAAGTTGATCGAGGCCCTGTCAACCATTGTCGAGTTTGAATCTGCTGCCGGCTATGACATTGTACTGGCCTCGGAAGACAGGATTGAGCAGGCAACAAGGATACTTGAAAATATTCAGGGCGCTTCGGAGGAAGTCCTTGCCAGTTCCGGTACAGTCCATCGCTCGGCTCGCTCTGCCTTCAGGACGACCCGGACCAACATCGCCGAGGCGGAACAGGTCCTGAAGACTAACCGGATAATCTCCAGCATCGGCACGGTGAGCAGTATGCTTATTGCGCTGGCGCTGGCGCTTAATATCATTCCGCCCATCAGGCGGGCGGAAGCTATTGCGAGCAACATTGCTGCAGGCAATCTGGAAAATGAGATCCAGACCCGGCGCAAAGACGAATTTGGCAGACTGTTTCGCGCCCTGGATATCATGCAGGGCGACCTGAAACAGAAGATGACTGTTGAGGGCGCCCGTTTGCACGAGGCCCAGGCCCGTTTGGCGCTGGTTGCCCAGATCAACGCTGCCATAGAAAATCTTCCCATTGGTGTGCTGATGGTTTCAATTGATCTCACGGTGCTGCGCTATAACCAGAATCTGTTGATGTTATACGGCCTGGAAGAGGGAGAAGTGTATACGGGCATGCCGGTGGCCGAGCTGGTCGAGACCGTTTCGATGAAGCCGATTGTCAAGGAATCTGAAAGAGAGAAATTTATCCAGAACACTCTGGATTTCTACACCACGAAAAAACCTTTCCAGATCGAACGCAGGTTTCATAACGGGATCACTGTCGATATCAGAGGGAACATCGTGGAATCTGTTGGATATGTTATCACGGTGTCGGATATCACTCACCTGAAGGAATTGCAGGAGGAGATGGTCCAGGTTGAGAAAATGGCGGCACTTGGCCAACTGGTGGCTGGCGTGGCTCATGAAATCAACACGCCAATCGGTTTGGGTGTCACGCTTTCCTCGCATCTGGAAGAGTCTGTCAAGACAGTCCAGCAGCAGTTCAAAGCCGGGTTGTTAAGGGCGAGCGGGTTTGAAAAATTTATCAGCGAAATTGCAGACGGCACCCGAATGATCTCGCAAAATCTGGGGCAGGCCTCGCGGCTGGTTCAGAGTTTCAAACAGGTTTCTGTTGACCAGCATCTGGATGAACTGCGTCCGATCAGTGTCTATGACTATGCTGAAGACGTGCTGCGCAGTATGCATGCCAAGTTCAAGCCGACACATATCAACATTCACCTGGCGGGAGAGAGAGACAAACCCATTCGGATCTATCCCGGTGCTGTCGCCCAGATCCTGACGAACTTTCTGACAAATTCCTACCTGCATGCTTTTGATGACGGCAACAGGGCAGGAAATATCATTATTACGGTGACCCAGCTCGGGGACAAGACCCGTGTGCGATACGAAGATGACGGAGAGGGGATATCGGAAGCTTACCTGAACAAAGTCTTCGACCCCTTCTTTACGACCAGACGCGGTGGGGGCGGGACTGGTCTGGGATTGCATATCGTGTACAATCTTGTCGTGCAAAAACTTAAAAGTGACATTCGCTGGGGTAGTTCCCCCGGTGTGAGTACCTGGTTTGAATTTGATCTGCAAAATATTGAGGCCAAGAGAATATGACGCAAGCTATTCATGATCCGGAGAAATCCCGCCGTGATAGGGAGGCAGCTGCTGATGAAGACAGCAAGGCTGCGGACTCTCCTGATAGCCTGAGCAAAGAGCTGTCTGAAGAAACAGACCTGTTTGGCGAGAGTATTCCCTTTGAAGAAACAGGAGATTTCGAGGACGAAGAGACAGATGATTTTCTGATGTTTGCCGAGGCCGAGACAGATCCGCTCCCCGATCCTTCCTTTAAGGAATCCTGGAATATTCTGATCGTCGATGACGATCCGGAGGTTCACGATGCGACGGTCTTTGTCCTGCGCCATTTTGAATTCAAGGACAAGGGAGTTCGCTTTCATCACGCCCTTTCTGCACAAGAGGCAAAGGTGATCCTGGAAGCGCATCCCGAGATCGAGATCCTGCTTCTGGATGTGGTCATGGAAACGCAGGATGCCGGCTTGCAGCTGGTCAAGTGGATCAGGGATGTACTCAAGAACAAGAAAATCAGAATTCTCTTGCGAACCGGACAGCCGGGGGATGCACCGGAAAAGCAGATTATCCGGGACTATGATATCAATGATTACAAATCCAAGGCCGAACTTACCGCCTCGATGCTCTTTACCTCACTCTATGCCTCTTGCCGTGGATATCATGATCTGATTACGCTTGAAAACCAGACCTTGCAGCTGGGTCTGGCGCTGGCCAACCAGCAGCAACAGAACAAGATGCAGAGCGATTTTATCTCGATGGCATCACACGAATTCAGAACCCCTGTCGCGATTATTGACAGCAGCGTTCAGCGTCTGGAGCGTCGGCTTGATGACCTGGAAAAGGATTTTGTTGATAAACGTCTCCGGCAGATCAAGGCGGCGACCCAGCGGATGTTGACGCTGATTGACAGTACCCTCAGCGCTTCGCGGATTGAAGCAGGGGAGATCGAGATCGAATTGGGATCTGTCGATCTGGCAGGGATGGTCGCCAAGCTTTGCAACAGCCAGCAGGATATTTCGGACCGGCACAAAATTACCTATGATGTAAGAGATCTGCCCCGCGACCTCCTGGCCGACCGTTCAAAGATGGTCCAGGTTTTTACCAATCTGCTTTCGAATGCGGTAAAATATGCACCGAATGCACCCGAGGTGATTGTCAAAGGCTGGGTCAAAGAGGGGAATGCCTATGTTTCGGTCCAGGATTTTGGCATCGGTATCGCCCCGGAGGACCACGACAAGATCTTCACCCGGTATTTCCGCTCGCGTAATACATCGGGCATATCGGGTACCGGTATCGGTCTCTGTCTGGTCAGCTGGCTTTTGGAGGTCCAGGGCGGATCGATCACCTTTGTAAGCGAGCTCAATGTTGGCTCAACCTTCACCGTGAAAATGCCCGTCCAGGCGAAAGAGGGCGGACCTTCCGAGTATGCAGATGTTCCGCTCTGCTCGGAAGACTGCCACTGCTGGAAGCCCGGCCCCAAAAAGCCCAAGTGAAGATATTCAGATAAATCGCCACTTTCCGGCTTTTCTACGTCGGGGAGTACCCCAGGCGCAGGTTGCCCCACTGTTTGCCGTGGACGGTGATCGGGGCGGAAAGATCCTTCATCAGGATAAAGTTGCCCCCGCCCATATCGCGCAGGTAGCTCTGGAGCAGGTAGGGGGCGGTGTTGGCCCCGGCGGCAGCCCCGGTGCGGTCGGTAAAGATCCGGCGGTTGCGGCAGTTTCCGGCATTCCAGACCGGGTCGTTCGGCCTTTGCGGATGGTTGTATTTCAGATTGTGAGTGGGCAGGTAACCGTTGACATCCACAGCGGCACAGAAGGCCACGCGGCTGTCAAAATCGAGCACCGTTTCCTGAAACTCGGGCAGCAGCTTGTCGGTGAGGGGCAGGTAACGGGTCAGATGCTGGAGGGGATTGCTGTCTTCCACGGCCTGATAATCCCGGTCAAACAGATCCTCAAGTGATATTTCTCCCTGGTCAACGGCCTGTTCAAAACGGGTGGAAATGCGCCGGGCGCTGCGGATACAGCGGGCGATAAAGGGCTGGTCGATAGCAATGTTACCGTCGAGCAGCGCCGTGATGGCAGACTGGGCCGGTGTGCTGAAATCAAAGCTGCAGCCCGTCGGAGAGACGGCGGTAATGCGGGCGGCAAAGTCACCCAGGGGCAGGAGGTTGAGGCTGACTTCCCTGTTCACCTCCGGGACGATGTTGTCAGCAGATGCGGCAGAGTTTTGGGGCGATCCATCAAAAAACAGCTGGCCGCCGGATGCTGTCATCTGGCGCAGACGGCTGTCGACAAAACCGGGAAGGCCGGGGATGGTCAATCTGCAGTCGAGATCGAAAGGCACAAACGCCGCGGCAACAGCGGCGGTTTTGTCACCGTTTTTGTCACCGTTTTTGTCATAGGTTTCGCTGTTCGTCTTCGCGGGTTCTGCTGCTGCAGGGGCATAGCTGCTGCGCACGGCGGTCTGCAGGCGCAGGTTCAGGGCTTCGACCAGTTCGTGCAGGCTGTGGGCGCTGTCCTGATGCCGGGTCGTGGTTTCTGTGACATGATTGACCTGTCCGACGACGTGCGCCATGGTCGCCGTGACCTGGCGGGTGCTGACGGCGGCCTGTTGCGCATTGCGGCCGATTTCGTTGACGGCGGCGACCTGTTCCTGGACCCGGTCGGCGACTTCAGAAGAAAAATCCTCAACCTCGCCAATGACTTTTGTGATACTGGAAATTGCCTCGACCGCCAGTCGGGTGACCTGCTGGATTTCCTCGATCTGTGCCGTGATATCCTGGGTGGCTTTGGCGGTCTGCTGTGCCAGGCTTTTGACCTCGCTGGCGACCACGGCAAAACCCTTGCCCGCATCCCCGGCCCGCGCGGCCTCGATGGTGGCATTGAGCGCGAGCAGGTTGGTCTGCCCGGCGATGCCTTCGATCAGGCGGACCACACTGCCGATACGTTCGGAGGCACTGGCCAGGGTCTGGATGGTCTCGGCAGCCTGGGTTGCTTCAGCAGAAGCGCCCTTCGCACCTTCTGCTGTCTTGGCCACATGGTCGCCGACCAGGGCGATGGAGGCGTTCATTTCCTCGGTTGCTGCTGCAACAGCATCGACATTCTGGGTCGCGGTTTCCGCATCCACTTCCAGCTGCCGCGAACGCTCGGCCACATCGTTCAGGGCCTGTCTGGTTTCCTCTGAGGCCGCGGTCATGGTTTCTCCGGCCTTCTGGGCCTGGCTCATGGTGCCTTCGAATTCTCCCTGAAGGGCATCGCCCAGGGTATGAAGATCCCGGCGGGCATGACAGGCGGCGCGACAGGCAATCAGGTGGGCTTTGCTGTAGAGCGCAGGAGAAGCGTTTTCAGCTGCCATATCAGGATAGTTGTCAAGATTTGCATGCACCATAGCTTTGCCGGGCTCAAGAATTCCTGAGCGGTTCATTTGCTTTAGACCTTTCAAAGTCTCGCAGTACCGGTTTTTATTCTTATGATTATACGAGCGGAACTGTTTTTGTTGTTCTTAAGCTCTGGTGACCCGCTGAAGAGGATCTGCTATTAAAGTTAACAAATAGTTTTCTTTGGCGGGATGGCCCTGATTCCTGTCCATCTGTGTATCCCAGGCCTGTGTATCCCAGGCCTGTGTATTCCGGGCCTGATTATTCTGGCCTGATTATTCCGTGACCAGTAGGCGGGGAGACAAAATGTCGATGATTGTGGTTGAAATCTCGGTATGCAGCGCGTCTCGGTCACGCCGACCAGGCTCCCTGCAGATGGCTTGGTCTTCGCCTTCCTCTGCCAGGATGGCAGCTCCGGCGGGTTTACAGATATTGAAAACACTGAATTGTGAGGCAGTCTCCATGATTGTGTAGCGGCTGTCCGGGATCAAGGTTGCCAGAACTGATGCGTCCAATCCAGGCGGGAGAGTGTCAGGCGCCCCCAAGTTCAGTATCGCAGTCGGGGATGTGATCGCGCTCAGGCTGTCGGGCGAAAAGACTGTCGAGAGTTCAGGATCAACCGCGATGGCGATCTTGATACGGGGATCCAGGTTGGAGCGGGCAATTCTGGTGGCATCGACCTGGTGCAGATCAACGTTGTTCTGGGCGAACCAGCGGCAGTCAAGACCCGTCCCGCCCTCATCACAGCTCTGGCTATAGCGATCAGGATCAAGTTGCGCGCCGACAAGTGAGAGAACAGAGCTGCCGCCCAGAAAGAACCCGAGAGCCCCAACCCTGTCCGGCTTGATATGTCTGGCCCAGGAGGTGTTGGTTTCAAGGTCGTCCAGCACTGCGGAAAGATCACCGGGGCGCAACCAGATTTCAGCCGGAGCAAGATGTGCATCGCTGGCGCGAAGCCGCGGCGGCTGGACAACAAGGGCGATAAAACCTTGTGCAGCAAGACGTGAACCGATCCACCCGCCAAGGCCGGGCGCTGCCCTCATCCCGCCCAGCGAGACAAGCACGACAGGAAAGGTGCCTTCGGCGATGGGGGCGTCCCTGGAGCCCTGCACACCGATAAAAAGAGGCGTATCACCGACCAGTACGGCTTCTCCTCCGGCTCCTGCCGGGTACCAGGAGGTAACTTCCAGCAGGCTTTGTCGCTCTGGTGAGGTGATCTGCAGGGTTGAAACGCCGACCAGTTCCCCGGCATTTGCTGTTTTGTCTGGATCAACGACCAGATTGACTGTGACCAGAAGGGCCAGAACAGCGCATATCCGCTTCAGTTTCATCCGTTTCACTTTCATCGTTCAGGGCTCAGGGACTGCCGTTTTGATAACGCATAAAAGTGAGTTAGGCACTTGTTTTTGCTTTTCAAGTTTGCCTGATCGACTGAAGCTATCCACTTTATTACTCGCGATAGGAAGGATCTGTCTGGTCCAGCATGGCCTTGAGCTGGTCAAAATGGGCAAAGGAGGCGTCTTTGAAATCTTCCCAGCTGCGGGCGGTTTTTTCGGCAATCTCGTCGCTGAGAATGCTGAGCTCCTGACCCGTCGAATAGGCCAGGATCAGGGTCTTGGCGGCGCGTTCCAGAAAATAGAGATCTTCAAAGGCCTCGGCGATGGTATTGGCGGCAACTGCGACACCGTGGTTGCCCATCATCATGACCGAATGGTTGCCAAAGGCGCGGGCGATACGCTGGCCTTCGGCGGCATCATCAGCCAGACCGCCAAAATTCAGATCGATGGCCATACGGTTGAAAAAGCGGGCGGTGTTCTGGTCGATCGGCTTGATTGACGGGTCCTTCAGGGTTGCCAGTGCGGTGGCATAGGCCGGGTGACAGTGCAGCAAAACCCGGGCGTTGGGCACAGCGGCATGCACGGCCCCATGAATACACCAGGCGGTAGGATCCGGCGCATCCGGGCCTTGCATGGCCTCGGGATCATCCGCATCCAGTAACAAGAGGTCGCTGGCGCAGATGGTCGAGAAATGTTGCCATTTCGGATTGAGCAGAAACTTTTTCCCGTCTGAAGACACTGCGGCAGAGAAGTGATTGCCGACGGACTCATGCCAGTCAAAATGCACCGCGAGGCGAAAGGCCGCGGCGAGATCGACCCGCAGCTGCCATTCCGCGGGATCATACGCCTTGCCTGTACGGCCAGAGATGATCTGGTTGGTGGAATGGTTGGTTATCTGGGACATAGGGTTTCTCCGGCAGAGGGGACAGCGTATTCAATCGAGGGCAGACAGCTGGTCATCAGGTGATTCTGGAAGAAGGCAGAAGCATTTACAAACGAGAAAAAAGCAGTAGTGTCATAAGTGAAACTAATGCCTGAATAATGACAAAGGAAAGCCGGGTATGAGTGGCAAGCGTCTTCCCCCGTTGAACTGGCTTCATGCCTTTGAGGCCTCGGCCCGGCAGCTGTCCTTTACCGGGGCGGCGGCTGAGCTGAACATGACCCAGTCGGCAGTATCGCAGCAGATCAAGGCGCTGGAACAGCGACTTGGCCATCCGCTTTTTATCCGTCGTCCCCGCAGTCTGTTGCTGACAGAAGCCGGAGAGCGTTATCTGCCCGTGGTACAGGATGCCTTTGACAGATTGCAGCGGGGAACCCGGGCGCTGACAGGCGAGGGCGAGGCAGAACGCCTGACAGTCCAGTGCAATATGGCCTTTTCGATTTTCTGGCTTGCCCCGCGGCTGCCCGGTCTGTTGAAACGCTTCCCCTGGCTGAGCATCAATGTGGTCCCGGAAATCTGGATCAATCAGGCTGAACCCCTGGCCCCGGTGTTGATCCGCTATGGGCGCAAGATTGAACAGGGGCTGGAAGCACGGCTGTTGTCGCGCGGCAGCTTCTATCCGGTTTGTGCCCCGGAACTGGCCGGGGCGGCGGACTGGCGCCGGGATCGGCTGTTTGACTGCAGCGGGGTTTTCTGCTGCTGGGAGAACTGGCTGGCGGATCAGGGAGAACAGTTGCCGCCGGGGCAGAACATCAACCTGGCCTCGACCTATTCCATTACCCTGAGCGCCGCGTTGCACGGGGCGGGGCTGGCCATGGGCCATGATGTGCTGGTGTCTGACCTGCTGCAAAGCGGGCAGCTGGTGCGCCCTTTCGCGCCGGAAGTGCGGATGCAGGAAGCCTATTATCTGATCCAGCCGGCGCGTCACAGCCAGACCCGGGCCAGTCAGGCCTTTGTCAGCTGGATAGAGGAAGAGTTCGGACTCTGAGCCAGCAGGGCGGGATAATATTCACAGGATTTGTTCTGGCTTTTCTGTTATGATGATCTCGTCAGTTCTTACAGACAGTTTGAGGATACCTCAGGAGAGAGCGGCATTTTACCTTTCAGCTGCAGCTTTTGAGGGGTGCCGTTTCGGAGTAGGAGAGATGATCAGGACAGCTGAAAGCGGCATTTTCCAGAAAAACCGGGAAATGACAAAAACAGGATCGCAGCCGGGCAAGCTGTTCTTCGGGGTATTGGCCCTGTTTTCGCTGTTCCTGTTCCTTTCTGCCGCGGTATCTGCCCAGCAGACAGCTCCCGATCCGTCCGCCCAGACTTCTCCTCAAATTTCCCCCCAAACTTCACCTCAAATTTCACCTCAAATTTCAGGGACAGACCCAGCCCATGGCAGTGAAACCCACCCCTTGCAGATTACGGTCGGGGAATGGCCGCCCTATATTTCAGAAAAGCTGGATCACCACGGGGCGGTTGCCCATCTGATTTCCGATATCTTTGCCGCCGAAGGCATTCCGGTCGAGTTGATATTCCTGCCCTGGGGCCGCGCCTATTCCGAAGCGGCCAACGGGAATTTTGTTGCCACCGGGGTCTGGATGCACAAGGCCGAACGCGAAGCGGATTTCCTCTATAGCGAGCCGGTTCTGAACGAGGAATTTGTGTTTTTCCATCGCGCAGACATGCCTTTTGACTGGCAGGATTTCAGCGAACTGACCGACCAGCGCATGGGCGGCGGGATCAAATACAGCTACGGCCCCGGGCTGGATGCCTATCTTGACAGCGGGCAGATCTATATGGATCGCCTGCCGACCGACCGTCAGAATTTTGAAAAACTGCTGGCAGGACGGATCAGTCTCTATCCCCAGGAAGTCAATGTGGGCTATGCGGCCTTGCGGGAAAACTTCCCCCCCGAAGTGCAGAAACTGATTACCCACCACCCGCGGCCCGTGCTGGTCAACCTGAGTTACGTGCTTTTCCCCAAAAGCCTGCCGGACAGTGTTGCGCTGCGTGACCGGTTCAACACCCGCCTGCAGATGTTCCGCAACAGCGGCCTCTATGATGTCTATATGGATGCACTCAAGGACGGCAGGTATATGTAAGCAGGGACATGTACTCTGCGCAACTGTCCTGGAAACAGACACAGATAACGGGACATAATCTTTTCTAACAATGTATTTGTCTTTTGTTGCTGATAGTTACAAAATCAATTGTGTTTTTCACATCTTTTGCACGTCAGGTTCTTTACGTGCATCTAATCCAAACTGCGCATCTGGTCTGATTTAAATCGGACCAAATCTAATATCTGGCCCTGTATTCAAAACCTTTGTTCGTGGGTGTTATGAACAGCCAAGGACTTTCAGGTGATCAGATCAACAAGCTTGCTTGATAAAAAAACAAGAGGGGAAAAAATGAAACACTGGATTTTGGGGGCCGCCGTTGCGACCGGGTTGGCCGTATCAACCACATCGGCTTTTGCCGAAAAAGTCATTCGGGTAACGTTGCAGCTGCCGGAAACCCATTCATTGGGGCAAAACTGGATGGATTTTGCCCGGATTGTCGAGGAAAAATCCGGCGGTGAGCTGAAAATCCAGCTCTTTCCCTCGGCCCAGCTGTTCAAGGATCAGGATGTGCCGAACGCGGTCGGAACAGGTGCCGTTGAGGCAGGTTCCGCTTTTATCGGGCGCTTTGCCGGCTCCGTTCCGGCGGTTGATGTGATCGCCATTCCCTTTGTGTTTGAAAATGAAAAACATCTGCGGGCTTCTGTTGCTCCGGGATCAGAACTGCGCAAGGAAATTGACGGAGCCATCGTCAAGGAAACCAATGCCAAGGTTTTGTGGTGGCAGGCCTTTGGCCGGAATATCTATCTGAACAATGGCTCGGCCATTCGCACCCCGGCAGATATCAAAGGCAAGAAAGTCCGCACCTATGGCAAGGTGCACGGCTGGACTGTCGAAGCCCTGGGCGGTGCACCGACCCTGATGTCCGGTTCGAAACAGTTTCTGGGGTATCAGCAAGGCGCGGTTGACGTCGGCATGACAGGGGCCTCTGCGGTCAAGTCGCGCAAACTGTTTGAAGTGATGGATCACATGACCCTGACTTTTGACAGCGCGATCGAGTTTGTCGCGGTGATGAATCAGGATTTCTATAACGATTTGTCTGACGCGGAAAAGGCCATCATTGATGATGCCGCTTTGGAGGTTGAAGCCAAACTGCGCGATGAAATCTATACCGAAGAAGCTGAAATCGTTGATGAAATGAAATCGGTGATGACCGTGGTTGATCTCAGCGATGCCGAGCGGGCCGAGTGGGTCGCGGCGACAGAGGGCGTTGTCACCCGCTTTGTCGAGGAAACCGGTGAAACCGGCGCTGCCTCGATTGACGCAATCAAGGCGGCAAAATAAATCCGGTTAAAACAGGTTCTGGTATCTACTGCCGGAGCCCTGGTTCCAGGCCGGGGCTCCGGGTTGTTTTTACCTCAGTGAATGCAGGAGTGAGCCATGAACAGCGCTCTGCAGCTTTTTATGCGGGGAATAGATGCCCTGTCTGATGGGGCGGGGAAAATTGCGGCCTGGTGTCTGTTTGCTATCGGGTTTTTCATCACCTATGAGGTGGTGATGCGCTACGTCTTTGTTGCCCCGACCATCTGGGTTGATGAGGTCAGTCGTTATCTGATGGTCTGGGTGGTGTTTCTTTCGTCAGCCTATGTGCTCAAGCGACAGGAGATGATCACGATCGAGGTCTTTCTCGCCGAGCCTTCTTCCCTCGGGCGCAAGCTTGCCGAAACCCTGGCGACGGTGATGTTATTGATCTTTGCAGGCACAGCGGTCTATTTCGGCTTTCAGATCTGGCTGAAATATACACTGGCCGGGCACACTACCGACAGTTATCTCGCCCCGCCAAAATGGCTGACCCATGCCCCGGTCTGGGTCGGAGGCCTGCTGTTTTCCCTGCAGGGACTGGTACAGCTGATCCGGGTCTGGCGTGACGAGTTGCCAACCCCGAAAGACAACACGCTGGAAATATCGCACTGATGGAAGCTTTTTTGATTCTGACGGCCTTGCTGGCCTTGCTGTTGTTGCGGACCCCGGTTGCGATTGCGCTGGGGGGGCTGGGGGTGATCCTGCTGGTGCTCAAGGGACTGCCGCTGGTGGCGGTGCCCCAGCGTCTGCATGGCTCGGTTGACAGCTTTGAACTGCTGGCGGTGCCGATGTTTCTCTTGATGTCCAATATTTTGCTCAAGGGCGGGGTCGGGCGTGACCTCTATGCCGCGGTACAAAGCTGGGTCGGCCACTGGCCGGGCGGGCTGGGCGTGGCGACAATCCTGTCCTGCACCCTGTTTTCCGCCATCTCGGGCTCTTCGGTTGCGACAGCTGCGACCGTCGGCACTGTTGCCATTCCCGAAATGACACGGCGCGGCTATGACCGTCCCTTTGTGTTGGGGATGCTGGCAGCCGGGGGAACTCTGGGTATTCTGATCCCGCCGTCCATTCCCCTGATTATTTACGGGGTGGTGACAGAGACATCCATCCCGCTGCTGTTTCTGGCGGGGATCGGGCCGGGGCTGTTTCTGGCCGGTGCCTTTATTGTCTATGGCCTGCTGTTTGCCCGGATTACCGGTGCGTACCAGCCGATGCCCAAAGCGAGCTGGGGCGAGCGGGGCCGGGCGTCGCTGATGGCTTTGCCGACGGTCTTGCTGGCTGTCGGGATTGTCGGGTCGATCTATGCGGGGATTGCTACCCCGTCGGAAAGTGCGGGGCTCGGTTTTGTCTTTGCACTGGTGATCACACTGGCCATGAAGCGGCTGGATTTTGCCATGCTGAAAGAAGCTGTCCAAAATTCGCTCAGCACCACTGTAATGATCCTGATCATTATTGCCGGGGCCAAAGTCTTTTCCTATGCGATTACACTCTATCTGATCCCCCAGTCGATCAGTGTACTTCTGACGGAAAACATTTCTACGCCGGGTCTGTTCGTGCTGGCTGTCGGGGCCGTGCTGCTGATCATGGGTTTTTTCCTCGAAAGCCTGTCGATGTTGCTGATCATGGTGCCGGTATTGTTGCCAGCGGTGCTTAACGTCAACATCGATCCGATCTGGTTCGGGATCTTTTTTGTCGTGCTGATTGAAACTGCGTTGATCACACCGCCGGTGGGGATGAACCTTTTTGTCATCCAGGCCGTGGGCAAGGCCAGCCTGCAGGAAGTCGCCAGGGGGGCCCTGCCCTTTGCCGGGATCATGCTGGCAACAGCGGTGTTGCTCTGGTTCTGGCAGGATCTGGCGCTCTATATTCCCTATGCGCTGCGGTGATTAACCCTTGCGGGGCATAGATGACCAGGGCTGACAGCTTGTCGTAAAGCGCCAGCCCTTTGTCATCGTCAGGTGCTCAGCGGGTCAGGTTATTCCACCGTGATGGTGATCACTTCAGAAAAGACCGGCGGGTTGTGCGGGATGTGGTCCTTGTCGGCCAGCACCAGCTGTAGCGTGTGGGTGCCGGGGGCGAGGTCCAGTGTGGTTTCGGTCTGACCGCCGCCATAGTGGATGTGATGGTCATCAGCGGGCAGATTGGCGTCAAATTCATCTGCGCCGTCTTCGCCTTCACCCAATGCCGGACGGTCGATCAGCAGGTGATGATGCCCGGTTTTTTCCTTGTCAATGCCCGCAGGCGCGACACCCATGCCGGAAAGACCAAAGATCACCTTTACCGGGGCCTTGACCGTGGCGCCGTCTTCCAGATTGACAAAATACTGCACCGTACCGGGGACAGAGGCTGTTTCTCCGGCAAAGGCTGAGCCGCTGAGGGCAAGGCTGAAGCAAAGTGACAGTGCAGAACGTGAAAGAATGTTTTTCATGTGCTTTTCCCTGATGTGGTATGAAGCCTGATGTGACGCGAGGCCTGATATGACGTGAAGCCTGATATGACGTAAAGATAGCCCGGTCAGATTATTTTCAAAGGGATCGCCCGACCCCTGTTCCGGGTCAATCCGGCGAGACGTTAACCATACTATAGTTTTATGAAAATGTGTCTTTTTAATTGACCTGTCAGATGACAGAAGCGCGTAAAGGTTGTTTTCGTTTTTGCAAGGCAGACGAAAAATGCAGGGTTGTTGGGCAGAAAAAAGGCGCTATAAAATCTTCTCGCTCCTTTGCTGATACGCCGTTTCGGCGCGGGTGTTTCCGATCTTGTTTTTTTGGGGGATCTTTGATGGCTGACTTTTTTCCTCTTTTGACTGATCGCCTTTGCTTGCGCGCCTTTCGCGCGGAAGACCTCAGCGCCTTTACCCGCTATCGCAACCAGCCCGAGGTGGCACGTTATCAGAGCTGGAGCAGTTTCACTGCCGAGGATGCCCGGCGGTTCTGGCAGGGGCAGCAGGATCTCGCCTTCAACCGGGATGACAGCTGGTTCCAGATTGCGCTGGCCCGCCGGGAAGATGATGTTCTGCTCGGCGATATCGCGGTGCATTTTTTTGACAATGGACAGCAGGCCGAACTGGGCTTTACCCTCGACAGCGATCACCAGCAACAAGGCTATGCCCGAGAAGCGTTGGACTGTGTGCTTGATCTTCTGTTCGCGCGTCTGGACAAACACCGCCTGAGTGCGATCATCGACACGCGTAACGAAGCTGCCCGCAAGCTGCTGGAAAAATCCGGCTTCCGGCGCGAGGCCCACTACCGCGAGAATATCCACTTCAAGGGCAGCTGGTCCGATGAATACGGCTATGCCCTGTTACAATCCGAATGGCGTCAGGCCCGGGGCCGTTCCGGCTAGAAATTCTCGCTCTCCCCAAAAAGACATAGCTGAAGATAAAGCTTAAGATACTGATACCGCGCTGAACCGTAGAGAGTTTTCGCTGCGCGTTACACGAGCTTTGTGCGGTTGCCGGGTGAAATCTGGCCCTCTTGCAAAAAAATGTTGCAAGAAAGTCCGTATGCGGGAAGGCTGGGTCTGATATTTTTTTTTCAGCTTTTGCGGGTGTCGTTGTGGCTTCTCTCTTCAAGATTTTCCTGCTGTTCTGTTCACGCGAATTCAGGGATTTCTATGCCGAGAAGCAGCGACAGGGGTTGATTGAACCCGAGGTGCGCAACAGTATTACCCGCGGCGTTCTTTTCTGGCTGTTGCTGGCTCTTTTTCCCCCGTTCCTTGCCGGTGGGCTTTTCTGGCTGAACTATGCGGACTTGAGCCGGGAAATTCCCGATTTCTCGCTGCTGAGCCCTGTTATAATTTGCTTTCTGGTGGCTTGCTTTACGCTGGCTCTTGCCCGGCGGAAAATCCGCCTTCAGGAAATCCTCGCCTTTGTCTACAGCGATGGTGTGCTGCTGGACGCCCAGTTGCTCTCTTCAGATCATAAAGATTATCACTACAGCTATGTTTATGAATATTGTATGGCCGGGGAGTGGTTCCGCAAGAAGATGACTTTTCGCAGGTTTTCTGCGCCGCGAGACGAAAAGGTCGGGGACTTTGTCACCTTTATCTGTGCAGAAAGCTGCCCGCGTTTTGCCTATTATTATGATGTGGTTGATTTCTGGCGCAACTGCCTGATCCGTGACAGGGAAATGCCGGGGAGACCTGCGAGCTGGCAGGTCGATCAGCGGGCCAAAGAGCTGGAAGAACCAAAAAAACCCTTCCTCTATCCGGGGCACTCACATCGCCAATAGCCGATGTGGAAGCCGCCGTGAAAGCCACTGTGAAAGCTGGGGGAGAAGCCGGGTGGAGAAGTTGGTCCGGGTTTTTGCTCAATTGATTTTTGGCGGTGGTGTCAGCGGGGTCAGTTTGGGAACAGTTGGCGTTTGGGCGATCTCTGTTCCGCTATTGGCAGAGGGGAGCGGGGCAGGACCAAGCGGCAGCGGAAAGCCTTTTTCTCTGGTCAGCGGCACGGGTAGCGTTGGTGAGGTGGTTTGTTTCCAGTTTTCCCTGACCTTTTCGCGCCATTTGATATCGGCGACCAGGCTTTGCAGCGTCATTTTCTGTTTGTTGTCCCCGAGCGGGTATTTGGGTTCCTGAGCAGGAGAAATCTGGGGGACTGTCAGGGCGGAACCGGACAGGGCAAGCAGCAACAGGAATTTTTTTACCAACGCGACCTCATACCAAGTAAAAAGAACAGGCGAGAAAACATCCCCGAAAATCTCTCGAAAATCTTTTGGGGAAGAATCTGTTGTAGAAATGTAACGGGTGCTTCCCGGCCCCGGTCAGCAACAGATTCCCGGCAAGCGGGAAGTGGTGGAAACACAGCCGGAAATGTAAACGCGCGCCTGTTTATCGATTGTTGTTGAACCTTTCAATCCCCATTTGTGGCAGGTAGATGAAATATAAGAGATTTTCTGTACCTGGAAAACTAAATCGCCTATAGAATAGCTGCCGTGCTTCTGTTTTTTCCTCTGATGCGGGTAATTATGTCCTTTGTCTTTCGGTTCTTTCTGCTGTTTTGTTCCCGTAATTTCAGGGATTTTTATATCGAGAACGAGCGGCAGGGGCTGATAGATTCCAGAGCGCGGCTCAATTATTTCCTGCTGTTTTTCTTCTGGTTTTGCGTGGTGGCACTGGCCCTGCTAACGGCAGTTTTATTCGTCAAAAGGGCATGGGAGCTTTATACGACCCCGTTCTTGCTTGACGAGTTGACAGAGGTATTTGCCCTGTTGCTGATTGCGGGTACGCTTTATTCACACGGGCGAAGAAAAATCCGGCAACTGGAAAAAAGCGCTTTTATCTACAGTGCAGGCGCGGTTGCTGTGTCGGTGCTGGTCGACAAGGTTTCCCATAAAGGCGGGAAAGATAATCACAGCTATCGTTATGAGGTCGAAGGCAAGCCATATTGGCTGGAATGTGATTATGCAGGGGAGCGTAACATCGGGGATAAAGCCCCGGTGATTTTTGTGCAAAACCTTCCCAAAACTGTCTGTCTCTATGATCCCTCGGCTTTCCGCCGCAACTGTCTGATCCGGGACAAACCTGAACCGGGGCAAGTTTCAGGCTGGGATCTCGACGGACATCTGGCCGAAGCCGAGAAGCCGCAACAATCGTTTGTTTCTCCGGGCCGCTTTAACCGCAACGATCCCCCGTGGAAGCAGGAATAAAGCCGATGCAAGTCTTGTTCAGGGTTTTCCTGCTGTTTTGCTCCAGAGATTTTATCCGCTTTTATGCAGAAAAACAGCGGCAGGGGATGATTGATCCCGAGGTGGCGAGGGGGTATTTTTTCCGGTTTCTCGGATGGTTGATGCTCTACCTTCTCCCGGTTATCTGTATTATTTATGCATATTGGCAACCCTACATGAAGGTAAGAACCCTTACGTTTGATCTGATTTTTGGCGGTTTTTTATTGGGTTGGTACTTACTTTTCGCGATATTAAGAAAGCGTCAGCTGGAAAGAATGGTTTTTGCCTATAGTGATGCACACTTGATAGAGGCCAGACTGTTTCGACAATTCATTTCCCGGCTCTTATTTCGGACGGATCATTATGAATACACCGTCGCAGGGAAAATCTTGAAGGCAAGCCATCGTTATCATCTGATCTTTGCCCGGAGAGAGAGGCAGATTGGTGATGTTGACCCTTTTGTCTATGCGCAGTCAGCCCCGGGTTTTGCCTACCTGTATGAGCCGAAAAAGTTCAAGAGCCGCTGCCTGATCAAGGATCAACTTGCACCAGGCAAAGCCCCGGACTGGGATCTGGACGGGCGGGCAGAACAGGCAGAAAAAAGCATGATCTATCCCCAGTGATGTTCTTCCTTGATCAACAGTCGGTACCAGCGGGGGGATATATTGCAAACATTCTTCTGATCCCTGTACCCACCGGGATTTTGGCTCTATAGTCCTGCCGTTCTGATCTGGATGTTTCTAGTTTTTTCTGGCTTTGCACCCTTTCCCCTTCCTGTCACGAGTGATCCATGGCCCCCTTGTTCGAGTTTTTTCTGTTTGTTGGCGCGCGAGATTTTCTGCCCCGGTACCGGGAGCTGAAACAGCAGGGGCGGGTGAATGAGGGGGCGCGGCGTTATTATCTGATCCGCTTTTATCTCTGTACCCTGCTGGCGTTCACAGTGGCTATGGGCATGTTCTGGGTTGCGGGGATCCTTCGTCTGACAGAGGGGGTGGAGGGAGCGGGCTTTTCCCTGAGCCTGCAGTTGATAGATGACACTGCCGGGGACCAGCCTTTGGGCGGGGCTCTGCCTCTGGTTATTGCGCTGGTGATCTCGCTCTATATCTGGTGGAGCCTGATCGAGATGGTCGGCAAGATGGCTCATGTCTACAGCCGGGGCCGGGTGGCAAAAACCACGGTGATGGGCACCAAGTCGAACATGGGGCGCGGTTTTAATGTGCTACACCGTTTTGAGCTGGGCGAGCGGGTGATCGAGACCTCCTTTACCCGCCAGATCGGCCAGAAGACCTATTGGGACTGGAAAAAAAGCAACAAGGTCGAGATCCTCTATGCCGAGGACAAGCCGGAAATGACGGTGGAATACGCCAGCGGTGATGAGACGGATGATCAAGCGGAACTGGACCGGATCTTTGTCCTGCGCTGTCTCGACAGCAGCCGGACAACAGCGCCCAGGGATTGAACTGAGACGAGAGGAAGACATCTCTTTGGGGAGAGAAAGAGATCATGTATCTGCTGACTGAATTTTATCTGATGTTCTGTTCGGGGAACTTCACCCGGCTTTACCGCGAACTGAGGTCGCAGGACAATCTTGATGAGACGGTAATGAAAGGCCATCTCGGCTGGTTTTTCTTCTGGCTTGTCGTGGTGTTGGGGCTTGTGGCTTATTTTTTTGTCTGGCTGCAGCCGCAACCTGATCCGAATTTGCAGAATCTCATGGAAACAGGCAGAGGTAATGATCTGGCAGCAGGGGGCATCCTGTTCATCGGTCTTTGCTTCGGGGTTATGAATATCCGGCGGCTGGAAAAACCGTTACTGGCCTGTAGTGATGGCCGGGTGATTGACGGTTACGTTCGGGAAAGGCGTTATGTTGAGCATAGAGATAGGGATAATACAACACACCGGTTCTATCAGCTTTTTTTTGCTTATATGGCCCAAGGTAAAAGCTATCGCCTGCAAGAGACATCGACAGATAGCGTCTATCCCCATCTGCGTGAAGGCGATCTGATTGACATCATCTATGCCCGGTGTGATCCCTCGATTGCCTATCTTTACAATGAAGAGCAGTTTCACAATCATTGCCTGCGTAAGGACAAACGTTTGATGACTTTTCGCGATTAATAATCGGCGAACGTCGGTGAGAGCGAGGCAAGTTCTCTTTGCCACAGCCTTAGCAAGGTAAGCCGCTGTAAACAATTTTCAGTATTTTTTACCCTATAGTCATTAATCATCGCAGGGGCACTGACCCAGATGATATTTTAAATCTAAACCACCTGTCCCTGGATCATCTTCTCAAACATCACAGGCAAGGGCGCTGATCCAAAGGGCTGATTTACCTGCTTGCCGTTGTAAAACACCTTGTTTTCTAAAGGGATATCTGCACACTCAATCAGGAAACATCTCTCATTCTTCTCGCCTTTAAGGAATAACTCCATGGCTGTTATCGCGTTTCTCGGCACCGGATTGATGGGCTCTGGCATGGCGGGCTGTCTGCTGCGCGCCGGGCACGAGGTCCGGGTCTATAACCGCACCGCGGCGAAGGTAGCGGCGCTGTCGCAACCCGGGGGCATACTTGAAGGCGCTGAAGTGGCGTCCAGCCCGGCTGAGGCGGTGCGCGGGGCCGAGGTGATCTTTTCCATGCTCGGGGATGACGAGGCCTCGCGGGCGATCTGGAGCGGGCCGCGCGGGGTGTTGGCCGGGAAATTCCAGCCCGGTGCGCTGGCGATTGAATGCTCGACCCTGTCACACGACTGGGTGCTGGAGCTGGCAGACCTGGCGGCAAAAGCAGGGCTGGATTATCTCGATTGTCCCGTGACCGGGCTGCCCATGGCGGCGGCCAGTGGCAATCTGGTCCTGTTTTTGGGCGGCAGCAAAGCCACGATTGACCGGGCGTTGCCGCTGCTTGAGGTGCTCTCGACCGATCAGATCCACTTTGGCGAGACCGGGTCGGGTACGGCCTATAAACTGATCGTCAACCTGATGGGCTCGATCCAGATTGCCGCCGCTGCAGAAGGGCTGGTCACGGCTGAACGCGCCGGGCTCGATCTTGATCTGGTGGCAATGGCGCTGGCCTCTGGCGGCTGTGGCAGCCCGCAGGTCGCGCGCAATGCCGCGTTGATGGTCCGCGGTGAACACGACAAGGATGTGCTGTTTTCAACCCGCTGGCGGCTGAAAGACACGGACTATGGCTTGCGCTTTGCCAGCAAGATGGGGCTGGAACAACCGCTGGGCGCGGGGGCGGCCCAGGCCTTCACGGCAGCCAAAGATGACGGCTACAGCGACCTTGCCGAAAGCAGCGTGATCGAAAGCCTGCGGAAGACGTTACCGAAGAAATAGGGGGGGGCGCATTTCGTCAGCAATCCGGGGGGATTATTCTTCATGAGCTATCTGTTCTATCTGCTGCTGCTGTTTTGTCCATGGAAGTTTGACCGCTATGTGTTTCAGTTACAGCGCGAAGACAAGCTGGATAATTCGGCAATGTTTCGACATTTTATTGCTTTTGTCGGAAAATTTACTGGCTTTGCTGCCGTTGTTTATTTGGGGTTGATGATGCTGGATGTAATATCAGCCCCCTGGAGAGAGCGAGAACTTTTTCGGGGCTGGGATCAACTTTGGGGCATTCCCGTTATTCTTCTGGCTTGCACCTTCGGCTTTTTCTCTCTGCGAAGTGTACTTCGACGCGCAGAGATCTATACCATGGGGCGGATCAGACCAGCGGTATTAACAGAAAAAGAATGGTGCAAGGAGAGCGAAGGCGGGGGATCTTTTAGCTTGACCTTCAGTTATCAGGTGGGGTTGCGTCATTACCAGTTGCATAAAAGTGAGGATCAAGTCTTGGGGGCTATGTTTCAAGTCGGCTACAACTTCAACATCATCCATTCCCGCAGCAACCCCGGCGTTGCCTTTCTATATAACCGTGATGATTTTGAACGCTATTGCATCCACAAAGACAAGGTCTTGCCGGAGTGAGGGTCAGATGAAAAAAGCGAGCGGTTTGTTTTTTCTTGTTGTAACGGTTTTTCTGACCGTAACGGTTCTTCCGGGTAAGCAGGTGATATCAGCGGATCTGGACAAGGTCGCCGAGGCGCTGGAAAAAAGCGATTATGCCACGGCACTCACCCTGCTGGAACCACTGGCGGCGGCGGGGGATGCCGTGGCCCAGTACAATCTGGGGGTGCTGTACCGGGAAGGCAAGGGTGTACCCCGGGATGGCGGCCAGGCTTTCAAATGGTTCGAGCAGGCGGCGGCGCAGGGGCATGTTCCTGCGTTGAATAATCTTGGCATGGCCTATAGTGAAGGATTTGGTGTGCCCCGGGATGCGAAAGCAGCCGTCCGTTACTTCACCATTGCTGCGGAAAAAGGCAGTGCTTCTGCCCAGGGCAATCTGGGTTCTGCCTATGAAAAAGGGCAAGGTGTCGCGGTGGACGAGGAAGCCGCATTCCATTGGTATAATCTGGCCGCGCAGCAAGGCGATGTGATCGGGCAATATAATCTGGGGGTCATGTATCTTGGCGGGACTGGGGTTGCCCGTGACCCGGCAACCGCGATCAGGTGGTTTGAACTTGCGGCCAGTCAGGGCTCTGCAGATGCCCGGTACAATCTGGGACTGATCTACCATAAAGGGCTTGGCGTTCCCGGTGATGTGCGTGAAGCCATCCGCTGGTATAAACTTGCGGCGGATCAGGGGCTTGCCTCGGCGCAGTACAACCTGGCTTTTGCCTATGCACTGGGCGAGGGTGTCCCCGTGGACGGGGTTCAGGTGGTCAAGTGGCTCAGGCTTGCCGCAGAACAGGGACACGCCAAGGCGCAGTTCTCGCTGGGCAAGCTGTATCTACAGGGGCAAGGCGTCCCGCAGGACTATTTGCGGGCGCATATGTGGTGGAGCTTTGCCGTTGCCGGCGGATTGAACGAAGTGTCGGAGGGGCTGGAAATGATTGAGCGGGAAATCTCTGCAGTCCAGCTGAACGAGGCCAAAAAGCTGGCGGACAACTGCCGGGGGAAAAACTACAAGGGGTGCTAGAGGGTTAAGTGGCTGGTGTTCTCGGGGGGAGATGGCAAATCAGACCATGTCATCAGCACAGAAACCAGTGCGGGAAGGAGGAAGCAATGTCGGGACCAGAGAAATCCATCGTCGTTGTTGATTATGATCCGAAATGGCCAGAGACTTTCTTTCACCTGAAGTTGCGGCTGGAAGCGTTGCTGGGCTGTACTGTGCAGGAGATTGTACATATCGGCAGCACGGCTATTCCCGGCCTTTGTGCCAAACCCAAGATTGATGTTGATGTCGTTCTGGGAGCAGAAAAACATATCCCGCAAGCGATCGACGTGATGAAAGCAGCGGGTTATAACTTCCATGGCAACAAATATAACGATGGCATGTGGGCTTTTACCACGGGGCGTGGTTCCCGGGGAGAGCGGGTCTATCTCTGTGCGCCGGAAAATGCGACCCATGACAAGCGCCTGCTTTTTCGAGACTATCTGCGCGCCCATCCGGAAGAGGCGAGGCGTTATGGCCTGCTCAAACGCAAGCTGGCTTCGGAAACCTTACACGACTGGGACTATTATACCGGAGGCAAGGGAGCCTTTGTGACAGAGATTATTCACCGGGCAATGGCAGAGAGGGTAAAACCCGCGTAAACATTCGGAAGTTTTACACCGGAGTAACCTGTTAGGGGTGGACAGCTGTTCTTCTTGTCCCTTGTCGGGTTTATGGCAATTCGTATCTGATCACTTCGGCGTTGTCGGGCATGCGGCCGATCATTTCCTGAAAGAACAGGCCGTGACCGACGATGGCCAGCGGGCGGGTCTTGCTTTCACGCAGAACCTGGTCAAAACGACGGACCCGCTGTTGAAACACCTCGAGCGGTTCATGCGCCACGCCATGCCGATTTTCCGGGCCGTCGTGCCACCAGCGATCGGGCAGGTGAGCAAAGTCGAGCTGGGGAAAGTCCTGTGCCAGGGCATCGCGATGCCGCCCGACATCGCAGGAATTGCACAGCATCTCGTGATGTCCGGCCTGTACGCCAATCGGAGCCTGCCCTTCAAAGATCCGCAAGGCGGTCTGGATCGCACGGGTCAGCGGCGAGGTGATGACCTGCCGGATGCCAAAGTCGCGCACGATCTCTTTTGCCCGGTCCGCCTGTGCCCGGCCCAGTTCGGTCAGCGGCGCATCATAGATCAGCGCATCAATGCCATCGCGGGCGACAGCATTAAATTCGGACTGGCCGTGACGGATAAGGTAGATCGGCATGGGACGTTGTTCTGCTTTCTGATTGGGCGCTGTAATAACTAGCGGGGTGACTTATCGCTTTTACAACGATCTGTTCGCTCGGAAAAGGGAAACAGGAAGATCTTTGATATAGCCTGATAATAATGATTTTCCTGTTTCCGTTCTGAAGGAGAGAGTGTCGCCAGCGTCTATCTATCGCGAGCTATCTTTGGCGAGCTATCTCCCTCTGGACTTGATTCATGATCCTATCTTCAAAATATTGCGGAGTTTGTAGAAATTTATCGAGGGATTTATCAAGATTAGTGATGCTCTTGTCCCATAGATCTTTTGCTTTATCATTTGTTCTGTCCCAGCCTTGCTCGATAGTGGTCTCAAAACCTTTGGCAAAGTTATCAATCTGTTGTTTGGTTTTCACGAAATCGATGATTGGGGTTTCATAGACATTACCATCTTTGTCAATTGCGAGATCATCAACGCCTGGGTGGGTTCCTTGATAAATTCTCCAATAGCCTTCATTCTCCGGCATCGTGTTTGCTGGATCAAAGCCGAGTACCCGAAGCCCCAGGCTGGTGACAGAGTTACTATTAATGCCCTCATGGTCATATTCAAATTTTTGTTTATCAATCTTGCCTTTGAGTTGAATTAGATCCCGCCAACCTTCTCGGGCTTTTGTTCCTGTCATTAGGACGCGGCTCCCCCTTTGCTCAGGTGTCTGTCCTTTCCGGCTATCTATTGATTCTTGAATTGGCATAACATCAATGACGAGGAACACATCTTTAAAACCCGGACTTGAGGGGTATTGGTCATGGGTTGCAGAATAGGCCCATTCCTTGCCATCTTCATCCCGATAGACGAAATAGGAATGCCCTTTCGGGAGATTAATGGAGTTAGTTAATTTTACCGGGCGGGTCTCTACCCGGAGTTCGGGTTCAAATTTGGGTTTTGAATTGCCGTAGAGTTTTTTTGCATGATCGACTGCCTGAACCATTTTGTTGTCCTTTTGTTCTTTGGAAAGAACAAGGATCAGGCGATAGACCCCGGGTTACAATTCATCACGTGATGGGATAAGTGCGGTGGCTTTCTATGACACAAAGTCGCGTGGCTGGCGGTTCAAATTTTCTGGCAGTCAGATCACTCGTCATCGACTTGATGGTTGTGGCACAAATATATTTTTGCGATCACTCACCCTCAAAGAAGGTCTAAAACGCTGCCCGGATCTTTTCGGCACTGCCGTTCTGTTCCAGCTTGTCGAGGGCGTTTTGCAGTTCTGTCAGCAAAGCCGGGTCTGTGTTTTTGTTGCAGGCGACCCAGAGACCGATTTCGCGGATGGCGAAAATCTCTTTGACCTGTTCATACTGCTCGCCCTTGAGGATCTGCTGGCCCGATATCCGTCCCGTGCCCCAGAGATCTATCCGGCCCGACAACAGCTTGCGGACGTTGGTTTCATCGTTGGCCGGGACGAGATCGAGTTTCGGGTGTCCGGATTTTTGCAGATGTTCGGTGAAACCCCAGCCGTCAACCAGACCGACATTGTAATCGAAGGTATCCTGAAGTCGGCTCAGCCTGATCTTGCTGTCTGCGCGGGCATAGAAAGACCAGGCATCACTTGCCAGAGGCCCGACCCAGAGAAAGAGATCCTCGCGTTCTTCGGTGCGCCAGGTTGAATAGATGCAGGTCTCTGGACGGTTCCGGGCCAGAAAATATCCCCGTTTCCAGGGCAGCAGGCGAATATCGAGCTTCAGGTCAATATCTTTTGCTGCAAGGCGCAGCAGTTCTGTGGCAACACCGGTAATCTCGCCTTCGGGCCCATACATGTTCAGCGGCGGATATTCCTCTGTCACCAGACTAAGCTCTGCTGCCCGGGCGGTGCTGAGCGCGAGCAGAACTGACAACAGCAGCGCCATAAAGAGGCCGACCCACGGAGTAAAGATCCGGCCAAAGGGGCGGGCCTTCTGATCTGCTGAAACACTGTACAGACAGTCGGGGAGGCTGAAAGTAGCTGTTGGGGACCTGGGGGAAGGGGGCATTGAAACTCGGATGTTGCCTGTTGTCCGGGACGGGGGAATCTTGCCTCATAGTTCCCTGTTTATGAGGCAAGTACAAGCAGAAGCTGCGGCGCCTGTCAGATGTATAATCCGGGGGGCTGGCGGACAGCAGAGGATATCGGATAAAACCCTGTCAGCGAAGTGAAAATCCGGGAGAGAAGCTTTCCTGATAAGGCCTGATAAAAGCCGCGAAGGGACTGGCGGGTTTCGTGGCGGATTGACGGGCGAGGAGCTCTTGGGCCCGGCGAATTTCACGGTCGGTTGTCAGCAGGTAGTTGCGGATTTTCTGACACAGCGGCTGGTCATCACAGCTCTGATAGGCGCCAATGTGTGCTTTGTCATAGCCGTAAAGCTCTACCTCTCCAGCCAGCAGCGTGTCGTCTTCCAGTCCGATCGCCACCCGGACGTCGAATTCCGCTGCGACCCGCCCGCCACAGGCATAGGGAAAGGTAAGTTCCAGCCAGAGCTGCTGCATTTTGTTCTCCGCTCAATTGTGGGGATAAGGCAAATCCCACTGTAGCGTTCTCACAGAGGCGGGACAAAGTATCTGTATCCATAATGGATACTTTTGGCGATGTTGAAGATGGATTAAATTAATATTAATTATTTGTTTTTAAAAGAAATGGTCTTCTCTTGTTGGCAGTGACTTTTGATATGATACCTGTTTCCGTGATAAAGACTAAGCCGTTCGGGGGTGTTTTCCGCGGTGTTTTCCGGGACGTTTTCTCTGTATGTCTGTGGTCCGGGTGTCTGGGGATGGCTGCTCTGGCGACGGAAGCTGTTGCCCAAAGCAATAACACGATCCGTTATTGTTATAATGACTGGCCCCCCTATACCATGCAAACCGAAGGCGGGTATGAGATCAACGGCTCACAAAAAGCCCGATCCGGAGGAATCTCGGTCGAGGTGATGACCGAGGCTTCACACAGGGCGGGCTATGAGGCTGTTTTTGTTGAACTGCCTTGGAAACGTTGCCTGCAGTCTGTTCGCAATGGCGAGCTGGATGCGGTTCTGGATGCTGCACCCAGAGATGATTTTTTACAGGGACCTGCCTATAACAGCATCTATACCAATACCTTCTGGGTGTCTGACGACAGCCCGATCCATTCGCCTGATCTTGCGGCGATTGTGGCGAGAAAACCGAAGGCATTGATCGGGCTGGTCGATGGTTATGTCTATCCGGAAAACCTCCTGGCGGAAATCGAAGCGGCGGATCTCGAGATTGACTATGCGGTTGATGACCCGGCCAATCTCCACAAGCTGTCCCAGGGGCGGGTGAACATTGTTGTCGCCGATTTTGTATCGACCTTCTATTACAACTCTGTCCATCACCTGTCTCTTCGGGCGCTGCAGCCGGCACATTCCTTTGATCCGCTGTTTCCCTCTTTCCATCCGGGGCGGGTCAAGATGCAACGACGGGTGAACTCTGCGCTGGAGGAAATGACCCGCGACGGCAGCCTTGATTCGATCTATCAGGAGGCTATCGGCATATCTTTTTCAGGCCTTGGTCAGGATAATCCCTAGGTGGTTTAGGGGTGGTTCCTGTACAACCAACCGGGGATGGCAGCCGGATTAATTCTGAACCTTTTTTCCCTTGCCTCCGACAAACGCTGTAACGGCAGCAACGCTGTTGCCGCGATGTCATCAATCTATCATGTGAACGACGGGGATTATCATGTTCAGGAAAACCGGGTCTGACAGTTCTGTCCAGGCGATCAAGACGCTGATTAAGAGCGAGATGGGGAGAATCGCTGGCGGTGCCATTCTAGCCATCACGGGAATTTTTTCGGGGGCGGTTACCACGCCTGCACTTGCCTGTGAGGAAACCCTTGTCGTTGCCTATCAGGGCAGCGATGCAGGGAAACTGACCATTGCAGTCAACGATGTTGTCCTGTTGCGGGACAATCCGGGCAGCTTTGCCAACTTTGTCGTGCCAAGCCTGCTTCTCGAAGGTGAAAACACCCTTCGGGTCCGGCTGGTGGCAGACGAGGCCGCAGCGGACACAGAGGGGCAACCAAGCGCAAAAGCCGAGGTTTTCAACGCCTGTCAGGGAACCTTTCCCGAAGCGCCCGGCCAGAACCCAGATGTGATCGGCGAGATCAGTCTGGATAAGGCGGGGGAGATGGTTATCCCCTTCAGGATCAGCGGTCTGCCTGCCTATGGCTATCTTTCAGCAGAACCAAGTGATGATGCGGGATTGCTCGAGGCGATTGCCCGGCTGCGCAAGGCCGCCAGTGACGGCGATATCGCGGAATATATGACCTATCTCACGCCTTTGAAAAATGATCTGGTGACGATTGAAGGCATGCCCGCCGATCTGCTTGAAGGAATGGCAAATGATCTGTTGGGCGGGGATTACAAAGTAAGCGACCCGGGCGAATTGAGCCTGCACCCCGTTATCGGCGGACGGGCCTATCAGGTTGCCACTG
Source organism: Kiloniella laminariae (assembly GCF_027214005.1). Lineage (GTDB taxonomy): Bacteria > Pseudomonadota > Alphaproteobacteria > Kiloniellales > Kiloniellaceae > Kiloniella > Kiloniella laminariae_A. The sequence goes on from NZ_JAPWGY010000001.1 coordinate 705,049, forward strand.
CCGGGGGCGATGGCCCGTTGATCTTTGAACCCAAAGATCCGGGGAACCAGGATCTGCTCGACAAACTGGCCCAGGCCGGGATCTGGATCAAAACCGATGCGGGCTGGAAAATCCTGCGCCATTAGCGGCGATGGAAACCTGCCGTTCATACACCTTGCAGGACCAGCCTGATCCTGCGGGGTGTTGTCTGTCGGTGGTCTGGATTACGGTGTTTCCTTGTTTTGGGGCGCAGCGCTATTCAAAACGCAGCACCCCGGCGCTCTGTTCCTGTCTGTGTCGTCTGCCGGAAACCCAAAGCTGCGCCAGCCAGCCGAACAGTGCGCCAATCGGCAGGATCAGCAACAGCCAGTAGTTCAGCGTGAAGAAGAAGCTCAAATATTTATCCAGCGCACTTTGCAGGATAATGCTGTAAAAGATGCGGGTTTCCGCTTCGAATTCCGGGACATAATTGATCGTGAGTGTCAGGCTGTTGAGAGCGGGAAACGTCCCATAGAGCAAAGTGGCAACCAAGGTCGTCAGGATACCGCCGATAATGGCTGCTTGTGGTTGCTGATAACGGTCCTGCAGGAATGGCGGCAGGACCAGAAGGGCTGCAATCATGCCGCAAAGGGGAATGATTGGAACGCTTGTTGGATTCATAAAATTAAAACCAAGAATCTGTAGCAGACACAAGCCAGCTAAAAACAGGACAAACAACAGTATCTGCAGGAGAGACATCAGCCGATGGTAGCTGTGGTGACCCTTGTCAGAGCTGTTTTTGCGAATGGCGGTAAACCAGAGCAGGCCTGCGACAGGGAGAAGGGTCAGTATAATCATAAAAGGATAGTCTCCGGTGTCAAAATCCTTGATCCGGTAGAGCTCAGACTGGTTGGTGAGAAAATATATCAGCGGGAGCAGGAATAACCCGGCAAAAGCCCCGCAAAGGCCACTTGTCAAGATCGTTTCGTTATAGATATTGATCTTTGCAGGAATCGGTTGAGTGGCTGTTTCCTTGATCTTCCAGAGCGAAATGGTGTGTTTCAGACGGTAGATAAGGGCATAACAGGGCAAGACCAACAGCCAGAAGAGCGTACCTGCAGCAAGCGAAATGCCAGTAAGAACCATAAGATACCAGAGAGCCAGATTTATCTCTGATTGAAAACTTGAGAAATCTTGGTCAGAACTTCTCATGCCGGGTAGCCAGAGAGAGGACTCAGCGATGGCGAAAGCCAGATAGGCAAGAAAGCCGAACAGGACGGCGGTTTTCAGACAACCCAGCAGCAGATAGAAGGCCCTGAATTTTTCCTGCGCGAAATAGGCCGGCAGGATCAGAAATCCGGCGATCAGTCCGCCCGGCAATCCGGCCATAAAGTGCAGGGAAAAATAATAGCCATCGGGGCGCTGCATATAGTTGGCCTGATCCTCAATATAGCTGGTCAGGATAACCGGCACGACGCAAAGCAACACGGTATAGGCCGCAACAATCAAACGTAGACGAAAGGTTGGGGTTGTCACGGGGGGGCTCCGGCTGATCAGTTGTTTGAGATATCAAAAACAGAAAGCTGGAAAAAGTCGAGGGATTTTATCGCTTTGATTGCGCAGGGGCGCAGCAGAGGGCTGGGTCAGCGGGGGTGGTTATTGATTTCGCGGGCCTGATCAGCTCCAGTATTGGCTGCGGGATCCGGTGCCGTAGACCAGCTTGTTGACCAGCCAGCCCAGAGGCGCGCCGAGGGGAGCAAAGAGCAGGGCGTAGAGAGCCGGGGGGACCAGATTTTCACCGAGGGTGGAGAGAAATGCCTCGTTCATGTAGCCGCTTTCGAAGTGGGGCAGCAGCACCAGCTGGATCAGCAGCAGCAGGAAGGCCGCCAGACCACAGGTCAGCACCCCGCCCCAGATTGCCCGGCCGGGTTTATAGGCGCGGGCCGAGGTGTAGGCAGGGAATACCAGAAATCCGGCAATAAAGCTGCCGGGAACAACCCAGAGATCATCCAGCGAGAAGACAGCGAAGAAGGCCGCAATATCCGGCTGGCTCTGTCCTGCTGTCTGGCCCGTAACAAAGGCATCGCGCACCGCAAGCGTCAGTAACGCGTGCAGGCCGCTGTAGAGCAGGTAGCCGATGATGACGCAGTAGAACGCCAGAACAAGTCGGAGAAGCAGGGTCGGTGTCGATTTCATTCTGCTACAGAAGCAAATTATCCCCGATAAGTCGAGAAGTCTTTAGGATAAAAGGTTTTTTTTATTCTGTTTTCGCCAGTTGGCTCCGGTGACGGCGATAGCGATAATAAACAAAGGGCAGACACAGCAGTCCGACGACAGGGCCGAGCGGCAGGGCAAGTTGCAGGACAAAGGGGATCGAGTAAAAACTTTCCCAACTCGGCAGGGTCTGTTTGATCCCGGCGTAAAACAGCGAATGCAGGGCCAGAGCCGTCGCAAACAACATGCCCGCAGCAAGCGTGCTCAGCAGCCCGCCAGCAAAAACCGCAAAGGGGCGAAAGTCATGCCGGGAATGAAAACGGGCAAGAATGCTGTAACCGGATAAAAAACAGCAGCAGGCAAAAAGCAGGAAATAACCGGGGCCGTCTGCAAACAGGGGGAAAAACAGCAGGGCGAGAACGGCGGCAAAAAGCCCGCAAGCGGTTTTGTCTTTACCGGCTGTCGTGATCAGAGCCTGGCTTTCCGGCAGGTGACGGCGCATAAACAGATAAAACAATCCTGCGGCCAGAGACCCCGGAATAGCCCAGGCAAGCACCAGGGAAAGACTGTAGATCGGCAGGGCAACAAGCCTGAACTGTTCGAAGTCTTCGGGGGATCTCAGCAGACGATATCCGGCAAAGAGGTACAGCACGGCTGCTGTGATCATGCCACCGCCAAACAGGGCTCGCGCCAGATTGTGCTGCGGGGTGTCAAGGAAACGGGGCAAGAGCCAGAACCCACAGAGGAAGAGGATGAGGAAGAGGGTGGGGATCAGGCCCGGGATCACGAGATGGTCTTGATCGAGCAAAGTATAAGGCACTTGCGGGTCTTTGCGGAAGATGCCGTAGACAAAACTTCCCCCCAGACGGTAAAGCAAAAAGCCGACCAGCGTGACATAGAGCGCTGAAAGCAGCGGCAGATACAGAGGGTGTCCCGGTTTTATCATGGTTTAATGGCTCCGATGTGGGGGCAAGTGATCCTGCCCTTGCAAAAGGGTTTTATCGGAAGGCGAAGTGTTTTTAGTCTCACCGTATTGTTTATGCATTGTTTTTGCGGGATTTATTTTTGGCGGCTGATCTTTTTGTCCTCTCCCTAGAGGTTGTCCCACATTTTCATGAAACTTCGTGGCAGTTGCAACAGTACTTGCAGGACAAGCCCGACAAAGGCCCCGAGGATCAGAAAGGGGATGAGTTCAAGTAACGAGACGAACAGAAGGGGGCCGATCATTTCCGTCATGTCGTGGCCTGTGTCCAGAGGTATATATTGATCCGGGACACTGTTGGAGTTGAACAGGGCAGGTCCAAACTGCAACCAGAGACGGGTAAAGCTGTTAAGCAGCGAGGCGCAGGCCGCGATCAGACCGCCGTAAAGAAAGGCCCGACCCGGGCGAAAGTCCTCTTGCGCCTGGCTCCGGGGGAAAAAACAGCTCCCGGCGAGAAAAAATATCAGCAGGAACTGGACATCCTGCACAAGAAAACCATCAAAAAGTTCTTTGCGCCCGAAACTGGACATGACGAGGGGGAAGCTGAAGTAGTAATCAGTCAGCCGAAACAGTGCGTAGGCGGGGAGGGTGAAAACAAGCCCGAGAACCAGGGGCCGGATCAGTCCGTACATATCAGCTCCCTTGCCGTTTGCGCAGCAACAGCCAGTCGAGCAGAACGGCTGTCAGACCGCCAATCAGGGCGAGACCGCTGGACCCGATCAGGATGATGCCGAAAACCGTGCCGTGGGCCTCGGTGAAATCCTGACCAGAATGGAGCAGCGTGATCGACAGCAGCAGGATCACGATCCCGGCGGTACAGAAGGTGGTGAGCAGGCCACCGAGAAAAGCCCGCCCCGGTCGCCAGCGATCAAGCGAGAAAAACCGCGGCAGGACCAGCCACCCCGCCAGCCCGGCAGAAAGCGCCAGGGGCAGCGGTTCAAAAAATCCGGCAAAGGGCAGGCTGCTGGCCCCGGCAAGCAGGCCAGCGCAGATTGCGCAGGTGAGTTTCTCATTGGCAGAAAGCGCCCGCGGTGGCACCCCCCAATTGCCAATCGGCGGCAGGGGGGCAGGTTTTTCAAAGGTTTTGGGAGATCGGGATGTCATGAGGATCACTCAAACACATTGCTGTCGACAGGCGCGTTCTCTTCCCGTTGGCGGCTCAGGCGACGGTTGAGATAGATCGCCACAGCCCCGATGACGGGGGAGAAAAAAACAGAGATCACGAAAGAGGTATAGATAAACCAGAAGGCGAGGCCTTCTGCTTCCCATTTTCCGACCCAACTCACTTCTCCCGCTGCTGCTTCAAGGAAGACGACGATGAGAAGTCCATTGAGAAATGCTGCTGCGGGGCCAGCGGCGACGGTAATGAGAAACCCGCCGATAAAAGGGACGAAGACCCGGCTGTTATCACGAAAGAAAAAGAACGGTAACAGCAGATAGGCAAGCAGAAAACCGACGAGCATCAGGATGGGGATTATCACGTAATGGGAAACATAAGGTTCGGTTGGGGAACTGGTGTTGAGGACTAGTAACAGGAAGCTCAGAATAGAGAGTGCCGGAAAGACAATCCCGGCCATGACGAGGCCGCAGGTCATTCTCTCGCGCTGGGTCGGCGGGATGCGATCTGAGAGGGAGGAGTTACGGGTCATTTGCGGTCTCTGCTATTGCGGCGGCGGGTCAGGACAAAGTTGAGCAGGAGAGAGAGGAAGGCGACGAGAGGGCTGGGAATAACCGCGATCCAGAAACCGACAATCATGGAAAAGATGAATGTTGCCTCGCCCATATACCCGGGGTCGCTGTCTTCATGGAAGATCAGGTAAGAGAGCAGCCCAGCCAGCACGCCTGTGGTCAGAGTGGTTATAAAGCCCCCGATTAGCGGGAGAAGGATGCGCCATTTATGCCAGAAGAAAAAGGCGGGTAACAGGACTGATCCAATGACGAAGGCAACAAGCGGCCACACCAGCCACGGGGCGATGTCTTCGACCAACACTGAAAGTATCTCGTTATAACCGGATGAACCGTAGATCTCCGAGCCGTATTGGTCGGCAATAAGCAGGACAAAAACCCCCGCCAAGATGAAGCCACAGATCGCCCGTTCACACCAGGTTGGCTGGATGCGGGACCCCTTCGGACGCGGCATCTGTCCTGCAGATGTTTCGGGCCTTTCTGGCGGGATGCGATCTGTGGGGGAGGATTTACGGGTCATGCTGTCTGCTGTCTCGTCTGGTTGTTTGGTCTGGTTATTATTTAAGCGGGCCGGGGGCCCTTATTCAAAGGCTGTGGTGTCGAAGACCGGGTTTTTCTGTCGGCGGCGGAAGAGCAGCCAGTCAAGCAGAACGGCTGCCAGACCGCCGATCAGGGAAAAGGGCAGGGAGATCACCATGCCGATGAGCGCCATAGGGATGAGGAAAGCAAGGTCCTCCGGGGCAAATTTTTCGACCAGGGTGAAGAGCAAAAAAGCTGTTATTCCTGCAGAGGCAACGGTGGTCAGCGCGCCGCCAAAAAAGGCCCGAAAGTATTGCCAGCGGTTTCGCGAGAAAAATCGTGGAAGTATCAGGTACCCGGCGCTCATGCCCCCGACAATAAAGGGTAGGGACGGCAGGTCGCTTTTGATCAGCCATGCTGTAAACACGGCAATCGTTGCGGTGTAGACCCCGGCGAGCAGCTTTTCCCACAGGGCGATGCCTTGCAGATCCAGAGCCGGGCGGGAAAGAGGCGGGGGCGTCAGGAAGCTCAGGTCCTGACTTCCGGGGCCGGATACAAGATCAGATCCAGCAGAAGTGTTCTGTGTTTTCAGGCGTGCCTGTTGGGTATAGAGCAGGGCATGTGTCGCCCAGGCCGTTCCGGCGAGCAGCGGGACAAAGATATAAAACCAGCCGAACAACGTGAAAAAAGCCAGGCCCTGGATAATTTCACCAGCCAGGGATAGCTCTGCCAGTGTTCCCTGGCTGTAGTTCTGGGCAAAGGTGAGATAACCGCCGAGGACGAATTGGGCAAGAAGGATGGCAAGAGCCGCCCCGGTCATGGCAAGCAGAGGCCGATAGGGCGGGAAACCCTGCTGGTTTCGGGGCGCGTCGCTGTTCTTTTGAAAGGCCAACAGGGCAAAGAGCCTCCCCGCAAGGTTGGCGGGGAAGGCCCCCGGTGCAACAAAAGCAGGCAGGAAACAGAAGCCGGCGAGAAAACCGATAAAGGGGATTTCGGCAAGTATAGGCAAGAGATAGTAGAACTCTGTCACACTGCCCATGGCGACAAGGGAGAGCCCGAACAGAACAATCAGCAAAAGACAGAACAGGCTGACCAGCCAGCCAGGGGTCAGACCCTGCCCCCGGTAATGGCTGGGGGGCCGTGCCTCTTCCGCCTGCCCGCCAGTGGGAACCACAAAGTCATCAGCCGGAACCACAAAAAAAAACCGCCGCAGCCAGCGCAGCAGAAAAAAGCCGCCTGCCAGTGCCACAAGAGCCAGCAGATAGATCAGCAGGGTGAAATCCAGCCCGGCCTGGGGACTCTGGAGCCAGGTGTGGAGGTGGACGAGGTTGAGGTCAATCAGCGCGGCGAGAAGAGCCAGAATCGCGCCGGAAATGCCAAGGACCAGACGCAGGGGGAGCGTTGGTTTTACTATCACAGAAGCCATGCTGGATCAGGTGCCTTTGTCATGCAAGGGGGCGTAGAGATAAGAGGAATTACAGCTATAAATCGTGGTTACTTTGCGGCGCTGGCGGGGCGGTTGTAAAGCGGATTTGTCTGCGCCGGATATGATAGAGCAAGCCATCGAGCAGGAGGGCAGCAATACCACCAATCAAGGCAATTGGCAGGAAGAAGATCACTGCAAAGGCTGTCATATACATGACGACGAGAAAATCCCATGAAGCATGGATTGTTATGAGAAACCCGGCAATAATGCCAGCCAGCAAGATCGTCATGGCGCCTGCGAAAAAGGCGCGAAAAAACTGCCAACGGTCACGAGAAAAAAATCGCGGGAGGATCAGATAACCTGCGACAAGCCCTCCGATAAAGAAGGCAGGCTCTATGTGTCCGAATGGGAATGGAAACTGAAGCATTGTGATCACGGCAATCCCGCCGGAGAAGACGCTGGTAAGTAGTGTTTCCCAAAAGGGGACACTGTTAGCCTGCGGGCCCAGGGAGGGTCGTTTTTTTTGTTGGCGTACAAAGAGCAGGCAATGAATAGCCCAGGCAAATGGCCCGAGCAGCAGGGATAAAATACTGAGCCAGACAATACTTCGAGAGATTTCCCCGTGGAGAATATTCTCGCCGAAAAAGTTAAGCTCTCCCATCCTGCGGGCTTCGGCAATGCTGAAATAACCGACGTAGCACAGTTGGGTAAACAAGAGAGATCCCGGTACGCCTACCAGAACCAGAAGAGGCCGAAAGGAGGGAGACGCATCAGTAATATCTGTGCGGATCTGTTTGTCTGTCTTGGTTGTCCCTCTGTACAATAGACGGCACAATCGCCCGCCAGGATTGTGGCGCCGGGCATTGGGCTGGACAAAAGCAGGGAGGAAGCAGAAGCCAGCGACAAAGCCAATAAAGGGGATACTGCTACGGCCAGGCAAAAGATAGTATGGCTCGAGCATATCTATGCTTGCGAGGTAAGACAGGCCTGCGATGATGCTGAGCGTGATTCCCAGCGGGTAGAACAGATAGTAAAATCCCTTGGCAGGCGTCAGCCTGACCGGAACGGCTTTGCTCAAGGCGGAAAGGCAAGCGGTTGACTTGGACCAGTATAGTGGAAGCAAGCCAATGATCGGGCAGGCGAGAACGAGAAGATAAACCAAGAGAGCATGACTGTGCCCAGTTACACTGCCGGGCGGCCAGTGATCGGGGGGAGCCGTACTTAGTACGATCATCTGTGTAATCAACCCAAGAAATAATCCTGCGAGACCGAGGGTAAAGCGGAGGTCGAAAGACGGTTTTACTGTCTGGAGAGGCATATAGGAGGAGATGCTTTTGGTTGAGATGAGCCTGATTAGGGAATTGCAGCTATAAATCGTGGTTATTTTGCGGCGCTGGCGGGGCGGTTGTAAAGCGGATTTGTCTTTGGAACCGTTTCCGAAAGCCGATAAAACGGGAAGGTCCGGAAGGGGCGTGTCCCTTCCGGTTCTTTTTTGACCTTGTTTCTTTTGTCTACATCCTGCCGCCTATATCTTGCCGCCTACATTCTGCGGCCATACCAGATGACGCGGCCGATGATGTTGACCTCGTCGAAGGTGCGCTGGTATTCGGCGTGGTTGGCGTTGTCAGAGCTGATGCGCAGCAGGGGCGGGTCGGTGTTGGGGATGTGTTCGATGCGTTTGACCACCACGCCAAAACCGTCCCAGAGGGCAAAGATCCCCGGCGGGGTCGGGCGCTGGTCGTTGATGTCGATCATGACGCGATCACCGGAGACCAGGGTCGGGGTCATGGAATCGCCCTGGACCTCGATAATGCGGGCGGCGGTTGGCTGGACATGCAGTTCGGTGCGCAGGTATTCGCTGGGCAGGGACCAGTTGCCGCGGATGTCGTCGGCGATAGAGACATCGCCCTTGCCGTCGGGGTGGTAGGCGACCCCGGCCTCGCCGCCGCCGCCCATACCGCCGCGCACGTCAATTTCGGCAACGCTGTCGCTGCCTTTGGGCGGGCGCTGGCGCGTGCCTGAACCAGAAGAACCTGATCCAGAAGAACCCGAGCCAGAGGGGTGTTTTCTGTTCGGGTCTGTTTTTCTTGATCCAGCAGAGCTCCGGCCAGTTTCTTCCTCGTGGCTGTCCAGCTCATCATCCAGCTGGTCTCCCCTTGAGTCTCGGGCGGGCAGGTGGCGGCTGGCGCGGCTGGTATCCATCAGCTCTTTCGGGTCACAGGCCAGGGCGATGGACAGGCGCACCATCCAGAGATCGGTGAGGCGGCGGTCGCCCTTTTCCAGTTTCATGACCTGGGCCTTGGTGGTTCCGGCCTTGTCGGCGACCTGTTGCAGGGTCAGGCCCTTGGCCAGTCTGAGTTCTTTGATGCGGTTGTCCATCAGGAAATACCTGTGTCGGGGCTGGAGGAATGGGAAGTGTCCATAATGGACACAAATTAGTTTACAAAATGGATACTTTTATCTTGACTTCGGTTTCCATTGTGGATACCTATGATCTGCAGAGTCAAGAAAATAATTGAAGATCCCGTCTCTGGTAAAGTCCTCTTCGGCAAAGCCCTCTCAGGCAAAGCCGGCTTTGGTAAAGTTGGCCCTGTAACCGGACAGCCCTTTTCAAGGGGGCCGGGGAAGAGTGCTAGAAAGAGGGCCCTAAAGAGGCCGAAACCGGCGCAGGATTTGAGACGCAGAAGGGTTGTTTCCATCGGGTAGTTGCTCGGGGCTGTGTTTACAGGGTGTTTACTGTTCAAAAAAGGAACAAATCATGAATATGATTATCGTTTTTTATCTGTTTTGGCAAGTTTGGGCAAGGGGTTGTCGATAATGAAGCCAGCCCGGATCAGGCAGAGAGACAGAAAACAGGGATATCGGAAGGTGACGGGATTGTCTCTGGCACCAGTCACAACGGCCAAGGCCCGCCTGGCCCGGCGGAACGACTGGCAGGACTTTTATCGCCAGCAGCTGGCCCTCTGTGAAGAGCTGATCCACCTGCCCGAGGTCCTGCCGCCCCGGGAAATGCCCGCCCCGACCTTTATCCAGAGCCCCAAACCCGAACCAGAACCCAATCCTGAACCCGGTTTCAAAACCAGATGAACGTCTCTCAATAAGGAAAGCCAACGATGAAATACAATCCCCGTGAAGACTTCACAGCCGACAGCAGCATCGGCTTTTCCCCGGTTTCAGCCCCGCGTTTGTCAGAACCGGCCAACAAGCATGAAGCCAGCCAGAATAAAGCCAGCCAGAAGGAAACAAACCAGAACCAATCCCTTCAGGATAACAGGGGGGCGGAAAAGAGCGCGGAGAGGCTGGATTTAAATGTGTTAACTGAAATAAAGTTAACTGGTGATTTCGCGGTAAAAACTGCCCCGATTATGGAGCCTGCTTCCCTGGAACCTGCCCCTCTTGAAACGACCTCCCATGAATTGCCCCCTCTTGAGTTAACGGGGGCGCCCTTTGCGGTTTTTTCCGCGCTGGTGGTGGCCCTGGCAGAGCAGAGCCATCTGCCGCCTGAACAGCGGGCAGTGGAATATAACCGCCTGAAATGCCTCAGCGGCATGGACCAGACCCGCTCCTTTCCCAAGCACATCCAGGAACTGGTGGCCAAGGGCGCGGTGCTCTGTCTGGGTCCGCACTGCGAACGCCTTGTGACCCTGCGAATGGACCCGGCGCGGGTGGTCGCGGTCAAACGCTATGCCCGTCAGACCAGCCAGCATTCAAGGCCGCTGGTCAGCAGCGCGGTTAAAATCCGCAAGTGCCTGAGTTGCCGCAAGGAATTTGAAAGTCACTGGGCGGGCGAGCGCGTCTGTTCCCCCTGCAAGGAAGGCCCTGACTGGGGCGAACACGACGGCCCCTTTACCCCCATCGGCGACAGCGACGGCGCCGGGTTGTCCGACCTGATGACCGGATTGATCTGACGCGGTGAGATTTCGAGCTGAGATCTCGTGTTGAAATGTGCAAGGCCATGGCCTTGCGCTTTATTCGTCCTGTTCCTGCGACGGCCACTATTCCCGGTGGTCTACGACAGCGGACTGTTCAGGACCTGAAGGTTGAAAAGTCGATAGGCATGATAAAACAGCAGGATAAAAGCCGTGATCAGGCAGAAGACCGAAAAGACCCGGATCTTGCGCGACAGGCTGGGGGTGCCAGGTTTGCTTTTGATGCCGCTTTCATGGCGGGTCTGACGGCGGATCACCACCCAGACGGCGGACAGAAAACTCAGCAGCAACAGGGTGATGGCGGCAAAAACCGGCCCGGAGTGGATAAAGGGCAGCGCGTTGAGGCTGACCCCGATGCCGACGGTGAAAACCAGCAGGCGCATGGCCTCGGAGGGCGGGATATCGCGCAGACTGTGGCCCGATACCGGGCCGCTGCTTTTGGACGTCGGGACTGTGGAGGTCGGGCCGTTGGCGGAAAGGGGTGTCGGCGCCATGTGGTCCCGGTGAGACGGGGCTCTCTGGCTGTCTCTCTGGCTGTCTCTCTGGCTGTCTCTGGGGTTTTCTTTGTGGCTCTGTTCCCTGTTGCTCTGCTCTTTGTTCTGAACCATCACAAGGTACTCCTGCCGGGAAAAAAGACCGCTCTGATTCCCACTATCTTCCTGCCCCGAAGCCTTGTCAATCGGCATCGGTGGGAGAGCATTTATACAAAATTGAACAGCAGAGAATTTTTGTATAACCCGGAATCTTCCTCAACTTTTCTTTCCGATCGTGCCAGAGGAAAAAACAATGACCAGCCAGATCAGATCGCCGAGGTACCACAGTGCCATGAACCCTGCGAGGAAGATTGCCCAGTGCAGGGAGCTGAAATTGACAGTCAGAAACGCCCCGACAACCAAGAGCCAGAAAATAACAAAGCAGGCGCCACTGATATATCGGCCCAGATAAAACCGGTGCGCCCCAAACACGCCGAGAAAAAACCACAGGATAAAGGCAAGACCCATGGTTTTGCCGGCGTTTTTATCAGCCAGTTGTTGTGCAGGGAAATCCGGGGAGGTCTGGCTCATGATGTACTTGCCTTGAAGATTGAGAGAGCGGGGGTGTCACCAGTCACAGGGATAGATTTCCTTCAACAGCGCGCCGACGATATCCATGGCGGGGGCATTGTTGTCTTTGGGGGTTCGGGCGAGGTGGCTGTTGAGCTTTTCCTCCAGCCCGATTGGATAACTGCCATAGCTGCAGACCTCGCCGTCCTGTTCTTTTTGATCCCGGATGGCGAGAATGTACCCGGCGCAATAGCTGCGCAACAAGGTGCTCAGGTCTTTGCCAGGGGTGTCATGACAATATTGATTAAGTACCCTGGCGCTCAGCGGTTTGGCCTCGGCCATGGGGCTGAGCAGAGTAAGGGCAACCGTGACAATCACAGAAGAAAGGAAAGGCAGTTTGCGCATTACGGGTTCCTTGTTATTGCTGGCTCAGGTGCAGGGATCAGCCTTGATCAGGACGCTTTTGACCACGGTAAAGGCCGGAAGTCCGGCTTCCTGTGGATGGGTCTTGAGATGGGTGGCGAGTTTCTGGTCCATGCCTTCGATGTTTTGCTCGCCGCTACAGATCGCGCCGCTGTGGGCCAACTGGTCGTGCAGGGCGAGGATATAGCCCATACAGATGACCGGGCCGAGGCTGTCGATTTCGGCGCTCAGGCTGGAGTTGTCAATTTTGTTGCGGCAAAAGCGGTTGAGTTCTCCGGCACTGGTAGCTGCACTGGCCATGACCTGTGGAGGCAAAAGTGTCAACAGCAAGATCAAAGCCGCCAATATAATAGGCAGGTGCCACTTCATCGTTCTTGTCACTCAGTTGCAGGGATAGGCATTGGTCAAGGCCTGATAAGTGGCTTGGTCGGCATCAAGTTTACGGCTTTCCGGGTGGCTTTTGATATAGCCGATAATGGCATCGCGTACCTCGCCAAGAGAGGCAGTGCGGTTGCCCTGGTTGTGGCAGGAGTGCCCGAGGCTGCCCAGGTGCCCGGCGGTGGCAACAACATATCCCAGGCAATAGGCACTTTTCTGGTCAAAAAACGCGTCACTCTTTTGCGCTGTACAGGCGTCGTACAGGTCATTGCCGTCATAGGGAGCGGCCTGTGCCGGGCCATTGGCAAGAACTGCGTTGAGGAGAAGGGCGGAAAAAGTCGGGGCAAAAAATTTCATCAGAAAATACCTGTATATATGAGAGAAAGCGCGAAAGTGAGCCGGACAAAGCAGCTCTCTTGCGCGTGGGATAAGGGGGAGGGCTTTGCCTCAACTTTTCTTTCCGGCTGTGCCAGAGGAAAAAACAATGACCAGCCAGATCAGATCGCCAAGGTACCACAGTGCCATGAACCCGGCGAGGAAGATTGCCCAGTGCAGGGAGCTGAAACTGACGGTCAGAAACGCCCCGACAACCAAGAGCCAGAAAATAACAAAGCAGGCGCCACTGATATATCGGCCCAGATAAAACCGGTGCGCCCCAAACACGCCGAGAAAAAACCACAGGATAAAGGCAAGACCCATGGTTTTACCGGCGTTTTTATCAGCCAGTTGTTGTGCAGGGAAATCCGGGGAGGTCTGGTTCATGATGTACTTTCCTTGAAGATAGAGAGAGCGGGGATGTTACCGATTACAAGGGTAAATTCCTTTCAAAGCTTGAATGATAACCTCTCTTGCTGTGAGGCTATGGCTCTGCGGGTTTTTCCTGATAAAATTGACAACTGTGTCATGGGTTTCACGGGCACTGGGGAATCCAGGATAACAGGTTGCTTTTTTCACGTCGGGTCGAAGCGAAACATAGGAAATGTACCAGGTGCAGATGTCATGTTCGCGCCAGTTTTCCCGGCTGTCCATTGTGGTATAGGCGCAGCGCTCATAAAAACTGTGTCCATCATAGGCTTCATCCTCCGACAACTCATAGGCCGTCTGGTAGGATTTTTGCGAAGGTTGGTGTGGACAACCTGCAAGGAACAAGGCAGCGCCCAAAACAAACAGATATTTCAAAATGATAATTCCCCCATAACGTGTGGGTTTACTGTGCCGTTCGTCCGGCAGGCTGTCAATGATCGCGGGCTGCAAAGCCGTTTCAGGAGGGCGGCATGAGCAAGGTGTCTTCAGGTCACCCGGGCACAACAAAGCTGCCCTGGTTCAAGTTCTATCCGACGGACTGGCGGGCCGATGCGGGGCTCAAGCTCTGCTCGCTGGGCGCGCGCGGGCTGTGGATTGAAATGCTGGCGATCATGCACGAGGCCGGGGGCTATCTGGAAATCAATGGCAAGGCGGTGAACACGCGGGCGCTGGCGGCCCTGTCAGGCTGTCTGCCGGAAGAAATCACCGCGACGCTGGAGGAACTGGAACAGGCGGGGGTCTTCAGCCGCGACCGCCGGGGCCGGATCTATTCCCGCCGTATGTTACGCGATCTGAAAAAAGCCGGACTGGCCAGAAGCAACGGTCGTAAAGGCGGCAATCCAGCGCTGCGCACGCCGTCCCCGGCGCAGGGGGCAAGTGATTGTGATGTCAGGGAAAACAACGGTTCGGTTAAGGGGCCAGATAGGCAAAGGGATAAGCAGCCGGATAAACCGGGAGATAAGGTCCCGGTTAAGGCCGGGCTTAAAACCCAGAAGCCAGAAGCCAGAGTCCAGAAAGATAAAACACCTCCTGCCGGAGGTATAAAAGAGGGGGGAGCTATAAAAAATCTGCAAGCGGCTTTGGCTGAACAGGTGGAGGCGGAGGCCCCGCTCTGGCGGGATGAAGATGCTGGTGATCTTCCGGGAGAGCAAAGCGCGGGGCGGATCTGGCCAGAGCTGGCAGAGATGACCGAACTGCTGCGCGACAGCCGCTCGCCGCCAGCTGGTTCAAAGGCCGGGGCGACAGCTACAGCAGAACCGGAAACGGAAACGAGACCAGAACCAGAAACCAGACCCGTAAGCAAACCTGTAACATCCGGCAAGGCCGGGCGCGGCAGTCGGCTGGATCAGGACTGGCAGCCAAGCGAAGACGATCAGAATTTTGCCCGGGAAAGGGGGATGGATGATGAGTTATGTGCCACCGAAGCACTCAGATTTCGCAATTACTGGACCAGCCTTGCCGGGCGACGCGCCTGCAAGCTTGACTGGCACCGCACCTGGCAAAACTGGGTCCTGCGCGCGCTTGAGCCGGGAAGCCCCGGCGGCTCCAGAAACGCCGGAAGTTTCAGAAGTCACGGAAGTTTCAGAAGCTCCGGAAGCAGGTCTTTCCCGGTTTCAACCTCCCCTGGCAGCAGTCACCCCCACCGGGATCACTCCAACAGCAGTCGCTCCCACGGGGAGGAGCCCGGCTGGGGCGGCGCTGGTCAGGGCGGGGGAGCGGCTGGCGCAGGCTATCCGGGCCGGGGGGCGGGTGGCCGACAACGACCAGGCGGTTTTGACCTCGCTGAGGTCGCTGCTCGGCTGCTCGATCGGGCTGCGGCACAGGACGATCTTTCCGAAAGAGGGGGAGATGCTGGAACGGCTGGACAGCGTGACCCTGCCGCCTGATATCACCCCGGCGCAACGGGCCGAGGCAATCCGCACCCTGCGTCTGTCGCTGGCCCCGCTCAGCCGCAGCCAGACCATGCGCGAGCTGTTGAAGCTCAAGGTCAAGACCGGCAGCCGCAACATGGATGCGCAGACGCTGGAGTTGCAGCTGGAAGTCTATGCCGACGAGCTGGCGCGCTTTCCCGCCGACTGTGTGTTGCAGGTGCTGGCCGAGGTCGGGCGCGGCAAGTGGTGGCCGGAATGGGGCGAGATCGAACGCCGCCTGACCCCGCTGGAAACCACCCGCCGCCGGATCTTGCGAACGCTTGAGCTGCCGGACGGGCCACAGAAAAGTTGTCAGGTTAAAAGCTGTCAGATTACCGGGGGTGTTAAAGGCCGGGGCGCGCAACGGCTGGGGGATCTGCTGAAGCGACCGGAAACACCAGAAGAACCAGAAACACCAGAAGAACCCGACACGAGATGAACAGAAAACCCAACGACCTGCCCTTAACCGACAAATTTTCAGAGACTGTCATAAGGGCGGAAATGGCAAAGCCGCTCCATTGCCTCGACACCACAACCAAAACCGCACCACAACGACCACAATTCTTTTATGTTCCTATTTCCTGGGGAGATCGCCGGATGACACGACAGCAGAGCAACAAACCCGAAAAGAACGGCTCAACAAAAACAGCGCCGGAAAAAATCTCAACCGAACAGGCGCCAGAACTGGTGTCTCGACAGGCGTCCCTACAGGCCAGAACCGGAGCATCAACGACTGGCCAACCCGCCATGTGCAGAAAGGAGGCCGCTATCGGCAAAAAACAACCCGCCATGGCTCATAGGCAGACTGCTATGGATCACAGGCAACCCGCCACGGGTCAAAGGGCTCCTGGCACAGGCAAAAGGCAGCCCGCCACGGGCTATCTGGAAATTGTCACCGCCGAGCGCCTGACCAAAGAGGATATCATCCGCCGCAACAGCCAGCACGACAGCGACGCGCTGTTGCGGGTCGAGGCCCCGACGCTGGTTGAACGGCTCTATGACCGCGGGGTCTTTGGCCGCAAGCAAAGCCGCGACGGCGAGGCAGAAACCCGGCGCGACAACGGCCTGTGGCTGATGCAGCTCTATGACCAGCTCTATCACAGCGAAGGTGTCGGGCGCTATCAGCCCTATGGTCTGGGCGGCTATAACAGCGGGGGCGAGGCGGAGATGAGCGACGCCGAAGCCGAACTGCGTGCACTCTATCACCGCTATCTGCGCGGCCTGCCCGCCAGCACCACCCAGAGCCTGCGCTTTCTCTGCCGCGACCAGCAACTGCCCCGCGTCCTGACCGAACCCCTGGGCCAGAGCCTCGATGCGCTCAACTCCTGGCGCCAGCAAGACCGCCAGATCCAGCGCGACCGTCAGGAACAGACCGAACGGGGAGAAGGGTGAGGTCGCAGACGGCGGGGGAAGGTTGGCAGGTCTTCAAAGCACCGGAAGGGAGCTTCTCCCTTCCGGGCCATCCCGGCTTTATTCTGCCCCCTTTACTGTAAGAGTAGGCTTGCTTCCTATACTGGTGGTTCATTTCTGGACATCTCTTTTCAGCTGTATTATTGGTGATTGGGTTGATCCCGCCGTTCTAAAGCCAGAGTTTATTCCCTATGATACGCATTTTTCTCGCTCCGCTTTTCCTGTTGACCCTTGCCGCCTGTCAGACCACGAGCAGCAGTGGCAATACCACCAGTACGTCTCATGCAAATAGCTCGGGAAAGTTTCTGACTGAAATCCAGCCGCTGGAAATGAGTGGCAAGCTGAGTGGTGATTTTTCGCTTGAAAAGAGCCTGTGGAATGGCAGTTTCATCCGCTATTCTGATGAAATTCTGGCTGATCTGGAAAAAGCGAAGAGCGGCTTTGAGGAACCGGGAACGGCAATTGGCTATCTTGCTTTTGATAAACAGCTGAACATTGATCGTAACAGAGGGGTGTTTCGGCAGGAGTTTCCTGATCCTTCTATCTCTCGAAATTTCAATGCAAAGCAGAAGGCGATCGTCGGCAAGATCAGAGAGCGTCTGAGTAATGTGACGCCAGAAGAGATATCGATTGCGTCCAGCTGTCTGGCAAAAGATGAATGGACACTTCTGCCGGAAGATCACCGGGCGATCCTCAATAAAATGGCGTTGGGTGAAGACGTCGTTCCGGCTGAACTGGAACGACTCAAGGAACGCACCCGGATCAAGCGCCAGGAAAGCATGCGGATCAAATGTATGCTTGAACCCTATGGCCTCTATGATGAACTGATGGCCAGCTTGAGATAATCCTCGTCACAATACCGCAAGCGAGGAGCACCGGAGATCTCCCTTCCGAACCATCCCGGTTTGTTCCCTACTTCATTCCGAAGGTGCAGCTGGCGGCGGCGATGGCCTTGCAGAGGCTGGCGTAGAGCAGGGGAAGCTGGCGGTTATAGTCCATCTGGTCGCGCGGGGTGGTGAAACGCTGGTTGTTCCAGGCGCCCAGACCGCCAAAGACCCAGCCGTGATAGGCGGCGGAAAACAGGCGCTGTGCCGCTTCGGGATAGGCGTCGAGCAACGGGAAATCGATGTGTTCGGGAAAGCTGATCGCGCCGCCGGGTGTCAGCGGCTCAAGCGCCTGTTCAAAACAGTGCAGCCAGCTGTCATCCGGCAGCCTGCCTGCCAGGGCGCGGCCCTGTTGCAGAGTGTCGCGCAGTTCATGGCTGATGGCAGCCAGATCGGGTTTGGGCCGGGGCAGGGCCTCGGGCAGCTGTTCGATACAGCCATAGGTCACTTTCCAGAAATGCTGTCCCTTGACCTCGGGGTTGTCCACCTCCCACTTCGCGGCCCAGCGTTCGGTCTGGGGGCCGCCGTTACTCACGCTTGAGACATGGCCGGAAACCAGCAGGGTCCAGTTCCTGCCGCCGGGAACAAAGGCGGAAAGCGGGGCATTTTCAATCGGCTCTGCCGCATAGTCCAGCCAGGCCGCCTGGACCCGGCTGTGCTGCAGGTCCTCGATCCAGTCACCCAGCCCGTAACAGCGCGGCACTTCCTGTTGCTGCCCAAAGAGGTCGCTTTTGATATCGATAAAGTCAAGCGCGGTACAGTTGATCAGGCTGGCATGCCTGTCGCCCAGAGGCGCTGTTTCTGTCGTTATGCCCGCAGCCGGGGCCGTCTGTGTTGCGGTCTGTAAAGGGGAGGCTGAATTGCTCAGGGAGTTGGCCAGAGTTGAAAGAAAAACCAGCTGGTCTATTTCTCCGTACATCGTCTTGGGAAAACCTCTTTGTCTTTACCTGGCAGAGAGCAGGCGGGGAATTTGCGCCGATCATAGAGGCTGGCCCGGCAAAGGTCAAAGAGCCTGAAATTCCGCGATACCAGACCAGGGGCGAGGCTTGTGTCAGGGGGCAAAGAACCTTTTATTTTCGGAAGAGACGGGAAAGTATAACGGAACTCAAGTCATGGGTGAACGTTTCCGTCGGGATTAGGGCGTTGAGTGTTATAGCGAGATTTCAGGTTTTGTCGCTCTGGATACTGCGTTCTTGCTCTCGCGCTATGATAGTATATTTTGTCATAGGTTTCTTCTTTAACTGTTCCCGTTGTTGTCTTGCCCGGGATTCCTGTTTCCTCAATTCGGTTTCAAAGGTCTGGTTCATTACATGAAACGTCTGTTTGCTCTTTCCTTTTTCTGCGCAATTTTATTTCTGAGATATCCGGCTTTTGCTGTTGATCAAAGACAGCTGCAGGAGCTTCTTGATAAAGGGGATTATGTGACATTTTCCAGACTGATCAGACCTTTTGCGGAACAAGGAGATGCCGATGCCCAGTTCAACATGGGGGCGTTTTATGAACAGGGGCAGGGCGTCCCCCGGGATTACCTCGAGGCGGCGAGATGGTATCAGAAAGCCGCCGATCAGGGACAGGTATTTGCCCAGTACAATCTCGGGGTGCTTTACCTGAATGGGCTGGGGCTCCACGAAGATGCCGAGACGGCAATGCGGTGGTTTGACGCGGCAGCACAACAGGGAGACCCAAAAGCCCAGTTTATTCTGGGCGTTGGCTATAGTGGAGGCGAAGGTGTGCCGCAGAACAACACCACAGCTCGCCACTGGTTCCAGCTTGCGGCGGATCAGGGGAATGATTCAGCGCAGTCCTGGCTGGGCAGGTTCTATTATGAAGGGCGCGGAGGAGAGAAAAACTATGATGAGGCCCTGAAGTGGTTGCAACGTGCCGCTGACCAGGGCGTGGGCGAAGCCAAGTATCAACTGGGCAGGCTACACGAGGAAGGAAAGGCCGTGCCTCAGGACTACAAGGCTGCGTTGATCTGGTACAGCATTGCCGCGCAGCAGAAAATTGTCGAGGCACAGTTCCGCCTGGGCGGAATGTATGAAAGCGGCAAGGGAACCCTGCAGGATTACTCTCGCGCCCTGATGTGGTATAATATCGCCGCCGCCAGCGGGCATTATCAGGCAGAGATCAGTCAAGGGATTATTGCGCGCAGGCTTTCCGCCACAGAGCAGGAACGCGCGGAACGGCTGGAAACAGACTGTCTTGCGAAAAAATATATCGGCTGCTGAAACGCGAAAGTCGGAATGACAAGGCGAGTTTGCCCAACAGTCTGGGAAAAGCGGAAGGGGTCCCCCTGTTACCTTGAAACCCGCCTGTATTTTCCTCTATAATCCAAAAGCTAGTCGCTCCCACATTGAAGCAATACCGGGAGATCAATGTGCGTAGGCTGAGTGCAGGAAGGGAGCCGGCTCAATCACCGACTAGTACTTGATAAAACCTGTTACTACCCAGACTTCATTCTTTCCCTGCCTTTTAAGGCTCAGAGTTACCAGTTCTGTGGAAGTTTCTATATCAGCTCGTCTGCCATTCTCCGGGCCATACAGTTTTGTCAACCTTCCTTCCGCGAGTATCTTGGGCAGACGTTCTTTTACGAATTTCAGACCATCTATGCCGTCTTCTGCAGTGCGTTTTTCAGCGATATGGCTTAGTCCCCAGCCTTTTTTGAAATTCCTTTCCGGGTTGCCGGGGGTGCCAAGATCGATGGTAATTTCGCCAAGGTCTTCCCTGAAGAGCCTGTTTTTTGATGAGGTTCCGGTTTTAATGACTTCACTGATCTCGCTGGCAAACTCTTTCACACTTGAGGTGCTGCGACGATAGAGCGGTGTACGCGCACCCGACATGCCGAAAATGGCAGCGTTTCTTTGCGCCGTTCTGGGAAGAAGGGCAGAACCGGAAAGAAAACCACCGCCTGTCATATTTAACGCGGCATCAACCGTGTCCTGGCGGTTTATCTCTCCGCCGTCCAGTGCATGCTTGGGCAAGGCTACAGTTTTTGCCAAATCATAAACAACCTGTGGCGCTGTCCAGTTGCCCCAGTCAATATTGCCGTCAGATCCTCTACGAGGGAGAGGAATGAACGCCGGGCGGCGAATACCGGGTTCCAGACCGAAAACCTCCTGGATTTTGTCTTCCATATTCCGAGGAGAAGCTTGGTTTGGTGAGGTTTGTGAGCGCTGCTTTTGCGGCCGGGCTTTAACGGCTGCTGGATATAGTTTGCTGTAATGTTCGGTGAACTGGCTTTGTTGTGCTGGTACGAAATGTTCCTGAAGATCCTGAATTCCCAAGGAAAAAGAATCGCAGTTGAAGAGGGGAGGAACAATTCATCTGAAGAGGGATGTTGCGAAAGAGAAGAGAACGGTTCACCAACAGAAATGATACCTAGTTGTTTTACCCTCCCCCGCTTTTTCCTGCAGTGCACAGGGCCTGTTCCTCTGGCTCTGCTCTTGTGAGCCTGTTGGCGGTGGATTTTGATTGATCGCTTCCGGTTGCCCGGTTAATCCTGTTAGGCACAGTAAAAGCAGTGCGCTTTGTTTAACCGTCCGTGTATTCCTGACCCGTGTATTCCCTGATCCGGGTTTCCCACTTGACGAACCCCGCGCTGCTTATTCACGACCCACTTATTTCGAGGCCCAGAACATGTCGCACAGCTCGTATTATTCGCCCCAGGGTGGCTTGCCGCCGCAGACCCAGATCCTGACCGATCGCGCCATGTTTACCGAGGCCTATGCCGTGATCCCCAAGGGGACCATGAGCGATATCGTCACCAGCTTTCTGCCCCATTGGGACAAGACGCGGCTCTGGGTGCTGTCGCGACCCCTGTCCGGCTTTGCCGAGACCTTTTGCCAGTACATCATGGAAGTCCAGCCCGGTGGCGGCAGCACAAAACCCGAACCCAATGCGCAGGCGCAGGGGGTGATCTTTGTCGTCGAGGGCGGCCTGTCCCTGACGATCGAGGGCAAAAGCCATGAACTGGCCGAGGGCGGCTATGCCTATCTGCCCGCGGGCTGCACCTGGTCGCTGGTCAACAACACCAAGGCCCTGGTGAAATTCCACTGGGTTCGCAAGGCCTATGAAGCGGTCGAGGGGCTGGACAAGCCCGTCGCCTTTGTCACCAACGAAAAGGACATCGCCCCCACCGCCATGCCCGGCACGGACGGCAAGTGGGCGACCACGCGCTTTGTCGCGCCCGAAGACCTGCGCCACGACATGCATGTCAACATCGTCACCTTCCAGCCCGGCGGCGTGATCCCCTTTGCCGAAACCCATGTGATGGAACACGGGCTTTATGTGCTGGAAGGCAAGGCGGTCTATCGCCTCAACCAGGACTGGGTCGAGGTCGAGGCCGGTGATTACATGTGGCTACGCGCCTTCTGTCCGCAAGCCTGCTACGCCGGGGGCCCCGGCCCCTTCCGCTACCTGCTGTACAAAGACGTCAACCGCCATATGAAACTGGGCGGTCTGTAAGGGGAGTGATCAAGGCAGATCCAAAACACAGACCTATGAGACGAAAGCGATGATGCAACAGGCGGTTCCCCTTGGGAATTCTAAAGAACTCGGGAACTCTGAAGAACCTGAAAATTCCAGAGAATTGGGGAACTCCAAAGGATTTATCGTCACTTCGGTCGATAAGCTCTATCGCTCCCCGGCCTTCCAACAGGGTTATGAGGATTACCGCCGCGGGCTGCCGTTTACATACCCGCAAAAATGCAAAGGCCCCAATCCCGGTCTGAAAAGCGCTGAACAGGCCTATGAAACCGGACGGCAGTTTGCCGCCTGGCTCGGGCCGAATTTCTATCGCTCAAATCTGGTCTGCCTGAGATCCAAGTTTTCAGAAGCTGTCAGCTCCAAAAGCATCATTTTATAAACCCGGTTCCGGGTATTTTTTGTCCCTTATATCCTGCTCTCAATGCGGGTGTTTTCTGATCGCTCTCTTTACTTTAATTATAAAACCGGAATAGAGTTCGGACATGAAAAAATTCCTGATTATCCCGCTGGTTCTGCTGTCGCTTGTTTCATCCCCGAGTTGGGGGGGTGATATTGACAAGGGCCTTGCGGCTTATGAACGTGGCGATTTCGCCACGGCCTTGCGTGAATGGACCCCTCTTGCCGAACAGGGGAATGCCGAAGCCCAGTCCCTTCTGGGCTGGATGTACGCTGAAGGAGACGGCGTTCCCGAGGACGATGCGGCTGCAGCGAAATGGTACAGGCTTGCCGCCGACCAAGGGTATGTCTATGCCCAGTTCTATCTGGGGGCTGTATATGAGGAAGGAAAGGGCGTTCCCGCTGACCAGGAGGCCGCGGCGAAGTGGTACAGCCTTGCTGCCGAACAGGGATTTGCCGATGCACAGCTCAATCTGGGTGTTATGTACAGAGAAGGTCGTGGTGTTCCATTGGACAATGAATCTGCCGTGAAATGGTACAGGCTTGCCGCGGAACAGGGACTTGCCGCTGCCCAGCACAATCTGGGGGTGATGTATGACGAGGGCGAAAGCGTTCCCCTGGACGATAAGATCGCGGTTAAATGGTACAGCCTTGCTGCTGAACAAGGGCATACTGGAGCCCAAACCAATCTGGGTTTTATGTACGTCAGAGGAGAGGGTGTTCCACAGGACTACCTCTATGCCCATATGTGGTGGAATATCGCCGCAACATCAGGGGAAAGTGAGAGCGCATCAATAGCCAGAGATACTCTTGAGCAGAGAATGACTTCGGAGCAGATTGCAGAAGCAAAGAGACTTGCTGGCGAATGTGTTGGCTGGAGCTTCATGAGCTGTTGAGGGGAAGTCCCCTAACCGTAGATCTCTCCCCGATCTATCGCTATTTATCCCGTTCAGCCATTAATTTTCCGCTCTCAATGCGGGTGTTTTTCTGATCGCCTTCTTTACTTTAATTGCAAAGCCGGAATAGAGTTCGGACATGAAAAAATTCCTGAGTATCCCGCTGGTTCTGCTGTCATTTTCTTCATCCCCGGGGTGGGGTGATGATTTCGGCAAGGGCCTTGCTGCTTATCAAAATGGCGACTTTGCCACAGCCTTGCGCGAATGGACCCCGCTTGCCGAACAGGGCGATGCAAAGTCCCAGTACAATCTGGCTGTGCTGTACGACGAAGGACAAGGTGTTCCCGAGGACGATCAGGCAGCGGCGAAATGGTACAACCTGGCCGCGGAACAGGGGCATGCGAAGGCCCAGTTCAATCTGGCGGTATTGTACGACGAAGGAGAAGGTATTCCCGAGGACGATCAGGCCGCGATGAAGTGGTACAACCTTGCCGCCGAACAGGGATATGCCGCGGCCCAGTACAATCTGGGGGTGATATACGCTGAAGGAGATGGCGTTCCCCAGGACGATGCGGCTGCGGTGAAGTGGTACAGCCTTGCCGCGGAACAGGGGTTTGCCGATGCCCAGCACAATCTGGGGGTGATGTATGACGAAGGCGAGGGTGTTCCCCTGGACGATGAAGCCGCTGTGAGATGGTATCGCCTTGCCGCGGAACAGGGGTTTGCCACTGCCCAGCACAATCTGGGGGTGATGTATGACGAAGGCGAGGGCGTTCCCCTGGACGATGAAGCCGCTGTGAAATGGTATCGCCTTGCCGCGGAACAGGGGTATACCCCTTCCCAGGCCAATCTGGGCTTTATGTACCTCAATGGCGAAGGCGTCACACAAGACGATGTATTTACTCATATGTGGTGGAACATCGCCGGATCAGCCGGGGACAGTGATGCGGTCAAGGACAGAGGTATTCTTGAGAGAAGAATGACCGCTGCTCAGATTGCCGAGGCAGAGAAACTGGCCCGCGAATGTATTGCCCGGGACCTCAAGGGCTGTTGAGGGGCGGGTCTCTTCTCGCCTCCAACTTCGGCAAATGTATCTTTGCTCATCCAGCTCAGATATAAATTGTTCACCATCACTGCGGGTGTTTTCTGATCGCTCTCTTTACTTTAATTGCAAAGCCGGAATAGAGTTCGGACATGAAAAAATTCCTGATTATCCCGCTGATTCTGCTGTCGTTTTTTTCTTTCCCGGCTTGGGCGAATAATTTCAGCACGGGCCTTGCTGCTTATGAACGTGGCGATTTCGCCACGGCTTTACGTGTATGGACCCCGCTTGCTGAGCAGGGCGATGAAAAGGCCCAGTACGGTCTGGGCCAGATATACATCAAAACATATGCTGTTGCAGAGGACGGTGAGGCCGCAGCTAAATGGTTCAAGCTTGCTGCCGAACAAGGGCATGGTTCTGCTCAGTACAATTTAGGTGTGATGTACTCCGCTGGAAAAGGCGTCGCACAAGACCATAAGGCCGCGTTTAAATGGTACAGTCCTGCTGCCGAACAGGGGCATACTGGGGCCCAGTACAATCTGGGTGCGATGTATTACGAAGGAAACGGCGTTCCAGAGGACCACAAGATCGCAGTGAAATGGTTCAGGTTTGCAGCTGAACAGGGGCATGTCTCTGCGCAGTACAATCTGGGTGTGATGTACACCAAAGGACAGGGTGTTTCAGTGGACGATAAGGCTGCGTTTAAATGGTACAGCCTTGCCGCGGAACAGGGGCATACTGGGGCGCAAACCAATCTGGGTTTTATGCACGTCACAGGAGAGGGGGTCCCTCAGGATAACCTCTATGCTCATATGTGGTGGAATATCGCCGCATCGTCAGGGAAAAATGAGAAGGCAGCACAAAGCAGAGAAGTCCTTGAGCAAGAAATGACCGCTGCTGAAATTGCCGAGGCCGAGAAACTGGCCCGTGAATGTATCGCCCGGGGTCTCAAGGGCTGTTGAGGGGCGGGGCTCTCAAAGCGTACTCCTCCACCCGATCAATTACCCTTTATCCCTATCAGGCATCAATGTCCTGCTCTCGATGGTTTTTCTGGCGGCCCAGTACTGTAAAACGATCCGGAATCCGTTTGCGATTAGCCTGGCCGATAGCCAGATGTCTGATGCCGATAAGCTCCCGGTTCAAAAAGGCGTTGGTCAGCTTGTCCATTGTTTCAGACCGGAACAGATTTTTTATCTGGGGAATTAATGGCTGGTCTAAGGGGGATTACTGGATTTTTTTGGGGGCTTTTGCCATACTGGCCCTTGCTCCTGTCCCACTGTTGTCAGAACAAGCGACTTTGTCTGGCTCGCCGATTTGGACTTCGCTCGCCAAACTGAAAAGGGAACGCAATGTTTAGCCTGGAACGCTTTGTCGAAGACTGTTGCACTGCTGTGCGAAGCGATAAAACACATAAAAGCGTCGCAGAGATATTTGACCGTGCCTTTCATGATCCCTCGGCGATAACGGCTGCCCTCGGGGAACCGGAAAAGGCCGGATTAACACCGATCTATTGTTCGTCGGATGTGACTATTCTTAATCTGGTGTGGAAGCCATCAATGATAATCCCGCCGCACAATCACAATATGTGGGCGATGATCGGTGTTTATGGCGGGCGCGAAGACAATATCTTTTGGCGACGCATCAAGGACGACCCTGATGGGCGGATCGAAGCCGCCGGGGCTGCGGCGCTGAGTACGGGGGACTATACGCCCCTGGGACATGATATTATCCATTCCGTCGCAAACCCCATTACAAAACTTACGGGCGCAATCCATGTCTATGGCGGCGATTTTTTCGAAGCCGAACGCAGTGAGTGGGACCCGGAGAATTTATCAGAACAGGATATTGATTTGGAAAAGCTGAAGGCGCTGTTTAACGATTGAAAAAATTATTCCGATCCCGCTGTGATCCCTCAGGCTTCAGGGAGTGACAAGCGGACTTGAAACCCGTTTTGTTTCCAGGATGTATCTGGCGGTTATGAAGGGAGATGTGCCCAGAAACCAGCCAATAACCAGCCAATAATCAGAGAGAGGTCGCGGCAGAGAAACTGGCTCGCGTATGTATTTTCCCGGGACCTCAAGGGATGTTGAGGGCGACAGAGCTTATGCCGTCCATTCCCGGTTTTGCAGGACAACCCGATAGCCGTCGAGGTCTTCAAAGGTTTTGCCAACCACATCCCAATAGCCGTTGTAGGACGGCACCAGCCGAAAACCTGCGTCAAGCATCTGCTGGCAACAGCCCTCCCACAGCGCAGTGTCTGTGAAATAGAATACCAGCAAGTTGTCCTGGGTCGGGGCCTTGCCCGCCACCGTCCCGCGATGATGGGTGAATTCCAGATGATAATTGTGCTGTGCATGCCCGATGATCGAGCCATCAAAGCCGTTGTGCCCCTTGAATTCTCCCAGCAATTTAAACCCCAGTCCCGCCACGTACATTTGCGTGATCTCGGCCAGATTGTCGGTTGGACGGGCGATCCTGAGCTTGCTGGTAACGGGGATCATGGGGCTTCCTTTATCAAAAATCTGGGTCTAGCAAAAATCTGGGGCTAGCAAAAATCGGGTTGTCAAAGAGTTCTGTCCGGGGGGACTTTTGGGATGATTTTCGGGGAAAATCCGTTGTAGAGGTACAGGCCAACTGACCTGTATATAGCCTGCCGTAATTGTCTCCCCCCTCACTGCCGCATCGCGTTGATCCCCAGTTCCCCCAGATACCATTGCAGGGATCTTTCGCCGCCGAGATGACCGGCGCCGACGGCGATGAACGTTTTGCCCGAGCCCGCGAGGATCTGGCTGATCTGTCCGGCCCAATCCTTGTTGCGGTCATAGAGCAGGGCGGTTTTGGTTCTTTCGTCCTCGCCAAAGCTGTCGTTGAGCAGCTGGCTCAGGGTCGCGATATCGCCGGCTTTCCAGGCGGCGATCATGTCTTCGACCAGGGTTGGTTCTTCGAGGATCTGGCCAAGCAGTTCTTCGAACATGGCCAGTTCCTCATCCGGGGGAATGTCGCCGAACAGGGCGAGTTGCTGTTCCAGGCTTTCAAAATAGCCCAGCTGCAATCCGCGGCTTTTTGCTTCTGCCAGCAGGATCCGGTCTACCCCGGCCTCTGGGTCATAACCGCGCTGTTGCATCTGGATGCCGACCAGGGTAATCCCGGCCAGCCAGGGGCGGAAGGGGGCGAAGTTGTCCATGGTTTCTGGCGGCAGCTTGAGGAACTGCAACACCTGTTGATAGCGGCTGCGGGCCTCTGGGGAGAGGTCATCGGCAAAGGGTCTGCCGCTGTGATTGATGCCGTAACGCTGGATCAGCGGTTGCATGTTCTCGGGTGTGGCGTCGCCGACGGGGGCCTCGATATACAGGCTGTCGGCTGCGGCAAAGGCCTGTTGTACCACCGGGCTGCGCCATTTTACTTCCGGGGGCAGGACATGGATGGTGCCAAAGATCCAGATCTCGCTGTCGGCATCGCTGACCTTCCACAGGGCCGGACCGGGTGTTGGGGCTTCTGTTGCTGTCGCGGTCGGCAGGTTCGCAAGGAAAATACCAGAGGCAAGGCCTGCGCCGAGCAACAGGACCAGCAGAGGCCGGAACAGGTGCTGGATCCGTCGAGCGGCTGAGGCTTTGACCGGGAAAAAGGCGACAGTCGGGAACATGGAAATCTCCGGAAAAGGGAACGGCAACTTTAGCGGGATAAAATCTTTACGTTACAGAAATCCTTACGTCACTAAAAAGGCTTAATCCAGTTCTTTCGGGCTGAAGGCCATCCAGACAGACCAGCTTTCGCCCGGGGCGAGAATTTTCATGCCGCTGTCTTTGGGGGGCATGGCGGGTTTTTCTGGCGCAGCAGCGCTGAGATTGAAGGCATCGGTGATGTGCGAGACCGGCTCGACACAGAAATAGCCTTTGTTCCGGGGGGCATAGACCACCAGCCGGTCGAGATCCGCGCTGGCGCTCAGGTCCAGCTGTAGTTTCAGCGCGGGCCAGGTGATCCGGGCCTGTCCGTCCCAGGGTTCGAACAGGTTGTCACAGCGCAGCCCGGCAACGGTCCTGCCATCGCGCAGGTGCAGATGATCGGGACAGGCGATGCGCTCGGTGGGCAGGCAGGTGGCGTCGGTCATCCAGACCGCCTCGACATTGGCCTGAAGGTGAGGGCCTTCTTGCCCTTGGTCGCTTTCCTGCAGATCGGCCTGTTCATGTGCCCCTTCATATGTCGGGTCATATGTCGGGAAATAGGGGTGCAGGCCCAGACCTGCGGGCATGGGGCGGTCTGATCGGTTGGTCAGGGTCACTTCATGACGCAGATCGGCCCCGGTCAGGGTGAAGGTCTGGCTGGCGTGAAAGGCAAAGGGCCAGCCGCTTTCTTCGGGGGTGCGCCAGTGCGCCGGATCGTGCGACAGCTCCAGCGTGATGCTGTTGTCATCCTGTGCTGTCTCCTCCTGGGCCGCGACCTGCCAGAGCCGCTGCCAGCCGATACCGTGGATGCTGTGCGGGTGATCGCCAAAATTCAGCGGCAGTTGCCATTGCAGTCCGGCAAAGTTCAGGCGGCCATCGCGCAAGCGGTTGGAATAGGGGATCAGGGCAAAGGAGGCCGGGCCTTCTGGCTTTACTTCTGAGAGGGGGACTTCTGAGGGCTGTACGTCCCGGGGCAGAGCTTCAGGCGGGCGGGTCCCGGCGGAATGATCAGCAGCAACAGAGGTCTGTTGTGGCATGGGGCGGAGCAGATCAAGCGGACCACCCGGTCGCGACAATTGATAACTGGCAAGACAGCCGCCCAGCGGGGTCACGCTGAAACGGGCGGTGCCATTATCAAGGGTGATCGGGGCGGAAGAGAGCTGTTGCATGGCTGTCCTGTTCTTTGTCAGGTTTTTCTGAATTCTGGTCTTGGTTCTTGGTCTTGGTCCCTGGCCTTGATCCCTGGTCTTGATCCGGGCCGTAATTTTGCGGGTATTTTCGGGGTGCTTTCCGGGGAGGCGACAACCGATCCCTGTGGCGTGCCAGATATCCCGACTGCAACCGCTGCGGGGCAAATGTGTCCTGCTTTAAGGGGTTTGACAAGATCGGAAAGCATGCCTGAAGAGGGAAGAGCCTGATTTTCCAGTACTTATCAAAACATTTTTTCTGTAGCAGTCGAGATTTAAGGCCTTTTTAACACCGATTGTGATTTTATGGTTTTTTATATCCTGTCTCCCGTCTCCCATCTGGGTAGAGGAGTGCCTGTGTTCTCTGTTGCGAAAATTATTTCAGTCGGCTTGCTGTTGACCTTTCTGATTTTTGGAGGCTGGGCGAGTCAAATTCTGCTGGATGTCGGGAAAGACAGAGCTGCTCTTGCCGCTGTCGTGGAAAAGCGTGTGTCCTCTCTCCAACAGGCTGAAATCTTCAGCCGGGCCATGGGATACAATGGCTTTATCCATCACTATAAAAATTATCTTTTGCGCGGTGATGAAAGCTATTTTACTGCGGCCCAGCAGGATCTGGCTAAAGCGATTGTCGTGCTTGACGAACTGGAACAATACAGTGAAGCGATCGAGGAAAAACTCGCTTTTGCCGCTGTGCGGGAAACCGTGTTGCTCTATCAGAAAAATATGGCGGAATCCGCCGTGTTGGTGCGCCAGGGACTGAGGCCGTCCGAGGTGGACAAGGTTTCCCGTATTTCTGATGTCGAGGCGGAACGCGGGATCGATTTTGCCATTGGGGCGCTTCAGGACCGGTTGAGCGGTGAAGTGGCCATCCTGCGCAACACAATGGACAAAAAGGTCCAGGATATCTATCTGCTGTTTGGCCTGCTCGCGATCATGCTGCTGTCCATGACCGGGCTGGCCTATGTGCTTTTGAGGCTGGTCAAAAGCAAGGAGAAAATTACCGCCAGATTTGTCGAGGCTGACCGGATTGCCCAACAGATGCACGAGGCCGAGATTCTGGGAAAAGTCGGGTATTGGGCACTTGGCGGTGAAGGGGCCATTCTGGAATGGTCTGACGGAATTTTTTATATCCATGGTCGGGATCCGGCAAAGGGTACGCCACCGTTGGAGGTGGCCATCGGGGACTATCACCCGGATGACCGGGAAGAAATAAAGCGGCTGATCGCGAAGGCACAGCAAGATGGCGAGACGTTTGAATTTCAAAAGCGGATTGTTACGGGGGAGGGGCAGGAGAAAACGGTTTTTGTCCGGGGAGAAGTCAAGAGATCTCCGTCAGGGCAGGTGATATCCGGCGTTATGATGGATATCACCGAACAGGTGGCAATCCAGAGCGAGTTTACGGCTGTCAAACAGCGGTTTGAACTGGCCCGCAAGGCGGCGGAAATCGGGGTTTGGGAGTATGATCCTGCCACGCAGGCCCTTGCCTGGGATGAGGGCATGTTCCAGCTTTATGGGATAAAGGAGCAGGATTTCAGGGGCATCTATGCTGACTGGGCAGACCGGGTACATCCCGATGATCTGGGCCGAGCGGAAGCAGAGGTTCAGGAGGCGATAGAAAACTATCAACCCTTTAATTCCCGCTTTCGCGTGGTTCAGCCGGACGGGACGATACGCTGGATCAATGGTCGGGCCAGGGTGTTCGCTGATGATCAGGGGGTGGCAAACCGCATGATCGGGGTGAATATCGATATCACCGAGATGGTGCAGGCCGAGGAAAAGGTCCATACAGCCCTGGCCGAAGCAAAACAGGCCAATGCAGCGAAATCGGATTTTCTGGCGGTGATGAGCCACGAGATCCGGACGCCGCTAAACGCGATTATGGGTATGCTGGAACTTTTGGACAAGGACAGCTTGCCTGCTGCTGACCAGATGCTGGTCAAAACGGCGCTGTCCAGCAGTCAGCAGCTTCTGACCGTCCTGTCGGATATTCTCGATATGTCGCGGATCGAAGCTGGCAAGCTGGAGATCGAAGCCCGGCCCTTTAATGTGCTGTGGGCTTTGCAGCAGACCATGTCGCTGCACAATGGTATTGCACAGGAAAAGGGGTTGAAAGTTGACTATTCCCTGCCGGAAAACTCACCACCTGTCCTGCTTGGCGATGAAAACCGCATCCGCCAGATCATTGGCAACTTCCTGAGTAATGCGATCAAATTTACCACAAAGGGTACGATCTCTGTTGATGCAACTGTCATTCCGGCCACAGCAGAGGAGACCGATGCTGTTTTCACCATCAAGGTGACAGATCAGGGTATCGGTATTCCGGCAGAGAAAATCACGGCGTTGTTTCAGCCTTTTGAACAGATTGACGGTGGCCGCACCCGCAAATATGGCGGAACCGGGCTGGGCCTGTCGATCTGTAAACGTCTGGCCGAAGCCATGGGGGGAACTGTTGGTGCCGATAGCGAAGCAGGCAAGGGCAGCACCTTCTGGCTGCGTCTGGTGTTGCCGATCAGCCATGAGGCCAAACAGGCACCAAAGCGGGATCTGAAAGACATCCTGTTGCCGTCGCTGAAAATTCTTGCCGCTGAAGATGCAAAACCCAACCAGTTCCTGTTGATCAACATGTTGCAAAACAAACTGGGCATGGATCTGCACATCGTCGGTAACGGGGCGCTGGCCCTCGAAGCCGTTCAGCAAGACGACTATGATGTCATCCTGATGGATGTGCAGATGCCGGTCATGGACGGGGTAACGGCGACCAGGGCGATCCGGGCGCTGCAGGCCCCTTGCGCAGAGATACCGATTATCGGCCTGACCGCCAATGCCCTGACCGAACAGCAGGATGAATACCGCGAGGCCGGGATGACCTTTTGCCTGACCAAGCCGATTGACTGGCGCGAGCTGATTATCACCCTGGCATCTTTAAAAGAGCCCGAACCAGAAACGGGGAGTGAAGCCAGCGATGAAACCAGCGATGAAGCCAGTGATGAAAACGGGGCACCTCAAGAACAGCTGTCCGACGTTTCTCCGGGCTAGGTCCTTGATCAGGAGCACTGATCCTTCCTGTTTTCGCCGCGAAGCAGCAGGACCTGCAGGGAGATGGCACTGTGTGCTGGCTTGCAGGTCGGCAAGCTAGAAATCCCTTTGACTGTTCTTGTGCCGGAGCCGGGACATCCTGCAGGAAAAAGCTTCCTGCCACAGTACTTCGCGTCTGTTGCGCCCCGGCGGGAGCGGTTGCGGCCAGATATCGGTAGCTGCTTCGCAATAGGTAGAGGGAATGTCTCTTCTCTGCTGATCCCTGGCTGAAGCCGGGATTTCTCGTGGGCTGTTCTGCATGTTTCTGTTCCACTCTGGCTGTTCATACTGCGTACTGTTAAAAAATGCAGCTTGCCGCCCAAACGAGGGGAAGAGATGTCGTAAATATGGCACGAGCAGGGAAAAGCCTGATCCTGACAGGGATTGTTTTCTGATCTGGAATAATCCCGGCGTCAGGTTTATAAAAGCAACAAGAAAAGCAAAAGCTTGCAGGCAAATCTTCGGGACGTGACATGAAAATCGGTTATGCCAGGGTATCGGCAGAGGGGCAAAATCTGGCGCAGCAGGTGGCGGCGCTTGAAGAAGCGGGCTGTGAACAGGTGTTTCAGGAAGTCATCGGCTCGAACCGGGTGGTGCGCCCGGCGCTGGATCAGGCGCTGGCGCTGGCACAGGCGGGGGATACGCTGGTGGTCTGGCGGCTGGACCGTCTGGGGCGACGCACGGTCGAGCTGATCGATTTTATCCGCAGGCTCGAAGCCCGGGCGATTGATTTCCAGTCCCTGACCGAAGGCATCAATACCGCCACGCCGCTGGGCAAGATGGTCTACAGCTTTATCGCCGCACTGGCCGAAAACGAACGTGATCTGGCAATCGAGCGCAGCCTGAAAGCGGGAAAGCCGACGAAGCAGAGCAAGGCAAACGGGCAGGGGAAAAAGGCTGGGTCATGAATTCGCGATTTGCATCGTAATTATTAGATTTGAACCTCTGGGGTATGAAATATGGGAATGAAAGAAACTTTATTAGAGGTTAAGGCTAAGGGCCGACTTGTTTCGTTACATTCAAAGCCTGAAAATTGGAATAAATGCTGTGTCGGTTATGTTGATTGTGTGAGCGATGAACATGTCAGGCTTCGCGCGATTTCTGTTTATGGCGAAGCTGCAGGTTATGAAGTTCGAAGGCTATCAGAAATTTTCAAAATCGAATTTGATGGCCAGTATACTAAGAAAATTGAAAAACTGAATCAGAATCAGGGATCAGTGTTCAAAGAAGTAAAGCTGTATGAAAAGTCATCAGGCGATCTTGTTCGGGAAACACTCGAAAGTGCCCGGCATGAATCTGTCTTGGTTGTCGTGTGGGGAAATGACCCGGATGATTCATTGGTCGGTTATGTTGATAAGATCGAAACCGATTTACTGACGATAAGGCTGGTTGATGAGTTTGGCGTAGATGATGGAGTTTCCGTAATTAGATTTGAAGAGATAACAGATGTTGACTTCAATACTCGATCGGAACAGGCCAGAATTTTTTTGCACAAGAACAGGTAGTGCCGTGAATTGGTACGTTAAAACCGCTAGCTGTTGAGGTTTGTGACAGTGCCATAGCCGATCAGTTGCGAAGCCTCTTGCAGTGGAAATCTGTAACCCACGACAATCTCGGGGGCAGAAAAACAGTTGACCCAGAAAAAAGCGATATTGGCTTGGAAAGACTTGCCGGGGGTAAAGACTTCAGCCCCGTCGAGGCTGGTGATGATGGCTCCGTTCAGACCGACACTGAGCGGGATGTGCGACCAGCCACCAGAAAGTACCGGTGTGTCGCGGCCTCCTTCTTCCTTGGTCAAATAGCGGATCTTGGCATCGAAATTGAGCATGATCCCTGCGCAAGGATCCGCTTCGGCCTCCAGCGTCGTCTTTATTCTGGCTCTCACCATGGCCTGTGCTTTTGCCAGGGCCTCGGTCTGGTCATAGTCCTCAAGTATCTGCTCATTGGCGCTTTTGTAGCGTTGCTTTAACACCGTATCGAGCGAGCAGAGAATATCATGCAAGACAAGCTGACTTGCGGAAGAGGGCAGAGTGTTGCTGGCTTGCTCCTGTAGCAAGCTTTGCAGAATCAGGGCGTAGTCTTCGCTCAGATGAAGCTTGACCGACTGGTCGACAACTCTGGTTGCCTTAAGGTGAGGGTTCTGTGCTTTTGAGGACGGCATGAAGTCGGTTTTCTTGTGAAGAAAGACACTTGGGTGGGAATGGCATTCAATGCCGTGATTGTTCGACAGCTTTGCCTTCTTGCTGGAAGCTGTCAAGCAGGATGGACCTGTCGCCAAAGTGGAAACATTCCTGAAGTCAGGAGCGGGACTTTAAACTTGGGCTATGTGATTCCTGCTCCATTCTCAACGCGCGATGATTTTCAGGACGAAGTCGGTGGCTTGTTTGTGAATCTCTTTGCGGTTTATGCCTTCGGGGTCGTAGAACAGCTCGGGCTCTCTTGCTTTGTCGCTGGCGGTGCCTTCTGGCAAAAAGACATAGTGGCCGACGGTTTTTCCCAGCAGCTGCAGCTCCATGGCCGGGTTTTGCTGCTTGAGCCAGCAGGCGCAGTCCAGATGGGGCGCTTCCCGGTCGTTCTGCCCGACCAGAATACCCACAGGGACGGTGATCGATTTCAGGCTGTCGGGTTCAAAGGCCCGGACGGGCGGCGGCGGGGCAAGGGCAACCGCGGCAGTGATGCGCCCGTCTTTGTAAGACAGGTTCTGCCGATCCATGGACTGGCGAAACTTTTCCGAAGTCTCCTGTAACCGGGGCAGGGAAAGCGCCAGATCGGGAAACTCTCTCGGGCCGCTGTCTGGTATTTTCCGGCTGGCGAGCCAGTCGCGAAACAGGTCATAGCGGGTCCGCGCGCCGAGGAGCGAGAGAACGCTGTAGCCGCCCAGAGAAAAGCCGACCGCTGAAACCCGCGTCAGATCAAGCCGACCGGAAAAGGGCGCCTTTGCACCCAGCCGGTCCAGAAGAACGCTGAGATCCCTTGCCCGTTCCCACCAGCAGATAAAACCCTCTGCCATATAGGGTTCAACGCAAGTATTGCCGTGATGAGAGACCGCAAGGCAGATATAGCCCTGTGAAGCCAGTCCGCTTGCCAGCCAGGACAGGGATTGTGCCAGCCCGCCGGTACCGTGAGAGAGCAGGATCACAGGAAAGCGGTCCTGTTGATGGCTTGGGTCGTGGCCGTCGTCACTCGGGTACCAGGCGGCCCAGATCAGCGGGCGGGTGGCGGCTTCGCGCCAGTGTTCGCGCGCAGGGTCAACTTCCAGACCTTCCCGAAAGGCAACAGAATACATGCGGCGCTCTTCCCCTCAGATGAGATACAGATGTGATCTGCTGCTCACTCTACAAAGGATCGGGGTTTGTTTTCCAGTATTTTCCACCCGGGATAGCCAGCCTGATCTCGACAGATACTCGGGGAATGTTTTTAAAGGGGCAGGTTCATGCCGCAGGACAGTCAAGGGTTCGGGAAATACTCCCGGTCTGCCTGCCAGAAGAGAGAACCTCTGGCAGGGCAGCCTGAAGACCAACAAGTGTCTCTGCGCGAAGACGGGAACACTACCCCCGGTTCAGTTCCTGCAACAGGTGGCGGAATTCGCCTTCGCTGAATTCCAGATCGGGGCTTTCCTGCATGGTGTTGAGCTGCAGCAGCTTGTTGTCGAGGTAGGGACTGAGTTCCCGGTCATGTGCCCGGTAGATTTTGACCGCGGCCCGGGAAATCTGACGGGGGTTGTAACCGCTTTTCAGCTCGTTCTGTAAATCTTCGTGGAGGTTTTTTGCACTGTACGCCACTTCCGAACTCCCTGTCACAAGGTTGGGTCCCGGTGGCTTTTTCAAGGCCGTCATCAGGACCGGATTGCTGATTGAACTGGGTTCCGAACAGCCTTGTTACAGGCCGTCCCGTTGGCAAAAACTTGTCTTGTCCCCTGAAAATTCCTGTCCTTGAAGCCTGCGAACTTCACGTTACCAGCCGAAGAGCATTCCGCTTCTTGCCAGGGCTGTTAGTGCGAACACAAGCGGCGATGGTACCACTGCCAGAGAAAAGCACCAAGAGGGACAAATTCCTATAAAGCTCTTGCCGGAGGACTGTGGAATTTATTCTTGCCCTTGAAACAACCCTTCCTTGTGCAGATATGAAAAAGAACCAGCAAAGGACTGGTGGTGACGCGGTTGCGGGATAAAGGACAGAGGAGAAAAGGGGCATGCCGTGGGCGAATTGATTGGCGAGGTGATCGGCGCGGTGATCGGCGCGGTGCTGCGCGGCGTGTTCTTTCTGCTGCAGTATGTGGTTTTTGACCTGTTTTTCGAATTCCTCAGCTGGTTTTTCCGGGTCGTGGTGATGGGCTGGATCAACCTCTGGCGGCTTCCCTTCGAAAAGCTGCTGCCCCAAAGCCGCGTTCGCGTCGGCGTTCTGGCCTGCCTCTGTGCGCTGGCGTTCAACCCGGTTACCATTCCGATCGGGATCTATTACGGGGTGGTCTGATCTGAGCGCGATCCTCCCGGGCTTAATGTTCCCGTGATTCACAGCGTTCCATTTCCATGAAAGCACTGAGCCCTGTTGCCTCATCCTGAACGAACTCTTCACCTGTCAGGGTGAGGCTGGTGATGCGGTCAAACCGGAATGTCCGGAAATCCTGCCTGAGTTCGCACCAGGCGGAGAACATCCAGCCGTCGGTCAGATTCCAGATCACAAGCGGCCGCACCCGGCGGTCGGACTGTTTCCCTGCGCCGTTTTTATAGGCGATCTCCACGACTTCCCGCTTGCGGATCGCCTCGCGGAGCAGCGCCATATCAGGTGTGGCGCCATTTCTGTTCTGAATATTGTAAAAGGGGGCATCCGAGAGCTTGCGTTCTTCCGGCTGGGGCAGGCTTGCCTGGATTTTCGCCCGGGCTTCGCGGGCTGCGGCTGCCAGAACGGGATCGCCGGTGCGCTCAACGAAGGAAAGGCCAACAGCCAGCGCGTCGATCTGGTCATAGGTAAAGGTTACATTCGGCAGATCAAAGCCCGGGCGCAGCAGATACCCCACTCCGGCCTCGCCTTCAATCGGAAGGCCGGAGGCCTGGAGATGGGCAATATCCCGATAGATCGTGCTGACGCTGACTTCCAGATGCCGGGCAAGTTCGTTGGCCCGGCTGATACCCCGGGTCCGCATTTCGTTGATCAGCCGGAAAAGTCTTTCTGCGCGTCGCATGGGCTATATCGTTATCCGGATATCAAGGTTGTGGGGACAGAGCTGTTCCAATCCTAGACTATACATAAACCCGGCGCGCTTCGATAGTTCAGAACGGGAGAGACGCAACAGCCTGTCCGTGATCGCGTGATCTTTCCCTCAAACCTTTCCCCCAGATCTTTGAGGGCGCAAGCCGTCGCGTTGCGGACTTTACGGCGCTCTCTCTCAGTCCGCAGCCGTGGCCTCGATCTCGAACAAGAGCGGGGGGATCGCCAGCCGGGTTACGCCCAGAAGCGTCATCGGCGGGGCGACCTCTAGCGGCCCGAAACGGGAGCCAAGGATGTCAAAGTGCTTCATGGCTTCGTCTACATCCGTGGTATAGATCTGGAGCCGGATGACGTTGGCCAGGCTCATACTGGCAGCGCCGAGGACGGCTTCCAGATTGTCGAGAGCAAGGGCGATCTGGCTGCGCATGTCTCCAGGATGCTGCGGGTTGCCCTCGGCATCGACGGCGGTCTGGCCGGCACAGACCAGATGACGCTGTGTGCCTTCGACGATCTCGGCCTGGTTATAGCCGAAATTCAGTGACCAGGCCCAGGGGTTAACGGCTGTTCGTTTCATCGATTTTGTGTCCTTAACAATAATGAAGATGACAGCAATGTAACAAAGGCCTCTGTTCACCGTGGTGACAGGAGTGAAGCAGGTCCGAAGGCGTTGTATTCGACAGCTTTCAAATCGGGTATCGCGCGACTTGTGGAACTGGCCTGACAGGATCGGGGCCGGATCGGGGGGGCGAGATCAGAGGCCGGATTGGGTCCGGATGATTGCAAAACCCGGCAGCCGACGATAAGAATAAGGGTGACTGATATGAGTATTGCTGATCGTGAGGTGCCTTTGAGCCAACAGAACTTACCGACCTTTGAAAGTGAACGGCTGCTGGTCCGGCCCCGGGTCTTGGCCGATCTGGAGGACTGTCTGGCGATGGACCGGGACCCCGAGGTGACACGCTATATCCCCGGCCCCTGGAATGATCCGCAAAAACACCCGAATGATCACCCGAATAATCACAGGGATTTTGTTCTGGGGCGGATGACGGCGGACTATCCAGCCGGGTTGGGGTACTGGTCGGTTGTAGCCAAAAGGGAAAACAAAGCCAGAGAACAAGCCAGAGAACAAGCCGGAGAACAAGACAACAGTGCAGGGCAGTCAGAGGAATTCCTCGGCTGGATCCTGCTGCTGGCCTATCCTGACGAAACCGCAGAGGTTTTACCGGGTAAAGCTGAAGATACGAGCCGGGTCGAGATCGGCTGGCGCTTTGTCCGTGCGGCCTGGGGCAAGGGCTATGCCTCTGAAGCTTCGGCGCTGGTCCTCAAACATGCGCTGGCCCTGCCCGCCGTCCGCGAGGTGGTGGCCGATATCGATCCGGAAAACAGCGGATCGATCCGCGTGGCGGAAAAAATCGGTCTGGTCTTCTGCGGGGAACGCCGGGTCGATGGCGAATGGGTCTATTGCTATCACCAGACCTGTGACGCTAAGCCTGCTTTCTAGGGGCTTTATCTCAGGTCAAGCTGCGCGATGTTCAGATAACCGTAATCCCCGTCGGGGGTATAGACGGGATACCAGTTGCCGAAAATCTCGGCACCGGCACGCTGCAGGGGCGCGGCCTGTTCGTCACCATTGAGCCAGATCAGCACCGGGGCGGTTGAGGCCGGACCTACCCGCAGCGCCTGTCGACCGGGCAGGAGGTAAAGCCCTTTGCTTGCCTTTGCCGGGGTGTCTGTCTCTGTCGTGGTCTCGGCTTCGGCTTCGTCCTCGGCTTTGGGCGTAATTTCAGTGACATCAGAAGACGCGGTTTCAGCTTCGGGAGAGGGGGCAGAGCCATCGCTGCCTGCGGGGACATCACTGTCCTCGATGCTGCCCAGCTGGTAATCAGCCTGGGAGATCAGCAGGATTTCCTGTTGTTTTTCCGGCGGGAAGACGGCCTGTTCCAGAGACATCTCGCTTTCGGTAATCATGCGGTCATAGGCAACAGACAGTGCGCCGGGGTAAAGGGTCATTTCGGTAAAATAATCCCCGGTGACTTCGAACAGCGGCACCGTGCTGCCGGGAGCATAGATACTGACGCGCTGGCTGTGGGCGCCCACATG
Organism: Kiloniella laminariae; assembly: GCF_027214005.1. Lineage (GTDB taxonomy): Bacteria > Pseudomonadota > Alphaproteobacteria > Kiloniellales > Kiloniellaceae > Kiloniella > Kiloniella laminariae_A. The sequence continues at coordinate 744,666 of NZ_JAPWGY010000001.1, forward strand.
ACAGGCGACCCCGACATAACTTTCCTGTCCAAGACGCAGGGGGAAGATTCCGTCCGCACTGCAGTTGTCTTCGTCATCCGGGTCTTCTGAAGTGATCTGGCAGAAATGACAGCCGGAGAGATCGACACGGCTGATGCTGCTGTCGGGATTATTGTCAGCATTGTTTTCCGGATTATTTTCTGGTGTGCTGGCTGGTGACGGGGCAAGGGGTGTCATCAACAGTTGCCACTGGCCCTGTGAGCCTTCGATCCGGTAGGTCCCGGTTCCCCCGGGCAGCGGCAGGGTCTGTCCCTGCTCGGGCATTTCGGCCAGGACGCTCTGCGAAAAAAGTACCAGGGCCAAAAGCCCGCCAAGCCCTGCCAGATGATCACGACAGCGGGCAGCAGCGAAAGATATAGGGGCACGGAAACGTGCGCGGTTCGGGACAGAGACAGGTTCGGACAAGAAACGGGCTTTCGGCGGAAAACAGTTGTGGCTGAGGACCGGGCAGAAAATATAGTATTTGCCCGATCGGGTCCACAGGACTTTAACCAAAGAACCTTGTCAGGAAAATATGACGGCAAGAGCGGATGGCCTGGGCGCGGGAGGGGGCGCCCAGGCCATCACATCGAAAACCGGATCCCCTGCTGGATCTTCTGCTGGATCCTGTGCCGGATCCTGTACGGGATGCCCTGTGCCCTAGGGAGCTTTGCGCTGTTTCAGGCGGGCAGGGTTCTGGCTTTTCTGTTGCGGGTTTTCCTGTTTTTGCTGCAGCAGGGGGGCTGTCCGGAGCGTGGGGCGCGGGATGAGGTTCTGCCGGGCAGGAGCTGTTGGGGCAAAGCCGTCTGCGGCACTCCCTGCGAGGGGAGAGGCTGTGATCGGGCGACAGGTGAAAACGCTGGTTTTCTCGACACTGTCGACCACATCGCCGCTGGCATTGGTGACATTCAGCCGGAAGGTAACGGACTGTTGCATGAAGGCCAGACCGTCCCAGGACAGGCTGTGGGGACCCTGAAAAAAGACGGTTTCTTCCTGGTCAATGGTATAGGCTTTCAGGGCTTTAATTGCGCCTTCGGCCAGAATTGCGGCCGCGCCTGATGATTTCCCCCGACCTGCGAGTTTGCCAATCAGGTTCAGGTTGTCCGGGCAGGCCATGCCCCGGTGGATGGCTTCCTTCTGAACGGCGACCACAAGGCTGGCCTCTGGTGGCAGATGGGTCATCAATTCGTCGGGGGCGGCGCTGCAGTTGACCTCGTAATCAGCCCAGTTTGACAGAAAGGCATGGCTGCTGCCGATCATCCGGACTTTGCCATCTGCCGTGTCGGCACTGACGGGATAGCTGTGTTCAAAGCTGCTTTCGCCAAATCCGTTGGTGGTGATGGTTTTTTCATCACTTTGCTGGCCTGTGTTGTCGTGATAGCGGAACTTGACCTGTTTATGGGGCTCGGCAGAAATGATCTGTCCGGTGAGTGTCATTTCACAGGCACCGCTGATGTTGCTGATCTGGGCTGTCTGGGCGGAAAGAGTTGCGTCTTCGATGGTCTGGACCACCGGGCTGAGAGAGGTATCGCGTTTTAGACAGGTAACGGTGATCGCCTTGAAAGCGTTCCAGCTGTCGACCTCTTCCGGTGTTTGCTGGCCGGTAATCCCTGTTGTGCTGTAATCCAGATTGCCGCGCACCGCGATTTTAGCTTCCCGGTTCTGGGCAAAGATTGCGCTGTTGTCCAGCCCCTGTCCGGCCAGTCTTGCAGCTTCGGCATTGCAGGCTTCGACGGCCAGAAAACCATAGCTGTCACTGTCGAGAAAGAAAGGGGCGGCGGTGTTGACCGACTTGGGGCGGGGGCGGGAATAGCTTGCGCTGTCGCCGTCGTTTTCAAACACGAGCCAGGCACCGGGATGCGCTGGATTGTCAGGCTCCAGGGCAAGGGAAGGCCAGCTTTTCCAGCTTTTGACCCGCCCGGATATTCCGGCGTCAATCTGGACGATAAAGGCTCCTTGCAGCGGCGCCGTGGGAGAAACAAGGGAAGTATATCTGTTGCCGTTGTTGGCAACAGATACATCAGGGTTGCTCATCCACTGCAAAAAGGTATCGGCGCTGTCGGCAGCAGCCAGAGAGGGATAAAGCGCTGGAAAGAGGGTTCCGGCGAGCAGGAGGCTGGTACAGGAGAGATATCTGTTTTTCATAAGAGTGTTCCCATCGCGAGTTACACAAGAAGTCCGGTTAACGGCGAACCTGTTGGTTGGTCGGGCCAAGGCGAGGGGAGGTTCAATCTTTTGGGTGTGATCAGCTGCAGGGGCGCCAATCAGCCGGGGGGATGTTGACGTTTTTTCCTGATTTTTCTGTAAGCCAGCCAGGCAAAAGTCAAGCAGCCAGAGGCAATCAGTCCCCAGCCGGACAAGCCCGCAATTCCCCGGAAAAATCCGTATCGGCCATAGCCGGATGACGGGGGGCTTATGGCGTATAGATAAAGGGCTATACCGGTGAGGATCAGAAAACTGCCGATAAAGAGGGGCCGGCATGAACCTGTTTTGGGATCAGTGTTGTCTGCCATTTTGTCCTCATTTGATTTATTCCCCATGATTTATGCACGGTCACATCAGGGCGCAGGGGGGATCAATCGGAGGGGCGGCGGAAGGCTGAGATGATTTTCCTGAGGGCGATCCAGCAGAAAACCAGGAGACCCAGAGCAATCAGTCCCCAGCCGGACAAGGCCAGAAGCCCCCAGAAAATTCCCGCCATGGCTACTCCAGAGGCCGGGCCGCTCATGGCATAAAAGTAGAGGGCAATACCGGCAAGTATCAGAAAGCTGCCGATAGACAGGAGCCCCCGCGTACTGGGCCGGGTGTCAGGGCTTTTGGGGTGTTCAGGGATTTCATTCTTCATTACGTCACGACCTCAAGGCAATAGGGGGCTTCGTCATAGGAACCCGGAATGACCTTGGGGTCAAAGTCCCGGATGCGCAGGGCAAGGGCGGTTTGGTTTTCCAGTGACCGGTCTGCCAGCTCCCGGCTTTTGCTTTTCGGGTCTTCGCAGATCCAGGTCATGTAAACCGCGGGTTTGAAAGGGGCACCAAGTTTGACCAGATAGGTTATGAAACTGAGTTTGGCCCGCTGGTTTTTACGGTTGCGATGATAATGAAACCGGCGGGCCAGCACTTGCCCCTGCATTTCGTATCCCGGCCTTATTCTGGCCGGGATGGTCAGCGCCCGCGGGCTGTCTCCGATGTCGAGCGCCATCTTTGCAGGACGAAACAGCCGGAACAGAAAAACCAGGGAGACAAAGAGAAGGAGAAGCCCGGCTGACCAGGGATAAAAGGCAAAGCTTTGCTGTTGCACGAGCAGACTGGCAATCCCTTCGATATTGGTATTGTTGCTGGTGATGAAGCCGGGGAAGAGCCCGTTTTCGAAGGCATAGATCTTGAGAACAAAAAGGTTGGTGACCGAGGCAAAAAAAGCACAGATCAGACAGCTGACCAACAGGATAACCGCGCGGGCGGGCTGGAATTCCAGCGGGGAATAAAACCGCCCTCTGTAGCGGGTGATCATGATCTGACGGTAAAGGCTGTCGATCCCGGCAGCCCCGAAAAAAGCAAAGTCACCGGGCAGGTAGTTCTCTTCTTGGGGGCGGGATGACCTGGCAAGATAGATCCCCTTGTCCAATGCCAGGCCGAGATAGATAAAAACCTCTTTTGTCCCGCAGAGCAGCGCGGCGAGATTGTGCGCGACCAGACCGAAAATCAGGGCGGCGACAAGCAGCAGGAAATTCATGCCCAGACAGAGGGCGCGAAGTTCGCCATAGCCCCACCAGCTGACGAGCAGGTCTGACAGAGGGATCTGGAACAGTGCCTGGGACAGACCATTGAAAAAGAGAATATAGGTGGCAAGAAAACCGATGAAGCCCAGAACGACCATGCTGTTATTCCTTCGGGCCAAAGGCCAGCCAGCAGAGGGCATCAAGGGGACGGCCTTGCCTGTTCCTGATCAGCTTTTCACAGCTGAGCCGGACCAGCGGGTAATCGGCATCATCAGCAGGAAGGCGAAAGGGATCAAGGGTGCCTGAAACCATCAGGTCGATCTCAAGATCCTCCAGAACCTTGTTATCGGGATCATCCGGTGTGGTTCCGGCAACAGGGAGAAGGGCAAGATAATCGCCAATCCAGTCGTATTCATCCAGCCTGCCAATAAAAACCGAGGTCAGCCGAGGCGGGCTGGGCTGTTGTTTATAGACGGCAAAGGCACTTTTCAGACTGTCGGAAACGGTAGTCTCCCGGGGAGAACAGCGGTGCCGGATGCCAGCTTCATCGCGGGTAAAGGCATCGAACCGGAGCGCCGCAGTATTGCTTTGTATGTCATGAAAGGCGCTGATGTCGATCTGGCAATCCGCGAACTGTTCCGAAAACAACAGGTTTTCTTCTGCCGACGCACTGCGCAGGAAAAGGATGACAAACAGCAGGGGAGCAAGGAAGAGCGGGCTTCTGTGCTGGTCCAATTCTCTGGTTCCTTTTCTATACATTTTCTATACATTTTCTGTGCATTGCTCTGGTGTGGCGGTTTGGCCCGCAGCCGTGTCAATCAAGGTAACTTGAATAGGTCGGAGCGGGGGTGAAAAAGGTTCAAGGGCCAGATGTTTTTTCTGATATCGGCCTATCTGTTCTTGGTCTCCACTCCATCACTACTCCATCTCTGCTCTGGGAGGAAAAAATCGGATCAGAGACTTGACCGGGGTCAAGTTCAGGGACGCCAGCCCGGGGCTAGACTGACCAGGTTGGCCACTTGTTCGAGCGCAATCTCCAAGGGTTGAAATGCCAAGTCCCTGCGGGCTTGGTGTCATTTTTTTAAAAGCCAGGCTCGTTATCGATGTTTTTATGGAGACACGAAGATGACGATTACTTCCTGGGCTGAACCCTATAAAATCAAGATGGTCGAATTGATCCGCATGACCTCGCGGCAAGAGCGGGCAAAAGCGATCCGCGATGCCGGGTTCAATACTTTCCTTTTGAAATCCGAAGATGTCTATATCGATCTGCTGACAGATTCCGGGGTCGGGGCGATGAGTGACCGGCAGTGGGCCGGAATGATGACCGGGGATGAAGCCTATGCCGGCAGCCGCAATTTCTATCATCTGGAAGAAACCATCCGCAGTTGCTACAGCTATAAATACACCTTGCCGACCCATCAGGGGCGCGGTGCAGAGCATATCCTGAGCAAGATCCTGATCAGGCCGGGCGATTACGTCCCGGGAAACATGTATTTCACCACCACCCGGTTGCATCAGGAACTGGCGGGCGCGACCTTTGTCGATGTGATCATTGACGAGGCCCATGACCCGGCCTCGGACCATCCCTTCAAGGGCAACATCGATCTGGACAAGTTCAGCGATCTGATCGCCCGGGTCGGGGCTGACAAGATCCCCTATATCTGTGTGGCGACCTGTGTGAATATGGCCGGAGGACAACCGCTGTCCCTGGAAAACCTGCGGGCCCTGCGGGGGATCTGTGATCATCATGGCATCAGGATCATGCACGATATGACCCGTGTGGCCGAGAATGCCTTTTTTATCCAGCAGCGCGAAGCGGGCTATGCCGACAAGACCGTAGCCGAGATTACCCATGAGCTTTGCGCGCTGACCGACGGGGCGACCATGTCGGCCAAAAAAGACGCCATGGTCAATATCGGCGGATTTCTGGCACTGAATGACGAACTGCTTTATGAACAGGCCTGCGAACAGGTGGTGATCTATGAAGGTCTGCACACCTATGGCGGCATGGCCGGGCGCGATATGGAGGCGCTGGCCATCGGCATTCGCGAAAGCCTTTGCGATGATCACATGCGTGCACGCATCGGGCAGGTGGAATATCTGGGGCAGAAGCTGATCGATGCCGGGGTGCCGATTGTCCGGCCGATCGGCGGACACGCGATCTTCCTTGATGCCAGGGCGATCCTGCCGCATCTGCCACAGGAACAGTTCCCGGCCCAGGCTCTGGCGGCGGCACTCTATGTCGAAAGCGGGGTGCGGACCATGGAACGGGGCATTGTATCCGCCGGGCGCAGCCCGGAAACCGGCGAGAACTATGGATCAAAGCTGGAACTGGTGCGCATGACCATTCCGCGCCGGGTCTATACCCAGTCGCACATGGATGTGGCTGCAGAGGCGGTGATTGATCTGATGGAGCGGTCAAAACAGATTTGCGGTCTGGAATTTACCTATGAACCAAGCTGTCTTCGTTTCTTTATGGGCAGATTCAAGGTGTCGGAATAAAAGGAAAAATTAATCTTAACTTGAAATAAGTTAACTAAACAAAAAGTGTGTGTTTTATTGCTGCCCCCCTCCGAAACAACGGGCTGTTTCGGAGGGGCAGGCTTGTCCGGCGCAAGAGCCGGTTGCCCCGATCCGGGAAAAGGATCAAACTGATCTGCCCGGTTTTCCTGATGTATCGGGTTTTCTATGGAGGGGATCGTGCCGTCTCTTGATCTTATGCTTCCCTTGCTGGTGGCGTCAGTCCTGCTTGCTGTTACCCCTGGTCCCGGAATGCTTTACACCACTGCCCAGACAATCAGCCGGGGCCGAAAGTCCGGGCTTTATGCGGCGGTTGGCCTTCATCTTGGAAGTTACCTGCACATTCTGGGGGCAGCCTTCGGTCTGTCCCTGCTGCTTGTCGCGGTTCCTTTTGTCTATACGATTGTGAAATTTGTTGGGGCCGGATACCTTGTCTGGATGGGGGGCAGGTATCTGACGACGAGCTTGTCCGGGGCTGTGACAAGCGGTGAGGCCGGGGGAGGCGATCACGTCAAGGCGTTGAAAGAAAGCGCCCTTGTCGAGGCGCTTAATCCAAAATCCGCGCTCTTCTTTATTGCTTTCCTGCCCCAGTTCACTGATGTAAACGCGGCTTTTCCGATCTGGCTGCAAATCCTTGTGCTCGGCGTTATTGTGAATGTCGTCTTTTCAATCGCAGAAGTGGGATATGTGCTGCTGGCTGGCAGGGCAACCCAGTTCTTTCAGAACGCCCCGACAGCGGCACGGTGGCTGCCCCGACTGGGGGGCGGCATTCTGGTGGCTCTGGGGATCAGGCTTGCGACCTCGGATCTTCGCTGATTTTCCCGCGACCCGGAAAGATAAACCCGACAGGCCGACCAGATAAAAATCCGGATAAAAGATCCAGATAAAAAAGCCCCCGGAGCAGCCTGTTGCTTCGGGGGCAGTTCGCAAGCTGACTTACTTGCAGGGTAGATTCTTGATTGTGCCGAACGGCTACATCAACTTGCGTTCGGCACTCAATCCTTTCCAGATGCTGACGCACATGAGCAGCAGCACCGCGGCGAAGGGGAAGCCTGTTGTCACCGCCATGGCCTGAAGTGCGGCCAGTCCGCCGCCAAGCAACAGGGTGATGGCAACCAGCCCCTCGAACACACACCAGAACACCCGTTGCGGCATGGGGCCATCGGTCTTGCCGCCAGCGGTGATGGTATCGATCACCAGTGAACCGGAATCAGAAGAGGTCACAAAGAACACCACCACCAGAATAATGCCGATGGCTGAGGTGATCTGGGTCAGGGGCAGTTCGGACAGCATGGCAAAGAGCCGCAGTTCGGTTGCCGCATCCTGTGCCCCGCTGTAGCCATCAACCACAATCTGGCTCAGGGCTGTGCCGCCAAAAACCGTCATCCAGAGTGCGCAGACCAGTGAAGGGATCAGCAGCACACAGATGACGAACTCGCGCACGGTCCGGCCCCGGGATACCCGGGCGATAAACATGCCGACAAAGGGCGACCAGGAAATCCACCAGGCCCAGTAGAACGAGGTCCAGCCCTGGCTGAAATTGGCATCGGTCCGGCCAAAGGGATTGGACAGGGCGGGCAGGTTGGTGACATAAGCCCCCAGACCTGAGAAGAAACCCTTGAGCAGATCTGCGGTCGGGCCGACCAGCAGCACAAAGACCAAAAGCAAAAAGGCCAGCACCATGTTGATTTCCGAGGCCCGTTTGACCCCGCCATCCAGACCGCGCACCACGGAAATCAGGGCAACGGCTGTTATCCCGATGATCAGGATGATCTTGGTGCCGCTGCTGTCGTCGATACCAAAGAGGAAGTTCAGCCCGGCATTGGCCTGTGATGCGCCAAACCCCAGCGATGTCGCCAGACCAAACAGGGTCGCCAGCACCGCCAGTACATCAACCATGTGACCGAACCAGCCCCAGACCCGATCGCCAAACAGCGGGAAAAAGGCCGAACGGAGCGAGAGCGGCAGCCCCCGGTTATAGCTGAAAAATGCCAGGGCCAGCGCAACCACGGCATACATGGCCCAGGGGTGAAGCCCCCAGTGATAGATCGTGGCAGCCATACCCAGCTGTGCAGCCGCGGCAGGATCGCCCGGAGCCCCGGCCAGTGGTGCCCAGCTTTCAGCTGTCCCTGCGGTTTCTGCGACAGAACTGGCATAGTGGGAAATCGGTTCGGATACACCAAAGAACATCAGGCCGATCCCCATGCCCGCGGCAAAGAGCATGGCGAACCAGCCCGCATAGCCGTAATCAGGCGTGGCATCCACACCACCCAGACGTACAGCACCAAGCGGCGTGACCACCAGCAACAGACAGAAAAGGACAAAGAGGTTGCCGGCGGACAGGAAGAACCAGTCAAAATTGACGGTGACCCATCCTCGCATAGAATTGAAAAGTTCGGTGGCGGCCTGGGGTACCATCAGGGTACCAAGGACAAAGGCGACAATGGCCAGTCCGGAAATCAGGAATACGGGATTGTGGATATCAAGACCGAAAGGGCCGATCTGGGTCTCGATATTGTCCTGGCCAACTTCAAAGTCGGTTTCTGTTTCACCAGGATTTGTCTGGTCAGACATTTGCTTCTCCCCAAGTTATTTTTTTTCTCTGCGATTTGCTCCTTTATGACAAAACCATGACAAGCCTACGCCGAAAATGACGGCTTTGAGAAGTGATTTTTTTAAGCTTTTGATAGCGCGTTGATATAGATATTGTATTTTTTATAATTGTAGGTTCCATATTTTGTGTTTTGTCACCCTTGATGCTTTCCAGCTTCCTTTTGTGTCATTTCGGGTCTTTTGCCGCTTTTCAGAGCCTGTCCCGGGGATGCCGGCTGTTGATCTTTGGCTTCTCTCCCTGTCTGCTGATCTTCAGGGACTGCCGATTTTCAAGGTCTGCCGATCTTCAGGTGCCGATCATGGCATCTTTTTCGGAAAAGCCGTGCTTGGGTTTGCCTGTGTCAAAGAGGGGCGGCTGTGTTCTGGTTGTGTCTTTTGGGGCACTTCAGAGGGCTGAAGGGAAAAGAATTACCCCCGGGGGTTTAATTTCCGGCGGTCTGCCCTATATGGTTGCCTGATATCGGAGCCAGTAATATCGCCAGTAATATAGCCTGTAATTCTGCGCGGGTATTTTGCGCAGGTATTTTGGGGGGAGGCTTTTCTCCGTATTCGGGGCGGTATTTGGGTGAACCTGCTGCGGCGGGTAGCGGGCAGGAGCCAGCGCAGAGGCCCGGAGAAAATCAAAGATTTTCCCGTATTGAGCAAAGCCGTCGATGAGATGGGCTCAGGCCGCGGGCTTGCCTTCCGGCTTGTCATTCTGCTGGTTTGACCTGATTGTGACAGGTAATTTATGTCGAGCCATGTTGATGAGTCTATGGCATTTATTGTTTTATTTCAACCATGTGAGAGAGTTAGGGGAATGTGGAGAGCAGCTGTTATCTCTGGTATGCTTGCAGGATTTCCACCTATGTCAAACGGACATATCCAGGAGGGTCGCTGCTCTGTTATACTGAGTCGGGTTCTCCTGTTTTTTTCAATCAGAAATTGGTTGTTTTGGCGAAAATGATCTGCAAGCCTCTATCTGGACAAATGAACACTATGATGTTGAATTTTAAAGAGGTGTTGGGGATGTTTTTATATCCTTTGCCCAAAGGTGCTCCCAACGGCGCTCAAGAACGCAGCAGAGAAATAACAAGATCCTTTCGCCGGGCGGTTTCACGTTCTCTTGCCGATAGTCTTTTCGGCTGGTGCCGGGGGACTCTCCGTGGCCTTGTTGGCGCTGCTGCCTTGGCAGGTGTCTTTTTCGCATTTGCTTCTGTTCAGTCTGCCGCGGCCCAGGAAAAGGCAACTGTGCAATCGTCTGTGACCAGGGACCCGCACAATATCGTCTTGTCTTTGGGCTTTTCCATCCCGCCCTATGTGATTGCCAACAGTAATCGCGGGGCCGAACTGGATATCGTGCGCGAGGCACTGGCGCTGGAAGGCTATATAATTACCACCCGCTATGTGCCGAACAAACGCCGCAACATAGAATACAGCAGTGGTAACAGCGACGGTGCCCTGACTGTCAGCCCGAATGAGGCACTGCCGGGTTTTTATTCCAAGTCTTATATTACCTATCAAAACGTAGCGTTTTCGCTGGAAAAAAACCAATACGCGATCAGTTCTATTGCCGATCTGTCAGGCAAACGTGTCGTCGCTTTCCAGACGGCATCTGTGGTGCTGGGGCCCGAGTTCGGGGCCTTTGCCAAAAATAACAAGATGTATCGCGAGATTGCCAAACAACGCGATCATGTGAGTCTGTTGTTCAATCGGCAAACCGATGTGATCATCGGGGATGTCAATATTCTGAACTGGCTGGTGAAAAACGGCAGCTATTCAAGCCAGACCAACAAAAACCAGCCGATGACAATTCATCGGATTTTCCCTCCGAGTCACAAGTTTGCTGTCTTCAGGGAGGAAGAGGTGACCCGGGCTTTTGACCGGGGTATCGCCGCGCTGAAAAAATCAGGCCGCTATGACGAGATCCTGAAAGACTATGACGTCTACCGCGCGCCGGGCGACGATCTGAGCTGGCGCACAAGGAAACACAAGCCCTTGACGTCATGATGACCTGATCAGTGCCAGGTTCTGCCACAACTGTTTGTCACAAGATTTTTCTTTATGATTTTGCCAGATGGTTTTGTAAGGACGGGGCAATCAGACCAAGAGATTTTTGCCCCGGTTTTCCGCGCTTTCCTGCGCCTCAAACGGGGGGAGGGCAAGCTTTATCCTGTGTCAGGTTTTATCTTATCGGTTGTTCTGCGAGAAGAAATGAACGCCTGAGATTGTACTCTTAAAGTAATGTTAATTCTTCAGGCGTGTAATCGTTATAAGAGATATTAAAGGCTGCCAAGCTGAGGTTTTGCCACCTGAGGCATCCCGATGCGGGGCATTTTCCCGAAAGAAGTTAAAAGATGAATGTTATCTTTTGCCTATTCGGTTTTTCAGACTTTCGAAACAGCGTTTCCAGCTTTTCCAGCTTTTCTAGTTTTTCAAATTTTTCTCCGGGCGACAGAAAAGCTGGCGATTACAGGAAAACAGGTAAGGGATGGATTGCCCTGTTCCTGTTCTGGGGGGGGCTTTTCAGCTTCTGTTCTGGGGGGGGCGGGCCAGTTACAAGATCGTTTGCTGCCGAAGAAAGCGCCGTTGATGAAACAGGTACAGATGACAAGCTGGCAAGAACGGCCGTTTCTCTGTTGATGGTTTCTGCCACGCCGCCCTATATTGATGAAGATAACAACCGCGGGGCCGAGCTGGATCTGGTGCGGGAGGCGCTGGCGCTGGAGGGCTATCGGGTTGTTCCCCGTTTTGTCCCGAATAAGCGCCGAAATATTGAATACAGCAGCGGACGATACGATGGCGCCCTGACAGTCAGTCTGAACGATCAACTGGACGGCTGCTATTCCGACAGTTACCTCGCCTATCAGACTGTGGCTATTTCGTTGAGATCGCGGAAATTTTCTATTCGCAAGATTGATGACCTTGAAGGGAAAAGGGTGGTGGCTTTCCAGACGGCTTCGGTGATTCTGGGTCCTGAATTCACTTCTTTTGCCAGGGAAAACCGTAAATACCGGGAGGTCGCGAAACGGCGGGATCTCCTGCTGCTGCTGTTACGCGGTCATGCTGATGTGGTTGTCGGAGAAATTAATATCGCGAACTGGATGCTCAAGCACGGTGATTATCCTGATCTGGTGGATGTGACACAGTCGCTTCGGGTACACAGGATTTTTCACCCCAGTGTCAAGTATGCCGTATTTACCGACCCGGCACTGTGCCAGGCTTTCAACCGGGGAATCGAGACTCTGCAACGTTCAGGTGACTACGACGAAACTTTACGGGCCTATGGTATTTTGGGATATGAACTTGACGTCCTGATCAATGGCGGATAGGGGCTGAATCCGGTATGCCAGCTCAAAAACACCGGCGTGGCCTTTTGCCCCGAACTTCTGAGCATTCCTAAGCCTGAATTGGATGGAGAGCATGCTTTATCCCGGGTTCAGATTTTAACTTATGGGTTGTTCTTTTTGAAAATAAAAAGCCTGAGATTGTACTCTTAAAGTAATGTTAATTCTTCAGGCGTGTAATTGTCAGGAGAGATAATTAAAAGGCTACCAAGCTGAGGTCTTGCCACCTGAGGCATCCCGATGCGGGGCATTTCCCGAAAGAAGTACAAAGATGAAAGATATCTTTTGCCTATTCGGTTTTTCAGACTTTCGAAACAGCTTTTCCAGCTTTTCCAGCTTTTCTAGTTTTTCAAATTTTTCTCCGGGCGACAGAAAAGCTGGCGATTACAGGAAAACAGGTAAGGGATGGATTGCCCTGTTCCTGCTCTGGGGGGGGCTTTTCAGCTTCTGCTCTGGCTGGGATGGACTTTATTCTTCTGCCTTTGCCGGCGATGACCCGACACCAGAACAGGCAAGCACCGGGGACAATCTGTCTGCCAGAGAGATTACGCTCCTGATGGTTTCTGCCACGCCACCCTATATCGATGAAGCTCAGAGCCGCGGGGTCGAGCTGGATCTGGTGCGGGAGGCGCTGGCGCTGGAAGGCTATCGGGTTATTCCCCGCTTTGTCCCGAGCAAGCGCCGAAATGTTGAATACAGCAGCGGGCGATATGATGGCGCCCTGACCGTCAGTCTGAATGATCAGCTGGAGGGCTGTTATTCCGACAGCTACATCACCTATCAGAATGTGGCTCTTTCGTTGAGGGCGCGGAAATTTTCCATTCGCAAGATTGCCGATCTCGAGGGGAAAAGAGTGGTGGCTTTCCAGACGGCTTCGGTGATTCTGGAGCCTGAATTCACTTCATTTGCGAAGAAGAACAGCCAATATCGGGAGATTGCGAAACGGCGGGATCTCCTGACTCTGTTGTTTCGCGATCATGCCGATGTGGTTGTCGGAGAGCTTAATATCCTGAACTGGTTGATAAAAAACGGTGAATATCCCGATCTGGTGGATGTGACGCAGCCGCTTGCGGTCCACCGGGTTTTCCGCCCCAGTGTCAAGTACGCCGTGTTCACCGACCCGGTGCTGTGCCAGGCCTTCAACCGGGGGATTGCGGTTCTGCATCGTTCAGGCGGGTATGACAAAACCTTCCGGACTTACGGAATTCTGGGATATGACCTCGACGTTCTGACCAATGGCGGATAAGGGGAAGATCAAGCTTCCGCTATAAAGTCCCCGGGCTGAATCTGGCTTGCCAGCCCCAAAATACCGGAGTAGCGTTTTTTCAGAAAAATTCAACTTCGGGGTGATCATGCTGCGCGCTTCTGTTCTTTACTCACTGGTTCTGTTTTCTGGTGCCGCTGGACTGTCCGGCTTTGCTGTTGCGGATGAACCCGCGCCCAAGCTGGGGCCGTTTGCCGTGCCGATTACCACGGACGCGGGCTTTCTGCGGACCAGTCCGGCCCCGGATTACTGGGCCTTTGCCTCTTACGTCAAGCCGCAGTTCACCAGCAGCGCCTGTTCCATCGCCACGGTAACCGCCACACTCAATGGCCTGCGCGGCCTGCCGCCCCATGCCGAAGACACTGTGACCACCCAGCCCGCCTTGCTCGAACTGGTGGCTGATCCGGTCTGGAGCGCGGTTTCTGCCGAAGACGGCGACGGCGTGATGTTTGACCAGCTGGAAGACTTCACCAGAAAGGCCGTTCATGCCCTGGCCCAGCAGGACGCCCGGCTCGCCAGCTGGCAGGTTACCAGCTGGAAACCCGCCACCAATGATGCAGCCACCCTTGCCAGCCTGCGCGCGCAACTGGCCAAAAACGAAGCCTCTGCCGATGACGCCCTGATGATCTATTTCAACCAGGGGGTTTTGACCGGCGATTGGGACGGCCCGCATATCTCGCTGATCGGGGCCTATGACGCGGCGCAGGACCGGGTGCTGATCCTCGAGGTTGATCAGGAATGGTACATTCCCTACTGGTCGCCCGTGCCCAAACTGCTCGAAGCCATGCTCAAACCCACCTCCGCCGACCACGGCGTCCTCGAAGGCCAGACCGGCGGCTTTGTCGGCATCAGCAAGCTGTAAAGGGGAGAGTGTTTCCGGGGCAGTGCATATTACCTGATATGCATTATCTGGAGAAATGTGTATCAAATGATATTCGTTCTGTCATTAATTGTGTATCATTAAATTGACAAAAAGTAGTAAATTGTATATTGTTTAATATGCATATTTCTGAATTGTTCAAAGGTGTCAGGCGATGAGTGTCAGGGAAACCGCCAGAAAACAGTATCTGCGGCTGGTTGACGGGGCGGCGGCCCAACTGGCCGATCTCGCCCGGCCCGCCGAGGGCTGGCTGGTGAGCCTGCGCAAGGCGCTGGGCATGTCCGGGGCTGATGTGGCCCGGCGCATGGGGGTGACCCGCAGTGCGGTCTATCAGGCAGAGCGCAATGAACGCGACGGCGCGATCACCTTGGCCCAGATGGAAAAGCTTGCCAGCGCACTGGGCGGACGTTTTGTCTATGCGATTGTGCCCGAAGGCAGCGTTGACGCGGTGTTACAGGCCCAGGCCTATAACAAGGCCGAAGCCCGCATCCGTCGGGCCAGCGCCCAGATGGCCCTGGAAAGCCAGGCGCTGCCCGAAGGCGAAACCCGGCGCAGGATCGCGGAGCTTGCCCGGGAACTGGTCCGCGACAGGCCGTCCGATTTCTGGCAGACCCGGTGAACGTAGACCCGGTGAACGCAGGCAGGGTGAAAAACGCGGAGGGAGCATTGAGGCATGAACTTTGTTGAGCCCGATGGGGCCACGCCGCTTGATCCCGATGAACGCCTCGGCCTGAAGTTCAGCCACATCACCACGCGCGGCGAGTTGGACGAGTTGGAACAGGCCAACATCGAACAGGCGCTGGGCTGGCTGTCGCGCCGCCGGGGCGGGGATATCCTTGACGATGCTTTTGTAAGAAAGCTGCACAAACGTCTGTTTGGCGAGGTCTGGAGCTGGGCAGGGGAATACCGCCAGAGTGAGAAGAATATCGGCGTTGATCCGCTGCAGATCCCGGTACAGCTGCGGATGTTGCTGGATGACGCGCGCTTTTGGGCAGAAAACCGGACCTATGTGCCGCTGGAAGCCGCCGCGCGGTTCCACCATCGCATGGTCCAGATCCACCCCTTCGCCAATGGCAACGGTCGCCACGCCCGCATTGCCACGGATATCATGCTCGAAGACCATTACAAGCATCCGCCGATCCTTTGGGTCAGCGGCCTTGACCTGCTGGCCGACAGCAACAGACGCACAAGCTATATCTCGGCTCTCCGCGCCGCGGATGCGGGTGATATAATGCCGTTGCTGGATTTTGTGGGCGGGTGAGGTAAAATCATTTGGCTTTAAAAGGCAGGTTTATCACTTGCTATTTCTATACCATTATCGGTCCGTACATTCCTGTGTTAATTAAAGAATTCCAAATTTTCTTTAATGTCAGGCCTGTTTCCTGATCTACAAATAAAGAGGAACGGCTTCCATGTGGAGTGCCAAGAAAATATGGGCTCATTGTTTCCCAAGTTTCGGCAAATTGAGCATCTCGCCATTTTCGAAATTCTTGTTCGATTAGTAATGGTAATGCGAGTGATTTAGGAATAGTTCCTTTTAAACCCAATGGCTTATACCACTCGCAACGGACAAGAATTGCAGTAGTCCCGGTATTATAAAGTTCTAAATCAAGTTTTTCTGCTGAAATATGGGCATCTTTGTTGTCTGGCAATTCGTCAACAGAACGGACAACAGCTTCCCAGTCACCGTAAGGACAGGTAATAAATCCATTAACAAAGTATATTGTATGGTCCAAACCTTTATAGCCACATTCCGCACTAGGTTTAGTTATGGGAAAATGAGTTTCTCTATTATTTGAAACCAAGGGATGCCATGAAGGATAGCTTTCTACAACCGGGCCACACTTATCAATAATATCAATAATTACTTCTTTAGATCGTGGTCTTTCTGTAGCGCTTATTCCCTTTGGAATTAAGTAATTCAAAGCTTTTTCAAGACCATTTTGCTCTGCTTCATTAGCTCTGAATGCCATAAGAAAATTCCTTGTCATAATATATTAATTCTACGCACAAAAATACAATTTTATGCGAAATATGTCAATATAATGTTGTTGAGAAAATCCTCGCAATTTTAAAGAATGGCCCCAGGATGTCGATAAAGACAGAGTATTTTCCGCTCTACGTCCCGCAAAAAGTCCGGTACGGCCTGTTGTCCGTTGGCGGGGTTTCGAAATTGGCGTTTTCGGGCTGTTCTTCGTAGGGGCGGGAGAGGATCGCGAGCAGTTTTTCGAAGGGGGCGAAGTCGCCGGACTGGGCGGCGCTGATCATTTCCTCGACCCGGTGGTTGCGCGGGATAAAGACCGGGTTGAGTCTTTGCATGATTTTCAGGCGCTCTGCCGGGCTGCTGGCCTCTTGCGACAGGCGCTTGTGCCAGAGGGTCAGCCAGCCCGAGGCGGGGTCGCTCAGCGCTGTCGGGGCGGCAAAGAGGGCGGCGAGATCGCTTTCCGCGTTGCTGCTTGCTGTTGCTCCGGTTTTGTCTTCTGTGGTCCTGTCTTCTGCGGCCTTGTTCGCTGCTGGTTTTTTTGCTGGTGTTCCCTTTGACGCTGGCCCCGCCGGGGCTGTGTCAGCCGGGGCTGTCAGTGCGGCGGCGCAGCGGGTGAGGTGGCGGAAGAACAGGGTAAAGTCGACCTCCTGATTATCCAGCAGTTCCAGTGTGGTCTCGACAAAGGCGCTGTCGCCTTCTTGCGGGGTGAGCAGGCCGAGTTTGCGGCCAAAACCTTCGTAAAAGGCTTTCTGGAAGGCGGGCTCAAAGCTGTTGACCGCTTCCTGGATCTCGGCGACGTCGATATTGCCCTCGGCATCTGCGGGCAGCAGCGGCACCAGCGACTGGGCGAGGCGCGAGAGGTTCCAGTGGGCAATGGCGGGCTGGTTCGACCAGGCGTAACGCCCGCCTTCGTCAATCGAGCTGAAGACCGTGGCCGGATCAAAGCGGTCGATAAAGGCGCAGGGGCCAAAGTCGATGGTCTCGCCCGCCACCGACATGTTGTCGGTGTTCATCACGCCGTGGATAAAGCCGACCTGCATCCAGCGGGCCACCAGCTCGGCCTGTCTGGCGGCGACGGCCCAGATCAGGGCGATAGCGGGGTGCGTGGCCGGGTGGGTGCCGGGCGTTGTTTGGGTGGCAGACTGTCCAAGGGATTTCAGTTCGGGATAGTGGCGCTCGATCACATGGTCGAGCAGGATCTGCAACGCACCGACGTCCTGGCGGGAATAGTGATACTGAAAGGTACCGACGCGGATATGGCTTTGCGCCACGCGGGTGAGGATGGCCCCGGGCAAAGTGGTTTCGCGGAACACCGGATCGCCCGTGGTCACTGCCGCCAGTGCCCGGGTGGTGGGAATGCCCAGCGTGGCCATGGCTTCGCTGACCAGATATTCGCGCAGCACAGGCCCCAGTGCCGCCCGGCCATCGCCGTTGCGCGAATAGGGCGTGCGGCCCGAGCCCTTGAGCTGGATATCGCGGCGGATGCCGTCCTTGCCGATGACTTCACCCAGCAGAATGGCGCGGCCATCACCCAGCCGCGGGCTCCAGCCGCCAAACTGATGCCCGGCATAGACGGCGGCGAGCGGTTCTGCGCCCTCGGGGATCGCGTTTCCGGCGAGGGCGGCGATGCCTTCATCCGAAGCAAGAGCTTCAGCCGAAATACCCAGCAGATCAGCCAGATTTTCGTTGACCTTGATCAGGGCCGGGGCCGAAACCGGCTGCGGGTTCAGTTTGGTATAAAAGACCTCGTGCAGCCGGGCAAAGCTGTTGTCGAAAGGAATCTGCAGGCGGGGGGCGGGTTTTTTTGAAGTCACGGCGGTTACTCTTGTTTTCTTTGGGCGCGAGAGGTTCTGTACCAGAGATAGTATCGCGCGACCAGAAATGCCAAAACTATTCCTGTTATTGCCTTATTCGCATTCCTGCTTTCTGGCGACAGAATGACGGGCCGGGAGCAGGGACACTTCAATATTCATTAAGACAAAGCTGCTAGTCTGTTATGCTGGTGCAAGAGGCAAGACGCTTTTTCTTCTGTTGCTGCAATTTCCGGGTATGGGCTTGTCATGCCATCACCCTGGTACCGCAAACCCTGTTAAGGGGAGAGTCAGGATGAAGGGTATTGTTTTTACCGAGTTCCTCGAGATGGTTGATGGCCGCTTTGGCGAAGAATTCTGCGACCGTCTGATTGATGCGGCTGACCTGCCTTCGGGTGGCAGCTATACCGCGGTCGGGACCTATGACTTTAACGAAATGATCACGCTGGTCGAGGCCCTGTCGCGGGAGACTGGAAAAGCCGGGCCAGATCTGATGAAGCTGTTCGGGGAATATCTGTTCGGGAGCTTCTCCAAAAGATACCCGGTGTTTTTTGAACAGAAAACCAGCTGTTTTGACTTTCTGACCAAGATCAATGATGTGATCCATCCGGAAGTGCACAAGCTTTACCCCGATGCCCAGCTGCCGCATTTTTCCCACGACTGGCCAGACGACAACAGCTTTGTCCTGGTCTATCAATCCAGCCGTCCCTTTGCTGCGCTGGCCGAAGGGCTGATTGCCGGGGCGATTGCCTATTTCGGGGAAAAAATCACCCTCGAGGTCGAGGATCTGGCGGCGGGTGCGGGAACCATGGCGCGCTTTAACCTGAGCAAAGAGCCTGGTGCTGGACCTGATTTTAGTTCCGATTTTGGACCCGATCCTGGTCATGACTGACGCCCCGGTTTCCCGCAAACGTTATCTGAGAGAAAAAGCGGCAAGGGAAGCTGCAGAGGCCCTGCTTGAGGAAAAGAGTATCGAGCTGTACAGGGCCAACAGGGCGCTGCGGGAACTGAACGCGACACTGGAGCAGAAAGTCGAGGCGCGGACCCGGGAACTGCTGGAGGCCACTGCCGCGCGTGAGGAGTTCCTCGCCTGTATGAGCCATGAACTGCGCACGCCGCTCAATGCCATTATCGGCTTTTCTGAATGTATCAATCAGGAAATGTTCGGGCAGATCGGTAATGATCATTACAAGGAATATATCGGGCTGATCCACCAGAGCGGCCAGCATCTTCTGAGCCTGATCAATGATCTGCTCAGTTTTTCCAAGATCAATTCCGGTGAATACGAGATCATCCGGGAAGAGATCGATGTGGAGAAGACGATACAGACCGCGATCCAGATGCTGCAACAAACGGCCGGGGCGAGGAACATTACCCTTGATTACCGCCTGCAGGGAAGCTGCGCCTGTCTGATGGCGGATGGGCGATCGCTCTACCAGATGCTGCTGAACCTTTTGTCCAATGCGGTGAAATATACCAACCCCGGAGGAGAGGTTCTGGTGCACTTCAGAAAGGGCACCCGCGAGGCATTGCTGGCGGTGGCAGACAGCGGCATTGGCATTGATCCGCAGGATATGGACAAGGTCTTGCAGCCTTTTGGCCAGGCCCAGAGTGCCTATGCCATTTCAAGCAAATCCCAGCTGGGCAGTACCGGACTGGGGCTGCCGATCGTCAAGTCTCTGGTCGAGCTGCACGGCGGGCGGTTGTGCCTGCGCAGTGTGGTGGGCAAGGGCTCGCTGGTCGTTCTGCACTTCCCGCTGGGCCCTCCGGCCTCGCCAGAAAAAGAAGAACAGACGCAGCCCAAACAGGTTTCACCAGAACAAGAGACCTTGCCCGGGGCTTCCACCTTGCGGGACCAATCCGCCCCGTCGCGACAGTGATTTATTCCCGCCGTGACAGTGGTTTCTTGTTGCGCTTGCTTTTTACGGCAGATTTCCTTTCTTTTGAGAAGTGGCGTAAACTTTCTGCTGCCCAGATCGTACCGGGCAGACACAGCAGGAAAGTTTTCCATATGACCGACAGTGATAAAATCTTCACCGGGTCTATTCCCGAATTCTATGACAGCTATCTGGTGCCGCTGATTTTTGAAGACTATGCCCGCGATCTGGCTGAACGGGTGGTTGGCCTGCGCCCCTCTGCCGTTCTGGAAACGGCTGCGGGCAGCGGGGTGGTTCCGCGGGCGCTGGCGCCGCAGCTGGATGCAAGTGTGCGTTATGTGGTCAGCGACCTGAACCAGCCGATGCTGGACCACGCTGCGAAAAAACAGGGGTCGCATGACTGTCGGGTTGAATGGCAACAGGCCGATGCGCTGGAGCTGCCCTTTGCCGATGCCAGCTTTGACGTGGTGTTGTGCCAGTTCGGGGTGATGTTCTATCCCGACCGGGTCCGGGGCTATGCCGAGGCAAGGCGCGTGCTCAAGCCCGGCGGCTGTTTTGTCTTCAGCGTCTGGGATCATATCCGGGAAAACGTCTTTGCCGATCTGGTCACCGCCGCTGCGGCCACGGTCTTTCCCGAAGATCCCCCGCTGTTCATGGCCCGCACCCCGCATGGCTATCACGAGCGCGCCACCATCGAACGCGACCTGAAACAGGCGGGGTTTTCCCAGATCGCTATTGAGACCCGCCCCGGTGTCAGCCGCGCACCAAACCCGCGTCACCCGGCGATTGCCTTTTGCCAGGGAACGCCCCTGCGCAACGAGATCGAGGTACGGGATTCCAGCCTGCTGGAACAGGTCACCAATACCGCCGCCTCCCATATCGCCGAACGCTATGGTAACGGCTCGGTCGAAGCCAGAATGCAGGCCCATGTGATCACGGCAATGCGCTGACGTGTGGTCTTTATCGTCTTACGGACTTGATGTTGAACAGGACCAACGGCCCTAGCTGATCATGTTGTCGCCGAGCAGGCTTTCCATGGCGCGGCTGTTCTGGGCGCGGGCTTCGGGGGTGCCGGGCCCGGCGATATCAGGGGCGATGTCAGGGGCGGTTGCCTGGACGCCGTTGGCCAACTGGCTGTTCAGTTGACCGTCAATCTGTCCGGCGCTGGCCAGATCGGTGGGGGATAGGGCGGGGCCGTCGCTGGTGATCTGTTGCTGCTGGCGGGTCTGGCCGTCTTCGCGGATCGACAGTTTGGTGCTTTCTTCCATGACCCGGGCGATCTGCAATTCAACCTTCTTGCGTTCCTCGGGCGAGAGGGCGGCGAGTTCTTCTTCGGTCAGGCCCATGCCCTTGAGGATCTGGGCGCGCATGCGCTCTGCCGGGGTCTTGCCGATAAAATCGCGGAACTCGGTAACGGCTTCACTTTCACCCGTGCCAGACTTTGCCTCCATCGCCGCGATCTGCTGGGCGGTGAAGAGGGTCTTGGCGGTGCCGTTAAGCGCCTCGGTGGTCGAGGCCAGGCCGGTATTGCCCAGGGTGATCCGGTTGGTCGTGGCAACGGAGCCGGCCTCTGTTGAAGACGTACCGGTTGTGGTGTTGCTGCTGGCCGAGACGGCGGCAGACTGTGCCGCGTTGAGCTGAACATTACTGCCCAGGGCAGAGAAAGACAGGGCAGCTTCTGCCGAGCCTGACGCTGAAGATGTGCCGGATTTGCCGCCCGTCCGCGAGGTCGCGGCAGCGTGTTCCGTTGCGACCATGCGGTGCAGGTCTACTTTTTCGTCCTGATTATAAGGCCTTAGAGAGTAGGAGCTGGATATCTGCATGTCAGTGCCCTGGCAAAGCTGTTAAAATCTACAGTTGATGAAGCAATATCCGTGCCGAAGTTGGGGGGCGGCACTTATTTTCCGTGCGAGAAAACGCTGGCAACCAGAGCCCGGGCCTGTTTTTCTGTCAACTCGGCGAGAGACTGCGGCAAGGTGAAA
This sequence comes from Kiloniella laminariae, assembly GCF_027214005.1. Classification (GTDB taxonomy): domain Bacteria; phylum Pseudomonadota; class Alphaproteobacteria; order Kiloniellales; family Kiloniellaceae; genus Kiloniella; species Kiloniella laminariae_A. The sequence continues at coordinate 766,659 of NZ_JAPWGY010000001.1, forward strand.
TCCAGGGCATCGGCGTGCTTGGCAAGCGTTGTCCGGTCCAACTGGCCGAGATATTCCATGGGGTTCTGCAATTGATCCTTAACCTGTGCCTGTTTGAGTTCTTCATAAACCGCTGTGTTGCTCGCGGGTGCAGCGTTTGCGGCATCCATCCAGTTCATCGACGCTTTCAGATATTTAAGGGCGCTGGGCATGGCTTTGACCAGATCGGCAGCTCTTTCCTGGTCTGAGCGCGGGGTATCGAGGGCCTGCTGATAAATCATCTTCTGAGCTTCGGCAGAAATTGTGATCTTGTCACCTTCCCGGCCACTCTGCTCAGAAGACACGGCTGTATTCCCGCTGGCAAGCGCCTGTCTTTTGGCCTGTTCCATGATCTGGCTGGCCGAAGGATTGTTCTCTGCCGTGTGGTTATAGAGGGATAAACTGGATAGATTGATCATGCTGGTTCTCTTGCCGGTTCTTTTGGGAAATTATAATTTTTTATCAAGCAATAGTTGTGCCATTCTGACCTGACCTGGTTTGGCAGGCAGGGGAGATGACTGCAAAAGTTTGGCCCGGAAAAATTGGCCCGGAAAAATTGACCCGAAAATTGACCGGGCAATCTTCTCGGCAAGCAGCAGGGGAAACCAGCGCCTGAAAACCAGAGTGTGAATATCAGAGAGTAAAAACTGGAAGGACAAAAATGCCGGACTACAGGATCAACAGTGACCTTGATCAGATGGATCTGGATGTGATCCACGGATTTATCAGCCAGTCCTATTGGGCCAAAGGCATTCCGCGCGATCTGCTGGAGCGGGCGCTGGGCAATTCGCTGTGTTTCGGGCTGTTTGACGGCGGAAATAACCAGATCGGTTTTGCCCGGATGATCACCGACCGGGCGACCTTTGCCTATCTCGCCGATGTGTTTGTTCTGGAAAGTCACCGGGGCCGGGGCCTGGGCAAACTGTTGATGCAGGCCATCGTTGATCACCCGGAGCTGCAGGGCCTGCGCCGCATGATGCTTGCCACCCGCGACGCCCATGATCTCTATGCCCAATACGGTTTCACCCCGATCCCCAACCCGGAAATCCTGATGCAGAACTTGAACCCGACGGTTTATGGGTAACAAAAGATGATGCAGGAAATGAGCCTTCTAATTTGGATGTTGTTTTATCTGAAGGGCTGAGTATTAATTACATAATACACTTATTGGTAGATTTTGTGATGAATGTCGCTTTAGGGTTTCTCAAAATAAATACGATATTTCAAAAAATTTGGGAGCATGATGAGAAAAAAATTGATTTCAGAGTTTTTCGAACAAGTTTATTCGAGCAATATTTGTTTTGGATAATGATTTTTTCAGCGATATTGGCAATACTTTTTGCCGTCTCAACGCATTTTATTGTTGGTTATCACCTTAAAATCATAGCGAATTTTCTTGTTGTCATAAGTCAAGTCGCAGGGATTTTGTATCAATTTTCCTTCCTGTTCCTGCTCTCTGAACTTATAAGGAGGCCTACACGTCATTTTCTCAGCCGAGTAGCTGAATCAGCTTCAAAAGATTACGAGCTTGCTAATGAGTTATCTCACTTTTCAATGTTACAGCTGAATTATACGAAGGATCGGCTTATACTAGAGTGTCGGAACTTTCGATCCAGAGTTGGTATGTTGATCGGAGCTCTTGAAAAAATCGGAGTTGTTCCAGTATTTCTATCATTGTTTTTTTCAATCACCAATATTCCTTCAGAGAATGCTGAGGTGATTATGGGACTAGAATGGCTTCCATATGGGGTAATAGCTTTATATGTAATGGTGGTTTGCGTTTCATTTTTTGCTCATAAACTTGAGCGTTATATATTGCTTCTAAGTACTGCGATTGAAATTAAAAGAGATCATGTTGTTTGATTGATGCCCTCGATTATCGAATGTGTTGTTCTAGATAAAGGGAACGGTGCTGTTTCGCGGTCGCAATGCCCTGCACCGTGTTGCCCCGGTCGAGGGTGATCGCACCCGTATTCTGGTGGTGCTGGCCTATAACAGCCAACCCGGTATTGCCCTGTCAGAGTCCGCGTGCATGACCTTTTACGGGCGCTTGGGCTAGGGGCAGGTCACTGATGACGCGCCATCAAGATTATCTTGGGAAATCCGGGTATTTGCATGAATGGTAGTGGGGGATAAGCCACAATCTATTTGCTTTATTGTGGGTGTAATTAAATTATCAGTTGTGTCTGGTGAAGGCTTCCTTGCACACTCTTCCTGCAATTGTTGCATTTATGGTGTCTTGCAGGGTGCCTTGAGATAAATGACATGGAAATACTGATATATATACTGGTTGGAATCTCGTCGTTCTTTTTTGTTATTGTTCCCATAACCGGCGGCGTTGTTCTTAACCCGCTGTTATCACTGATTGTTGATCCGCATACGGCAGTCAGTATTACTGTTTTCTTTTTTATGATCAACAGCGGGATCAAGGCATTGATATTCCGCCACGACATCGTCTGGGAACTTGTGGCCCGTATGTTGCCCGTCTCAATAATTGCCGCGGTTGTCGGTTCTTATCTGATTGGATTTATTCCCGAGATTGCCCTTTATATAATGATGCTTTTGATGACATTGTTCTTTGCGTCAAAGAGAATTTTTCCGTCTCTTTTTCGTAAGAAACAAGACCAGAAGAACCAGAATTATGGCTCTGTAATCACCAGTATACTGTCAGGCTTTATGCAAGGAGTTGGCCTTGGCGGCGGCGGGTCTTTGCGAAAGGTGTATTTTCTTTCCGGGAACCTGTCCTTGCAACAGATGCATGGGACGACGTCGGCTTTAAGTCTTGTGTTGGGAACCGCGGCGACTTTCATCCGTCTGGAAACAGACCAGGTCACATTTGATATCCTGCTCCCTGTTTTATATCTGATTCCCCTTATGGTCATTTCCATTGTCTATGGAAAGAAGGTGCTTGTGAAACTGAGCGAACGGGCTTCGGATATTATTATCCGCGCAACCCTGGCGCTGACGGTTGTATTTCTGACAATGAAGTTGCTCTAGCGGTTTGTTTCTCGTGGGGCTGCAGTCCCGGAGGATAACAGGCTGTCGATACAGGATCTGATCAGCTGGTACCGGTTGGGCAGGGGGCGGTGTTTCTTGGTAATCAGGTAAAGCGTTTCCCGACAGGGCACCGCAAGACTGGCTTTGCAGATGCGTTTCTGATCGGGGAAAAGATCGACGGTTGATTCAGGCAAAACAGTAAAACCAAGACCTTCGGACACGGGCAGCAGGATCTGGCTCAGCTGGTTTATATAGCCTTTTTGGGGCAGGTCAGCGAAGCCGCTGAATTCACGGGGATAGTTTTTTTCCAATACCTGTGAGGCATAGTGGGCACCGTTGGGATGGTCAATATAGCCAAGGGATAAAAGATCGGCCCATACGCCCGTATGGTGGGCAGGCAGGGCGAGGCAGAGTTCCTCGTGCCCGATCCGGGTGATGTTGATTTGCGGGTCCTCGATAAACGAGGTGATCAGCCCCAGATCCATCAGGTTCTTTTTTATCAGATCAACGGCGGTGGCATCGGGGGCGGCCTCAAGCGAGATCCGCAGCTCCCGATGGTGTTCTTGCAACTGCAGCAACGCCGGGTACAGCCGGGTTGCCATCGAGCCGGAACAGGTAATCCGGCACTCGCCGCAAAAGGGGGAATCTTCGCCCAGGCTGTCGCGCAATTCCTTTTCCGCTTTTTGCTGTTTCCGGGCAAAACGCAGAAAGGTTTCCCCGTCGGGCGTCAGCTCCATCGTTTTTCCCCGCCTGGCAAAGAGAGATACATCCAGCTCTCTTTCCAGCCGTTGCAGGTGCAGGGTAACACCGGGCTGGGTCATGTTCAGGTCTTCGGCCGTGCGGGTGAAATGACGGGTTTTGTGCAGGGACAGGAAGGTGGCGATATGAAGAGGATTTATCATAACAATATTTTATCAAATTAATCAGATATCATAATTTCACATGATCATTAATTTTTGGCAAGCTCCGGACAGAAACAAATCATCAGTAAGTCATTCAGGAGAATGTCATGAATACGACAGCACAACAGTCTTACCCGCGCAGCTTTTCCCATATCGGGATTTCGGTCCCGGATCTGGAGGCGGCGGTCAAGTTTTATACGGATGTTCTGGGCTGGTACCTGATTATGGAGCCGACGGAGGTTGTCGAGGATAACTCTGCCATCGGTGAAATGTGTACGGATGTTTTCGGGGCGGGGTGGGAACGTTTTCGCATCGCCCATCTTTCGACCGGGGACCGGATTGGGGTTGAGCTGTTCGAGTTCAAGAACCAGCAGAACCCGGAAAACAATTTTGAATACTGGAAAACGGGCATTTTCCATTTCTGTATTCAGGACCCCAATGTCGAAGAACTGGCCGAGAAAATCGTTGCTGCCGGGGGCAAAAAACGGATGAAGCAACCGCGGTTTTATTATCCGGGGGAAAAACCCTATCGCATGATCTATATGGAAGATCCTTTCGGCAATATTCTGGAGATCTACAGTCACAGCTATGAATTACATTATGGCTCGGGCGCTTACAGTTAAGCGGGCTGTTTCATCAGGTGTCTTTTAGCGGGTCTTCGTGGGGGCCGTCTTCACGGAACCCGCCTTTGTTTACCCCGTCTTTGTTTATCCCGTCTGTATTGCCTCCAGGATTTACTGGCCCCAGGACTTGTTTGCAGAATGGTTTTTGATGGCAAAACCGATGACGGCGGGGATCAGCAGCCAGAAACCGGAAGAGGGGAGCAGGGCAATGCCGAGCAGGCTTAGCATAGCCAGCAGGGCCAGCGGGATTTCCTGAAACGGGAGCGGTGGCCTTTGCCGTTCGGTCTGGTCGATCAGGTAACCTGCCAGAAACAGCGGCAGGCCAAAGAGGAAAAACCAGACGGTGTTGCCAATCCGGGCATCGATCAGGCCGCTGTTGAAAAATCCGGCCGCGAAGATCCGTTTCAGGGCCTCAGGGAACAGCACGACAGTAAAGGCGATGTGGAGCAGGGCAACGGCCATGATCCAGCGCCCGACCCAGCGCTGGTCGATGATTGTCTTAAGGACAGTGCCGGAGCGCTGTTCTGTGGTGCGAAGGATGTTTTGGGGCATCCTGTCTGCCTTGCCTCTCACCGCCATTTTAGTGTTCCGCTTTTCATGTCGTTCCTTTCAGCCTGTCGGATGTCACCCTGTCGCATTTTGTCGGGTCCCTTGCACCCGGTACCCTGTTATCGAGGGGGCCGACCTGGTGGATTATCGGGGCTGGATTATCAAGACCGGATTATCAGGTGCGGTCTACCGGATTATCGGGGCCAGATCATTGACTGGCCTGGTGGCCGTGCCAGGGATTGCCGGTTTTGACCACTGCGCCCAGTCGGCTGAGCATCAGGCCAAGGCCACGATAGGCGCGATCAAAATAGAGCAGGTCGCGGTTGATCCCCTTCATATAGGGCGCGATCTTGCGGGTTGTATCGGTGGTCATTTCCGGCCAGATCCAGTTGGTGAAGTCAAATTCCGCTTTCTGGTACGGCGCAATCATCCAGTGCTGGATCCGGTCGAGTTCGGGTTGCAGGATCTCGTGAAAGGCCCTGTCGTCCATGTCAGGTCTGATCAGGTCAAAGTCTTCGTAATAACGCTTTAATCCGGCGAAATCCTGCTGTTCCGAAGAACCCTGTTGTTCCTGGGGGCCGTGATGGCGGATCATCAGCTGGTAATAACCCGCGACCTTTTGGGTGAAGCTGCTGTCGATCTCACGGATGCAGCCAAAATCCAGCACCCCCAGTTCGCCCCCGGCCATGAAAAGAAAGTTTCCGGGGTGCGGGTCGGCGTGCAGATGGTTCAGATCAAAAAAGCTGTGGAAGAAAAAATCATAGAGCAGCTGGCCGTAGTGGTTTTTCTCGGCCTGCGAAGGTTTGCCCGCCAGCCATTCCTCCAGATGTTGCCCGGCCAGGTCTTCCATGGTCAGGACCCGCTCGCTGCTGTAATCGGCAAATACCGCAGGGATACGGACCTGCTTGAGCTTCAGGCGGCTTTTAAAACGGCTGAGGTTTTCTGCCTCCTGATAATAATCGACCTCGCGCTGCAGCTGCAGGGTGATTTCCTCCAGCACCGGGTCAATTACCGAGCGGGCGGGCATAAAGCTGGTCGAGGCCGCAACCACCGACAGCAGGCCGCTGAGCACCTTGACGTCGCTTTTGATCGAGGCGGCAATTCCGGGATACTGAACCTTGACCGCGACGGCCTGGCCTTCATTACTGGCCTGGCCCTCATCTCCGGGCAGGGTGGCCTTGTGCACCTGCCCCAGACTGGCGGCGGCAAAGGCGTCCTTGTCAAAACGGGCAAAGATTTCGCCGGGGCCTGTGCCAAACTCGTTGCGGAAGACCTTGTCGATCAGCGCCCGGTTCAGCGGTGTTGCCTGATAACAGGCTTTTGCCAGCTCCTTGCGGATGCCTTCGGGCAGGATTTCGGCCTCCATGCTCAGGATCTGTGAGGCCTTGAGGGCGGTGCCCTTGAGCTGGTTCAAGGCCTTGAACAAAGTTCTGCCAATGTCTTCTTCGTGCAGCCGCCGGGCAAGGGCCTGACTTTCCGCATTCGAGGGCGTGCCCTCGGATAGTGCCGCGCGCTTTTGGGCGAATTTTTGCGCCAGTTTGCTGCGCCCCATATGACCGAGATGGCGCAGTCCGACCCGGGTCGCTGTCAGGCCGATGGTCGCCGAACGCTGTAATCTGTGCGTGGCGATACTGCCTGTATCGGGTTTGCCAGCCTTGCTGGTCTCCTGACTGTTGCTGTCCGCTTTACCGGGTGTTGCGCCCTCGTCAGCCTTATGGGGCAGGTCGTTTTTACTGGTTATGGTTTTATTTGCTGCGTCTTTATTTATCATGGCGGCTTCCCCGGGAAACAAAGCTGCCCATGCCTTTCATCAGTGCGGCCAACCCCACCGCGCCGCCCATAGCGCCGCCCATTCCGCCCATCATTCCGGGCATTTTTGTGCCGCTATCCATAAAGCGCATCACCTGGCTTTTAAACAGGAAACTGACCAGATCAGCCCCCTTGCCGATAACGCCGCTTTTCAGCACGGTGGTGAAAAAACCGATGGTGATTTCGACAAACTGTGTGGTCTGGGTAAAGTCCTCGCTGTCGTCCTGCAACCAATAGAGCACCGTGCCAAGCAGGCCATCGACCATCAGGTGGGTAATCGCCCCTTGCAGTGGCAGATCGGGGATTTCCCCGGCCTCGATTGCCTGATCCAGAATCTCGCCCAGTTTCTTTTTCAGTGCCTTGCTGGCGGGGAATTCCCGCTGCATCAAAAACGAGGGGGAGTTGCGCAGAATTTCCAGACTCTCGGCGACAAACTCGCGGTTTTCCAGCAGTTCATCAAGATAGTTATAGACAAAGAACTGCAGCTTTTCTTCCAGTGTGAAGTCGGCAAAGTCGGCGTTTTCCTCGACAAGATCAAGAATGTTGAACAGCACACCCTCGTGATAGGCCAGCAGGAACTTGTCCTTGTTGGGAAAGTATTTATAGACCGAGGAATCCCCCATGCCCGCCGCCTTGGCGATCTGCTTCATCGAGACATTATGAAAACCCTGTTCGGAAAACAGCTCGACCGCCACGGCAATCAGCTTGCTGCGATTGGCTTCTTTCTGCTTGCTGGAGATGCGCATAATGAAAATTACTCTCTATTAAATTCCGATATATTGTCATTTAATGTAGATATATTTTCAATAGAGTCAATCGCGACCCTACCTTTCCCGGAAAAAGAAAAGTCTTCGACTTGTTTAATCATCTGTTTTTAATGAATATATTGCGCAAGAGGACGGGGACGAGGGCTCCGTCCGACTCCTCTTGCCTTCCTTGTGCTTCTGGTGTGTGGCCGGGGCGTTCCCGATTTACTCCCGATTTACTCAGGGCAGGCTGTCGCTTTAGCCTGAGCTAATACACCTGAGCGTTTAACAAAAGTGAAGGCTTCTATTGTTTTTCCGAGACGATAATAGGGTCTGAAACCGGTTTGCCGTCGGGGGTAAAAAAGGGTGTCGGGCGATGTCTGCCGAGCAGGCGGTTTGCCACGGCGCGGGGGATAACCCGCAGCAGCAGCTTAAGCGGGAAGCCTTTGTGCAGAGGTCCGGGGGGTGTTCCCCTGGCATATTTCCCCATGACATAGCTGCGTACCGGGCCGAGATTCTGACTGCGTTTGGCCTTCTGGCCCATAAAGCTGTGAACCAGCCCGACGACAGGCAGCCCGGCCGAGAAGGTATTGCCGACGGGGGTCTTGCAGCAGTCACAGTACCAGCGGAGCAAGCCGTCGGGGGTCAGGCGCAGGGAGCGGAGCAGCTCGGCACCATGGCTGATCTTCAGCTGGGCCGGGGTCAGCTGGTAAATATCGGTACCGCCGTATTCGTCCAGAATTTCTGTCTCCCGCCCGAGATACCGGGCAAAGGCCTGACAGTCGTCACAGTAACAGACAATACGGGTGCCTTTGCCGGGGGAAACATTATGGGCCAGGCCCTGGACTTTGCCACAGCTGCAACTCAGGGGGATGTCGGTCATGATGGCTTCCGGGCTCTGGTAATCGCTTCTTGCAGATTAAGGGGAGTGAAGCGTTGCTGCAACCGGGATTTAGGCCAGATGTTGAGCTTGATAGTGAACATACTCCCGGGCAGGGAGTGGCTGTTTCAGCGGAGGCATGTGGGCAACGCCGATCATGGTCTCAAGGACCAGGGTCAGGGCGATCTGCAGATCGATCATCTGCCCGGCCTTGGCCAGCATATAGGCGAGGGCAAAACCCAGAGCCATGGTCTTCCCTGTGCGATCCAGATCATAGCGCGCGGCGATTTCATTGACCTTGAGCCGCAAAGCAGGGCAGGCGTTGGGCGACCATTCCCTGGGATGGTTTTGTACCGGGATGGAGAGCGGCGGAAAGGGACTGCTGTTCAGGGCGGTGGTCATCCGCTGCAGCGCGGCTTCCGGGTCGGGCAGGGTGATTTCTATGCCCTCGCGCTTGAGCATCAGCCGGATAATGGTCCAGACGGTTTTCCCGGATGATCTTCCCGAAGGCTTCGCAGGTGAAAAAATCAGGCGCAGGGCTTTTTCGGTGACCCGCTTTCCTTCAGCTGCTGTCCCGCCCTGTGCCGCCAGCAGAGCACTTTCCCCGGTCAAGGCTGCCGCAGCCCCCAACAGGGTTTCGTTGTGCAGGCCCGAAGGCTTGTTGTAGTGCTTCATCAACAGGCTGATGATTTCCAGCCCGGCTGTTGATTCTGTTGCGCTGGACATCAGCGAAAACTCCAGTTCGTCTCATGCTGATAACACGCCCTGCGTGTTGTCATTTTGGAATAAATTTTTTTATATGATTGGTATTTATGAAAATATACGCGGTATCTGTAATGAAGAACACATAATCTTTTTGTCTCAAAACAAGGTAAAATACACGTTAATCGTGTAGTCTCCTTTTGAGACGGTAACCCTTTTCTGTTGCGAAAAATCCACTTTCTCCCTAGGGTTTTTGACTTAACAGGGATGGGGGCGGATATGGACAGGCGTACGGCAGCGGAGCGGAGCCAACAGATCCTGGCCTTTCGTGCCGAGCTGGCAATACTGGAACAACAGGGGCTGGCAAAGTTTTCCGCTGCGGAAGGCAAAAGGGTTTCGGGCTATCACGACGGGTTGCTGGCGGATTTTTCCCGGCGGTTTGACACCGATCTCAGCAGCTCGCAGCAGCAGCTTTCCTGGGGGATGCGGCTTGCGTCCTCTTTTGGTGCGCTGGCTTTTTCCTTTGCCATATTCCTGTTTTTTGAACACTACTGGGATGTCTTTTCCATAAACCTGCAGATCGGTCTGGCTACAGCTGCGCCTCTTGTTGCCCTGGGGCTGAGCGAACTGGTCGAGCGGCGCTTTGCCACGCGCCACTATACCGGACTGGCGGCGTTGGTTGCGCTGGCCTGTTTTGGCGCGAACCTCAGTATTCTGGGAGAAATCTATAATATCTCGGCTTCAGCCAATGCCTTTCTCGCCTGGGGGGCTTTTGCACTGGTTCTAGCCAGTCGGTATGACCTGCGCGTGGTTTTGGGGCTCGGTCTTGGCTGTCTGATTATCTTTGTCGCAGGCACCCTGACAGGGATGGCGGGCTATCTCTGGCCGCGGCGACAGCTGCCCGAGCTGTATCTGCTGGCCTCTGTGGTGATCCTGATCCTGCCGCTGCTGGCCGGGCTGTCCTCAAGGTATCTGCCGAAAATCACCGGGGCGATCCGCCACAACCGCGAGGTCTATGCCTTTGTCGGGCTGGCGGGGATCTATACCAGCTTTCAGTGGCTCGGCCTGGATGCGGAGCAGAGCCTTTTGCCTCTGGCTGACTGGACGCTGGAATATATCTATTCCCTGCTGGCTTTTGCTGCTGCGGGCTTGGGCATCTGGCTGTCCCTGCGCCAGCGCTGGCAGCTCGGCAGCTATCTCTCTGCCGGATATCTCTTGCTTTATGCCCTGATCAAATACGCGATCTGGTTCTGGGATGACTGGCCGGAATATGTTTTCTTCCTGATCCTCGGCATCATCGCCCTGGGCATGATTGTTTTTCTAAACAGTCTGCGCAGCCGCCTGCGTGGACAGCAGCAAGTTGTTTTGGAAGAGGCAAATAAGGGAGAGCTGTCATGAAGAGCGAAGCGGAGCAGGCAGAAGTCCGCCAGGAGCCTCACCGGCAACAAAAACCCGGGAAATCCGGACTGGTCATGGCACTGGTTGTGCTGGCCCTTGCCAATACAGGGGTCTGGGCCGGGGTGATCTGGAACCGCAGCGGGATTCCGACCGGGGAAATCAGCTTTACCCAGTGCGACTTTGTTGACTTCACCAACGATGCCAGTGGCAGCGGACGGCCCCAGCCCTTTATTGGCAATCTCTATCTTTCCATAGACGGGCTGGAAATCGGTCAGGATAACGCGGAACGACTGGGCCGTTTTTATCAGGGTTATGTGGCAGTCAGCCGGGGCGGAGAAGCCTGGGTAAAACATTACAACAGTTTGAGTGAAAATGATCGGCGCTGGAACAGCAGCGCCCAGCAGCTTCTGGCGGTTGCCGTGTCGCACAAGGCAGAAGAGCTCTTGGCCGATTATGGCACGGATGGTCACAGCGCGGTTCTGCCCGCCTATGTCGGTGTCGATCGCTGGGTGGCGCAGAACCATCTGGTCCAGGTCGGTGACGAGATGCGCGCGACCCTCAGCAGCATCCCGGTACAGGGCGAAGACTGTATCCCGAGCCACCGGATCACCGTCAACTGGGGCCAGCGTTATGAACCCTGGATCAGTGAAGTGGTGGAGATCAGGTAAGCAACACCGGATGAAAGGATTAGCGCAAGCCCTCGGCGGTCATGCGCGGCTGGAACTCGGTGATGCTGTAGCGGGCGATCTTGTTGGCGTGAAAGGGATCTTCGGTGATCAGCTGTTCAACTTCTGCCCGGCTTTCTGCCACCGCCAGAATAACGCCACCACTGCGTGGCACCTTGGCACCGGAGGCGAGAAAGCGTTTGCTGGCGTAGTATTTGTCCAGAAAGGTCCGATGCGCTTCGATCAGGGGTTCGACCTGCTCCAGCGGGACCAGATATTCAAGATCAATGACAAAAATGTTCTGTCCGGCGGGGATGATCGACATGGGGTGCCTGTAACTTTCTGTGACGTTCTGTGATTTTCTGGGATTTTCTGGGATTTCTTTAGGTGGGCGTTCAGATTTATGAAAAAAGCATAACGGGCGCTGAGGGTCAACGGCTGTGCTTAAAGCCTAATGGCTCCAGAGCTTTTATGGCAATGGATCTGTTGGCGAGCGGGAAAAGTCGACAGTTTAAGCTGCCTTGTGTGAAGAGGCTGAAAACTGTCCTGTCAAATTTACCCCTGTCAAATCTATCTGGAACCTTGCGATGAAATTGCTCTATCAGACCCATTCCCCCTATGCCCGAAAAGTTCTGGTTATGGCCCATGAAACCGGACTTGTGTCCCGGATGACCGTTGTCCATATGGAAACCAGTCCGACGGCACGCAATGACGAGGTTTTTACCCTGAACCCGCTGGGCAAGGTGCCGGTCCTTGTTGATGAGGACGAAGTGATTTTTGACTCGTCGGTTATCTGTGATTATCTGGGGCAAAAATATCTGGATCAAAAGCATGACGGGGTTAAATGTCTCGCCGATGACAGCAAGGAGTACTGGGCGACAAGGGAGCTGGAGGCGCTGGCGACAGGCATTGCCGATGCCGGAATTCTGGCGCGATGGGAACTGGCACGACGTCCGGAAGACAAGCGCTATCAACCTTTTCTGGAAGGGCAGTTGTTAAAGGTCAAAGAGGCTTGCGCCTATGTCGGGCAGAAGATCGTGCTTGACCCTGCTGACTTCGGGCTGGGGCAGATGGCGTTGGCGACGGCCCTGAGCTGGCTGGACTATGTCGGGTTGCGGGATTTCAGGGCAGACAATCCCGGCCTGTCCGCTTGGCTGGATACCGTTTCCATGCGACCCTCCATGCAGGCCACGGCCTATTCTGGCACAACCCTGGATCTGGCCAGGCCCGGATAATCTGGGGCCATGGGGCGCGGGTAACCAGAAAAAAATGTCAGTGTGGCAGGTCAGTTCCTGCTGACCAATGAGTAACCCAACATTAATTTATTGGCTCTAAGCTTTCTTGACCGGGGTGGTTAGGGTGAAGAATGGGTTCAATATGCCGCAAGAATAGTGTCGGGACTTTGAGGGAGGCAATCACACGTCGTCGATTGTTGACAGGTTCATTATTGGCGGCAGGGGGAATGCTCCTGCCGGGCAGATCCTGGGCGGTACCTTCTGTACATATCGTGTATGCTCCTGATTTTATTCCTTTGAGCTATCTTGACCATGACAAGGTGATGCGGGGCTTCTATGTGGATCTGTTCGATGAAATCCTCGGAAAGGGTCTGGGGCTGGATGTCTTGCATAGTGGTCTTCCCTGGAAGAGGGCGCAACTGTTGGTGAAAAAGCGGCAGGCAGATGCCCTGTGCACAAACAGTACTCCGACAAGACGCGGGTATCTGAATTTTTGCAAAGAAGAGATCATCGAAAACCGGCGGGTAGTTGTTTTTAAGAAAGGGGGGGACCTTGACCGGGATGTTGCATCGGATCTTACCCTCGAGGAAGTAAAGGAACTTAAACATATCAGTTATTTGGGAAATGGTTGGGCAGAGGCCAATCTCACAGGTATGAACCTTGAATTTGCGACAACTTCGAGTAATGCCCTGAAGGTTCTGGACGATGGCAAGGCTGATGTTTTTATTACAGGAGAGCTTCAGGCAAGATTTCGTATCAGGGCTTTGGGCTTTCACGACCAGCTTGCCTTCAGGTATTTGAAAACGGCAGAGAAGGCGGTTCACCATTTTGGTTTGCGGAAAGACTTTCCTGGATGCCAGAAAATCATTACGGCTTTTGATCAACGGCTGATCTCCATGAAAAAGGACGGCCACTTTGCCCGGCTGTTGTCATCCTATATAGGATGACGAATACAAACTCTTGTGTCTGTTGCCGTTCTTAATCCCGATGCCCTGTGCAAATCCGGGTTCCTGAATGGTAAACAAAACAAAGGTTTTTCTTCCTGAAATATGATATCCTTTCGCGGAAGCTTTCGTGCGGATCACCTGCTGCAAATGTATGGGTGGTGAGGAAACAAACAGGCGAAGACGACAAGCTGCGTAACCGGATCTGTATCTGACGGAGGGTGATATGCGCTATTTGTTGGGGCTGGTGGTTTTCTGGCTGGGGATCGGGCCGGGTGTGGGGCCGGGGAGTGTCGGGCTGTGGATTTCCGGGGCGGCTGCCCAGAGCACCGAGGCAGAGGCGCCAGAGGTGCCCCAGCGTAGTGACCCGAAAACAGTGTATCTCACCAACGGGGAGTGGCCGCCTTACAGCTCTCGCCATCTGGACCACTACGGCTTTTTTTCGCGTATTGTAACAGAGGCTCTGACGCTGGAAGGTTATAGCGTTGTCTATGGTTTTTTCCCCTGGAAACGCTCTTATGAGCTGGCCAAAAAAGGCCATTGGGAAGGCACGATTGGCTGGGCCCCGACAGAGGAGCGACAGACCGATTTCTATTTTTCTTCAGAAATCGTCAATGTAGAGAAGGTGTTTTTTCACCTTCGGGACAAGTCGTTTGACTGGAACAAGGTCGAGGATCTGGCCGACTATCGTCTTGGGGTTACAGCTGGCTATACCTATGGCCGGGATTTTGACCAGCTGCGGCAAGACGAGGGTCTGAAGATTGATGAGTCCAACAATGACAAGGCCAATCTTGTCAAACTGTTGCGTGGGCGTATTGACGCCTTCCCGCTTGAGCTGGATGTGGGCTATTACATGATCCAGTCGACCCTGAAAAAGCGGGATGCATCAAAAATCACCCATCACCCCAGAGCCGTGATGGAAACCCCGATAGCTGTTGCGATCTCGCGCCAGATCGCCCCGGAACGGGCTGATGAGATCCTCGCTGCGTTAAACCGGGGGCTGCAGACTTTGCGAGAGCTTGGCATTTATGAAAAATATCGCACCGAGATGATGCCGCGGTCGTAACGCTCTGTTTTATTCGTTTGTGGGTAAAGACGCAGGATATCCGGGGCTAGAACAGCAGTTCTTCTTCACCCCATAAATCACGGAGCCCCTGCAGAACTCCGTTTTGTTCAAGCTTTTGCAAGGATATCGATATCCGCTGTACCACCTCGTCTGGCAGGTGGGGCGAGACCATCATATAGAAGGTTTCACTGCCCAGGGCCGAGCTGTGGATACGCAGATTGCCCAGGTTGTTCGCCCCCGTCTGTTTCAGGCCGGGGCGGCGGACATAATAAAATCTGGCCCGACGGTTCCAGAGCTTGTCTATATTCTGCTGAAGCGATTGTCCGCTGCTGTCGACCCGGATGCCAAGATCTTCCAGCTTCTTGATCACGCTGCTGCCGGCATTGACCAGAACGACGTTGTCCGGGGAAAGGGCCTGAACATCGGCCCAATTTTGTGGCGCGGCTGTGTCGTCCTGCCGGGAAAGCAGGTGATAATCGACTGTCCAGACCGGAAAGTCGATTACATGGAGAGAGTGGCGGCGGTCATCGCTGGCCTGGAGCCCGCAGGCAAGGTCCAGTTTGCCTGTGCTGGTTTCATAAACAATGCGTGAAAGGGTACGCCACTGATCCTGACCCTTGAATTTTAACCCCGGATCTGCTGTTTCAATTGCTTCGAGCAGGTCAGGACAAAATCCGGTTGGGCTGTGTTCGTTGTTTCTCCCCATAAATTTAGGCGCCCCGCCAATCTGGGCAGAGGTGCGCAGGACAAGGGGTTCATTTGCCTGAACCTGGGAAAGGGAAAATAAAGGGACAAAAAAAACTGCTGCTGTCAGAAGCCGGGTCATTCCTGAAAAACGAGATGCCGGGAAAAGGCATGGTGCTTTCCAGGGCAGGATAGTCGCCAGGGATTTTTTCATAGAAAACAGACCCTCATCGCTTTTTGCAACTATTTTCATTATCCAGCAGAACCAGGTATTGCCATTGAGGCTTCGTTTGTGATCCTTCAATTATTTTCATTCTGTTCTGCGGCAATGGTACAGCACAATGGTTCGGGTTTCTACATCAACCTTACGTTGTCAAAGGCTTTAATGGCATTATTTCCAAATATTCAGGTGTTTTTGTTGAATTCGGTGAAAATTTTTCTGCTTTGTACAATTAATAGTAGTTGTTTTCATGATCTCTGTTCGCGATTTGATGTCTCATTCAAACCCCGGTTTCAGATCGCCCCAAGCCAGATTATTAAAGGCCAGATTATCTCAGTCTAAATTGCTTCAGGCCAAAATGTTTTAGACCAAATTGTTTTGGCCAGATTGTTTCAGGTCAATATGTCTCAAGGACATATCGGTTTGATGTTCTTGGGGCTGACATGGTCAAGCCTGCTATGCGGGTTTTGCCAACCCGCATAGCTTGGGGGACGAAGGACATCGGCCAGATTAATAAGCAAAGGTAAGCGTGGGCGTGACCTGAACCCTGAACCCCGAGCCCAGAACCAAGAACCAAGAACCAAGAACCAAGAACCGGGCCCCACTGAACTAAAGCCCTTGTTCCGGAATTGATCGACGCTTGACAAATTAGGACGGTCATCCTACATCTGTTGGTGCAGGGCAATCGCCGGCAATTTTCTGGTGAAATATTTTGGGGTGTAATCCTCTGGGACAGGAGGTTTTTCGTGAAAGACCAGACGACACGTGATCATATCATCGAAGCCGCCGATCGGCTGTTCTATCAGCAGGGCTTTGAACATACATCCTTTTCACATATTGCCGGGGCGGTGCAGATTTCACGCGGAAATTTTTATTACCACTTCAAAACCAAAGACGAGATTCTCGAGGCGGTGATCAACAAACGTCTGGCTGATCGACGGATGATGCTGGGGCAGTGGGAAATCGACGGCGATACACCGGTTGACCGTATCCAGAGTTTCATCAACATCCTGCTTGTCAACAAGGACAAGATACAACTCTATGGTTGCCCGATCGGAACCCTGAGCACAGAACTGGCCAAGCTCAACCATGGTGCCCAGGAACAGGCGAACCAGCTTTTTACCCTGTTTCGCAGCTGGCTTGGCAGGCAGTTTTCATTGTTGGGTCGGGACAGGGATGCCGATGTCCTGGCCATGCATGTGCTTGCCCATAGCCAGGGGGTTGCCACACTTGCAAATGCGTTCAATGACGAGGCCTTTATCAGGCAAGAAGTCAGACAGATCAGTGACTGGCTGGCCGAAATCGCAGGTCACTGCCCGAAAGAGCAAGGGCAACAACAGCTTTCAAAAAAAGAACAGGAGAAATGACGGATGTTTATTGTTCTGCTTAGGTTTTCTGACAACAAGGCGCAGGCCAGCGCGTTTATGCAAGGCCATAATGAATGGATCAAACGCGGTTTCGACGAGGGTGTTTTTCTGGTCGTCGGCAGCCTTCAGCTGAAAGCGGGTGGCGGGATTGTGGCACATAATACCAGCCTGTCAGACCTGCAAAGCCGCGTGAATGCCGACCCCTTTGTTGCGGAAAACGTTGTCACGGCAGAAATCATTGAAATCACCCCGGCAAAAGCTGATGACCGGCTGAAGTTTTTATTGGGCTGATATCCGGAGGGCAAAGCGCCCTGTGCGGGTTTTGCCGGGGCGCCCCCGATCAGCTATGGCTGAGGATATTGACCAGTTTGCCAAAGGGATCACGGACATAAAACCGGCGCACGCCCCAGGGCTCGTTCACCGGGCCGTATTCTATCGGGAAACCCGCAGCTTTCATCTGACTGCAGACAAGATCCACATCCTCGACCTCGATCGAAAGATCCGGCACGGGTGTGCCGGAGCCGCCCTCGCTGGCGATGCTGATCTGGACGGCCATGGTCTGGTCTGATCCATAGGTGACAATCCAGCCGTGATCCATCAACCGATCCAGCCCGAGGATCTCGCCATAAAAAGTCTTTGCCGCTGCGGGGTCGGGAGCCTGCGCCGATGTTGCGATGTTGGAGACAATACGCTTTACGGTCATTGGTTTACCTGTTTCCGGGGGAGGGGCTGTTATATCGTTTTTTCAGGGTGCCAGGAATTTGAAAGCGTTTCCAGATCGTGATCCGCTAATCATATCAGGGATCATATCGGGCAGGAAATGGGGATCAAAGCGAAATTTGCGCCAAGGTGCTAGGCCTCAAGCGGCCTGATCTCTGGCTCAAGACTGCCGCTCCAGCAAAACTCCCAGCTCTGGCCCGGACGGATGTTCTGGATCAGATGCGGGCGAAAGATGGCGATACACCTGCCGCCTTTGTGGCGGACCGAGGGGTAGATCACGCCATTGGCCTCTGCCCGGAACAGGTTGCGGGCCAGGCTCTGCCCGGCGGGATAGGCCCGGGCGGGGTCGGGGGCGAGGTAATCCTGATCATGCTGTTTCGACAGATCATGCAGATCGGTGGAAAAGCCGGCCAGCAGTTCGCGGTAGCGGGTTGTGTTGATCAGGCTGTTGGTGTTTTTCAGTTCGTTTGACAGATGAAAGGCAACTTCTGATTGGGCGGTTTTTACTGCTGATTTGCCAAAGGTGGCATACCAGGCGCCGCGTTCTGGCCCGTTAAAGCGGTTGCCTCTTGCGTGGGTGTAACAAAAGGCGGCGTTGATATAGCTCCAGCCATAACGCGCGTTTTCGGCGATCAGTTCATCGGGCGACAATCCGGCAGGCAGGGCGACCAGCGACTGGTGCCGGGGCGAGGTCATCATCTCCAGCTCTTCAAGGATGGCCAGATCATCGGGGCTGTCGGCAAGCGGCTGTAAAGCGGGTTCGTTCAGATAGGCGGTGGAGATCAGGCGACAGGTATCGGGTTCTGTGAAGTTGACCCGCGGCAGACTGGCCGGATCGGTCGTTCTATTTTCCAGATCCCGGCTTTCCAATGTCCGCCCCGTCAAATCCCGCCCCGTCAAAGCCCACCGCGCAGGGCGTCGATGTGTTGGCGCACCGCCATCATGGCCGGAATACCGCCGTTGATCATAACCTCCAGCGGTTTTTGGCCGTGAAAACCTGATCCGGCGTTCTGGCGGGTAACCCAGCCATAGGTCAGCGGCCCGTCAAATAACAGGCGCAGGCCCTTGTAGATACCAAGGATCAGGCTGGCGCGGGTCATTTTATCCTGATCCAGCCGCCCGTGATAGCTTCCGGCCTTCATCCGGTTCCAGGTGGCAATTGGCACATCAAACAGACTGGCGGCATCGCGGTTGGTCAGTTCCCAGGCCACGGCGGTGCGCACCACCGCCTTGACGATAGCGGTAACCCGGGCATCATCAGACGTCGGGGTCACAGCGGCGGTGTGGGCAAAAGGCTGTGCGACTTCCTGTAGTCCGGGGATGTTCATAATTTCACCTCATATGAGATTTATATGTGTATCATATGATATTTATTGTGAAGAAGTCAATTCATATTTTTCCACACTTACAAATCCTCCACCAGCCCAACCAGCAGCGGGGTGCCGCTGTCGTCGAATTTGAAGACACCGTATTTTGCAGTTTCATATTTTTCCGCTTCGCCTTCCTGGAAAAAGAAGCTGTCGGGGACCAGTTTGATACCGCGGGGGTTTCTGCTGTATTTCAGGCGCAGTTCTCCTTTGGCCAGTGCGGTGCCGTCATCAAAGCGGACAACCCGGGCGACGTTGGTTTCATCGGGGCGGATGACCAGATAGCCGCGGGGGTCTGAAGGGCGAAGGGGGAGCTGCAAAGCGTCGCGTTCGAGCGTATAGCTCAGGCGCATGAAGTCGCCCTGCATCAGCGACCGTGGATCAACCGGAGCCAGTTCCAGATATACCGTCTGTCCGTGTTTTTTAATCTGTTCCTTCTGGTAAATCGCAAAGTTAAGGGCCAGAAAAACCACGAGGGCGAGGGCGATCAGGGCAAGCTTTCTGCGCATGGTTATTCTCTCCCGGAGGGCGTTGACGGGGCGGGAACAGTCTGGTCCGGATCAGGCCGGGTTAAATCAAGCTGGTGCCAGCCTTTGAAACGCAGGTAGAAATATCCTGCGAGCAGGATCAGACCGCTGCCGATCAGAACAACAGATTTTTCCAGCAGGGTAAGATCGAGATTGTAGTAATAGATCCAGATAAAAAACGGCAAAAACACTGCGCCCATGAGAGAGAAAAGGCGCAGGTGGGCGGCATATCCCAGAATCAGCAGGCAGAGCGAAAGCAAGAGGCCGGGCGAAGTAAGGGTTGTGAGCAGCAGCGCGCCGAACAGGGCAAACTGGATCGCCCGATGGTGCAGGGCCTTTACCCCTCCCGCGGCCCAGCAGATCAGGGTCAGAAGCGCAAGGCCGAGAAGCAGGGTGAGAAAACGGGAGATGATCAGCGTGGCTTCATCGGATGGAGGGTCGAAATCCGGCAGGGCGATCAGCACAACGCCGAGACAGAGCGAGGCAACCAGCGCCTGGGATAGCGGCATCAGCGCGGCGCTGGTCTTGCTGTAGCCAAGCAGGAAAGCTGCCGCCAGCAGATTGAGCAACAGAAAGCCGTTGTAGACCCAGGCCAGATAGCTGTCGGGAGACAGGTTCTGGAGAATATTGCCGTGAAACCCGATCAGCACGGCAAGCGGGGCGAGATAGCGATAGAGGGATTGGGGATAAAAGAAACAGGTTACACCAACCATCAGCAGGGCAAAAAAATTCACCACCCAGAGGTTTTCATCGGCCCAGCTGAAGATGCAGAACAGCAGAAAGCTCTGTCCGACAGCCAGCAGGGTAAAAGAGCTCTGCAGGCAAAAAGTATGTCTGATGCTCTGGGTTTGACCCCGGGTTTGACCCCGGGTTTGATCTGGGGCTTGACCTGCTGCTGACCGGGAGAGGGGCAGCAGCGCAAAGGCAGCAGCGACGAGCAGAATGCCAGAGCCTGCCAGCTGTGCGGGACTGTCGAAGTCAATGATCTCGATAATGCTGATGAAAGCGAAAAAGAAAAATGAAGCAATGGCTGTTCCGACCGCGGCAAGCAGCTTGATATAAAACGGCAGTTCCGGGGCGGTCTGTCGCTGCCGGACAAAACTCTCAAGCCGGGGGGCGGGCCCGAGCAGTTTTTGCTGTTGCAACTGTGTGAACAGACTGGCGACTGAAAGCCGGTCTTTTGGGAGGTCCGGTGTTTGACCGGGGGTTATTTGACCGGACCTTGCGCTTTTCGCTTGGGAAGTATCAGCCATGTCCAGCCTCCTGTGCGCTCAGCATCCGGCGCAGATAATATATAAAGCCGCAGAAGAGGGCGAAGCTGAAAACCGCGATGAAAAGAACGGAGATCGCACCGGGAAGGGGCAGTTTTTCCACAAAAAAGACGGTGATAAATTCAATCACGACGGCGAGGGAAAAAATTACGGCAGCCAAGGCCGGAATATCGCGTCTGATTGTCTGCTCCCGGCCCGCCCGGGTTACTTTCAGGCGTTTGCCGTAATACCTGTAGCAACCGATATATCCGGCCAGCCCGAGGAGTGCGCTGTACAGGATACCCTTGTCGGCGTAATGGGTTGCAAAGAACAGAAACACCAGAGGATACATCATCAGGGCCAGCAGCGGGACCAGCAGAACCCAGCGGGTCCAGCGGGGCTGCAACCACTCGAAACCGTTTTTACTGTAAAGGCATTCGCGCAGGACAAGGGCGCTTCCGGTGACCAGGATGACCAGCCCGCTGATAAAGCTGACCATATCGCGCTCAGGCCGGGCTGCCTGATCCCACCAGAAACCAATCGCGATGTTGACGATCACCAGCCAGACGACCCACTGGGCAGCAAAATTGGACAAAAGGGTCCAGCCGAAAGCCAGCAGGGCCCAGGCGGCAAAGAGCTGCCAGACATCGGCCCCGGTCTGATAGATCTGGCCGAAGACCGCCAGAAAAACCCCGATCAGCACCGAAGCGGCCAGCAAGGCGAGCTGTCCCGGAAGCTGTCTGGCTTTAAACAGCAGGGCAGCGATCACCGAGGCAAGAAGAGCGGCTTCGATCAGGCCAAACTTTACCAGCGGCGGGGTTTTGTTCCAGTTAAAGGCAGAAAAAAACACAATGCCCGCGAGGATCAGCGCCGTGGCCAGCACCAGCAGCAGCCGGGAGATCCACAAAGCCCAGCTGCGATGCGGGATCAGCAGTTGCAGCGCGGCATCCCGGGCCTCCCGGCTGAGGATACCTGCGGCATAAAGCCCGTCGATCAGTCCCCGGTCTGCCAGAATTTGGTCAAGGGGAATTTGGCCAAGGGGTGAGGTGGGGCCAGAACGAACAGAGTGGTTCAAATCGGGATTTTTTGACGCAAGGTCGGCCTGTTCCGGCGTTAGTGCCGATTTGTTTTCACCCATGGTCCCCCACGATCTTCGCCCTCTGTTTATGATCTGGTGCCGTTTGTGGTAAGATGTCGCTACCCTGGCGTTCAAAAATCGGTTAGATGACACCATATTCGTGTTTATCTTCAGGGATTCACCGGGGCAGGTCAATCGCTTTGCGCAGCAGCTGGTCTGGTATTCTGGTATAAAGGTGTCTTCTGCTCTGATGGATAAAGGCCAGATAATAAGGGCCAGATGATAAGGCCAGAGGAAGAGGGAGAGGAAAGAATGAACAAAATCGCCGGCAGTGAGCTGCGCAAGATGCCGCAAGTCAGGCTGGAGCGTTTGCCAGAGCGTGCCTTTGCCGACTGGAAGGCGCAGGGGATCAAGGGATATGCTGCGGACAAGCGCAAGAGCCATGGCTATAGTGCTGAAGATGCCCTGAAGCTTTCCACCGACTCATTCGCGCGCAGCTTGCCACAGGGCCTCGCAACACCGGACAATCATATCTTTCAGGTGCTGAATGGGCAGGATCAGGTGGTTGGCTCTGTCTGGTTTGCCGTGCAGGAGGACTACGGGCTGCGCCGGGCCTTTATCTATGACATTGTGATTGTCGAGCGCGAAAGACGCAAGGGCTATGGCCGCGCGACCATGGCGGCACTGGAGGGGGAAGTGCGCAAGCTGGGAATCAAGACACTGGGGCTGCATGTTTTTGCTTTTAACAAGGCGGCAGAACAGCTTTATCGCTGGCTTGGCTATCAGGTCACTGATCTGACAATGGAAAAGAAACTCTGACGTCCCAGTATTATTCCCAGTAGCCTTGTGGGTAATTTTTCTGGGTAATTGTTCCGGTTTGGGCTTTCAGCTTTCCGGAAAATAAGGAAATCCGGTTTCAAAGGCCTATCAGGCGATCTGTTATTGTATCTCAGCCAGATTTTTCGATATTTTTTTACCTCGGTCATTACAGCCTGTGGTTTATGTTTCCGGTTAATGGTTCAGTACTGACTATTTTTTCATAGCTCTATCACCAGCTTGGCGACTAAAAACAAGCCATAGGTTGTGTAGTCCTTGTTTTTAAAGCAAAAGATTGTTTTTTATTGCGTGAAGAACATCATGAGAGTGACAGAATTTACCATTTTCAATGAGAGAATGTGCTAGACTCATCCTGAGGGGAACTCGTTTTGGAGATCCTGATGGTAAATATTTTCTGGCTTCGCAGGGCGTGTATCCTGTTCCTGTCTATCGTCGGTTTTTCGGCGCAGTGTCTGGGCCAGAATTCGGCCCCCAATTCGGCTCAGGGTTCGACCGAGGGTTCGGTGCTGGAATTTTATACTGAAAATTTTCCACCCTACAATTATCTTGAAAATGGTGAGCTCAAGGGAATTGCCAGCTCTACCATCAACGAACTGGCGGCAGAAGTCGGTGAGGAACCGGAAATTTCAGTTATGGCCTGGCCCAGGGCCTTTAAAATGGCGCAGGAAAAGCCTGACCGTGCAATATTCTCGATGGTTCGAACCCCCGAACGGGAAGATCTGTTTCAGTGGGTCGGCCCTTTGCAAACTATTCGTCTGGCTCTCTACAGCGCCAGCAGCAATGCAGAGCGCTATAAAGGCAGCAATGCGGAAAATATCGAACTGGCCAAACAGGCGGGAACCATTTCCGTTCAGTTCAAGGGGGCGGGGTACGAAATCCTTACAAAGCTCGGGTTCGTGAACCTGAGCCCGATCCAGGATATCGGGGAAAGTTTTTCGCTCTTGTTGAACCGTCGCCATGACCTGATGCAGATGTCGGATGCCTATGTCGATTATATGATTGAGCAAAAACATATTTCGGCCGGGGAAATCACCCAGATAGCTGTGATTGGTGAGTTTGATATCTATCTTGCTTTTTCCAGGATGACAGCTGAAGTCGTGGTCGAGAGATGGCGCCAGGCATTGGAGGTGCTGAAAAAAAAGCAGACAAAGATTGAGCAGAGCAGTTCTCACCCTGGTATCGGCATTGTCGAGGAGATGTTGCCGGGTTCCTCTGCACAGGAGAAAGCGGTGCTTTACAGCCGTGTGATGTAACCTCTGTTCTGGCGGCAGGAGAGAAGGTGCTGCCGTCCGGTTTTACAGTGGTCATATTTACCCAAGCCATTTGATTCACTCGAAAATTTACGCTAAAGAATATCCCGAAGGTTTTCGTTTGAAACTTTTGGGGTAAGGGGTTCATGGCGCAGGTTTTTCTGATTGTTGGCAATACCGGGGCGGGGAAAAGCACCTATGCAGCCAAGCTGGCGCAACAGGAAAAGGCCCATATCTTTGCCGTCGATGTCTGGATGAAAAATCTTTTCCTGATGGATATGCCCGACCCGGCGTCCTATGAATGGGCGCTGGAACGCACTCAACGGATCGAGGTCCAACAGCTGATCGAGACACTCGGGTTGCTGGAAAAGGGGATGAGTGTGATCCTGGACATCGGTTTCTTCGCCCGAAGCCAGCGCCAGCGGGTTGCCAATTTCCTGCGCCAAAACGACCATATACCCCAGGTCCACTATCTTGATGTCGACAAAGAGACCCGGTGGCAAAGGGTGCAGGACCGCAACAGGGGCGAGAGCGAGACCTATCAGTTCGAGGTCAGCCGCGAGGTGTTTGAATTCTGCGAGACCATTTTTGAACCGCTTGGTGAGGAAGAACGGGCGCAGGCTTTCGTCCTCAAACCCTAGAAGAAAACTCCGCAGTACCTGGCCGTTCTGTTTCCTTGCCCCTTTATGAGGCCGCGTGGCCCATCAGATCTCGAGATAGCCTTCAAACGACTGTTCGAGGATCTCAACCAGTTCCGGGTCCATGTACTGATAGTGGTCCGGGATATCAAGCACATGCAGCGGGGTGTCTTCGAGGAAGTCGCGAAAATCGGTCAGCAGCCGTTTTTTGTGTTTTTGTTCCATGACAAAGATCATGTCGGCCCAGAGAATATCGTCTCCACTGAGGCACCGCCGGGCACCGCTTGCCGTCCCGGCTGAGCGGACGGAAAATTGCGGATACTTGCGCAGCAGGGTTTCTGCGGTCGGGCTGCGCCATTTGTTTTTGCTACAGATAAACAGAAGTTTTTGCATGGCTTTACCCGGTGGTTTTCAAAAGGATAAATTGCACTGTTGAGCGTCTCTTATTCCAGGATCTGCCGGGCGCGCAGCAAATATTTTTCCCCAGCCATCTCGCCGTTATAATAGACAAAACTGTAGCTGATTTCCAGCAGATTGACATCAACCGGGGCGGTATAGCGGATAAAGGGCAGTTCGACATCAGCCGAAAGATCGCCGAACAGCATCTTGCCATAACGCAGCTTGTAAATGTAAATCTCTCCGCCTGCTTCGCGAGGGCCGCTGTTCATTTCATCAAAGAATACCAGCTGCCGCACCCCTTCGATCTTCTGCCCGTCTGCCCGGATCTCGATGATCTTGAGGCCCCAGCGGGGGTCCTGATAGATCTCGCTGCCGGGGCGGGGGCGGATCGGAAATGTCAGGACCGGGGCATCAGGGTTGAAATCAACCTCGGTTATGAGTGACGGATTTCCGGGATCAAATTGGGCGCAGGCAGAAAGAGCGACAGGAAACAGGGCAAAGAGCAGAAACAAAGCCAGGGTTTTGTCAGATGTTTTTGTCCTGTTGCGCATTTGGTCTCTCCCAAATCTCTGCCTCTCTTGCCTTCTGGAAAGAAGAGGTCAGTAATCCAGCCTGTCGAAACAGTATGCGGCAAATATATTACTGGATCATGAGCAGAAATATCATTTTAACAGAGGAGGTGTTTTTAAAGGGATTGAGGTGCCATTAATTCTTTTCATGGTTGTCCTGTTTCTGTAGTGTCCCCCCACTTTATCTGGGGAAGTTTTTGACCAACGCTTTGTCTCCAATCCTTATGCCTATTGAATGAAAAACTGAGAAATCAATATGAAAGTAATATAAAGAGCGGGTGACCATGATGGGAATATTTTTGAAGTTTTTCCTCTATCTTATCGGCATTATCGTTTCGATCCCTGTAATTTTCTTCCTTTACCTGACCTGGTCGCAACGTCCTTATCATGCACCTACGTTCTATTCCCGTGTCACGGTGGATATGAAGGTTGATGGTCATGCTGTGCATATGGAACGCATAATTACGTGCAAAACGGTTCCTATGGGAGGAAACGATCTTTCCAGACTGTTTAAGAGGGTTTCTAGCCAATACGTCAGTTATCCCCGTGCCTTTGGCAGTTATCTGCCCGATGGGGCTGCCGTCATGATGTGGACACCCTATGAGTGTGATCGTGAAGAATATCAGGATGATCGTGGTGAAACAAAGATAAGGGCAAAGCAGCTCCATCCTGACTACGTTCCCCGCATTGGCTGGACGCCTGATACTTCGACAATGGAAACGCTCGAACTCTACATTGACCGAGATTCATTCAAATCCGATACGGCCAGAGTAACGGATCTGAAATTTCACGTCGAACTGGTCGATGATGGCATGGCCGAAAAAGAGATGACGGAACCGGACGATTTTCAGTGGTTCAGTGGTAACATTTATACAGATGGTGATTGGAAATCTTATAGAGAAGTTGGATTTAACGCCTACTACGCTTTAGTTTTAAAAGAGAAGCAATGGCGTGGCTATAATGCCATTGTTGATGCAGAACTCGATAGTTACACCCATCCCCAAATGGTTGAGCGACGACCAGAGCTTGGGGGGCAGCAACCACGGCACCTGCTATCTGGTTTATTTGCACAACAAGGTCCCGAAGGCTATGGAATAACATATGGGTACCGTGCAGATGGAGTGCTTTATTCAGATCTTGCTGGTGGATTTCCAAAGACTGGACATGGGATAACATCAAATCCAGAAAACCGTATTGAGCACCTCTTCCCTGAAGGGCAAGCCCTAAGGGTTAAGAGAAGTGGTCTATGGGACCGATTTGTTATGCATAGGCAAGGCCCATGGAGAATTAATGGAAAGAGAGTTACGGATAACCCCAATTTGCTGGATAATGCTATTCCATCCATGGAGATAACATTCCTGTACGGTGATACCGTTATTTCCCCTAAGTCAGGTTATCTCCCTGACCGAAAATTACACCCAAGCCTTTATCTGTATGATCCGGAAACAAAAGAAATCTTTTTGATCGAAGTTGCTGCTTTTTCAGTATACCCCGCCGTTGAACATCCTTTGTTTCAACAGGCAGCAACAAGAGGAGTTCAGAAATGACATCTGAAATACTAGGCTATGCTTTGATATCATCCCATGTGTATGACAAAAATTTTCGTGCTACTGATGAGGTTGTTACAGGGCAGTGGCACTAACGATAGCTGCCATAGATAAAGGCCAGACCGAGCAGGCCGAGGATCATCTGCAGGGTCAGGTCTTCGCGCTGGGCGATGACGCTGCTGGTCTTCCTGTCCCATGTGGTGATGCCATCATTCCCCAGATCAAAGCAGGCATGGACCATAAAGATCATATCGGCAATCGGCAGGCCGAAACAAAGGCCGTGCCGCCAGAGCGAAAGTTCCCGCTGCAGGGCGGACCTCAGCCCCAGCGGTTTTCCCTCGCGGTTCAGCACCCGGATGCCAAAGAACCACTTGCCGACAGAACAGCCACTCAGGCCAACAACCAGTGCATTGGCGCAGGCCAGCAGAAGGTGGATAAAGGGGTAGCTGAGCAGAATAATCAGCCCGCCTGCAATGAGCAGAACCAGTAAGGTCCCGGGTTCAAGGCCGCTTTCGAGGGTGGTGAGCAAGAGCTGGGCAAGCTGCAGGAGCGGGCTCTTGGCCAGCCAGAGCAAAAGGCCGAGATAGAGGCTGTTATCCAGCTGGCGGGCAAAAAACCGTCGCCAGGGGTGTGGGGCGCCATCATTCCAACCTTCCACGCGTCGCCAGCTTTTAATTGCACCAGACAGACGTTGTTTCAGCGCCGGAGCCGCCGCTGTGGTTCCCTGGGCAGGGTCGCGGTCTGGAGAGAATGCCGAGGGGCTGGGGTGAGCTGATGAAGCACTGGTGCGATCAGGGCTGGTATCAGGGAAAGAGGCTCTGTCAGGAAAAGCGGGGGCTGCCGGGGAGACTGCAGAGGGCGCGTGTGTGATAACGCCGTTTGTGCCAAAGTCGTCGGGATCGTCGGGAAGTGGTCCCAGATCAAGATCCTGCAAAAAACTCCATTGATCACTTTCTTCACGGCGGACAAAGGTCTTGCTGCTGATCTGTCGGTTTTTCAGCAAAACGGCGAGTTGTTGGCGTGAAACCGGTCCCTGTTCCTGATTGTCGGTCCAGTAAATCCAGCCCAGGGATTTATGCGGCGGGGGTGAGGTCGGGTCAGCCAAGATAACCTCCGATCAGGCGGATAAGGGTCAGCCAGAGGATTACTCCGGCAATGCTGAGGCAGATCTGCCGGGCGTCATTCGGGCGCTGGACCGGGACCAGATCAAGGGCCTGGTCCCAGGAGGTGCGTTTTGCACTTTGCAGTGTGAAATAGCTGGTCGCCTGGGTAATAAACATGACCAGGGGTATACCCAGGGCCAGGCCATTGAGCCAGAGAAACAATTCACGCCGGAAGGCGGTGATGATGCCTATGGTTTTGTAATTTCGGTCCAGCACGCGGATGCCAAAGATCCACTTGCCGATGGTGCCGCCTGTCACACCGATCATGAGAGCGCTCAGGAACAGGGAAAAGAATACGGTCAGGAAACCATCAATCAGGAAGCCGCCTTTGTGCAAACTCAGGAAGGAAAAGAAGCTGGTGGCAGCCGGGGCATTGACCCAGAAAAACACGGTGCCGAAAAGTGTGAAACCAATATAGCCATTAATCAGGATATCAAGCATCCGGGCAAAATAACGCCGCCAGGGATGGGGTCTCAGGTCTTTCCAGCCGTCGCGGTCGGCTTCGGTCCCGATAACCCGCATGGGTTCCAGAGGAGTTTTTTTCTTGCGGTTTTGGCTGTCCGGGGACGGATTCCTGACCGTGGTTTCAACGGCGGGATCAGGAGCGGGCCGGGCAGAAGGTTTTTCTTGCGGGGGGATCCATGATGCCCGGGCTTTGGGTGCTGTATCAGGGCGTTCGGGATCAAGCGGGTTTTTACCGCCGGAGAGGTAGCCGAATTCCTCTGGCGTCAACAGCAGGGACCTCAGTTCAACCCATTGCCAGGCCTTGGCGTTGCTGGCCCTGACCAGGCTGTCATTGGAAATCTCTCCCTGTTGCAGCAGGTTATAGAGCTGTCGTCGGGAAACCGGACCGACCTCGCCCGTTGCTCCTTTATAGTGCCACTCCAGCATCTTCAATCCCTGTTAGTGAAGCTGTTTTTATTAAACTGTATCTTGAAATCCGGAGATTTTGTTGTCTCTTCTACCATTAGAAGAATAATTCCCGGATGACAATCTGTCCGTCAGATCTCTGACAGAAACAGGAAGGACGGAGAGGATCAAAAAGAAAACCCCGCCCAGGCGGGGAGCTTGAGCGGGGTTTTCTGCAGAGAGTGTGCGCGTCCCTTGGCTATTGGATTTATGCTTCGGTGGTTGCCAGGCGCTGCCACAGTGTGCCGGAAGTCCAGCCGAGGATAACCCAGAACAGGGCGCTGACCACGATGGACGCGGCGGCGAAATGTCCGGCCAGTTCTGGCGGGGCATTGCCGCCCAGCTCTGCGGGCTGTGGTGCGCCGATCAGGTGCGGGATCAGCAGCAGCAGCAAGCCGGCGACATGCAGCAGGCGTTTGTCGTTGAACACCATCAGCCAGAGACCGGCGGCGGTGGCAACCACAGCGCCGATCCACCAGAGCTGACGCCCTTCCAGTTCGGCTGCCATGCTGCCGGGAACTTCGGGGGGCAGCCCAAGGGCCGGAGCCAGGGTAAAGGCGGCAAAGCCCGCCAGCCCCCAGATCACGCCGCGACGGCCACTGAGTTCGGTATTGGAAAAGACAAAACAGGCCACAAGAATGGCGGCGAAACCAACCCCGGTCAGCACGTTGGCCAGGGTGGTGAAGAGGGTGCGTTCCCATCCGTCAGCCGGACCCCAGGCTTCCTCTTCGCCGTGTCCGCCTTCGTGGGTGCCGCCAACCAGATGAAACTGGCCACTGCGGTCGTCATAAAGCGTATCGGACTGGTTCCGGGACAGGCTTCGGGACGGGTCGTTCAGGTTTTTGGGAAAGAAAGCCGCCTTGTGCAGGGCATTTTCCATCAACTCACGCAAGATCGGGTCCGGCAAGGCGGCATGGTGATCGGGGGCCGCGTTTTCATATTCTTCCGCGTGAAGGATAATCGGTGTGGTGGTGAATTCATGGATCACCGACAGCAGCAACCCTGCTGCTACCCCGGCAGCAATCGCCGTGGTCATAATTCTTCTCAGCATTTTCAGTCTCGTCTGGATCTCTGCCGCACCCTGATACAGACCGCCGGAAGAATTCCGGGCTCGCTGTGCTCTTTATTGTATCCGGGTGCCCTGACAGGATCACCTGAGAAGTTCACCGGATAAGAGCACTGGACAGGATCAGGGGCGCAATCAGCATAAACCGAATGACCAGACAGCCGGGAAATCAGAAAACCAATCTTCCGGCGATCAGGTCATTCGGTCATCAGCAATTCAGCGTTCGTGCCTAGTGGCAGGGGAACGCATAGGAATGACGAGTGTCATGGGCGGCATTGTGAATTTCCGCAGGCTGGGC
This sequence comes from Kiloniella laminariae, assembly GCF_027214005.1. Lineage (GTDB taxonomy): Bacteria > Pseudomonadota > Alphaproteobacteria > Kiloniellales > Kiloniellaceae > Kiloniella > Kiloniella laminariae_A. The sequence continues at coordinate 797,082 of NZ_JAPWGY010000001.1, forward strand.
AAAGCCCACGCCATAAACCATGAAAACGCCAAAAAACATGGCAAAGCTTGCAGCAAAAACCGCAGAAGTGCGAGACTGAGTGGTCTGTGCTGTCTGTGTCTTGATCATCGTGGTCATCGTGTAACTCCAAAAACCGTTAACGCCCGTCGGTCAGGGTCTGTTTACAATAAAAATGGCAGGTATCCTGGCTTTCGGATCAAAACTGCAACAACCTTCCCAACCCTGCGGGCCAGTGGTGTTTTGTTGCAGCTCCCCGTTTACAGTTGCGGGCGCAGCTCCGGCTTAAGATCCCCTGATGGGCAGATCCCTCCGTATTCCCTATTAACCCCCGGGCATCCAACCCTTGAGGGGGGGCCATTCACGTGAGGGATAAACTATCCCCGATCCGGGCGTTTTGTCCAGTCAATTATCGCCGCATACCGGGTGTTACAACGACATCCGGGTGATTCAGCTTGCGCTTTCCCCGTCGGCTTGACGGTGCTGGGCATCAGGGATAAAGCCGGGTATAACTTGGTCGAGAGGGATGGTCCCGAGAAGAATGACCGGAAGCGAGCGGTGGCAATTGCGACAGTGGGGCGGGAGTGGAGCGGCAGAACGTGGAACAGCAGGATGCAAACAGGAAAGCCGCAGAGCAGGCGGGGGATGTCTATGCCCTGCAGGTGATCTGGCGCTTTGTTGGCCCTGAAGCGATTGCCGCCGACAGGGTTCAGGCTCCGGTTTGCTTCCTGCGCGGGTTATCCGGACTGAACGGGCCGGCAGGGGAAAGTCTGAAGCACAGCGTGGAACAAAAACCGGGCAAGATCCGGCAGCAGAACAACTTTGCCAGAGACGATCCCCGGCGCGATAGCTCTCAACCTGCCGTGGTGACCAGCAAGTTCAAGATTATGATGGCCGGGGGTGGACAAAATCCGGAAGACGATCTTTCACAAGATACCTCTTTACTGGCCGGGGCGGTTCTTGCCCTTGCGTTGCGTGCTGCGCTGAATGAGGCGGGAACAGGTGAGAGGGATACAGGAGTGGGTGGCACAGAAGAGACAGACACAGCCAGGGTTAACCCCGACGGCCTGCTTGCGGATCTGCTGGACCCCGATCTTGCCCACGGCAGGTATCAGGGAACAAAGGCGCTTGTTCAGCTGCAGTTCCATGCTGCGTCAAAGGTGCTGCTGGTGGCGCAGATCCTGCCGCCAGTCTCTGTCGTCAAGGGCTAGGACGACAATTTCCGGGAATAACAGTAGCCGCCCTGTCGGGTGTGAAAAGGAAGCCGCGGATCATGCCCTCGAGGGTTCTGTTGGATCCGGACAGGAATACCTTCTGGGTTCATCAAGGCGAGTTTTAACCTTGCCTCTTTCAGGATGTTCTCGTAATGTTCTTGTCTTGAAAACTATATCTGACCGGGAGAACTGTGCAATGATAAGTGGAAGCTGTTGCTGTGGTGCAGTGAAATTTGAACTGTTGGCCGCACCGTCAATGATCGGGACCTGTCATTGTTCCCGCTGTCGCAAGGTGGGCGCGAGCACGATTGCCTTTGTCAAAAAACAAGACCTGAAGTGGGTTCAGGGACGGGAGTCTGTACAGCTTTTCGCGCCAACAGCCCCCTATAAATACGGGCGTTGTTTTTGCAAGATTTGCGGCAGCTCCCTCGGCGAGATCCTGTCGGAAGAAGACAGCTTTCCCATTGCGGCCAATGCCCTTGATGGAGATCTTGACCTGAAGAACCAGTTCCATGAGTTTGTCAGCGAAAAACCCTCGTGGTACGAAATCTGTGATGATGCCAAGCAGTATGAGGGCCATCCGGAGCTTGCTTGATTTTTAGCAGCCCTTTTGTCCGGTTTTCCCCCCGGCTTGCGCGCCAGGCTGGTTCTGTCTGGGCGGTTCTGTCCCGGGGGGTCTGTCAGGGGGAGTGAATTGCTTAACCGCTGAGGTCGCTGACAATCTCGAGCAGGCGATTGATCTCCTTGAGGTCGTTGTAGTAGTGAACGGAAGCACGGATCAGAACCGGCAGGTTGTTTCGGGTTGCATCGATCAGGGTGCTGCTGGGCGAGGAACTGCTGACATTGACGCCGCGGTCGACAATTTCCCGGACCATTTCCCCGCTGTCCCGGCCTTCGATGGCAAAGGAGACAATGCCGCATTGACGCGGGCAGCGGCTGTGCAACCGGATGCCGTTGATTTCTTTCAGATTGGCCCGCAGATACCCCGCCAGTTCATCAATCCGGGCCTGAATGGCATCAAGGCCGATGTCCAGGGCGTAGTCAACACAGGCCCCCAGACCGAGCTTGGCAGCATAGTTGTTTTCCCAGTTCTCGAACCGGCGGGCATCGGGGCGCAGGACATATTCGTTCTGGCTGGTCCAGCTGGCGGAAAACAGGTCGATCATCGGCGGGTGCAGCTGGTCGAGCACAGCGGAACGCACATAAAGAAACCCGATGCCCCGAGGGCCGCGCAGGTATTTACGCGCGGTGGCCGAGAGCAGATCGCAGTTGATTTTCTCTACATCCAGCGGCATCTGTCCGGCGGACTGGCAGGCATCGACCAGATAGAGAATGTTATGGGCGCGGGCGATTTCGCCGATCTGCTCGACTGGATTGACCAGCCCTGAATTGGTCGGCACGTGGGTGATGGAAATCAGCCGGACGCTTTTGTCGATCATGTTGCGCAGACTGTGCAGACACAATTCGCCTGCTTCGTTGCTCGGGATCACCTCGACCGAGACGCCCTTTTGTCTGGCCATCTGCAGATAGGCGAGATAGTTCGAGGCGTATTCGGCCTCGGCGGTCAAAATCCGGTCGCCGGGCTGAAAAGGAATGGCGTAAAAGGCCATGGCCCAGCCAACGGTGGCGTTTTCGACCACGGCAATTTCATCGCGCTGACAGTTGATCAGCCGGGCGAGGGAGTCATAGACCCGCTCAATGTCATCGGCTTTCTGTCTCGCCGCCTCATAGCCGCCGATCATGGCTTCCAGTTTGAGATGGTCAAGCTGGGCATCCAGAACGCTTTGCGGCATCAGCGAAGACCCCGCGTTATTCAGGTGGATGACATTGGCCTTGCCGGGGGTGGCGGCGAAGATTTCAGGCAGGCGGGGGGAGAGATCGGTAAGATTGACGGGGCGGTTGAAAGGCATGGCGTGACCTTGTCTGGCAGTGGGTCCAGGTCTTGCAGTAAGTCCGGGTCTGGTAATGGGCCTGGTAATGGATCTGGTAATGGATTTATCGGACCTGTAATTTTGGCTCTGGTCCTTTAAAACACGTCTTGAGGGCGGTTTTCAAACGATTTAAAAGCTGGAATGACTTTACTATAAGTCAAGTTTATGCTGCTCTGAGATCAGAGCGTAATTTTGAATAGTTCAGGTATTTCATGAAATTGCCTCCTTTGACAGCTGTCAGGCACTTTAATGCGGCGGCCACTCACTTGAGTTTCAAGCTGGCAGCGGCAGAACTTTGTGTGAGCGAGGGGGCAATCAGCCGCCAGATCAAGTTATTGGAAGAATATCTGGGCTGTGCGTTGTTTGTCCGGGGCTATCGCGGGGTCGATCTGACCGAGGCCGGGCGGCGTTTTTACGCGGCGACGGACAGTGCCCTGTTACAGATCGCCCAGAGTGCCACCGAACTGCGCGAGGCCGTACCGCAATTCACGTTATCGGTTACCACCAGCTATGCCATTCGCTGGCTGATGCCGCGGCTGGCGCGTTATGAAGCCGAACATCCCAATCATCCGGTCAATCTGCAAACCGTAACCTATCCGGAAAAGCTGCCGGGCCGGCTGTTTGATGCCTCGATCATCTATCGGCTGGGCGATCCCCATGATGCGGGAACGGTAGCACCTGAAAACAGCGAGCTGGTTATGATCGAGTGGCTCCTGCCTGTCTGCGCCCCGGGGTTTCTGCCCGGCGGCAAACCACTGGATGCAGGCGCGCTGGCCCGGCAGCGGATACTCTTTAACGAGCCGACGGGGCGGGACTGGCGCAGCTGGCTTGGGAAAATTACCGAACAGCTGCCCAATGCGCAGATTGATCTGGAACGGGCGCTGCGCTTTGAGCACGACGATACCGCCATTCAGGCCGCGGTGGCCGGGCATGGCATTGCCCTGGCCAATCTCGCCTATATCAACACCGAACTTGCCCTGGGCAGTCTGGTACCCGCTGTGGCCTGTGACCCCCTGCCGATCGGTGGGCACTATATCATCAGCGCGGGCGGCAAGGCCGCCTTGCCGCAGGTCAGGGCCTTTCGTGACTGGTTGCTGAAAACCGCCGCCGAATGCCCGTCACAATGCCCGTCACAGCAGGGACGCATGACCCACTATAGAAAGTTGAACAGAGAGTAGAACAGTTCGACCTGAACTGCCCGGATCAAACAGGACATCAAACTGCCGCGTGGCACGCACCTGATGCATCTGGAAGAAGGGCGTTTTGATCTCTATAAGGCGGTGCGGGATTTTCTGGAAAACTAGAACCGGGAAAGCCGTTTATTCCCGGTCGCGGCGTTCTTCCTTGCCATCCCAGCCCGCCATGGCGGTGGGGATCATCCGGTCCATCAACTGAAAGGAATTCTCGCAGGCGCGGGAGAGGTTCTGTTGAAAATCCGCGCTGGCAGAATGGCTTGAAGAATCAGACAGGGCGCGGATCACGACAAAGGGCAGGCCGTTGAGGCGGCAGGTGTGGCCAAAGGCGGCGCCTTCCATCTCGGTTGCCAGCGCGGCAAATTCCCGCTGGAGCCATCGCAGTTTCTGGATGTCCTGGACAAAGGTATCGCCCGAGGCAATGGTGCCGAGCATCAGGTTCGGCCCTCCCTCGACCCCGTCAAAGGCGGCATCAAAGGCGGCGGTGGCCTTGCTGACCAGATCGGGCTGGCATTCAATCAGCCGTTCGCGCCCGGGTGTTTCGCCGTGGCGACGGCCAAAGGCGGTCAGGTCCATATCATATTCAACCACATGGCTGGCAACGATGATATCCCCGGCCTGCATGTTGGGCAGCAGCCCGCCGGCTACACCGCTGAAGATCAGCTTCTGTGGTTTGAACAGGTCAATCATCATCTGGGTGCAGATCGTGGCATTGATCTTGCCGATGCCCGACTGGGCCAGCGCGATTTCCGTGCCCTTGTAGTCGCCACGGGTCACGGTGATCCCGGCATGCACCGAGGATGAGGTATCGCTCAACTGGCCCAGCAGCAGCTGGACCTCTTCGGTCATGGCCCCAATGACACCCAGCATGGTTTTGTCTCCGGTTTTTGGCCCCGGACAAAGTTTTGCTGATCCAGGGGATCAGGCGGGAGCGGGGCATTCTAGTTCACAAGAATAAGCGTTGAACCTAAACGATTGATGAACAAGAGACACAATTCTGTGCGAAGAAACCTCCGGAACAGAAATTTATGTGGTCATGTTTCGCGGAATGCTGTTTGATATCTGCAATCATCAGTTTCATAAAGCTGAGCTGGCTGGAAAAGATTAAACGGGGAAGTGACATGAATTTTTTGACGCGAAGCTATGCGAAATCCCTGCCGACAGCGCTGTTGGTCACGGGCATGTTGTGGGGCGGCGGATCTGTGCTGGCGCAGGAAGCGGTGCAGCCCGAAGCAACCCATGCGGTGGTGAAAAAACAGTCGGTCAAGGCACAGAAATTCATGGTTGCCACGGCCAATCCCATCGCCACGCAGGTCGGGTATGAAGTGCTGGAGCGCGGCGGGACGGCAGCGGATGCCGCGGTGTCGGTGCAGCTGGTGCTCAATCTGGTGGAGCCGCAAAGCTCGGGCATCGGCGGCGGGGCCTTTATGGTCTATTGGGATGCCAAAACCAAAAGCCTGACCACTTTTGACGGGCGGGAGAAAGCCCCGATGGCGGCGACGCCGGATTATTGGCTCGGGGCCGATGGTGTGCCGGTCAAGTGGTTCGATGCGGTGGTCGGCGGTCGCTCGGTCGGTGTGCCCGGCACCCTGAAGCTGATCGAAACGGTGCAGCAGCGCTATGGCAATCAGGACTGGGCGGCGCTGGTCGAGCCTGCCCGGGCGCTGGCCGAAGGCGGGTTCCAGATCTCGCACCGCATGGCCAGTGCCATTGCCAAGGCGCAGGGCGAGGAAAAGCTGGATATTTTTGATGCCACGCGGGCCTATTTCTTTGATAAAAACGGCCAGCCTCTGCAAGAGGGGACCTTGCTGCGCAACCCGGAATTTGCCGCGGCTTTGAGCCAGATCCAGAAAGAGGGATCAAAGGCCTTTTACGAAGGCCCGATTGCCGAAGACATTGTCGCGGCGGTCAAAACCGATATCAACGGCGGGATCCTGAGTCTGGAGGATCTCAAGGCCTATGACGTGGTCGAGCGCAAACCCGTCTGTGCGCCCTATCGCGGTTATGAGGTCTGTGGCATGGGCCCGCCTTCGTCCGGGGCCTTGACTGTCGGCCAGATGCTGTCGCTGTTGTCGCACTTTGATCTGCCCGCGCTGGGGCAGGGCGCGGAAAGCACGCACCTTTACCTGGAAGCGGCCAAGCTGGCCTATGCCGACCGCGAGCTTTATATGGCGGACAGTGATTTTGTCAAAATGCCCGAAGGTCTGCTGGACCAGAACTATCTGGCAGAACGGGCCAAACTGATTGACCCGGCAAAAGCCATGAGCAAAGCTGACGCGGGCAACCCGCCGTGGAAAGAAGCCCAGCTGCGCGCACCCGATAGCCAGCTGGAGCGTCCGGGCACCAGCCACTTTTCCATTGTTGATGCGCAGGGCAATGTGGTGTCCATGACCACGACGATTGAAACCGGGTTTGGCTCGCGCGTCATGACCAACGGCTTTTTGCTCAATAACGAGCTGACCGATTTTTCCCGCGCGCCGGAAGAAGACGGCAAGCCGATTGCCAACCGGGTCGAAGGCGGCAAGCGCCCGCGTTCCTCCATGGCCCCGACCATTGTGCTGAAGGACGGTGCACCTGTGCTCGCCATCGGTTCGCCCGGCGGGTCGCGGATTATCAACTATGTGGCCGGGGCTCTGGTCAATATTCTCGACTTTGGCATGGACCCGCAGGTGGCGATCAGCCAGCCGCATATCGTCAACCGCAACGGCGCGACCGATGTCGAGGAAAATACCAAGGCCGTGGCAATGATATCGGCGCTTCAGACCAAGGGGCAGGAAATCAAGGTCCGCGACCTCAATTCCGGCCTGCAGGCGATCCTGATCCGCCCTGGCGAGCTGATCGGCGCCGCCGACCCCCGCCGCGAAGGCTCGGTACTGGGGGACTGATTGATCAGTCTGGTTTTTTGGAAACGCCGGGCCTGATTCAGGCCCGGTTTTTGTTGACGCCCATATCAGACAGGGGGTGTTATAGAAGCCTGTATATTACAACTTTTATCCACTTGTGATGAAGACAATGAATCTGGAAAAAATCAACGGGCGGCTGGAATTCTTACGTGAGGCCGAGAGGTTGAAGTCTGTGCTGCGCAGTGGTTTTACCTCGACCGGGCGGGCCGAAAGTACCGCGGAACACAGCTGGCGGCTGTGTCTGATGGTCATAACCTTTGCCGATGAACTGGGGGATCTTGATCTGCTCAAGGTGCTCAGGATGTGTGTCATTCACGATCTGGGGGAAGCCATTCACGGGGATGTGCCAGCAGTCGATCAACACCTGTTTCCGGACAAGTCAGTCCAGGAAAGAGAAGATCTTTTGCAGTTGAGTAGCACGCTGGATGACGCGCTGCGCGCATCGATCCTTGCCCTGTGGGATGAATATGAAGAGGCCGCGACCCCCGAGGCAAAGGCGGTCAAGGCGCTGGACAAGCTCGAGACAATTCTGCAGCACAACCAGGGGCTTAACCCGGCAGATTTCGATTATGAGTTCAATCTGAATTATGGTGTGAAGCATACCAGCTCAGGCCCGTTTTTCGAGACTTTGCGTAAAATTCTTGATCAGGACACAAGACAGCGCGCGATGCAGAGCGGGAAATAGAACCCCCTGTCTTGATCAGCTTTGATCCGGCGGAACTCCCAGACCTGTGGGGCCGGGAGCCAGAAGGCCCCGGACAGGCCGGGATTGTCTGCGTCGCTTCAGGCGACCAGCAGTTCCCGTATCGTCTCGCGCTGTTGCAGCAGTTGCCACCAGTTCTGCAGGCCGGGGTTTTCTACCAGCAATTTTTTACCCGTCGGTGTGTGCATCAGCAGATGGTACATGGGGGCACAGAAAAAATCTGGCAGGCTGGGGGTTTCCCCTGCAAGATAGGCGCCGGGGGTTTCCTGTCGCAGACGAATGATTTCAATCAGGGCGGTGCGGGCCAGGGGCAGGGCCGCAGCGATTGTTGCCTGATCCGGGGCAAGACCTTCATCCGGTTTGCTGATTTCTTCTTCATAGAGCCCACCGATCCAGTTGGGATAGGCATAGGAATTGAGAATGCTGAGAAGCTGGTTGGCCCGGGCGCGATCTTCAGGGCGGGGCGGTATTAACAGCGGGCCGGGATAGGCGTCGTCGATATAGCGGGCGATGGCGTCTGATTCGTAAAGCTGGATCTGGCCATCATCAAAGGCGGGAACCCGGGCAAAGGGATGGAGAGCGAGATATTCCGGATCAAGCCCTTTGTTTTCAAAAGGGTTGATCGGCACCAGTCGATGCGGAATGCCTTTTTCAGCCAGTGTCAGGCGCACGGCCTGAACATAGACACTGAAATCCGCGCCATAGACGATCGGATGTTCTTTGCTTGGCGGCTGGTCTTTGCTTGACTGCATCTGCGCGGGCTTCTCTCCTTAGTGCAAGGGCTGGATGTGCTGAAATCGAAATGACCTGACAGTTTGCACCACAGCAGCCTTTGTCATGGCCAAGACTGCTGGGGCCATGCCGCTTCTGGAATTGGGCAGGATTTGTTTAGCAAAACTTATCCACTCATTCAGGAGTTATGACATGACCACGATAGACAAGATAGCACAGGCAAGCTGAGTATGTTTGAATTAGCGAGCGAACTGTCCAAAGTTTTCAAAGCCTGCGAGATTATGGGCTATAGTCGGCAGCAGTTTTATGAGATCCGGCGGAGCTTCCAGACCTGTGGGGCCGGGAGCCAGAAGGCCCCGGACAGGCCGGGATTGTCTGCGTCGCTTCAGGCGACCAGCAGATCACGTACCGTCTCGCGCTGTTGCAGCAGTTGCCACCAGTCCTGCAGGCCGGGGTTTTCCGCCAGCAATTTTTTGCCCGTCGGTGTGTGCATCAGCAGATGGTACATAGGGGCACAGAAAAAATCTGGCAGACTGAGGGTTTCCCCGGCGAGGTAGACGCCATGGGTTTCCTCTCGCAGACGAATGATCTCGCTCAGAGAGGTGCGGGCCAGGGGCAGGGCCGCCGTTATTTTCGCCTGATCCGGGGCAATGCCTTCTTCTGCTTTGCTGATTTCTTCTTCATAGAGCACACCGATCCAGTTGGGATAGGCATAGGAATTGAGAATACTGAGTAGCTGGTTGGCCCGGGCGCGATCAGCGGATCGTGGAGGCCAGAGCAGCGGTCCAGGATAGGCGGCATCGATATAGCGGGCGATGGCGTCTGCTTCGTAAAGCTGGATCTGGCCATCATCAAAGGCGGGAACCCGGGCAAAGGGATGCAGAGCGAGATATTCCGGATCGAGTTCTCTGTTTTCAAAAGGGTTGATCGGTATCAGTCGGTGCGGGATGGATTTTTCGGCGAGGGTCAGACGCACGGCCTGAACATAGACACTGAAATCCGCCCCATAGACGATCGGCTGTTCTTTGCTTGGTGGCGGGTCTTTGCTTGACTGCATCTACGCGGGTACCTTTCCTGACTGGTAAGGACGTGACGAACTTCCATGGTAAGCTGAAATCCGGGGATGGGTAAAGCGCTCCTGATAAAATTACTATGAGAATTCAAAACAGATTCACTGAAAATCTGTAGGGTTTTTAAAATCTCATATTTTAAATTATTTGCCTTTTGTCATCGTTCAGGCCATCCAGTACAACTTATTGGCAAAACATATGCTGTACTGGATGCGAAACCTAGTGAACAAAAATAAAACTATCTTGGTGTTTTTCAGAAATTATTGATTCAAAACTCTCGTTCGTTGCCAAACGTACTATCAGTTGCTTACCAAGAGCAGGATTTTTCTTACTTATCTGTTCTTTAATATTTTTTGTATTTATAACTTCCAAAGTGCCAAGATATTGCGCAGGTTGATCACTTGATTGGCTTTCTAGTTTTCTGGTTCTTTTCATTTCAAAGGCGCCAATAAATACAATTTCTCCTGCAGAAAGTGAAACTTTTGGGATATATTTGCGAAGAGAAGGAGTCTCATACTCTTTTATTCGGGAAAGTATTATGTATTCACCGGGGCCAAAACATTCTACGTGGGTGATGTAGTAGGTTCCTGGGTCAATAGAAATAAAAGCATTGCTATCAATTCCTTGCCCGGTCAGTGGATCTGACGAATAGACAAGTACATTTTTCTTACCGCTTAATTCTTCTGTGAATTGGATGTATGCCTGTGCACACTGAATTGACGTGTTTTTGAAGATGCCTGTCCCAACGATATTGACAAGGCCACTTACAAGAGCTTTGTCAGAATACTTTGTATCATTAGGATTGATCGCAGCCATGCGCTGTACCTGTTCAGGTGGTGGTGTGATTTTGGCGCAAGCTCCGAGCAAAAACAGTGCAATTAAACTCAGGCCTATTGTCTTTACTACAAATGAAGTTTTCAAAATACTGTCCTATCAAGAGTTATACATTATCAGCGAATTGGCACATACGATATTCTGCTTAAGCCGTCAAAAGTTATGGTATCACCCATAACCAAAACGTGTCTTTGCATGCCGCTACAAATCCCCGTAGACTTTTTGCCAAGAATAAAACGGGAATAAAAACGGGATAACGGGGATCTCATGCGCGGTTTCACAAGCAGGTTTTGCGGCTGGCTCTTGGCGGTTTTTGTTTTTGTGCTGTCGAGTGGGGTACTGTTGGGCGGGGGAGGGTTTTTGCAGCCGGCGCAGGCGCAAAGCCTTTTTAATAAAAGCCAGCCAGCAGACAAGAAAATCGAGATCCCTGAAGAGCTGGACCCTGCAGCGGTGGATCAGCTGCTCGGGCGTCTGAGCGACGAACAGATCCGGGTACTGCTGCGCGACGAACTGGTTCGCCGGGCCGATGAACAGGCGGCTGAGGAAGACGTCAGCGACCAGACGCTGCTGCTGATTGAAACACGGCTGAGCAATATGGCGACAGAAATTCGTCAGCGGGTGACGCGCTGGTCTGTTGCCCTTGCCAATCTGGAAAACCGCAAGGGCATTGTCGCGGCACGCCTGTCGCTGGCCAGCAGTGGTGTCGGCGGGATGGTTCTTGCCGCAATCGGGCTGGTGATCACAGGTGTGTTGCCGGCGTTGCTGATCAGCTGGGGCACACGGAACTGGCGAAGCTGGCTCAAGGCTGTGCCAGAACACAGCAGCTATTGGGAAAAGGTCGGTCGTACGCTGGTTCTGGGGGGGATTGAGGTTCTTCCAATCATCGTTTTTGTCCTGATGACCATGGCCGGGGGTGAACAGTTTACCAGCCCGCTTGGCCCGTTGTCTGACCAGGTCTGGATCTATCACACCGGGGTGTCCTATGCCTGGCTTTTTGTCGTCATTGCCCGGCGGGCTTTTGCACCGGAGGTGCCACAGATCCGCATCGCGCCGCTTCAGGATGAAGCCGCGCGCCATACCTTTGCTTTGGTTCGCCGTGCCCTGTTTATCGGGGCCGGGGGCTGGGTTGTCGCCGGTTTCTTCCCGACCCTTGGCTGGGGCTTTCCGCCTGCGATTGTTACCGTGGCCCTGACCGGAACACTGGTGGCCGGACTGCTGTTGCTGGCCCTGATCCGCAACTATGGCCGGGTACAGAAAGCCGCGGCCCTGTTGCTGACGCCCGACAGGTTGGTCACGCTGGAAAGCGGACCAGCCAGATTTGCCCCACAGCAGAATACTGTGGAGGTGAAGCCTGCTGCTGGTCCTGATCCTGATCCTGTCGGGGGATCAGCCCCGGCGGATGCATCTTCCCCGGTTTCAGACAGCAGCAGCCTTGGCCGGATCACGGTACGGGCAGCTCCCTTGCTGATTGGCGGTTATCTGCTGCTGGCCTGGCTCTACTGGCTCGCGCATTGGCTTGAGCGGGGGCAGCAACAGCTGGAGGGCCCCATCGGCACGTTGATTGTTGCGCTGACCCTGCCGATTGTTGATCATCTGGGGCGGAATGTCGTCGAAAGCCTGCTGCGGGGTGACAGTGAGCGTACGGCTCGTTTCCGCAAGGTCTTTACGGATGCCTGGCGCCTGCTGAGCTGTCTGGGGGCGGGGATTGTGGTGCTGCAGCTCTGGGGGCTGGATCTGCTGGGGCTGGTCAAGGGTGCAGATGCGCCGGTCTGGGCCAGTACCGGTTTTGACATCGGGGTTACCCTGTTGCTTGGGCTGCTGGTGTGGAAGCTGATCACCGCGGCGCTGCACAGTGAAAAACGGGTCAGCGATGCCTCGGAAGACGCTGAGTCCGAAGAGGTATCGGCGAGCACGCGCCTTGATACCCTGACACCGCTGTTTCGCAATCTGCTGCTGGGGTTCCTCGGCGTGATTGTCATCATGACGGTGCTGTCGTCGCTGGGCATTGATATTGCGCCGCTGATTGCTTCGGCCGGGGTGGTTGGTATCGCGGTGGGCTTTGGTGCCCAGACCCTGGTCAAGGATATCTTCTCTGGCGTGTTCTTCCTGATCGACGATGCCTTTCGCGTTGGCGAGTATATCGAGCTGGACAAGGAAACCCGGGGAGAGGTGGAATCAATCTCGATCCGCTCCCTGCAGTTGCGTCATCACCGGGGGGCGGTGATCACCATTCCCTTTGGCGAGCTGAAAAAGATCACCAACCATAACCGCGACTGGGTGATCTATAAAATGCCCTTCCGGCTGGAGCCGGATACCGATCCGAAAAAGGTCAAGAAGGTGGTCAAACGCATTGGTCAGGAATTTCTGGATGATCCGGAGCATGGTCACAAGTTTATCGAGCCGCTGAAAAGCCAGGGGGTTTTCTCGATCGATGATGATTCCGCCCTGATCATGCGGGTCAAGTTCAAGTGTAAACCCCGGGCCCAGTTTGTGCTGCGCCGCGAGATCTATCACAAGCTGCGCAGTGTCTTCGCCGCCGAAGGCATTGCCTTCGCCCGCCGCAAGGTCGAGGTTGTCAGCTCAAACGGCAAAGCGGTTGATGATCCCAAACTGATCGCTGGTATTCCGAAGGACTTGCTGGAAGGCCCGGAGACGAAGGAGTGAGGGGCACAAAAATCAGGAAAGGTTGAGCTTCTGAACAGGATTTCTTTGACCGTGACTTTTCCAGTAACTACCTTTGTCTTGAAATCATAGCATGTACTTGAGGGGCGGGGGAAAATGAATAAATTTGGAAAAACAGGGCAGATCATCTTGCTTCTTTGTACGGGCCTGCTGTTGTCTGGATGTAAAACGACTGACCCTGCGGCATCAAAAGATGCACCTGTAAGTTTTTCCAGATCCGATACTTATGGTGCGAGCCAGGAAGCTATCATTGTCGCCGCTTTGTTTGATCAGGATGCGAGCTCTGATCCCGCGGTTGACCGCTTCTATGATTATTTCAAAAGCAAGGGGCAGCCGGGGCAGGAATGTATCAGGGCAACCGATCGGCGTCGCTGCGAGTTGGATGCCTATGCGGGTGCGATGGAAGACCTATGGAAATGTGCGATGCCGACGGCAACGGTGGCGGCTGTGATGACTGTGGGTACTTTGTCGGTCACGAAATACAGTAAAATCAGACGTCTGTCTCATGGTCTTGCGGGCTATACCGAGCTATTAACCCGCATCATCAAGCAGTATCAGGCTGACCCGGTTGATAAGGAGAAGCTGGAAAGCTTACGCAGAACCTATGCAGCAAAGGCCAGCCAACAGAACTTTGTTGAGCAGATCCAGGCCACTAAAAAGTGCATGATTTATGATCAGAACCTGACCAGTTTTATTGGAAAAGGACCGCTTTAACTCTCTGCGCGGTCAAAAGCCCTGGCGATATCCTGACGACCAAGGATACGGACAATAAGGATGGCTCGTCTTGCCGTTTCGTCTTCGATGATGCGCTAATAGATTGTGTGGGAGCCGTAGACACTGCGGCGATAGTCTTAGTGGATCTGTTCCGCGACGGGGTATCGTTCGGGATGTTGGCTCAATTGGATAAACCGCTGGATCATGCCATTCTGATACTCCAGAGCTTTCCTGGAACCAAATGTGGTTATTCCATATTCCAGAATAACCTCGAAATCAGTCGCGGCAGCTTCTGTTAAACGATAGCGCCTCACTTTTGATCACGCCGTTTTGTCTTTGCGCTTGAGCACGGCCTTGATGATATCGTCAGGACTTTTGTCACTGATGCCACTTTCTTCTCCGGCACGCAAGGCGGCGCGGATGGCGTTGATTTCAGCCTGTTCACTGGCTCGGGCCTTGCGGATAAGATCGTTTACAACTTCGCTGTTGCTGGCATATTCATCCTCAAGTTCGACCTTGACCCTGAGCCATTCGCTATTGGGATCGGTGACGGAAATGCTTTGTCTCGGCATATTGGGGGTCTCGCTGGTGTGGTAATATGATGTAATATTACACCAAATTTGCATCGATTGGGAGGTACTTTTCTTCTTGATTGGTATTGAGCAAAAGAGAAGTAAGCGCCACATAACAAATAGCTAAAGCATTTTTTCATTTCTGATTAAACGATAAGTGCTTTAAGCGGTAAGGCCCTATTAACAAATATAGATTATAAATCACTGGTTCGCAGGAAGCTTCAACCTTAAAGGTAATCCATGTCTCACCTCTATCATCGATACCTTCGAAAGAGGGCCAGAGAGACATCAATAAATACCAAGATTATCGAAGAGAAAGCTCAACGTGAAAAATCGATGCTGCTGGCCTATTTTCTCTGGTTATTTACCGGCGTGATTGGTGGGCACCGCTTCTATCTGGGCAGACACTTCTCTGCCTTTATGCTTTTACTTGCCTTTGTCAGTCTCATGGTCAGTTTTTACCATATTGAGCTTTTTCTTCTTTTGTTTATCTTAATTCCAACTCCACCTTACATAATTTTTGCTGCTTTTTGGTTTTGGATACTTTTGTTTGTTTTCGATCTTTTTTGGACAGCGAGTGCGGTCAATAAAATCAATCGATCTCTCAAAAAATATCGCGAAAAAGAAGATAACTTCTCTTGTATTCAGTACCCAACAGAACCGAAGTAATTAACTCTGTACGCTGATCCAATTAGAGCAGAGCCCGATCCGGCAGATGCAGGACCGGGCTCTGGGGTTTAGGGCATTTCTTTTGGTTGAGTTTCGGATTTTCCGAGTTTCATACGAAGACACATCTGCCCGGTGGGTTCGTGCAGGCTTTCGTTGATCTGGACGAAGCCGTAGCGGCGGTAGAAGTTGCGGCCAATGCTGTTTTCCTTGAAGACATCGACCTCCAGTTCTCCACCTTTTTCGGCAACGGCCTTGTCCATCAAAGCCTGACCATAGCCCTGTCCCTGTTGTTCTGGTGCAACAAAAAGGGCGGCGACCTCTTTCTCCATCAGAGAGACGAAGCCAACCACCTCAGCGTTTTCACCGGATACTGCTGAACCGGTAGTCGCTGAAACGGGCTGTTTTTCAATCACCCAGGTTTCGACAGCGGGCAGGTAGATTTCCCGTACATTGATCTTTTCCTGTTCAAGAGCAGGCCGGGTGAAAAAGGGATAGGCCAGCAGGCTGGCGTTGAAGAAGATGTCGGCGATTATATCTGTATCTTTGGTATCGTACTTACGGATTGTTGTGTTGATCACTGTGATCAAACCTTTTTTCTTGCGCCGGATTTTTCCATTTTCTTCCTCTGTTTCCAAGATGATCTTGGGCAAGCTGTCAAAACAGGATGCTACAAGACACGGGAAAGGAATGGTCACCGGGCGCGTTGTTAATGCTAGATGAGGTCAAGACAAAGGCTCTGTCAGCGCAGAGGCTGAAAGATAAGGCGTTTGGCTTGGTGGGATGTCCCTTTGGACACCCGGCATTAACAGGACATAAAAGCTCCGGTAAAAGGTGCCGTTACTTTTGTCGAAAGCGGCAGAAGGTGCAAGGATTATTTCCAGTTGTGTCTGTCTGGATCAGGCAAAATAGAAACAGGGTGGCGCGAAGGCCACCCTGTTTCTGTCGGTTGCCCGCATCTAAGGGCATTTTAATTCCAGGAAGGTCAGTGGGACCTTCCTGGAAAGTTGCGGGTCTTTCAACCCGGGTCGAAGACCCTAGTTTTTGAACTTCTTGATCTCGCCGGATTTGAGGCGGGACATATAGGAGTTCAGCTCGCGCTTGACGATCGGCATCAGGAAGTAGAGACCGATGATGTTGACCACAGCCATGGCAAAGATCGCGGCATCGGAGAAATCGATGACCGGACCAAGGTTGGCAGCGGCACCGATGACCACAAAGATGCAGAAGATCACCTTGAAGATGAGCTCTTTGGTCTTGCCCTCACCGAACAGGTAGGTCCAGGCCTTGAGGCCGTAGTAGGACCAGCTGATCATGGTCGAGAAGGCAAAGAGGATCACCGCCAGGGCCAGAACATAGGGGAACCAGCTGAAGGCCGAGCCGAAGGCAGCCGAGGTCAAGGCAACACCCGAGGCCCCGGTTGCGGTAACGATCTGGCCATTGTCACCCAGGATATACAGGCCCGTTGCCGGATCACTGGTCAACTGCCCGGTGATGATGATTACCAGAGCCGTCATGGTACAGATCACAACGGTATCGATGAAAGGCTCGAGCAGGGAAACCACACCTTCGGTAATCGGCTCGCTGGTCTGCACCGCAGAGTGGGCGATGGCAGCGGAGCCAACCCCGGCCTCGTTGGAGAAAGCTGCCCGCTTGAAGCCCTGGATCAGAGCCCCGACCAGACCGCCAGCAACGCCGAGCCCGGTAAAGGCGCCGTCAAAAATCTGGCCAAAAGCCCAGCCGATCTTGTCATAGTTCATCAGGATGATGATCATGGCCGCAGCAACGTACATGATGCCCATAAAAGGCACGACCTTTTCTGTGACCTGGGCGATGGATTTGATCCCGCCGACGATGACAGCAAAAACCACGCCAGCAAATATCAGGCCGGTAATCCAGCCGGGATAGGGATCAAAGATTCCGATCAGCTGGGCGTGGGCCTGGTTGGCCTGGAACATATTGCCACCGCCGAGGGCGCCGAGAATACAGAATACGGCAAAGAGCACGGCAAGGAACTTGCCGCCCGGGATGCCGCGTTCGGCAAAGCCTTTGGAAATATAGTACATCGGACCACCGGAAACGGTGCCGTCGGCATATTCGTTCCGGTATTTGACCCCGAGGGTACATTCGGTGAATTTGGAGGCCATGCCCATAAGCCCGGCGAGGATCATCCAGAAGGTGGCTCCGGGACCGCCGATACCGACTGCCACAGCCACACCGGCAATATTCCCAAGACCTACGGTACCGGAAAGGGCGGTCGCGAGGGCCTGGAAGTGACTGACTTCACCCGCGTCATTGGGGTTGGAATAGTCGCCCTTGACCAGCGAGATGGCATGGCCGACGGCGCGAAACTGGATAAAGGCAAAGTAGAGGGTGAAAACGGTGGCACCAACCACCAGCCAGAGCACGATCCAGGGAAAGGAAGTCCCGGGCAGGTTGGCAAAGATCAGGTTGACGAACCAGCCCGTTGCCAGCGAGAAAATCTCGTTGACCTTGGCATCAATGCCGCCGGCGTCCTGGGCCAGGGCGCTTTGAAGGGTTGCGAAGAAGAGAACCGGATATGCGAAAAGGGACGCCAGCAAGGGCGCCTTGATAAAGCCTGTGTTTTTCATGAGATCACCTTTAGCCGACAACGGTTACCGGGACGGATGCATGCATCACCAGATTGGCAGTGACACTGCCGAAGATACGTCTGGTAAAGCCCCCTTCGGAAGAGCGGGCAACCACAATCTGTTCCGCTTTTTCTTCCATTGCCACGGCATTGAGAATATCCGCTGCATCCCCGTGTTTGACCCGGCCTGCGGCGGTGAAACCATCGGCTTTCAGGGCATCAAGTGTGGGTTGGACCACACGTTCCATTGCGGTTTTGATTTCTTGTTCCCGCCGTTTGTGCCGGCTGGCATTTTCTTCGGGCGTCTGAAAGGAATAAGGGGACCATTCGACCACATAAACCAGTTCAATTGAACATTTCCCGATCAGTTTTGAGAGACGCTTGGCATAGGCGAGCGCTCTATCCCCGGACCCGCTGCCGTCGAGCCCCACGATAAGCTTGGTAGACATTTGACCTCCTGTTAAAGGTTTTATCTTTATGCTTAATTTATTGTTAACCGCCTTATTTCACGGGATAAGGGTGGTCTTTGCAAATGCTTTCAACTTCGCAAATGCAGCATACCGGGGGAGTTTTTGAGGTGTTTTTGAGCCAGGTGGATCCGGATTGAAAAAGATCTTTAATATAAACTTTTGAATAATAATAAATTTATTAACCTGATCATTTCGGGCACAGGATATTTGCACTGCGATAACAGGTGTTGAAAATTTATTTCAATCACAGGCTTTGTAATCGTCACAGCCGCTGTAAAAAAGCTGCGGGTAGGGTGAAGACTGCAAATTTTCCTGATAAAAACCTGTGCAACTGATCGAGCCTTTCCGATTGCCAGAGCAACCGGAGGTGCGCGTTTTCGGATATAGGTCCGGGTCTGTGATATCGGGGGGATTAAAGTCGGGAATTCGACCGCAACATATCTGGCTGGTTTTCACTGAAATCAACGCGAGCTAGATGAATTTGCAACAGAGATCTGTGAGAAACCTTGCTTGTGTGGCAGTTTTCAATCCATCCGGGGTGATTGAAAACACTGCGTTAGGCGCCCCGGCAGAAGCCCAAACCTGTTTGTGATCGAACAAGGCGGGGGCGATGAAAATCGGTATTTTGTGTTTGTGACCAATAGGGGAAACGCCGCCAATGGCAAAGCCTGTTTGCTTTCTTATTGTTTGCGGGTCTGCGCGTTTCAGAGGGCTGCCGACGACAAGAGATGCCGCAGAAATATCCACCTGCTGATCCCCGGCAACCAGAAAAAGTACCAGTTCCTGGGTCTCGGTGCACATAAAGACCAGTGATTTTACGATTTGTCCGAGTTCACATCTGCAAGCCTGTGCTGCTTGCTCTGCCGTGTGGGTGATGGAGGGCATCTCTTTGACTGCAAGTGCCAGTCCCAGCTTTGCTGCGGCGTCTTTCACTCTTTGTATGCTTCTGCTCATGACATACGTCCCCGTTGAATATTTCCCTGTTCAGTATTGTCAGGGTGATAGTCTCTACAGACAGACCCTACGGGGCCGATTTTTTGTCCTGACAAGCTTTCACGGTTACAGATTCCATGACTGGCGAAGACGCTCGCGAATATCACTCAAACGATCCGTGGGCTCGTTGGCAAATACGAAACGTAAATATTGTCCGGCCTTCGAGGCATCGCCCCATCCGGTCATCGGGGTGGCGGCAATTGCTCCCTTTTCAAAGCACAGCTTGGAAGCTTGCCCGGGAGACATGCCAAGGGCACCTGTGTTGATCAGAAGAGACCAGCCGCCGTCGGGTCGAACCAGTGGCAAATCCTGGCACTGATCCAGGATCAAGTCGCGACGGGTTTTCCATTCTGCCGTTGCCGCGATAACACCATCGTCCTTTGCTGTCAGTGCAGCATAAGCCCCCGGCATGGCAATGCCAACTTGACAGACGACATTCGTAAGGCTGACAAGGCCGATGTCCTGAATGATTGACGGCGGCCCCACTACCCAGCCAACCCGCCAGCCAATCATGCGGTATTCCTTTGATACGCTCCCCACAATCACTGTACGATCCAGCATGTCTGGCAAACCTGCGGGATTGATCGGGTTTGAGTTTGTGAAGTCCAGACGTTGCATAGCTGCGTCATGAAGCAGCCAGGCATTGTTTTTGATGACGATGTCGGTAATGGCGTTCCACTCATCTCTCGTGTGAACGATCCCGCTCGGCATCGAGGGACTCATCGTAAGAACCACTGTTGTCCGGTTACTTACTGCTTTGTACAGCGCTTCGATATCAAGCCGCCATACGTTGTTTTCGACGATCAATGGTACCAGTTTTGGTATGCCCCCTGCCAGACGAATGCGATTGAGCAATCCTGCATAGGCCGGATCCGTGATGATGACTTCATCACCGGGCTCAAGCATGGCGAGCAAGCTATTCAAAATGCCCGAAAGACCACCCGCTGAAATCACACACTGACGACGCCAATTGTATTCAGACCCCGTTTCGGTCTCCATACGTTTGCAAACGGCCTTGCGCAGATCATTGATCCCCAGAAAAGGGAGATAAGAGTTTGCGTCGTCCCGCCCGATAGAGGCTTTCGTTGCTGCAATTGCTTCTGCTGGCGGGGGAATGTCGGTGTCGAGATTCTCGAGACGCAACATTTCAGAATTCGCAGAAGCATCTGCTGCGTTTCCCATTTTATCGACGCCAATACCGGGAATATCTTTCAAGCGCGAAACACTCATATTATTGTATCCAATTATTAATATTGGATACAATAATAAAAATTGATTACATTTTGTCAAGTGGTGTATTTTGGCGGAAATAAGGATCCAGGATAAAAATTGACAGACAAAGCCCCCAAACCAACAAAGATATCGCGCAGTGGTGCTCAGGCAAATGAGATCGCCAGGCTGCTGCGCACTGACATTATTTCGGGTGAAATCCCACAAGGAGAAATACTGAGGCAGGAAAATCTGGCCCAGCGGTTCCAAACCAGTCGAATGCCCGTTCGGGATGCTTTGCGTATTCTGGAACAGGAAGGACTGGTGGATCTGCAGCCTAATCGGGGGGCGCAGGTTGCAATTCTTGATGTTGAAGGAATTCGGGAAATCTATGAAATGCGTGCCGTAGCCGAAGTTCTGGCATTACGGCATGCGATCCCGGAATTGACCAACAGCCAGATAGAAAAGGCAGAGAAAATCCGGTCCGAAGCGGAATCTGCCGGTTTGGAACAGTTCGGCGTTCTCAACAAAGCTTTCCATGAAACTCTATATGCACCATGCGCGCGCCCCCGCCTGTTGAGCCACATTTCAAGTTTGCATGACCTGGCGGATCGATACCTTCGTATTGCTGCTATCGAACTTGATTACATCGACCGATCCAACCAGGAACATTGTCAACTGCTTGCTGCATGTAATGCCCGCGATACGTTGAAGGCCTGCAAGCTGCTTGATCAGCACATCATTTCGGCGGGTGAAAAGTTGTTCACAAGACTGAAAGAGGCTTCAACACGGTGATTCCGGTAATATTTTCATCGATTGGCCCTGTTGCCGGACACGGTCGCTTAAAGTGATGCTCCCTTAAACCGAAGCCCGCTTAAAACGAAGATCAAGTGTATGGGGGTATTCGGGATTTTTCTCTTCTGACGGCACGGCAATCTTGCCAGCAGTGTGCCCCAGGGCTTCAAAGCGCGAGAGCTTGCGTCCTTCTGCTTCGTTTTCATTGACCGGGAAGCTGTCATAGCTGCGGCCACCGGGATGGGCGACGTGATAGGTACAGCCGCCAAGCGAGCGCTGGTGCAGGCAATCAATGATATCGAAAACCAGGGGGGCATTGACTGGCAGTTGCGGGTGCAGGCTGGAGGGTTGTGACCAGGCCTTGAAACGTACACCACCAACCTGGGTGCCGCTTTCGTTGGTTGGGGAAAGGGGAACTTTCCGTCCATTACAGGTGACGATATGACGCCCTTCGATCAGGCCTGTGGCTGTGACCTGAAGCCGTTCGACCGTGGCATCAACCGAGCGGCTGACGCCACCACCCGCAGGTTCTTCGCCCATAACCGGCCAGGGTTCGAGGGCCGTCGCGAGAGAGAGCTGGACGTCACCGATCCGGGTACTGCCGCATTCGGGAAAACGAAAGGCAAAAAACGGGGTGAACCAGTCGGCGGAGAAATCAAAGCCCCCTGTCTTGAGGGTGGCCAGAACATCGTTAAAGTCTTCGCGGATGTAATGGGGCAGCATGTATTTATCGTGCAGGCGGGTCCCCCAGCGGACCAGAGGGTTGCGATAGGGCTGCTTCCAGAAGAGAGCAATCGCGGCACGCAACAGGAGGTTCTGGACCAGGCTCATTTGCGGGTGTGGTGGCATTTCAAAGCCACGCATTTCCAGCAGCCCCAGACGACCCCGGTCACTATCGGGGCTATAGAGTTTGTCGATACAGAATTCAGCCCGATGGGTGTTGCCAGTCAGATCAACCAGAAGATTGCGCAACAGGCGATCGACCCGCCAGGGTGAAATGTCACCTTTTTCCGGAATTTGCTCAAAAGCGACTTCGAGTTCATAGAGGCTGTCGTGGCGGGCTTCGTCGATCCGGGGCGCCTGACTGGTCGGGCCGATATACAGCCCGGCAAAGAGATAGGAGAGCGAGGGATGGTTCTGCCAGAAGCTGATCAGCGAACGCAGCAGATCCGGGCGGCGCAAAAAGGGGCTGTCTTCGGGTTTGGCCGCGCCCATGACCACGTGATTGCCGCCGCCTGTGCCGACCCGGCGGCCATCAAGGCTGAACTTTTCGGCAGACAGACGCGCCAGTCGTGCCTCGCGGTAGACGGTCGAGGTGATGTGCTTGAGCTCTTCCCAGTCTGCGGCAGGCTGAACATTGATTTCAATCACACCCGGGTCCGGGGTGACAGAGAAATGCGACAGCCGGGCATCCGCAGGCGGGGTGTAGCCTTCAAGAACCACCGCGATTTTGTTTCGGGCCGCGATGGTTTCGATGGCGGCAATCAGTTCCAGAAAATGTTCGAGCCAGGCCACGGGGGGCAGGAACAGATGCAAGACAGCGTTCCGGACTTCTGCACAAAGCGCGGTACGGATTAGGCCGTTCGGGTCTTTGGCAAAGGACTTGTCATCTGTTTTGGTGCCTCTGGCGACAGTTTTTGTTATCTCCGGGTGTGAGATCAGCGGTTCTGTGGCTTCAAAGGGGCTGCGTTCCGGGCAGATTTCGTCTTTGGCTTCGTCCGGGAAGGGCAGGCTGGCCAGGGGCAGGCGCAGACCGACGGGAGAGTCTCCGGCCAGCAGGA
The DNA here is from genome assembly GCF_027214005.1 of Kiloniella laminariae. Lineage (GTDB taxonomy): Bacteria > Pseudomonadota > Alphaproteobacteria > Kiloniellales > Kiloniellaceae > Kiloniella > Kiloniella laminariae_A. The sequence goes on from NZ_JAPWGY010000001.1 coordinate 820,152, forward strand.
CAAGATGGGGGCTTTTGAACTGCCATCTGTTGCTGATCCAGCGTTTGCGCCGATGGGAATAATGCAGGGGCAGGACATAGCCTGACGGTGCATTGAGATCCCGTTCCATCAAGGACTGCAGACGTTCGCGTTCGGCCTTTTCAAAAACATTGGCCTCCATCATTTCATCCTGCAGCGGCAGTTTGCGTTCTTTCCACAGATAATAGGGGGTGTCTTCGCGGGTCGGCAGGACATAATCGGCTGGAATAGCCAGGATTTCAGCCAGCTGGCCGAGAAAGCTTTTTGCTGTATCCTGATCGTGTTTTTGTGGCTTGTCGGGATCGGCAAGCAGACTTTTGTCCTGCCAGACAACCCCGCCGTCCCGCCGCCAGAAACAGGGCAGAGCCCAGCGCGGCAGGATCTCCCCAGGATACCATTTGCCCTGGGTGAACATCGGCAAGCCGCCGGGGGCAAAGTGCGCACTCAGGCGGGCAAAGACATCCTTGCCAAGCTGTTTTTTATTGCTGCCAAGCGCCGAATAGTGCCAGACGTCGTGTTCGCGGTCATCAAGCGAGACAAAGGTCGGTTCGCCGCCTGTGGTCAGGCGAACATCCTGTTTTTCCAGTTTTTTATCGATCTTCTTGCCAAGCGCATCAATGGCCTGCCACTGATCGTCGGAATAGGGTCTGGTCACCCGGGGGGATTCGACAATACGGGTGACCGCCATATCGTGTTCAAGAGTGGCCTTGACACTATCGCCCAGGGTTCCGGTTACAGGTGCGGCGCTGGAGGGATTGGGTGTGCAGCAAAGCGGAATGTGTCCTTCCCCGACAAAGAGACCCGATGTCGGGTCCAGCCCGACCCAACCTGCGCCGGGCAGATAGACTTCGGTCCAGGCGTGCAGGTCGGTAAAATCGACCTCGGTGCCAGAGGGGCCATCGAGGGATTTGACATCAGCAGCGAGCTGGATCAGATAGCCTGAGGCAAAACGGGTCGCCAGACCAAGGTGGCGTAAAGCCTGACAGAGGAACCAGGCCATATCGCGACAGGAGCCACTGCCCAGCTTCAAGGTTTCGCTGCAGCTCTGGATACCGGGTTCCATGCGCACGACATACTGTAAGGTGGTGTTGAGCTTTTGGTTGATGGCAACGAGGAAGTCGATAATACCCTGGGAATGGCGGTCACTTTCTTCAATCCATCCCAAGAGCGCGGGATCTCTTTCCTTGATTTCGAGATAGGGGGCGAGTTCCTCCTTCAGATGCGGATCGTAAGTAAAGGGGAAGTCCCTGGCGTAATCCTCGAGGAAAAAATCAAAGGGGTTGAAGACCCTGATTTCGCTGAGAAGATCGACCTCGATTTTGAATTCGGTCACCTTTTCCGGAAATACAATCCTTGCTAGAAAATTACCGAAAGGATCCTGTTGCCAATTTATAAAGTGTTGTTTTGGTTCAATGTTCAGAGAATAAGACTGAATGTTTGATCTGACATGAGGCGCCGGACGCAGGCGGATGGTCTGCATACCAAGGGTGACAGGTTTGTCATAGCGGTAATGAGTAACGTGGTGCAGGGCAACGACTATACTCATGGCAAGATAAACCTTTAAAATTAAATGTCTTTTGAAATTCACCTTAATCTATTATCATAGACTTGGCACTAATTTTAATGGCCAGACTTTATTTGAGGAGTTCCTGTTGTTCACACTCCCGCCGCTTCTCAGCGACATTTTGGCAATCAGTTTTGATGGCCGTGGATCACCTTCGATCAATATAAATTTGCCCAATCAGGACGGTGATAGTACTTCGCATGGCTGGGGTTTTGGCTGGTACCCGGATGACCATAAGTCCTCCATGGTTGCAAAGGACCCGGCTGCACGTGGCAATCAGGTGCTGGTAGATGCAATTACAGAGTGGTCAAACTTCCGTTCTACGGTGTTCTTTTCCAAAATTCATGGGGCGAGTAAAGGCTACAGTCACCGGGAAACCCAGCCGTTTTCCCGCAGTTTTGCCGGTCGAGACTGGTTGTTTATGCACAACGGTCATCTGGATAAAGCCAAGTTAGCCGAGCTTCACGGTGAGCAGTCGCGGCTGTTGGAGCCGTTGGGCAGCACTGATTCAGAACTGGCTTTTTGCGATATCCTGGCGCAGTTGCAACGTGGCAATGCCCGGAGGATTTCTGATGTGGACCCCACTGTTTTACACGGATGGTTCCTGCGGTTTGATGGTATCGGCAGTTCGGATATGTACATTACCGATGGGGACAGTATTGCCTGTTTCCACGGTTCGCTGTCGCCCAAGCCGCTGTGTTATACGCGTATTCAGCCACCCGACAACAGGGACAGCTATGTTTCCCCCGCGGCAGAAGTGATCCTGAACGATCCAAGGGATACCTATCGCACAGCGCTGGTGGTCAGTTCCTCGCCCTTTACCAATGGGGCCTGGGTGGATATGCAGCCAGGACAGATGATTGTTATCCGTCGCGGCAGTGTGATCTGGGACAGTGCACCAGTGGCCAATCCGGCGATTCAGAAGTTTGCCGCGCCAACACAGCACTCGCAGCCACAGCAAAAAAACAAACCCGGCACAGGTTCCATGGCTGCTGTAGGTGGAGAGCAAGCGCAGGAACATGTCACAAACGTGCGGACCAAAACCCGGACAGATGATGGAATGCCGCTGGGATACCGTCTGTTCGAAGTAAAACACTCAACGCATTATGAATATACGGACCCGGTGGAACATTCGACGCACTTTTTCCGGCTGCAGCCCACCGATGATCCGGTACAGGAAGTGGTCCAGTCGCGGATATCGATCTCGTCTCCGGCTGAGAAAATCCAGTTCGAGGATGTTTTTGGCAACCAGTCGCTGCACTGTATTATCAATACGGCCTATAACAAGCTTACAGTTGAGTCAGTCAGCCGGGTCAAGATTTTTGCCCGCCCGCCGGATGATCATGGCCTGTCGCGGCGCCAGACGACCATTCCCATGGTCTGGATGCCCTGGCAACGGCAGATGATGATGCCCTATCTGCTGCCGTCCGAATTGCCGGAATCCCAGCTGACCGAGATGACCGAATATGCCATGAGCTTTGTCGAGCGTAATGATTATCATCTGCTCAGAACGCTCGAGGATATGAATGTCAGTATCTATCGCGATTATAAATATGTTCCGGGAACGACCTCACTCAACACCACACCTTTTGAGGTTTATACGTCACGCCAGGGGGTCTGCCAGGATTTTGCCAACCTCTTTATCTGTCTGGCACGCTTGCTGAATATCCCTGCAAGGTACCGTATGGGTTATATCTATACAGGCGCAAACTATGCCAACAAAATCCAGTCTGATGCGTCCCATGCCTGGGCCGAGATCTATCTGCCGTTTGTCGGCTGGCGCGGGTTTGATCCGACCAATGGCTGTGCCGTAACCCAGGATCATATCCGCGTGGCCTGCGGGCGCAATTACCGCGATGCGACCCCGACTTCCGGCACGATCTACAAGGGAGGAGGGGGGCTGGAGACTCTCAAGGTTGATGTGAAGATGGAGGAAATCCATGAAGAATAATCTTGTAAGAGTAACAGCCTGTTCGCGTGAAAGTAATCTTTCTTCCCCCACCATCTAGTTCAGGAACGACAGGACTCTGGCGCTGTTCAAGCAGTGTTTCCGGACGACATACAGACTCATTATGAAACAGAAATAAAGGAGTAGGCAGTGAATTTTGCAGGGTACGATACCCAGGGATTTTATGATGAATTGTTCGAGGCTGATGGAAAGCCCCGGAAAGAGGCTTTGCCCCTGATCAAACGGATCAACGCCTTGTCATCGAAAGACCTGCGACGACGGCAAAAAGCTGCTGAACATGCCCTGCATCAACAAGGTATTACCTTTAGCGTATACGGAGATAAAAAAGGCACGGAAAAGATCATGCCTTTTGATATTCTGCCGCGCATTGTCACCGCCAAGGAATGGGACGTTCTGGAAAAGGGACTGAAACAGCGTATCCGGGCGCTGAACCTTTTTATTGATGATGTCTATAACGAGCAGAAAATTCTCAAGGACGGGGTTGTTCCCGAAGATCTGGTTCTGTCTTCGGAATGTTATCTGTCCCAGTGCAAGGGATTGTCTCCGCCAAAGAAGATCTGGATCCATATTACAGGCACGGATCTGGTGCGTGCGGGCGATGGTGAATTCTATGTCCTTGAGGACAATCTGCGCTGCCCCTCGGGTATTTCCTATGTGCTGCAAAACCGGACCATACAAAAGCGGACGCTGCCGATTGTGTTCCAGGCCATGCGGACCCGCCCGGTTTCTGACTATGGGGATCACCTGTATGAAACGCTGCGCCATATCGCCCCCGAAGGGGTGGAAAATCCGAATGTGATCGTTCTGACACCGGGGATCTATAACTCGGCCTATTACGAGCATTCCTTCCTGGCCCAGCAGATGGGGGTGCCGCTGGCGCAGGGATCTGATCTGACCATCATTGACGGTCATGTGATGCTGCGGACCACCCGCGGTTTTGAAAAGGTTGATGTGATCTATCGCCGGATCGACGACGACTTTCTGGACCCGGAAGTCTTCAATAAAGATTCAATGCTGGGTGTGCCCGGCATTATGGAATGTTTTCGCAAAGGCACGGTTGCGCTGGCCAATGCGCCGGGCACGGGAATTGCGGATGACAAGGCGATTTATGCCTATGTACCCCAGATCATCAAATATTATCTTGATGAAGAGCCGGTTATCAAAAATGTCCCGACCTATATCTGCGAAGATAAAAAAGACCGGGAATATGTTCTGGCCAATCTGGAAAAGCTGGTGGTCAAGGCGGTCAATCTTTCCGGTGGTTATGGCATGCTGATCGGACCGGTTTCGACCGCTGCCGAGCGCAAGGAATTTGCAGCAAAGATCACTGCAGCTCCGCGTGATTACATTGCGCAGCCGACGCTGGCCCTTTCGCGCACCCCGACGATTGTCGGGGACAATATCGAAGGGCGGCATGTAGATTTTCGCCCCTATATTCTTTACGGAAAATCCATTTTTGTCTTGCCGGGTGGCCTGACGCGGGTTGCCTTGACCAAGGGATCACTTGTGGTCAATTCCTCGCAGGGCGGGGGCAGTAAAGATACCTGGGTTCTGGGGGATACCCCCATAGGGATGGAGGCTGATCTCGATGCTTAGTCGTGTTGCCAACTCCATCTACTGGATGAGCCGTTATCTGGAACGCGCCGATAATGTCGCGCGTTTCATCGACGTCAATGCCCGCCTGATCCTTGATATGGGCTGGGAACGCGAGAGCGCACAGTGGGACCCTCTGGTCCTTGCCTCGGGTGATGAAGCCGATTTTAAAGCCCGCTATTCCGAATACAGTGAAAAGCAGGTTGTGCACTTTCTTACCTTTGACGAGAAAAACCCGAATTCGATAATCAGCTGTATTAATTCCGCGCGTGAAAATGCCCGGACGGTGCGCGAGATTATCTCTTCGGAAATGTGGGAGGCGATCAACACGCTCTATCACCTAGTTGATAAACATAGCCGCAAACGCAAGGTGGATGACCTGCAGAGCTTTTTTATCTCGGTGAACCACACCAACCACCTGTTTGCCGGGATGATGGAAAACACCATGTCGCACGGCGAGGGCTGGCACTTTGCCCGGGCGGGTAAAATGCTGGAACGGGCAGACAAGACAGCGCGAATGCTGGATGTGAAGTATTTTCTGCTGCTGCCCAATCCGGATTATTTTGACTCGCCCTATGATACAGTCGAATGGGGCGCGGTGCTCAAATCGGTCAGCGGCTTCGAGGTCTATCGCAAACGTTATCACCGGGCCAATTATCGCCATGTCACCCAGTTTCTGGTGCTGGATGAACATTTTGCCCGCTCGATCCGCTATTGTGTGCGTACGGCAGCCCGTTCTGTCGCCGATATCAGCAAAATGCTGGAGATCACGGTGCCGGTAAATGACGAGTTCGCCCGGCTGGAGAAAATGCTGGACGAGGCTGATCTGGATACCATCCTGTCAAAGGGGTTACATGAATTTGTCGATGCTTTTCAGTTCAACCTGAATGTGATCGACCAGTCGCTCTACAAGTCGTTTTTTGCCCTTGAAAGAGACTAGGTCACAGGAGTAATCACAAAAATAATCGTCCCGGAACGATCCCGTGGATTATCAGGTCCACGGGAGACTTTTCTGTCGTTTGTACTGTTACAGAAAGTGGTTTGAAGCAGCAGGCGTCCGAGATCGGTCCGGCTGGTATTCGCAATTCCGGAATTCCTATACCATATTTACGAATTGCGCCGGACGATGATTGCCGTAAACCTTGCCGCGTCAATTTCCGGTGTCAAGGTCCCAGCCAAAATGATCGTCAGAGAAAAACCCAATGCCTTCAAGCTGTTCTTCTTGCTGAGAGGGTCTGTTGTTCCCTCGATAGCACCGCAAATTATCTTTGCCGGCCTGATGGGGTTTCTGGTCTATCTGGCAGACGAATATTTTCCGGACCAGGTTCCGAACCTGACGGCGACGCCTTTTGTGTTGTTGGGGGTTACCCTGTCGATTTTTCTGGGCTTTAGAAACAGCGCTTCTTACGAACGCTGGTGGGAAGCGCGGAAGCTCTGGGGACAGCTGATTATCGACACCCGTTCTATTGCCCGACAGGCCCAGACCTATATCTGGGATCAGGGGGGCGACGTGATGTCTGTGGATGAGAAATATTCGAGAGAGCAGGAGATCAAAACGCATCAGCGCAAGATCACCCTGCTTTGTACGGGGTTTTCCCATGCGCTGCGTCATCAGTTGCGGGGGACCGATTGCCGCGATGATGTTGCGTCGTTTTTATCAGAGTATGAGCGGGAGCGGCTTGGAGCCGTCCGCCATATACCGAATTTTTTCCTGAACCTGTTAGGCGGGGAAATCAGCCAGATTTTGCAAAAACAGTTCATCGGGGAAGTTTCTGCACGCAATCTTGAAGAGCGGATAACCTCTCTGTCTTCTGTGCTTGCCGCTTGTGAACGTATCCATAATACGCCTTTGCCCTTTGCCTATAACCTGCTGCTCAACCGAACGGCCTATATCTATTGTTTCACGCTGCCCCTGGGGCTTTTCACGTCTCTCGGGGCGATGACGCCGCTGATCACCGCACTGATCGCCTACACCTTCTTTGGGCTTGAGGCGTTGGGGGAAGAACTGGAAGATCCTTTTGGCACCTCGGCCCATGATCTGGCCCTGAGCACCATGTCGCGTACCATCGAGATCAATCTGCTGGAAACCCTGAACGAAGCCGAGTTACCCGAACCGATCCAGGCTGACCGTTATTATTTTCCCTGAAAAGTCCCTGTGGGAACAGGGCGCTGCCGGGCGAGACAATTCCTGGATGATCTCTGCTGTCTTGTCCCTCCAGTGCTCAGGGCTTTCTGCGCGGATGGCTGCAGATTTACCCGTTACAGACAAGCTGTCGCTTCTGGGGTAGTATCGTTTTGACCAGAGAAAGCGAGAGAGATGCAGGATCGGTATGGAAATGTTTTGTCCACAGCTTCCGAAGCGGCGCGTGATGCCTATGTTCTGGGGCTGGACAGGTTTCTAGGGGCGGAACCCGCTGTTGAAGAGGCCCTTTCCCTTGCAATCCGCGAGGACGAGGGTTTTGTCCTCGCGCATCTGGCTTTGGCGCGGTATTGCCAGGTAATCGGAAACCGTGCCGGAGCCAAAAGTTCCCTTTTAAATGCCCAGAAAATCCGCAGGAGTTTGACCGAGAGGGAGAGAGGGCAGCTCGAGATTATATCCCTTTTGATCGCAGGCAAGAGCAATGCCGGATATCAGGCGGCACGGGTCCAGTTACAGAATTATCCCCGCGATGTGCTTGTTGCACAGGCCTGTCTTGGTGTTTTGAGTCTGATCGGACTCAGCGGCGAACCGGGGCGGGAGGCAGACAATCTTGCGCTGGCAGAGATACTGGAGCCGCACTATGGGGATGACTGGTGGTTACAGGGGCTTTTGGGTTTTGCCCAGGTCGAAGTCGGCCAGTTTGACCGGGCTGAAAAGAGCATCAGCAAATCTTTGCAGGCCAACCCGAGAAACGCGCACGGAGCGCATTTTCAATCCCATCTCTACTATGAAACCGGGCAGACCGAGGCAGGTTACAGCTTCATCACGGAATGGCAGCGCGGCTATGCCAAAGAGGGACAGATGCATTGCCATATCGCCTGGCACATTGCCCTCTGGGCACTGGCACGGGGCGATATCGAGGAAATGTGGCGGGTGGTTGATCGAGATATTGATCCCAGAGGGGCCTGGGGGCCACCCCTGAACGTGATGGTCGATCTGGCTGCGGTGCTCTATCGGGCAGAAATGGCAGGGGTCACGATTTCTCCCGCACGTTGGCAGGTGGTCTGTGACTATGCCGCCGAGAAATTTCCCAAACCGGGATTTGGCTTTGTCGATGTTCACGCGGCTCTGGCTTATGCGATGGCGGGGCAATCCGAAGCCCTGGAACGTATTATCAGGGATGCCAGAGGCCCGGCGGCAGAGCTGGTGCGTTATCTGGCCGAAGCGTTTGGGGCGATCGCATCCCGGAACTGGTCCAGAGCCAATGATCTTCTGACCAAGGCGCTTTGGGATCACGCCCGGATCGGGGGCAGTCGGGCGCAACGTGATCTGATCGAATATGCATCCGTAGCAGTATTGATGCGGCTGGGCCGTCACGATGAGGCACGCCGACAGCTTGTTATGCACCGGCCAAGAACCGCGATGGAAAATGCAGTGGTGGTAACGTAGACCCGGGTCATCGACCTGTCTGAAAAGCATAATGGCAAGGATGCACGGCTTTTCAAATGATCAGATCCCGAGAAGGTCATGGAGAAGATCACGGGAACGAAAAACAGCAAGAAGTGATTGTTCAGATTTTTTTTGAACCTTTCCCTGATCACCTGCGACAGAAGCTGTAACGACAGTGTTTTGCTGTCTGCATACTTTTAGAAGATCAGGGGAAGAGACATGAAAAAAATTGCAACGGTATTATTGAGTGCCAGTGTTCTGGGAAGTGTCAGCGTTCTGGCGCTGGGTATATCTGCAGCGCAGGCAGCAAGCGGCACATCGGAATATGTTCTGGATGTGGATCTGAACCTCGGGGCCGGAAATGCACAGAACCCGATTATTGTCCGCAATATCTCGAACAACAAACATGTCAGCAATGTCAACCTGAAGACCCAGGGAACCCAGCTGGTGATCCCGGCGACAGGTCTGGTTCAGTGTGCCGATAAACAAAGTGTCGATTACGACAAATCCAGAATTTATTTTGGCGCTATCGGTATGGGCGGGCTGGATAACATCAACGACAGTGGTGCTTTGCACCAGAGCACGTTCCATCCTTCGACCAAAACACGGATCGGTCTGGGTAAATGGATTACCGAAGCCGGAGGCAGCGACAGCTATAGCGTTCCGCTGGACCAGATCAAAAACGGACATCCGGCCGTTCGTGTCGACCCCGTGGCCGAAATCAATAAAAAGCTGCAGGCGCATTTGCAGGGCGGTGGCAAAGCGGTCGATTTTTACAAGGCCAACCAGACGGTGAGCGTTTCACGGACTGTTTCGCTGGCAGGCTGGTGTGAGAAAAATGGCCTGTCCAAAGCAGGATTTGAAACCCAGACCTATCAGATAAGCATTCGCTATGAAGGTGACAGCGAGGTTTATGACCAGGCCAAAATCAAACAGGGGCTGGTCCAGAACAATCAGCAGATCAACCACGGCCTGCCCTTTATGCTGAGCAGCGCGACTTTCCAGCCCAACATGCCGCACTTTATCGGCAAATGTGTGCCGGACGACAACCCGAAGATCCGGGTCAATTTCAATGGTAATGGCAAGGGCGTGGTTGATTTTATCATCGAAGACAATGGCAGTCCGGTCTATAGCACTGCCGGTGTGCTGTATGATTCCAAAAATGGTGATCAGTCATTTGATTTCTATTATCCGCTGAAACTCAAAATGTCTCAAAAACATGACTGGAAGACCATCAACAAGACGTTTGAGCACGGTTTGACGGTCAAGGCGCGTTTCAAGGACCAGAAGGATATCAACACCAATAACTGGAGCAGCTGGAAAGACTTTGGTGCGGCCACCTGGAAGCACCGTTGCACCCCGCAGGTGGCTGTCACTTCAGGACAGAACGGTATTGGCTACCAAGGCCAGCAAGACCCGACCAACCCTGCGGTGAAACCGTTGCGCAAACCACAGCCTGCACCGCTGGTGATCGACCAGATCCAGGCACAGCCGGCAAAACCGAAACGTCAACAGGTTCAGGCCCCGGAATAAACCGGCTTCCGGAAACCGGTAAAGCAGGTAACAGGGCTGAAGTTTCATCAGTCCTGTTACCTTTTTTCGACGGCTGCAACGTGACATCCAACGGCGAGATGTTGGCGGGATGGCAAGGGTTGTTTGCCCCACGATACAGGCCTGGAGTGGATTGCGCTGGTAATTCGGGCTGCTTTCTTGAATACTGTGAGAAGGGGGAGCGCAGGTGATAATATTTTCCTGTTATAGAAAAACCGACAGCAGTCATTTGAAGCAGCTGAACGGTTTCCTGAAAAATCGGGATTGTGTTTTTACTTCGGGAAGGGTGCCGGGGTGATGACAGGGAATCTCTATATTGTCAGACCATTTGTTTTGCAGCTGATTCAGCGTGCGGGCAGATGCATTTTTTGTATCATTTTTTCCTTTTTACTTGCCAGTACTGCACGGGCGGAATGGGTGGCAAACTTTGTCCCGCCAGAAGAACCGGGTGCCGGGTTGCGTATCGATCTGCCCGAAGATCTGGATATTCTGACCCTGACCACGCTGGCGGTTGAACTTGACGGCATTGATATCACGGCCCTGCTGTCGCTTGATGATACGGATTTTATCTATACCCCGGTTGAACCGCTGGGTGGTGGTGAACATCTGCTCAGACTGGTCATTCTCAACGGCGATGGCACAACCACCGAAAAGAACCGCTGGGTTTTTCAGGTTGAAGGCGGCGTTCCGTCAGGCGCGGTCAGCGCGACAAACGCCCCGTCCGAACAAGAACAGATCGCCCAGGCCGAAGAACTGCTGCGCTCGGCCTCTTTCCGGGCCGATACCCTGACCGAGTTCAGCAGCCGGGTCATGCAACAGAATATCGGCCATGACACCAACCGCAACATCCTGTCTGGCAGTGGCGATGGCAATGCGGCTTTTGCCTCGGAAAACTGGGACATCCGGGCCCATGCCAACTATCTGGTCCAGAGCGATGTCGACCAGTCCCTGACCGGGCACCCGGCGGACATCGGTGAATATGATATCACCGCCGACTTTACCGGGGACAGCATGAAGGGCGGTATGACCCTTGGTCATCATGATATCGGTCTGGACAATCAACTGGTTTCCAGTTTTTACCGTCGGGGCAGTTCTGTGCGTCTGGGGACGCGGGATGAACGTTTCGAGGCCCAGGGTTTTGCCTTTGGCACCAGTTCGGTTGCCGGGGCCAGTGACTTTACCGGATTGAATGACAGCGATGACCGGATCAAGGGGCTAACCGCCTCGGTCAAGCCCTTTTCGGATGGGGTTGATGACATCGATGCCCTGAAAATCACCGGACTTTATTACGATGGAACGGGCGACGGCGGCGGTATCGGACTTGAGGAAGAAGGGGGCGACCCTGGTTCCTCCTCAACCGGATCTGGCTGGGGGCTGGTGCTGGAAAAGAGTTTTGATCAGCAGCGTACCCGGTTGCGCGGGGAATATGCCCATGCGCTGTTTGATCAGGATGGCTCGGGAGGAGAGGCGCCAAAGGATGGCAGTGATGCGATTTCCCTCTCCGCCGATCATCGCCTGTTTGAGCAAGGGCCTGTTGTCTTTGATGATGTGCTCGAGATTGATGTGGGGGTGGGCTATGACCGGGTGGAGACGTTTTTTGCCAGTCTGGCCAATCCGGGACTGATCGGGGACCGTGAAGCCTACAGTGCCTATAGCAACATCTATTGGGGAGCCTTGTCAGGCAATGTCTATCTGCTGGATGAAACCAACAACGTTGATGATCTGGCCTCGACCCCGACCGATCGCCTGCAAAGTCTTGACGCCAGCCTGAATTACAGCTTTGACCCGCAGACAGGGGCGATGGAATGGCTTGGTACTCCCTATGTCGGGCTGTCCGGCTTTGTCGCCCTGCTGGACCGGGAAAAAACGCCGGATGGCTATGATGGACCGGATACCGACAGCCTGTCGAAATCACTGACCTTTACCGTCGGCTCCAGCTATACTGACTGGTACTGGTCAGCGTCACAGAGCTATGCCCGCTTTGACGATGATACAAATGAAACCAGTGATACGGTTAATCATCTGAGCGGGATCAATGCAGGCTGGAGCGTATCAGACCGGCTGGATATCTATGGCGGAACACAGTTCGGGGTTTTCGAGGAGGAAGACAGTGACAAGCTCAGCTATAACACCAACCTGTCACTGGGTGTCTCGGCAGAGCTGGTACCCGAAAAACTTGACCTGAATCTTGATTATAATTTGAACCTTGCGAACGGCAGTGGCGACACACCTGATAGCCACATCGTCAATAGCGAGGTTGAATGGACCTTCCTTCAACCACGCAGTAATCGTCCGGGACTGGCTCTGGCGGCCCGTGGTTCGATGGAGGAAACTAATGGAAGCACAGATAGTACAGAAAATGAAACAGATTATCAGGTCTATATGCTCTTGCGGGTCAAGGCCCCCTTTGCGTTTGGTTACTAGAGCCCTTGCAGCATCGCAACTGTTGGCTGGAATTTTATCTGTTCTGGCCCTTCTGTCCCTGTCTTCGCAGGTCCAGGCCAATGTCAATTCTGTAACGGCGTCACCAGCGCGGGTTGCTGTTCCGGCCAAAGGTGCGGCGACTTTTTCTGTGAACTGGGTTGTCAATCGGACAGAGCCGACGATCAGCGGTACTGTGACTGTTTCTTCTGCCAATGCCCAGCTCAGGGTTAACGGGGTAACGATTGCAACGCTGGGCCAAACTCTGTCCAGGCCTTCGACCCTGGCAATCACACAGAGCGCAAGCCTGTCCTTTAATGAGGTTATCACCCTGAACCCGGCACAGGCGCGTCGGGTATCCGACGCCCCGGCTGGCGCAGTGACCATCACCCGGACCTTTACCGATACCCAGACCACAGGGCTTGGTACCCTTCGGGTTTTTGCCGGTCCCGGTATTGGCGGTTCCCTGAACATTCGCCGGATTGATCTGCACTTTGAAAACGACGCCCGGACTGATGTGGTCCGCAAGGATGAAAGCATCCGCGCCATTGCCGAGCTGAACTTTCGCAGCAGCGGTCTGTTGCGGGGGGAGTGGCGGATTATTGATCCAACAGCAAGCCTTGGTTCAGCCCGTGGCCGTGTGTTGCAGGTGGTGCGTCAACAGCTTGCCAGCTCTGGCGAGGGACGGACCCGTATTGTCAGTCCTCCCCTGCCAACCCGGGCAAACGGCCTTTATCTGGTGACCTTCGTCGTGGCCGATACAGACCGGACCATCGAGACACCGATCCTGCGCTATTTTGTGCTGGAAGGGACCGTCGAAGCACCGCAGGAAAATCTCACGATCCTGACGCCGGGTGAGGGAACAGCGGTTAGTACAGCCACAGTCTTTTCCTGGAAACCCCTGTCCGGAGCGACGGCCTATCAGCTGGAAATTTTTGATCCGGGGCAGAGCATCCCGGTTTCAGGCAAGCTGGTGCCGGGAACAGATCTGACACTCAGTCTCTCCACGCTGTCGCTGGAAAACCTTGATCCGGGGAAACGTTATGACTGGCGTGTCAGGGCTTTTGACAGGGAAGGGCGGGTTGTCGGTCTTTCCCCGCGACAAAGCCTGATGATGCCATAGGGACATTCATCCGATGAAAAACACGACGCCCCCCAATGCATCAGAAAAGATATCTGATAACGAAACGGCAGTGTTACTTCTGGAAAAAATCGGCAAGGGCAACGAGCAGGCCTTTGCCGATTTTTACCGTCTGTTTGAAAAACGCCTGTTCAGGTTTATCAAATCAAAATTGAACGATTCCTTTGAAGCCGCCGACATACTTAATGAAACGCTCCTCGAGGTCTGGCGCAAGGCCGATAGCTTCGAGGGGAGATCAAAAGTATCAACCTGGCTATTTGGAATAGCGTATTACAAAACGGTGGACAGAATGCGCAAGCGAACAGACATCCCCATGGACGAAGAGAATTTTCCAGAAACGGCTGATGACAGCCCGGATGCCATGGCTTGTCTGCTTTCTGCGGAACGTGGCGAGCATATCCGCTATTGTCTTGAGAAGCTCAAGTCCGTGCAGAAAGCTGTTATGGAACTGGCCTTTTTTCAGGATCTGCCTTATGGCGAGATCGCCCGCATTGTTGATTGCCCGGAAAACACCGTCAAAACGCGTATGTTCCATGCCAAACAGGCAATGAAGCACTGCCTGTCCAGCAGAATGGGAGCAGACGGATGAGCGACATCAGACAAGACCTGGAGGAACTTCTGCCCTTTTATGTCAATGGCAGTCTGTCACCCGAAGAACAAAAACGGGTTGAGCAGGCCCTGGCAGAAGATCCTTCTATACAGAAAGAAATAGATTTTCTGGAACAGCTGCGTGCCGAGGTCAGGGACCTCGACAGGGGCAACAGCCCCGGCGAGTTCGGCCTGAAACGGCTGCAAAAAGCCTTGAAGGATGAACAGAAGCTGGTTAATTCCGCGCCCCAGACGGGATCAGCTGTTTCAGGGTATACCAGAGGCTGGCGTCTGGCGGCCATCGCGGCCTGTCTGTTGCTCTTGCTGCAAACGGCGGTGACCCTGCCACTATGGCAGAAAAGGGGAGATGACCTGATTGCTGCTGGCGGGGGGACGGGCAGCCAACTCAGCGGGCAGATCATCAGTGTCACCTTTGTCCCGGAAGCCCGTGAGGAAAATATCCGCAATCTGTTGCTGGCGGTTGATGCCTCTATTGTTGAGGGCCCCTCGGCGCTGGGGGTCTACCGTCTGTCGGTTGCCCAGAACAGTGATGCTGTGGTCGAAAAACTTCTGGCGCACAGAAATCTGGTCGAAACAGCCCAGAATGACAGCAGCGGGTATTCAGGCCGGAAAGCGGGGCAGTGATGCTGAAACCAAGCTGTCTTGCCCTGTTATTGCTGATCAACACGGGCCTGAGCACTTTTGCGCTGGCGCAGGCAGACCCTTCAGACCCGTCTGCGGTTCCCGGCACAGCACCTGAACGTCCTGCGCGGGAAGACAGATCCCCCGAAATAACCGGACTGGTCAGTGCCTGTGTCCGGCTGGGTGACATGTTGACCATTGAAGGCAAAAACCTGCTGGAGCTGGGACGCCGGGCGCCTGCGCTGGAACTCAACGGCAAGGTTACCCTGATCGATGTGCTCAATCGCAGCAACGAACGTTTCATCACCCGCCTGCCCGGTGAGGGGCTTCAAGCTGATCAGGCCTATCGTCTGGTGCTGGTGGACAAGAACAATATCCGCCAGTATCAGCGCAGTGACCTGCGGGTGCGGATCTGCCCCCGACCTGCGGCTCTTGCCGAAGGTGTGACGACCGCAACCCCGGAGCGAGACGTGCTGATCCTGATTGCTCCGGATCAGGAAAGCTCTGTTCTTGCCGCGCTGGCTGCCAGATCGGTGCCGTTGCTGGAACGCCACGATCTTGTGGCGATGGACCGTCTGCTGCTGCGGGTGCGTACAGAGGACGCAACGGGGTTGATCCTGGATCTGCGTCAGGTTTTCCCCGAAGCCGAGGTTGATCTCAATGATGATCTTGCAGCTGGTAACGGCCCCCGGGTCTATGCAAAAAAAAAGATCGCCTGGCCCGAAGGAGAAAGCTGTTTTGAGCCGTTGATACAGTCAGGGATCGCGAACAGCTCGGGGCTTGTCGTTGGTTTGCTGGACGGGGCGATTGACAGTTCTCACCCGGCCTTTACCGGGCAGACGCTGATCTCGGCTGACTTTCTGGAAGGCTTGACCGCGGATCGGGAGCATGCCACGGCGATTGCCTCTATTCTCACAGCTGTTGCCCCGGATATGGGGCTGAAGGGTTTGTTGCCGGGCGCGCGCCTCTATAGCGCCGTGGTGGTGCGCCGCAGTGCAGAGGGACGGCAACTTGCCAGTACGGAAGCGACCTTGCGCGGGCTCGACTGGTTGCTGCAACAGAACATCCGGCTGATCAATGTTTCGCTGGCCAGCGACCGGGCAAACCGCCTGCTGATCCGGGGGTTCGAGATCACCCTCTCGCGGGGTGCCCTGGTTTTTGCTGCTGCAGGCAATCAGGGAGCCGGAGCACCACCAGCCTATCCGGCAGCGGTTGAGGGTGTGATCACGGTAACGGCACTGGATGCCGCCAACCGGATTTACCCGGCGGCCAATCAGGGCGGCTATATTGATCTGGCGGCACCGGGCGTTGATATCTGGTCGGCTGCAGCGACCGGAGGAGGGGGTGATGCATCCGTTTCCGGTACTGCCAGTGCTTCTCCGGCTTCCGTGGTTTCTCCGGTTTCTGCCGTTTCTGTTGGCGGGGCCTATCGCAGCGGGACGTCCTATGCCGTACCCTATGTGCTGGCCGCAGCAGCCCTGTTTCAGCTCAGAAATCCGTCGATTTCCAACAAGGTCCTGCTGCTGGCCCTGACCCGGGGCGCCGAAGACCTTGGCGATCCGGGCCGGGATGATGTTTTTGGTGCCGGCCTGCTGCAGAGCGGTTGTTGAGCAGGTTATTCGATCGCGCTAACAAGTAACTGGTCGCTTGCGACTGCATACTGCGGCTGTTCAAAGACCTGATCAAAACCGTCTTGTCCCAGTGAAAAGGCGGTGTAGTTCACCAGACCGGTCACTCCCAGAGACAGGATAAACAAAAATCCCAATGCTTGTGCCATTTGCAGGTTCCTCTGTTTGTTACGCGCGGGCTATAAAAACCTGCAAGCAACGTATCAGAGGGATCTTACAGTAATCTGACAAGTCCGGGTGGTTTTCATGACAGGCCGGAGAAAAGGTAATGGTCCACCAGTTTCCGGTCTTATTGTCTATTCTGCTTGGGTCTGGTTGTAATCCACTGCCCGCCTTCCCATATACATATGATAGAAAATTGATATTCCTGACTTGCCGGTTTTAAAACCGGGTGCAGTCGTTTCAATTTCCCATCAAGAAAAATTAGTCGTTATGGTCCAGCTCCGGGTTACTCGTCTGGTAAAGGCTGCTGCTATCTCTGCAGGCAATCTCCCTCGGCTGTGATCTTTGCTTACATATCTGGGGCAAGCGACCTGTTGTCGGCCTGTTATTGGCTGAAGTTCCTGTAAATCAGTGTTTTCACGCCTCAAGAAGAACCGTGACGCCTCAATTCTGACAAGGCAACACGCGCGAGGCCGTTTTCTGTCACTGCGCGGGTGCTGTCCAGAGCGGCAATGCCTGTTAGACAGATCGGGAACAAACCAGTTCAGGCAAAATTGAAACAGCGATGCGGCGCTTTCTCCGCCAAGGAGTTAGTAATGCCCAGATCCAAACAATCCACCCTGGTTTCCGTGATGCCTCTTGCGTCCCTGCAGAAGAAAATGCGCTCTCTGTTGCTGCTCTTCCTGCTGACCGTCCTGTATTTTATGGTCTTTGGGTCACAGGGTGTCGCGTTATCCCAAACTGTTCTGATCCCGGAAAATGCCCATGCAAAAAGCTATGGTGACGGATGGGAATGCAATACTGCTTTCAAAGCGGACGGAAAGACCTGTGTGGCGGTTGTCGTCCCCGAAAATGCCTTTTCCACCAATCAGAGATACGGGACAGGTTGGGAATGTCTGCATGGCTTTCAGGAAATCGGGGCATCCTGTGTTCCGGTCAGCGTGCCTGTTGGTGGCTATCTTGATCATAGAGGCCAGAGTTGGAAGTGCAGTCGCGGGTATCGTGAAATTGATAAGGGCTGCCAGGAGATTATCTTGCCGGAACATGCATATCTCTCCAACGATTCCTATGGTTCTGGATGGACTTGTGATCGCGGTTACAAAGAAACAGCCGGGAAGTGTGCAGCCATCGTTGTTCCTGAAAATGCTTTTCTGAACTCATCGACATATGGTCTGCCCTGGACCTGCGAGCGGGGTTACGTTGAAATGGGCGGAACCTGCAAAGCGGTGACTATCCCGACCAATGCCTATTTTGATGATGCAACCTATGGGGCGGGCTGGGTGTGTGAACGTGGCTTTGCCGCCGTGGGGGATGCCTGTGTCACAGTAGAGGTGCCACCAAATGCCCATCTGGATCGCAGCGGCAGACGCTGGGATTGTAACCAGCATTTCCGTCAGTCAGACGGGAAATGTGTTCTTAACAACTGATAGACAGATGACCAGTCAATGACGTCACCGCCATGGTGCGGTGCGTCTTACCCGCGGGTGGCAATTCTGTTGCCTGTGGATGACTTTTGAAAGGACCCGACATGGGAAACGAATTGGGAAGCGAATTTGATGGCGACAAACTGGCCGAACCTTCTCTGGGGAAAGCCGTCGGTTCACTTCCAGATTTTGGGTCAGATTCTGTCCCGGATTTTGTCTCGGGTTCCGGGGGAATTTGTGTTGCTGGTGTTGCCAATACCAGTGATGCTGCCCTGCCAGCAATGGGCAGTCTTAAAACACCCACTGCAATTGTTTATTGTGAAAACAATTTCGGGAAAATTGATGGCAAAACCGCGAACGGACTGGTCCGGCATTCGGAAACATTCCGCATTGTTTCGGTTATTGACAGTACCCTGGGCGGGCAGGATTCCGGTCAGTTTCTTGATGGTGTTGCCAACAACATACCGATCTTCAGCAACATGAAAGAAGCTGCAGCCCATGAAGAGGGCATTTCGGATACCTTTATTTATGGCATGGCCCCCTCGACCGGGAAACTGTCCCATGAAGATCGCGGTGTTGTCCTTGATGCGATTGCAAGGGGAATGAATATTGTCAGCGGCCTGCATGAATATCTTGGTGATGACCCGGAAGTTTCGGCTGCGGCAAAGCTTGGCAAAGGGGTCACGATCAAGGATGTGCGCAAGCCACGACCAAGCAAGGACATGCGCCTGTTCGACGGCAGTATCAAAAGGGTCGGTGCCATCCGCATTGCCGTTCTTGGGACGGATTGCGCCATTGGCAAGCGCACCACAGCAACAGTTCTGGCCCGTGCCCTGAATGCACAGGGCATCAAAACTGTTCTGATCGGCACCGGACAGACCGGCCTGATGCAGGGCGCCCGTTACGGGATCGCCATGGATGCCATTCCCCCACAGTTCTGCTGTGGCGAGCTGGAAGGCGCCATTGTCAAGGCTGATCAGGCTGAAAGGCCGGATGTCATCCTTATCGAGGGACAGGGAGCGCTCAGTCATCCGGCCTTTTGCACCTCTGCTTTTATTCTGCGGGGCAGCCAGCCTGACGGGGTGATTCTTCAGCATGCACCAAAACGGGCGCATCGCTGTGATTTCCCAACGATGCCAATGCCTGATCCTGCTGATGAAATCACCCTGATCGAAGCTTTCGCGGATACAAGGGTGATCGGCCTGACCCTCAATCATGAAAACATGTCCGAGACCGAAATCCGGATTGCCATCAAAAAATACGGGAAAGATCTTGGCTTGCCGGTCACCGATGCACTGAGCCGTCCAGTTGCGCATCTGGTGGAGATGGTGGTGGCATCTTTCCCTGCAGTGCGCCGGAGCCCTGTCGTGGCCGCGGAATGAGGACGCCGCGCATCGAAGTTGACCTTGGTAAAATCCTCTATAACACTCGCCAAGTTGTCCAGCAGCTCAAACCATATGGCATAGGTGTTACGGCGGTAACAAAGGCCGTTTGCGGGCACCCGGACATTGCCCGGGCGATGCTTGATGGTGGTGCCGTCGGGCTTGCGGATGCGCGGATTGAAAATCTGGAGCGGTTAAAACACGCTGGCATTTCCTGTCCTCTGACCCTTATCCGCACCCCGATGCCGAGCGAGGTCAGCCGTGTTATTCAAGCCTGTGACACCAGCTATAACACCGAGCTGGACACGATCTATCTGCTTGCGCAGTCCGCCAGACAGGCCGGAAGAGTCCATGATATCGTTTTGATGGTCGAGATGGGGGATCTCAGGGAAGGTATTATGCCCGGGGATCTGCAACAGATTGTCAGAGAGGTGATGACGATCTCCGGGGTTCAGCTGAAAGGTATCGCGGCCAATTTTGCCTGCCTGAACGCAACTGGTCCGGACGCGGCGGCAATGGCGATGTTTTCTGAACTGGCCCGGCATATGGGGCAGGATCTCGCCCAGAATAGAGGCAGGAACAGCTCGGGGACGAGCAAAGATGTTGCTGGTATCTTTCCTGAAATAGTATCGGGGGGCAACTCGACCAGTCTTCCCGGTTTTGTCAGTTTTCCCTGTGAAGCGGCTCAGATCCAGCCGGAAGCCGTGAATGATCTGCGTCTGGGCGAGGCGATCCTGCTGGGGGTTCAGCCCTTGACCGGAGCCGCGATCAAGGGCTTGTTTACGGATGCCTTTACCCTCGTCGCAGAGATTATCGAGCACAAGGTCAAGCCAATTATCTGGACCGGGCCGGTCATGCCCCGGATTACTGCACAGGATCGTCCTGATAACGGGGTGATTCCGGGGGCTGGACAGCGAAGACAATCGATCCTTGCGCTCGGATACCAGGATACGGATATCCGGGGCCTTACACTGCCCTCTGGCAATCGCCTTGTCGGGGCAACCAGTGACCATCTCGTCATGGAAAGCGACAGCAAGACACTGGTGGTCGGGGCTGAAATTCCTCTGCGGCCCAACTACTCTGCCCTGATGAGGGCAATGGCGGCAGGGCAGATCCACAAGGTGACAAAAAACCGGAAGCCGGATGTGGCGAAATTCCACTACTCGTGATGGCCGATAGGCTCATCAAGCAGCAGGAGAGTGTCCTGTTTTAATCAGGCCCGGGTTTTAATCAAGGGAATTCCCTGAACCTCTGTCTATATTCGGTCCGAGGGGTGGTTGATACCGTCATTCAGCGGAACTTCACCGAGATCATAGGGATTGATGCCTTCGAGACAGGCGACGTTGTAGCCGTATTCTTCGGGGTTGGAGCGACGCTGGTGGTGGGTGTAGATGCCGCAGATCCCGCAGAAATAATGCTTCGCGGTCATGCTGTTGAACTGATAGAGGCGCAACTGTTCCGCGCCAGCGACCACTTTGAGGTTTTTCAGGCTGACCGACGCGGCAATAGCCCCGCGCCTGCGACAGATTGAACAGTCACAGCGCCGCGGATCTTCGATGCCGTTGGGCAGGGTCAGATCCAGCTGCACTGCCCCGCAGTGGCAGCTGGCCCGATGGACGGGGTTGACATGAACGGGCTTGAGGGGGCTGGTACGGGGCAGTTTTTCATTCCGAGACATGAACAGCTTTCCTGCTTGATGAGTTATCGAAATCTTCTCTCAGAAAATACCGATAGAAACGGGGCTTGAAAAGCAGTCAGCCTGTTCATCCGGATAATCCGGGCCAAAGGCTTCAGGCTTTTTCCCGCAGTTTTATGTTCCCGCGCATATGGGGATGGAAAAGGCAATAATACTCCCCGGCCATTTCTTCCGTCACGGTCAGAGTGCTGCTTTGGCCCATCGACAGCTCGCCCGTATCCCAGCGCTCATCCATGGCTGTTGCGGTATGGGGGCTGATGTCGTGATTGATCCAGCGGATTTTATCACCCGGTGAAACTTCCAGACTATCGGGGACAAAGATCAGGTTGCGGATTTCGACAGAGTGCACCCGGTCATTATATTTCTGGCTTTCACGGCTGTCATGGCTGTGATCGTTCCCGCTTGCCTTTGCCAGACGGGAAAGCCCGGTCAGTGCAACGAGAAATCCCGTTGCACTGACCAACGTCATGCCAGCTGTTAAAAAAGACCTTCGTGCAGTCATTGCCTGTCGGGCAGGTTTTTTCATGACCGGGCTCATTTCAGTTTCTGAACCATCATCTCGGCGTGGTGCTCATGGCCCTTGAATATTTCAAGGCCTTGTTTGAACAGGGCTTTTACTTCTTCATTTTCGATGTTTGGAATAAAGCTGTGTTCCACCAGTTCATTGACGGCCTTGTGATAGGCCAGCTCATTGGCGGCGTAGGCGCGATCAAACTCTGCACCGCGCAGGGCGGCAAGATCTGTGATGATCTTTTTTGAATTGCTGTTCAGTGTTTTACTCAGGAAATTATCCTGTGCTGTTGCACCGAGTTTTTCCAAAAGCTCAAGAGCTGCCTTGTTCACCGCTTCATGATCCCGGATCATGGTCTGGGCAAAGTTGCGGACTTCTGGATTATCGGACAGGGCCATCGCCAGATGGGCATATTTGATATCAATGTTATCTGCACTATAGGCAACATGTGCGATTTCCAGGTCGTTAAGTTCTGCAGGGTTGTCGGCCAGAACAGGTGCCGAGAAAGCTGCCCCCAGAGACAGGGTGCCGATGGTCAGGATAACAGATGCCAGTTTTTTCATTTTTTTCTCCATTTGGTTTTCTGCCGATTTTCTGGCGGGTTTTCTACCCGGGTTCAGAAAAACTTTGCAGAGGTTCAACGAAAACAGAAAAGACCGAATAAGCCGGACTGTGAATGCTCTGGAGTTCGCATTATATGTCAGATCGTTCAAACCGCTGGACGAAGCCTGGGCTCAATTCCATAATCAGGTCAGCTGACATTCCCTCAAGGCCTGTTGGCAGCAGAAAAAGCCGCCCCAGAGCCGACCCGGAACCCCTGCAGGTAAAGGCACCGAAGGAACGGAAGGACCAGATCATGCTGGATTTACTCAGTGACATTCTCACCCGCCTTTCCGTGAAGGGGACCCTGTACTTCCGCACCTCTTTCACGTCGACCTGGGGGCTTGAAGTCCCGTCTTTTGAAAATGCTGCCCGCTTTCACTTTGCCCACAGGGGAAGCTGTAAAGTGATGATCAACAAAACCGGGGAAAGTCTGGTTTTGGCACAGGGAGATCTGGTGATCATCCCGCATGGCGCCAGCCATAGCCTGTTCTGTGAAAACACCTCGCCGCATGAAATTCTGCCTCTGGACCGGGTTCTGGAAGAGTCCGGCTATAAAGGCGATGGCGTTCTGGTTTATGGCGGCGGGGATGTGGAAAAGGAAACCCAGCTTATCTGCGGGCATTTTTCCTTTGCCAAAGATGCCAGGCATATGATTTTTGACCAGCTTCCTGATTATATCCACATTCAAAACTACGGCGAGACCGCGGGAAAGTGGATGGAGGCTACCCTGCGCATGATCGGTGACGAAGCGGGTGGTGCCAGGTTCGGAGGGGATCTTATCGCACTCAAAATGTCCGAGGTTATTTTTGCACAGGCCATCCGCAGCTTTATTGATCGTCAGGGAGCCGAGATCACGGGGTTGGCTGCCTTTGCCGATCCGCATATTGCGCGGGCTTTGAATGCTTTTCACAAAGCCCCGGCAAAAAGCTGGTCCGTGGAAAGTCTGGCGCGGGAAGCCGGGTTATCACGCACCAGCTTTGCCCAGCATTTTGCCCGAAAGATGGGGGTGACACCCATTCAGTACCTGACATCCTGGCGCATGCAGATTGCCCGTCAGGGGCTGGTAGAGCAGAAGATGAATGTTGCCGAAGTTGCCGCCCTGATCGGCTATGCTTCTGAATCCGCTTTTTCCCGGGTCTTTAAAAAAGAAGTCGGCATGTCACCCGCCGGATACAGATCCGCACAGTAGTTTGTACGATCTCGCATATTTTACGTACTATCTGAACTTCATCGTACGAAATTGTTCCTTACATTGATCATATGAGTTTTGAACAGATTTTCCTCGCCTAAGGAAATATCCCGGAAAACCCGATTTAAATGTAAAGGACCTTCTACAATGATACCGCGCTTTGTTACCAAAACAGTTCATGCCTATCTCGACTATCCAGTTGCGATCAGCCTTATTGCCCTTCCCTTTGTGCTTGAGCTGGGGGGCAGCCATCCCGCAGCGCTCTGGCTTTCTGTCGTGACAGGGGTTGCCGCCTTTATCCTCACCATTTTGACCGATCATCACCTCGGCCTTATCCGGGTGCTGTCGTACCGTTTTCATCTTGTTGTTGATTTTGCCGTTGGCGCACTTTTTACCCTGATCCCCTTTGTTCTGGGCTTTCATGGAATTGATGCCATCTATTACTGGGTAAATGGTCTGGCTGTTCTCACCGTCGTCAGCCTCCATAAGCCGGAAGGCAACATGCAGCTCGCCTAGGGGAAGCTTTCCTGTAGGGTTCATGGAAAGAATTTTGCGGGCGGATTGCTTTGATCCGCCCTTTTCTTTTTTGCGGTGCTAGCGGGGAGGTGATCGCCAGTCCCAGAGGGCAGCAAGACAGAGCAATAGAAACCCGCTCATTTCGATCAGGATGCTGTATTCAAGATACATGGTATAGGTCAGACCCAGGGCTCCGGCTCCGCCGAGCAGGCTTGGCCAGGGATTTTGATGACGCAGTATCCCCCAGACCAATCCGGCGACTGCAAACCAGGCGGTGATGACTATGCCCCCTGCCCAGAGCGTGTCATTGATCGCCAGGGCAACACCAAGCTGGCCGAGCAGGCTGATAACCCCCAGGGTTCCATAACAGAGAAGGAAGGAGAAGGTGGTTGATATCGCCGCGAGCCAGCCGATCTTTGGTTTTTTGCTCTGGGGCGCCCGGTATGCAGGGGACAGTTCTGATCTTTCAGGTCTTCCCGGCATCCCGGCTCCTCTCGGGTTTTGTTGTGTTGACGTAGACTATCTTATCCCGGTGAAGTTGATAGCAGGTAAATAATGTCTCCGGGAGAAACAGTTTTTGTGGCGGTTTTAAAGCCAGCTGCACAGACCTATTGGACAGACCCATTGCGCAGACTCATTGCACAGGCCCATTACCGTGCGGTCTGGAATGAAATCTTCAGCCTTGCATGGCGTATTTCGAACTTCGAGCCCTTTGAACAGCCACGCAAGATACTGCGGGTATCTCGAGTAACGGTGCTGCTCGGTTGTCGGGGAAACCCTACGGGCTCCCAGATGGCAAGGACGGGAAAAGAGGACGGCCTGTCGGTTTTATACCCCAACAGTTCCAGAGATAGCGGTAGCATAATTGCAATTGATTATGCCCTCGGCAATGATCATTCACGTTTGTCTCTTGATTTACGAAAAGGAAGCCAGATGTTGAAAAGCCAGCAGGAAAAATATGAGGCCTTCAAGGCATTGCACGAAAAACCGGGTGCTTTTTTGATGCCCAATCCCTGGAATGCCGGGACGGCGCGGATGTTGAGCGGGCTGGGGTTTGAGGCCCTGGCGACGACTTCGGCGGGACTGGCTTTCTCACTGGGTTATTGTGATGCAACGGCGGGGCTGAGCCGGGAAATCACCCTTGAAAATGCGCGGGAGATTGTCGCGGCAACAGAACTGCCGGTTTCTGCCGATCTGGAAGACGGGTTTGGGGCTGATCCGGAAAGCTGCGCCGAAACTATCCGGCAGGCTGCGGCGGTCGGGCTGGTTGGCGGTTCGATCGAGGATGCCACGGGGGATGCCGCCGATCCGATTTTCGATTTTGACCTGGCGGTAGAGCGGGTTCGGGCTGCCTGTGAGGCCAGCCGGGGTCTGCCCTTTTTGCTGACGGCGCGTTCCGAGAACTTTCTGCACGGACGTCCGGATCTGGACGACACCATCCGTCGTTTGCAGGCTTTTGAACAGGCCGGGGCCGATGTGCTCTATGCGCCGGGTCTGCCTGATCTTGAGGCCATCCGCAAAGTCTGTGCGGCGGTGTCAAAGCCGGTCAATGTGGTCCTGGGCAGAGGCGGATTGACCTACAGCCTTGAGGATCTTGCCGCCGCCGGGGTCAAACGTGTTTCCACCGGAGGTTCTTTCGCCCGGGCAGCCTTGGGCGGGATGATGCGTGCCGCTTTGGAAATCCGGGATCAGGGAAGCTTCTCCTATGCAGACGAAGCATTGTCCCATCAGGAAGTCAGCAGCTATATGGTCACGGCAAAACGTTAAACCGGGTATTGGACGGAATGCTGTCTGTTTCCTGGTAATCTCAAAGGCTTTGGCTTTTCTAATCAAACACCTGTTTCAGATGTTCAGGGTTTTGAAGGCTCTTAATCCGAATAAGGTTTGCATAGGTTGCTGACCAGAGAATGACGATAAAAGGCTCAATAAGTCCGAGGATCACCTGTGCACTGAATTTTCGGTAGTCAATCCAGTGATCGGAAATTAACAATCCACCCTGGTTAATCAAGGGCACGAAGTTGATGATAAAAACGGCGAAAAAAATCTGGAGGATGCCATTGAAGAGGAAAAGCCAGAAAAGGGCCAGTCTATGGCCTCTGCACAGATCCAGGCAACGTCTGAGCGTTTTGGCGATGCCTTGTTGCTCGATAACAGCTACTGGGACCAAAACAAAGAAAATCAGGGTTAGAATATAGCCGGGAATTCTGTTGAAAAGAAAGGACAGTTGGAAGAAGACGTTGCCAATATTGGCGTTTTCAACCAGATAAATGTTGCTGCCCAGCTTAATCAGGGGCAGGAAGGCAACAATCGTCAAGACATAAAGCAGGAGAGCAAGGTTGAGCCGTGCTGTTTTGGGGGCGGGATTTTGCTGTGGGGGGGAATGGTGACATCTCCGGGTGATCAGGAGGTAAAAGCCATAGGTCAGGAGGCTTTTCATGACCATGAGCAGCAACATTCTGATCGGAAAAGGTATATAGATTTCAAAAGTAAAAGGGGTTGCCTCAAGCACAACCTCGAACAGATAATTGCCCTCTCTAAGCATTAGTCCAAGCAGAGAGAAGTAGGCAAGATTCCGGCCCCAGAGGCGAAAGCTCTGTCCCAGCGTGTCAAACACGCGCAGCTTTTGTGGTGAGGGGGAGGTGATGGCCGTCATTGTTTATCCCTGTTTCTGTCCCGGGGAAGTGAATATCGACTGGATAGCATCAGAACAGCTTCAACAGGGCTGCAAGGATCTGTTCCAGCTGGGTCAACAGGGTGACGGCAGCGGCAGGAGAGGTCAGTACATTCGTTGCAATGCCTGCGGAAATGGCGGTGACCAGCCCGGCGACGATCCCGGCGGTTTTTATCAGCCCCCGTCGCAGCAGGCTGTGCCGATGTGACTTGTCTTTTTCTGTATCGCCCTGTTGCGCCAGTCCGCTGGTGATGAGCTTCACAGGGCTTTCGAGCAGTTGAAGGGTCGTTTCATCCAGCACGTCTTTCGCGGCACCAGAAGCAAGACTGTTATTAAGCTGGCGAGCTGTGTTGAGCAATTCCTCCTGTGCCGGTGGGCTTTGTTCCAGATGAGCAAGGTCGGGCTGAGGGGCCGGGCGGGGTGCATCCGCTTGATCCAACGGGATCTGTTTCGGGCGGATCAGGGGTTCCATCTCATGATGACGCGATATCAATCTGCGGCACTGCGACTGTAATCTGTCGGGCCAGTCTGTCTGCGCATCGTGGCGGTCCATACAGTCGATGATGGCGTCTATTCCGTCATCCAGTGCATACCATGTTGGATTGTCGAGACACAGGGCGCTGTGATAACGGGTGAGCTGTTCGGCGAACTCCCGGGGAACATTGAACTTTCGGGCGTGGAGATCTGCAAGCAGCTGTTTGATGGCATAATCCTGCCCGGCGATACGCTGTTTCAGGTCTTCTGGGTGCCGGACTGGCGGGGCGGCATGGGGCGGGCTGTCCAGTGTGGTCAGCTTGCCGTTTCGGGCTTCAAAGGCGAGGCTGCTGGCCTCGAGCAATCTTGTGCTCAATGCGGGGCCTTTGGGGGGATCAAGCTTGTCATGCAACGCCTGTAACAGCTTGCGCATGCCGGGGTGATTAGGCGAAAAGCCGTCCCAGTCTGTCAGGCTGGCATAGAGGGTTTCGGAAAAGCCATAGGGCAGGGGCGCCGTGTCCAGCCGGGCATGGACCAGCTTGTTCTGGCTCTGGGCGCGGCTGGCTTCTTCAATAACCGCAGGGGATTGAACACTTTCACCTGTCCAGAACGTCAGAACACAGGCGGCAGTTTCCAGCTTTTGTGCAATGGTCTCCCGCCATTTTCCCCCTGTTGGAATATCCTGATCCCACCAGCTGGCAATACCCCGGGCTTCAAGGAAGACTTTCAGGCCTGTGATCTTCACGCGATCGCGAGAGCTGTAGGAAAGGAAGACAAAGGGAGTATCAGGGGAAGGTTGTATTGCTGGGCTGTACTCTTCAACGGCAGTCTCTTCCTCTGTATCATCTCCGTCCCACTGGGGCCAATGCGATGGATGTTTCAGTTCTGGGGGAAGTTTGGTGCCAGTATCACCATTCATCTCATTGATTTGTTCTTTGGAAAGACCTGTTGAAGTGGAGAAATCGTTAAAGTTTATTGTGAAAGGTAATTCATTCCGGCTCTGTTTCCCTTTTCTTGTATAAACCTTGGCATTTTTAAAAGAAGAAGATCTTAGGTTTGCATCGCTAAAATCCGAGCTACTTAAACTAGATGAGGAAAAATCGGCGTTGTCGAGGGCGGCATCAGAGAAGTTAACACTATCAAGGAAAGCATGCATAAATTGTGCATTTAGAAGATTTGCGTTATTGAAGTCCACATGCCTAAGTCTTGTATTTACAAAAATAGCTGCCTCTAAATCTGCTCTATCAAATTGTGCCATTGTAATTTTTGAATCAAGAAAAATGGCACCTCTCAGATCTGCGCGATTGAATGATGCAAAATGTACCTTTGAGTTGCTTAATTGGGCCTTTGTTAGGCTCCCTCTATCAATATTTGCAGCATTTAAATTTGCATGAGATAAGTTTATTATGTCCAGTTCGAAGCGCCCAAACTCATTGATTTGTCCTGCATCTTCAAAAGCGGCACGGATATCCATGCCCTCAAAATTAGGGATAAAATCATCCACTTCGCGTCTGGCGTTCCAGGCTTCGACGCCTTCGAGCAGCCATTTAAGATGTTGGGGGTTGCCCATGCAGAAAATCCTCAAGCTATAGCTGTAAAACTCTAGAAATATTTGGGGGGAATGACAAGGCGGGAAGCGGGGCTCTGCCTTTTTTGAGTGCGGCAAAAAAAACAGCTTTTATCGGTGAGAACTGTTTTCGTTCAAATAACAAAAACACCGATTTATTTTACTTAACGGCTTGCGGCCCCGTGTCGCAATGATTGGGGCTCGATGAGCTGGTCGTAATGTTTTGGCCCTAATGCTTTGATCTTACTGTTTTGACCTTAATGTTTTTCTGGCGGGTTGAATGTCTTGACGTAATCGTTATAGAGCTTGCCCGGTTCGGGGCGGAAGGTTTCGCCTGTTGTCGTCAGGCTCTGGATACGGTCGACGCGGAAATTGCGGAAATCGTTGGCTTTTTCGCACCAGCTGGTCAGGAGCCAGGCCCGGTCAAACACGGTCAGGGCGAGGGGGCGGACGGTGCGCTGGCTCGGCTGGTCCTTGAGGTCGAGGTAGCTGATCATCAGCTTGTCATGCTGGCGCAGGGCGGTGCGCAGGGGGGTGAGAAAGGTCAGGTTGTCCTCGTCTGCCTTGCCAAGGGCGGAATAGGCATAGAGCGGCAGGTCGCGGTGCTTGTCGCGGATATGGTCGGGCAGGACCGCGATCATTTTGGCCCGCGCCCGCTCGGCAGCGTCACCCAGATGTTGATCGCCGCGGGCTGCGGCCAGTTCTGTGCCGATGATCAGCGCGTCAAGCTCATCCGGATCAAAATGCAGCGGCGGCAGGAAATAGCCTTTTTCGATCTGATAACCGATGCCTGCTTCCCCCCGGACCGGGGCGCCCATTTCCTGGAGCGTGGCCATGTCGCGATAGATGGTGCGCAAGGAAACACCCATATCCCGGGCGAGGGTTTCGGCCGAAATCGGGTGCCGCCTGGCCCGCAGGCGATCAAGAATAGAAAAAAGTCTGAGCAGGCGCATGGGGATACAGCCGGGTCCGGTTCTGAAAAAGACTGGTCGAATATAACAAAACAACCCTGACATATACTGTCAGGGGTATCCAGTAGATATAGGACAGCACCCGGTGAGTGAAACGTGCCCGTTTCCATAAAACCGGTTGAAGCAACGGCGTGGTTAATCCGTAACGCCTACAGAGCTGTCGCATGATTTGAGGGAGAAAGAACAGATGTTAGTCGATACTGCAGGAAAACAAGATACCGACCTTGCTGAAAGCAACAAGGGTTCCGGCACGACCGGCGGTTTTACAGCCATGGGCTTTGCCCGTTATGAAAAGCAGGCAGAAGTGACGGGAGAAGAGCTGATCGAGGCCTGTCTGACCTGGCGGCGGGAATTTCTCTATCAGCAGCCCGGCATTGCCCGGCACTGGTTTTTGGGGAATCTCAAGGGGCATTTTGCCGATGCTGTTCTGGCTGACACCCCTGAAGCTTTACAGCAGATGGGGGAGAAGTATGTCGAGTACGAAAGCTCGCATGCCTTTATGGCGCTGCTCAAACCAGAGACCGTGCGCATGAGCCCGAACAGGTTGTTGAGCCCGGTGATGCAGATGCCTGAAAATTTCTCCTGCATCGAGTTCGGCAGCTTTCGTCCCAGGCCGGGAGAGAGCTTGTCACCGGAAGCTTTACAGGATGTCTCGACCCGGATTGAGCAGCTCTATCTGGCAAGACAACCGGAATTGCGGGCCCATTTAATGGGACAGGTCGATGAAAATACCTGGTCGGAAATTTCTTTTGTCCAGAACCTGGGAGCTGCGCGGCGGATTTGTAACGGCTATATCGGCGACCCGACCTGTCAGGAGCTGCTGGCCCTGTTTGACCCGGCCAGTGTTGATCTGGATTTCTGGTTCCTTCTTGCTTAGGAGGAAGCTGGTTTATTGAAAGAGCCCCGGTTGCCTTCAGGTTACCGGGGCTCTCTTCTGGCAGCCTTGCGCGCTCTCTTGCCTGGCTGATTAACCTGTTCCTGTCTGGATGTTCCGTACAGGCTGGCTACTATCGGGCGTTGTTTTTGTTGTTGTCTCCTTCTATGGTGGTGGTCGGGGTGCTGCTTTATTGAGGGCCTGCTTCTGATGTCTGGCTCCAGATTTCCGGCCCCAGATTTCCGGCCCCAGATTTCCGGGACTGGTCTGATCGTCAAGCCCGGGCAGGCCTGTGACAAAGCCTTCAGAGCATCCCGTTATAAATAATGATAAAGCAATTCGATTCAGGGAGAGCGCAGATGTTTGAAGGTTTGAAAAACTGGGCAGCCAAGATCGGGCACGAGCTTGCCCCGGAAGTGGTCAGCAAACTGGCGATTAACTCTTTTGCAAAGGCGAGCTCGTCCCGACCGCGCCCCTATAGCCTCTGGTCTGATAAAAAAGGCAAGATCTGTGACTATGTGTCCTGGGCATCGCTGACGGATCGCAATTTTTCCGGTCGTCATCTGCGTGCCGCGCCGGAAAGTTATAATCAGCTGTTGCCACCGGACAGCCCCTATAAATCATTGACGGACCATGGACAGATTACCGGACTGTTCAAACGGACAACACAAATTCCCTGTCCGCGTTCCAGCCTGCTGTTTCCCTTTTTTGCCCAGTGGTTTACCGACAGCTTTCTTCGGGTTGATGGCAATGATCGGCGGAAGAATACCTCTAATCACGAAATCGATCTTTGCCAGATATATGGGCTGACAGAAGCCACCGCCCGGATTTTGCGGACAAAAACAACAGGCAAGCTGAGAAGCCAGTTCATCCAGGGGGAGGAATACCCGGACAATCTCTATGATGATGCCGGGGGTCTGAAGCCCGAGTACAAGGGCCTGCCCTATGTCAAAAACGGCAAGGTTGACGAGATCCGCAACAGGTTCGGGGATGGGGAGGTCCGCAAGAAAAACTATTTTGCCACAGGGCTGGAGCGGGGAAACTCCACGGTTGGCTATACCGCGATCAGTACGCTGTTTTTACGTGAACATAACCGGCTATGTGATGAGTTGGCGTTGCGCAATCCAGACTGGGATGATGAACGCCTGTTCCAGACAGCGCGAAATATCAATATCGTTCTGCTGCTCAAGATCGTTATCGAGGATTATATTAACCATATATCACCTGTTAAACCCCCCATTTTTATGGTTGATAACTCCTTTCCGGAAGAGGAGCAATGGTATCGAACCAACTGGATCGCGCTGGAGTTCGACCTGTTATATCGCTGGCACGGCCTGATCCCCGATAAAATGACCTTTGGTGCACAGGATTATCAACCAAAGGAGTTTATGCTGAATAACTCGGTGTTGATCAGCCATGGTCTGGGCGGGATTATTGACGGTGGATCACGCCAAAGAGCGGGTCGGATCAGCCTGCACAACACACCGGGATTTCTGCTGGGCGCGGAATATGCGGCGATCAAGATGGGTCGGGATTACCGCCTGCGCAGTTACAATGAATATCGAACCCGGTTTGGGTTGGAAGAGTTTGATGACTTTGACGACCTCACCTCGAACGAAGACCTCGAGGCCGAACTGAAAGATCTGTACAGGGATGTGGACAATCTGGAATTTTTTGTCGGGCTGTTTGCTGAAGACCCTGATCAGGACGCCCTGTTCGGTGAACTGATGACCACGATGGTTGCTTCCGATGCCTTCACACAGGCGCTTACCAATCCTCTGCTTGCCAGGGAGGTTTTTGATGCCGGAACCTTCACGAAGTACGGTATGAAGACCATTCGGAACACCAACAGTCTTTTTGACCTTGTTCAGCGGAACGTCAATGATCCCGCACAGTTCAAGGTCTCGTTTGCGTTTTAACCGGGGCCTGATTACCCGGGATCTGGGTAACAGGGGGCGGGCGAAGGAGAGAGGTTTGATAGGCTATAGCCAAGACCCGGATATCTGGTCTTGGCTATAGCCGTAACGGACAGCGCCGGCTCAGGCCGCCCGGACTGTCTCGAGGAAAATACTGAGCTGGGTTTTCAGCTTGTCGGAATTTTCAGTCAGGGCATTGGCAGCCGTCAGCACCTGGGTACTGGCAATGCCTGTTTCACTCGCGGCCTTGTTGACGCCGACGATGTTCGAGGAAACCTCTGTTGTGCCCGTGGCGGCTTCCTGGATATTACGGGCGATTTCCTTGGTGGCGGCGCCCTGCTGTTCAACAGCTGAGGCGATAGAAGAAGAAATCTCGTTGATGGTCTGAATAACATCGTCAATGGTCTTGATTGCTTCCTCGGCTTCCTTGGTTGCTGTCTGCACATCGGCAACCTGACGACCGATTTCTTCGGTGGCTTTCCCGGTCTGGCTTGCCAGATTTTTCACTTCGCTGGCAACCACGGCAAAGCCTTTTCCGGCATCTCCGGCGCGGGCGGCCTCGATTGTCGCATTCAGAGCCAGCAGATTTGTCTGTTCGGAAATATCGCTGATCAGTTGAACCACTTCACCGATTTTTGTTGAGGAGGAGACCAGCCCCTGAACCTGTTTATTGGTACGGGAAACTTCGGTGACTGCCTGTTCACAGACTTCGGTTGAGCGGCTCATCTGGCGGCTGATTTCGGTAATGGAGCTGGAAAGTTCTTCAGAGGCAGATGCTACCGTCTGGACACTGACCGAGGCTTCTTCGGCAGCGGCGGATACGTTTGTCGCCTGGGCAGTTGTTTCTTCCGATATTGCCGCAACATTTTCTGCTGTTGCACGCATCTGGGTTGCTGAGTCCGAAACGGAGCCGACGATAGAGCCGACATTGACTTCAAAATCATCGGCCATCTGGTTCATCAGACGCTTTTTCTCAGCCACTGCTCTTTCCTTGGCCTGGCTGGCTTCGAGCTCCATATCCCGGTTGCGGATCATGTTCTCTTTGAAAATCAGTGTCATTTTGGCAATGTCCCCGACTTCGTCTGCCCGCTGGGTGCCAAAAACATCGATTGTCAGGTTGCCTTCAGAAAGTTCTTTCAGGCAGGTGACGATCTGTTTGATCGGGCGTACGGTGCCAATGGTGGATATATACCAGGCGAGACCAAAACCGATGGTGATACCGCTTGCTGCAACCACCAGCATGGCGGTGATCAGGGTATTGGCAACTTCTGTTGCTTTATCGGACATCTGTGTGCCCTTGTTATCGGTATAGTCGACAAATTCTTTGACCGCTGACCTTAGATCCGAGGCAATGACTTTACTGGAATTTACTGATTCGAGAAGTTCCCGCTGGTTATTCGAAAGCCCCGTCGAACTGCTGTATTGATTGGCCAGGTCCAGGGTTTCAGAGAGTTCTTTTTGATAAAGCGGCAGGATGCCCGCTATTTTATCAAGCATCTTTTTCTGGTTTGGTCCTGCACTTGCCTGCAGTTTGGCGAAGCGCTCGCTGATTTCTTCAAAAGTTGAGTCGATCACGGGGGTGACTGTACTGGCATCAGCGGGTGTCAGAGCCAGAAGATATTCCGCCCGGTTGAGAATCAGAATACGTTGGCTGATGCCTGCTGCATACCGCATTTCCGCGGCTGTCAGATTGATATCATCGGTGGTGTTGCTCAGGCGGTTTAAACCGGTCAGCCCGGTTATGGTGACAGCAAGGGCAACCAAAGTGAGGAGGCCGACGATGGCGTATATTTTGATGGATAGTTTGAAATTACCTATATTCATAGCCCTCTCCATTCAAAAGGTAAGGAGGAATAGCCTGTTTTAATGCTGCGTGTCCCACAATGGAGAGCTATCAATGGTTACAGAACATCTGACTTCAGGGCGTTATATATAAGGGCGTATTGCCGTTACCCCTGTTGAAAGCCGATCAAAGTCAGCAGGGAGAAGCCCTGGTCGGTTTCCTGTTACCGATAGCAAGCTGCAGCAAATTTATCTTTGCTCCCTGGTCGCAGTTTTTTTAATACGCATGTTAGCAGCAAAAAAAAACAGTAACCATCACCTTGGGGTGTGGTTTAGTTTATTATATCAACCCATGATAACAGCGTTGCAGGGTGAATTATAGGGGAGAAGCAGGTTTTTTTGGGCAATGACCGGATTATCCGGCAAGAGGGTTGAGCGGGCCAGAGCCTATGCCTGTATGATACAGATCTTGTGATCAGCGATAGAATTCTGGGTAATTGCCCTGAAGAAGTAACCTGAACAAACAGCCTGAGTAAGCGTTCTCGGCACCCGCACCGTCATTCTGACTGTCCCGCGCAAGAACCAGGGGGGAAGCAAAAATCCTGGTCCGCAATTTGGCGCAGGATTTCGCTTTCCAGACTTGTCTATTTTGTCTTGATTTTACGCAAGATGGCCATGGCTTCTGCCGGACTGTATGTCTTGTCTTTTTCTTTTGTACAGGCAAAACCTGTGACGATATCGGTGGCGGAGCTGGCCTGTTTTCCGGAAACCAGATCGCGGTAAAACCAGAGACAGCTGCTTTTTGCTTCCGGGAAAAGGAAGCTGTAGCACTTGTAGCCGTCACACGCGATTTCCTGCATGCTTTCTTCTTTTATATTTTCAAAATCAGGCCAGATATAGACATCTTTCTTGCTGATATTTGGCGCTTGTCTCCAGACCTGAAAACTTTTTATCGGTTTATAATACAGGCGCCCAAAACTTGCACCTTCATCCCAGAACCAGGTGCCAATGAAATTATAGGTTTTCCTGTCTGCTGAAGTCTGGCGCTCACAAGCAAGCTGAGTGATTTCCTGTGGGGTCGTTGCGCCGAAACCCATGGGGCAATCTTTGGCAGTCAGCTCTTTTGCGGTTGCGGTTTGAATGACAGGGCCGAATTGGAGGGCAGCCCCAAGAAGAGTTGCTGCCAAGAGCAGGGGGAATTTATGGTTCACGATATAAAACGTCCCAAAGGCATAAGTTGTTTATTTGAATTTTGTACAGCTTCTAGATGAAGGGGGTGTCTTTTGCAACCATAAAGCCCCGGTTTGTGCTGTGGGAATAGGGGAGGGCTGATCACAAACAAGCCAAAAAACGTGTCGAAATGGGGTGCTGCTCAACAGGGGTATTATAAATGCGTTAAATCAGGATCGGGTTCTGGGGTACAGCCATGGGGCGGGTGCTTTTTCTTGAATTCGCCTCTGGGTAGAGGTATCTTGGATGCCGTTATTTTTTATTGGTTCAGTATTGGAAGAGGAAAAATTCAAAAAACAAGGAGTAGACAATGTTAAAATATCTATTGTTGTTCCTGTTATCCCTGGTGTTTATGACCGGATTGTCCGGCAGTACAATTGAGCGGGCCACGGCCCATGGCCTGCATGATATAGACCTTGCGATCACCGACAGCGCCCTGAGCAAACGCCCCGCCATCCTGATTGCCTGGCGCAATACCCAGAAAATTTTTGAAGCAGAAGTCCTGGTCCGTAATTTTGGCCAGGATGAAGGCCATGGCGAGGTCAAGCTGGAGATTATCGACGAGCTGGGCAATGTTCTGATGAGCCGGCCGGAAAGTGGGCCGGGTATTCCGGTGGTGGTTCCCGGTCGTGACGAGGGCGGGATTGATGGTGCCGTTGTCCAGATCCTGGGGTCAAAAGCCGCCAACCAGTTGATTGACCGCCTTGACCGTCAGGCCGTGCATTATTCGATCCGTGCCACGGTTGATACCCTTGAGGGGGATGCCAACGATCTGAACAATGTCAATTCCAAGACCTATAACACGGAAACGCGGGTCTTCCCCCAGAGCACAAATTTTTTCACCTACAGATTTGGCAATCCTGGGATCGTTCCCAAGAAAATCAGGCTGGATCTGGCGCATAACGACTTGCCCGAAGGCTGGTCTCTGGTTTCAGTGCCTGCGGCAGGAAGTGAAATAGAAATCCCGCCGGGGGGATCTGTTCAGGGCTATGCCACCTTGAGCGCTGGAGAAGCCGTGCCGGATGGCTCGTACAGTGATATTACCTTCTCTGCCATCGATCTGGCGAGCTGGACGGTTTACGACAGGCGTGAGTGGTATGCGGTTTCCGATAACCAGCCGCCCACGATTTCCGAAGATACCGTTGTAGAAGTCACCGATGGGGAGGTTTATGTCGAACTGGTGGCGACAGACGAACATTCGGGCATCAAGGAAGCCAGCGGCGTCAAGGTCGAGTTTTCAGTGGATGGCGGCATTACCTTTTCTAACAAGGTCATGGCCTATCTGGACGGCAACTTTGTCGAACCGACCTTGTTTCAAGCCTATCTTGGTCCCTTTGCCGCCAATACAGAGCTGGATATCTGGATCAGTGCCAGTGATTCCGCCGGGAATGTAACGCGCAAACAGCTGGAAACCATCCTCATTCCGCCGCAGTCCCAGGGATGAAATCATGGGGTTCCGGAACCACGGCTCTGGCAGGTGGTCCTGTGTTGCTCTTGTTTTCTTGCTCGGGGGTCTGACAAGCGACAAGGCAGAAGCGGCGAGTGCAGATGCGGCCTGTCTGGTCGGGTTGCCACCGCGACCAGCTGTTGCAGAAGAAGAACTGCTGGAGGAAAAAGATAGGGCCGAGCTGGTCAGGCTTGGTCAGATCCTCTTTGAAGAAAAGGGGCTTTCCAAAGACGGTTCCACCAGTTGCCAGAGCTGTCATTTGCCAGAGCTGGCTTTTGCCGAACCCCGGGCGGTTTCTGTCGGTGTGGAGCAACGCAGGGGCCGACGCAATGCACCGTCTGTTTTGAATTCTGTCTACCTGAAACAGCTGCTTTGGGACGGGGCAGCAGAGAACCTCGGGGATCAGATTGTCAAGGCCCTGACCCATGAGGACGAGATGGGGAGCGGGCTGGAACATCTTGAAGATTATCTTGCTGAACATCCGGCCCTGGCCAAGGGGTTAAAGCATCATTTTCTTCAGGAAAATGCAATGGAACAGGTCGCCAGCGCCATCGGGATTTTCCTGCAACAGTTACGGGTCGGTGGTAGTGCAGTGGATCGTTATCTCTATGGCAACGATCCCACAGCCCTGTCAGTACAGGCGCAGGAAGGGTTCGAGATCTTTGTTGGCAAGGGTCACTGTTCGATCTGTCACACGATCCACCATCCCCGCACCCATCCCTTTGGCGGGGTGTCCAGCCTCTATTCCGATCAGCGGTTTCACAATATCGGGGTTGGGACCAAAGAAGGTTTTAGGGACACTGGCCGGCAGGAGGTGACAGGGCGGGAAAGTGATCTGGGCAAGTTCAAGACCCCGATGCTTCGAAATGTGGCCATGACAGCCCCTTATATGCACGATGGCAGCCTCAAGGATCTGATGGCTGTGGTCGAATTTTACGACCAGGGCGGCGTGAAAAATCCGAACCTGGATCCGGCGATCCGGCCCCTGCGTCTGACAGAAGAGGAAAAACAGAGCCTGGTGGCCTTTCTCGAGGCCCTGACCAGTCCCTGTGCTGATGGAACCGGCTTTCCTCACTTGACCCAAGAAAGCAGGGATCAGTTCTGAAATATTTTAACCCAGTATGTTCATTCTCTAGATAAAGGTGAAAAAAATGGGTACCGCAAAAACCACACAGCAACACGTCACCCGTCGCAGCCTGTTAAAAGGGATCGGTTATGGTCTTTTGACCTGGCAGACGGATGTTCTTTTTCGACAGAACCGCGCCCACGCGCAGAACGTCGGTCGTGAAATCAAGGTGATCGACCTGAAGGGGGAGCATCCGGGCGTGCCGACCTTGATGCCGGATGACCGAACACTGGTCAGTGTCAATCAGGAAAGCAGCAATCTCAGTCTGGTGGATATGAAAAGCTACAAGCTGATTGATACCATTTCCCTGTCGGGAAAACGCGAGCCCTGGGAGATTGCCTTTACGCCCAGCGGCAAGCTCGGTTTTGTCTCGCACTCGGCTTTTGACGGTGACCAGGAGAAGAAATCTTTTGTCACAGTGGTTGATATGAAGCACCGCAAGGAGATCAAACAGATCCCTGTGGGTTTGCGCCCCAACGGGGTGGCGGTTGATAAAAAAGGGCAATGGGCTTTTGTCGCCAATATGGGGAGCAATTCTGTCTCGGTGATTTCTGTTGATGAGTTGAAAGTTGTCGAGGAGATCAAGGTCGGGCGCAGCCCCTTTGATCTGGCGGTTACCCCGGACAACCGCGAGCTTCTGGTGGTCAATTTTTATGATTCCAGCCTCAGCGTGATCAGTATGGACAATTTCGAGGTGCTGGATGTGATCCCGACCGGGACCCCTGGGCTTGATGATCCCTATCCGGAATTTGGCGGTGGTGACAGCTGTCAGATTGCGGTGCATCCGGAAACCGGCAAGGCCTATGTCAGCAACTATCGCACCCATGAAATCGCGGTGGTGGATATGAAAAAACGGCGGGTGGAGAAGATGATTCCGACGATCAAGTATCCCTTTGGCATTCAGATCGAGCCCAAGACCAATATCCTGTCGGTTTTAAGTGGAGAATCCCGCAAACTGGCAATCATCGATCTTGGGGTGAGCAAGGCCTTGAGCAATACGCTGAAGCTGCGCGAGACGCCGATGAGCGAACAGGACCGGCAAGAACTGGAAGCCATTGCCGCAGCCCAGGATACCGTTATTGAAACCATTCCGCTGGGCAAGGGGGGCGGCAAACCGCCTTTGCGTATCCCGACTTCACGGGCGCAGAATGTTACCTTTTCCTATGTAGATCCCTTGCGCGGCTTTTTCTATGTCATTCCTGCGGTACCAGATGCACAGATATTTGGCGTGCAGATTGCTGCCAGCAGTTCCCATTCAGGGGCATAACAACAGGAGACTGAAGGGAAGAACCCCAAGGCTGGTTGCTTTGTGACAGGTTGCTTTATGAAGTGATCTCCAGAGATTTATCTCTTTGTTCTACAGATTGCTTGTGGCACACATCTGGAACTTGACCTCGAAAGCGGTGTTACAGAAAGTGCCTCAAACAAACCGGCTTGAGAAAAGATGACCTGCTGTTGAACCGGAATTGCCAGATTTATTGTCTTAACGGCTTGTTGCATCCGTCAGAGGGCTTGAGTACTGTCTGTGGAGGAAATGAGCGTGTGTTCAAAACCCGGCATAACAAAGATACGTGACACAACAGCCGCAAAAGCTGCCTGATAATTATTGAAAAAATGGATTGTGATAATGGCGAATGACGAGAGTGTTATTGATTCCGTCTATGGAGTTGATAAATGGGGAATGGGGCTGGTTTCCGTCTTGCCCAACGGGGATATCGGACTGAAAAACCCGCTGATACCCGACGCTGTTGTGACAAGCCTGCCGGATATTATCCGAAATCTGGGGGAGCGCGGTATTCAGGCGCCGCTTCTGGTGCGCGTGGGATCCTTCCTTGAGCAGTCGATCATTGGCATCAACCAGTCTTTTGCCGAGGCGATTGAACGCAGCGATTACAAAGGGGTCTATCGCGGCGTCTTCCCGATCAAGGTCAACCAGCAGGCCCAGGTGGTCCAGCGGATTGTAGAGTTCGGACGCCCCTATTCCCACGGCCTGGAAGCCGGGTCCAAACCGGAACTGGCGGTTGCTTTGGCCCATCACCTTGCCAAAGACGCGATGATTATCTGCAACGGGGTCAAGGATGCGGATTTTATCCGCCTGGCTATCCTGTCACTCAAGCTGGGATTCAATACCGTTATTGTGCTTGAAAGCCCGAAGGAGCTGGAGACGGTTCTGCAGGTGGTCAAGGAAACCGGGCAGGAGCCTTTGCTGGGCGTCAGGGTGAAACTGACCAATCAGATCAGCGGCAACTGGGCCAAGAGTTCCGGAGACCGTTCGACCTTTGGCATGCACACCGACCAGCTTGTCTCGGTCATTGATAAACTGAAAGACCACGGGTTGTTGCACTGTCTGAAGCTGCAGCACTCTCATCTGGGGTCGCAAATTCCGGATGTAAACGATGTCCGTCGCGCTGTGGGCGAGGCGTCGCGCTATTTTGTCGAGTTGACCCGTGAAGGTGTGCCGTTGACCCATCTGGATCTCGGGGGCGGTCTGGGTATTGATTACACCGGTGAAAAAGCGGCCAATGAAAACTCGATCAACTATACCATGGATGAATACTGTGCGAACGTCGTGGAAACCGTTTGCCATGTGATGAATGAAGCCGGGATCGATCATCCGACGCTGGTCACAGAAAGTGGTCGTGCGGTTGTCGGCTCGTCGGCAATGCTGATTTTCAACGTGCTTGAAACAACGCTTTATGACGCCCAGACATCACCGGAACCTGATGCGGAAGATCACCATCTGGTTTCTGATCTGGCCAGGATCCCTGAGTATTTGAGTCTGGATCGCCTGCAGGAATCCCTGAACGATGCCTCGTTCTATCGCGACGAATTGCGGGCGCTTTTCCGCCGCGGGTACATTGGCCTGCGTGAAATGGCCCGGGCAGAGCGGATTTATCTGCACGTCATGGCGAAAATCAAAAAAGTGGCCCCGGCTATTGGTGTTGATCCGGTTATCGATGAACAGCTGGAAAAGCTGGTGGATATCTACCACTGTAATTTCTCGCTGTTCCAGTCCCTGCCGGATACCTGGGCCATTGATCAGCTGCACCCTGTTGCGCCGCTGCAAAGGCTGAACGAACTGCCGGATCGTCGGGCTGTTTTGTCAGATATCACCTGTGATTCCGATGGCAAGATCGACAAGTTTATTCTGGCCAACGGGGTGTCACCTTCCCTGCCGATCCATTCACTGGATGACGAAACGCCTTATTATGTCGGTGTGTTTTTCATCGGTGCCTATCAGGAAACGCTGGGCGATCTGCACAACCTGTTCGGGGACACCAATATTGCGACCATTGAACTGCGCAAGAATGGCGGTTTCGATCTGCTGCACGAGCAGGAAGGCGATACCGTGGGCGAAGTTCTGTCCTATGTGGAATACGACCCGCGTGATTGTATCGATGCTTTCCGCCAGATGGTTGACCGGACGACTTCCGAAGCAGACCTGACGGCTTCAGACCGGAAACAGCTGATATCGGCCTACCGGGCGATCATCTCTGGCCCAACCTATTACGCGTAACAGGAGCCTGTTGCTCTGAAGTTTTTGGGTTGGAGCCTCCTGGTTTACCCCCTCAGGTGTCTTGCGATTAGTTGGTGGTCAGGTTCACGACAGCAAACTGATGCCTGATTTCCACCTCTGGCCAATGTTGCTGATAAGGCCTGTAGCAGCCAGAAAATCAGAAAAGCCATCGCTGATGAAGGCGCTCTGGCTGTCATCCCCTCAAAAAGGAACGCGAAAGATCCTGTCCCGCACGATCAAAACCTTTATGTAATGCGAAATATTGTCGAGCGGTTCTTTTGTAAAATGAAGGGTATAAGGCGGTTGGCAACGAGGTTTGAGAAAAAGGGAACCAACTTCCTGAACATGCTATAGCTGTTCTCAATAAGATGTTGGATCAATTGAGGCCACAGCCTAGTTAGCATTGTATCCAAATTTTCGTGTCCCCAGTACTTCTTTCCAATAATTTTCTCTTTCTCTGATCTCATCAGTAGTCGTATGGGTATCAGCAATTTCGAGTACTGAGTATTGAAAATTATTAACATACTCGTGGCCGAGAGACTTAAGTGTATTTCTGAGCTCTACATTGCCGCCATGACCTGTCAGGGAGTAATCTACCCAACGTTGCCATATGCCTCCTTCACCAGTAGCACTCCCTACATACATTTTACCTGAGTTCAAATCAGTAATCAGATATATGCCTGACACACTGGATAACGAATTGTACCAACTGCTAACCTTTTGTTTTACGACAATATCCAGATGGGCCTTGCTAAGCATCGTAGTTGAGTAACCTGTGAAATCTCGGATAATTATTCGCTCAGCTAACAATTCATTTACATTTAGTAGCTCACACCAGTTCTCAGCTTTTAAATAAGATTGCCGCCCTGTTCGATTGAAATGAATTTTTAATCTTCCTGTATACTGTTCTAATTCTTCCACTGGTGAAGTATCGTAATCATAATGATTTTCGTTCCAGTCACAATTTAATGATTTAAAAGCACCTGCAAAAAGCCAGGTATTTGGTTCTGAAAGTTGAATTAAAGAAACAATAAACTCTCTATTAAAATTTTGCTTTGATTGCCAGCTCTGCCATTTTTCAAAATTTCCCGCTATAAACACATCAAACGGGTTTTGATATCCATTCCAAACTGCTAAATGAATTTTTGTTTTTTCGGGGTTAATATCTGGGCAACAAACTGATATAAACTTGAATAAGTTCATTTGTAACTCTTGTTATATTCTGCATAGAATTTTGCATTTATTCGTTCACAATTTTTTACACTTAATTTAACTCCACTAAAAGATGTATTTTGATAAGCTCGTTGGGGTAAAAAAACTTACGCGGCTGACATCTAAACCGGATACACCCTACAAACACCGCTAAACTGTCCGGATAACCGGGACCACTTCACACTTCAATTTAAAAAAAATTTTTAAGGATCAATAAAATGGACCCGAAGCTATTAGATCTACCGTATGAAGTTCAGCTATATTTAGCTTCGGGTTATCTTGCATACATAGTTGCAAGCGGAGGTCTTGAGAAAAATCATAAAGCAACTGATACAATATTTCACGCTTTGATTTATAGCGTTATTGCAAAGATAATTGGATACAACCTTGTTCAAGATATTTTGATTATCTGCTCTGCGCCTTCTTATCTAATTAAATATATTCCTTGGGTGACGGGGTTTTCAATACCTATTGTTTTAGCTGTGTGTTGGAAAAAATATCTAAAAAGAATAATTATAAAGAGGTTACAAGATTTTAAAATAACTACTGAGAATTACAGAGGAACAACCCTTAACTCTATAATCGAAGATGATTACAAACAGCTTTCGTTTATTTCGATAAAGCGAATTGATGGGAGCCATTTTGACAGTGATCTTGCTGCAATAAGTTATGAATTACCAGAAAACAGTTTAATTACAAAGAATTGCGATATTGATGAGGAAGGTAATATTGCAATTTATGTAACAAAGGTGACTGATCCAAATGGAAAAGAATTACCTATACCAATAAAAGGGGGTGTTCTCGATGAAAATAGACGAGAACACCTTAACTACATTCCGGCTTCACAAATTGCTGGGATTGTTTTTTCTCGAGAAAAAAAATAGCTACTGCCTCTTTGGAGGAGGTGGTGGCGGTGGAGCATCAGATGTAGCCCTTGGAGGATTATAGGAATTTTGGCTAATTATCTTTGGGTTTTTACTGTCCATTACTGGTACTGAGTTGGACTTACTGTCACTTTTACGACTCATAATTTTTCCTTTAAATTTAGAATCAACGTTTTAACGGTATTCTTTAGACTCGATGAGTGTCAAAATATGATCGGATAAAGTGTGATTATAGAGACAGAAACAAATTTGGAGCGGTTATTTTTTGTCGCCTTTTTTACATCTAAAAATTGGATATGCTCTTTTAAAATTTGGGGGGACTATCCGTGAACATATCAATTGAATTTGCAACAACGCCGCTTTTGGCAGTAGTCGAAGTTATAGGAATATGGTTTGGAGCGATAGCTACTACAGCAGC
Organism: Kiloniella laminariae; assembly: GCF_027214005.1. GTDB lineage: Bacteria > Pseudomonadota > Alphaproteobacteria > Kiloniellales > Kiloniellaceae > Kiloniella > Kiloniella laminariae_A. The sequence goes on from NZ_JAPWGY010000001.1 coordinate 864,428, forward strand.
AGTTATTGCATCTTTATATCTTGGCTTATCGGCTCGGAATATCCGACTTGATGTTAATGTAAGTTTGAGAAAACTTGTTTACCGTTTACAGCCAGAAAAGACAGTTGTTTGCGTTGAGGTGGTAAATAAAGGCTTGCGAAAAGCAAGGGTAGTATCAATAGGTTGGTCTTTAGGATTTTTATCTATACATGCAGTGGTACAACAACCTGGCGAAGAAGCAATTTCGGCTCAGCTTCCCCAAGATATGGACGATAGTGATGTTAGACATTTTTGTGTAGAGCTCAAAAACGATCACGCAAACTGGTTAGATCTTGTTGCCCGTGATGTGATTAAAACAACTCCTAAATTTATGCCTTGGCAACTTACTTTGTATTCATGGAAATGGATTGTTGTTCCCCAAGTGGGAAATGCAATAAAAGCTAGACCAAATAAGATCCTTCGGAACACAGTTAAACGATATATTTTAGATAATGAGTATCACCGTTGTTTACCCGATAATTGATATTTTTTTGAACTAGGGTGTGAACCCAATTCAATTTCTTGATGTATATGTCTTTTTGTGATTCATAACTTGGAATTAGGGGGGGGCATGGCAAGATTTGATTTAAGCGATGCAGAATGGTGGGTTATTGAGCTTTTACTGCCGAAAAGAGGCCGTGGTCCGGCCAGTCGGGACGACCGGGTTATTCTGACCGGAATCTTTTTATATATTGCGCACAGGCGCGCCATGGCGTGATCTTCCTGAGCGTTACGGCCCTCACACACAACAGTCTATAACCGTTATGTCCGCTGGGGTGAACGCGGTATCTGGAAGGGCATATTTGATGCTTTGGCTAAAGAATGTGAAGGCGCCCTGATTTTTATTGATGGTTCTATTGTAAAGGCTCACCGCGCAGCGGCTGGCTCAACAAAGGGGACCAACTTCCTGAACATGCCATAGCTGTTCTCCATAAGATGTTGGATCAATTGAGGCCACAGCCTAGTAAATTACATGTGGCAGGAAGCGCGAGCTGTCTTTGGTGATGGGCGAGTTGTCTTCGCGGATGCCGATGCCACAGGGTTTGCTGGCGATCAGCCAGGAGCCGATTACCGTGTGATTGCCCTCGAAGATCGGCAGGGGATGCAAAGCCTGGATGATGGCGCCTTCGCGGCCATAAGGGCCTTCGACCGAAACCGGACGCTGGCCGGGGCGGATGATCTGCACATTGCTGCCTTCGCGGGAAAACAGCGGTTTTTTGACATAGCCTGCCGCCAGACCGGGAACCATGCTCAGGTCGCCGAGCCGGGAGATACGGGGATCGTCTTCGAAGAAAGATGGCAAGAGATTGGGATGGCCTTCGAACATTTCCCACAACAAGGGCATGAGCCCCTTGTTGGAGAGGATGGCTTTCCAGCCCGGCTCGATAAACCGCAGGCCTGATTCAGGAACGGATTTGCCAAATTCATCGCTCATGATCCATTCCCAGGGATAGAGCTTGAACAGCGTGGCGATGCCCATGTCGTCGAGATCGGTAAAATGCCCCTCGGGACTGATCCCGATGTCTTCGATATAGAGGAATTTGGTATTCAGTCCGGCCTGACGCGCACATTCTTCGAGATAGCGCACGGTGCCTTCATCTTCCGGGCTGCCCTGACAGGAGGCGAGGTGGAAGGGGCCTTCGATGTCTGCGGCTTTGAAAGCATCAACCAGCGCTTCGTGCAGCGAGTTGAACTGGTCACAGCCTGCGGGGATGATTTCCCGCTCCATCGCCTGTTCAAGCCAGAGCCATTGAAACACGGCACTTTCATAAAGCGCGGTCGGGGTGTCGGCGTTGTATTCCAGAAGCTTTGCCGGGCCTTTGCCATCATAGGAAAAGTCCAGGCGGCCATAGAGGTTTTTCTCGCGGTTCAGCCAGCTGTTGCGGATGTAATCCCAGAAAGTTTCCGGGATGGCGAGGCGGGCCATGACCTCGCTGTCGTTGATTGCGCGATCGACCACTTCGAAGCAGAGGTTTTCGATTTCTTCGCTCGGGTCCTCGATGTCGTTCTCGATCTGGGCCAGACTGAAACGGTAACAGGCGGTTTCGTCCCAATAGGGCTCGCCATCAAAGGTATGGAAGTCAAAACCGACTTCTTCTGCCTGGGCGCGCCAGTCGTCGCGTTCCTCGATCGAGATCCGTTCCATGCTTGTGTTCCTGTGCTTTTACAGCTGTGTCTTTACCAGATTATCCGCCGAAGCTTCTCAGGCTTGGGGCCGAGGCGCCAAAGCCGCCACGACTCAGGGTGCTGGTCTTGACGGTCGGGGCTTTTGCAACCTTGCCCGGGACAGTGGAAAGCCCGGTTTTTCCGGCGACTTTCTGGTTGTCTGCTGTGCGGAAATTGCTCGGGTCGTCCTTGGAACGATAGAGCGGCTGGGTTGCCACACGGGAATTGCCGCTGAGCATATTGCCCATCATGTAGCCCATCATCAGGGGCATGAAGACTGAACCGCCGCTCTGGGTCTGCACCGGGGCAACCTCACAACTTGCCGCACCGAAATCGGCTTCACAGTCTTCAATGGCGCTGTATTTTGGTGCAACCGAGATATGTTCTTCGCGGGCCAGATCCATATTGCGCTGGCAGCTGTCACTGTCAAAGCCATCCTGCTGGCTGCACTGTTCCACCGATTCAAAGATCGCGATATCCTGGGGCTGGTCACAGGCGGTAAGGGCAAGGGCAGAAGCACCCATAAAGGCAAGTTTCAGGGATCTGGATCTTTTCATGGGAACTCCGGTGGTGAAGTGCAGAACTAGTGAATAAATTGACTAAAAAATGACAGGTAACAGATCAATTGGTGAGAGATAACAGAAATATAAAAATCGGCAAGAAGATAGCGCCTTGTCCGGGTACATGGGGTTCCGGATATATGGGGGTTCCGGTATACGAGGGTCCCGGGTATATGGGGGCGGGAGTGTCATATTCCAAGGTAGAAGCCGAAAATATTTATCAGGGCATAGGGAAAGCAGTAAGGAGTTGTATTTTCTATTCATTATGAAGATAAAACTTCTAATGTTATCAAAATCTGGATACCCTTATTGCAAGAAGAAGCCCTGCTGGAGCATCAAAGCGGGGAAGGTTTTATCTGTTTTACATCGCAGCAGGAGGCGATTATATCCGGGGCTGAAGAGTATGTGTTGCAGACCTCTCCGGTAAAAGGGCTGTTTGATTACTGGAAATCACTGCCAGCTGACCAGGGGCTGCCTTTGAAAAGTGCTCTGGATCCGCTTGGTATGCCTCCGCGTGTGCTACCTTACCTTTTCCTTTGCGAGCTGACGTTTGTTCCGGAATTTTCAGTCTACTTTCGCCTGCAGGGGACATTTCTCAGTGAAGTTCTCGGGCAGAATTTTACCGGAAAATATCTTGATGAGACGACTTTCGGCAAGGATGCCTCACGGGTTATCGGCCACTATTATCGTGTGGCAACAAACCGTGTTCCCTGTGTTACGCAAGAGCGCATTTCCTCCGGGCGCGGGGTGTCAATGATCATGGAGGTCATCCATTTGCCGCTGGCTGACGAAAAAGGGGAACCGCGATATATCATCGGAGCCCTGGCCCGGATACAGGATGCGGTGGTCCCGGAAACCCCGCCAGAAAACTTTGTTTCCCGGTACTGGGATATTGAAATGTTCAGCGAAATTCCGGCATCTTTCAAGTTATAGTTAATTTTTTGTTAAGTATAATTTGAAAGAAATGGCAACCTATGGTATTTTATCATTTCGCCTTGAGGTTGTCTGAGTAATTTATCTCAAATGCCAGATAATTTCAATATGGGGGCCTGTCCCGGGGAAACACGATCAAGTTAGTATGTGGTCGTCATAAGGGGGAGGAGGCGCAGAAGTGTACTTGTCTGTTGATAAAACACTCAGGAGCCACACCATGAGCCCCTTGATCCAGGATAAAATATCAGGCGCGCGCAACGAACCGGATGTAGCCGATGTTAATGACGAAGGGCTGCTGATTCAAAGCCCGGTATTGCGTGGACTTCTGAGCTATTGGCAGTCTTTGCCTCTGAAGCAGGATCTGCCGTTGAAGGCATCGTTCGATCCTCTTTCTGTACCCCGCCAGATCTGGCCGCAGCTTTTCCTGTGTCAGCTGTTTTATGAGCCTTTTTCCGTGTTGATCCGCTTGCAGGGAACCTATCTGAACGACAAGCTGCATCAGCAGTTTACCGGTAAATATATTGACGAGACCACCTTTGGGGCCTCTGCCAGCAAAGTCTTGCGGGCCTATCAGCGCGCAGCCCTGAAAAGGGTTGGTTATCTGTCACAGGAACGGCTCTGTTTCGGTGAAGGTTTCGGGGTGTTCCTTGAAGCAATACATCTGCCGTTGCTGGATGAGAAGGGGCAGGTCAGTCATATGCTCGGGGCGCTGGAACGCCTGCCTTGTCAGGCGGATTGTCTGGATAATTTTACCCCGCGTCGCAGGGATATCCCGCGCCAGTCGAGTGAGGAGCCGTTATGTCGCCCTCCACGGCCGGGTTCCTTTTTGAACCAGTTTTCCCGGCCTGATTGACTTCTGGCAGCTGTTACAGTTTTTCCCGATAAGCCTTCAGATATTTTTTGGCACTCCATCTGGTCGTTCTTCTGATAAGGTCGCTCGACATCTGTGTTCTTGCCCGGATTTTGTTTTTGTCCGGGTTTTGTTCTTGTTTGGCAAAGGACGATTGCGATAATCAGGAGGCGGCAGTGCGACCAGAGATCAATCAATCTGTTATCTTTACCTATTGTGATGATTTGCCCCGGGCATCAGGGTTCTTCCGGGAAGTGATGGAGCTTGATCTTGTTGTTGATCAAGGGGCCTGTCATATCTATCGACTGACCGAGCAAAGTTACCTCGGGGTCTGTTGCCTTCCCGATCGCCCCCGGTCACAGGCTGGAGTGACCATTACGCTGGTGTCAGATGACGTCGAGGGCTGGTACCGTTTTCTTACCGCCAAGGGGGTGAATTATGTCAAGCCACCTTCCCATTCAGAACAGTTCGGGGTTTTTTCCTCGCTCTTTATCTCGCCTGATGGCTATCGTATCGAGATCCAGCACTTTAATAAACCTGACTGGTGTGAGGGGAAGCTGGCCCGGGAAAACAGAGAAGGATAACAGGTTGCTACAGGAACTATCTGACCTTTGGTCGGGGATAAACCAGCCAGTAGACCAGAGCGACAAAGATGCTGCCTCCGATAATGTTGCCAGCAATGACAGGTAGAAGGTTACCTGAAAAAGCAGAGAAGGTAATGGTGTCAGCTCCGGCAAGATAGCCAAGAGGAATGATGAAGAGATTGGCAATGGAGTGTTCGAAACCCAGGGCAACAAAGGCTGTTACCGGGAAGAGCACAGCCAGAACTTTATCCGTAAGGGAGCGGGCGGCAAAACACATCCAGACGGCAAGGCAAACCAGTATGTTACAGAGCAGTCCCCGGACAAAGGCCTCGATAAAACCAAGCTGAAGTTTGGCAAGAGCTACGGTACGGATTGTTGTCGCCAAAGCACCATCTGCCAGTCCGGGTGATGTCCCGTCAGGAGAGAGCCCAGACCAGCCGATAATGCCTGAACCATAGACCAGAACGGCTGTTCCAAGTGCGCCAAGGAGATTTCCCGTAAAGACAATGCCCCAGTTACGCAACAGTTGTCGGGTTGTGATCAGGCGATCTGCCCAGGCCATCACAATCAGGTTGTTACCCGTAAAAAGCTCTGCTCCGGCAACGACGACCAGTATCAGGCCAAGGGAAAAAGCAAGCCCGCCGAGCAGCCTGCCAGGACCGAAACCAAGATCGTTTCCTGTCATAACCAGAAGAGAAAAAAGCCCGCCAAGGGAAATAAATGATCCAGCCAGGATTGATAAAACCAGACAGGGCAGGAACGTCAGTTGGGCTTTTCTACATCCGGCATCTTCAACCCGAAGGGCGATTTCTGACGGGCTGTAGACATCGAAATTAAAGATGGGCGGTGTCGTTTGTTTGTTCATTGAAGCTTCCGCCACCTTTCTGGTTTTGGTTTCAAGTCCTGATTCAAAAGGCCAGACTTCTGTTTCCCCTCAATCTGGCGGCTATGTGCTCGGGCCTCCCATTATGCAGGTACGGGAAATACTGTCGTTGATCTGTCTCAAGCAGGATCAGAGCCGGATCTTTTGTCAGTGCCTAATGCCTGTTCTATCCGGAAACAAAAAAAGGCCCCGGAAATTCCTTTCCGGGGCCTTGGGCTCACAGGTACCAGTTGTACATAGAGTCTGTGGTCAGTCAGTGGTCAGGCGGATTTTACATCACGTATGAAATTGGAAACGTAACTGTTCAGCTTGTCAGACTCACCGGAAAGTTCGGTTGAGGCCAGTTTGACCTTCTTAGCGGCGGCTTCACTGTCATTTGCAGCAACACTGACCGACCCGATGTTATGGGTTACAGCTTCTGTGCCGCGGGCAGCCTGTTCAACGTTTCTGGCAATTTCCTGGGTGGCAGCCATCTGTTCCTCGACCGCTGCGGATATGGCTGCTGCAATTTCGTCGATATCACCAATGGTTTTCCCGATACCGCCAATGGCATCGACTGCTGCCTTCGTTGCAGTTTGAATATCGGTGATCTGGGCACCGATTTCGTCGGTGGCCCGCCCGGTCTGGTTGGCCAGATTTTTAACCTCGGCTGCAACCACGGCAAAGCCTTTGCCGGCTTCCCCGGCGCGTGCGGCCTCAATCGTGGCGTTGAGGGCCAGCAGATTGGTCTGTTCGGCGATATCGCTGATCAGTTTCAGAACCTCACCAATTTTTTCTGCAGAGGAAGCCAGTCCCAGTATGGCCTTGTTGGTGCTGTCAGCCTGTTTCACTGCATCGGAAGAAATGTGGGTCGAACGGGAGACCTGGGAGCCAATTTCGCGGATCGAAGCCGCCAGTTCTTCCGAAGCAGAAGCCACGGTCTGAACGTTGGTTGAGGCCTCGGTTGCGGCCCGGCTGACCTCACCAGACTGGCGGCTGACCTGATCGGCAGAGGAATTCATCACCGTGGCTGTATCATCCATCTGGTTAACTGCAGAGGCAACGGTGCTGAGAATACTCTGGATCTGGGTCTCGAAGTCCTGGGTCAAACGGTTCAGGTTGTCCGTTCGGCGGAGCTTTTCGGCCTGATCGGCTGCCTGGGCTGCGGCGAGTTCTTCGGCCTTGATCATGTTCTCTTTGAAAACCAGAACCGCCCGTCCCATCTCGCCCAGTTCATTCTGACGATCTGTCGCCGGAATTTCGATTGTTTTATCCCCTGCGGCCAGAGCTGCCATGGCATCGGTCAGGCCTTTGAGCGGGGTGGCGATCGCCCGGCCAATCAGGGTTCCGATTGTCAGTACCAGCAGGGTGATAATACCGATAAGCGAAAGGGTAAGGACCCGGCTGTTTTCCACAGCGGCAGTGCCCTGGTCACTGGCGTGATTAAATTTCGCAAAAGTCGTATCAAACACCAGATCAAAATGGGGTTCCATGTCAGAAAAAATCTTGCTCAGGATTTTTATGTTTTCTTCTACAGAAAGGCGTATCTGAGCCAGAGCATTAAAATCCTTGTGGTAGGTCGCCAGCAAATCCAGAATGGTTTTCTGTTCGGAAGCGGGAATATCCGAACTGGCCATTTGCGTTGTAAACTCTGTCACCCGGTCATTCATGTTGCCGATATATTTATCGTCCAGACGCATGAGGAAGTCTTTTTCATGGCGTCGCATCATCAGCATGGTGACCAGCAGGGCATCATTGTCGAATTCCTCGAGCTTGGTCTCTACATTATGAACCGAGTTGCGCAGATTCCCCCTCAAACCGGTTTCTTCATCCAGACCGAGAGCCTGCCATTCGTCCGTAACTTTTTTGAATTGTGCCTGATAGAGCTTGACGCCTTCCAGGGTTGCATCGATGGCGGCCAGGGTTTCCGGGGTGGAGTAGTATGTCCGCAGTTCTTTTAATTCGTTCTGGGCCTTTTCCATCGTTTCGGCGTGCTGGCCAATATATTTGGCATCAAGACGGATCAGAAAGTCCTTTTCCCGGCGGCGGGCGTTAAGGAACTCATACTTGACGTCATCAACCAGCACCATGCTTCTGGCAGAGTCAGTTTGCGATTTCTGTGAGGTAAGCACGGTAGAGGAGCTGTTATAGAGAATTATCCCGATCAGGACAAAACCGAGAAGGGCTACAATGCTGGTCAAATTGGCTTGATAGATCAGTTTGGCGTTTTTTAAAGACAGATATCGCGTTAACACGGTTTGTCTCCCGTATAGTTATTAAGTTACAATGACTTGGCGCGAGCTTTATCTTGTTTTGCATACCTGCTGGCAAACAAGCATACGATTGTGAACGTATACAAAATATATTCACAAATGATTAAATTGTTAGGTATTATGTTTTTGTTTGTTTGTGATGGTGGGAATTCTTTATTTCAACATATGGTTTTATTATTTTGAATTTCTTCTTTTAGTTGTTTTTTTGTGTCGCTATTCCGGACGGATTGAGAAGAGGCTGCTGATTTTCAGGTATGATCTTTGGCCAGGCCTTGTTTTCTTGGGGACAAAGGCTGCAGACAGCTGTGCATCCAGCCGCACAGGATACGGGTTATTGACAAAAGTCGACTGTTCTTGCTGCCGAAATTCTGCAATTTTGAGTGGTGTCCGGTGTGAACCCCTACCCGGAGGGCCACAATCCTGCAACCATGTAACCCTACAGGCCTTCAGTGTAGTGGCCGAAGAGATAATCGTGCAGCCAGGCCCGGTCTTCGGGGCGCAGGTCAGGGGCGAGATAAAAACCTTCGTCTCCATTGATAAAAACCAGGGGGGTCTCTTCTTCGGGTTTCCCCAGATGCAGGACTGTCAGGGCGGCAGGCGTCAGGGTCAACTTGCGACGAAATCCGAACAAGGCCATCGGGGAACTTGTTCTGTCACAGATGCGAATGATAAAGGCACCGATGCTGGCACGGGTGCAGCCCGTATCAAAAACACAGTGAGTCTTTTTAAGCAGGAAAACCTGTGGCAGAGGCGGTCCCATCAAACGGTAGCTGAAGATACCGGAAATTGCGCCTGCTCCCATGACGATAATCGCCATGGTGATGCGGTCGCCGATGGAGAGCGTTTCACTCGGTTGAATGAAGCTAAAGGTTGCCAAGAGGCACAAGCCGCAAATAAACAGGAAAATCGTCCCGAAGAGATAATGCCAGATCCGCGCTTTACGATAGGGAATTACCAAACGGGGATAGCCCTGGTTCCAGTCAAGCTTGATGCGGGAGCCTGCAGGCGGGCGGATGGAGAGACGGGCGGCCAGATGTTGACGGGCCGATAGCGCCGGGTCAGGCAGTTCTTCCTCGGGAGTATCCTGCCGGATTTCAGTTGCGGCTTTGTTGGTCTGGTCAGGTATCTGGCTGTTCACTGATTATGTATCCGCAGTTTATGCCGGGGAAAATATCTTTAACCCGGCAATGCCCGCGACGATCATGAGCAGGCAGAGAATACGCATGATATCGCGCGGTTCGTCAAACAGGATCATCCCGAGAACCGCCACGCCAATGGTGCCGATCCCGGTCCAGACCGCGTAGGCGGTGCCGACGGGAATGCTTTTCATTGCAACGGAGAGAAGCCAGAAACTTACCGCCATGGCGGCAACCGTCAGCAGAGAGGGGACAAGCCTGGTCCAGCCGTCGGCGTATTTTAATCCGATGGCCCAGCCACACTCGAACAACCCTGCCAGTATCAGATAGGCCCACGCCATTTTTATTCCCTTTTCCGGTTCTGCTCTCAAACGGTCTTGTTTTCTCTGCGCCAAGATTATGCCGGATGTGGTTGAGGAAACAGGAGGAAAATACTCCCGGAATGAAATTTCTTTTGCCTTGTCGGGTCAGAGGCCAGCCACAGAACCGAGAACAGAACCGAGAACAGAACCGAGCACAGGATCAATCACGGGATCAGTGAAAGGGCGCACGATAGCCCTGGTTGGTCTGGGAAGAAGTTTCCTGTCTGGTTGCTTCTTGCTGCTGCTGGTGCTCTTCCGCGCTCAAGGATCTGGTCTGGACCGGGGTTTCCCCGGCTTTGATTTCGGGATTTACAGCTTGTGCGATACGTGTCGTTTGATAGGCGTTAAAATAGTCAGTGAAAATTTCCATCAGTTCATCATTGCTGGTTTTCAATCCGACCATCATGATGTTGACCGGACTCCCGGACAGAAAGTTGTTTGCTGCGTTGATTGTCTGTCTCAGGATGTTCCCCCGCCGGATGTATTTTCCCGGATCCTTGAGCAAAACGGTGATCATGGTCTGGTTCTTCATCTCGGCCTGATGCAGTTCACGGACATCTGACCAGAGGACAAGACCGGCAGGAATGGCGGAGGAGTTGTCGAAAAAGCCGTCTTTGGTCAGGCGCAGACCGGGAGCCTTGCTACGTAAAACCTTGATCCCGGCAAGGAAGCAGAGCAGGAAAAAGACAATCGCGAACAGCGCGACATCATGCATGTTCAACAGCCCGCCATAGATCTCGAAATCAGAATATTCGTCAGCAGGGATTTGATACATATAAAACCCGGCAGCAACAAAACCAAGCGCGCCCAACAGTATGAGGATAGCCATGCCACGGCTTTTTTCTATAATGATTTCATCTGGATAGCGCACTGTCGTTCCCTTGTCTGGTAATCTTTGGTATCACATGCAGCGAATTTTGTTCATGGTGCCAATTAATTTCAGCTTTCACAATCAGGAATTGAATCCTGATCTTCGTATCCCCGGATCTGTACCCCTGAACTGTATCCGGGTTGTTTCCAGCGGGACCTGGTATGGGCTGCCAGCCAGGAAAGCCATTACAGCAAAGATCCGCAATTCTACAGGACAGAAAGGGATTTTTTTGCTAGACTCCTGCCTGTGAGGGGCACTGGATCTAATGAACAATTTACCTCCTGCAGGTGACTGATGACCCTTGTGGCATGGCGTAATAAAAAAACGGGATCTGTTTGTCTTTCGCGCTTCTCTTTTGTCTGTGCCTTGATTTTCTTCGTCTTTTTCTCCGGATTTCTCTTTTTCAGCAGCACGGGCCGAGCGGAGGCTCCGCTTTCTATCGGACTTTATACCTGGGCGCCCTATACCGGAACGGATTTACCTGGAAGCGGATTTGCGACTGAGGTGATACAGGAAGGCATGAAACGGGCGGGTTATGAAACAGTGGTCAGGCCTGCACCCTGGTCGCGGGTTCTGAAACAGGTAGAGCAGGGCAGTGTCGATATTATTCCCGGGCTGTGGTTTGCCGAAGAGCGTCTTGATATCATTGCCTATGGTCCGGTTCTGGCTTTCAACAGTCTGGTTTTGATCACCCGCAAGGATGCGGCCCGAAAGGTCGAGGCGATATCAGATCTGGCAGGGCTGGTGGTCGGGGTCGGGCGGGATTATGCCTATCCGGAAGAGTTTCTGGCAGCGGGCAATTTCAAACGCGATGAGTCCATTGATCTGGAAACCAATATCCGCAAGCTGGTTGATGGCCGGATCGATGCCACAATAGGGGATGCCTTTGTCGCCAGCTATACCAACCGCCAGATCCTGAAGAACGACGTCCCCCTGCATTATTCCAGCAAGCCTGTTGAGATCAAAAACCTTTACATAGGCATCAGTCGCCAGCGGGCGGATTACCAGATTATCCTCGACAAGTTCGAGGAAAAGCTCAGGGAAATGTGGCTGGACGGAACCTATAAGGCGATCATAAAACGCCATGGGCTGGAATAGGGCCTGCAACTTCCACTGGGCCAATATTGGAGAGTTAGTGTGACGCGCCCGGGGGGTGTGAAAGTAATTGTAACAGGGCTGGAAGGTAGCGGGGCCAGAAAGTAGAGATTTTGTCTCTCGAGCAAACGGGTCTGTACAAAGGTTAGGGCTGGCTGGTCATAATTTATTTGCGGCGTGTTTGTCAGGTTTTTGGGTGATGGAGCTGAAGCAGAAGTATTCATATCCGAACAAGGTCACGCCCCCAAGGATAATCACGCCAATGGCAAAAATTGCGGCGGCAAGACCCAGGTAACCCGCAATGGCGGCGATAATCAGCAGACCAACAATACTTCCGCAGCGTTCAAACAGACGCAGAGCCCCCAGCACGGAATTGGTGCCGAGTTGTTTGAGTTCTGTTTCTGCCAGTTTCATCGTCAATTCGACCTGTGGGCCACGAAGGAGGCCATGGCCAAATCCTGTACTGGCTGCCGCGACCAGCATGGTCCACTGGGCCGGCATTCCCGCAGTGAGAAGCAGCCCGGTGCCTGTCAGCAGAGAACCGAGCAGAGCGATGGCACGGTCTTCGAGCCCCAGCGCGTTCAGCCAGCCGAGAATGGTCCCCGAAATCATAATGGTCAGGAAATAGAGCATTAACATGCGGGCTATATCTGCCGCCGAAGCGTCAAGAGCATCGAGTTGCAGGGAGAAAAGATAGGAAATAAAGACCTGGTCCATCAGGCTTTGCGGGATGGCAAGGCCAACAACGACGGCAAAAAACTTGCGGTTTCTGAAAGGAGCCAGAATGGATTTGAGCGTCAGTGGCGGCTCTTTTTCTACCGTAACCCGGACCCCTTGAGGAATCATATTGTAAAAAAGCAGGGCAGAAAAAAGGATCAGTCCGGCGCTGAACATAAATACGGCTGATGGGCCAAAGCGATCGGCAAGCACACCACCAAGAGCGGTCCCTGCGTAAATCCCGCCAAAGAGCGCGGCAGAGAAGATGCCAAGGGATTTGCTGCGCTGATCCCTTGGGGTCATGTCGATGACATAGTCCTGACAGGCAAGAACAGCCAGTGCGTAGCCTGCTCCGGCCAGGGTGCGCAAAAGAATGATTTCAATGACATTTGTCGCAAAGAACATCCCAATGTTGGTCAAAAGTACCAGCGTAAGCACACAAGGAATAAACTTTCTGGGTCCCCATTTTTCGCAGAGGCCGCGGGAAAAGGGAGTGGCGATCATATAGGCAATCAGATAACCGGCCAGCGGGAGGCTGATGACAATGGCCGGGTCAATCCAGGTTAGGGGATTTTCCGCTGCACGGGTAAAGATCGGGAAGAAGGAAAGGGCGATTTCATCGGCAGCAGCAAAGAGAAAAAGTGCCAGCCGGATGTCATTGATATAGGGAAAGGTCAGGATGCGTGGTTTTCCTGCGCCCAGGTGGAATTTTTCAGCCTGCTGCTGAAGTCTGGCCACAAGGGAGCATTTTTCAGGGTTCTGGCCGGCAAGCCTGGTGAGCTTGTCCCGCTGTATCCGATACTGTTGGTTGATTTGTATCACCCGGTCGGAAAGGTGGTTGATCAGTGCTTCGCCAAGATGCCCGCGCCGCTGTCTGACGTGGTTGGAGAAATCGCTGTCAGCCTGAAGTCTGGCAAGATGTTTGAGACGGTTGAGCGGAGAGGTCAAAGATTGGGTCATGACCAGTGTCATCGTTTCATAGGCCAATAGCAGAACCACCAGAATAACCACTAGAAGATCAAGGGCTACCGAACGGAATTGTAACGCGATATAGTCCGAGCTGGGGTCAATCAGAAGATAGCCGATCTGTTCCCCTGAAGCGGTCAGGGGATAAACAGGCATCTTCTGGCTCTGGTTTAGGGCCGTAGGTAAAAGCGAGTGTTGCCAGTCCCCGGCCTGAAAGACCAGCTTTCCGGTGGCGACGCCAAAGAAGGAGACTTCGGGGAAGTTTGCCAACAGCTTGTCAAAATAGTCTTCCAGCCCGATCATCTGTTCAAGCATGACCCCGGCATCAATGCTGCGTTGAATATTACTGCTCGCGATCTGTGCAATCAATTCGGTTCGCCTGGACAACTCGGGCGCCAGAGAACTGTCGATGCTTTTATAGGTGACAAACCCGAGCGAAAGAGCAGAGAGCAGAATAAGGGAGATCGCCCAGGGCAGAAGCTGGCGTCCATAGCTTCGGCCCAATGAGGTCAAGGTCAAGGGGGACATGATGATCTGGACAGTCTGATCTGTCAGATCAGGTTGATCGGTTGACACAGGGTGAGCTTGTGTTGCCTCGGCTGTTTCAGCCAGTCTGGTTTTCAGCAGTGTATAGTTTTTATCGGCAGTTAAAAGATCCTGCTGCAGTTCAAGAAACTGGGGGTCCAGATCCGGATCACCTGGCCGCGGCGGATGGTTGTTTTTCGACGTAAGCAACCAGTTGTGCAGCATCCGGGCACCCTTGATGGCACGGGCAAGACGCAGGCGAAAGATAAGGAAGGTCAGCAGGGAAAAAATCAGGAGCAGGGCCGCCGTTGCGATGGTAACTGTCCAGGAGACCCTGTCAATCATACGTTTAAAGGTCTGCTTTGCGTAAATGATTTCTATGGTGCCGACAGCCTTCTTGTTTGTATCAAAAAGTGTGCGATAGCTTTTTAAATGTTCTTCCGTATTCAGAGCCCAATTGCCGGATTGATTCTGGGGCCGCTGGTCAAGGTCTTCGAGGGAGAGTCTGGCCGGAAATTGGGCCTGACTGGAATGAACCGGGGTGCCGTTGGGCGTGAAAACATGAATGGCTTCGATTTCCGGATCCAGTGATTTGGCCTGGACAAGCAGGTTGTGGGCATTGTCCAGACCGGAGAGCGGTAAGCCGGGATCTGTCACCGGAGAGAAAGAGGTGGCAAGAGACTGGGTTATCACGTTGAGACGTTGATGTATCAGATCAGACAGCAAGGCATTGTGCTGCAAGACTGACAAGAGAGCCAGAATACAAAGCACGGTCGCTATGAGAGCAGTAAAGGCACTCCAGCAACGCCAAAGCAAAAACATCGGAAATCCCCCCCCCCAGGGTTTGATTTTTACTACCCTAACGTGCCTGTATCCTGATTGACAGGACTATTAAGTCTTTATTTACCATGATTTTTTCCTGTCTCTCATCAGTTCTCTGCAGATTGCCTGACCAGCTTGTGTTTGGATTTCATTGAAATCATTCTAAAAACTCATGAGCAAATGAGAAAACACTGTTTTCTTTGGTGCATTGCAAGGTGTTATACCAAGGCAGATGGTCTCTTGTTTAGTCGCCTGTTTCGGCTGTATAAGCCCGGCGATGAGAACAGTAGATAGTTTCTGTTGCTGCGTGTGCGAAGGAAGATAAAGTGATGAGTAACGATAATATCCAGTCCAGGTCCACTTTTGTTCCGGCGAATGAAATCAGATCGCAGTTTTCCCAGGCCATGTCGGCCATGTACCGCGAGGAAGTTCCGGCCTATGGCGAGCTGATGGCGCTGGTCGAGGAAATCAATGCCACACGTCTGGCGGATGACGCGCAGTTGCGCGATCAGCTGGATCACAGCAACGGGCTGGACCGGATCACCGAGGAGCGCCACGGGGCGATCCGGGTGGGAACCGCGGCGGAACTCAACACCCTGCGGCGTCTGTTTGCGGTGATGGGCATGGAGCCTGTGGGCTATTACGATCTGGCGGTTGCGGGCATTCCGGTGCATTCCACCGCCTTTCGCCCGGTGGCTGAAGCAGACCTGAATATCAATCCTTTCCGGGTTTTCACCTCGCTGTTGCGGCTGGAACTGATCGAGGATGCCGAGCTTCGCCGGGCTGCCGAAGCCGTTCTGGCTGCCCGTGATATCTTTACCCCGGCGGCGCGCAACCTGATTGACCGGGCCGAGGCCCAGGGGGGGCTCAACGAAGAAGACGCGGCGCGTTTTGTCACCGAGGCACTGGAAACATTCCGTTGGCACAGCAAGGCGATTGTTGATGCGGATCTCTATCAGAAGCTGCACGACGAGCACCGCCTGATCGCCGATATCGTGTCGTTCCACGGCCCGCATATCAACCACCTGACCCCGCGCACCCTGGATATTGACGCGGTTCAACGCGCCATGCCGGGCCGGGGCATCAATCCGAAAGAGGTGATCGAAGGCCCGCCCGAACGGAACTGCCCGATCCTGCTGCGCCAGACATCGTTCAAGGCGCTGGAAGAAAAGGTGCTGTTCAGGACGGCTGAGGGAACAGGCTGGAGCGAAGGATCACACACGGCCCGTTTTGGCGAGATTGAACAGCGCGGTATTGCCCTGACAGCCAAGGGGCGCAAGCTCTATGACGATCTGCTGGAGGCAACGCGGGCGGCGGTGCGCGCGGGTGAGGGAACCTATGAGACCCTGCTGCTGGAAAAGTTCCGCGCCTTTCCGGACAGCTATGCCGAACTGCGTGCAGAGGGACTGGCGTTTTTCCGCTACTCCCTGACCGACAAAGGGGCAGAGCTGGCCCGTTCTGTCGGCATCAGCGGAACCCTTGAAGGACTGTTGGAAATCGGACTGATCCGTTTTGATCCGATTATCTATGAAGACTTCCTTCCGGTATCCGCCGCCGGAATTTTCCAGTCCAATCTGGGCGATACAGGGGCGGAGATCGTCTATGCCAACCCGAGCCAGAGCAGCTTTGAAGCGGATCTGGGGGCAAAGGTCCATGACGAACTGGCCCTCTATGCCGAGCTGGAGCAGGCCTCTTTTGCCGCCTGTCAGGCCCTGTTGTCGGAAAAAGCCCAACCTGCAAAAGCTTCAATCGACAAGGCAGATGTCGCGGCTTGATCCCCTGACCGCAGCAGGCCTATAAAGAATACACCGGAACGGGGGGACGATAGCGTCCCCTTCGTTTGTGTTGCTGAAATATACCGAGTTCTGGAACTGTCATGTCTGATCCTGTTGTAGCCGCGTCTTCTTCTTGCGTAACCGCATCCTCTGTAACGGAAAGACAGCTTGCTGATCTGCAGGAAATTCTTGGCGACAAGGGGCTGCTACAGGGAACAGCGGATCTGGCGACTTATGAAACCTGCGTGCGCTATGGCGCTGGGACAGCGGCTTTTGTCGCCCGCCCGCAAAACAGTGCAGAACTGTCGCGGGTGCTGGCCTATTGCGTAACCCAGGGCATCTGCCTGATCCCGCAGTCGGGCAACAGCGGTCTGGTCGGGGCCTCGACCCCGGACGGCACTGGCACGCAAGGCGTGCTGTCGCTGGATCGCCTGACTTTACGGGATCAGAATGGAAAGATCGAACTGGACGAAGACAACCGCTCGGTCACCGTCGGGGCCGGGGTGCGGCTGTCAGATCTCAACAGCTTTCTGGCCGAACGCGGTTACAGCTTTCCCATCGATCTGGGTGCAGACCCGCGCATTGGCGGCATGATCGCAACCAATACCGGCGGCGCGCGCTTCCTGCGCTATGGTGATGTGCGCCAGAACACACTGGGTATCAAGGTTGTGCTGGCCGATGCACAGGGCACCGAGCTGGATTTCATGTCGGGCCTGCGCAAGGACAACACCGGGGTGGACTGGAAGCAGATCTTTATCGGCACCTCAGGCGTTTACGGCGTGATTACCGAAGCCGTGCTCAATGTCGAGCGCCTGCCGAAACAGTCTGCCGCCGCCCTGCTGGTGCCGCGCGATGAAGAAGCTGTGCTGCCGCTGTTGCGCGCGCTTGAAGAACGATGTGGCAGTCAGCTCACCGCCTTTGAAGGCATGTCCGCCGAGGCCATGGCTTGTGCCTTTGATCATGTGCCTTCGCTGCGCAATCCCTTTCCCGGCGGCGAACTGCCCGGCTATGCCATTCTTGCCGAGGTCTCTCGCAGCTGGGACAAACGCGATGCGGAAGAAAGCCTGGATGACCTGCTCGAAGCCGTGTTGGCTGAGATCTGGGAATTTGACGGCGAACCGCTGGCCAATGCCTTTATCGGGCGGCCCGAGGAAATGTGGTCTCTGCGCCACGCCCTGTCAGAAGGGGTCAAACACGCGGGCAAGCTGGTGCCCTTCGACGTTTCCTTCCGCCGCGGTGTGCTGATGGAATTCCGTGCGGCCATGGCGCAGGACCTGCCCAAGCACTTTCCCGAGGTGCGCATCTGTGACTTCGGCCATATCGGCGACGGGGGCCTGCACTTTAACCTCGCCATCGCCAAAGACGACCCGCGCCTTGCTGACGAGAGCTTTATCCCCTCCTTGCGCAACTGGGTCGTCACCCGCGTGGTCGAGGATTTCAACGGCAGCTTCTCGGCCGAACACGCGATAGGCCGCAGCAACCAGGGCTTTTACGACGCCTATACCCCGGAAAAAATCAAAAACCTCGCCGCCGGACTGAAAGACCTGACCTCGCCCGGTAAACTGGGCGCAGTCAAACTGGGCTAGGGGCAGGGGCTTAAGACCGGAAGGGGAATTTCCCCTTCCAGACCATCCCGTTTGGGGACTTTCCATCCGGCGCATTTTCAGGAGCATAAAATGACTATTCGTTATGGTCATTTTGGATTATGATGACCATATGAAGCCGTCATCAGAGGAAATCCAGGAAACTCAGGTAATGGAAACTGTCTCGAAAACTGAATTCAAGGCCAAGGCGCTTGAGCTTTTCCGCGGGATAGAGCAAACCGGGGAAAGCAAGATCATAACCGATCATGGCAAGCCGACATTGGAAATCCGTAAATTGCTGCAGGATAAACCCGATCCGCTGACCCTGCTTCGGGGAACCGTGGTAAAGTTTGAAACGCCCCATGATCCGGTGGGCGAGAACGATTGGGATCTGGCCTGATGATCTTGCTGGATACCCATGTACTGGTCTGGTGGGTGTCGGGGGATAGTGCGCTTTCTGATAATGCAGCAAAGGCGATTGAGCAGGCCCGGGCAGAGCAGGGGGAAATCCTTGTCTCTTCGATATCTGCTTGGGAAATTGCCATGCTGATACAGAAAGAACGGCTGGTTTTGACCATGGAAGTCGACCGTTGGCTTGAACAGGTTTCACAAATAGAAGGACTGCGTTTTGTTCCGGTAGATAATGAGATTGCAGTCAAATCAACTCTGCTGCCCGGACTGTTTCACAAAGACCCGGCGGACCGGATGATTGTTGCCACTGCCCGGAAGTTCGCCATCCCCCTGCTTACTGCCGATAGCAAGATTCTGGCTTATGAGCATGTTGCGACAATCTGGTGAGCAGGTTTTCAGAACGGTGGGTCATCAGGGTTTACCCCGTTTTTTACTGAAAAGCCCGGTCTGTTCTTTTCCTCCCTGCTAGAAGGAATAATTTCTCTCACTTACTTAAAAAATCGGATTAATTCTATTCACGGTCTTTAATACAAAGGACAGGCGCGGGTAGAGGGTTTTTGTGATCTTGGCAGTGTAGATTTTGGCCTGTTTTTCTTCGTCCCTGTCGTGATCTCTGTGCCCGAAAACACAATGCGCGACTTCCTGGTATAAACTGATTTCACGCAGGAAATTCAGCCCCCTGCCAAAGACGAGCTGTAAAAACCGGTTGTCCGGTCTGGCATATCGATCCCATCTCAGGGTGATAACATTGAACCAGGCGAGGTGAAAGCTGGCGTAATCGTAGTCCTCCCGACCTGGAAGGATAAAAATTCGCGAAATCCGGGAACGATCCTCGGCAGAGATATTGTGCAACCAGCTTTCGACTTTGGCACTCGCCTGCTGTTCGGGATCGATGGTTTTGTCTTCAAAGATCTGGATCTGCCCAAGTGTGATTGTGCGGTAATTGTCAAGGCTGAAGCGTGCGACAATCCCAAGCGTCCGCCGGATCGAGGGATGACATTCCTGTTGCAAGGCCTCGGTGATAAAGGCGCGGGAACTGGCTTCGTCGAGATCATGTAGAATGGTACTGATACTGCTGATCAGGGATATTATATTTTTGTGTTCAAGCCGGGTCAGGTCAACTTTTCGCAGTTCCTGAAGCAGAGGGGACACGGCATCCCCGCGAAAGCCATAGAGCTTGACACAAGCCTCGGCAATCATCCCGGGATGCTCGATAAACGCCGCTTTTTTAAGTTGCTGGATCGCCAGATCAACGGGATCACGCGGGATATTTTTTGAAACCTGAGTTTCCGTCATGAAAACCTTGTCGCTGATTGTTCCATGGGATTTTTGCTAACTCTGTTCCGCCCGTCGGAATAAAGTTTTAGATCCTGATTAACACCAAAACAGGTCTTTATCGTGGGCTTTCCAAGATCAGAAAAAAAGGGGGAAAATCAAAAAAAGTTGCCTAAACTAGAACAAGCCAGAAACGGGAATGTCAACCTGTTACCATCTCTTTACAGGCATTCCGGAGTTAGTGGGATCAGATCACTTTCAGCAATTAACGAAATATCATTACTGCCGCTAGGGACTAAACCAAATATCTCAAAATTCATTTTAACGAGTTTCTCAAGAAATGGCAGAGTATCTTCGATACACCTGCTAATACGATAGCCAGCCATGGCATTAGCGGGTAGTGCTCCCTGTCCTTTTGGGAAATCAAATAATTTTGCCAAAAACATTAAAGGTTTGGGAATTTTGTTATGAAGCTCTTGAATTCGTGCTGAATTTGGGACAGAACCGCTTTGAAGCAGTCCCTCATAGTCTTTAACAATTTTCAAAAAATCTTCACTCTTAATTGCATATGTAGACAGCACCTCATGTGAACTTTCAGGGTGTTTGAGATACCATGCTCGTGCGAGAAGTTGGGCTTGTGTAATATTGAGAAAGATATGTTTCTTCCCTTCAAGTTGGCCGAAATGAATCAAGGGAAGGACACCGCCAGCATAATTATCCACAAGAGATCCAGAAGACTGGACTAATATACGACCAGGTATAGAAATCATCGTTGGTGGCAAACCAGTCGAATTGACGACACGATAAATTGCTTTTACAAACTTCGCATATGCTGAATCATCTTTTCGACGAATATTTTCCTGATACAGACTTTCCAGTATATAATATTCAGTATCAA
The DNA here is from genome assembly GCF_027214005.1 of Kiloniella laminariae. Classification (GTDB taxonomy): domain Bacteria; phylum Pseudomonadota; class Alphaproteobacteria; order Kiloniellales; family Kiloniellaceae; genus Kiloniella; species Kiloniella laminariae_A. The sequence goes on from NZ_JAPWGY010000001.1 coordinate 885,110, forward strand.
TATATTTGTTTCTATTATCGCCCTCTTCTTGAGAGTGTGCCAAAAGAGAAAAACTACAAACAAGAGTTACTATAGTAATCAATGAGTTGCTTATTCTCTTACTACCACTTAGGAGAATATCTTTCATTTAACACCGTTTAATCGCCCGTTTTTTTGCTTTTTCCCCGAATCATCTGATATTGCCGGGTCATAAGTGCTTGTTCATTCCGCAGTTACTAAAGCAGTTCGCGGAATGATCGTAAATAAAATATAGGAACTTAGTATTGCGATTGTTCAGGGCGACCCCGGCTCATGCAATTGTCAGAAAAGATCAAATCCAGCCACATCCGTAACAAACAGGTAAGGATTTTGACGATAGGATAGGCTAGAATATCTCGGGGAATATCTTGGCCGCAGGAGATTGGCAACGCGGGGGCAGCTGGCAGGTGATTATTTGTACAGTTACTGGAAAAATGGAAAAGGTCTGAGGCGTTTTTTTGCCTCTGGAATTTTCCTGTTTCTTGCCGGGCTTCTGGTGCCGGTGATTTCCAGTGCAGACACACTGGCAAAACCGGGCAAACGACCGCTGGTCATTGGCGTGTCAGACTGGGCACCCTATACCGGGGCGGAGCTGCCGGGGCACGGCTTTCTGACCGAGTTGACCAGCATCGGCATGAAACGTGCGGGCTATGATACCGTGATCCGGGACCTGCCTTGGTCGCGTATCCTCAAGGAAGCCCAGCGCGGCGAGGTCGATCTGATCCCGCATATATGGTACACCGACGAACGGAATGAATATGTGGCTTTTGGCCCGGTTCTGGCGCAGAACAGGCTGGTGCTGATTTCCTGTCTTGATCGCGATCCCGAAATTGAAACCATTGCCGATCTGGACAACCTGATTGTCGGCACGATGCAGGACTATGCCTATCCGGAAGAGTTCCTTGCCGCGACCGGGTTCAAACGCGACCCGACGCAAAGTCTGGAAGGCAATCTGATGAAGCTGGCCAATGGCCGGGTTGATGCCGTGATCGATGATGAACTGGTTGTTCGCCATACCGCCCGGATGCTCTATCCCGAAGGCGATCCCTTTCGTTATGCAAAGCACGTGCTGGAGGCCAAGGATCTCTTCCTTGCCATTTCCCGAAAGAGCCCGGACCATCAAAAGATCATGGCGCTTTTTACCCGGGAACTGGAGCAGATGAAGGCCGACGGGAGTTATGACAAGCTGCTGGAAAAACACGGTTTGTCCCCATCTGTTCCGCCGTCCTGAGGGGGGAGTTAGTCCCCCGGATTGAGGAACCCTTTAGCCGCAACCCTGATCCCACCGACCCAGCGGTCACGGCTGGTCAGGTCAAGATAATTGGCTTTTCCGGCCAGCACATCTCGCCCGCATTGTGTAATATGGATCAGACGATCCGGCCAGATCTGCGGCGGTGCATCCGGATCGCGGTTGTCGTCCAGCAAAGGCTCTGCCGCCTGTCGCAACATCACCAGTTCATGCCAGTACATCAGATCACCCAGATAGGGCAGGGGTTCACGTTCGCGCATCAGCTGGCCAAAAAGCCTGCCCCCCGTAAGCGGCCCGTCCTGATCGAGGATTTCCAGCGTCAGACGCTGGGTCAGGCTCAACCCGGTGAGCGGATCGGGCAGTTCCTGCAGGTGGCGTTTCAAAGCCGCAGCCATAGGCGGAATTGCGGCGGTGCCTTCTGTGACCAGCGTCTCAAGCGCCTGTGGGGTGGGCTGGCGCAGGGCGTTCCAGACCCGGGTACCAAGTTTGAGCTGTTCGGGTGTGATTTTTTCCCGTCGGTTTTCCCACAGCCAGATCAGCAGTTCCGGTGCCAGTTGTCCCAGCCCGGTAAAATCAGGCAGGCCGGGAACCTGATCGACGCAGATCAGCTCGAAGCGGGGGAGGCCTTCTGCCGGAGAGGGGCCGTTGCCGGAAGTCGTGCTGTCCGGATCAGCCACAGGGGAAAGCAGTGACGGGAAAGCGCGGGCGATATAATCCAGCAGAAAAGCCAGGATCAGCTGGTCATAGCTGTCGTGTTCAAACCAGAGCACAACCCGGCTGTAGTCCTGCAGCCTGTCCAGCCCGTCATAGGCCTGACGCTGTCGGCCCAGAGTATCTTCCGGATCAAGTCCGTAGGCCGAGGTGATAAAATCAGCCCGCTGTTTCAGAAACCCCTCAAGGGGCAGGTCGGGCAAGGGGCCTTGACAGAAGGGGTCGGAAAATTCGTGGAAAGCCCCGGTAAATCCAGCGATCTCAAGCGCATGGCGGATGTCCGAACCACAGCGAAGATGCAGGGTTTGCGGACTGTCCAGCCGGGGAACAGTGCTTGTGGCAATCTGTTTTTTGCGCAGGGCCAGACGGTCGCAATGGGTCTTGAGTTTGGGCCAGCTGGCAAAACCGGCCTCGCGGGCGATCACCAGCTGGGCATCGGCCAGTCTGGCAGTGGCTACACCTGACGCGTGGCCAGAGGAATGGCAGGCGGCAAAGCGCTGCAGGGCAGATCTGTTTCCGGTTGCAAAGGCCTTGAGCAGATCCTTGGCACGTTTTTTCTGTTGTTCAAGATTGAGCGCCCCGCTGAACATGGATCGCGAGGCCGGGGTCTGCTGTGGCTGTTGCGGTGTTTTTGCCTTGGCGTTGTCGTTGTTGTCGGGGCGTGGGGCCGGGCTTTCCGGTTTTTGTGAAGACATACGATTATCCCATGAAAAAGCCTGCGTCCGCCTGACAGGTCAGGAAATCGTTTATGAAAAACTCTGGTTTCTTGTGGGCGCAGCCCTTTCCGCGGACGGGGAGGCTTCGGGAAAAGCCCTGCTCATTTTATGCCACGGCTTTTGACCGGGCGTCAACTGCATCCGCTATCTCATGCAGGGCTTCGATCCATCCCCGTCAAAAGGATGATTATTGCAGCAACAGCTTGAGCTGGGCGGTGCGGCTGTTGCTCAGCCAGCTCAGCAGATCCGGTTGCTGGAGAGAGGGGTTGAGAGCCTGTAACAGCTTTGCGGTGCTGTCGCGGTAGGGCAGCCAGAGGCGCTGGACCTCGCGCAGATCGTCCGGGGTCGGCAGATAATCGGGCTGATCCGGTTGGGCGAGAAAGGCCATGGCGTCTTTATAGGCGCTGTTCAGGGCGCGGTCAGTGCTGGCGAAATCCTGCGGGCTGCGGGGAACCAGCTTTCGGTTCTGGACCTGCCGAACCATGGCAATCCAGGCGTTTTTCTGTTCCATGGCCGAATTGTTGATCCAGGCGGCGCGCCCGGTGCCGCCGTGGCCTTCTTCCTTTGTTGTTTTGGCATTGATGAAAAGGCTGGCATCGCTATAGGCCTGCTCTAGCAGCGGGTGGAGTTCCGGGGCGATTCCGGCCTTGAGCAGGTCAAGCTGATCGTTGCGGGTCTGGTTGTCCTGTTTTTCACTGCGGGCGGCGCAAAAGCCCATGCCTGATCCACTGGTGACATAGTCACAGATATTGAAGGGAACAACCTTGTCGGCTTTCCAGTTGGTGTAGCTGTCGCGGATCGCCGCCGCGGTTTCCGCCGGGACGGAGCCGCCGCGGATCACAAGATTAAGCACCAGTTCCGGGTCAGGCTTGCCAAAGCGTCCGCCGCGCGAGGCTTCCTCGGCCAGTTGCCAGATGCCATAAAAATCATCTTCCAGGGCGGCTTCGTCCAGCTTGTAACGGGTGATGAAAGCGTCGGGGTCAAAGTTCCGGGGTTCTGCCGCCATCTGTAACACCCGCAGCTTTGCTTCGCCGTCGTAAAGTTCCAGCGCCGGATTGACCTGCTGGGCCTGATAAAACAGATCGAGGGCGGCTTGGGGATTGGCGCGGCGCAGGCTGTCGGCGCGAAAGACCAGGGCATCAAGCACATAACCCAGCGCCTCGCCATGGCCGAGTTTTGCTGCCTCGCTCAGGTGATAAAGCCGTTGTTCTTCCGGCAGGATGTATTTGTAGGACAGCTCGAAATGGCCTTCGGCAGAACCAAGCCCGGCGGCCTGAAGATACAGGGCTCTGGCGGCTTCCTGATCGCCGTCATCATAAAGTGCGTCGGCCTGTTCCAGCAACTCCAGCGCCGGGAAGCTGGTTGCTGAAGAGGTTTGGGCAAGGGCCGGACTGCTGAGACCGAGAGAGACAAAAAAGGCGAGGAACAGGCTTTTCATAATGCGACCATGGCTGAAGGACAGGGTTCGAGCGTTACAGCTAACACCCGCATTGTGGAATTTTCATGGCTTGTGAGCAAGTCGTGTTGGACGAAGCGATCAAAGCCGGAGAAATGATCCCAAATACAAGGGTTACAACGTAACCTTGGGACGCAGGATGGTGTTGGAGACCAGCAGGCCCGCGGCAATGGTCAGGGCAACGATAAACATCTGCATGAACTGGTCCACCCCCTTGTCGGTTTCACCTGCGGCGGCAACAATCAGGCCGCGGAAACCGATCGAACCACTGACCAGCACGGTGATGGCCGGGATCAGCACGATCGAGGTCGGGCGTCCGGTGGCCCGTGACCAGAGGTTGGCAAAAATCCCGGCAACGATAGCGCCAAAAAGTGCCCCGAGATTGGCCGAGAGCAGCTGGCTGGACAGCATCACCCCGCCATAGGAGAGCGCGCAGCTGACCAGGACCCAGAAGACATCGCGCCAGAGAGTCTGGTAGGCGACACAAAGCCCCATGAACAGCAGGCTGATATAGAGCCAGATGAAATGATCGCCGAGGGTTGATTCCGTGGTGCCGGGGGCGGCATCCCAGAGCACACCGACCGAGGCAATGCCGAGCCAGGCCCCGGTGAACTGTTTGATCAGATAGACCAGCCCGCCGATAAGGCGCGCGGAACCGGCGACTACATAGTTATCGACAATTTCGATAATCCCTGCACTGACGGCAAAGCCGGGAATCAGAATGACAATGGCCGAGAGGGTAACAACCGTGTGGTTGATTTCGGGCAGGAACAGCTTGAGCGCGGCAGCGCAGAGCCCGGCAATATAGGCACTGACAAAGGGCAGGGCATCGGCCAGCCGTCCGCCGACCCGTTCCGATATCACGGCGATGGCATAGACCAGCAAAGACAGCAGGCCGGAAAAGAGAATGTCCCAGCGGTTGCCCTGGATCAGCCCGGCAAACCCGAGGCCGACCAGCGCAAAGCTGAGAGCGTAGCTGGTGACGCCCCAGGGATTGGGCAGGCCGTCAATTTCGTCAAGGCGCTTTGAGGCCCTGGCAAGAGACAGCTCGCCCGCGACCAGCTTGTCGACCAACTCGCCGACATAGGCCAGCTTGGCCATGTTGTAGCCGCCCGCCGGGACCGCGACAATATGGGTGCGCTGCCACAGCTGGTCTTCTTGCCAGAAGGCAAAGGTGATTTCGGAAGGTGTCGAGCGAAAGACTCCGTGATAGCCAAGAGATTCCGTGACCCGGACAAGGAATGATTCCAGCCGGGCGGCAGAAGGGCCATAGCCATTTACCGCTGTGCCGAGCTTGATGATAAACTGGCAGGCCTCGTCAAAGGCGCGATCATTTCTCTTGAGCTTGTTCATGGCCTGTCTGGTGATACTTCAGTTTGTTAGGAGGTTGGTTGTTCAGCTTGCTGTTCTCTTATGGATGAGGGGCTGCACCACCAAATTCTTCTGCAAGATAGCGGGTGATTGCGACCGGATCGGTGATGGTCTGCTTTTCCCCGTCCTTTTGCCCTTCCCAGTCGGAGAGTACCAGTACGGGCAACCACTGTTTGTCTTCTCCGAGTAAGGCCACCAGTTCCTGTCTCGGGCGGGGAAAGGCGATCCGTTTGAGTTCAATATGATCCAGCCATTGCGGGTTGACCATCAGGGCGCCTTCGATCAGGGCACAGTGGCTGCAAAACCAGCTGTCGCTTGATGACGGGGGAACAAGTTCAGGATCGGTGAAAGGCATCTCAAGGACAAACAGGCGTGGTTTCATGGCAGATCTTACCTTGCGCAGGTGGCCGTCGACAGGAAAGAGTTTACTTGTTCTTTTGAGTATACTCGCTGGCCACACTTTGCAACTTTTTGAGGATGTCTTCGACCTCTGCTGTAAATTCAGCCGGGGGTTCTGCGTCAGCGTCTGCGTCTGCGTCTACACCTGCTTCCGGCTCTGGTATGGGGACGGGGGCTTTTGTGGATTTTTTGGCAGGTTTTTTAGGCAGCTCTTTTCCGGATAGAGGCTGACTGGCCCCCTCTTTCTCCTGGCCGTCCGGCCGGGTGTCAGGGCTGTGGATTTCTGTACTCATAACCCGATTGATTGCCGCGACAAGTTCATCGCGATCAATCGGTTTGGTGACACAGTCATTCATGCCGCTATCAAAATATTCCTGCCGGTTTTCAATCATTGCATCCGCCGTGACGGCAATAATCGGGATCGACGCCTTTTCACCCTCCAACTGGCGGATCGCAAGCGTCGCTTCTGGCCCGGACATCTCCGGCATGCGGACATCCATCAAGATAAGATCATACTGACCCTTCTTATGGGCCAACATTACCTCGCGTCCGTTGCTTGTGAAGGTGGTTTTATGCCCCAGGGCCGTGATCACCGCCTCGATAATTTTCTGGTTGATCCGGTTGTCCTCGGCAATGAGAATATCGAGAGAACGGTTGGTGTTGTAGTTCGACTGCGGCAGGATCTGATCCAGCTTGGTGATGTTGCCCGTTGCCTCGATCCAGGGCAGGGAGAACCAGAAACAGCTTCCCTGACCAAGCTTGCTGGTTGCGCCGATTTTACCGCCCATCAGTTCAGCCAGACGTTTGCAAATAACCAGCCCCAGACCTGTGCCTTCGAACTTGCGGGAAATAGAGGCGTCAGCCTGACTGAATTCCCTGAAAAGTCGTGGCAGTATATCCGGGTGAATGCCAATCCCGGTATCGGTGACAGAGATTTTGAACTTGTCAGTCCCGGTACCAACAGCCTTTTCAAGGCTGCCCTCAATCGTGATACTGCCTTTCTGGGTGAATTTGTAGGCATTGCCGATGAGATTGATCAGGATCTGGCGGATACGGGTCGGGTCAGCCTTGAGAGCTGTTGGAAAGTCCTCTGAAAGTTTGAGAACGAGCTCAACTTCCTTTTTTTCCTTTTGCTGAGGGGCAAAGAGAGTCAGTACATCGTCTATCAATTCCGGAAGGGAAAAATCTATCGGGGCGATTTGCATCTTGCCGGCATCAATTTTCGACATATCAAGGATATCGTTGAGAATGCGGAGCAGAGCATTTGAGCAGTCCTTGATCCAGCCGACTTTTTCCCGGTTTCCAGGGGCAAGATCCCCAGCCAGCAGCAGGTCGGCAAAGCCGATGACGCCGGTCATGGGGGTTCGGATTTCATGGCTCATGGTCGCCAGAAATTCGGACTTGCTTCTGCTGGCCTGTTCTGCTTCGGCTTTGGCAACCAGTAATGCCTGTTCCGCCAGTTTGCGTTCTGCAATCTCGCGCCGGAGATCCTTGGTTCTCTCGTCAATGGACTGTTCCATCTGTAAAAAATGGCCCGTGCGGAAAAGGGTAAAGAGGCCAATCAGGGAAGAGATGATCAGGCCGGGAATCAGGACATCCCACCCGCTTTTCTCGAGGCGCTGGCTCAAAAAGCTCTGTTGTACGTACGTACAGAGTTCCCAATCACGACCGGGCATCGGGATTTTATAGGTCCAGCTTGCGGTTTTGCTTGTTGAATGATCGAGGTTGATATCCTCAACCGAGACATTGGGAGCGAAGGTACTGAAGAGAAGCTGCTGTCCAGGCTCGGCAGTGCGATCGAACAGCTGAAGATCCAGGCCATAGGTCCGGGCATAGGGAGCCACTGTTTCAAGAATGTCTCCAATACGCAGTACTGCAGTGTGATAGCCAACCAGATTATCTTGCCTGCTTTGCGGCGTATCACGAGGCAGGTTCTGGGGGAAATGGGGGCGGAATACGAGCACAGCAGATTGCGTGCCGGTTTCCTGAATAAGTCTTATTCTTCCTGTCATGGTCTGTTGAGCAGTGTCCCGGGCAAGGTCGAGGGCCTGCTGGGCCACCGGGTTAGACAGAACATTAAACCCCAGTGCCTTGAGGTTTTTTTCCAGAGGCTCGATCATCATCACCGATACATATTCCGGGTTTTTCTCAGCCGGGATCAGGGTGCCATCAGCTGTACGCTGGGTTATGCGGCGTTTCGGGCCGTAGTGTTGTCGATAAAATGCTTCTATGTCAGGGCGTTCTTCGTCGCTGAAACGCTGGTTCCAGGACAGGGCGTGGAGGGCCGGGAATTCTGTTAAGGCCGGAGAAGAAAAATCCCTGAACTGGGCCGGGGTAACATTTTGTAATGCGTGGAAAACCCCTTCCTGGGTTGCAAGCACGCTGAGATGCCCTTTGAGAGTCAGTTCAAGCTTCTTCGAGATGTCCTCTGCCCGGGTATGCAGATCATCAATGACATTTTTTTTGTCGAGGGAGAGTACATAGAGATAGGCGCCAATCGCCACAACGAAAGTCGTGAGCAGTAAAAGAGTAACCGGGAGGCGACGGTTTCCTTTGGCATCCAGTCCCCACACGAGGATCAGGGGGGTGAAAATCAACACGCCGAGGGTATCACCGCTCCACCAGGTGAAGGCTGTAACGAGCCAGGCTTCTGAGGGAATGGTGCCTGTCAGCAGAAGGGTTGATGAACCGACGAGGGCATTGATCAGGCAGCCGAGTGGTCCGGCATAAATGAAAAAAAGAATGATTTTTCCCGGTTCGATAAGGGGATTGGGATAGCCACCGAAACGCCGGACGAGCCAAGCCGAACCCGCGGCCTGGAGAGTGGCTCCCCCCGCAATCACGGCGGCAGCCAGATAAGCTGTCGGAGTTGTCTGGCTCAACATCTCAAATGAATTTACTGAAAGAATATTGGCAAAAAAACTTCCGAGGAAAACAGCGGGGGCGACGCGATAGCCAAACAGGAGAAGCCCAGCGAGAGCAATACCGGAGGGGGGCCAGATTGCTGTGGCAAAGCCCGTGTCAATCGCCCAGGTCAGCCCGGCCCAACCGGTAATGAAATAGGTTGTGGCCACAAGCAGAATGGCAAGGGGAAAGGAAATGTTATTCGGAGAATGGGAGGACGCTGATGGTTGCGGTGAGACACTAACGGTTTCCGCGGAGGAGGATGCATCCTCAATAACTGGATCCTCCCTGGTGGTTCCTGCTTCCCGGGAGGGAGCAAAGACGGGGCGGGAAAGTGACGTATCTATACCGAGATCCATAGGAGAAAAGGCTTACCTGATCTGTTAAGTAAACGGGAGGCGGTGCGGGTTTCTTAAAGCCAAGTATACTGTCGAGTGGTTTGCACAGAGTTAATTTTCACAATTAATAATGAGTGATGATCAAAAGGCTACTGACCCTCCGGAAACTCTCTTAACAGGAATGTCATTGAAAAGGCGATGACAGGGCAAAGTGATACAAAAAGTGGTTCCCTCACCCAGATGACTTGACAGTGTCAGGGTACCTCCATGCAGTTCGATCAGAGCCTTGGCAATCGGAAGCCCCAACCCTGTTCCCCCTGCTTTGCTGATATAGTTGTTTTCGACCCGGCCAAAGGGAGTTAATACCAAAGGAATATCCTCGTCGGCTATACCAATACCAGTGTCGGTGACAGAGATATGAAGATTTCCTTCCGGGCTTTGTCCTGCGGTTACGCAAACCTGCCCCTGTTCAGGTGTAAACTTGATTGCATTGGCAAGGCCATTGACCAATGCCTGTTTCAGGTGGAGTTCGTCTCCCCGGAAAATATGCTGCTGTACATTAAGCTCACATGAAATTGTGATGTTTTTCCGCTGGGCGTTCTTCTCGACCAGCTTTATGCTTTTGGTAATGAGGGTATTGATATTACAGTCGGTTTCTTCGAGTTCAAAGTGCCCGCTTTCTATCCGGGACATATTCAGAACATCTTCAATAACGGCCAGCAAATGCTGTCCGCTTGAAGTGATGTCATCAAGGTATTCCAGATATTTTGGCGAGCCAATTGGACCAAATATCTGCAGGGATAGAGTTTCGGAGAAACCAAGAATGGCATTGAGAGGGGTCCTGAATTCATGGCTCAGGTTTGCCAGAATCTCCGACTTTGATTTGCTGCGTGCCTCTGCTGCTGAAGCAGCCTTGATCAGATCAAGTTTCTCCCAGTTCTGGATTTGGGTGAGCCTCTCGCTTCTCCAGACAACAAAAAGCAGAAGCAGGTAAAGTATCAAGAAGATCGATCCAACAACCGTAATCAGAATAATCACAGATTGTCGGGCATGGGCCATAAAGGCTGTAATATCCTGATAGATTTCAAAGACGCCAAGTAGTTTCCCCTTTTCATCATAGCTTGGAACATAGCTTTCCAGGAGATCCAGATTTTCCACCACACCTTCCAGACTGTTGAAGGTATCCCGGTAGGTCAAAGCGCTGACAACCTCTCCTCCTGTTGCTGCCAGGTACCCAAGGTGCAGACTTTTGTCGTCACCGATCTGGGCTGGATCGGTCGAAAAGACTGTAAGGCCATAGCGGTCATAGATCTTGACCTTGACCACCGGCAGGTTTCTGATCTGTTTGACGACGTCCTGTTGAAGGCGGGCTATATGTTCATGCTGAGGCAGGGAGCTGATCTCCAGCCTGTGGGCTTCTTCAATAAAAGCTGCGTGGTCATCCATGAGTGTATTGGAGAGGGCACGGGCCAGAACGACATTATTCTCCTCAGCCATTTCCTGCAGATCATTGAGGGCATGCTGGCGACTGAACAGGGTAAGAGCAACTGAAGCCGTGATAAGGCAAAGACCGGCAATAATACCAAAACGCAAAGTCTGGCTATATGATATTATCCTCAAAAAATTCTCCCGGAGCATAAGCTCTCTGCAACAGCCTCTTGGGACTGAACAGTTTAAACCGTTGCGAGCCGGCTTTGCTGATCGGTTGTAAGGTTCCTAACTCCCCAGATATTCCCTCTTGATTCTGGTAATAAAACACCTTGTATGTTGTGCCTGAATTATGTGGTCAATCTTGAATTTGTATACATATCGTATGATAGTCGACCTGGAGATAATAAAGGGTTAATGAGGCCATGATCACGCTGTAGACCTGGGCTTTGTACAGATGATCAGTGTTATACGACTCTGTCGAAACAGGCAGTGGGGCGGCTGTTCCGCAATTTTCTTGATGGCATGCTATTTGTCGCTGGGCGGAATCGCCTATGACGTGTAAAAGATCAAAATTACAACATTTTGCAGTCATATTTTACCGCCACTCTTTGGTTGTCAGTCCCAATACCTGCCGATTTTACAGTTCGTAAATCCTGGTAAGGAGCTGAATCCGGGCGGCTGTTTTCTTTTACTTTCGCCGGGGCTGTTTCCATGCCGTTCTTCCGGTGAGACCACTTTCGTGAGCCGGTTCAGGTTCACATCTTGTAGCTACATCCAGATATGACCCTCGAGAGGGCAAAACAGGAAAAATTCGATGCGATATACTCAGGCAGGCAGGTTGTTAAGGCTTTGTGGGCTTTTTCTGATGACCGTTCTGGCACTTTCTGCGGTTACTGGCGGGAACACGCTGTTGACCGTGGCCCAGGCCCAGGTTGAAGCCGCGCCCGCGCCCATACCCGCGCCCATAACGGAGACTGTTGCCGCGGTTGAGAGCAGCGAGACTGAATCATCGCTGATTGATCCTGAGTTTGTCGTACCGGATTATTCCGACAAGGCCCGCAAGCTGGACCGCACCCTGAAGGAACTGGTTGCCCGGCTCAAGGACAAGGAAAGGCGCAAGCAGAAGCTTGAGGGCAGTGATCTCTATGCCGATATGATCCTGCCTGATCAAGACAGTGGCTGGGAAAATAACTATCGCGACGAAATATCTTCGATCGAGTATCCGGATTACCGCGGGAATTGGGAGAGTATGTATCGCCGGTATCTTCGCGATGGCAATTATGAAGCAGCCATGGGGGCGGCCTATCGTACATATGAACTGAGTGGCTATGCGATCGAAACTGCGTCGGGAATTTTTGCCATGGCGCAGGTTGCGATGGCTCAGGGAGATCCGAAACTCGGGCTTAATCTCATTCGAAAAGGGCTTGAGCTTGCGAACAATGAAGGGATGCAGAACTGGTATCAGACCCAGCTTGGACGCTTTGATCTGCGGCTGGTGAATATCGCGGTCGATCTGGAGAAAGCCCGGCCAAGTGCCTGTCTGGTCTTTTCAGCCCTGCTGCCCCGGGATCCCGGGTTTCATGGGGAAGACTATGTGAGCCTGAGCGAAGCAAGCGATGTGGACATATCAGTTGCGGGCGAGCGGATCTGTCTCAATGGGCTGGAATTTGGCAAGAGCTATGACGTAACGATCAAGGCAGGTATGCCCGGTGAAGAGGGGGGCAAGCTCTATCAGGCGACAACCCGGTCTTTCAAAGTCGGAGATATGCGGTCGCGTATTCTGCTGGGCCGGGATAACTATGTTCTGCCAGCCCAGAGCAACAATGTCGTGCCATTGAAGACGGTCAATCAGGATGATGTCCAGCTGAGCCTTTATCGCATTGGCAGCCGCAATCTGGATACCGTCCTGATCCAGGGATTACTGAGCAGCGACCTTAATGCCTATATGGAGCAGGAGATCGAGTATAACAGCGGGATGCTGGTCTGGAAGGGAACAGTAGAGATCGCCAGCCAGCCCAACCGGGAGGTGGTGACCAATATCCCGCTCGATGGCCTGTTCGAAACCAAAAGTGAAGCCCGCAAGCCGGGGATCTATGCCCTGGTGGCAAGTCCGGGTGATCGCGATGAGCAAATGCGCTGGCAGGCCCAGGCCACCCAGTGGCTGGTGGTTTCAGATCTTGGCCTGACCAGTTTTACCGGCGCTGATGGCCTTCATGTCTTTACCCGCTCGCTGGAAAGTGCTGAGGCACTGGAGGATGTGACGCTGGAACTTGTTGCGCGTAACAACGAGATCCTCGGAACGCTCGAGAGTGATGATCAGGGAATGGTTTCCTTTGCGCCTGGACTTCTGCGCGGCAAGGGGGGGAACAGTCCCGCCTATCTGACAGCCCGCAGTGAAAAGGGCGACTACAATTTTATCCAGCTTGATGGTCCGGCACTGGATCTGAGCGAGCGCGGGGTTTCCGGCCGTCAGGCGCCCCAGTCCATGGATGCTTTTCTCTTTACTGAACGCGGCGTTTACCGCCCGGGCGAAACCGTCCGGCTGTCTGCGATTTTGCGCGATGCCGAAGCCAAAGCGGCGGGTAATGTTCCCCTGACCCTGCGGGTTATGCGCCCCGGGGGTGTCGAGCTGTGGAAAAAGACCGTATCAAGTGATGCCCAGGGCGGTCTCGGGCTGGATATTCCAATCTCTGGCGCGGCACGGTCGGGCACCTGGCAAGTGACGGCCCATGTGGGCGAGGACAGCAGTATTCTGGGATCGGTCGGTTTCCAGGTAGAGGACTTTGTTCCGCAACGGATGGCCGTCGAGCTGAGTAACACGGACGTGTTTCTGACGCCCGAAAGTCTGGCCAATTTCTGGATTGAGGGGAAATTCTATTTTGGACCGCCTGCGGCTGACCTGAAAGGGGAGATGGCCTTTTCAATCGAAGCCAACCCGACGCCCTATCCTGCCTTTAAGGACTATCAGTTTGGCGAGGTTCAGGAAAACTATGTGACCCACCAGTTCAATTCCGAAGCGTTTAGAACCAACGCGGAAGGAAAGGCCTATATCAGCCGGAATATGGAAGGAACACCGGAAGTTTCAACCCCGCTTCAGGCTGTGTTTGCCGGCAGTGTTTTTGACAGCGGTGGTCGTCCTGTGACCGGGATCAAGCGTATCCCTATTCGCCCACGGGAAGTTGAAGTGGGTCTCAAGCCCCGATTTGCCGGAAATATCGGTGAAAACGAAGAGGCGGTCTTTGATGTTCTTGCCCTGTCGCGAGAAGGGGAGGTCCTCGGCGGACGCAAGATCGCTTATCAGTGGGTCGAGGAGCTGTATGACTATAACTGGTACTGGCAGAATGGTTCCTGGTATTCCCGCAGTGATTATTATGACAAGTCCTTTGCTGCTGGCGAGGTGACCACCAATGAAACCGGGCTGGCAGAGATCAGCCAGCCGCTGGGTTATGGGCGCTATCGTCTGGATATCCGGGATGCAGATGGAACCTCTACAGCCAGCTATCGCTTTTATGCTGGCTGGTGGTCTGCTTCAAATCAGCCGAATACGCCGGACCAGCTGGAACTGACCCTTTCTGAAAAGGATCTGGAGCCCGGTGAAACAATCAAGGTTTTTGTCCGGGCGCCTTTCGAGGGCAAGGCGCTGATCTCGGTGGTCAACGAACGCCTGCGCCATAGCCAGGTTATCGATCTGGATGCCGAGGGTTCCGAAGTCGAGATTGAAGTCGAAGACGACTGGGGACCTGGTGCTTACGTGATGGTTACGGGCTTCCGGCCTGAAGCCGGGAAGGTTTCGCTTTTGCCGATCCGGGCCATGGGGCTGGAGTGGTTTTCGATCGGACGCAAGGATCACGAACTGGCTGTCGAGATAACCGCACCGGAAGTAACCCTGCCACGCCAGAGCATTGACATTGCGTTGCAGGTTAAAAAACTGTCGGGTGAAAAGCTTTCCGGTCCTGTTCGCGTGGTACTTGCGGCAGTGGATGAAGGTATTTTGGCCCTGACCGGGTATCAGAGCCCGGATCCGGCGGAACACTTCCTTGGGCAACGTTCTCTGGGGCTGGATATCCGCGATATCTATGGTCGCCTGATCCGTAGCGAAGAAGGAGCAGTAGGGGAATTGCGCAGTGGTGGTGATGGCATCGCCCTGCAGAACACCAAGGGCACAAATACCCGTACGGTCAAGACGGTTGCCTTGTTCGAGCGTAATGTCGAGCTTGATAAAAAAGGTCATGGCGTGATCACGCTTGAGCTGCCGGACTTTGCCGGACAGCTGCGGCTGATGGCCGTCACCTATAGCAGCGATGCTGTCGGGGCGGATGCTGCAGATATGATTGTCCGCGATCCGGTGGTTGCCGATCTGCTGTTGCCACGTTTTCTGGCACCGGGAGATGAGGCGCAGACAACCCTGTCGGTCCATAATCTTTCCGGTGGCGATCAGAAACTGATGGTGAGCTTCAGCTATAGCGATGGGGTCGAGCTGTCGAACAGTGGCAAGACCGGTGTGGCGGAGACGGAAAGCCAGAAGCTGGCCTTTGATATTCCACCCTTTATTGTCAAGGATGGCGGGAAACGCGACATTGATCTGCCGCTGCGCGGCAGGAAGGTCGGGGACGCCAAAATCTCGATGCAGGTGAGGGCTGAGAAGGTCGGGGATGCAAAAGCGCCAGCCCTGTCGTTTGATCGGGAATGGGATATTGCGGTTCGTGCGGCCCAGCCTTTTGTAACCGACCGTCTGGTCAGCTATCTGAAACCAGGAGAAAAGTTTACGCTTAATTCGATGGGTGAAGATCAGTATCTGGACGGCACCAGCGAAATGAACATTACGCTGGCAACCCGTCCCGATTTTGATGTGCCGGGTCTGCTGGAAGAGCTGAACCATTATCCCTATGGCTGTACGGAACAGACCGTGAGTGCCAGCTTGCCGTTGCTCTATCTTGCTGATGTGGCGGAGCAGTGGGAACAGGATCTCGACCGGAATGACTTGCGTTTCAAGGTGGACAGCGGGATCGCGCGGGTTCTGGAACGCCAGCGCCCAGATGGCAGCTTTGCCACCTGGCATGGTTTCGGTTCGCCCCAGCCCTGGCTGACGGCCTATACTTTTGATTTCCTGACACGGGCCCGGGAACAGGGGTACGAGGTTCCGACCGCGGCCTATAATCTGACCCGGACCTGGCTGAAGGGATATCTGGAGGATCGTTACTCTCCGGACCCAAGGTCTCATGTGCTGGTAACCCAGGCCTATGGGTACTATGTGCTGGCGCGGACCGGGGATGTTCGAGCCAGTGAGGTGAGATATTTTGCCGAACAGAATGCCGGAAATCTTGAAACCCGTCTGGCAAAGGGCCAGCTGGCAGCGGCTCTTGCCATTACCGGGGAGAAGGAACGGGCGACTGAGCTGTTTGCATCTGCCATGGCTTTCGAACGGCCCTGGAACCAGTGGTATCACGATTATGGTTCGGACCTGCGTGATGGTGCAGCCTTGCTGGCGTTGATGAGCGAAAATCTGGACGATTCCCAGAAAATGCAGGAAATGGGCAATGCGGTGGAGGAGATCTTTACCGAGCGTCGTTACTTCAGCACCCAGGAACAGGCCTGGCTGTTACAGGCGACCCATGCCATGGCCACCGCGTCACAAACCGATATGACGGTCACCCTGAACGGGGAACAGCAGTCTCCTAGACGGGCACCGCTTTATCTGCGTCGGGAAGTCGAGCAGATGGCACAGGCGCTTGATGTGACCAACAGCGGGGAGGGCAGCCTCCGGGTTATCCGCTCGATCAGAGGCGTGCCGACGGCTGATTTGCCCGCGGTTGAAGAAGGCTTCCGGATCAAGCGCCGTTACTACAGCATGGATGGGGAGTATCTTGAGCTGGAGAAGGTTCAGCAGAACGACCTGCTGGTGGTGGAGATCGAAGGCCATGTTCTTGGCGATACCCAGCATGAAGCCCTCGTGGTGGATCTTTTGCCTGCCGGGTTTGAAATCGAGAATTCGGCCCTTGGTAACGGTCGGGATGCCGAGGATCTGGCGTTTCTTGGCGAGCTGAGTTTCACAGAGTTCGTCATGGCCCGCGATGATCGCTATGTCGCGGCGATCAATCTCTGGGGCGACCAGACTTTCAAACTGGCCTATATCGTCCGGGCAGTTACGCCGGGAAGTTTTGTCCAGCCCGGGGTGTTCATCGAGGATATGTATCAGCCTCAATTCCATGCCCGGGGTGAAAAAGCCGGGATCACGGTGACTAAATAAACCAAGTGGAGATGTGACCCAGTAGAGATGTGCAGGTAAGAATGTTGCTTTATTCCCGGTTCCAGTGGATGGAGAAGCTGATCAGGCAAGTGCAGGTTTCTGCAGTGGGCCTGATGGTGCTTGCCCTACTGCTGGGCGGGGGGGCAGCAATCCTTGACCGGATATTCCCGCCGAACCTGGCCCGTTATCACGACCTTGCCCGTGTGGTGGTGGATCGTCATGGAATGCCGTTGCGCTATTACCTGAGCCGGGATGAAAGCTTTCGCCTGCCGGTTCTGAGCACCGGCGTTGATTCCGGCTATCTGGAAATGCTGGTTGCCTATGAGGACAAACGTTTCTATGAGCATCCCGGAGTTGATGTGCTGGCGCTTCTCCGGGCCAGCGGGCAGATTCTGGGATCGGGCCGGGTTGTTTCCGGTGCCTCGACCCTGACGATGCAGGCGGCGCGTTTGCTTGAACCCCGCCCGCGGACTCTTGCCAATAAACTGGTCGAGATGGCCCGGGCACTGCAGCTTGAGCGACACTACAGCAAGGAAGAAATCCTTTCGCTCTATCTGACACTGGCCCCCTTTGGTGGCAATGTTGAAGGGGTGGAAGCAGGGGCGCAGGTTCTATTGGGACGTCCCCCGCGGAATCTGACCCCGACGGAAGCCGCCCTGCTGGTTGCCTTGCCGCAATCCCCCACCCGCTTGCGGCCGGATCGGCATCCCCTTGCGGCCCGGGCAGCAAGGGACAAGGTGCTGACCCGTGTTGCGGAACCTCTAGAAATAGAGGCGGGACATCTGACGCGCCTGCTGGCGGAAGATCTGCCCCGGGGGCGGTCTGAACAGCCTTTTATCGCGCCGCTTCTGGCCGAGCGGATGCAACGGGGCCATCCGGACAAAAAACTGATCAAGACCACGCTTGATGGTGCTTTGCAACAGGGGCTTGAACAGCTGGTCAGGCGGAGCGCAAGCGATCTGGGGCCGGCGGTGAGTATCTCGGTATTGGTGGTGGAGAATGCAAGCCGGGAAGTCCGGGCCTATATCGGGTCCGCCGACTTTCGGGCCGAGGAAAGCCAGGGGCAGGTGGATATGGTCAGCGCAGTGCGTTCACCGGGTTCAACCCTCAAGCCCCTGATTTACGGACTGGCCTTTGAACGCGGACTTGCCCATCCTGCCAGCCGTGTAAATGATGCGCCGCGCCCCTTTGGTGCCTATATGCCAAAGAACTTTCAGGATCGCTATTACGGTGAGGTTGATCTGACCGAAGCCCTGAGAAAATCGCTCAATGTTCCGGCGGTCCTGTTGTTGGAACGCCTTGGACCGGTCAATTTTGTAGAACGGTTGCGTCGTAACAAAATTTCTATGGATTTCCCCGATGACAGTCAGCCTGCCTTGCCTGTTGCGCTTGGCGGTGTGGGGATGCAACTGGAAGATCTGGTGCGGCTTTATGCGGCAATGGCGGATGACGGCGTGGTGCGCCCGCTGGTTTTTGGTCCGGAAGATCTACAAGGTAATAAAGAAACACAGGAGGATAGTCCTCTGTTGAAGCCCGGGGTCCGGGCACAGATCCGCCAGATCCTGCTGGGCGTTGACCGTCCGGTTTTTGCGGCATCGGGCAAGGCGAAGAACGTCGCGTATAAAACAGGAACATCTTATGGTTTCCGTGATGCCTGGGCGCTGGGGTTTAACGACACCTATAGTGTGGGTGTGTGGATCGGTCGCCCTGATGGAACACCAAATCCGGGGCATTACGGATACAAGACAGCTGCGCCACTGATGTTCGAGGTTTTTGACGCGCTGCCGGAAAATCCGGGAGGGAAACCGAGAGCCAAGCTAGTGACTGTTTCCCTGGAAGATCCGGATCTGCCGCCGGGACTGCAGTATATCGACAGACCCCTGGCCGAACGGGGAGAGCGTAGTCGCCCGGGACCGCGTATACTCTTCCCTCTTTCGGGGGCGGAGATCCCCCTGGATCTTGTCGAGAGAGGGATTCCTCTTCAGGCGGAAGGCGGCAGCAGACCCTATCGCTGGATCATCAATGGTCGGCCTTATCAGACCGAGCAGGTCCAGGGGTTTTCAACTGCGCCGCGATTGATGCCGGATGGGCTGGGCTTTACCGAGATCACACTGGTTGATGCCCTGGGGCGGAAAAGCACAAGCCAGGTCCGGTTTGTCAAGGAAGCAGCCAGCGTGCTGAAGCGTTCCGCGCCGACGTTGTAATTCTGCACAGGGTAAAACAGGCTTTTCAGCAGAGGTTCTTTGAACGCGGACGCTGGCGGGGCGAAGCTTTTTTCGGCACTTAACCAAATTTAAAAGATCTTCTGCCTAATCTCGCATGGGGTTATTTGTATTGGGGCCGAAAATCTGTTCGGCTCTTTAATGAAAGCAGAGAGAGCGTGTATCTCATGCCTGGAATGACCCTGCCGTGTAAATATAGCCGCACCCCGCGAGTGCTTCTGCTTTTGAGTTTTCTGACCTTGTTTCCCCTGTGGCGTACGGAAGCCACGGAACTGAAACTTGTTACCGGGAACTATCCTCCCTATACCACTGAGCAGCGTAAAGGCGGAGGCCTGGTAACAGAAGTTGTTCGGCATGTTTTTTCCCATATGGGATACGAAACCTCTGTCGATTTTCTGCCCTGGAAACGAGGATATGTTCTGGCAGAAAGGGGCGATTTTGTTGCTACCTTTCCCTATTTACGTACAAAAGAGCGAGAAGCCGCTTTTTTCTTCAGCGACCCGGTGATTGAATGGCGGAGCAAAGTGTTTGTGCACCGCAAGGCTAATATTGACTTTGAAAATCTGTCTGATCTGGCCGGGTTAACGGAATGCCTGCCGCATCATTATGGCGGACTTGAACAGCTTGACAGGATGTATGCGGCAAACGAAATCCGTCGTATCCGGCCGCCTTTCATCAAAAGCTGCTGGCTGATGGTGCTCAAGGGGCGGGCAGATTTCTTCATTGAGGATATCTTTGTCGCCGGGATGGCCCGACGCGAATATCTTGGTAAAGATCGGGAACAGGTTGTTGACATCGGGTCATTCGTCAGTGTCGATCTGGGGTATGTCATTTTCCCCCGAGGATTGCCCGGTTCGGAAATGAGGGTACAGAGCTTTAATCAAAGTCTGCAGGAACTGACGGATCAGGGCGAAATAGAGCAAATCGGAAATGGTTCTTTGATGCGAACAGACGGGGTGCAGGAGCTGGTTAATTGAAAGCTGTGAACAGCACTTTCTTTTTTTGTGAAACCGTTTGGATTTCCTGTGCTGACCGGGCGATTCCTGTCACTCGAGCCTGCCGGAGTTAACGTCATATAAAGACATGAGAGGCTAGGATTGACCGACCAGTTCACCTTGCAAACGAAGTGATGACGCGCCCAGCCAAACAGTACATTTTAAGGATGATACCCGAGGCACAGCTGATTGCCAGCCTGTGTACGGTTGTTTTTTTTCTGTTGCTCCACGGTGTTGCCATATCAGCAGAGGCAATAAGCCCGGAGGGGGAAATCAAACTGGGGATGTCAACGGCGTTGAGTGGACCTGCGGCGGATCTGGGGCAGAATATGTACCTGGGGGTGCGCATAGGGTTGGCCGAGCAAAATGAAAAAGGGGGAATTCAAGGAAAAAAACTCCGCCTGGTTGCTCTGGATGATGGCTATGAACCCGTGCGTACTGTGCCCAATATTCATGGCCTCATTAGTGAGGAAAAGGTTCTGGCGATTATCGGGAATGTCGGGACGCCAACGGCCATTGCAGCTTTGCCAATTGTGAATGACGCCAAGGTACTGTTCTTTGCGCCCTTTACCGGGGCCGGGGGGCTGCGCAGGACCCCACCGGATCGATATGTTATCAATTACCGCGCCAGTTATGCCCAGGAAACCTCGGCCATGGTTGAGGCCTTGATCGAACATGGGGGAGTGAAACCGGAGGAGGTCGCTTTTTTCACCCAGTGGGATTCTTATGGCGATGCTGGATATGTCGGGGGAATTGCCGCGTTGATGCAGCATGGTCTGAGCTCGCCGTCGGCAATCACCCACGCGCGCTATGAGCGCAATACACTGGCTGTGGAAAATGCATTGGCAGATATTCTACTGGCGAACCCCAGACCGAAAGCCGTGATTATTGTTGGAGCCTATGCCCCCAGTGCACGCTTTATCCATCTGGCTCGCGATGCGGGGATAAAAGCCCTGTTTCTGAATGTTTCTTTTGTCGGCAGTGGTTCGCTGGCGCGGGAATTGACCGAAGAGCCTATGGCTATTCACGAGTATATGCAGGAGGGTGAAAAGGCGAGCCTGTTGACGACATTTGATATAAAACACGATGACAGTGTGGATTATTCCCGAGGGGTGATTGTGACGCAGGTTGTTCCTCATCCAAAGGACCTGTTGGTTCCAGTTGTCCGGGCGTACCACAAGGCGCTGGCAGAACATGCGCCGGGTATCCCGGAATCTTTTGGCAGTCTGGAGGGGTATATCGCGGCCCGTATCTTTATCAAAGCCCTGGAGAGCCTGAAGGAAGAGCCAACCCGGGATAATATCGTTGATGCACTTGAAAAGCTTGGGAGGTTTGATATCGGAACCGGACATACACTGTATTTCGATCCACAGCAGCATCAGGCAAGCCATGAAATCTGGCCAACAGTTTTTGTCGATGGGGAGTTCGTCCCTTTTGACTGGTCACAAATATCTTCTTTCCTTCCGCGTTGAGACGGGACGTCTATGAAACCAGGGACTGATAATCTTTCTCCGAAAAAAGGATCTGCCGGATATTCTTTATCTGGCGGAATATCTGGTTTACCGGGGGAGGCCGAGACACCGAATATGGAGGCCAGACAGGTCAACCGGATGTTATGGGCTCTGGTGGGGCTGATTCTGGTGACAGCCCTGTCGATCAATCTTCTGATGGGATGGGGTGTTCTCAACCAACAAAAAGAACTGGCGGACCGGACAGCGGAAAAGGTCGGCTTTGCAGCACAGAGTGCCCAGATCAGACTTTTGTTCAGCCGGAGCCGGGCAACGATCAATGATATTCTTAATCCGGAGGGCGTAATCCAGCACCAGGCAGGGCCGGAGCAGGTAGAGAATTTCCGCGACAGCCTTCTGCATCTTCTGGATGGCGATGAAGATAGCGACAAGGGCGGCGGGCTGGCTTTGCGCAGTTCTGCCGAGGGCTTTGTCACCCTGCTTGACCAGGTTAACAGATGGCGCAAGGCCTATAGGCCGATCCTGAATGACATTGAAAGCAGAAAGTCGCTGGAAAAGGTCCGGGGCGAGATCACGGCCATGCACGGAATCCTGACCGCTGTTGTTGGCCGGGAGCGGATCGAGTCTGCCCGTCAGATCCAGAAATATCAGGAAGCAACAGGGGACGAGGCGGAAAAGCTGGCCCATGAACTGGTGGATGCCCACATCCGCTACATCCGGGGAACCTGGAGCAATCTGCAGCGAGAACTGGCGGATGTACAGCGCCTGATCGAAGTCCTGTCAGGTGAAGATAACTATGATCATCTGGTTGATATCAAGGACAACAAGCTGAAACCGGCACTTGAGCGTCTGCAACGCGATATGGTCGCGCTCAATCTGGCCGGGGAAAACGGGGTTGTCTTCGGGGAAACCGAGCTGGAGGGCCTGATGAAGTCGCTTTTCGGTACGGGCTATGTGATCGATCAGCGTCATCAGACCATTCATGTCACCGGAGACGGATTTTACCCCCTGCGCCGGGATTATCTGTTCCTGCAGTTACAACGCCGAAGCCTGCAGCAAAACATGGAGGTTCTTTCCGGTAATTTTGAACGGGCCTGGGCCCGCTTTGTCCAGTTTGAACAAAATCGCCAGAAGAAGGCGGATCTCTTGTCCGGGGATGAGCTTTCCACGACCTGGATTACCGTTTCTGTTCTGAGTTTGACCGGGGCGGGGATTTTCCTGTTGCTGGTCAGTCTGATATTCCGCGAGATCAGCAAACAGGTCCGTATCCTGGCCTATCTGCGCGGTGCTGCGGAGGCATCCAACCAGGCCAAAAGCAAGTTTCTGGCGTCTATGAGCCATGAGCTGAGAACGCCCCTGAATGCGATTATCGGTTTTTCTGAAGTAATGCAGATGAAAACCTTCGGGCCCTTGGGCAACAGCCGGTACGAGGAATATGTCCGCGATATAGGTCTTTCCGGCAAACACCTGCTGGATATTATCAATGATATTCTGGATATTTCCTCGATCGAGGCCGGGCGTCTGGAAATGAACGAAGCACCGTTTGATTTCAACCAGGCCTTGAACGAGGCCCTGCAGATGGTCAAGTTCCAGGCCCAGGAAGCGCGGGTGCGGATTGAGGAAGATAGCGAAAGCGCGCCAATGCGCTTTTGGGGGGATGCCCGTCTGGTCAAGCAGATCCTGGTCAATCTGATGAGCAATGCGGTCAAGTTCACCCCGGCCAACGGATCGGTCATGCTGTCACGCTATTGGGATGAAGAAGGCCATTTCTGCCTGGCGGTCACCGACACGGGCATCGGAATGGATGATGAGGGGCTGGTTACGGCCCTGACACCTTTTGGGATGGTCAAGGGAGCCTATGACGGCAGCAGCCGGGGCACCGGGCTTGGCCTGCCACTGGCAAAGAACATGATGGAAATGCACGGCGGCAAGATTGACATCCGCAGCAACCCCGGCGTTGGCACCGAAGTGGTGCTGATCTTCCCGGGCGAGCGTGTACTTGGCAAGGAAATCGCCCCGGCAGTAGCGATGGTGCACTAATGCTTTACTCAGCAGGGGCCACAGGTGACGGAGTAGCGGCCGGGCCGAGGCTGAGGACAGCGGCCATGGTTTGGCCTAGTTTGGTCTGGTCTAGTTTGTCCTAATCAGGCCTGATCAGGCTTTATGCTCCAGCTGGACAGTCAAAAGAGAAACAGGGCAGATCTATTGATTACAGGCTTTACATCTAAACCTGCCCTGTTGGTAAACCTGTCCTGATGGCCTAGATGACAAAGAGGTTGAAGGTAAAGCCGCCGATTACGGCCATGCTGAAGATCACCAGTAAAAAAGCAAGCATCAAGGGCCAGTAAAACAGGCGTTTGAGCAAAATCATTTCCGGCAGGCTGGCACCACCGCTTCCGATGACCAGCGCGATGATCGCCCCCATGCTGACGCCCTTGGCGAGAAAAGACCCCACCAGGGGAAGCAATGCCGTCACCCTGATATAGAGCGGGATACCGACAAGTGCTGCTGTGGGGATGGCAACGGGATTATCTGCACCTGCGACTTCGGCAAAAAAATCAGCAGGGACAAAGCCGTGGACCAAAGCCCCGATTGCCATGGCAACGAGCATAAAGGGAAACATGGTGCGAAAGAGAGACCAGGTCTCTTTCCAGGCTTTTTGCCAGAGGGTTGGCTCCTGTTTCTTTGGGCCTCCACAGCAGGATACTTCCTGACTTGTTGCACAACCGGTGTTGCAGCCTGAAGAATTGGTCTGGAGCATTTCCTGTTTGATGTAACGCTCAAAGCCAAAAAACTGTAACAGAACCCCGGCGATGATGGAGGCACTGAGAGCCAGGGCTGCGTAGCACAGGGTGATTTTTAGCCCTAATACCGGAATAAACAGCACGATAACAATCGGATTGAGCAGAGGGGATGTGAACAAAAAGGTCATGGTCGGACCAAATCCGGCCCGTGCTTTTAACAGTCCGATTAACATTGGAATGGTTGAGCAGCTGCAGAACGGCGTTGCGGCACCCAGCGCGGCGGCAGTCAGATAGCCCCGCCCCTTACGTCCGCCCAATAGCTTTTGTATTTTCTCGGCGGGCAATTTTTGGTTGATCAGGGCAACGGCGTAGCTGATGACGATAAACAGAAATGTTAATTCGCCGAACAGGATTACGAACATTTCTGCACTGTCCATCAGCATGGTCTGAGTTTCAGGACTTGCCAGCAGGCCTTCAAGGTCGTCGTACATAGTTTTATTTTCCATATTTCCGGTATTATGGAAATACTATGGTTTTGAATAGTGCGGTTGTCAATGAATTTCGAATAATATCGAAATAAGGTTTTCTGAATGCTTTTTAAGGCAATGCTTTTTCAGGGAGTTCTTTTCAGGGAAGCGGAAAGAACCGGGGAGGGTTCCGGTGTTGGTTTCTTCCACCTTCGGTGCAGGGGCAGGGCTGAAGTCCTGGAGGGCCATGGCAAATATATCCAGGACCAGCCTATTCAAAACCCGGCCTATCCAGGGCCGGATATATTCGAGGCCGGATAGATCAAGGATCTGAATGACAGGGGGACAGTAAAGCAATACCCGGTGTATCTCTGTATGATTCCAGAGGTTAAAGGCCTTAACGGTTGGGGGCGGTTTCTTTCTGGGCGAAGCGTTTGCGATAGGCGGCGGGGGAGGTGCCGACCAGCTTGCGGAAGGCAACACGAAAGGTTTCGAGCGAGCGATAGCCGCACTGTTCGGCAATGTCCTCCAGCGCAGAGCGCGAGGTCTCAAGCATCTGCTGTGCCCGGTACATGCGTTCGCGCTGCAGCCAGGTCATGGGCGGGCTGCCGACAGTTTCGCAAAAGCGGCGCAGGAAGGTACGCTCGCTCATGGCGGCACGTTTGGCCAGCGCGGACATATCCAGCGGTTCTGACAGGTGATCCCGGGCCCAGTCCATCACCTCGCTCATGTTCTGGCCGGGGCGTTGCTGGATCGGCGCGGCGACATACTGGGCCTGTCCGCCGTCGCGATGCGGCGGAGTGACCAGCCGACGGGCCACGGTATTGGCAACCGCACTGCCAAAATCCCGGCGCACCAGATGCAGACAGGCGTCAATCCCGGCGGCGCTGCCTGCCGAGGTGATCACTGATCCTTCATCGACATAGAGCACGTCTTCTTCGACCTGCAGATCGGGAAAGCGTTGCTTGAGAAGCGGCATGTGGCGCCAGTGGGTAGTGGCGCGTTTGTCTTGCAGGATACCCGACGCGGCGAGGACAAAAACGCCCGAGCAGATCGAGAGACAGCGCGCCCCGCGTTCTGAGGCCGCCGCAATTGCCGCGAGCAAAGCCGCCGGGGGCTGTTCGGCCCGGTCGCGCCAGCCGGGCATGATGATGGTGCGGGCCTGCTGCAACAACTCCAGCCCGGCATCGGCCTCGACCGTGATGCCACCCGTGGCCCGGAGCTTTTTCCCTTCGGCGCTGACCACGGCAAAGCGGTACCAGGGAAAGTCGAATTCCGGTCTGGCGAGGCCAAAGACCTCGACCGCGATGCCGAATTCAAAGGTGCAGAGGCCATCATAGGCAATCACCACGACAAGGCCGGGGTCTGCTCGTGTCGGGTTTTCCGGGTCGGGATCAGGTGGTTCGACCGGGGGAGTGATTGGGGGTTCGCCGATCTCTTCCGGGCTGACGGTGCGGGGTGCGGGAGTATCCGGATAATCTGGACAGTCAGGATGTTCAGGACAGTCCGGGTGCTCGGGGGCTGAAGGCATGGGCAAAGGCTCTGCAGGTTGGGGCCGGGGAGGGAGGAAATCACCTGATGACATGTTTGGCGAAATATTACCAGTCTTTGTCATTAACGCCAATGGTGTGTTTTTGCGAACCGGGTTTATATGGGGCAGTCAAATCTGACAGACACGTTCACACCAGGGAGTTTATGATGACCAGTTCCGTAACCCAGACACCAGCCGCCGCATCCGATCTGGCCCGGCACCATTTTGAAGCCATGCTGAGCTTTGAGACCGATTGCTGGGATGTACATGAAAGCCTGGGCGCTGCGGCACAGGCCGGGGTGGAACCGGACTTTATCCTGGTCGATGTACGTGGTCCTGAAATGTATGCCAAAGGCCATGTCCCCGGTGCGATCAACCTGTTGCACGGCAAGATGATCGGCTCGCGTATGGCCAAATTCCCCAAGGATAAACTTTTTGTCGTCTATTGCGCCGGGCCACATTGCAATGGCGCGAACAAGGCGGCGGTGCGACTGGCGCGGCTGGGCCTGCCCGTCAAGATGATGATCGGCGGGATCACCGGCTGGCTTGATGAGGGCTTTGATTTGAGTGAGGCTGCGGCGCCTGAGGTCGTGGGTCAGGCCGCGGGTGCCTGAGATGCCCGAAATGCCAGAGGTATCTGAAAGCCTCAGTCCGAATGAACTCGAGGTACCCGTGGTACCCGAGATGCCCGTGGCTCCTGTGATACGCCGCGCAGGAGTTGCGGATATCCCGGTTCTTGCCGATCTCTGCGCGGCCCATGCCGCCTTTGAACAGGCCGGGTTTGACGCCACCCATTTTACCGCGGGGATTGCTGCGGCGCTTCTGCCTCCGCCGCAATACGCAGGAGAGATAACGACAGAGCAGGAGGGGCAAGGGGAGAGGTGTAGGGCGGATCCAGCGTTTGCCTCCCCCTGGCCCCGGTTGCTGGTCTATCTTCTGTTTTGCGGGAAAGAGGCGGCGGGGTACCTTGCGCTCTCGCGCGAGTTTTCAACCTGGCGGGCCAGCGACTATCTGCATATGGATTGTCTCTTCGTCCGCCAGGCATACCGCGGACGGGGACTGGGGCGCAGGCTGTTCAATGTTGCCTTGGAAGAAGTCCGTGAACAGGGGCTGGAGAGGCTGGAATGGCAAACCCCGGACTGGAACGACCCGGCGATCAGATTTTACCGGGAGCTAGGCGCCAGGGGGAAAAACAAGGTCCGCTTTTCGATCAGTCAGGCGCCTGTATCGCCATGAAAGTAATTTTTGTCTCTCCGCCTATTCGATCACGTCGCCTATACAGTTTACCAGGAGGTGATTGTTTCCAGAGAAACTTTCTATCATTGCATTCATAAAATTCGTTTCATCAAGCCTGTCTTCAATGAATTTGAAGTTTGCATGTTCCACCAGCATTGTTAGCAAGGTTAGCTGGCAGCGTCCATTGCCTTCACGGAAGGGATGAACGGCATTGATTTCTGATAGATAATGGGCAGCGCGTTCCGAAAAATGGTTCTTGTCGGTGCTGTTTGACAGGTAGTTTTCTTTGGCCAGATCTGTGAATATTTTTTCCATGTAAGTATCAATATACTCGGGAAAACAAAACCAGTTCTCGCCTTTCCCGGTTCTGATCTCGCGTATTTTGCCAGCCCATTCATAAACATCCTGAAAAAAATGAAAATGAATGTCACGGTAATGGGCGTAATCCAGATTACCAACCGGAAGATCTTCCTCGGAACGGGTCAGAAACATCAATTGTTCAAACTGGTCGAGTTCGTCTTGCTCGGTCAGGTCTGCCTTGTTTCGGAGGACGTCTGAATCAGGATAACAAAGGGGATCTTTGACAGAGTTATATCGGCTCATGCACGCTTGGCGGCCTTGAAGTGTGCTGATATGGCCCGACGCAGCGGGTCGCCCTTTAATCCGGCTGCCTTAAACTTTTTTAAGGCCTCCGATGATTTTGGGCTTAAGGTCAGTCCCTCGACGGCCAGAAATTTTGCAGCCCTCGTGGAGCCAATCGCTTTGCTGACAAAGCGAGCATTTGCGCCAGGTTTTTCTGTATGAGTGCTTTTTTTCATGTTCTTATAATACCACCTATTTCAAAAGAAGGTACTGGTATTTTGTTTTGAAGATGGTGCAGTTGCAGGGGTGAAACATGCTGCCCCTTGGCTGACGATCCGGCTTTTGCCCTCGGCGATCCGGGGTGTCGGGTCAGGCTTTCCACTTTACCGGCGTAATATGCAGGCTGGTGTCATCGACAGAGACCATCACATCGCCGTCCTGGATGTTGACCTGCAGCTTCATCGAGCGGCTGGCCAGTGTTGCCAGGGCGCTGGTGTCTTTTCTGGAGAAATTGATCACCTGCAGATTGTCAAACCGGGTGGTGCTGTTTCTGGTTTTTTCCCACCACATATCCGCCGTGCTGCCGCCGTAACTATAGATAATGACCCTGTCGGCCTTGCCACAGGACTGGCGCACAATCTTCTCGCCCGGCAGGCCCAGGGCCACCCACAGCTCGATCTCGCCGCTCAGGCTTTTCTGCCAGACGTCCGGCTCGTCATCGGTTGAAATGCCCTTGGTGAATTCCAGCTGCTCATGGGCGTTGAGCGCAAAGGCCAGCAGGCGCACCATCAGGCGTTCATCGGTTTCCGAAGGGTGTCTGGCAACGGTCAGATTGTGGGTCTCGTAATAGTGACGATCCATATCGGCAACGGAAAGTTCAACTTTATAGATGGTGGCTTTCTGCGCCATGTCTTGTCCTTGTGAAACAATTTATGGGGTGAAACGATTTACAGGGTAAAACGATTTACGGGGTGAAAAGATTTACGGGTCGTTGTTTTACGCGGATATTGAAGACCCGGGGATGTTTAATCGGTCTGGGGACTTTGGGAAAGCAGAAAACACCCGGGTAGGCCCGGGAGCCGAATGGGGGAGCGGGCAGGAAACCGAACAAGGGGCATTCGGGCAAGCGCCTGAACAGGAGGAAACTCTGCTGGACAGGGGGCGGTCAGGGGGGGGCGAACAGGCGCCAGACCCAAACGAACGCTTCGATTTATCTGCGCGAAGGCGCAAGCGTTTGGGTCTGGCAGTTTTATTTTGAAGGTCAGCTGTGTTCTGCGGCCATCATTGCCTTGAACTGGTCCACCGTTTCCGGGGCGAGGCCCACGGCGGCAAAGATTTCGGCGGTGAAGCTGGCCGGGGCGGTGCCGGGGGCAGTAATCACGCGCCCGGCTGAGACGGCGCCCGGGCTGCTGACATAATGTGCGGAGCCTGCGTAGGTCGCGGCGTTCCGGGTCAGGAAATCCGGATCGTTCGAGGTATGGCGCAGCTCATCCAGCAGTCCGGCACGGGCCAGCGCCAGTGTGCCGCCACAGATCCCGGCAACTGCCGCGCCACGGGCATGCTGTGCCTTGAGAGGACCAGAGATATCCGGGGCCTGATCCGTCTCCCAGATCATGCCACCAACGACGACAACCGCCTCGGGCTCCCACTGCGCCATCGCATCAAGGTCCTGAGAAACAAGGGCCGTCAGCCCGCCCTGTGATTGTACTTCACCCGTCACAGGCGTAAAAAACCGGATATCCAGACCATAAAACGGCCCGCCAGTTCCCGCAATCAAAGCGTATTCCCAATCTGCAAAACCCTGTGTGAGAAGTACCGCTATCTTTGTCATCGTTATCACCCTCTGGTTGTTCTGGTGGGAACTTAACGTGAACAAAGTGCTGGCGCAATGGTTAATCGGAGAGATTGTAAAAGGCTTGGTTAGATCTCTTGATGAATCAATGGAACGTGGGCGTAAATAGTTAAAAACAAAATAAAAATATAATCGGAATTTTGAAATAAGTAGTAACGACCAGCGTTTCAGGAAGGGTGGTTTTGCTCTCATACGTGAGCTTTAACTTCATGTGCCAAGGTTGTTGGATTAGGGGCAGTCTCTTCGTCTGGAAAAACCCGCGCACACAGGCAGTGGTGTGCAAACTCGGGGGCGAAAGGCTGAAATTGCAATCCCAGGAACGGAGAAGAACTGCGGTCGGGTTCTATAGCAGCTTAGCTTCATTATCAAACATTTACCTGAACCTAAATAGTTTAAGCTTTCCATGGAACATGAATTGCTCTTTGTAAGATAATTCAATATCTTATATAAGATCGAATAAGTGGGATTACCAACCACTGACATCCCTTAATGAAGAGATTTTCGAAGGCAATAATTTGAGCTCAGATATCCATATTGTTGACTTGTTTTCTGGGCCTGGAGGTCTTGGTGAAGGTTTTTGTTCCGCGTCTGTGCTAAATACTGAACAGAAATATAGACTCGATGTGTCGATCGAAAAAGATTTGGCTGCTTATAGGACACTTACTCTTCGTTCATTTCTGCGTAAATTCGACGAATATCCGCCAGAGTACTACAGTTGGCTGGCGAGTAACTCAAAAGAACCTGACTGGTCAAAGTTGTATCCTACCCAATGGGAAGAGGCTCAACGTGAAGTATGGTGTGCGGAGCTGGGGACTTCTAAGACCGCAGAAATGCTTTCACAAAGGATTCAAGAGATAAAGGCCGTTGCAGGTAGTCAGACGTTATTAATTGGCGGGCCACCGTGTCAGGCTTATTCGTTAGTGGGCAGGGCTCGTAACGCTGGAATAAAAGCTTACAAACCAAGTAGAGATCAGCGACATTTTTTGTACCGGGAGTATTGTCGCGTTTTATCTGATTTCTCTCCCAGCATATTTGTCATGGAGAATGTGAAAGGAATACTTTCATCTTCAGTAGAAGGTTCAATAATCTTTGAAGCTGTTTTGAGTGATTTGGAGGCTGCAGGGGAAGGTTATACTCTATTTGCGCTATCTCGTGCTGATCGATTGTGCAATAGACCTTCTCCAAAAGATTTTATTCTTAGATCGGAAAGCTTTGGTGTTCCTCAAGGGCGGCATAGAGTTATTATCGTTGGAATAAAAAGATCGATTGCGGATAGATTACCTCCTGAACTCATACCTGTTCTTAATAAGCATATTCATCAGTCATGTGTGAAAGATGTTCTTGGAGGGATGCCTGAACTTAGAAGTGGCCTTAGCCGGAATGATGAAAAATTGGCTTGGTATGATGCGCTTGCTGTAGCTATCGACGAAGTGAATAATTGTCTTTCCGATTATATGGGCAACAATAAAGAAAAATTTCTTGACGAGTTAAGGAGAGTAGAGAAAACCTTAAAAAATCCAAATAAAGAGCGTATATCACATTCCTCTTCGAGTTTTCTAAAAAGTATTTCGCAAGAGCTCTGTAACTTCTTAAGTGATGAGCGATTGAGCAAGCTATCTTGCAATGAAACTCGTGGGCATATGATTCCTGATCTTACACGATATCTTTTTGCTAGTTGTTTCGCAAAGGCCGAAAATAGAAGTCCCAAAGCTCCAGAGTTTCCTTCAAAACTCGCCCCTAGTCATGCAAACTGGGAGAGTGGCAAGTTTAACGATCGATTCCGCGTCCAGTGTTGGGATTCGCCGGCAACAACGGTTACAAGTCATATTTCAAAAGATGGGCACTATTACATCCATCCCGATGCTGCTCAATGTCGTAGTTTAACAGTCAGAGAGGCGGCGAGACTTCAAACATTCCCTGACAATTATCATTTTTTAGGCAGTCGGACTCAACAATTTGTCCAAGTAGGAAACGCAGTTCCACCATATTTAGCTAAGCAAATCGCCGACGCTTTGCTCCCAGTTTTTAAATATATTGATACCTCTGGGTTGTAGTGACAGCTTTCGCGTAGGTGGTAATGCTTGCCAATTCTTATTATATATGCCATTGAAATTTATGAATTTGGAGTTCTCATGAAAGCATCATTTAAGCCACGTGCGAGACTACTGAAATTGTTGGGTGATCAGTTGATTGGTACACCTCAACTGGCGGTGTTCGAGCTGGTTAAGAACTCTTACGATGCCGATGCGGACAGAGTTGAAATTACGATTCTGAATCCCGAAGATGTTTCAACGGCAAGTGTTGAAATCACTGACATCGGTGGCGAAGGCATGAGCCTTGATACAATTGTTAATATATGGCTAGAGCCGGGGGCGGATCACAAGCAGACGAAGCGCAACCAAGGTAAGCGCACGGCTAAGCATAATAGATTACCCCTAGGTGAAAAAGGTGTAGGTCGATTTGCAGTCCATAAACTCGGACAGATCATTGAACTAACTACTAAAAATAAAAATAATCCTGAAATTTTTTTGAAGATCGATTGGGCTATTCTTGATAGCTGTAAATATATCGAAGATGCAGAAATCGTGGTTGAAGAGCGGGAGATGCCACAAGTATTCACGAATGGAAGTACTGGGACGAGGATTGTCATAAAAGAACTGAATTCCAGCCTTACACGCGGAGATGTTAGAAATCTTTATCGAAACATTCAGTCAATCAAATCCCCGTTTGAGTTTGAGGCCTATCGACTAGATAAATCAGCTTCAACCTTTGACGTTTCGTTGAGTGTCCCAGGTCATGATGACTGGACGATTGATCTTTTTGATCTGAAAGCGATAATTGAGCAATCTTTGTTCAGGTTTTCATTTTTGTTTTCTGAAGATAAGTGGTCATGGGACTATCAGTTTGCTCCTAACGAACAACTAAAAAAACAATTTAAAGTTGAAGGTCGCAAAGCGTCCGAGACAGACAGTTATCTTGAGTTGCCGAAAGGAAAGGTTGATCTGGAAAAAAATTTTCACGCAATTTACCAAACTGATCGTACTGATTTTTTAAAAGATCTTGGTCCTATATTAGGTGAGGTTTATGTCTTTGATTTTGACGCTGCGTTAGGGGAACAGAATGCCATCAAGAGGTGGTTGAGCGAAAATCAGGGAATACGTGTCTATCGCGATGGTATTCGTGTTTACAACTATGGCGAACCTAATGATGACTGGCTCGAGATGGACAGTCGGCGAGTAAACCGACTTGGTAAAGGTATTAATCGGAGAATTGCGGTAGGAGCTATTTCGCTAGAACTTGAGCATTGCCCAAATCTTATCGAAAAAACTAACAGGGAAGGCTTCATAGAAAATGAAACTTTTTCCAAACTAAAAGCAGTCGTAAATTCTGCCCTCGGAAAACTGGAGAGCCTTAGACAGATCGACAAAGATAGACTTCGCCAAGTAACAAAAAAGTCCACCTCAATATCTTTTCTTGGGATAGACAATCCGGTTGATGAGTTGAAGCAAATTGCGATTGCTAACGGTTGGGAAGAACAGTTGGCTCCTGCCATTAGACGTACTGAGAAACGCTACAATGAGATGCAAGACATCATGTTAACTTCAGGTATGGCTGGATTGAATATGACGCTCGCATTTCATGAGATACAGCATGGTATATCTGATGCAAAAAAGAACCTGCTTGCAGGTAAAGATATTAGCATAGTGATAGAGCAGTTTGACCGATTTGAACTGCTCTTGGATACCTATGCAAACTTGCTCAAGCAGGAGAAAGCTCGTGAATGGGAGCTAGCATCAATTCTGCAATCCAACGTGGATTTAGCCGATGTTCGCTTCACATTGCATGATATTATTTATAGTTGCCCTGTCCTAACCGGGGAGCACCCGAACTTTATTATTAAGGCTCAACGAAACCTTATCATTAGTGCAGTTAATAACCTCATTGATAATTCGATTTACTGGTTGGACAAGCGATGGGGTGGGGAGCTTAGCAAAAAATACATTCACATAGGTGTCAGTGAAGAGTTCGATAAAGGCCCTGCCATCGTAATCGCTGACAACGGGTCTGGGTGGCGAGATATAAGTAAAGGTGAAATGATTAAGCCATTCAGAACAACTAAGTCTGGAGGCATGGGTATTGGATTGTACTATACGGATACGGTGATGCAGATGCTTGGAGGCGAACTTGTATTACTCGATCAGGGTGAAATTGATGGAGTTCCAGAGCAGGCAGACGGCGCAATTGTAGCGCTTGTCTTTAACGGAGGCACGCCTTGCAAGAAGTGATTAATGCCGTTGTAATTGATGATCAGATCAAAGATATCATTGGAGTAACAACCGCATTAGCTGAGCTGGGCATATCAACGCTTCCTGTGCATTACAAGGATCCAACCTTAGCGCGAGAGTTGTGCACGAAGGTATCGACGGCTTCTCCTAGAGTGATCATTACCGATATTCAACTCAGAGATGGTGGTATGGAACCAACAAAGTCGGACTTATCGAATGTTGCTGCTTGTTTGGGTAATATCGTCAGAGAAACAAAGGGTCCCTACGTAGTATTGGCTTGGACTTCGAAACCGGAAGCGCTTGGTGTTTTAAGGGCGAGGGTTGAAGAATATTTCACAAAATCCGGCATCAGGTTGCCGATGTACTTTGATAGTATCTGCAAAAATGAATGTAGTATCGGTGACAATGAGTATTCAGCAGCAGCGATACTCAAACAGTTCCAAACGCATTTGGAGGGCCAAGTATCTGTCAGAGCTCTTATGCATTGGGAGTGTAGTGTATTACAGGCTGCGATCGAAAGTGTTAATACACTATCAAGTCTTGACGAGGATACACTACCCCAGAACTTGAAGTCGCTCGCTATCAGTGTTGCCGGAAGTAACTTGAGGGGCTTTGAAGCGACAGCTATTAATGAGGCATTTTCATACGTTCTTAAGGACAAACTGGGGCTTCTTAGCCTTACTGATAACACTCAGGAAATTTGGAATAATGTGTTTGCTGAGGCTGCTGGCGTCGTGCATGAAACTTCGAAACATCAGCTAAACACAATCTTACATATAGAAACCTCTCCACAAGATAAAATCATTTGCCCTGGAGATGTATGGATTTCTGAAAATCCTAAAACATTGTTTCAAAAGGTTGATGTTGGAAAAGAAGCGAACAATCAAGCGGAACGAATGAAGGACGAATTTCTTACCCTGACACAGAAGGGACACGCTCTAAACCAGAAAATAAGGGGTGAGACCGATACAGAAAAAAAGTCAGGGCTCAAAACACAGTATCAAGAACTTTGTTCCACCCCGCTTCGTGTTGCAAAAACTGCTTGCAAAATAGCTATGGTAGAAATCAGCCCAGCGTGTGATTTTGCCAATCAAAAAAAACCTTTAAAAACGATAGCACTTGGCATCTTGGTTCCAGTGACGAGCATAACAAACGAAGTTCATTTAAAACAATCGGACTCAACAATAGTAGTCAAAATCATGCTCGATGGTACGAACTATCTCTTAGGATTTTCCTCTAAATATATCACAGCATTGTCCGAAAAAATGATATTATCAGATGAATTGAAATTGACAAAAAAACTGCGAATTCGTGAGAGTTTATTGCAGAGTTGGATCCATCGGTTTTCAGCATATAACTCAAGAATTGGTACAATTTCTTTTCAATAACTCGAATTTTTTCTGGGTTTTGACACATATGCAACTTATAGTAAGTCTCTCCCTTCACACCCAATCAACCGCTGCTTTCGGGGCAAGGAGGATGGCGAGGTCGCGGGGGTGGGTCAGGGCGCTGTAGAGGGTTTGTTTTTCCTCTGGCGTGGGGGCGCCCGGGAAGTTCGGGGTGTCTGTTGCGCTGGCTGTGGCTTTGCTGTCGGTTTTTGCCGGGGTCGAATGATCGACTTCAACTCCCTGTTCTTCCATCATTTCTTCGAGATCTCTCTAGCTGATACCATATTTGCAGTACCAACGGACACATTGAAGGATGACCGTGCCATGATAGTGACGCCACCTGAACTCAGATATCGAGAAATCCCCCTATAGAAAATGAAAACCTGAAGAGGAATAACCTGGAGTTAAGTTCTTGCAACGGAGCCATAAATATTGAAAGACCAAAGATATTTTGTCTTCAAGTCAACTTTGCAAAAGCGCCAGTGAGTTCTGGCTGATGGGGCCTCAGCCCAAAAACCATATCACCGATCCAGATGCGTCTGCGTTACAACATGGGTTTGAACTTTGTCGACCAGCTCGTGATCGCTGATCAGGCTAGTGATATCTCCGAGGCGCTCCACATTGGACACCTGCAGTAACAGCGTCACATCAAGCTCTCCCGTCAATGACCAGAATTTTCGCAGCTCTGGCAAATGCCCCAACGCGGCCACCAGCTTTTTACAATGAGCGCCTTTCAGATTAAGGATCATGATCACCTTGATCCCCGCCTCCTCATCACCGCGCTTCATGTCAATGGTATAGCGTTTGATGACCTGATCTTTTTCCATCCGCGCAATGCGCTGGCGTACTGCCGTGGGCGACAGAGTGATCTGCCGCGCCAGTTCGCTGATCGGCAGGCGGGCATCGCGTTCCAGCAAAGCCAGGATTTTTTGGTCGCGCTCATCAAGTTTTTTCATCGACATATGTAAATTCAACTTTTCACCTGGTGGATCTGACTGGAACGCATCGTCTTTGGTCAAACCGTCATATTGCCACTGAACCCCAAATTTCAGACCATTGTGACAAGAGGTTTACTCCATATCACGACCATAAGGAACTCAACAATGACCGACAGTAATAACGCCACCCTCATCCTGGTTGATTGCCAGGAAGGTTTTCATGACTGGGATTATTGGGGGGGAAACAGGAACAATCCGGATGTGGAGCAAAATTTAAAATCCCTGCTGGAATTCTGGCGTGACAACAACCGGCCCGTCGCCCACGTCATTCACCACAGCCTTAACCCGGAAAGCCCGCTGCGTACTGACAAACCCACGGGCAAAATCATGGCATCGCTCACCCCTAAAAAAGGTGAACCCGTGATCATCAAACGAGCGAATTCAGCTTTCGCCGGCACTGACCTTGATGGCTATCTACGTCGCATAAATACCAACAGGTTGGTCATCGCCGGACTGACCACCAACCATTGCGTTGGCACCTCGGTAAGAATGGCTGAAAATATGGGCTACACAGTCAAGATGGTAGCAGACGCTTGCGCCACTTTCGACCGCGTGGGTCCCACCGGCAAAATATACAAAGCCCAACAAATTCACGAAATGGCTCTTGCAGACCTGCACGGAGAATTTTGCCAGGTCGTGGATGTAGCGGAGGTTGTGGGGTAGCCACTAATCCTCGTCATCAATAAAAAATATCAACAAAAAAATTTATCGTGACGATCAGGTGCCCGGATATGGACTTGCGGTCTATATCCGGGCAGCTGGTCCCTTCGTTGTATTGGATCATGGGGATAGATCTTCCGCGCCTTGGCGGCCTCTGGAATTCTCAGTTGATGACTGCTTATGGCACAAAGCAGTCTTTTAATTACTGCCTGACAGGTTTCCG
The DNA here is from genome assembly GCF_027214005.1 of Kiloniella laminariae. Taxonomy (GTDB): domain Bacteria; phylum Pseudomonadota; class Alphaproteobacteria; order Kiloniellales; family Kiloniellaceae; genus Kiloniella; species Kiloniella laminariae_A. The sequence continues at coordinate 922,603 of NZ_JAPWGY010000001.1, forward strand.
TCAAACCTGCTCTACCAGAAAAAACTCTCCCCTAAACCCAGTCGACGGCGGATTTGGGGGCGAGGAGGATGGCGAGGTCGCGGGGGTGGGTCAGGGCGCTGTAGAGGGTTTGTTTTTCCTCTGGCGTGGGGGCGCCCGGGAAGTTCGGGGTGTCTGTTGCGCTGGCTGTGCCTTTGTTGCCGCTTTTTGCCGGGGTCGGGGCGATGATCAGGGCGGCGGTGCTTTGCTGGGCGCGGCTGCGCGGCGCGTGCAGGGCGTAGGCAAGGGACAGGCGGTCGAGTTCGTCAAAGGCGAGGTCGTGGCTTTTGCCCTGGAAGTCGATGGTCACCCGGCCTGTGTCGAGCCTCGGGCCACTATCCAACTGGGGGCCAGTCTCCAGCCGGGGGGCTGCATCCAACTGCGGACCCGTGTCCGGTCGGGAGTTGTTTTCCAGATTTTGCGCGGATTCAGATGTCGCGTCTGTTGCCGCTTCTGTTACTGGTGACGTTCCGGCGGTCAGGGCGGCGGTGGCGGATACAGGCCGGGCAGACTGTGGGGTCAGGGGCGGCAGGTCATCGCGGGTGATGTCCTTGATGATACCACAGTCGCCCGCGAGCAGGTCGCGCTCGGGGTCATTATCGCTCACTGTAACCTTGTCACCAACCCTGAAACGCCAGCCGAAACGATCGACAAACAGGCCGTCTTCGGGCGGGTTGAGCAGCTGTTGCAGCCGCAGGTTCAGCTTGCGCGGGCCAAGCTCGCCGACCGCGGAAAGACAGATGATCTGCAGGTCCCTGAGCGGATCAAGCTTGAAGGATTTTGGCAGGCGGTTGGTGATGATTTCGGTGATCTTGCGCAGGCTGTCGGCCGGATCTGCGGCCTCGACCAGATAAAAGCTGCCCTGGGCGTTGGGCCCGGTTTTCAGGGTCACGGGCTTGCCATCCTTGATCCGCGAGGGGTGGGGATGTTTGTCCTCGGCGATTTTTTGCTGCATTTCTGCAGCTGGCTTTTCGCGCTTCAGGTTGGGCGGTCTGCCGTGGAACAGGCGCAGCTGGTTATCGGACAGGCGGTTGTGTTCCAGCTCTGGCGGCAGATCCCACAGCGCCAGCCAGGGCACATCGGCCTGACGGGTCAGTTCTTCAAGCACCCGGCCCGATCCGGCGGCGGGCAGGCGGGTCATGTCATCGATCAGCAGCAGTCCGGCGTCTTCGGGCAGGGCGTCGAGTGCCGCCAGCAGCAGGGCGCGATCCATCAGCGCGGCAGAGGTAATCACCAGCAGCTGGCAGTCCAGCGGCTTGCGGTTTGTGTGTTTGAAGCTGCCTGTTTTGACGTTGTAATCCAGCAGCTTGACCAGAGAGGTGACGCCGAGGTCCTTGAGTGCCGGGTCTTTTGCCAGATCACGGGTCAGCGCGCGGGCCTCGCCAGCGCTGGTCGAGGTCAGGGCGATTTTGAAGCCCTTGGCTGAAAGGATGCGCAGGAAGGCGCGGGTGACGGTCATCTTGCCTGTGTTCGGGCTGCCATTGAGCAGGCGGATCTTGCCCGTGTCGGGTTTGGCGAGCAGGCCGATCACCGTCTGTTTCTGGTTGATGGTCAGGGGGATCTTGCCCTTGTCCCGCACCCAGTCCACCGCCTTGTCGGCTTCGATATCCGCCCAGAGCGCGGTGCCAGTGCGCAAGGTCTTGAGCTGTTTGCCGATCTTTTGTTCCGCCTGCCAGTGATCGCGCAGGATCAGCTCTTCGGCCTCGTAACCAGCAGGTTTTTCTTCATAGCGTTTGCGGTCCTTGACCAGATGGATCTGTTTGTCATCCAGTTCCGCCTGAAGCGCCGCTGTCAGCAGATCCAGCGGCAGGCCGAGGCGTTTTTCCAGCTGGCTGAGCAGGGCGTTCTTGCCGCGGTAATCCGCCGCCTGGGCCAGCGCGTGATAAAGCGCGGCACGGGCGCGGGGCAGGCTGTTGGCTTCCCGGCCCAGATGCCTGGCCAGGGTATCGGCCATGTCAAAGGGCAGGCCGCGGGTGAGGCGCAGGAAACAATAGGGATCGGCGCTGAGCAGATCGGCAATCTCGGCAGCTGTCTTGTCGGGCCAGGCCTGAAGCAGGCGCAGGGCGCGGCCGGGCTCAACCCCGTGGCTGTGCAGAAAGCCGGAGAGTTCCTGCCCCCTGCGGCGTTCGTTGACCCAGTCGTTGAGCAAAGTGAGCTTGGCCTTGCTCAGGCCGAGGTCCTTGGCCTGAGCTTCCAGCTTTTCCGGTTGCTCGCAGATGACGGTGAAAGTCTCCGGCCCAAAGCTTTCCGCCAGCTGCTTGGCCGCCTTGGCCCCCAGTCCCCTGATCATGCCGCCGGAGAGCTGTTTTTCTATGCTGGCGATCTGGCGCTCGCGGACTTTCTCGGGACTTTCCGTCTTGCCCTTGCCGCCGAGATGTTCATCGAGAAAGTCGCGGCAGGTCTCAAAGTCCGAGGTATAACCCTTGGGCAGTTTGAGGCCGCGGGCGGCGGCGATGGACTTTGCCGTTTCCTTCATCTTGTCGGTCGGTTTGCCCCGTCCGGCCCCCTTGGGCATGGCAACCCCGGTGTTGATCTTGGGGGCCGAGGCGGCGTTGGTCTTGATGATGTTGATCAGGCGGGCGGTGTCGTTGCCGATATCATCCCAGACCTTGCGGGCCGACTGTTTGCCCTCAAGCACGTCATCAAGATGCATTTCCCAGATCGCGGTCACGCCGGGATCAACCAGTTCAGGCGCGGCGGTCTTCAGCGTGGTGTAAAGCGTCAGGCCTGCCTCGGTCGGGATGATGTGCTTGCCGCTCTGGGCCAGAAAGTTCTGTACCTTCAGCCCGGTGATCACCGAGGCACGGGTGGCCGGGGTGCCGATGCCCTTGGCTTCCTTGAGCCGTTCTTTCAGCTCCTTGTCCTCGACAAAACGCCAGGCGTTCTGCATGGCATCAATCAGCGTGCCTTCGTTATATCTGGGCGGGGCCTTGGTTTTTTTGCTGTCGGTGGTCACGGGGGTCAGCGTGGCCAGGTCGCCGTCCTGCACCGGGGGCAGCTCGCGCCCGTCTTCGCTGGCGTCCTCGTCCTTTTTCTCCATCACATCGGTGTAGACCGCTTTCCAGCCCGGCTCCTTGGGAATGTTCCCCGTGACCTTGAAGTCGAGGATCTTTTCCTTTCCCGCGCTGCCGTCCGGATTGGGCAGCGTCACAGGCACATCCATGGCCACGGTGGTGGACTCATAGATATAATCCGGCAGGAGAATGGCGAGGTAGGAACTGGCGACCAGATCAAACATGCGTTGTTCGTCTTCGGTCAGGCGCGGATAGATCGTGGTGATCCGGTCCATGGTGTTCTTGTTCGGCACAATCGCGTGGTGCGAAACCCCCTTGAGCCCGGCGTCCGAGAAATGCCCGCTTTTGCCCTTGCGCACTTCGGGTTTGCTCAGGTCGATGTTCTGGTACTGCGGCAGACCCGTCAGGCCCTGAATGATCTCGCCGATGTCCTCGATCTGGTTTTCCGCCAGATAGCGAGATTCCGCGCGGGGGTAGGTCTGGATCTTCTTGCCTTCGCCGTCGTACAGTTCCTGCGCGATGTTCAGGGTCTTGTCAGCGGTCCAGCCCCAGCGGCGCGCGCAGATCTTTTGCAGTTCCGGCAGATCGAGCAGGCGCGGCGGTTTGGTCGACTTGATCTTCTTCTCGGCCTTGATCGGCCCCTGATAGCCCTCGACCGCCGCGCGCAGGGCCTCGGCCTGATCCGGGTCGAGGATCTTGTCTTTCGGCGCATGGCGCAGGTCCAGCGTGCCGCTTTCTTCCCTCGGTTCGGCCTCTGTGCCCAGCTGCAGCGTGACATTGGCCGTGGCGACGAGGTGGAAATAGTCCTGGGGTGTGAAGTCCCTGATTTCCAGCTCGCGCATGCAGACAATCGCCATGGTCGGGGTCTTGACCCGGCCAATGCCGATGGCCCCGTACTGTCCGGGCTGTTTCAAGGCCACCGTCGCCGCGCGGGTCAGCGACAGGTTATAGACCTGATCGGCCTGCTGGCGCACAATCGCCGCCTGTCCGAGATTGAAATACTTCTCGTTCGGTTCCAGATGGGCAAAGGCATGACGCAGGGTCTTTTCATCCTGCGCGGTGAACATGGCCCGTTCGACCTTGCCGGAAAACTTGTAGTGTCGCAGGATTTCTTCGCCGATCAGCTGGCCTTCGCGGTCACAGTCGGTCGCGATAATGACGCGGGTGGCGGTCTTGAGCGCATCGGCAATGGCCTGCAGCTTTGACTTGGCCGAGGGCGAGGCATCGGGCGCGGGGCAGGTGGGGTAAAAATCATCGGGCTTGAGCAGATCAAAGGACCAGCGCCCCCAGCTGCTTTCGACCTGCTGCGGTTCCTGCAGACTCAGCAGGTGACCCTCTGCCGGAAGAATGCGCCCGTAGTCATTGCCAATCGCCGCCTGGACATCCCGCTTCTGAGAGGTCTTTTCCGTAATAACTATGGTCGACAATCCGCAATCCTTAACTCACTAACCCAACCGTCCATGCTTTTAGCCCAAAGCCGACAAAAGCATAAGTCCCTAATAGAGATTTTTTTAACCCGGGGAGTTATGAGGATGGGTTTTGGTGGCGGTTTTGTCTTGGTGATTTTATCTGGCCGGTTTTGGACTTTGTCAGTCCGGGCTGGTTCGGGAGGACGGTCAGGAGTGACGAGCAGCGGGGATGGGCGCAGAAGGGACGGGGGAACCGCCTTTTCCGAAAGGGAATGCTTCCCTTCCGGGTCCTCCCGATAATGTACCGTTGCTTTTTTCTATCTCAGGCTGCATTGTTTTTGTGTGATTTCAATCGGGGTATGGGGATGCAGGTGAGGCAGGCACAAAAAAGCCAGTGGGTTGTTGAGTTCAGAAGAACGTTTTCCCCACGATTTTTGTTGATGAGCGGCCTGATGACGGCTGGATTGTTGGGGATGAAAGTGCCTGCCGTGTCTGCTGCGGAAACATTGCCAGAGTTTACCGAAGCTGTGGCCTATCAATGTGCGTTTTACAATCTTGATGATCTTGAGACAGACGCAGGGAGCTGTCGGGATTTCTTTTTGCAGGCCCGCGTGATTATCGATCCGCTTTTTGGGGTTTTTGATCCTGCTGTTTACAAAGATCTCGCTGGCAAGCTTGGTCTGAATGAAAGGGTTGCCTCCAGTCTTCTTTTCTTTTCAACTCCTGAAGGGAGGGAGCGCCAGCAACAAAGGTGGAATGACAGTGCTGCCCAGAGCATGTTGCAACAACTGGTGCTGCTGGCTGAAGTTCGTAAGGCCGATTGGCCCGAAATCACCGGATTTGCAGAGCTCAGGAGAAAAATATCAGATGGTGAAGCAAATCGTTTTCATAAAGATTATATCAATCTGTTCAAAGAGCTTGAGGTGATCGGGCAAAAGGAACTGTCGGCGAACCCGGTTATGGCTTCTGCCCTTTATTCGGTTTTGGGTGCTGATGCCCTGACCATTTATAACACTAGCCAGGGGCGTCAGCTGGAAGCCGCCCGGTACTATGGCAAGGCCGCGGAAGCTGTCGCGGGAATATCAGACTATCACCGGTATCTGTTTATGCGTCGGGAAGCTTATGCACATGTTGTCTATGGTATAAGGGCCCAGGATTATGAGGAGGTTAAAACCGGAAGTGATGCCTATAATACCCTCTCGTTACGACTGATACTCCAAGGTGTTGCCGATGAGGGAAGCTATTGGCCCGAAACCATGATGGGCTATGCATATGTGCAGTCCATCCTTGCGGCCATGACGGGTGATCCTTCCTATTATGCAGAGGCCCTTGAGGCTTATCAGGAGGTTGTTGCGGCAAGCTCACCAGAAAATCATTTGCCAGAAAATCATTTGCCAGAAAATCATTTGTATGACTGGGCGGCTGCCCAATTTGCAATGGCCGGAATTGAATATAACCTGGCCGAATTGACCGGAATAAACAGACATCTTGTTGCCTCTGTCGCCAGATATCAGGACGTCATGACGGCTTTGCCGAATAGCTCCTGGTTCTGGAAAGATGCTTTGCGAGGGCAGATTAAAGGCCTAAATCTCTTGATGGCTGTAGAAAATAACTCGGATTATCTTGAAGAAGCCCTTGTTGCTTTTGAGCTGCTGGACAGCCTCGTAATTGATGATGAAGACATCTATAGTAAAATTTACTGGGCAGAAGGAAAAGACGGGCATGGCTCCATCCTTCACAGACTGGGCGTTGCCAAGAAGAAAACTGATTATTTGAGGCAGGCCTTGCGGATCAAAGCTGATGCCTATCAATTCTATCTTGATAATCCTGATATCAGCAAATCAATCGCGGCCAGTTCAAACTTTGATCCTGAAAAACCGGGATATGAAGAGCAACTGGGGTTAATCCAGAAAGATATCGCCCGCATTCAATCCGATTTAAAAAATCTGGAACAGGGTAATTGAGTTTGTGAAAATGGGGCGGCCGGGAGTGACGAGCAGCGGGGATGGGCGCAGAAGGGACGGGGGAACCGCCTTTTCCGAAAGGGAATGCTTCCCTTCCGGGCCATCCGGTTTTGATTATGTTGTCTTGTGCATGATGAATTGAGTGGCGGCTCTAGCTCGCTTAAAATTCTGTTCAGTCTATTGATCTTGAACGGTTTTGGAGGGGTTGTGCAGCAGAAGTCAAAACCGGAAGCCGGGAAGGCCGGTGCGTCAGATCCTGACAAGGCATCTGAAAATCTACAGACGAAGTCCACCGTAAAGTCCAGAGTAAAGCCCAACACAAGATTATCTGTGCGGCAAAGCCGCTTTGTTGCGGAGTATCTGATTGATCTCAATGCCACACAGGCGGCGATCCGGGCGGGCTATTCCGAGGCGGGAGCGCAGCAGAGCGGCAGCCGGGTTCTGTCCATGCCAGCGGTGCGCTTGGCGGTGGATCAGGCGTTGGCGGAACGATCCGAACGGCTGAAGATTGATGCGGACTATGTATTGCGCGGGGCGGTCGAGCTGTTCGAACGCTGTATGCAGCGCAGCCCGGTGCCTGATGCGGCGGGGGAATACAAGTTCCAGTACGCCGGGGCGGGCAAGGCGCTGGAGCTGATCGGCAAACATGTTGCGGTGCAGGCCTTCAAGGAACGCGTTGATGTCGGCATCGAAAGCGCCTTGATGGAACGCCTCGCCCGCGGGCGCAAGCGGGTGCAGGGGACAGCCCCCGACAAGGCCGACTGACCCGCCTTGCGGGCTTGTTTAAGAGATTTCATAACATCACAGGATTGGAACCGCCTATGGCCAGGGTTGATCTGGACATTGCCGAGGATTGTGCGCGTTTTTATGCTGATCCGCTGGGGTTTGTGCTTTGGGCTTTTGACTGGGGCCGGGGCGATCTGGCGGATTTCGCCGGGCCGCGTGCCTGGCAGCGCGAATATCTGGCCCATCTGGGCGAGCAAATCCGCAGCAAGGGTTTTGACGGCGTGCATCCCGTTGCGCCAACCGATATTGCCACGGCATCAGGGCACGGTATTGGCAAGTCGGCCATGTCGGCCTGGCTGATCCTGTTTATTCTCTCGACCCGGCCCTTTGCCAAGGGTGTCGTGACATCGAACACCGGGGATCAGCTGCGGACCAAGACCTGGGCCGAGCTGGGCAAGTGGCATCGTCGTTGCCTGACCGGGCACTGGTTTCAGTACACCGCCAGCAAGGGCAACATGTCGCTGAGCCACAAAAGCCACGGCGAGAGCTGGCGCTGTGATGCCCAGACCTGCCGCGAGGAAAATTCCGAAAGCTTTGCCGGGCTGCACGCCGCCAACTCGACGCCCTTTTACCTGTTTGATGAAGCATCGGCAGTACCGGATAAAATCTGGGAGGTGTCGGACGGGGGCCTGACCGATGGCGAACCGATGCGTTTTGTCTTTGGCAACCCGACGCGCAATTCCGGGCGCTTTTTCGAATGTTTCAACCGCCTGCGCCACCGCTGGCACAGCCGCCAGATCGACAGCCGCGCGGTCGAAGGCACAAATGCCGCGCTGATGCAGCAGTGGGTCGAGGACTATGGCGAGGACAGCGATTTTGTTCGTGTGCGGGTGCGCGGGGTGTTCCCGCGGGCGGGCTCGACCCAGTTTATCTCTGGCCAGCTGGTGGCCGAGGCCCAGGCGCGCAACCTGCCGCCACAGGCCGGGCAGGCGATTGTTATCGGTGTCGATGTGGCAAGGTTTGGTGATGACCAGTCGGTGATCCTGATCCGTCAGGGGCGCAAGCTGCTGGAAATCCGCAAATACCGGGTTGATACCATGGCGCTGGCCAGCTTTGTGATCGAGGCCATCGGGCAGTACAAACCCGACGGGGTGCTGGTCGACGGGGTCGGGGTTGGCGGCGGTGTGGTCGATCGGCTGCACCAGCTGGGCCATGATGTGATCGACGTCAATGCCGGGGCGGCGGCGCAGGACCAGAAGACCTACCTCAACAAACGCGCCGAAATGTGGGGTCGCCTGCGCGACTGGCTCAAATCAGGCGATATTCCCGCCGACGACCCGGAACTGGAAACAGATCTGACCGGGATCGAGTACGGCTTTGATGCCAAAAACCGCCTGCAGCTGGAGAAAAAAGCCGATATGAAAAAGCGCGGCCTGCACTCGCCCGACGTCGCCGACGCGCTGGCCCTGACCTTCGCCGAACAGGTGGTCAAATGGGGCGACGATATCGGCGACTTCGATACGGCGATTATGGATTACGAACCGGGAGGGTAAGGGAGTGCAATTTGTGTAAGCTCATTAATCTTTCTGGATAATGAAGGTCTACCCAGTATTGACGTTCCTATAGAAAAATAGGTGGCAAAATTTGTTTTTGTTAATAGACCATGAATTTCTTGTGCAAGGTTTTTATCTTTGTTGTGCTTTGAGTATTCTTTGCGTTTTATTTCAAATTCTTGCTCATATAGTTCAGTATAAATTTTGTCACGTGCTAAATAAAATATTGTTTCGAAATCGGCTAACTCATCAATTGAAAAGTGATTTTCGATTTTTTTTATTACTGAATGTCTAGCCTCCTGTGCTCGTCTACATTCCTTGCTACTATAATTATTGGGAGGAAGTCGAAATCCTGGTGCCCTTGGTGGGTGAATTTGTAACCATTGCTGAATGAGAAAAAGAGCACGATCATCTCTTATATGTAATAGTTCGTGTTCGATATCAATATTGGTACACATTTCGCGATTTATTAGTATTTTATCTAATGCTAATGAAAATTGTTTATTTGAGAGGCCATATCGTTTTTTTATTATAGTTTTAATGGTGTTAAATTCTGATCGACCCCAGTCACTCCTTTTTGGTAACATCTTAGAAATGTTAAATAAATCATTTCTGGAGCATTTGGAGGTATGTGATTTTGTTTTTATTTCTCTGCAATAATCAAATGTTCTATATTTTAGATCAGATAATATTTTCGATAGTGATTTTAAACTATTTTGGAGAGTTTCAATATTAACTAATGAATAATTAGGCATACTTTTACTGCCATCTTTATTTTTGTGAAAACGTAGTTCTTGGCCATCGTTGTCAATTCGTGCGAGACTTTCAATAAATGGTCTTAATTTTATGAGGCACTGATTTATTTCCTCGTCAGGAATTGGTCCATTTATTAAATGGTTTAGGTGTGAGTTTAAATTATGATTTTTGGGGTGGCTGTGACTTAATATTTTATTTGAAACAAGATAGTCTATAGTCATCTTTAACGTTAGTTCTATCCCATGTCGGGCATTGTACAATATTGGTAATACTAATGTATCTCTTTTATGATACATGTCTTTTTCAAGAATTATATTAGCTAGTTCCTGTGCTGCACCAATATACCCATCTACGTAATTTTCTTCATACCCTTGTTTTCCAATGAGCGCATTCCAGTTAGAATCTTCCGGCAGAGCAAAAAATGGATCATCACTCAAGGTTTATTATTCCTAGTTCTTTAGTGTCATAATTTTTTCTGAATCTATTATATTCAATAAAAAACTACCATGTTGAGATGATTGAACGAAATCAATAACCCCGGATTTTCAGGTATTCGTCGTAGAGGCCGATGGCTTTGAGGCTGCATTCCATCGGGTCGTAGCCGCTGCTGAGCGGGGTGAAGCTGCTTGCCTCGGTGGCCAGGGTCTTCCGGTCTTCTGCTGTCAGACTGATCCCCTGGGCTATTTTGTTAAAGCTGTCGCGGTGGGCCGGGGTCAGGATATTTTCCCAGCTGTGTTTGTTGTCGCAGGCACAGGCGGTGACCTGTTCGCGCAGGGTAATGTTCATGGACCTGTCGGCCATTTCTTGCGTGAAATCCCGGTATTCAGGCGGGACACTGTCCAGCATGTTTTTGAGGTTCTGCTGCCCCTGTTCTGTCTTCATAACATTTTTCTTCACCTGGGCTTCGTTCATGCAGGCGATATAGCCCATGGCTTCACCGGGTTCGGTAAAGTGGGTCGACAGGCTTTGGAGGGGGATCAGAAGAGCCGGGGGATAGACGGTGAAGTCGTTTGTCAGATGGTGCTTTTCGTTTGCGAGAAATTCCTGTGCCTCGGGCGGCAGGGACTGCATCTGTTCCAGCCAGATCGCGGTCTGGCGCTCCAGCCCGTTGATATCGGCCTGCGCAAGGGAAGGGGTCTGGGAAGGCAGCAGGACAGTGGCCGTCAGTAACAGCGCCTTGATCGTTGGTTTCATAAAAATATCCCCCAATAGTTGTGTCGAGCTTAGGGGGTGTTGACAAAAGACGCAAGAGGGGTCGCCCCCCGTAATTACGAGAGGAGAGCGGTTGCTGTCGAGAGGGTTTATGTCCCTGGAATAGGCGGCGTTATCTGACAATCGCGTAATAATGGGTCACAAACACACGGGCGGCGATGTTTAGATGGTATTTCTGGAGTTTCTCGCTATTCAAAGGGATATGTTGAGGGGAGGCGAAGAGGGTAACCTTGACAGTACGGGGCGCCGACCAGGACAGGATCTTTGCCGTGACGTGAAAGTTGATCAATCCAGCCAGAGCGTCTGAATATGTCGCAAGAACCATGTCTTTGCCTGTTCCATCGGATTGAAACTTTCCCGGGCTGCTGCTGAGGGCGATGGTGATCCCTGCGATGGCGGGGACGACAAAGTCGGTTTTATCGGCGGTGTCCAACAGGCGCCAGACTTCGGGTAGTTTCATGACGAGCGGATCTCGGGAAAACAGGTCTTTCATGGGAAAGCTTTTGGCCAAAATGAATTCATCCACCTGACAGACATGAAAATCCCCGCGCCTTGAAAAGGCTTTGTTGACCAGATCAAAAGTATCAGGACGGGTCAATTCGGCTCTTTTGGCGAGGGCTTTGAAAATCAGGATCAATGTTTCTGCCAGATCTTTCGGGTCCCGGCCAATAACCGCTTTCTGAATGGCGCCCTCAACAAAGCCCGGTGAGGCCGGCTTGAAAGTCAGTTGTTCGGAAAGCTGGATAAGCGTTTGCTGCAAGGCTTGCCGGAAGCGGTTGAAATCACCGAGGTTCTCACTTGCTATGGCCTGGGGCTCAAGATAGGCAAGATAGGCTTCAAGCAAGTCCGGGTCAGGTGGAGCGGGATCCTGGACAAGGGATTGCAGGTATTGGCAGAGCCGTCCCGCCAGATCAGGGGAGAGTTGCTCGAGCCGATCAGGCAAGGCTTCTGTCGCGTAGGCCTGCATATAGTCAAAAAAATCGTGTGCAATTTCCGTCCCGTCCATTTCCAGAGAAAGGCGTTCTTGAGACAGGGTAATTGTGGCGTGATCCGGGTGTTTTGTCATCTGTGGTTCTCCTTGTGAAAATATTCAAAAAATATTTAAACAGCGGATGAGCTGCAGATGTTCAGTGTGACGCCACTTGTGGTTGCTGCCAAGTTTCAAGCCCGGTATCCGGGATCAGTATCCCGAATTATCGTCTTCGTCCTCGCCATCAAACGATCGGGCGAGGAAAAACAGGCCGGGCAGGGCGATGTAAAGAGTCAGCAGAACAAGTATCAGATCAGAAAGATGATAGGAAAAGACCGGTCGGTCGATAAAGATCAGATAGCCAAGCAACAGACCATAGGTCGCCGCGAGGACACCGCTGCACGCCGGAGAGACCCGTTCGCTGATCCAGACCGCCAGACCGACATGGGGGAAAAGCAGGTAAAGCAGTCCTTCAAGTATGTGTCGTCGGTAGGTCATCTGGTGCCATTAAACTGTTGCTACGGTTGTGAGAAGAAGGCCTGCCTTGTGTGCGGAGCATGGTGGCGGGGCAAGGGCAGCGTTGTCAAGAAAGCAAAAGCCGGAACCGGGAGAGGGCAGATTTTATCGGAGCAGCAGTCCAGATACTTTGTGGAAGTTGGAAGTAATACCTACACTTTTCCGGGATAACTGCGTTAGGGATTTGGTATAGGTGAGGGTTTTTCAGCTATTGGGGCTGGCTTTGTAATATCGGCTGTCGGTGTCACTTTCTGCTTCGCAGCGTTTTTCGATGACTATCTGCTCGACATCATTTTGTGTGATCGACTTACTGCTGTCTCCTTCTTTTGTGCAAATCAGCACAGGTGGTGTTGTGGGAGAGACATGGGTCTGTTTGCTTTTTTTTGAGGTAGTTCCTGTGTTGCCATCAGGATTAGCATTGCCATAGCTAGGTTCTTCCAGGCTGGAAGTAACCTTGTTGGTCGTATGGACTCCCAGTTTTACACCAACCTGAACCAGCGGGTCCAAGCAAGCGGTCAGTGAGGTGGCGAGAAATAGTGCAAAAAATATCCGGACAGACATGGACTGGTTCCTTTTTTCTGCCTCCAAAATGAAAGCAGAGCAAAAAAGAGTCAATCATCAACCATAAGGAGATTCGATAATGCCAAAAGGATCAAGCCGCGGTGCGAGAGGTACTGGTAGTCATAGCAATACTGGCAACAAAGATCTGGCAGATCGCGCAGGCAGGGGCGGAAGTGACGCGACAGGAAACGGGCGCTCGGATAATTTCAACAGTAATCGGAGCATTGCAACGCGTGAGCTGAATAAACCGCCAAGCGAGAGAACAACAACCAAAGCCAAGGCTAAACAAGCCACTTTGGCGTCGCTTGATCAGTTCTTTGATGAGGAGGATGCTGCACTCAACGGCCTTTCCAGAATTCCTGATGTAATGGGGGGCGGTTGGAAAACCGAGGCTGAAGCCTATACCCCCGAGCAGCTTGAAGAGATGGGAAAAGCGAGGGGATATGAGACGATTACCGAGAATTCCCGGCGGGCAATCGCCAGGCATCGTAGTCCCTTTGCAGCATTTATGCACAGGCTTGGATCTTTTTTTATGCCGGGCGTGGATTCACATTTAAGCCTTGATCCGAAAACCGGGCAGCTGGCAAGTGTGGATCAGTTCGATGCGGTTGGGCTTGGATTGGGACTTGCTGGCGGGAGAGGGGCTCCCGGAGTTAACCAGTTTGCCAACTATGCCTATGCCGGACTGAATGAGCTGGGCATTCAGGCCCCGACCAATACCTCGACCCGAGCACTCTCGGATTTCAGAAATGGCAAACAGGTATCAGGGATCAAGTCCGGCTATGGGTCCGGAAATCTGTCCGGCCTTTCTGAAGCAGGTTCAGGTGGTGGATTGCGCGAAAGACAGGATGGCAATCAGGGGCTGGCTTCACCTGTGCAATCGCTTTATGAGCAGGCAACACAGGTTCTTTATCCCTATGCATTTGAAGAAGAAAATCCGCAGTATGGGGTCGGGGTGTCCTTTGTGCCTTCCACCGTTCGCAAGGCACCAAAGTTGTCGAGCCTGAATGCCCGGCGGGCCAGATTTGGCAAGGGATGAGGATGCTGTTCCGGGCCAGTTTTGTTTCGGCTTTGCAGGTGTTGCGTGTTAAGTATCTGTTAAGGCTTGTGTCAAAATGGGTTTATGAAAAATTAGCAGTTGCAGGCTTTCCTAATTTGGCTAGGATGCGCCCACGACTGATTGATTGTACCTGAGCGCCGTGAGGTCCTTGTGACCAAGCGGCGCTTTTGGTTTCAGGGAAGGTCCTGAGCCAATGACCCTGTATATGTTCCTGTAATGGTCAGAGGTAAAGAACGGGCGAGAAAACGGAGTGCCCCAGCTCGCGGTAAATAATTTAATCGAACATCTGTCCCAGGGCATAGCCAACCGCGGCGCTGACAAGAACCAGGATAATAGTGCTGAGCCCATAGCTGCCACCGATAAATTCAATCGTGAGCCAGCTGAAGACAAGAGCAAGTGATGCCCCGATCACTGTCCCTGCGATACCACCAAGAAATTTGCTCATAAAGCTGTTCGACGTTATTTTCCGGGTTGTTTTTTCCTCTGGCTCGACCTTGACGGCTTTTGTGTTCACGCCAGTCGTGTCGGTATAATTGTCGGCCGGTTTCAGGGCGAAGGAAATTCCGCTATGGGAAGCCGGCGTGGGGGAAACACTGCCAGAAGATGAAAGCTGTTCAATCGGTGTGGTCATGGTTCCAGTTGGCGTAAGCGGTTTGCTTTTCCAAAGGCCTAATGCGTCTTTAAGGTTGTATTGAATATTGATCTAGTAATTGATATCTGTCAAGAAATTGAATTTCAGTTATTTTATGTTTTTCAAATCAATCAATCAGGAGTTTAGCCTAGAAGAAGGGGCGCTCTAGAGTTTGATTGCGGTCAGGGTCAGGCTTTCGGCAAAGGGCTGGTCGTCTGTGATCGTCAGCTCTTGCGTCGGACCCGGTTCGAAGCCAAGCAGGGCAAGCTGTTCCGGGTCGAGGCTCAGGCGGTAATGACCGTAAGGGATGCGGTTGATAAAAAAGAACCCGTCATAGGCTGTGATGCTCTCAGCAACAAGGGTGCCTTGGCTGTCATGTACCCGTACTTTCAATCCTGTTCCAGGTTCTGCCCCTGCAGGCAAGTCAAGGTTCTGCCCGGAATTGTCGAGGCCGGGAGATCCGAGGTTTTTTGGGACGTCATCCGGAATGTCGCCCCGGGTGTTGCCTGGAATGTCATGAGGGAGATCATCGGAGATGATTTCCGGGACAGTGGGTGTTTCGCCCGGCGCCACGATTGAGGGGATTTCGGAAGTTTCCTGCGATGGATCACTTTTAAGAGGAGTTTTTGAAGGGGCTGACAAAAGAGCTATGCCGTCGATCTCGCCCGTCATGATAACGGGGAACTGAAGTGATGTGGTGGTTCCCGGACGCATGACCAGTTGTCGGGCAGGTTGGGCTGACATCCAGTAGGGGTCCTCCAGAGTGGCTTCGTTCAGGGCGATATCTACAGCCTTGTAGGGTTGCAGCCCGACAACAAAGGCGGCGCCTTCCTGATCTGTCGTGGTTTCTCGAGGAAGGCGCGTGCCTGAAAATCCGGCGTTCTCGATGGCTTCATCGCCGGGGCCGAACTGTCCGTCGTTGTCACGATCAAGAAAAACCTGTGCGCTGACAGCACTTTGCCGGGCAAAAGGTCTGCCGCGAACTTCGATGGTATCATTGGCAGGGTTGTGGCCAAAGCTGAAGGACAAGCCGAGGCGGGCGCTGTAATCGCCCTTGCTGTCGGCATCGACGTTAAGACCGAGGTAAAAATTTTCATACTGTCGGTTCAGGCCCAGGCTGGCCGTGGTGATACTTTCTTCGCCGCGAGAATGGCGCAGGCCTGCCCGGGCCCCCATATCCTGATTAATACGCCAGTCCGTGGTAAAGGCAGCCAGGGTGAACTGTGAGTCCGGAGCGACATCAAACCCGAGTTCGCCGCGCAGGCGGAAATCATCAACCAGAGTGCTGACCAGCAAACGGGCGTCGCTTTGGGTTTCCTGATCACGGGATAAACGGGTATTGGAAGAAAGCGCGAGGTTCAGAGGACGGACAACGGTTGAGAGGCGATTGAAAATAGTGGTTTGCCAATTGCCGTCTTCGCCTCGCTCATGGGCGATGGAGGCCGAAACCGGTTGATGTCCAAGCCCGAAATCGGGAAGGTGCCCATTAATTCTTGCCGTTGTGCTGCTGCGAAGATGATTGTCGGCAGTCCCGCTTCCTGATTGTTCCGAATGGAAATCCTGGTACCAGACCTGTTCGCCAAAAAGCGACCAGGACCCAAGCTGGGTCTGCGCCCGTCCCCCAATGGCCAGGCCGCCCGTATCATCAATGGCCAGATCGAGATTGCCGAGGGTGCCAAAGAGGGTAGTCTGTGCGCCAGTCGAGAGGTACTGCCGTCGCTCGCCGTCTACCGAGAGCAAGGCGAGACCTGCTGTGACAGAAAGGGTTTCGCCTAATCCGTGTTCTGCCTGAAAGATGAAGCGGTTTTCACCATCATCCGTCTTGCTGTTCTGCTGGTCGTCAAAGGAGATCAGGTCACGGTTGGCCTGGTTAAAGGCAAGGCGAAATGAAGTCCGGTCCGGTTCAGCCAGTTCCGGCGAGACAAAATAGCGTTCATATTCTTCACGTTTCTGTCCCTGTGGACCAAAAAATACCAGGCGAAATTCGTTGAAGCCGGAGAGTGTGGGCAGGTTGACGAATTCATATCTGCCATTGCCGATATCCTGGTCAGTCTGAAAGTCAAGTAATTCGCCGTTGCGGTAAACTTCGACCTCCCAGCCGATCGGCAGTTCTCCACGGAGGGTGACACGGTTGGTCTGTTCCAACCGGTCAAGATCAAATGACGAGATCTCGAACCCCCGCCCGACAGCGTTTTGAGCTACCAGAGGCAGATCAGGGGTTGAGACGTCGCCGATGGTAAAAGAGCGGGCATCGAGAGGCCCCAGTAGCCCGCCGCTCAGAGATTGGCGTCCCATACGCAGGCGCATGTTCGGGTTTTCAAGATCTGTACTGGCAATGGTGGTCGCTTCGCTGTCCAGTCCGCCGATGATCCCGGCAACCGTGGTCGTCTGGCGGGCTTGTCCCTGTCGTTCGTTTGCCGTGTTCCGACCGGAGATCTGGATGCTGGTATCAACGAAAGGCCATTCGAACCAGTCGTTTTCCGGCTCTATCCTTTGCAGTTTTTTTGTCACCTGGGGATCTGTCAGGTGGGCGCGACGGATCTCGCGGGCAATACGTTCCTGAAGCGGCAAGGGTTCGAGGGGGCGGATGGAGATCTGAAGTTCCTGAAACTGGACCTCGAGCAGAAGGGGAAACCAGCTTTCCAGTTCTGACAAAGACACATAGAGATCGTCGGGGTGACGTTCAACGCGGCCTGGCGTGATCGGACGGACACGACCTTCTATGCTTACCCGGCTGGTGTGAAGGTCGAGAGAGAAGGCCCGGTCATCATTAAGATACCAGCCTGAAGCTGTGCCGCTTTCCGGATCGACAGTAATGGGGAATTCGAGGGCTTCCAGAAAAGAGCCGAGCGGCACAAAAGCTTCCCTGCCATCATAGAAAATCAAAAAGGCATCGCTCAGCGTATACCGCTCAAGCTGGAGGCCAAAGACAAATATCTCGTCATCCGGACGTTCTGCCCAGGTCAGGTTCCCTGCTGTCGGGGGCGGAAATGCCTCTTGCTCAAAATCTGATGGAACAGGTGAAACGGGGGTGGCGGGGGATTGGGCAGTTTGAGTGGGGGTGTTCACCCGGGTAGAGGTCTTTTGGGTTGCGAGCTTTGCAGATGCAGGGAGAAGTCTTTCATCGAGGTCCCCGGCAGTTGCCGGTTGAGGCAAGGAGCAGAGAGAAAGAACGGCTGAGATAGCCAGTAAACGCAGAAGAGGGGGAAGGTGCTGCATGGCCGGAGACCGCTGTCTGACGTCCACATCGGTTCCTAGTTTATTATCGCCTTACCTGTGGCAATGACAGGGGCCTTGTTGTCGCCACGCGGGCGGTATTCGATCAGGATATCCTGGCCTGAGGTGGTGGAGAGTTTATCCTGTATCAGTGGCATGACCACATCGCGGTAAGGTGTGGACAGGTATACAGCCACGTTGTTCAGACGTCCGACTTCTTCACCACCTGCCAGAGCAACGAGGTCTCCCCGCAGGGACTGTTTGCCGGAACGGGCGATGCGCAGGCTGATATTTTTCTCGCCATTGTGTTGTGAGGACTGAATGTTGGTCAGCTGTCCATGGGATTCCAGCTGACCATGACGAACCAGAACGGGAATGGTGATGCCGAAGATGGTCTTGATCTCGACAGAAAGTCCGGCCTGTGTTGAAGAGCTTGCTGCTTGAGGCAGGGCTTCCGGTACCTGTTGGAACAGGAGATGGGAACGGTATTCTCCTTCGGCCAATGTCGCCGGGCGGCGATAGAGAATGCGCACAGTCTGGGGCTTGCCCGGTTCCAGAGTGACCTGACGCGGGGCGTAGCGGAAGAGACCTTCGGCAAAGCCTTCGTCAGCAGCAGGCGTGCCGGTGGGATAGAGGTTACCCTGGTCATCCATACGATAGTTGATGACTGAGATACGATAGGTTTCGGGTTTGTCTCCACGGTTGGCCAGGGTCAATGCTGTGCTGCGGTTGCGACTGTCGAGCTCAACCAGCTGTGGGGTGACCACCAGACCGCCGGCAGCCTGGGCTTCTGTGTGGTAAAAAAGCGAAGAAACGAGTAACGAGAAAGAGAGGGAAAGTAAAAAACAGAGATTTACTTTGAGTTTGTTCCTGCTGCAGTGTTTCTTTTGTAATGATTCTGAATTGTTGTGAACTGCTGCGATGGTTTCAAGCTTGTTTTCCAATGTACTTCCCCCCGGAAGAGATCGTCTGTAAAATCGGTAGCGGCCCCGTAAAGGAGCCGCCATCGAGGATTTGATTTAGTAATTCACTGTTACTGTGTAAGTCCCGGCATAAGCGCCAGAAGCCTGTGTAGCATTGACAACCAGATCTGCACCGACGTTGAAGGCAAGATCGCCTGAACCGTCTGTGGTCGGTGTGCCACCGGCATCGTGGGTAAAGTTGTTCAAGGTCATGGCTGCACCCGGACCTGTCAGAGAACCGTTGGTAAAGCTGATGGTGACAGCTGTACTTGCATCACCTGAGGCGGTAAAGGCACCTGCAGCAGGGGAGCCGGAGAAGGTATAGCCAGCTGGGCCAGAGACAGCACCAGCAGTGGAAATGGTTACAGTTCCCCCGGAGGCATCAACGGCGGTATTCCCGAAATCCATAGCAGTATTCTCGGTGATCGAGATGGCCTGCTGGATCTGTGCAGAGGCATTACCTGTTCCATCTGCAGCCATTGATCCTGATGAAGCTACAGCTCCGGTCATAGTAATAACACCATAGGCAATGTATTTTAGTGATTTCTTCAATGTACAGTTCCTTGCAGTTGATTTGTATACGAAATGAATATTATGTAATAGCGCTATTGACGAGGATGAATTTTTATATTGATTCAATTAATTCTTGGTTAATTGTGATTTTTATTGAGAATCGACTTTTTTATACTGTAAAGTGGTGTGCATTAGTGTTTTTTGCGCCTTATGCGTGTTTGATCTATACTCTTGATTGTTTTTCTGGTCGTAAAATACTCTTGTTACCCTGGGAGCGAATTGTGAGTAACTATTTTCCGAACAGGAGGTTTTTTTTGAAATATATGTTTGTTTGGCCGGAAGGCCGGGGTGCCATCCCTCCGGAGACCCTCTTCAAGATTACTTTGAACAGGATATCAGATGAGAAGGCGGCGCTGTCAGGAATTTCCCGGACTGAATTTTTATCCCGCTGTTCAGCGAGATACTTTTTATTTCGTTTTCAATCCTGATAAACTCGTTCCCGGACCATTGTGACTTTCGGTGTCACTGGGGATGCCATCAGGTTCATCGTGTTTTTCAGGTCACGCAGTTGCGTGGCTTTTTTGTTTCATTGGGCAAAAATATTATTAACAGTTTGGTCGTTAGGAGATTGAGTAGTGGCAAAGGGAGCTTATGACGGTTCAGGTGGCTGGTCGGGTGATGGAGGCTCAAACCCGGGAAATGAGGATAGATAACCCCTTGAATGTGACTGGATAGCTTTAGAGTGTAAAAAGATGGGTTAATACTCTTTGTATTAAAAAAAATAGATAAAATATTATTTTGTTACCGAAACAGTGATTTTTTAAGTGATCATTCCGTGAGCAGGTGAGTCCTGACTATAATTATCATTTTAAAATTTCTTTTTGGATAGGGAGAAAACAAAACATGTTGTGGCAGTCGCCATCTAAATAAAAGGAATTTATTCAAGTTTTCTAGAGATAACCGAGCTGTCTTAGGAGGCTTTTGTTAAAGCCGTACAGTATCTAACGTGTTGATTAAGTTGTGGTTGGAAAAGATTATGGCCTGTTAGTAGATATTCGATATTGTTATCTTCGAGTGGGGTACCGTTCGAGATAAGCGTAAATAATTCCTGTTGTTCTTGGCTGTAGTGTTCCCACACACTTTCGGCCACGCAGCCACAAATTTCGACTTGTACCAGACGGGGCAGAACGACCTGCGGCTCAGAGTTCGTGATTCTATCTCGGCTTTTGAAGAGAATAAAATCTGAAATGCAACTGTGATAAAGGACCGTTTTTCCTGGTGTCTTCAATAGCTCTGCAAGAGTTGTTAAGGCGTCTGTAACAACTGGGAAGTGGGCCAAGAAAATACCGCTCCTGATCTTTGATTCAAGTTCGATAGATCCGGTCGGATTATCATGAAGATCTGATATTGCCGTTGTAAATCTCTGTTCTTGCTCAAAAGTTAGAGCCAAACCTGTGGCATTTCTTTCATTCGCTTTTACTGGAAGAGAAGAGAATGAAAGAAATGCAAGTGTGATTATTATAATAGCCAGCTTCATTCTAAACCTGGTGTAAAAAAGGGCGACTGTAATCGTCATCTATCGCAATGAAAGCATTTCTTCGTAAAGTCCTAATGCCCGGATGTTACACACCATGCCCAGAGTACTTGCTTTTTCTTCGTCTGTTTTTTTGAGAATGTTGCTTAGTTCTTCAGGTGTTGTGTCAATACCGTTAACAATTTTATCAAACACAGGACGTTTATCAGTAGAGGTGAAGTTCCAGCTGTTCTCCGCATGGCAACGACAAGTTGTTTCAATTTCTTCTGGCGTATAATTAATGATACGATTCATAACCTTTCTGGTGAAGCTCTTCCGGTCTGCTGGCAAACGTGGATTACGCAGTACGTTTTCAAAAGTATCGGCGATACCGTTTCTGTCTTCAGATGAATGAATTTCATCAAGGCATGTCTGATAATAAATAGCCTTGCCAGGTGGATCGAAAGCAACAGCTGTCTGCTGTAACTGTTTCAGAGTACGTGAGGGGAGATGCGTGAAGGTTTTGTTTTCAATTTTCTGGATAAACGCGTCGTCTTTGAGTTTTTCAGCCTGATTATAGGAAGTTGTAGGGACCGAATTCCTCAGTTGAGCCAGCGAGGATCGATCAGCATCAGACAGGGTCTGACACGCGGTTAGAAATACGGTGAGGAGAAGTGGTGCAAGGAACAAGCGCATGAAAATACTCTGATAAAATGTCTGTTGGGGGCAATACATGAAGAAATGGAGATAGTTAGACGAGGTGACGATGGCAATATCTGACCGTAATGTCAATCAGAGGCTGTAATGTCTTTTTAAAATAACGTTTCCGAGTGTGGGCAAGATACTTTTTATTTCATTTTGAACACCGATAAACTCGTTCCCGGACCATTGTGACTTTCGGTGTCACTGGGGATGCCATCAGGTTCATCGTGTTTTTCAGGTCACGCAGTTGCGTGGCTTTTTTGTTTCATTGGGCAAAAATATTATTAACAGTTTGGTCGTTAGGAGATTGAGTAGTGGCAAAGGGAGCTTATGACGGTTCAGGTGGCTGGTCGGGTGATGGAGGCTCAAACCCGGGAAATGAGGATAAATCACCGGGGGATAACAGACCAGAAGACCGAATGAGCAAAGCCGGGAATGGTACATGGGGAACGGCGAGCAAGCAGGCGTCATCTGTTAGTGATGAGCAGATAAGGGCTATGCGCGAGAAACATAGAAAACCCGGTTTTAATCCAACGCCTTCACCGCCTTCCAACTATACAGGAACCTGGGGCGAATGGACGGAAAGATACAACCGGGCAAATAGGTTGGGGCGGTACAGCAATGCATTGAATGAACCATTGGATGTTGAAGATCAAAGAGCGCTGTCCAAGATGATCTCTCCCAAACACAAACCGGGAACGCCGGAATACAACAAAGCTGTCGCGGCGCGGAATGTTCGGGCTCAGTCAATTGCAGCGTATAATCATCCGATACGATCCGGGTTTCACAATTTCCTGTCTAGCTTGTTGCCTGGCGTGAGCGGCAAACTGACGTATGATACCTACGGTAACCTGGCCACAGAAAAGCGCTTTAATGTTCCTGATTTTGTAGCGAGCCTTCCAAGTCCAAGATTCATGGGGTTTGGGATGTCCACACCTGCTGGGATCGCTGCTAAAGCAGCCGTGGCTGCTGCAGGCCTTGCAGGATATCGCTCCAAAGATTTCGTAGATATTCAAAGCATGTCCGATGCTTTGGATGAAATGTCGATTACTCCAGAACGGTCAAGTGACAATAGTTCTTCAACCCGGTCAATTGCGAAACGTCCCGAGGATATTCTTTACCCCTACACGGTGGAGGATGAAAATCTGCCCGCTGGGCAAGGGGTTTCTTTCGGAGCAACGCCGGTTCGCAGGGCGCCGGTACTTACGGCGTTGAACAGGCGGCGTGCAGCTTATGGGAGGGGGTAGAAGGTGAGTTTGACGAACAGTTACAAGGGGCATTCGCTTCAGGGAGAGTGGCGGGAGCGGAATAACAGCCTTTCTGCATCCAGAAATGGTCCGACGCAAAACCCTGTTCAAAACAGGGAGCGGGCAAACTCACTTGCATCGGTGAGGCGGATTGAGCAGAGGCCTGAGCAGATACTCTACCCCCAGTATCGCCCTGTTGAGGAAAAGAAAGCGCTTTCCCCCTATGTGTCATTAGCGGCGTCGCCTGTGCAGCGCTTGCGCGGTATGGGGCTGCTGAATGTCCGCCGGGCATTGTACGAACGTGGCGACAGTTGAGTGGAAAGGTCTGATCAATGAGTTTTTTGGCTATTTCCTCTGGTGAGGAGTCTTCCCGGGAGCGGGGAGAGTTTGTTCGCAAATCTCTGTCCAACCCGGAACCTGTAAAAAACAGTGGTGGCGGAATTAGTATGGGGCCTTTTACCGCGAGGCAAAGAAGGCCGGAAGCGGTACTTTATCCACAATATCGTCCGCTTGAAGAACAAAAGGTGCTTTCGCCCTATGTCTCGCTCGCGCCTTCGCCAGTACAGAAATTACGTGGCATGGGGGTATTGAATGTGCGTCGGGCCCTGTATGAACGCGGGGATGGGGTTTAATGGCGAAGTAATTTTAAAATTCGGCGAAAAACAAAATTAGATTTCTCGCAATTGTAGAAAGTACCTTCCATTAGAACCTCGAAAAGTGCTACTGAAACGGGTTGTATTTATCGCTTACAGTGACTTCCGGGGGGAATATGCTCAGCATCCAAGAAAACACCAACAGGCTTTTATCTGCCTTTGACGACAGGGAAAAAGGTTTTTGGGTCTGGTTTGCCAGTGTGATCCCCCTGATCCTGATTTCCGGAATTCTTGTAGTGCTTGTGGTGGCGGGATATTTCCTGTCAAATCCCGAGATTTTGGATAATCCGGCTTTACTTCAAACACCAGAACTTTTGATAAAAGTAGAGGATTATGACCGGGATGCTGTGATCCGGAGGACGTTGACGTATTTTCTTTCGGTTGCAGTGATCTTCCCCGGTATTTTTGTTGCACTCAAGATGTTTCGTTTGAAGGTTTCCGATATCATCGCTCCGGGGGATACAGTGCGTTGGGGGACGATATGGGGGCTCGCCCTGACGACGTTGGTGATTGCCATATCTGGTGTCCTCGTTTTTGGATGGCTTGACGAGGTCCAATATTCCTATGAACCCCATTCTGGTTGGGGATGGGGTGTCGTTGTTGTCATGATTCCGATTGTTGCGCTACAGGCCATGACAGAGGAGCTGTTTTTTCGCGGCTATCTGTTGCAGCTTGTCGGGCGCTTTACCCGGCGCTGGTGGCTTATTCTCCTGATTATCGCAGGACTGTTTTTCGCCATGCATCTGTCCAATCCGCCGGTTGAGGTTTTTGGCTGGTATGCGTTATTCAGCTATGCGATGAGTTCGGTTCTTTTTACTTTTCTGGCATTAAAAACCGGGCGACTGGAATATTCCATTGCGCTGCATATTGGCTGGAACTGGTCGGTTTTATTCGTAGATACGCGGCTAAGTCCGGATATGTACATGGGTATCGGGTCTTTTGTCATCGATTTTAAACCAGATATTATTTCTGCAGTTCAGGATATTTTTGTGGCGGCGGGGCTCTATTATCTGGCGATGATGTTCTACAGAAAAAATATCTCCAGCGGGTACAGAGGTTCTGTGGAAGCTGTTCCGTCAGCCGGAGAATGAAAGCGCCGATATATATCAAAAAATCGAGAAAAATATTTTCGTGATACTTTGTTTGCTCTTTTGACAGGGGCTATATTCGTCCTTGGATAAATGGGTCTGCCGCAAGGTGGTTCCGAAGATTGTTTTAAACCCTCCCAACTTTACCTTTACCGGTTTTGGGAGGGTTTTTTGTTGTCCGTATTTTGAACCCGGTCTCTGTGACACAAGAGACAGACTGGAGAGCTTATGGAACTGGCTGAAAAGGTGATCAACCGCCAGAGCGCATTGCAGCAGGAGCGGCAGAAATTCGAGAAGATCTGGAAGGAAACCGCCGAGCGGCTTGATCCCTTCGGGTCGATCCTTGAAGGTTCTGTCGGCGATATGTCAAAGATGTACAGCTCGCGTCCCTTGCAGGATCTGGCACGCTTTGCGGCGGCGATTGAAAGCCTGCTGATCCCGCGCGGGTCGATCTGGCACGGGCTGGAGCCGATGGATGACGAGCTCAAGCAAAACGACGAGGTGCAGGTCTGGGCCGAAGCACAGACCAAGAAGCTGTTTGCCGTGCGCTATATGGCGCAGTCGGGATTTGTTGCCAATACCCAGCGCATGTTCCGCTCGCTTGGCTGTTACGGCAATCAGGTGATGATGACCGAGGAAGTACTGGGGCGCGGTCCCGGTGGTATGGACCTGCCACCGATCCGCTATCGCATGATCCCGATGATCGAGTGTTTTCTGGCCACCACGGCCTGGGGACAGATTGATACTTTCTATCGGGTGTACAAGCTGACCCTGCGGCAGATGATCCAGGAATTCGGCGAGGAAAACCTGCCGGACTTTCTCAAGGTCCGTATGGACAAGCCGGATATTCTGGAACAGAAATTCGAGATCATCCATGCCATTGATACCTCGCTGGCCGATGGGGTGGCAACGCAGTTGCCCTGGCCGTCGGTGCATGTGCTTAAAGGTCAGAACCATGTGCTGAGGCAGTCGGGCTATTACGAGTTTCCGATCCATGCCTCGTCTTTTGTCGAGAGCGACGGCCATGCCTATGGCTGGGGGCCGGGGATGATGGCGCTGCCGGATATCAAGCAGCTCAACATCATGAACAAGACCACGATTGCGGCAGCAGAACAGGCGGTATCGCCTGCTTTTGCCACGGTGCAAAAGCTCAAGCGGCGTCTGAACCTGAGTGCCGGGGCAATCAACCCGGATCTGATTACCGAAGACGGGCGCCTGAAAATCCAGCCGATTGCCACCGGCGTTCGTCCGGATATCGGCGAGCAGTTGATCGCCAAGAAACAGGCAGATATCGGGGCCAATTTTTATGTCGATCTCTGGCAAATTCTGGTCAACAAGCCGGATATGACGGCCTATGAGGCGGCCTTGCGGGCACAGGAAAAGAGCGAGCTGATCGGGCCGCCTTTTGCCAAGCAGGAAGAAATGCTGGCCTCCATCGTCATGCGCGAAAACGCGATACTGGAACGACAGGCAGCGGATGGCATTATCGATTTGCCGCCACGCCCGGAGATCCTGCAGGGGCGCAAGTTGTCGCTGAAATTCACCAGCCCCATGGCCAAATTGCGCCGGGCGGCAGAAGACGCAGGTATCCAGCGTACGCTGGAGACCGCGGCCCAGCAGGCCCAGTTCGATCCAAGTATCATGGACAATTTTGACCACGACCGGATTATCCGGGCGCGGGCGGATATCAACGGCATGCCTGCGGATCTGCTCAACCCGATTGAGCTGGTTGAGGCCCGCCGCCAGGCCCGTCAACAGGCAGAACAGCAACAGGACATGGCTGCACAGCAGGCGCAAAGCCTTGATATGGCGGGCAAGGCCCTGCCGATGATGGAGGCGCTGGGGGCCGCGGGTATTGATCCCGCTGCACTGGAAGCGGCTGCAGCTGAAGGAGGTCCGGTTGCTTAAGGGTTGGAATTTTTCCCTGAAAAAACAGCATGAGCTGGTGGACGCCTACGCCCGGCTTTTTGCCACATTGGACGGCCAGCTGGTTCTGGCAGATATCCTTGATCAGGCGGCGGCTTTTGAAGCCACGCCCCCAGGGGGACCGTCGGTGTTTAACGATGGCAAACGGGCCATTGCCTTTGACATTTTGCGCAAGGCCTCGATCAGCGCCGATCTTCGGGCTGAACTGGCCAAGGCGGCTTATCTTGCACAAGAGGAAGATCAACAGGAATGAGTGAATATGACGTCTCTGCTTCTGCTGAAACCACGGGTTCAGGTAGTGCACCACCCGGCCATCCCCATGATAAACCCCAGTCTTTCCCACATCAAAGAGATGGGGATTATGCTTCCGGACCCGCCTCGACAGAGAGCGGGATTTTTTATGCCCGATCAGAAGAAGGACGGGACCAGGAGCCGGGAACGGTCAGCCATTATCTGAATAATCCCGCTGTTGCCGGAGGAGAACAAAACCCCACTGCAGCAGAGGGGATAAAATCACAGCAGGACGCAGACGGCTTTGTCCGCCTGCCGGGACAGGATGCTTCGCCCGAAGAGGTCGATGCTTTTTATGCCGCGCTGGGTGTGCCGGAAAGTCCGGAAGGATACGAGCTGCACCTGCCGAAAGATCTGGAAGTCGAGGGATCGGAAGAACAGTGGGGGCAGTACCGTTCTGCCATCAGCGAGCTGTCCCACGCCCTGGGTTTGTCACCACAACAGGCACAGGCACTGGCTGATCTGGATCTGCAGGCGAAAAGCCAGTCGATGGAAAACCTGCAGGTCGAACGCGAACGTTATCTCAAACAACAGATTGACGACACTCTTGGCACGTTGCGCCAGGAATGGGGCGGCAATCTGGATGCGAATGTCAGAACCGCAAACCGGGCACTCCGGGCCTTTGGCGGTTCTGAACTGGAAGCCGTGTTGAACGAAGCGGGGGTTCTGAATGATCCCGTGGTTCTGCGCGCTTTCCACAAAGCTGGCCTCTCCCTGGTAGAGGACAGCAGTCCCGGCGGAGCCGGTGCAACCCGACGCAACAGATCTGCTGCGGAAATTCTCTACCCATCATCTACTAAGGAAGGCTGAAAATGGCTACACTTGGAAATACCTTTGTCGATCTGATCGACATCTACAAACAGACCGATCCCAACGGATCAACCGCAACCATCATCGAGCTGCTGAAACAGCAGAACCCCATTCTGGATGACGCTATTGCCATGGAGTGCAACAAGGGGGGCGAGCATCTGCACACCATCCGTACCGGGCTGCCTTCTGTCAGCTGGGGTGCGCTTTATCAGGGCATTACCCAGTCCAAAGCCAAGCAGCAGCAGGTCACCGACACCACGGGTTACCTGGAAGCACTGGCAACGATTGACGAACGGGTGCTGAGCCTGTCGCGCAATGAAGCGGGTGTGCGTCTGAACGAGGCCATGGCCTTCATGGAATCAATGAACCAGGAAGCCGCGCGGGGCCTGTTTTATCACGATACGGCGACCACACCGGAAAAGTTCAAGGGGCTGTCTGCCCGCTTTAACGTCATCGGTGGTGGTGATGCCGGGGAACAGGTGATTGATGCAGGCGGCACCGGATCGGACAATACATCAATCTGGTTTGTCACCTGGGGCGACCGTCACTGTCACCTGCTTTATCCGCAGGGTACAAAGGCTGGTCTGCAGCGCGATGACATGGGCCGTCAGCGGGTGCTGGATGAAAACAGCAATCCCTATTACGTCAAGGAAGAGAAGTTCACCTGGCATCTGGGTCTGGCGGTGAAGGACTGGCGTTATGTATCGCGCGTGGCGAACATCGATGTTTCGGAAATGCAGGCCGGAAACGTGGCGCTTTATGATTTTATGCGCAAAGCCTATTACAAACTGCAATCGCGCATGCGTCGCGGCGATGCCGCGGGTGGTCGCCAGGTGATCTATTGTAACCGCGATGTGCTTGAAGCCCTGGATGCGCTGGCAACCAATGCCGGATCCGGCGACAACTTTGTCCGCCTGAAATCCACCGAACTGGAAGGTCAGGAAGTGCTGACATTCCGCGGTATTCCAATCCGTGAAACCGATGCGCTTCTGAATACCGAAGCCCGCGTTCTGTCTGCCTGATAAGGAGGGATAATTTATGATCCACAGTAAGCAGCTTACCTTTTCCGACCAGCAGGCGATTACCGCGACTGCTGCGTCCACCAACATCCTTGATCTGGGAACAACCGGGACTGTTGTCGGGGCCTCTGCGGCGCTGACGTCCGATCCGGGGAATGGCACAGCGGTGCCGATCAATGTGCAGGTGACCCAGAACTTCAACAACCTGACCAGCCTGAAGGTTGCGATCGAAGTTGATGACAACACCGGGTTTTCCTCGGCCCGTGAAATTCTGGCCCAGACCATTCCACTGGCTGAGCTGAAAGCGGGTAAACAGACCTCGTTCCATATCCTGCCCAAGGGGGTGAACGAACGTTACATGCGTCTGCGTTATACCGTCACGGGAACAAACCCGAGCGCGGGTAAAATCTCTGCCGCGATTGTTGCCGGGGTCCAGAGTTGACGAGCGTAAAGACCAAAGCGAAAGCGGTGGTTCCGGTTCTGGCTGCGGTTCCGGGCTCTGACCCTGATCCTGACAAGGAAGCGGCAGTCGTAAAGGTCCGGGCGATAAAGCTGGGCTATTACGGAGTACAGCTGCGTCAGGTCGGCGATGTGTTCGAGCTGCGGGATGCGGCGCATTTTTCCACCAGCTGGATGGAAAAAATCTAGAGCGCCTGGATTGGCGTTTTTAACCGGAAAAAGGGAACGGGTTTTCCTTTCCGGTTTATTAGAAGAAGGCTCTGCCCCCTGGGGTGGAGCCTTTTGTTTTGAGCTGTTGCAATTGAAATCAGGACGGGAAAAGCCATGACCAGCAAGGTTGAAATCTGTCGGGATGCCCTGCAGATCCTGGGGGACAAGTCGATTGTCTCGCTGGAAGAAAACAGCAAGGAAGCCCGCCAGTGCAAGATTGCCTATCCCCGGGCGGTCGAGACAGTTTTGCGGGAATACCCCTGGTCCTGTGCGATCCGCCGGGTGAGGCTGGCAGCATCTGCCGAAGCAGCCGCTTTTGGCACAAGGAAACGATACCGTCGGCCAGTGGATGATATCCAGGTTCTGCCGATCACAACATCTGGCGAAGCCGATGGCCTGCCCATTCCCTATCAGCTGGAGGGGCGCTTTATTCTTTGTGATCTGCCTGCCCCGCTGAAATACCGCTACATCACCAATAATCTTGACCCGGTTGACATGCCGCCGGATCTGCGCCGGGTGATCGCGACACAGCTGGCGGTGCGTCTGGCTGAGGTGCTGACAGGATCACAGTCCAAACTGCAGACGGCACTGGCGCTTTATCGCAGTGATCTGCGCGATGCCAAGGCCAATGACATGATGGAGGATGGCATCCCCGAGATCCTGCCATCCAGCTGGCTGGAGGCACGGCAGTAATGACCCAGAGAACACTTCAGGCCAGCTTTGTCCGCGGCGAGATTACCCCGAGACTGCATGGTCGCGAGGACACCCAGCTCTATCAATCCGGGCTGGCGATCTGTGAAAACTGGATTGTATTGCCACATGGCGGTCTGACCCGCAGGCCGGGCACGCGCTTTGTTGCCACCGCCAAACATGCGGATAAACAATGCCGTCTGATCACCTTTGAATACTCGACTGAAGATGCCTATACCATCGAGGTCGGGGATCTTTACATGCGGTTCTATCGTGACTTCGGGCAAATTCAGAAAAATGATGCACCCTATGAGATCGTCACACCCTATACCGAGGCCCAGCTGTTTGAGCTGGTGGTGACCCAGACGGAAAACTCGCTCTGGATCGTGCACAAGGATCACCCGCCCAAGGAACTCAAGCGCAACGACCACGACGACTGGGTCATAAGCGACATTGTCTTTACCGCCAAACCGGCGGAGTGGAAGGCCGGAAACTATCCACGCCGCTGTTCTTTTTATCAGCAGCGCTCGATCTTTGCCTCGCCGCCGGATCAGCCGCAGACCATCTGGACCTCGAAAACATCGGATGAGAAAAACCTGACGCTGGGGACCAATGCGGATGACGGTTTCAAGGCGACGATCAAGGCCGGGCAGGTCAACCACATCCAGTGGATGGTGGAGGGCCGGGCGTTGATGATGGGCACATCCGGGGCAACCAGGACCCTGAGCGGGGCCTCTGGTGGTGAAGCGCTGACCGTGACCTCGGTGATCAACCGCCGCCATACCACCGAAGGCTCAGCGGCGATCACGCCGATCCAGAAAGGCGAGGTCGCACTGTTTCTCAGCCGCAACCGCAAGCGCCTGCACGAGTTTGTTTTCTCGTTTGAACGCGACAGCTTTATCGCGCCGGATCTGACTTTTTTGTCCCAGCACATCACCGGGCCAGGCATCAAGGCGATGGATATGGAAAATGATCCTGACGCCATCATCTGGATGGTTCGGGATGACGGGCAGCTGGTCGGGGTGACCTATGAAAAATCGCAGGAAGTGGTGGCGTTTCACCGGCACAAGCTGGGTGGCAAGACCGATGAACATCCCTGGGGTGAGGCTGAATCCGTTGCCGTGACCTATGAAGCCAAGCGCGAGGTGCTGTGGCTGTCAGTCAAGCGCAAGGTCAATGGCGCGGTCGTGCGGCACATCGAATATATGGAGGCGGTTTTCAACGACAATGCGGTCAAGGAAGATGCCTTTTTTGTCGATTGCGGCGGCACCTATAGCGGCGAGTTGGCTGGAACCATCACCGGATTTTCCCATCTGGTCGGCGAGACGCTGGATATCCTGCACGACGGCAAGGTGTCGCCCCAGGCCACTGTGCTTGGTGACGGGTCGGTGACCCTGCCGAACAAACGCAAGGGCGTGAAGATCACGGCGGGCTTGCCCTATGCTTCGCTGATCCAGCCGCTTTCGCCGATTGTTGCAACCCAAAACGGGACCGGACGGGGCAAGAAAAAACGTGTGGTTTCCATGGGTGTCGATGTGATGAATACCGGCACACTGGAAGCGGGCGAGAACCCTGAGGAAGCCCAGAACTATATCTTCCGCGATGGCTCGACACCGTTTGGCCAGTCGCCGGAACTCTATACCGGTTATCTGGAGATCGATCCGGACAACGGTTTTAACGACAAGGCGCAGATCTATATCCGCGCCAGTCAGCCACTGCCCGCCACCATAAGATCACTGATCACCGAAGTCCAGTCGGAGGGATAAAATAACCAGGGTCTGAACCCTGAAGATGTGATTATGAAGCTCTATCATGAGGGCAAACTTCAACACGCGCCTTTTACTTTAAGGCGGAAATAACAAACCAGAAACAACGGGCTGAAAGCCAAGGTACATCCGGCGAACAGAAGTTGATAAAACACACTGTGAATATAACCGCTGAAATGTTCAGCCATAGAGATGTCATAACTCTGACCGATGATCTCGATCATATTTGGTGGATAGGCACCAGAGAGAAGCCAGAGGGTGAAAATACTCCAGGATAAAACCCAGGTAATCAGCGCGAACAGAAGCCCTCTCTGTTTGACTTTGGAGTTTTTAATTCGGGCCGAGATCCGGTGTATGTATTGCCTGATAGCAGCATCTGCCGCTGATTTGTGCTGAAAGTAAAAGGGTCCCAGAAGTGTGATCGCCAGGGCAAGAAGCAGGAAAAACAATAACCCCAGTGACAGAAAAAAAAGCCAGTATTTCCGATATTCCAGAAATTCCGGCGGTGTTGACCAGCTTGCCATCTGATAAACACTGACAGGGGTCAGGAGCAGGAAGTAAACAAGCAGGCAAAGGGCAAAGAGGGCCGCGAGTGACCAGGAACATAGTCTGTAGATCCAAGGATGCATTTCATAAAACTGTGAGAGTTTTCTAACGATCCAGAGCATTTGATTTCTCGGGCAGGGATGAGTGTATTTAGGGGACGGTTGCTGTTTCTGCTCAACAAGATACCGCTGATCGGGTTGTGGAACAATCCGGTTTGTCTCTTTTAAGTTTGGGAATTTTACCAGTTCGACTTTCAAGGAGCTGGAGGATACCCCGATCTATATCTTCCGCGAGGTTTTCTGCGAGGGCTCGACGCCTTTGGGCCAGTCGCGGAACATTACACCGGTTATCTGGAGATCGATCCGGACAACGGTTTTAACGACAAGGCGCAGATCTGTATCCGCGCCAGTCAACCACAACCAGAAATCATCAGATCACTGATCACCGAAGTCCAGTCGGAGGGATAAATGGGATTCATCAAGAAGTTATTTAATGGCGTGAGTAAGGTTATCGGCGGGGTTGGGGCTGTTGCCGGGTTGGCCGGGCTGGCCGGAATTGGCGGGCTTTCGGCAACGGCGGGTCTTCTCGGGGCCGGATCAAGCCTGTATGGGGGATTTGCCGAGCAGAAAAGAGCCAAAAAACAGGCCAAACTGGCTCGCTGGCAGGCATCGCTGGATGCACAGAATTCCCGGCGCAATACGCAGCGGCTGGCAGGGCAACAACGGGCCAATTTTGCGGCGGCGGGCCTGAAGATAGAAGGCAGCCCGGCCTTGTTAATTGAAGAGACGGAACAGCTGGGGGCCGAGGAAGTCAACAATATCCTCTATGCCGGTGACCAGGAGGCCAAGGCCTATAAACGCGCCGGACGAAATGCTCTGATCGGCGGAACGCTTGGTGCAGGGGCAGGTTTTCTGAAGGGGTTGAGCTAATAGAATAACAACCTATAGGGAAAAATTGTTGGTATTTTATAGCGGCATGGATAGAGTCAGGTTTAGTGATCTGGTTCGTAAGGGATCGTAACAAGATCGCCTTATCTGGTGGTGGTAAGGTCTGGATAACGGAGAAACGGGCAGGGAATGGTTTTAAAATCGTATAGATCTTTAATGATCCTGCCTTTTTTGGTGTTGGCTTTGTTTAACCTGTTCTCGCAGGGGGCTGTAAAAAATGCTGATGCCACAGAGGTAACACGTGCCCCTGTCTATTCGGTTTCAGGAGAGATCATCAATGTTGTAGAACTGGTATCCTTGATTTCCCGGGAAGATCTTGAGGTAACTGACAGCAGTCAGGACAGGGTTATCGAAATATCCGATGATCACATCAATCGCTATTCCTGGAATTTTAGCAGATTTAGAAACGCCTGTGACTTTACTTCTGATTATTATTCCTATGAAAAATATGGACCGTTTCCTGATATTGATGAGGCGTTCCGAAACAGGCATTTACTGTTTGAAATGCGTTTGTGCATTCGGAAAATTTTTCGCTCTACAGAACCCGAAATTCTTTATTCCACCGACCATAGAAAGATGGAAAACGAGATCATTGCCCACGCAAAGTTCTGCGGGTATGACCAGCCATCGGTTTTTGAGCAGTTTGCCAGAGTTTATTCTTATCTCGGGATCGATAATCTGAACCAGATAGATTATTTTGTCTGTAAAAAAGGCTATAGCGGTGTTCAAACAAATATTGAAAGTATTCTTGGCATTCAGGTTCGCAATTACATGTATTACATTGATGTTTTTGGATCACGTGATCTGGCGGACAAGTATCTGAAATTCGAGCGCAAGGTATATGATAACTTCGATCGGGAAATAGAAGAGTATTTAAAGACACCTGAAGGGCAGGCTCAGGCAATAGAGATCGAGTGGCTGAATGAGTTCTCTATGTTTCATGAAGAAATGAACCGACGCTGGCAGGCGACTGAAAGGCATTATACCAACGACCTGTGATGATCTCTTTTGAGAAACAATAGTTTTTGATCAGTACTGCGTCTCATCACTGAATCCACTTGGCAGGTTTAAGAGCCTGCCCGAAAGTAGTTGAGTGATTACAGTGACTTGTGATTCTATTGGTTTGCGACAACAAATGGAGATCACAATGGTTTGGACCGCAACCACTCGGCGCGATTATGATCGGCCTCCTTGCCGTTATGCAAGTGATTTAACTGATCGGGAATGGGATTTGATAAATGGCTTCATGCCGTTGCCCCTCTTTCAGGGTCGCCCTCGGACAACGGATTTACGTGAGGTGATGAATGGTATTCTTTATATTGCAACAACGGGCTGCCAATGGCGGATGCTGCCGAAAGATTTCCCTCCCCGCTCGACGGTTCAACGCTATTTCTACCACTGGCGGGATTGTGAGCTCCTGAAAACGATCAACAATCACCTGGTCATGTGGAGCCGCGATCTTGAGGGCAGGGAGGCCCAGCCCGACAGCAGGGATCATTGACAGCCAAAGCGTCAAGACCACAGAAAACGGCGGACTTCGGGGCTATGATGCAGGAAAGAAAATCAAAGGCAGAAAACGTCATATTGTCACGGATACCTTGGGGCTGCTGATCGGAAGTATCGTTCACCCCCACTGATATCCAGGATCGGGACGGGGTATCGGATGTTTTGAATTCCATTCGCCGAAGCCATCCGTGGCTGCGACATCTTTTTGCCGATGTCGGATATGCAGGACCCAAACTCCGCAAAGCCCTGGATAAAATCGGTGACTGGAAAGTTGAAATCGTGAAGCGTTCTGACAGGGCGGAAGGATTTGAAATCCTGCCCCGACGATGGGTGGTCGAACGGACATTCGCATGGCTCAATCTCTGCCGTCGATTGGCAAAGGACTGGGAAAAATCCATCCCGTCCGCTGAAACATGGGTACTCGTATCATCCATCAGAATGATGACGAGAAGGCTGGCAAGGTATTATTATAAAACATAAAATTTCGAGTCAGGCTCTAAGGAGGGGGTATGAATAAAGTAAAAGGTATAATCGAAAGTTCAGGGGTTGCTGTTTTTAACTATGGTTCAAGACATGCGCTTCGGATGAATTTTTCTGTGCGTGGCCCAAGTGCAGTTGCAGGATATACCCCCCCAGGTGTTGCTTTCGTCTCGTATTTTGATCCAGTCACTCAGAAGAATGTAACTTCATCCTTTCCAATTGGTGGGGTTAGAGAAACAAATATTTCAATTGTTACTGGTTCGCACAATGGCGATTTAGTAATGGATCAAGTAAAAATTACTGTTGTCGATAATTTTGATCATCCTCTGCCTGCAACTATTGAATCTAACAAATTTAATAAACTCATACGAAACCTTCTAGGTACGGTCAATGCTGTCGATGACGGTGTTTCAGGTGTTTATGGGACAGCTGGCTATTATGTAATCCAGACATCGTCAACTCCGTTATTCGAAGAATATCCTGAAGAACCATTATCAACTATAATAAAGGAGTTTCATGAGAGCGGTAGAAGTGCTGAGAGTGAACTTGAAACCCGTGAGAGGAAAGGTTCTGACGAGTTTCTTTTCATTGATCCGAATTTCTATAAACATAATTCAAATATAGATAATGTTGAAAATAAGGAGTCGGATAATTTTCAAGTGGATAAGGGTGGATCTGCTCCGTCTGATCCAAAGGAGGATAGAAGTTTTCGAAACAAGAATAATAAAGGATCAATTTTAATTAAGGAACCAGAAGAGATTTTCGGGAGTGACGCTGACATTCAACGCAATTTAGTATCTGGGATAGAACAGACAAAATTACGAAATGGCCCCAGTTCCTCTGGAGAGGAGGGATTGAGTGATGCCTCGGAAAGTGATGTTGAAAGCCGGTCCGCCGGACTGTTGAACGGCTATGCGCGCAATGCCTTTTTGCACCCTCAAGTTCGCTAGTTCGCCTAACGCATCTTTGGCCCGGTTCAGGTTCGAAACCAGCAAATCATAACCTCTTGTCAGATGATGCTGTTCAAAGGCTCAGGCGGAATTGCCGAGCCTGTTTTTTGTTCCAAGCTCTGCCGTCCGGTTTTTCTATTCAGCCAACTTCCCAAACGCGTCAAATCCAAGGTAGTCCAGATGCCCAATATTCCCGATAGCCGTGCCCCAGCGCGCATGAGTTTTTCTTTACCCGACGAAAATATTGATGCGGTGACAAAAGGGGGAGCCTTGTTGTCTGATTATCTGGCAAACGAAGAGGTCCAGATGAAAATCAGGAAGCTGTTTCTTGGTGAGCCGGAAGAGGTCATTGATAGCGATAAAAAACAGCAAAGTAATCTGGTACTCGCGCAGGAAGAAAAAAGACAGGCGCGGCAATGGCAAAGACAGGAACAGGCCAAATTGGCCGGGCCGTCGCATCATGCCAAAATGCCACTGCTTTTGAACGGGCGTGTCGCCAATTCGATGATGCAATCCAGCAGACGGGATAAATAAATTCGATTATCTTGCTGAAAAATATGATGTTTCCAAGGCCCGCGCGTAACTGCCGGGCCTGTTTTTTTGCCCAGAGCCCTGTTGCTCGCTTATCTCAAGGTCGTCAAAATGCCAAATATTCCTGATAGCCGTGCGCCAGCGAGCGTTCGGATCACTCTGCCTGATGAAAATATTGATGCTGTTACCAAAGGGGTTTCTTCCCTGTCCTCTGCCTTGGCGGATCGCTCCAGGCGGTCGTCTGAGGAAGGGGCAGCGAATAAATCGGCGGTATCAGATAGCGAAGACGACGAGAGTTTTGTTGAAGGCCTGAAATCGGATGTCAGCGAACTGTCAGGGTATCTGCAGGAAAAGCTGCGCGATGTGGATCTCTATGAAGAGTTGTCTGAGTTTACCTCTGGTCTTTTCCAGAGCTTTCGGGAACAGTTTGATTTTACAGAAAAATCCGCTGAAGAGATCTATCGGGACGCGGGTCGCGCCTTTGGTGAAAAAAAGCAGGAGATCCTGGCGCGGCAGAAGTTTGATAACCCGGCTGCGGCATCTGTTTTCAACCGGAAGCTTGACGAGAAAATCGGCTATGACCTTCAGGCTGTGCCGACTTTTCATCAGCAGGCGCTGGTTGAACAAAGCAGGGGGAAACTCGATCAATATGTTGAAAAGTACGTTGCGGCTGTAGCAGAAAATCCCGATACCCTGACAGACGCAATTGTCGTGATTGATAATGCCATCAATGAACTGTCATCTGCTTTTGGGCATAACGCTGCCGTTAAGCGGTCGATTGATGCGCGCACAAAAGTTCTGAAATCAGGTTTTGAGAGCTATGCCCGGCAGGGGAACTATGCTGCCTTGCAAACCCTGCTGGACGGGATTGATCCGCGCACAAAGGCGCAGATCAATATCGATCGTTATGTGACGCCTGGGGACAAAGCGCATTTCCAGAGCCTGGTCAACAAGGGTAACTTGCGCAGTGGTGCTGTCAGGTTTCTGGAGGATATGGCCGCTGGTGGTTTGTCGCCTCAGGAACAGCTAAAGCAGATTGGCGAGATATCAGATCAGTCACACCGCGAAGAGGTGCTGGCGCTTTATGGCAGTCAACATCGGGCAAAAACCAAGGCAAAAACACGGGCACTCAGGGGCAAGCGCTATAACGATTGGGAAGAGCTTTTGGTACGGGGAGAACAAGCAAGCGCTACTGATATTCCGCTCGACAGTGATCTGACAACACGGCGGGAAATGGAGCGGTTTCTTGCTGGAAGTCAACGGAACAGTCCTGATGCTCTAAAACAAAACAGGTATGTCCGCTATGAGATTTTACGATTTTCCCAGGAAGACCCGGCAGCGTTTCGGGAAGCTGATCTGTCAGAATTTTTCAGCAGCCTGACACCGGAACAGATTATCTGGGTAAGAGAACTGCAGGAGACCGAGCTTGACCCGCTTAAAGGGGCTGAATTCAGGCTGGATGATAAATTTGCCCTTAATGCCTGGAAAAAGGCAACCGGGAAGAGCGGTCGGGATGAGGACCAAGAACAGGAATTTTCCGATTTCCGGATCAGGTACATCGAACGGGTAGCCGATTTTGAAATTCTGGAACAGCGAAAAGCAACAGGTTTTGAAAAAGAAGCCATTATCAGGGAAATGGAAGAAAACGGCGAGGTGACCGGGGATGCGCTTGGCAAGGAGCGCAGCGGGTCGCTGTCACGTTTTGCCAAGCGGGATGTGTTTGAAGAAGAGCATCTGGTTGTGCCCGATAATCCTGCTTCCTATGCCGGACTGGTTGAGGAGTTTGGAGGGCGGGAAGATATTCTTCCTTATGTGTTTGAAGGAATACTCCGGGATGGACAGGATCCGACCATTGCCAACCTGAGACGGCGTCTGTCTGGTATGAAGGAGCTATTTGCGATCAATGCAGGAACTCTTGCCGAAGCCAGAGAGGTTTTGGCTGAAAGCGGGCAGCCTGTCACCGATGTTGACATCCTTGAATATCAGAGGGAACAGCAAGGCGGCACCCGGATGGAAACCCTTTCGTCCAGCATTGATGCCGTTGGGAGTATGACGGCCGAGATTGGGCAAGAGGATAATTCAGAGAGCGTTTCCAAGCGAAATCAGGATATTGCCAACTCTGCTGTCAAGGGGTACTGGCTAGGTCTGTATGGTCGGCTTCCGAAAGATTGGGACAAGGATCCCGTTGCCCAAGATTGGTCACAAAAGGTGGCGGAAAAAATTCAGGAAGACTACGGATCTGATTACGAGCCTTCACAAGGTGAGATATATACCGTTATTGATGACCTAGCGAAAGAACAGAAAATTCCTGGGTTAAGTTCTATTGTTGGATATAGGCGACCAACTACAGCGTTAGAGATAGAGCTTGAAAAATATTATAATGAGACCAACGTCTTCGGACGATTTCGTGATGGATTGAGTTATGGAAGGAATAATATTGGTCTTGGCTTTGAAGTGTGGTCTGCGTTTGATGCTGTTGAGAGAAAAGTAAGATTAGATAAAGAGCTTCCTGCATTAGAACAGGAATACGAATCTAGATTAAGTGAGCTTAAGAAGAGAGTTAAAAATGGCTCTCTTCATCCTGACGCATTCAAGTTGCAAATTGCTGTGATAGAAAACCCTGTCCTAGTAAACAGAATGTTAGCGGATAAGCATTCAAGACAATTCACCAAGAGCCTAAAAGATGCATCTGAATATCAAGATTTGCTACTCCAAGGTAGAAGAAATCCGGTTTTAAAAGCAATGGAGGACGTTGATTTTGGGGATGAATTTTGGCAATTATTCACTATGGATCCGATGGGAGTTGTTGGGCAATTCCTTTTAGAGAGCACTGTAGAATTTGCGGCTACAACGGGGGTTAGTACTGCTGGAGCTCTCGTGGGACAACCCTTAGCTGGAATTGCTCTTGAAGCCAATATTACTGGGGCTTTAGAATATATGAAAGTGCTGAAGGAAAAATTACTTAAGGCAGGTGCAGACCTTCGTGATCCTGAGAGTGTGCAGAGAATCATGCTTGAAAATAGTGAAGAATTTAAGAGTGATGCAGAAAGAAATGGCATTTTTGCAGGAGTAACAAATATGCTTGGGGGGACGATGGGAGAACTAGTGGTCGCTACTCCAATTATCAAGAAAGCTGCTGAAGGATTAGGTGATCCGCTTGCAGGAAAAATCTTGGAAGGAGTTGTTGGTGGAGGGAGCGCCGAGATTGTTGAATATCCATTGACTGATGCATGGGAAAAGAAAAAACGAAACCAGGTGCAATGATAAGTGTTCAGTGAGCCTGATGAATTGTTGCTCTCCCTTTCACACTTTATAATCGGTTCTGGATAAACAGGTCTTCACCTCTGCTTTGGCGGAGGTTTTTTTATGGGATTTTCTGACATGACGATTTCTGCCACGCCGCGCCGGGCCTCCTATAGCGGGGACGGCTCCACGGTGACCTTTGCCGTGCCGTTCAAGTTTCTCACCGACAGCCATCTCAGGGTGGTGGTCACGGCGGCAAACGGGACCGAGCTTGCCGTGGCCCCGGCGCTGGTGACCGGGGTGGGGGCAGCCAGTGGCGGGTCTGTCAGTCTGGCTGTGGCGCCTGCGGCTGGGGAAACCGTGACCATTCTGGGCAATACGCCGCTGGAACAGCAGACGGATCTGGCGATCAGTGACGGGATGCCCGCCGATGTGATTGAAACCGCTGTGGATCTTCTGACCATCCAGAACCAGGAACAGGCCGACCAGATTGGTCTGGCGATCAAGCTGCCGGTCTCCTATAGCGGGAGCGAATTACAGTTTCCCGCGCCTGTGGCAAACGAGGTGCCCTATTACGACAGTAACGGCAAGCTGGTGACCTCGACCGTCGGGTTCGGGTCTTTGATGGGCACGGTACAGGACCTGATTACCCTGGCGGGAAACACCGGGCAGGCGCATACGCATCCCTTTTCTGTATTGACAGGAACCGAAGAGGTGGTGGTGACAGACCAGAGCAAAACCCTGTCCGTCGGGTTTCCCACCAGCGAAAACGATTACGGCACCCTGACGGCAGGGCAGACCTTGAGCATCGATCTGACCAAGCAACGTCTGACACATGCGGTGAACGGCGGAGCCTTTACCCTGGCAGCGGATGCGACCAACAAAGGCGAGCAGGCCCTGTACTTGACCAACAACGGCTCAGCCGGAGCGGTGACACTTTCCGGCCTGACCCTTGCGCCGGGATCAGGGGCTTTTGATACAACAGTTGGAAATGTCTTCCGCTGTTTTGTCGAGCAAAGCGCCGCCGGGAACTTTATCTGGATCGAGGCAATGCAATGAGTTTTGGTGCCATAAAAACACTGGGCAAGAGGAAGTACAAACCCGACCTGTCCAATTCACTTGCATTGTCTGCAGGCAAGAAACTGACCATCACGCCAACCCAAACAGGCAACCGACGCCAGTTTACGGTTATGATGAATGTGCGGCGGACGAGCTTCGGGACCACGCAATACCTGCTAAACGCAAGCAATCAAAGTCAATGGTACTTTGATACTTCTGACAGGCTTGTCTATAACGGTACGGCGTCGGGCGGCAACTACATCTCGACCCGAAAATTCCGCGACACGGGCTGGATGTTTGTTGGCCTTGCAGTTGATACGGTGGCCCGAACAATCAAGATGGTAGTGAATGATCAGGAGATTGACCAGTGGGATACCGCCACGATACCGACGGCGAACTGGGTAAGTCACTTCAATCTGGCAGGGCAATCCGTGTCAATCGGAGCCTACAACGGTGGTGCCGGAACGCTTGAAGCCAATGTCTCCGACGTGGTGCTGCTCGATGGCGAAGTCCTGACCCCCGCCGAGATGATCGTCTATCGGATGCGGTATATTCCCCATGGCGGGGGGACAATTGCGGCAACCAAGAAATTCACGACCGAGGATATCAAGGCGCGGTTTCTGACCTTCTCCCGCAACAATCCGGGTGGGGCAGAACCGATTATCAATGATGAGGGCAGGTTTATATCCGGGCCTTCCAATGCATGGGTTGGG
Source organism: Kiloniella laminariae (assembly GCF_027214005.1). Lineage (GTDB taxonomy): Bacteria > Pseudomonadota > Alphaproteobacteria > Kiloniellales > Kiloniellaceae > Kiloniella > Kiloniella laminariae_A. The sequence goes on from NZ_JAPWGY010000001.1 coordinate 964,033, forward strand.
GCGCATACGGAAGTTCTGCCAAGTACGGGTAAATACCAGGTTGAGTTTACCCTGCTGGGCGATGGGGAGAACCTGGTTATCGGGACATCTCCTGCCAGCAATTCCGGCTTTACAGGGAACACAGTCAACACACTGGGTAGCTTCACAGGTGCCTACATGCGCCTTGCCGGAATACTATCCTACAACAATACAAGTAACGGCGGTTCTTACGCCTATCCTGTATGGGGCGGGACGTCCGGCAATGAAGTCTTTTCCCTGTATCTCGATATGGACAACCGCAAGATGGCGATGGCTGTTGACGGGGTTTTCTTGCCAAATCAGGGCGGTGCAACCGGAACTGGTCTGTACAATATCACATCGGGAGATGTCCGGTTGTTTGCCGAGACGTATGGCTTTACCGGAGCCAAAGTAAACTTCGGACAGAATGACTACGTTTATCCTGTTGCCGGATACGGGCCGCTTCAGTTCCCCGGACAGTCTGATCTCAAGCGCTGCAACATGGTCGAGCACTACGGGACCATTATCTGTGACAATGTGAACGACCGCTGCAATCAGGGTGCTGGGGCCTGGTACGCAGCGCTGTCCAACTTTGTTATGCCAACGGGCAAGTTCTATGCAGAGTTCAAATGTGTCGCCAGTAGCCAGAGCACCCTTGTTGGTGTGACTTCTGATGTCGTCGCAAGCAATATGAGCTTTCCGGGAAACCAGCCGAACTCGGCGGGGATCTACGGGCATTCTGCTGGCTGGACGGATTATGAATTTCCGACGGGCGGCTCCCAGACTTCAAAAGGTATTCCCGGAAGTGTCGCTTCCGGCAGCATCCTGAGTACACAGACTATTCAGGTCGCTGTGGATGTTGCTACTGGCAAGGTCTGGTACGGGGTCAACAACAGCTGGACGGGCAATCCTGCGGCGGGAACGGGAGCGTTGCATACGATTGTTCCGGGGAACATGAAATTTGCCATTGGGCTGCACAACCATTCAGGTATTTACTGGAATTTCGGGGACACTCCCTTTGCCCATACACCGCCAACAGGTTTCGTTGGCCCGGCTAGGGTTGACTTTGATACGCTCAAAGTTGCAGGGGATACAAGGGATCTCGAATACGGCCCTAACGGTTGCCAACTGCTCTTCGAGAATGGAGCCAATCTGGGAGAGGTCTCAGCCGGGAACAAAGTTAACTGGACACCGACCGGGATAACTTCTGCAGATCAAAGCGAAGATGTTCCGGGTGATCCTTACGCGGTTATGAATGCGCTGACTGCAAGCAACACGTCTATGACTTTCACCGAAGCAGGGACAAGGGTTAATTTCAACAGCGCCTATCCCGGCACCGCGATGGGATCTTTGGGGGTAAGTTCCGGGAAATGGTATTGGGAGGTTAAACTCTCCGGTGGGTCTAGCGGGAACGGTCATGCCTGTGGGATTGCTACAGAAGCGTGGGCCAATAAAAACGTTGATCCGGACGGAAACTCTACCCCCTACAGTCATCTTGTAGATAGTCGCGGTCATTATGCGGACAATGGCACCATCACCAATAACTCGACTACTTTCGCACCAGCTGTGACTATCGGTATCCGGCTGGATTGTGACGCCAACACGATATCATATTATAAAGATAATGTGCTTATAGGCACTCGGGCCATCGAGGCGGGTCAGAGGTGGTATCCGTTTCACAAGAATAGTACTTCTGTAGCGTCACTAAGCCAGGTCATAAACCACGGCCAGAAGCCTTTTGTCTACGCACCTCCTACGGGCTTTAAAAAACTCAAAGGCTCGAACCTGCCAACCCCTGAACACCACGGGCGGGACTGGTTTAATGCCCTTCTGCATGTCGGCACAAGTGCAATTAAGGTTCTGTCCGGGGCTGGGTTTGCGCCGGATCTTCTATGGGGAAAGGCGCGGTCATCGGCCTACAGCCACAGGCTTGAGGATAAGGTCAGAGGAGCCGGAAAAGGGCTTTTCTCTAATACAACTTGGGTCGAGGAGACACGGGCGGATAGTGTAACGTCCTTTGGTTCGGACGGTGTGAGCTTTGGGGCCGATGTGGGGTCTGGTTTTAACCAGAACGGGGTTTCTTACGTTGACTGGCTGTTCCGGGCTGGAGGCGCTCTTGTTATCAACAACGACGGCACAATCCCAAGTATGGTTTCTGCGGCGGAGGCAGGGCATTTCTCGATTGCAACGGCCACAGCAACTGGATCAGTGGGAACCTTTGGTCACGGTCTTGAGCATGTCGAGATGGTGATCATCAAATCCAGAAATAACGTGGGAACCACAGGATGGAATGTCTGGCATAAGGATCTGTCCAGCCCGGTTCACTATCTCGGCCTTGAGAGTACATCTGCTCAATCCTCTGGAGGCTCAAATTTCTCCGGGACGTGGGGGAGTTTGATTGGCGGGACGGCCACATTATTTGCCAGTGGCTCAAACCTTGTAGCCTACAATTTCCGATCCATCCCCGGTCTATGCAAAGTTGGGAGCTACACTGGAAATGGTTCTGCAGATGGGCCCTTTGTGGACTGCGGATTTAAGCCCCGGTGGCTGTTGTACAAACGGGTTGATAGTACGTCGCACTGGACGATTCACGATACTGTACGTGATCCAGTAAATCCCGCCCGCGGTATTCTGGAGGCAAGTTCGAGTGCAGCAGAAAGTGTGTTGACAACCCTCGACATAGACCTCTTGTCGAACGGGTTCACAATCAGAACCAGCCACCAGAACCATAACTATAACGGTCACAAATACATCTACCTTGCACTTGCCGAGGAAGCCGGGGGCGGGGATTTGCCCTGGCCTTTGGCGCGCTAAAATCAATTTAAGGAAAGCATCATGTATGTAATCGAAAAAGCCGGAAAGGTTATGATCGGGCCGTCTGGCTGGACGCCGCGTCTGGCTGCTGCTTGTGGTTTGACCGGGAATCTCTCGACACCTAAGGATCTGCCATTTGATCTGGGTGATGGCAAGAGTCTTCGTGCTGTGCGTTTTATCACGGCCACAGTGGGCAAGTATCAGATGCTGGTTGAAGATGCCGGAGCGCTGCTGGACGGGGAGTGGGTGATCACCCGTTCGGCGATGGATATTCCGCTGGAGCAGGCAAAACAGCTGGCTCTGTCGGAGATCAAGAACCGTCGGGATGCCATCGCTGATGAGGGGGATTTTCTCTGGACTCTGGATGATGTGACTTATCGTCTTCAGGGGAAAACGTCTTCGTTGACCCAGATGGAACGCTCTCGCGACCTGCTGCGGGAGATGGTTGCTCGTGGCGTGCCTGCAGAACAGGCGCGACAGCCATGGAGGACGGCGGATAATGCCTGGACCCCGGCCCTAACAGCAGATCAGATCAGCGATATGGCCTTTACCAAGGGGCAGCAAAGTCTGGCCTGCTGGAAGAATTATGCCGTGCTGGAGGCCAGGATCATTGCAAACACCACCGATAATATTGCGAAGCTTTCTGTGCTTAATCTTTTTTCGGGCTGGCCTGAAACAGGGGAGGGCTGATCAATGATTTTCTCAATCTCGATAACCAAGAATTATTTTGCGAAAATGCCGCATTTACAGGTCGTTTTTTCCTGTCCGAGACAAGAGAATTTTCCGGCAGGAGACATGCAGCGGTGATCAATGAAGTTTTCAAACAGATCCCACTGGTGGACAAGGTTGCGGCGCTCCCCGTACTGACGGTCCCAATCTGGCTGCAGTATCTCAATGGAGCTGTGGCTTTGACAGTAGGTCTGGGCACCATTTTGATTGTGGTTTTCAGAGTGCTTTCAGCTTACCAGGACTGGGTTAACAAAAAGACAGGTTCGCATCAGAGTGACCAGTCATGACCCGATTTGTCTGGCTGTGAAAGACAAGAGCCGGATGTGTGATCAGGCAATAAGACCATAGTTCGGCTGGTTAAATAACAAATTTCACGAAACAAAAGGTTATTTTATGGATAGAGTAACGCATGCTGGGTCTTTCACGCCAATGAAGGACACTGGGATAGTAAACTGGTCGCTCTATCCCAATTTTTCTCGCGAAGAGTTTATCTGTCGTTGCGGTTGTGGCCGTGCGGATATGAACCGGGATTTTCTGACAAAGCTACAGAAACTGCGTCTTGTTATCGGGCCTTTAAAAGTCACCAGTGGCTTTCGCTGCCCTGATCACCCGGAAGAACGCAAGAAAAAAGCTCCGGGTGCGCATTCTGCCGGGCTGGCTGCTGATGTTGTGCCGCTGAAAGCTGGCAAATATGAGCTTTTGAAAGCGGCCCTCGATCTGGATTTTGTCGGTATTGGTGTGGCGAAGTCCTTTATCCATCTGGACACAGGACACCCCGCTGCGGGCCGTCCGGCATTATGGAGTTATTGAGTAATGAAACATATGCTTATCGCAGTCGCCTTCGTGGCGGCTTTTTTTGTGCCCGGATTTCTGACCGCGATTATGGGGCCTGCACAGGCCCAGACGCAGGGGCGTTGCCTTACGCAAGACGCCATGACAGCCCGGCTTGCACAGGATTACCACGAACAGCTTGTTTACACCTCGACCTCAACCCGTGGGCATGTGGTCTCGATTTTCCTCTCTCCCGGCGGCGAAACCTACAGCGTGATTTTTACGAAGGTCAACCCAGACGGTATCCGGGTTAGCTGCCTTGTCTTTGCTGGTGAAAACTGGCGCGAACTTCCCTTAGAAAAGGAAACAGAAAATGAAGTTTAAAACCCTCCTGATCGGGCTGGCCCTGATCACGTCTGGTTTACTGCTGGCTGGCTGCACCACGTCAGCCGGAAACAAGCTCACCCCGGAACAGCAGCTACAGCTTACCTGTGACGGCATTTCGTCCACGGTCAAGGTTCTGGCCGGGTACCGCGCCGCAGGTGAACTGTCTGATAGTTCAATCAAGCTGGTCGATGATCTGCGGCCCTCTAGCGTTGCTCTCTGCGACGGTTCGGTCACGGATTACCCGGCTGCACTGATTACCCTGTCTGACACCGCTTTTACCCTGCTGACCATTCGTAAGGAGGCCGCACAATGAACCCCGCAACACTTGCAACCGTAAACGCGCTGGTGGAAATCGGCCTGTTTGCGTTCAAATCCATCCGGGCTGTCCAGAACGGTGACAAAACGCCGGAGGAAATCCGCGCTGAATGGCCTGTTGTTTCGGCAAAGCTTGACGATGCCTGGGCGGCTTGGGATGCAGCCGGAGATAAAACAGGGGAACAGAAGTGAGCAAGGCATTCACCTTCACCCCTGTGATCAACCCGGTCAAGATCCGCAACAGCCGCCCGCCCGGTGGGGTGCTGGTCTGGATTGCGCCGGGTGATCCGGATAATCCCTTTACTGCGGCCTGTGATCACAAGATCACGGGTCCGGTGGGGATGGATATCGTGATGGAGGCGGGCTTTAACTATGACGGGGCTTCGGTGCCGCGTCCGCTCTGGTGGTTTATTCCCCGTGCCGATGCCCGTTTCTTTCGCGCTGCCTCGCTGCACGATCTGCTCTATGCCACAAGGGAAGGCTCCCGCGCTGTGGCTGATGCCATTCTAAAAGCCGTGGCGGAACAGGACCGGATGCCCTGCCTCAAACGCTGGGCGGCGTATCTGGCTGTACGGGCAGGCGGGCAGGGGGCGTGGGAGGATTAAACACCCGGTAGCTTGTCGTTCTTAAAAGCCCGTTAGGATTAATTCTCAACTGTCTTCGGGAAGGGGATGTCAAAATAGTTCAAGCCAGCAGTTGTGTTTGCAACAACACCGCCGACAGTTCCCGAGGGCAAGGCAAAGCCGCTGTAACCACAGTAAACTGCCGGGCGAAAACGACCATAAGGGCGATTGCCTACTGCGTTTGTCCCCACGACATTTGCCGTTCCGATGTACTTGGCAGCCTGGGATGAATAGGTGGTGGCATTAAACCATTCCTGGCCACATTCCTGTTCTTTTTGGGCTCCAACACCCCAGGTGACAATGACAAGATGAGGTTCAAGCTGTTTGAGTTTGTCCAGAGCAGTTGTGTCCGAGGTATAGGCATCGGCACAGACCAGCAAAGCCGTTTTGCCAAAGGGAGTCTGGATGACTGTAATGTCCGAGACTTCTCCCCTACTGTAATTGCAGCCCCCTGTTTCGTTTAAAACTTCCTTAGGGCATTTATCTGCATCAAAGGCATTCTGAAGTACGTTTAGTTTTCTTTGATGCAATACAAGCTGCCCGGTGGGATCAACTAGAATGGCGGAATCGAAGGCATAATGTACCTCATCTTTTGTATTTTTCGGTACAGGCCCCTGTTCTGCGAGACCACTTGCGATCCATATATTTGCGGTTTTTGCCATTTCCTGAAAAGCCTGTGAGGCATTTCCCGGTATGGGAGGCGCTTCGGTAAAAGCACTCGGGTTTAACCAACCCAGGAGAGAAGATTCCGGGAAGATAATAATATTTGCCCCGTTCTGTTTTGCCTTTATGGCAAGCTCCGTCATTTTGGTGAAATTCCCGGCATCAGCTGAATCAATCTGAGCCAGAGCCGCCCGAAAACTTGTTGGGCTGTTTTTGGCTGTTACGTCTTGAAGGGGCTTGGCCTCATCCGCGTGGGAAGGGTGGGTAAATAAGAGCGCGAAAAGGAGGATTGTGCTTTGCAGGCGTAACATTTCTGTTCTCCCTGGTAATGTACTCTTCACCTGAGAAGCCAAGCGAGAGAAAGATTACAAAAAAGCATATCACTTAATGATGGTGAAATAAAATTATTCTATTCCCATGGTTGATTTTGTGAATAGGTCAAGGATGGAATTCAGTATCAAATTTCAACGTAATTTGTTTCCAGATTTCATATTTTTCGGCAGGTAAATCAAAGGGGGTACTGTTTTTTAGTACGCTCTCAATGCATTGAAAATATTGATAGTATCCGGATTTGTCCCTGTCCTCTGCTTCGTCTGTTGATGTAACGGAAAGGACGGTGCCATCCGGAGCCAGGTGAACTGATATATTGAGGGCGGCTATCTGATCGGGTCTCTGGTTTTGACAAAGATCAAGTTGGTTCTTGAGATTAGAAAATTTGCTTTTGAAGCTAGAAATAATATTTTCTTCAACCGCATTGGCTGTAGGAGTAACAGACAGTACAAGGAACGTTAACGGGAATATAACTTTGTTTATTTGTTTAAACTGTCTCACAACTCCACCGCCTTTCCATGGGGCGTGCTGAGATAGGCCTGTCGCCATTGTTCCTTGCGTGAGAGTAGGTCAGGGGTCTGTAAAATTCCCTTGTCGGTAATGATTTTCTCCAGTACCGCGAGCCAGTGATCGTAGTAGGTGTTGCCGAGATCCGGGTCGCCTGCGGCCTGGGCGCGTTTGATTTCGGCGGAGAAGTTTTCGACCCATTCGGCCCAGGTGAAGTGGCCTTGATCACAGAGGCGCACGGCGAGGGCAAAGGCCTGGGCCTGCCAGGGTTCGGCAAAGACGGGGCCGTCTTCATCCCTTGGCAGATCGGGCAGGCCTTTACAGAGTGTAAGGGGGACTTCTTCGCTTTTGGTGGGTTGTCCCAAAACGCTGCCGGGATCTTTATCCATGTTATCTTTCCCCACCTTTTCTTCTATATGCTTGTCCCAAACCTGCCGGGATGCTGATGTTCACTTGAAAAATGCCCTCCACCGAGGGTCAATCGAGGGGCAGGAGGTAATCCTGCCAGAGGTCGACCTGGATGGTGCTGTCGTTGCCTGCGCCCCAGAGATCTGCCCCGGCAAAGGCGACGTTGTAGAGGTGCTGGCCGATGCGGTTGCCTTTGGCGCTTTCATCCGGAAAGACATGGCTGCCGTGATAGTCGGTAATAATGCCCTTTTGACCACGGACATAGCGTGGGACGCGGGTGTGCCCGGCGGGATTGAACAGGATTACGCGGACCCGGTCGCCGATGTTGAACTGGCGCGGGCTGTCGGAGGCAAGATCGGCGGGACCGCCTTTCGCCAATATGCCAGGAACCTGTCCGGGGGTGACGCGACGCTCGCAAAGTTCTTCTGGGGCGTGACCGTTTGATTGGCCGCTGTGCAATTCCTCAGCTGTGACAATGCCGCGTTCCAGCAACAGGGTTTCCAGCCCGGCAAGCCAGGTTTCGTAATAGCTGTTGCTGAGATAGGCGACGGGGTGCTGGCGTTCGCGGGCATGACGCGAGATATCAATGTTCCATTGGCCGAGGAACCCGGCGCAGAGGGTCAGGCCCAGCGCACGCTTTTCCCATTCCGCATGAAAGATCGGTTCGTGTTTTTCCGCTTCGGGATTGATCGGGCCAAGGCCGTGACAGCCGCCGAGATCATGGGCGCCGTTCATGCCTTGCCTCCGGATTTTACCGGAATCTGATCCGGTCGCAAAGCCAGCTCGACCCCGATCATGGAATTGCGGGTGACCAGCTGTTCCAGCCGTTCGGCGTTCCAGCCTGCCGTGCCTTTCGGGCGCAGGGGCAGGACCAGAAAACGCATTTCCGAAGTGGAATCCCAGACCTTTATTTTTGTGCCTTTGGGCAACTCGGTTCCAAACTCTGCCAGCACGCCTTTCGGGTCCGATACTGCCCGTGCCCTGTAGGGCGCTGATTTGTACCAGACCGGGGGCAGACCCAACACGGTCCAGGGGTAACAGGAACAGAGCGTGCAAACCACCATGTTGTGGCGTTCATGTGTGTTTTCGACCACCTTCATATGTTCGCCCTGTCGTCCGATATATCCCATGGATGAAATCGCGGCTGTCGCGTCTTCGAGCAGGTGTTTTTTGAAAGCGGGGTCGCTCCAGGCACGGGCAACCACCTTGGCACCGTTGCGTGGGCCGACTTTGGTTTCATAGGTCTCGACGATGGCATCAATGGCAGCAGGATCAACCAGACCTTTTTCCACCAGCAGGGATTCCAGTGCCTTGACCCGCAAGACGGGATCAGCAGGCGGTTCGGTGTGATCATGATGATGGGCGTGAGAATGGCCTGGTTCGTGCGCATTATCGTTCGAATGATCCTGTCCCATCTGTATCCCTGTTCCTTTTTGTTTTACGGCTTCTGTTCACCGATAGATTGTTTTTATGATGTTGGCCTTTATCGCCGGAATTACAATGCTTCTTTATCGTTGAAGGCTGGTTAGGAGAGATGCTTTATCAGGTTATTTTCTCGTCGGGGCTGACCAGATGAATCATGCCGCCGGGCGCGGCAATCCAGAAAGCACCGAGTTCTTCGGGCAACTGTTCGATTTCATCACAGCGTACAACGCCCTGTTCCTCGAAATATTTTGCGGCGGCAGGGGTGTCCGGGGTGGTCACCTGCAGCCAGAGTTCCGGCTGGGTCATGCCCGGTACCTTGTCGAGCCAGAGCTTGATTGCGCCAAAGTCAATGGTCACACTGGATTTTCCATGGTTGGCAGGCAGACCAAGGGTATCTTCGTAAAAGGCGACCATCTGATCAAAAAGATGTGTCGGTACCTTCATGGCGATGTTGGTACCGGGGGTGAAAAGCGGCTTCGGGGCTGGTTTGGGAAAGGGCATGGCCGGAGTTCCTGATGATAAAGTCGGGGACCTTGGCCAAAATACTAGAGGTTTTTTCACCAGATGGGAACTCGGGATCACTGGTGAAACAGCTGTGGGGCAAATCTTCCGTTAAAGCTGTTGTGCTTCTTCTTTCCGGCGGAAGAGTTCTGTGGAATGATCGCGGTTTATTATTGTGCCAGCCTCAGCAACAGAGATTGAAAACAAGGACAGAATGACGCCAGGATCAGCTTTGGTATCCGGATTTGTTTCCGGTTTTGTGCGTGAACTGCTGCGCGGTCTTGCACAGATCATGTTACAGCCTGCGCCTCTGGTCGGGGCGCTTTTTTTTGCTGGATTTCTGCTTAACTCATCCTTGTTGTCCCTTCTGGCGCTGCTTGGTTGCGGCGTGGCGACGGTTATGGCCAGGATCTGTGGTTGTGATGTAGCGGAACGTCAGGCAGGGCTGTACGGGTTTAACGGGGCGCTGGTTGGATTGACGTTGGGATATTTTTACCAAGCCTCAATTTTGATCTGGGTGCTGGTTATCCTGGGGGGCATGGCTTCAACGCTGGTGATGCGGGAAATGTTGCGCCGTCACCTACGCCCCCTGACCTTTCCCTTTATTCTGGTGAGTTGGCTGATCATGTCCCTGCTTTGGCTGGGTGGCTGGAGTGAAAGCACTGTCGGGATTGAAGTTAACCCGGATCAGATCAGAGTGCTGGATGGTCTGTTGCGGGCTTTTGGTCAGGTGATGTTTCAGGAAAACCTTGTCACCGGAGCGGTGTTTCTCGGCGCCATCATTTTGACAAACCGGGTTGCCGGGTTCTTTGCCCTGCTGGGGGCAGGGCTGTCGGTGGCTGTTGTATCCATAGCCAGCCTGACCGATTTGGGCGAAATCTTTCCGGTGGAGGCAGTTAACCTTGGTCTGTTCGGCTATAACGCGGTTCTCTGCGGGATTGTCTTTGCCGGATGGTCCTTAAAAAATCTTGGCGCGGCCCTGCTGGCGATTGTTTTATCCATCCTGTTTGTCCGGCTGTTTCAACTGGTGGCTTTGCCTGCGCTCACCTTCCCCTTTGTCCTTGCCAGTTGGCTGGTTTTCTGGCTTCAGGCAAAATCAGGGACGTATAAACCGCGCAGAGGAAAAAACTAACAACAGCTTCCGCAGGCCTTGCTGGCCAGCTGATGTTCCAGTGCCTTGGCCGTGGGGGTGGTGGCGAGGCCGCCTTTGCCGGTGCAGCGCAGGTCGGAATGGATCGACTGTCCGACCTTGTGCATGGCGACAATCACTTCATCCAGCGGGATCAGCGGGTCAAATCCGGCCAGTGCCATATTGGCGGCGGAAAGTGCGTTGCCAGCCATCATCACGTTTTTGCCCAGACAGGGCGCTTCGACCCGGTTGGCCACGGGATCACAGATCAGGCCAAAGGTGTTTTGCAAGGCCATTGAGGCAGCGGCGAGACTTTGCTCAAAGCTGCCATCCAGCAAAGTGACCAACGCGGCGGCGGCCATGCCCGATCCTGATCCTGTTTCTGCCTGACAGCCGCCAAGCTCGGCGGAGAAAGTCGCTTTTCCGGCAATAAACACCCCGATCAACCCGGCGGCGAGCATGGCCCGGACCTTTTGGTCTTCGCCCATGTTCAACGCAGTGGCAATGCCCAAACAGGTGCCGGGCAGGGTGCCGCAGGACCCGGCAGTTGGCGCGGCAACGATGACACCCATAGAGCTTTTGACATCCATCAGCGCGGTTACGGCAAGTACTGCATCGTTGTAAAGCCCGAGATCAAGAAAGGCATTGCTGCCGACTTTTTCCTTAAAGGCAGGGGCCTGGGCCGGATACATCCGGTCTTCGTAACGGGTGCCCGCGATCCCCTGGGCGATGGATTTTTCGAGGATCTGGACAATGGTCCGCATTTTTTCAAACACGGTGTCTTCGGAAACATTTCCCCGGGCGCTTTCAAATATCAGCGCCAGTTTCCACAGTGGCAGATCCTTGTCCTTGTTGTAGGCGATCATTTCTTCACTGTCGCGAAAGGGCAGGCTGAGTTGACGCTGGCTGCAAAGGGGCAACACGGGTGCGAGCACCTTGCGGTTGAGGACCTTGATATCTTTTCCGGCGGCAGCGCGCAGGTCGTCGGTGCTGATAAAAGCCTGGCCTTTAACCTGAACCAGATAGTTTTCTCCGGCGGGGTGAACCAGAACAAAATCCACGACGGGGTTCTGTTCCAGCCGGGTTTTGAAATCCGGGGCGCTTTCCAGTTCTTCTGCCGGGCAGAGAAACAGCGTTTCATGGTAATCGCCAAACAGCGAGAGATGAACGCCGTTGAGTGCGATAACCTCAATAATCCCGCCGCCAATCGAAATGGCGAGCAGACAACAGCTTTCGCCGGTTTTTTTGTTACTCAGGGTCAGGCGATAGGTGTTGGCGTGACTGGCCTGATAATCGGTAATGCGGATTTCAACGGCGATACCCTGTTGTTCCAGATGCGCCCCGGCCTCGACCATTCGGTCATCGGTGATGTCCCAGCCCATCAGCCCGGTGAAAAGCCCCATGTCGGATCCCTGGCTTTCATGGGTTGGCTCCAGTGATCCGTTGGGATCGTATTCGATCAGGACCGAGCTGAATTCTCCGTCCATATAGTCGCGTGCGAGCTGGCCAATGCGATAGGCGGCGGCAACGTGAGAGCTTGATGCTCCGCGCATGACCGGACCAATGGCATCGTTGAGGATTGAAGGGAAGTAGCTGTTCATTGGTCCGGGCCTTTCGGGGTAAAGGTCGCTGGTATGTTCTGTTCGCTCAGACTAGCACAGGTTCATTTGATCAGGGGCCAGGTATCGCTCAGGCGATAACCTTCGGGCCAGGGGTCGGTCGGGTCGAGCATGTGCTGATGGGTTCCGGTGATCCAGGCCTGCCCGGACAGGCTGGGGATAATCGCCGCCTTGTCGCCCAGCGAAGTGGTCGAAAGGATTTGCCCGTCAAAGCGCGAGCCAATGATCGAGCGGGCGATATAACGTTCCCCGACGGCCATTTCTCCTTTGGCATGAAGCACGGCCATGCGGGCGGAAACGCAGGTTCCGGTGGGAGAGCGATCAAGTTTTCCGGGCTGGATCACCACGGTGTTTTTCACGGACTTGATGCCGTCTTCGAGGGTCAGGGGCGCATGGATCTGGCAAAAGGAAATATGTTTCCAGTCGGGATTGGTCGGATGGCTGAAGCCGAGCTGCTGATTGGCGGCATTGGTGATGCGAATTCCGGCCTCGGCCAGATCGCGGGCTTCATCCGGGACAATTTCAAAGCCGAGTGCTCTGGCATCGACCATGACAAAACTGTCCCCCCCAAAAGCGGTATCAACTGTCAAGGTACCAAAGCCCTCAACCTCCAGCGGGACCGCCAGTTTCCCGGCAAAAGAAGGCACGTTCTGGACCGTGACCTTTTCGACTTTGCCATTGCGACAACTGGCTATGACCTCGACCAGTCCTCCCGGTGCTTCCAGGGTCAGACGGGTTTCGGGTTCGCTCATCGGCAGGATGCCGGACTCAAGCAAAACGGTGGTGACACAGATGGAATTGGATCCGGACATCGGCGGAGTGTCTTCGGGTTCCATGATGATCCAGCCCATCTGGGCCTTTGGGTTTTTCGGTGGCACCAGCAGATTGACATGGCGAAACACACCGCCACGCGGTTCGTTGAGCATGAAATTGCGCAAGGTCTGGTCGCGGGCAATAAAGCGCGATTGTTCCCAGAGGGTTTCACCGGGGGGCGGGGCGACACCGCCGACGATCACATCCCCGACTTCACCTTCGGCATGGCAGCTGACGACATGAACGGTTTTGGATGATCGCATGGGCAGAACTCCCGCCAAAAATCAGAGAAGAATAACAGGGTAAAGAAGGCGGAACAGCAGGGGAAAACAAATCTGCTGTTCCGCCAGTTTACCGCTACGGCCTAGAGCACAGGCAGCGCAGGGCGACAAGCAATCGCATCCCGAATGATCTTCTCGACCTGTTCACGACGGGCACCAACCAAAGGCAGGCGTGGCGCACGGCAACGGTCGTTGGAGTTCAATTCGATCTGTTCAGCCAGTTTGATGTTCTGAACCAGATAGGTGGATACATCGAGATCGAGCAGCGGACGGAACCAGCGATAGATTTCCAGAGCTTCAGCATTGCGACCAGCCTGCATCAGGCGGTAAATCGCAACGGTTTCTTTCGGGAAAGCCACAACCAGCCCGGCAACCCAGCCAATGGCACCGACGCTGAGAGCTTCGTAACCAAGGTTGTCAACACCGGTGAAGACGTCGTAACGATCACCCAGAAGGTTGATGATCTCGGTCGTGCGGCGGATGTCGTCAGAGCTTTCCTTGACCGCGACAAAGCGTTTGTCATCAGCCAGTTCCAGCATGACCTGTGGGGTAACGTCCACGCGATAGGCCACACGGTTGGAATAGATCATGATCGGCAGATCGGATGCTTCGGCAACCGAACGCAGGGTGGCAACAGTTTCGCGGTGATCGGTGTGATAGATCGGGCTTGGCACAACCATCAGACCATCGGCACCGGCTTTCGCCGCAGCCTGGGCCATAGAACAGGCATCGCGGGTGGCGGCTTCGTTGATGGTCATCAGGGTTGGCTTGTTGCCGGTCGAAGCTTTTGCGGTCTTGAGGACGGCGATTTTCTCTTCTCTGGACAGCATGGAGCCTTCGCCCAGTGAGCCACAGACGATCAGACCGTCGCAACCTGCTTCCATCTGATAGTCAAAGCAACGCGTCATTTCCGCGTGATCAAGGTTGTCGTTGCCATCGAATTTCGTCGTAACGGCGGGGATAACGCCTTTCCACATAGTCTTGTTCCTGTAGTCATAAAGTTATTGTTCGGGGTGTAGGTATTAAAGGGTATTCGGGTATCTCTTGGTTTTTAAACTCTGGCGAACTTCCTAACGCACACTGGCGAGGAATTTCCGGGTATGGGGACTTTGCGGGTCTCCGAAAATCTGTGCCGGAGGGCCGACTTCCTCCATATGTCCTTGATGAAAATATGCTACACGATCAGATACATCGCGGGCAAAGCTCATTTCATGGGTGACACAAATCATGGTCATGCCTTCTTCGGCCAGCAGGCGCATGGTATCAAGCACCTCGCCAACCAGTTCAGGGTCGAGGGCCGAGGTGGCCTCGTCAAACAGCATATATGCTGGCTCCATCGCCAGGGCGCGGGCAATGGCCAGACGCTGTTGCTGGCCACCAGACAGAGCGGAAGGATAAACGTCCAGCTTGTCGCCCAGACCAACATGGCGCAGCTGTTTTTCAGCGATGGTTTTGGCCTCGTCCCGAGACATCTTGCGCACGATCTTCGGGGCCAGAGCCACGTTTTCCAAAGCAGTCAGATGCGGGAAGGAATTCCACTGCTGGAAGACCATGCCCAGTTTCTGGCGCAGCTTGTTGATATCGGTTTTGGCATCGTGCACAGGGATGCCATCCACCATAATCTGTCCCTGCTGGATCGGCTCAAGCCCATTGATGCAATAGAGCAGGGTGGATTTACCGGACCCGGAGGAGCCGATGATACTCAATACTTCGCCCTTGTTCACATTGAGGTCGATACCTTGCAGCACATGGAGCTTGCCGAAGTATTTGTGGAGCTGCTTGATCTCGATCATGAGGTCCAACTTTCTTCCAGCTTTTGGGAATATTTAGAGAGAGGGTAGGAAAGGGCAAAGTAGAATGCCCCGGCACAAGCCAGAATGATAAAGGGTTCCTGCGTCCGGGTAATCAGGATCTGGGAGGCCCGCAACAGTTCCATGTAGCCGAGAACTGAAACCAGCGCACTGTCCTTGATCACACTGAGCGCGACCCCGACCCAGGACGGGAATACGGCGCGCAGACCGATGGGCCAGACCACATAGCGCAGGTCCTGCCAGTAACTCATGCCCAGGGATCTTGCCGCCCGACGCATGGGGATGCCGACTGCTTCAATACCGCCGCGCACCACGTTGGCGACCAGCGCAGCAGTATAGATGCTCAACACCACAGCACCCGCCGCAAAGGGACCTGTATTCCAGCCAATGATCGGAAAGAAATTGTAAAACAGGATCAACTGGATGATCAGCGGCACCGAGCGGAAAATATCAAGGATTGTTCCGATGGTCGTCTGTGCAAGCCATTTGGATGCCTGAAGCGACCAGCCGAAAAAGATGCCAAAGATCGTACCGATGGTGATAGAGACCGCTGAAATCAGTAATGTCCGTCCGGCGGCTTCCCCGAGAAACACCAGGTCATTGACCTGAAATCCACTGAAAAAGGAAATGGGTTCACTCATGGGGCATCTCCTTTCTAGTATTTGAACAGCCGGCGGGCGGCCAGTTTCGAGCCAATCAGGATGATCTTGACGATGACATAGTAAATCACCGCTGTGACCGCGAAATATTCAAAGATGCGATAGGTCTTCGAGGCAAAGAACTGGGTCTCGCCCGAGAGTTCGCGAAAACCGACCAGCATGCCAAGCGAGCTCATCAGGACTGCCCAGACCATCTGATTGGTCATGGGGTGATAAACGATGCGCAGGACCTGTGGAATGATGATCCGGATATAGGTCTGGCTTGCGGTCATGCCCAGTGAACGGGCCGCCCGGATCTGGGTGTCGGGTACGGCGAGGAACCCGCCGCGAAAGTTCTCGGCCAGATAACCGGCATTGTTAAAAGACAGACCCAGCAAGACAATCAGATAGGGCGTCAGATGCAGACCAAAGGCACCCAGCCCGAAACCGAAGAAAAACAGCTGGAACAGGGCCGGAGTGTTGCGGGCCAGCTCAACCCAGAAGTTGGCGATCCAGCGCAGGGGTCTGGGACCGTTCATCCGCAACAGGGCCAGGATCAGCCCCAGCATGATGCCCAGTATCATTGACAGAATGGCGACTTCCAGTGTCAGCAGGCCTGCCTCGAACAGATCGGGCAATTGCCTGAATACCGGTCGCCAATGAAAATTGTAATCCACGTTGGAAGGCTCCTGTCCGGTGCTTCAACCGGGATGTTGGTGCTTTTGATTTGTTTTGCCTCACAACCGGGGGACTTTGCAGATCCCCCGGCAGAGCTTCCCGCAGCAGGAATAATTACTGCGGGAAGTACAGCAGGTGATCGATCAGTAGAGAACGCCAGGAATGCGCAACTCTGGTGCTTCACCACCAACATAGGTATCCCAGAGTTCCTGATAACGGCCAGAGCGGACCTGATGGGTCACAAAGAGGTTCAGGTAGTTCAACCAGGTTACATCTAGACGTGGGCCGACAACCGAGGTGTAATCTGTGGTCCAGGGCATGCGAGGGCCTGCGTCAATAGTGTCATACTGTTCCACAATCGGTTTGACGGCTGTGTTGGTCGTGATGCCGACATCAGCTTTACCCTGAGCTACAGCGAGGAAAACCTCATTTTCGCTCTGGTAGCCCTGATAAAGGTTCTCGACACCCCACTCTTTGGCGTACTTGAGGTACTCCTGTTCCGGCACCGTACCGACAGCGGCGGCAACACGTTTGCCTTTGAGGTCTTCAAAAGTCTTTACGCCGCTGTCTTTACCAACCACAGCCTGGGCATAATAGATGGCGTAGGGAATGGAGAAGCCGACAGTCTTGGCGCGTTCAAGTGAATCAGAGGTGCCGCCAAAAACAACATCGGCGCGGTTGGTTGCAATCACAGGCAGACGTTCGGCCCAGGTGACGGGCAGGATTGTCGCGTCAACATCCAGTGCTTTGGCCAGATCCTTACAATATTCCACATCAAAGCCAGCTGGCTCGTTGTTCGCATCGCGATAACCGATGGGCGGAAAGTCGAGCACAACGCCGCAGCGGAGTTCACCCGCATTGATCACATCATCCAGCTTGTCAGCAAAAGCTGCAGGGGTGGTCATGACGGTTGCTATACAGCCGCCAAGGGTCAGGGCTTTCATTACATTCTTTAGCATTTCTTCCTCCAACTGTTCATCATTGCGCCTGCCAGTAACGCCCGAAGTTCACTCCCGGGGTCGGGACAATGGCTCGCTCTGGCATGGCCGTTTTTGTTTGCTCAGGCTTGGGCCCGATTTGCTCTGTACGTCTCTCTGTCACCGACTGTCGCGTTTTGACTGTCTGTATTTCTCATCGGCGTGAGATTGTGTATAACGTAGATTGTATACAATATTCAATATAATTTCTGCAGATCTTCTGAAAAAAAATTGTATACTCTCCTTCATCTTCGCAGGCACCGCAGGAAATCCAGTGAAGATATCGTTGTAATTAAAGAGAGAATCTGAAGTGTTGGAAGGCTTGACAGGACTGGGCGTGGATCTCGCTAAAACGGCGTCATCATCTGATATTATCTATGATGCGCTGCGTGACGGGATCATCAGTGGACAGATAAAAGCGGGGGAGTCGCTGCGGCAAGAACACGTTGCCAAGCTGTTTAATGTGTCCCGTATTCCTGTACGTGAAGCCTTGAACCGCCTTGAGGCTCAAGGGCTGGTACAAAGCCTGCGCTACAAGGGCTATGTCGTATCCTTGCTTTCACCTGCGGATGTCGAGGAAATCTACGAAGTCCGGGCAACGCTTGAGCCGATGGTGATTGAAAAATCTGTGGCGATGATGACCCCGGAAACACTTGAGGAAGCCAGAAGATATTGTGAGCTTTTCAGCTCTGAGACTGATTCGTCAAAGTGGGGCGAATGGAACCGCCTGTTCCACGGTGCGCTCTACAAGGATGCCAAGCGTCCGTTCCATCTCAAATTGATCGGTGAAGCGATTGACCGGGTTGATTCCTATATCCGGGCCCAGCTGGTTCTGACCAACGGGATGGAGAAAGCCCGCAAGGAACACCTTGAAATTCTTGCTGCCTGTGTTGAAGGGGACGGCGAATTGGCTGGCAAGAGAACACGTAAACACATCCTTGGTTCCTACAAGGTCCTGCGCAAGTATCTTGACAACCAGTAAATCATATCCGGTTTCGTCTAATCGATCAGGCTTTTGAAAAGCTCAAGTTTGCCGTTGGCACTGCGTTCAAGCCTGCGCTGGGCGATGATAGTAATTGTTGCCGGAAAATGCAGGGCTGAACGTGCCCATTCCTGCAGTTGCCGTATCTGATCGGGGGCAGGATCTTCTGGCACCGCAATTCTGAACTCGAGCTCCGTCAGGGAATTCTGGATAATCTGGTATTCCTGGATCGGGGCAATGGCCAGCAGTTTCCCGTTATCGGTTGCTGAAATACTAATCCAGCGATAGCTGCCATCCGGATGACGCAGACGATTTCTTTCGCGCCCGAGGATACGTTCGAGAACGGGAAGGCCGCGTCCACAGGCGCAGGGGGGACCCAACACAGCATAATCGCCGACTGCGTACCGGATCAGCGGCATGGCAAAATTGTGCAGGGGGGTGACCAGCACCTTGCCGGGTTGTCCCGGCAGGCAAGGACTGCCGTCGTCGTTCACCACCTCCAAAAACACACCTTCACTCTGGACATGATAATGCGGATGTTCCGGGCATTGCAGGGCAAGGTATCCCAGCTCCCGAGTGGAATAGAGGTCAACAAGTTCGATGCCAAAAGCTTTCCGGCAAATGGCACGTGTCTCTTCTGTCATGATTTCCGAAATGGTTTCAATCTGTCTGAGGCGGTTTGCCTTTAGTCCCTTGTCGAGAAAATGCTGAGCCAGGCGATGGATAATACTGGGAAAGGTAATCAGGAAATCCGGATCATTGTCCAGCAACCATTTGCCCTGCTGTTCAACAGGGGTGTTGATGTTCAATCCTGCCGTCGGACCGGTCCGGATCAGGGCATTGGCCCCACGTTCAGAAGACCAGCCGTGCCCGGTAACACCGGGGTAAACCGCTTGTCCGGTCTTGGAGATACGGATATGTCCCAGTTTCCAGTCGGGATTGCGCTGGTGCCAGATGTGATCCCTGAGGGTAAAGGCGCGCCAGAATACACCGCTGAGGGCCGTGTTCTTGACGCCAATCGGTTGTCCGGTAGACCCTGATGTGTATTTGGTTGTGACGCTACCATGGGCCTTGAGCAGTTTGCCAGACGTCAAGGTAGTCTGGTTGGCGTTGATATCCCCACGGGCCAGAACGGGGTATTCCTGCCAGATTTCAGCAAGATGCTCGGGGCTATCAGCTTTGGGGTAATCTTTGTAGAAAGGCACAGTTTTTTGGCTATGCTGGACAAGCTGGTAGAGCTGTTTGAATTGCATTTCCCGGATTTTCTCTGGCGTCCACCACTGGGTATTCTCCAGTTGGGTCAGGCTGGAGATAACTGCAAGGTTTGAGGCTGTGCTGATAACGGGGAAGGCAAGATGGGGAACCGCGCAGTTCAGCTCATAACGGGACAGCCAGTTATTGTGGGCTTTTGAAGATGTCTTAGAAGGTAAGGGCGTTGTTTTTTGAGTTTTCTTCACTGTTTTTGTAACAGGTCGAGCTGCTTTTTTCTTCATTAAGTTTCCCCGCCAGGCAAAGAACAGATGAATGTTACCTGATTTTGCGATCGCGGGGGAATTTATTCCGATTGATGGCCTGTTGGGCTCAGTCCTGTAGAACCAGCAGGGCGGTGGAGCTGAACTCGCGGCGGTAGAGTACAATAACCACAACGAGCGAAGCCAACATCAATGCCAGAGGGTGAAACATCCAGGCAAGGGCCGCAGATCCAAAGAAAAAGGCGCGCAAGCCCCGGTTAAAGTGATGTCCGGCCCGGCAACTCAGTTTTGTGGCACGTTTGGCATGCTGTTCCAGTTTGATCGGATCAGCTTCCTTGACCGGAGCACTGCCGACCATGATGTTGCAATAGTTGGTCAGACGAAAGGCCCAAGCAAACTTGAAAAAGGCATAGACAAAAATCAGGGCCAGCAGCAACACTTTGAATTCCCAGACCACCGGACTACTGTCCACCGCATAGGGCAGGTGTTTGATCGACTGGGTAACCAGGGTCGGGTTGCCGAGCAGGGCGATAATACCCCCGAGGATCAGCATGGCCGTCGAGGCGAAAAAAGCAATGCCGGTCATCAGGTTGCCAAGGATGGTGGTGTCAATCATCCGAAGATCACGGGTGACCATTTCCATCATCCAGCGTTCGCGATAGACATTGATCCGGTTGGTCAGGCTTTTGTCGGACCAGCGACTGTGATCAGCAAAAAGCGTATAGGCCAGCCAGGACGCGACAAAGACTGCAAGGGCCAGCCAGTCGAGGGAAGAAAAAAGTGTCAGGTTCAATGGCGCAGTCCTTGTTTTCAGCTATTCAGCTGGGTGTATTCAGCCAGAGCCTATGCTCGATGCTGTCTGTTCGGCTATAGCGCTCTGGTTCCGGACCGCTTGGCAATAGCCGGATTTTCCTGTTTTAGCTGGAAGGGGGCTGTTTGGCGATCTTTCGGTACAGATCTTCCATGATTTCATTATTGTGATTCTGGACAATCAACTGAGAGCGGAAAAGTTCAAAGAGTTCGAAAGCCGTGATCAGCAGAAAAACCAGAACCCCGAGTTCGATGTTGCCGGTAAAAAGAAAAATAATGGCGATCAGAAAGATGGTAATGTTGGCAATACCCCGCCCCCATTTGCCGAGGTAGAAATGATGCAGTCCGGCAATGAAAACGTAATTCAAAGTGGCATAGGTATCAGGGTCTTTGAGCTGCTTTTCTGTTTCTTTAAAGAATGAAAGTCGCTGGTCGTCGGGTAAATCCCGGACCTGTTTGCGCAGAGCTTCTTCTTTGGCCAGGACCTCTTCTTTGCTTAACATGTCAGCTCCTTGAGTTTGAGATCGCCTGATTTGCGATCACTTGCCATTGGACAGCATTATGAATTGTTATTCCAGATCTGTTCAGGCGAAGGCTGTTCCGGGCTATTTCAGTATCTTTATTACCCGAATAATAGCCCGGCGGTACCTCTGCCAGATCAGATCTCCGATTGGATCTCTGGGTCAAAGCGCTTTTAATGACCCGGTTTTCCGGGCGTCCTCCGGGTTGCCTAGCGACCCAGCGTAACGATTACTGCTTCACGTTTCCAGAACAGCATAAAGCGTTTTTGTTCGACGATCTGAAAGACCACATTCCAGCCCTCGGCAGCTTCGGCATTGAGCATGGTTTCCATTTTCTTGATTGGAATACCGGATGCGCCAAGAAAGATTGTGCCCAGTCCGCCTTCAACCACGTGAATGATTTTGTATTCTTTGTAAGCCACGAATGCCCCCTATGAGATGTTCAGCTGTTGGTAAAAAAATCCATAAAATCAATAGTGAAGACATGCCGGGTTGTAAAGATTGAAACCCGAAGATGTGTGGGATTGAGAAGCCGCGGCAAAGAGGTGTTGCTTCTATCCTGAGATGATGTGCCGTCCAGGCACAAGTCTTTTTTGGGATATACTGCTTGATCTTGGGGGAGAGAATGTGTATCCCTTTGGCACTAGCTAAAGGGATGCGCTTGAAAATACAGTGTATTGAATAATAAGGAATTATTACCTGGAGTTCACAAGAGAATGTTTTCTCGGGTGTTTTCTCAGGGATTTAAAAGTAAGAGGTTTTATTAATGACGTATGTGACAATTGGTGAACGTATTGCTACCGCCCGCAAAAGCAGAGGACTTACTGCTTCTCAGCTGGCCCGTCGGGTCGGGGTCAAGGTATCCACAGTGAACAACTGGGAAAGCGATCGTTCCGAACCCCGTGCAAACAAGCTGGTGAGCATGGCCGGGGTTCTGGGTGTCAGCATGATGTGGTTGATCGAAGGAAATAGCGATGGCACAGATCTGCCACCAAGTGTTGAGGTGGTGGAAACTGCTGATCTGCAGAGCAAAATCGAACGTCTCCAGTCCATGCATGAGCGCATGGTGCAGCTGCTGTTCGAAATTTCCAGCGAAGTTAACCGGGTTCAGCGCGGTATCCGCGAAGAACAGGCTGATGGTATCGGCTAAAGCCAAACGGCTTTTCTACGGCTTTATGGTAACAGACAGGGTCCAATTCGGGCCCTGTTTGCGGTTTTATTGACTTTCAAGAATGTGAAAGGTCGGATCTGTGCAGGCTGGGCAAGATACGACCGTAATCCTTAGGGCTATGATTGACGATGGATGTGGCTGTTGGAATTCAAAACCCAGTAAAGGATACCAATATACGACCCTGATCAGACTGTCGGGAACAGCCGGTCTTTGTGACATCATGCCTGACAGTTCTGACAAAAAAAGAAGACCGGAACAGGGCTGCTCCGGTCTCGAGGGTGTCATCGGCAACTGGCAGGTCCCGATGACAGAGCAGGTGATACGTCGTCAGGGTGGCGGGGAAACAAAATCGGAATTAACTGGCCAGCCAGACCCTTTCGCCTGAACGGTGGCCCGACATCTCGTTTTCCGGTGAGGCCTCGAAACCCATGACATCTGCAGTGGCAATATCGACAAAGTCGGCAAACATCGGGGTGAGGGCCCCGCCTTCTTCACTGATCATCCGCTGCAGTTCATAATAAATTTCTGCACGCTTACTGGTATCAAGCTCGGCTCTGACCGAAAGCAGCAGTTTGTCGAAGTCTTCCCGTTTCCAGAAGGTATCGTTCCAGGACGCGTCGGACTGAAAGACTGTGGACATCATCATCTCGCCAGTCGGGCGTCCATCCCAATAAACCGGACAGAACGGCTTTTTCATCCAGACATCCGACCAGAAACCATCCGCAGGCTCACGGACGATATCAACATTTATTCCGGCAGCTGCAGCACTTTCTCGCAAGAGAACACCAGCATCTACCGCGCCGACAAAAGCGGCATCCGAGGTGTGGAAAGGAATGGAGAGGCTGTCGAGTCCGGCCTGTTTCAGGTGGAACTTTGCCTTGTCCGGGTCATAGCTGTGCTGGGGCAGGTCTTTGGCGTGATAGGGATCGGTTTCCGGGACCGGATGGTCATTCCCGACCCGACCGTAACCCCGCAGAATGGTATTAACCAGCTGCTCCCGGTCGATGGCATATTTGAGTGCGAGACGGACATGGTTGTTGTCAAAGGGGGCCATATCGGTGCGCATGGCAAAGGTAAAGTGACGTCCACCAGCAGAACGCAGAATTTGCAGGTTTTTGTTGCGCTTCATGAGTCCCAGGGTTTTGGGGTCTGGTGCGTTCATCAGATGAATGGCGCCGGTTTGCAGCGCAGAGGAACGGGCGGCCGTATCGTTGATCGCCAGGGTTTCAATCGCCTCGACATGGGCGCGACCTTCTTTCCAGTAGTTCGGGTTTTTACGGGTAATCGCCCGAACGCCCGGCTCCCAGGATTCCAGGATATAACCGCCAGTTCCAACGCCGTTACTGGGGTTCTCGTCTTTCTGGATGACTTTGAAGTGTCGATCAGCGAGCAGATAAGGCAGGTCTGCATTGCCGGAGGTCAACTCGACGATTACCTTGTTCTTGCCGTCAGTGCGAACATCGGCGATTCCAGAAGCCAGACCCTTGCCGCCTGATTCAGAAGCTTCCCCGCGATGCTGGTTGAGCGAGAAGACCACATCCTCTGCGTCCATCGTCTTGCCGTTGTGAAACTCGACTCCCTGACGCAGGTTGAAGACCCATTTTTGGGCACCGGGTTCGACATCCCAGCTTTCGGCAAGCTCAGGTATGGCCTGACCGTCAGATGCAATCTCGACCAGATTGTTACGCAGCTGGTAATTGACGTTGACGATCATGCGATCGACCTGTTTTCCCGGAGCAAGGTCATCAACGGTAGACGCGCCAAGCATGCCCTGTTTCAGCGTCCCGCCTTTGTTCGGGCTTTGGGCAAGAGCACCTGAACTCAGTAAAGTTGAAGCAGCCGTGGCGGTCAGACCAAGGACAGCAGCCTTTTCGAAGAAATCACGGCGGGTGATTTTTCCAGTGGAAACCATGTGTTGATAGTGGGATATTTCAGACAAGTGATCCTCCTTCGCGGAGCCGACGGCTCATCGCAAACCCAAATTCCAGGCTTTGTTTGTTAATATCGCAGGGGAGGTACCAAACCCGCTTTTGCTCATCGATGTTCTTGTGAAAAGTTCATCAACAACGAGGCCTATTAGACATGCTTTAGTGGGTAAAACTTTTCTTATTTCTCTGGTTTCAATACATAAATCTACGCAGTGTATAAAAATATCCGGAAACAAACTCTGCCCCGAGGTGCTCGAGGTAACCCGGGGGAAAGGGCAAGGAAGGCCTTTGCTGGCCAACAGCTTTCCTTGCCTGATTTTTAAAGCGCCTAAAACTTCCGTTCAGATGTCACGGTCATAAATCCAGGTTTCCGGGATTGGCGTGGGGCAGCCCGTGGTCGATACCAGGGGAAACTCGACGTCTTTGGTAAAGGGCCTCGGGGACATCTTTTTGCTCTCCAGCGCGGCTTTAAGTTCGGCTTTGCTGCCCCAGGTGGCATAACGTGTCGGGGTGTAAAAACATTCTTCAACCTTTTCCCAGTCCGCTGACAACATGTCGTGTTTCCAGACCCGACGATTGTTGATGTAGAGCGCCTGTGAAGGGATTGCGGAGTATTTGTAATGCAGCTTCAATTTGCCATCACTGCAACAGAGTTTGAAGCCCAGGTCTCCGCCCTGAAAGGCGATCAGCTTTCCTGTGGCGGCATAGTTCAGCAGATTATGTGCCTTGCCGACCCGTACAGCAAAATCCCAATTGCCACTGAAGCAGTCAGCTGCTGGCGTGTATTTGTAGTGCCGTTCACCTTCACTGAAAGATTCATTGGTTTCATCACAGAGTTCTTTGATCAAGGCGGCGGCGTCTTCGTACTGATCGCCGACAGCAAATCCGGGGACCCCGGTGATCTCCGTCCCGGTGTCGCTGTTTAGGAGACTCTCGGCAATCGAGCCGACTGTTTGCTGATCCTTGTGGTCATCATTGAGGCGTTTGGCCAAGGTGTTCGCCGGGGTGGCCGGAACTTCAGACGGCGCCGGGGTATAGCCTGCCTTGTTGAGGTAATCGAGATCATTCTTCGGCCTTTCGCCCGGACAACAGACAAACAACAGGTGGTGGGTGACCCCCCGGTATTCCTTTGAAGCGACGAGCTTGTCCCAGGATGCCTTGGTCGGGAACGTGCGTGGAGGTGGAGGGTTGCCCGTGGCGAGCATGGCCCGCGCCGCCATGCGCTGTTCCTGGCTCATGGTGGCGAACTTCCATCGGGTAGGCAAGAAGCGGGTTGGGATTGGAAACTTGTTGGGGCGGTAAGGGATCCAGTAGACCAGCTTGATATCAACCCGGTAATAACTTCGCGCCACGGTCTCGATTGTCCCGTGGGGAATGTCTGGATCTTCTGGCGGTGTGGACAGGTCGGGATCTTCTGGTGCTTCAGGAATTTCGGTCATAATTTCTGCCGGAAGATCAGCCCCGGCGAGTTCAAAGTCCTGTTCCAGTCGCGGGGGCTGGCCGGGACGGTCCCGCAGGACCATCACCTTGACCTTGTTCCCTTGACGCAGGGCAAAGCGTTGTTTCAGGTCAGGGGGATCATCATCGAACAACTTCCCGGTAACGATCGCTTCCAGGGTTTTCGGCGTGATCAGTCGCCGGTTCTCCGGATCTGGACGGGTTAGCGATAACAGAATTTTTGCAAGGGTTTCTGGATGGGGAGGTAGTTTTTCTCCGCCAAGTCCAGCGGCGTCCAGGTGTTTTTTCAGAGTGGTTTTGCCCCAGGATGCCATCTTCTTATGGGCTTTGTCGCGGGTGATTTCTTCATTATCCAGGGCGGTGATGACAGTGAACAGGTCCTCCATAGCGCTCTCCCCTTGTTTTGTTTCTCCGATGATTTTTTTTAGGTGGCTCTTGCAAAACAGCAGAGTATATAGAAAAAACGACAACCATCGGGGGATTAGTTCATCAAACTTTCGTGTAGACAGGTCTGGTCTTGACAAAAACAGATAAGTGTTCTCTTTTTGTTCTATGTCATTTGCTCAAGCCAAACCCCAAACAACGGAACCAAGGTTTTATCGCGTTACGGTCTTTGCGCCGGGCAGAGTTGCGGTCCGTACCCAGGAGCTGTTCGGGGTTCGGAACAAAGCCGAAGCCCTACAGGCTGCGCGTCAGATTCTTCTGGAATACCTCGAGCAAGGCCACCAGACCGGAGCCGTAGAGCTCCGCGGGCAGGGAACGATGATCGCGATCTCACGCGATCCCGGATCGATCGAGCTGGAAGAGACTGACCTGATCAATCTTCTGCCCGGAACGTCGGTTTTATAAAAAACCACTAAAAAAACACTGGCCCAACTCACGCATGATATGCGCGAAATATTGGGCCAGTTTTAGTTTTTGGATTGTTTCTCTATCTAGTGCTTAAGCCATGTATTGAATAGACGCTCCATCTCGTCCTCATTATCAACCCACCAGATCGCATCGGGAACTAAAGAACGCGACATACGTTCAGGGGTTGTGGGTATGTAAGGAAGCATGTCTTTGCCAGACGTGTAATGCTTGCCAACGAACGGGATAGAGGAACGCCTTGCTGGACCGTGCGCGATATAACTTGCTTGTCTGGCTAGCGCAGGCGTGTTCGAGGAATAACGAATGAACTCGAGTGCCAGTTCCAGATCAGGTGTGCCCTTTGGGATAACCCAACCCTCCAGTTCAAGCGATTGCCAATCCCAAAGTGTTGAAATGGACTGTCCTTGTTCAATCTCAGCCTGATAACTGCGTCCATTATAAATGGAAGTCATCGCGACCTGCTTTTCTTTGAGAAATATACCCGGTTCTATTCCTTTTTCCCACCAGACAATATGATCTTTGATGGTATCGAGCTTTGCGAATGCCCTTTTTTTGCCTTCTGAAGTCGAGAGTGTTTGGTAAAGTTGGTCAGGCAGAACCCCGTCAGCCAATAAAGCCCATTCGAGATTATTCGTGGCTCCTTTAAATAAGCCGCGTTTTCCAGGAAATTTTTTGAGATCAAAAAAATCTGCCAATTCGGTGGGGTGTTTTTCGCCCCATTGTCCGGTTGGGTAAGCAAAATGAGTGGAATATGCGACCATGGGAACAAAACAGTTTTTGCTCGTTTTGCTTAATTGAAGAGCTGGATAAAAATCTTTGCTCGCGGGGGTCCCATCTGGAGCAGGGTATAGATCCTTGTCTAAATCTATTTCCACTAAAAGGCCTTCATCACAAGCGACCATGGCCGCCCCGGGGAGCATGTCTACAACATCCCATATTATAGCATTCTGTTTGGCCTGGTATCGAAGGTCGTTTATAGCAGTGAAGCTTCCGGTGATAAGCTCGATCTTTTTGTCTGGGTGTTCTTCTTGGAATGGTTTGATATAGGCCTTTTCTTGACTGATGCCATAAGCTCCGCCCCAGGAAGTGACAACAAAAGATGATGGGCTGGTGGAACGTACACAGCCAGATGTGCCCAGTAGCATCAGGCCAATAATTGCCCAAAAGCACCCGTCTAGATTATTTTTCATGAAGAAAAACCGTTTCGAATAAAAATGGATGTGGAGAGACTGTAGGCTGTGTCGTCAGGGATGGGTAGAAAACGGAATATCCTCGACAAACCCGTCTGAAATTTTGTCAATACGCGCGCGAACGTACCCGGCACTTTTGAAATTTGTCGCTGCAATCAAGTAACTGCTCTGATCGTTGTAAATCTGAAAGCAACGATCATGAATAGCGGAATCATCGTATGAGAAGCACAGTTCGTTTTCTTTAACATGCCAAGCGCCTGCAACGTTTTTTCCGCAGTCCCAGTTTTTGTTTTTTTGGGCTTCGCAATAGCGGTAGTTCGTGGTGCCATTCACATCGTAGTACTCCATCCATTTGTTCTTTTTGTTTTCAAAGTTTGCTGATGGAGTTGTCACATATTCGCCGACGAGAGTGTTACCCGTGAGCAGCTTTGTAATCTCTTCACCGGATAAAGGAGTAAGGCCTTTGCTTTGGAGGTCTGCAATAGATTGATAATTTTCGCTTCCGGTTGTAACGCAACCAGCGAGCAACAATAAAGTCGGAGCAAGAGACAGTTTTGATAACATAGAACTTCCCTGTGTGATAAATCATATGAGAGCGAGTTTACTCTCGACGGTGGACGAGTTATTTTTTGCGAATGGTGATACTATCAGCACAAGGGAAATTCAAAGAAATAAATACATCTTATGGTATTGGTTCGTTTGTGCTGATGTGAATACAAAGTAGAAAACACCCTGCTTTTATTTCAAGAATTTTAATTCAGGGCACGACCATCAGCGGTTCCATCCCGGGTTACTTCCTCGAACCAGTCGAGGGCGAGGGTGGCCCAGCCTTTGGGGACGTCGTGGCCTCCGGGAAACAGGACAAAGCGCAGGTCGCTGTCGGGGGTGCAGCGGGTCCACCAGCGTTGCCAGAAGATGGTGCCCATCTTTTCTTCGGGCATCATGTCAGTTTTGCTCATTTCGAATTCATCAGCGCGCAGGCCGTTACAGCCATTGACCTCTCGCAGGACCTGCAGGCCCTGAAATACATCCCCCTGATAAACACCCGAGCGCAAAGGGCGGCCTTCCAGCGGCACGGTCTGATCCATCCAGCCGTGGGTATGCATCAGCTTGACCGGCCCCTTGCAGTCGGATGATTCGGGATGTGGTCGCCAGAAGGCACCGGAAACCGGCGCATAGGCGGCGGCGATGTCCGGTGCCTGACAGGCAAGGTACCAGGTCAGGGACCCGCCGACGGAAAAGCCGCTCATCAGAATACGCTGACGATCAATACCAAAGCGTTGTGTCGCGTCATCCAGAATTTCGCGGGAAAAAGCCAGTTCATCCCTGAGTTTCTTGCGCTGGGGCAAAAATGACCAGCCTGCACCAAAACGGGATTCTGGATACATCAGCCCGGTCGGGGCCAACACGGCATAACCACGTCCGGTCAAGGTATTGATCATCTCTTTGTCTTTCAGGGTAACTTCACCCGAACGCCCGGCGCCGTGAAAGAAAAGCACTGCAGGGATCTTGTTGCCCTTGGCCAGGTTCTTGGTATCGGGCAACGCAACATTATATTCGCCCAAAGGTATCTTGCAGGCATTGCCGATGTCTCCGCAACTTGTTCCTGAAGGTGTCAGCTCGCCTGCTGCCAATGCAGATGAAACAAACGGATCGCGAATGATAAGGCTCAAGAACCAAACAAGTGCCACTGCAAAACCTGCCCGTGTTTTGTACCGGCCAGAGCACCTGTGCCTGTGCCCGATGGTTTCCTTGTTGGTGGTGATCTTTCTGGCACGTTTGACAGAGCTGGACAGCAGGGGGCGAGAGACCATCATGGGACCTTGGTTGCTATGGGGGCTTTGGTTTGAAAAGACACGTATCGTGATCATACTATGCTGCTTGTATAATGGTGCCAGTACTAAAATGCGGACCGCAACAAATGTTATGATCTAGCCAGCACTGCCGGGCAGAAACAGGTGGTTTTCCTGCCGGACCAGCTGGTCAAGGAATTCTGCGACGACGGCGACTTTCTTGGTGTTTTTCATGCTTTCATGCCAGACAGTCCAATAGCTGCGCTGGATGGACTGTTCCGGGAAAAGCCGCACCAGATCTTTGCTGTGCGGATGGGCCATGAATTCGTGCAGGACGCCAATACCCGCCCCGGAGCAAACCGCCTGCAGTTGGCCCAAAGCGCTGGAGATCTCGATACTGGATTTCCAGCCAGGCAGGAAATCGGCGGCATAGTTCAGTTCTGGCGTGAACACCAGATCCTCGACATAGCCCACCAGACGATGTTGTAGAAGATCGGCGAGTTTTTCCGGTGTACCAGCTTTCTTCAGGTAGCTTCTGGCGGCGTAGATCCCGAGGGAATAATCGGTCAGCTTGCGGGTACGCAGGCGTCCCTTGACCGGGCGGCCAATCATGACAGCAATATCGGCTTCGCGTTGCGACAGCGAGAAACTGCGCGGGGCGGGCACCAGCTGGATATTCAGATCGGGAAAACGCTCCTGCAACAGGTGGAGCCGGGGCGAGAGAAAAATCACCCCAAAGCCGTCAGTTGTGCCAATGCGTACTGTGCCGGCAAGGGTGGTCTCGCTTTGCCTGACGAGGGACTGGGCCTGGAGAAACTCGTTTTCAATCCGCTGGGCAACCTCGAGAAAGGCGGCGCCATCCCCCGTCAGTTCACAGCCGCGGGTGGTGCGCTCAAACAGCTTGCTGCCAAGGGATTCCTCCAACGAGGTAATACGACGGCTGAGTTTGGCCTGACTGACGTTCAGTCGGTTTGCCGCCCCCAGCATCTGGCCCGATCTTGCAATGGCCAAAAAGTATTTTGCATCATCCCAGTTCAATTTTTGATCCTCGTTTATGCATAACAGATCATATTTAATGTCTATATATAATCATAAAGGCTGTCGATACCTTATCCCGCAGATCATTTATTTCCTGCACCCGTTATTCAGTTTGAGGACAGCACCATGATCGAGATCGCACATTATGTGAACGGCGCCTTTGTCGCCGGAACTTCCGGCCGCAATCAGAAGGTATTCAATCCGGCAACCGGAACATCTGAAAAAACTGTTGCTCTGGCCTCTGTGGCCGAGGTTGACGCCGCGGTTGCTGCTGCCAAGGCAGCCTGGCCGGCCTGGTCAAAAACACCACCACTGCGCCGCGCCCGTATTCTTGACCGTTTCAAGAACATCCTGTGGGAGCGCAGCGAACAGATGGCCGAAGCCATTTCCGCCGAACACGGCAAGACCCACGATGACGCGCTGGGCGAAGTAACCCGCGGGCTTGAGGTTGTCGAGTTTGCCATTGGCGCGCCAAGTTTCCTCAAGGGCGAGTTCTGTGAAAATGTCGGCTCCGACGTCGACAGCCACATGGTCCGACAGAGCCTGGGGGTCTGTGCCGGGATCACGCCGTTCAACTTCCCGGCCATGGTGCCGATGTGGATGTGGCCTGTGGCGCTGGCAACAGGCAACACCTTTGTTCTCAAACCATCCGAGCGAGATCCTTCTGTATCGCTGATGATGGCGGAATGGCTGGCCGAAGCAGGATTGCCTGCGGGTGTCTTTAACGTGGTACAGGGCGACAAGGTTGCGGTTGATGCGCTGCTCGAGCACCCCGATGTCAAGGCGATCAGCTTTGTCGGTTCCACCCCGATTGCCCAGTATATCTATCAGACCGGAACCGCAAACGGCAAACGGGTCCAGGCGCTGGGCGGGGCCAAAAACCACATGATCATTATGCCTGATGCCGATCTGGATATGGCGGCTTCTGCCCTGATGGGCGCGGGTTATGGTTCTGCTGGTGAACGTTGCATGGCGATTTCTGTTGCCGTCCCCGTCACCGATGCGGTTGCCGACGCGCTGATCGAAAAGCTGATCCCGCAGATCCAGGCGCTGAAGGTCGGCCCTGCGGCAGATCGTACCTCGGAAATGGGACCACTGGTCACAGCACAGCATCTGGACAAGGTCCGGGGCTATATCGACAGCGGCGAAGCCCAGGGTGCCAAGGTTGTGGTCGACGGCCGCGATTTCAAACAGACCCGTCAGGGCTATGAAAACGGCTATTTTATCGGCGGAACCCTGCTCGACAACGTTACCGAAGACATGACCTGCTACAAGGACGAGATCTTTGGCCCGGTTGTTTCTGTGGTGCGCAAGGGCTCCTATCAGGAAGCGGTTGATCTGATCCACGGGCACCCTTATGCCAATGGTACGGCGGTCTTTACCCGCGATGGCGATGTTGCCCGCAACTTCAGCCAGGACATCGAAGTCGGCATGGTCGGCATCAACGTGCCGATCCCGGTTCCCATGGCTTTCAACAGCTTTGGCGGCTGGAAAGCGTCTATCTTTGGTGATCACCACATGCACGGCATGGAAGGGGTGCGCTTCTACACCCGGATCAAAACCACGACAACCCGCTGGCCAACCGGACAGCGCAGCGACCCGGAATTCACCATGCCTACCCTCGGGTAAGTGTCTGGCGGGTAACTGCCTGGAAAACCCTGCGCCTGCTGGCCAGGTGCCAGAATCACTTATCCTGATTCAGCAAAGATGTTGAACGGGAAAAAGTCATCCTTCGCCGCGGACACTATCAGCTTTTGCTGAGTGGTGTCCGCGGCGAAGTTTTTTTGCGGTTATCAGGCTCTGACTTTTATCCTAGATGTGTGCTATTATAGCGGGAAAGATTTTTACCGATACTACTGCGGACGCTGCCCGGTATGCGGGGCTGCTGTAACGAGATTCTTTCGGTCGTCGCAAAGGGGGTATTATGGGTTTCAGGCAAATAAAAGTTGCGCTTGTCTCTGGCCCTTTATCTTTCGCGACCCTGATCAGGGTCTTTTACCTGATAATTCTCTCTGTTCTTGCTGCCACTTTGTTTATATCCCCGCTTCAAGCAAAAGACATTTTACCTGTTGTCGGACAGGCCGGGAAAGCGGGAAGCCCACCAACTCTTATATTCAGTACCTATGAAGTCAGGGATGAGGAAACCGGGCAGCTCATGGCACAGCTGGATGCTCTGGTTCGCGAAGCGACAGCTAGAGTAGGCTGGGTTGCCGAAGTAATGCCCCTGCCTTTCCGCCGTTCTATTCGGGCGGCAAACAGCGGGGCTGCAGATGGTCACTATCCCCGGATCGAAGGGGTTGAGGACGATTACCAAAATCTGGTCCGGGTTGATTCTCCTTTGCTCTGGGGTGAAGTGGTTGCCTTGACCTTTGACCCCGCAATCCGGATTTCTGACTGGGGGTCTTTGCGCCATTATTCGGTCGGCTACCCGGCGGACTGGGTGATCTTTTACAGCCGGGCCGGGGACTATGGTCATCCCGCACCGGTCGAGCTGGAAAGCAATATCCTGAAAATGCTCAAAGCCCGGCGGTTTCAGGTGGCGCTGGTCTGGAAAGAGCTTTTCCGTATATCTTCCGACCAGAACCAAGGTGAGGCTTCCGGCCTGACGGTCACACCTCTGGAACAGCGAAATGCCTATCTCTACCTGCATAAAAAACACGGCGCTCTGGCCCCGCTTCTGGCGGCGGTACTCGATGATATGCACAGGGATGGCAGCTTCGAAGTTCTTTGTCCTTTTTGCAAGGCACCAACCCAGGACAGCTCACAGGCGGGGGGATATTTGATACCGCCATTTATACCTTCTCTTTAGCGCTGGCACTTTAATGCCGGGCTCTATAGCACCGGGTCGCCCTCTCTTTCCTGACGTGAGATCTTCATGCCTTCGGGCGTGTCGTTTCCAGGCCGGTTCGGGCAAATCAACCGGCTAGGCGTGATCTTGGGTCTTGTCTAACCAAAAACTGTTGCGGATTGGGAGGTAATACAGGCAGCTGTAAAGCAGGGCAGAAGCGAGGCCGCACAATACCAGAAGAGCAGGGAGGGCCATAACCAAATAAGGAAGAAAAGTAGCAAGAATATTTCCGTCTGCTATTCGCTTGCTTGTTTGCACAGAATCTATAGTCTGACCGGACGAATGCGATAAGCGCTTGATAGCTTTAAATAGCTGATGTTGATGAATTTTCTGACGCGAATTCCAGAAAACCATCGGCAGGGCCGATCTTGATGATCCAGTGTATTGCCGCTTCTCCTGCAATGTTTGTCTGCAGGCGCTGACAAGTGTGTTTTTACCTAAGCTTGCTGATACAGACTTTGCTGTTGCAGTTCTTGCGTTAGAAATAACAGGTCCCAAGGGACCCGTTCGCTATAGCCCGGAGCCGCAAAACCACCTGCCACTACAAAAACAGACCATTTACGCCGCTATCAGGCGATCAATGGATAACCCGTAGCAGTGTCGTACCCCGATATCTTTGATCTCCGGGCCAGAACCTGCTGCACATTCGAAGGTGTTCTCATGTCAAAAAAAGGCGACAATAAACGCGGCAACAAAGAAGCCAAAAAGCCAAAACAGGTCAAGGTAAAGGTTCTGGCAACGGCTGATTCCGGCGCGAACAAGACAAGCCTGAACGTCGGAGCCAAGAAGGGAAAATAAGAAAGTATAAGGTTAGAAAGACACAGGAACAAGCCCGGGGCTGAGGCAGTAAAACACGCTCACAGCCCCGCTTGCTGTGTCTTAATAGACGTTTTTTATTGCTGATATTGTAATTGAGAGATGGTCCGAGAATAGAGGGCAAAAGTCGAAGCCAGAGGCCTTGCAACGGAAGGTTTGCCTTAGGAGGGATTTCTGGGTTTTTGTGTGATTGTGTCCAGAAATACAGGCTTTATCAAAAGCGACCAAATTTCTAAGTATCTGATTGTATACCGAAAGAATGGTGCCGTGAGGCGGAATTGAACCGCCGACCCCGTCATTACCAATGACGTGCTCTACCCCTGAGCTACCACGGCCTCGTCTGGACGGGCGTTATATGCCTCTGCCAGCGAACCAATGCAAGCCTTATTTTTATCTTTGGGCAAAAATTTTGATTTTCTCCAAAGGTCTTGATTTTATGCAAAGGCATCAGGGCCAGAGGTTTGCTCCTTCCGGCCCGAGACGTGATTTTCGCTCTGTCCGTTACAACAGTACTTGACGAAGGCGGGGGAGATTAGCACTCTGCCGCCATGAACAAAGCACCAGAAACCGATACTACACCGGAAAATACATCCGCAGTCGCCGATACGCCAGAGCAGAAAGAGCTGGCTGAACGCACCCGGCAACGGCTGGACCGTGAGGCCAAGGCGCTGCGCGAGAACCTGCGCAAGCGCAAAAGCCAGATGCGCGAACGTAAATAGCGCCTCGCGCTGAAGGGCCTGTTGCTGCTGTACGATCAGACGCAGAAGACAGGTCCGTGAGGCAGGCTGATCTGTTCTTGATCTTTTGCAAGCGGCAAGTCTCCTTGGTTCCGATCACAAAAAGGGGCCAGTAAACCATCCTGGATAAATTCAGCGACAGCTCAGCCTTGTAAATTAGGGCCTATAAATATGAAGCGGGCGAATCTTCATTCTTGAGCTTTTGGTGCGGAAACAGTAGAAGGCCATATATAGATCTGCCGCCTTGTCTACAGGCTTGTGCGCAGAAAACCTGTAGAGTTGTGAAGAGGGAGAGCAAGCCGTGGGAATTATGCCGGACACATGGATTCGTGAGCAGGCCGAAAAACATGGCATGATCGAGCCCTATGTCGAGGCGCAGCGCCGCGAGGGTGTGATCTCCTACGGGGTCAGTTCTTATGGGTATGATGCGCGGGTATCCAGCGAGTTCAAGATCTTCACCAATGTGCACAACGCCATTGTCGATCCCAAGAATTTTTCCGACCAGAGCTTTGTCGAGAAGAACGATGATGTCTGCATCATTCCGCCGAACTCCTTTGCCCTGGCCCGGACGGTCGAATATTTCCGCATTCCGCGCGACGTGCTGGTGATCTGCCTTGGCAAATCGACCTACGCCCGCTGCGGCATCATTGTCAATGTCACGCCGCTGGAGCCGGAGTGGGAAGGCCATGTGACGCTGGAATTTTCCAACACCACACCGCTGCCTGCCAAGATTTACGCCAACGAAGGTGTCTGTCAGTTCCTGTTCCTCAAGGGCGAGGGCGACTGTGACGTGTCCTATGCGGATCGCGCCGGGAAATACATGAAACAGCGCGGGGTTACGCTCCCCCGTTTGTAAGAGCTACATTTGTTTTGGGGGCGCCTGTAAGGTGCAGCCCCTGGCTCTTTCCCCAGGGACGAGAGCCCTGTTACTGGTCATTTTTTGTCATCAGTTTTATGGCAGAATGATCGGGGTACGTTTTTTGAACAGATCGTCGTCACGATTTGAACAAGAGCCGCCATTACTTTTTTCCCTGTACCGGGCCTTTAA
Organism: Kiloniella laminariae; assembly: GCF_027214005.1. Taxonomy (GTDB): domain Bacteria; phylum Pseudomonadota; class Alphaproteobacteria; order Kiloniellales; family Kiloniellaceae; genus Kiloniella; species Kiloniella laminariae_A. The sequence goes on from NZ_JAPWGY010000001.1 coordinate 1,000,131, forward strand.
ACAGGCTTTTTTTATGGGAGAATATCATGGCAACAACGTCGGAATTCATTCGGCACGGTAAAGGTCCCCTGTCTTGCAGGGCAGAGATCAGAACACCTGGAGGCGGAAATATCCTCCAGTTCAGAAATAAGGGTCTGAATACTCAGGCTGAAACGGTAAAGACGACGATGGACAAGATCAGAATTCGCGGGGGCAACCCGCTCAAAGGTAAAATTCACATCAGTGGCGCCAAGAACGCAGCGCTGCCGCTGATGACGGCAGCCCTTCTGACGGATGAAGTGCTCACGCTCTGTAACCTGCCGCATCTGGCGGATATCACCACGCTGGCCAATCTGCTGTCGCAACATGGTGCCGAACTGCACATGAACGGTGCAGCGGGCAGCGAAGGCTGCGCCGGGCGGGTGCTGGAAATCCACGCCAAAAACATTGCCACGACCCGTGCACCTTATGATCTGGTGCGCAAGATGCGTGCGTCTATTCTGGTGCTCGGGCCCTTGCTGGCCCGTGAAGGTCATGCCGAGGTTTCGCTGCCCGGTGGCTGTGCCATTGGCTCGCGTCCGGTTGATCTGCATCTGCAGGGCATGCAGCAGCTTGGCGCCGAGATCGAACTGAAAGAAGGCTATGTCCACGCCAGAGCGCCCAAGGGGCTGATCGGCGGCGAAGTGGCTTTCCCGAAGGTTTCTGTTGGCGCGACAGAAAACATTATGATGGCGGCAGTGCTGGCCAAGGGCACAACCCGGATGATCAATGCGGCGCGTGAGCCGGAAGTGGTCGATCTGGCAGACTGTCTGATTGGCATGGGCGCACAGATCCAGGGTGCAGGCACGGATTGCATCACGATTGAAGGCGTCGACCGCCTGCACAGCTATACCCACACGGTGGTGCCGGACCGCATCGAAACCGGGACCTATGCCATGGCGGCGGCGATGACCGGCGGTCGGTTGGAGCTGATCGGGGCAAGGCCAAAACACCTGCGTTCGATGATCGACCAACTGGCGCATGCCGGTGTGGTGATCGAGGACAGCGAAAACGGCATGGTTGCCAGCCGTGCGGGCAGCCGGGTGATCGGTGTGGATATCATGACCGAGCCCTATCCGGGTTATCCAACAGATCTGCAGGCCCAGACCATGGCGTTGATGTCGACTGCCGAAGGCGCCTCGATGATTACCGAAACGATTTTTGAAAACCGTTTCATGCATGTGCCAGAGCTGTGTCGTATGGGGGCAAACATAACCGTACACGGGTCTTCCGCCCTGGTGCGCGGGCAGGCCAGACTGACCGGGGCCGAGGTTATGGCAACGGATTTACGGGCCAGCTTCTCGCTGATTATGGCAGGGCTGGTTGCCGATGGGGAAACTGTGCTAAACCGTGTCTATCATCTTGACCGCGGTTATGAGCGGGTTGAGGACAAGCTGGCTGCCTGTGGAGCCGATATCGAGCGGCTCAAGGTTGAATAATCATCGGCAGGGGTGTAAGACCGGGATGTCTTGTGCTTTTGTGATGAAACAGGACACGTAACCAAAGGTGGGGAAGACAGGCATGGCTGAGGGGACAAGACTGAAGATCCGGGCGCAGGATGACGAAGACATCCGCACGCTTTCAGGTCTGTTGCAGGACTCTCTGGTGCCGCTGTGCGATGTTGCCTGGCTGCCGGCGGAAAAACGTTTTGTCATGGTGGTCAACCGTTTTTGCTGGGAAATGCTGCCGGCCGAGATCCGGGCGCGCGGCTTTTCTACACCGGACAATCCGGAAGAGATCGTGGCTGCCAAGGAAGAAACAAAAGCTGACAGCAAGGACGAGGATGACGACGACGTCGCCTTTGCCGATGTTGCGCCGCTGCCTACTTTTCACCGGGTAAATACCGGGTTGTGTTTTGACCGGGTTAAGTCAATCCAGGTCAAGAATGTGGATCTGGGGCAGAAAGATGAAATTCTTAATCTGCTGACCATTGCCGCAATTCCCGGATACATCACGCTGCACTTTTCTGGCGGCGCGGCGATCCGCCTTGTCGTTTCCCAGATCCGCTGTCATTTGGATGACATCAGCGAACCCTGGCCGACACTGAACCAGCCCCGCCATGATATTGAAGACCAGCCCGTTGAAGCGGCGACAGGTTTTACAGATCATGGAACTGGTGATCATGGCCCAAAAGATCATGGCCCAGAAGATCATGGTTTGGGTGCACGCTCCCCGAAAGAAGTGTGACGGTATCAAGCAAGAAAAGACCAAGGTAAAAAGTGTAACTACCCTGATGTAACCCAAAGAGTAACAGGGTATCTGTACCAGACACTGATTACCGACAGAAAAACGGAAATAATGATATGCCCAAGATCGAACCGATGATCCTGGCTGTCCCCAAGGGACGTATTCTCAAGGAACTGTTGCCGCTGATGAAAGCTGCCGGGATTGAACCCGAGGCTTCCTTTTTTGACGACAAGTGTCGCCAGTTGCGCTTTGCCACCAATGTTGACTATCTCGAACTGATCCGGGTCCGCAGTTTTGACGTGCCGACCTTTGTTGCCTTTGGCGCTGCACACCTTGGTGTGGCAGGCAGCGATGTGGTGATGGAATTTGACTATCCCGAAATCTATGCGCCAGTTGATCTGAAAATCGGTCACTGTCGCATGTCTGTCGCCGCGCCGAGAACCCTGTTGAAAACTGAAGACCCGGCGCAGTGGAGCCATATCCGGGTGGCGACCAAATATCCCAAAATTACCCAACGCCACTTTGCCGCGCGGGGCGTTCAGGCTGAATGTATCAAGCTGAACGGAGCGATGGAACTGGCACCAAATCTGGGGCTCTGTCGTCGTATTGTCGATCTGGTTTCTTCCGGGGCAACGCTGGAAGCAAACGGCCTGGCAGAGGTTGAAAAGATTGCCGAGGTTTCCTCGCGCTTTGTGGTCAACCGTGCGGCTTTGAAGACCCGTCCATCAGAGATCAATCACTGGATCCGCAGTTTTCAGGAGGCCGTCAATGCCGCGTGAACTCAAGGCTGATGCCGCCGACTTTGAAAACCACTTCCTTGATCTGTTGTCTTCGAAACGCGAAGCCTCGGTCGATGTAAATGATACGGTTGCCGAAATCCTCGCCGATGTAAGGCAGCGGGGCGATGCGGCGCTGTTGAACTATACCAGGCGTTTTGACCGTCTGGAGCTGACGGCTGATGAGTTGCGCGTTACCCCTGCCGAGATCGAGGCGGCGGTTGCTGCCTGTAACCCTGACTCGATCGAGGCGCTGAAACTGGCTGCGGCCCGTATTACCGACTACCACGCCCGGCAAAAGCCCGAGGACCTGCGCTATACCGATCCTGTCGGTGTGCAGCTTGGCCATCGCTGGACGGCTGTTGAAGCTGCAGGGCTTTACGTTCCCGGAGGAACAGCAAGTTATCCTTCCTCGGTTCTGATGAATGCCCTGCCAGCCAAGGTGGCCGGGGTGGATCGTCTTGTCATGGTGGTGCCGACCCCTGATGGTGTGCTCAATCCGCTTGTTCTGGCAGCAGCTTCGATTGCCGGGGTTGACGAGATATACCGGGTTGGCGGGGCGCAGGCTGTTGGTGCCCTGGCCTATGGTACTGAAACGATTGACCCGGTTGATATCATTGTTGGACCGGGCAATGCCTATGTTGCGGCAGCGAAAAAACAGGTTTTTGGGATTGTCGGGATCGATATGATTGCCGGGCCATCGGAAATCCTTGTGATTGCCGATGGCAAGAACAACCCGCGCTGGATTGCTGCTGATCTCTTGGCTCAGGCAGAGCACGATACAGCAGCCCAGTCGATCCTGATTACCGATGATGCCGATTTTGCCAGAGCAGTTGAACAGGCAATCGCGATCCATCTCCAGACCCTGACGCGCAGCGAGATCGCACGGGAGAGCTGGGAAGATCATGGGGCGATTATTCTGGTTGATGATCTGGAGCAGGCGGTGCCCCTGACCAATCGTCTGGCACCCGAGCATCTGGAAATTGCGGTGGATGACCCTGAGCCGCTTGCGGCTAAAATTCGCAATGCGGGGGCCATTTTCCTTGGGCGTCATACGGCAGAGGTGATCGGTGACTATGTTGCCGGGCCAAACCACGTGCTTCCAACTGCCCGTTCGGCTCGTTTTTCCTCGGGCCTTTCGGTGCTCAATTTCATGAAACGCACCTCTTTGATCTCCTGTGATGCCCAAAGCCTGAAAGCTATTGGTCCGGCGGCAGTTACCCTGGCCCGCGAAGAAGGCCTGACAGCCCATGCCCTATCGGTTTCCCTTCGTCTGGAAGAATAACCTGCGATCCGGAAGGCCCCGGGGCAAGGCATTGATCATTGCTTTCGCCCCGGATAATTTCAATGTTATTCAGATATCATAAAGATCGGAATGTTAGGCTCCTTAACAGAAGCCTTGTCTTACCGGGGCCAGTTCAGCAAAATCATTTGCAGAATCACATTCCGGTGTATGGATCGGGAATAGCAAGGGGGAGGCCGGATGCAGGATCAGGACGCAGAGAAAAGCAGCCATCACCTTGTCCATATTCATCTGGATGAATTCTCCCTGACCCGTTCGACCCCGGATGTGGAAAAGGAACGGGCGATTGCGGTTTATGATCTGCTTGAGCAAAACAACTTCAGGCCAACGGGTTCTGAAGTAGGGCCTTATAAACTTGACCTTTCTATTGTGGAAAATCGTCTGTTGTTCAAGGTGAGCCTGGAAAATGACGATCTGCTTTGCGAGCATATTCTCTCTCTGACGCCGCTGCGTCGGATTATACGTGACTATTTTTCCGTTTGTGCAACCTATTTCGAGGCAATCAAGTCAGCCAGCCCGGCCAAGATCGAAGCCATTGATATGGGGCGGCGCGGACTGCATAACGAAGGATCTGAAATTCTCCAGCAGCGTCTGGATGGTAAAATCGAAATTGATTTTAACACCGCCCGACGTCTTTTCACCCTGATCTGTGCACTGCACTACGTTCGGGGCTAGTATCTTGAGCGATCTGCCCGGTGCCGTCCTTTTTGCCTGTACTCATAATGCCGTGCGCTCACCCATGGCCGAAGGGCTGCTGAAACATCTGCTGGGCCACAAAATCTTTGTTGATTCTGTTGGCGTGCGCCCGCAGGAAGTTGACGGCTTTGTCATCGAGGTGATGGAGGAAATCGGGGTCGATATCTCTCGCCACCGGGCCAAGGACTTTAATGATCTCGAAGACAGCTCTTTTGATCTGATTATCAGCCTGTCTCCAGAGGCACAGCACTCTGCAGTGGAAATGACCCGGACCATGGCCTGTGATGTGGAGTTCTGGCACACCTTTGATCCTGGTCTGATTGAAGGCAGCAGGGAAACCCGCTTGCAGGCTTACCGCCAGGTGCGTGATTTCCTGCGCAAGAAGATTGAAGAACGCTTTACCATGGATCTCAAACCTGTCGTCTGATTGCCTTGTTTATTTATGCCTCTGTCTCTGTCTCTGTCTCTGTCTCTGTCTCTGTCTCTGTCTCTGTCTCAGATCTTCCCTAAGTGAAGGCCCGTCTTTCTGACCATCCCTTTTGAGGGGTATTTGCTGTTCTTGACAGTGTAGGGCAAGTGTCCTAATTATTTTATAGGGCAATCGTCCTACAGCAGGGGCGCCTGTATCGCTTGACAGGCAGTATGATTTTTCAAGAATTCTGACAAAGCGGGATAAGTTTATGAGTACAACGACAATAGGTCCGGATGGTAAGGCACGCTGTCGCTGGTGCGATGCTGCGCCCGAGTTCTTCCATTATCATGATACTGAATGGGGTTTTCCGGTCGGTGAGGATCGTCGCCTGTTTGAAAAGCTCTGTCTGGAGAGCTTTCAGTCGGGGTTGAGCTGGCGCACGATCCTGGCCAAACGCGAAAATTTCCGGGCGGCGTTCCATCATTTTGATTTCAACAAAATGGCAACGTTTGATGAAGGTGATATTGAACGCCTGCTTCAGAATGAAGGGATTGTCCGGCATCGGGGCAAGATCGAGGCTGTAATCAACAATGCCCGGCGGGCGCAAGAGCTGGTCAAGCGGGAAGGATCTCTCGCGGCCTTTCTCTGGAGCTATGAACCGGAGCCCTCCCGTCTTGCCGAACCACAGACGGCCTCAACCTCGGCGGAATCTGTGGCCCTGTCAAAGGACCTGAAAAAGATGGGCTGGAAATTTGTTGGTCCAACCACCGTTTATGCCTTCATGCAGGCCATGGGTTTGATCAACGATCATGTTGAGGGCTGTGTGATGAGAGAAGAAGTCGCGAAGGCCCGGAGCAATTTCAAGCGGCCCGGACGTTGATCCTGCCACTCGGGCGACACTTATGTCAGAAATTCGGATTATGGCTTCGATTGTTATCAGCTTGAACTGAATTTCCTTTTATGATTGTGTGCTCTTTTTGGGGGAATAAATATGAAAAAACTGGTTCTGATGGTGGTGGTGTCTCTGTTCTTGAGTGCCTGTGTGACAACACAGCAAAAGGCTGAATACACTCAAGGCCAAGAGTTTGAAGATTTCATTGTTGCTGGCAGTAGGGAGGTACAGATCCCATTACCTGAAGGTAAGTGGGTTTTGGCAGGTCAGGGCATTGAGACAAATGATGTAAGCACAAGATTTCAATCGTTTGTTCTTATTCAGACTGAGAATGATGTCCTGAGCAAGATTGTAAATTTCACAGTTTCGATTGATCAGGCGCGATGGGGATATGTGTTCGGAAAAATCTGCGAGCGAAAAGATGTACTGTTTGTGGAGAAAAAAGGGAATTATGCCGGGCGCTCTCAGGATTGCACGGTCATTCAGCACTGGGTAACGACTGCCGGGAGTGAAGATCCACAAGAATGGATTCAGGCTGATCGTTATATGGATGAAAATCTGATTTCACGTCCGAAGAATATCCTGGTCACTCAATATCGAAAAGTAACCAGGGAGCACTATTTAAATCTGGTGTACGGTGCTAATCCGGAGCTGGATGGCTTTGCGGCTCCAGTGAGTGATGAGTGGGAAATGAGTCCATGGCATAAAGACAGGTATCTGAAGAGTCCTGACAGAGAGAAATATGTTGAGGATTTGATCGGATGGGCAAAAGAATGGGATGCCAAAGTGGACGCGGGTATCAAGCGTCAATTGGCTTCAGTCAATTAAGATCATTGATCGTTTGATAATACAGGTAGCGTAGAAATGAGGGGGGAAGCTCCCCTCATTTTTGTTTAGGGGATGTGATCTTAATTCGTCACTGCATTCAGAGGCTTGCGGGAAGGGGGGAAATGACCGTGCTTCTCGTAAAGCTGTTCCAGCGTGCCGTCAGCCTTGATCATCTGGAAACCTTTGTCCAGGCGTTGGGCGATGTCCTGGGCGTCCGGGCGTATCCGGCTGATACCCGGATGGATGTGGTCGAGATAAAGCGTCTCCAGATAGGTCACTTCGTCTGATCTTTCCAGATGTTGACTTTGCAACAGCTGGTGCCCCATCATCCGCCCGGTAAAAAGAACCTCAAAACGTTTTTCGATCAGCATTTTCATGCCGTCTATTTCTTTGGGGTAAGGGCTTATTCTGATGTCCTCCCCGATCAGTCCCTGTAGAATTTCGAAATAGCTGCTGCCTTTGAGAGAGCCAAAGCTGTACTCTTGCAAGTCTTTGAGTTGACCGAGCTTGATGCCACTGTCCCTGCGGACAAAAATTCCGATTTCAATCTCCCAGAAGGCCTGATTGGTATAGGTAATCCAGTTCTTGTTTTCTGCGGCATAGGTGAGACATGAAATTCCGTCGATTTCCCCTTTTTTGACACCGGCAATCACGCGATTCCAGGGGAGGACAAGGTGCTGGACCTGAAGGTCCACCCTTTCTCCCGACAGGGTGATGATTTCACTGAGCAACCCGGTGTCTTTTCTGGCCTCGTCTATCAGGGGTTTCCAGCTGTTGCAGGCCATGATCAAAGGCTCAGCCTGAGCTGTTAGGCTCAGCAACATCGCCAGCACAAGGGAAGAGGCAAATCGCAGTATCATGGAAACTATTCAGGTTGATGATAAAAAACACTATTTTACAATAGAACCCTATTATTAAAAAAGAGATTAACAGCTGATATTTTCCCGACATTATCCTTATCAGCATTTTTACAGGCGAGAATTATTTTTGGGAGAAAATGGAAAGGGGGCGACATCAGGCGGTGAGGAGCAACGTCGAGATGATACTGATCTGGTCCTGTTAACCGCTCAAATCGCTTCAGGTTGTCTGTCTTAAATTGTTTCTGTAAGTTTTATTTGCTATCACCCTGGCGGGCAGTTGCTGATTGGCGACTTCTCCTTCCTGGTTCGGATGTCTCTTTTTTGCAGATTTTATGTTCTGCGGGCGAGAGTATGCAGAGGAACCACTTTTAAATCATGCAGGATCCGAAATTTTCATGCAGCTTGTCACGCGCCATTCTTCTGCTCCCTTTGTTCTCGCTTCAGCTTCTCCGCGTCGTCAGGAACTCTTGCTGCAGATTGGAATAACACCTGATCTGATCGATCCGGCTGATTTGGATGAACGCCCTAAAAACCGGGAGCTGCCTGCTGACTATGCCAAAAGGATTTCGCACGAGAAGGCAGCTGTGGTTGCCGCGCGCCAAGCGGGGGCTTTTGTCCTGGCAGCTGATACTGTTGTGGCTGTTGGTCGCCGGATTCTGCCTAAAGCAGAAACCGAGCAGGAAGCCCGGTTGTGTTTAAATCTCCTGTCTGGGCGACGTCACAGAGTGATGACGGGCCATGTTCTGGTGACACCCGAAGGGCTGGTTCGCCAGCGGCTGGTTCAGACGGCTGTAAGGTTCAAACGGCTCCACGCCAGCGAAATCGAGGCTTATATTGACAGCGGGGACTGGCAGGGCAAGGCTGGTGGTTACGCTATACAGGGTGGGGCAGCGGCTTTTATTCCAGCAATTAACGGCTCTTATACCAATGTCGTGGGGTTGTCGTTACCTGAAGTAACCAGCCTTCTGGTTGGAAACGGGTTTTAGCCGGGTCAAGGCCGGGCAGCCAGAGGATGAAGCGGGAGCGTGCAATATGTCTGCACTGATCTGTATCGACTATCTGCCGGGCTTGTTGCGGGCTGCGCGTCTGGAGGATGATCGCCTTGAGGATATCCTCATTTTGCGTGATGACCGGCCGGTGTATGTTGGCAACAAGTATGACGGGCGATTGGTCTCTCTTGATCGGGGGCTTGATGCTGCTTTTGTTGACATTGGTCTGAGCCAGCCCGGTTTCCTGCCAATGGGCGAGGTGGCCAGAAGCCTGAAGGCAGAGAAAGGGCTTTCTGAAGGGGATTATCTCCGGGTGGAAGTGACCCGTGAGGGAGCGGATGGTAAAGGGGTGCGCTTGCGTGCCCGGGGAGATGCTGTCCCTTCTGGGAAAAAGGTTTCTCTGGTGCAGGCCTGCGATCCTCTGGCTGACTGGCTGAGGCGGCAAGAAGTATTACCTGAAGAAATTCTTGTGACAGATGCGGGGGTACTCCGTCGCTTGCGCCTGCTGTTCGCAGATCCAGAAGCAGGGTTTCCTGTGGATGAAATCACGAACTGTGATCTTTCCTTGCAGGCTGACAAGCCAAATCTTTTTGAAGCTATGGGGCTGGAGGAAGCCCTGGAAAACCTGTTGCAGGTTGATGTTCCGCTATCTTCGGGGGGAAGTCTGATTATTGAACAGGGACGGAGCCTGACCGCGGTTGATGTCAATAAAGGCAGTATGCAACATAACGGCGGGAACGAAATGTTGCATTTGTTGCTGTGCCAGGAGGCATCAGTCGAGATTGCCCGACAACTTCGGCTGCGGAATATAGCCGGGCGTATTCTGATTGATTTTCCGCATCTGAAGGCGCCGGAGAGCCGGAAGAAGCTTCAGGCCTGTCTCAAGGGAGAACTGAAACGCGATCCGGTCGGGCATAAACTTTTCCCGCTCTATCTCTCGGGCCTGCAGGAATTGACCCGGAAGCGGGCAGGGCGCTCGCTCCAGGAATTGCTGCTGCGCCCTGTGGGGATAGGTGGACTTGGTCATGAGCCTGACGCGTCAGCTGTTGCTTACGCGGCTTTGCGCCGTCTGTGGTGTTCTTGTGTGAGGGGCGGACAGAAAGGGCACGGCGAGATTTCAGGGGCCTCCCGCGGGCCGGAATTGGTTGTGGCGGCCGATGTAGCAGAAATTCTGGAAAAGAGTGCAGCCCGTTCTTATGTTGAAGATCGAATTGGCTGGAAGATCAGAATAGAATCACATCCGGCACAGGTAGAAGGCTTTACAGTTAACATCTGAGCCATGATAAATGCCAGAGAGTGAATTTGTTGAGAATAAAGACCGAGAAACAACATGTCTGATCCCGTACTGAAAAAAGCCCGCTGCCCGATTTGCAAAGGGGAATCTGCCGTTGACTATAAACCTTTCTGTTCGCGGCGCTGTGCTGATGTCGATTTGAATCGCTGGTTGAGCGAAAGCTATCGGATTCCAACTTCGGAACGGTCTGTTGATTCGGCGGATGACGATGAAATCCTGTGACTTTTCGGTCGGTTAAGGGGTTGAAATAAAGAAAAAACTGTTTTTTGTATTTTTCTTGATAATAGGACTGGACAGGACCGAAATCATTTTCTATAAGCCCTTTCATCGGCGGCCAACAAGTACGGTCAGCCCACGGTGCCCAGATAGCTCAGTTGGTAGAGCAGCGGACTGAAAATCCGCGTGTCGGTGGTTCAAATCCGCCTCTGGGCACCATTTATTCTCCCTTACATTCCTGATGTTTCGCCCGGCGAGTTTTTGCTTAGTGATTCTGTTGCTTTGTTTTTCTCCTTTTACCGGGGGAAGTTATTGAACGAAAACAGAAGCTGTGGTGTGTTTTCCGTATTTTCCTGAAACCTCTCCGATCTAACATTACGTCTTGAGTGTCTAAAGCCTTTTGCTTTTAATCTGAGACATATCCAGCAGCCTTGAAGAAATTCCAGCATTCGGAAGGATCGTAGAGAT
>NZ_JAPWGY010000020.1 GCF_027214005.1 Kiloniella laminariae
CTTCCAGGACCCATAGACATTTATGTCTATGCTCGATAGCAACATGACCAACATAGACAAAAATATCTATGCTGCAGGAGCCCTACACCTTGCTCCCATAGACATTTATGTCTATGCTCAAACAGTAAATTATAATCGCTAAATAGCGTATTGAAGGGAGTGGAAATAATGCAAGAGAGCAAAGTAAAGTTATCAAAAAAAGATGTTAGAATGTACATGTACCTAATGCTTGTTCCGCTGATTTTTGCCAGCATCTGCATGGGAGCTGGTTATTGGCAACCAGCAGCCGGGTTTGCGCTACTAGCATACCCGTTTGAACGTCGAATATCTAATTGGGTATCTGGTGAAGAGCCGTAAACACTTACCCTTTCATAGATATTACAGGTAAAAAGCACATGAGTTACCCTGGCGGTAAAGGTGGTGCAGGTGTCTATCAAAAGATCATCAATATAATGCCGCCACACAAAACCTACATAGAAGGCTTTCTTGGAAGCGGTATAATTTTAAAGACAAAAAAACCTGCTCAAAAAAATATTGGACTAGATTTATCTGATACTGTCGTCAACCAAGATTGGGATGCTCAAATCTTTCAGGTCAATACGATTGAATGGCTTTCAAAATACCAATGGCAAGGCAACGAGTTGGTATACCTCGATCCACCATATGTATTAAGCACTCGAACGAACAAAAAAATTTATGAACACGAGATGACTGACAAAGACCATCTCGATTTACTCCGTGTCATAAAAAAAATTCCAGCAAAAATTATAATTTCTGGATACTGGTCAGAACTTTACGCCACTGAATTAGGAAACTGGAACAATTTCCAATTTCAAGCAATGACTAGAGGCGGTCAGAGAACAGAAACTGTTTGGTATAATTACGACAAACCTACCCGATTACACGATTATAGTTTCCTTGGTGAAAATTTCACCGAAAGGCAAAGAATAACTAGAAAAAAGAAAAGATGGATTGAACGCCTATCCAAAATGGATGATCACGAAAAATACGCCCTGCTTGACGTAATAGATACCGCCTTCGGTAATCAAATATAATAATGAGGATTTGAAAATTATCGGAAATTTTAATCCAAAGCTTTCTTGTGACCCGACGACCGACAATTCTGTGACCAAAAAAATAGAACCGGGCTGTTAAAGCCCGGTTCTAAAATTAACGGTCGCGTTCTATATCGCTTCTGGAATGATCTGTTCCTCTACTCAAATCCACTTTCTGTTCATTCACTTGGTTAAACGAAACCTCACTATGAGAAAGTTCGGGCGGTGGAGGTTTGGAAACCGTTTTACCACCGGGCAGAAGAGCTAAAATATCATCGATAATTCGCTCAAGTAGCATGATGAATAACATCGGTTTAGACCACTTTCTTTGCGATAGATAACCCAAAAGAACCAATCTTTTTAGCGGAAATACCCTTATCAGCAGTTTCTCCAAAGACCTGTAAGGCCATACCTGCAACTTCAATCAATTTATGATAAAGGAACATAAGCAATACTCCCGTAAGCAATAGCTGCCAATACTCCTTACTAAAGATAACATTAGCCCCGCTCTCTGGGGCTGACTCTGTTAAATCGAAAATTCCTGACATAATTATTAGTACGGCAGACGCTGCCGCAGCCGCTAAAAACAGCTCCAATGCAGAAGTAAGCATAATCTTCAAACCTGCAATAAAAATTGGTCGCGTACTTTTATCAGCCAATGCCGCAATCATAAATGGTGATAATATCCCAATCCCCATAATCTTAAAATATGAGCCGATAACGGACTTAATCATTGTCCAAACCAACACCATAAAAGGTATGCACAACAATACCACACCAACAATAACAGACAGTTTCGCCCAAATATCTATATCATCGGCCATAGCAAATAGCTGACCAAATATATGATCAAGGAAAACTAATTCAGTGGCGCATAGCAACCCACCAATACCTGTACTTTTAACCTCAACACTACCAGTAACTTCCAAAATTTTTGTACCAGCCCAAGGCCCCAAATTTTTAAGAAAGTCAAAAATTGGCCACCAAAAATCAGTAGCCGCCCCTCCTGCCAAAACTGCTGATACCAACATCAAAATAAATATGTAAGAAGCTATATCCATAAAATTTGTCTGGGGATCAAAGCGCCCACCAATGGCGTTGATAAGCCTCCAAGCCATATAAACAGCAGCCCAAGCCCCAATCAAAGATGAAAGGCTATAACCAAGGGCCTCCAAAGAGGCTTTTGCGAGTTGTGTTGTAACGCTATCAAGCCCATAAAATACATCCCCAACAATGCACTCGTCCATTATTCAACACTCCCAATAGACAAGTGTAGCTTTAGTATTTTGTATTTCTTAAAAAGAGTGCGATCACTTTTCTCCTCAGTCCATTCCGGTTGAGTAAGCACAACCCCATTTTGCAAATCTGAATACGGGATTGGTTTATGATACGGAACTGCTTGGAAATATGGTTTAAGTGCGATTTGAAAACTGGTTGATGATTCAGTATAGGAGATTTCAAGTCGCCCGACAGAAGTCCTAATTTCACACAATGGAACAATAGAAAAATCACATTCATGAGTTGGAAACGCATCCAAATGCGGTTCTACATTTTTCCTTATTTGGCTCGTTATCGCACCACTGAAAACGAACTTATTTTGATCTGCAAAAGCTGGATCAATAACCAAAAATAGACAGAATACAAATGCGCATAATTTAAAAAACATAATCGGAATACCTTATTTTTCTCGTCCACGATCTTTGCCTTTCTTAAGGCCCTGGCTGGACTTCATTGAACGTGCAATATCTTTCGCCTGAACAGGCTCTTTGGCTTTAATTTGCTGAGTTGGTTTTACCTTCTCTGGCTCTTTTGCTTTAATTTGCTGAATTGGTTTAACCCCTTCTGGCTCTTTCGCTTTAAACACACCAAAAAGAGCCTTTGCTTTATCCGCAATATTGATTTTCTTCTTTTCTGCCTTCGCGACAGGATCAGGAAGTTTTTCTTTAACTGGATCAACAAGAGCCGTTTTTTTGTTTACAAAATCAAGATCACGATTGACCTGTTGGGCAACAGCCTTGTTCACCCGATTTTTATGCAAAATTGCATTATCTTGAGAAACAATTTCAATCAAATGAGGTTCTTTATGTGTTGCTGCTTCCAGACGAGAAATTGCTTGATCCCGCCATGATTTTGAAAGTCTTACATCTCTTTGTGATATATTTGCTGGTACATCAATAGTAGAACCAAAGATCTCAGGCCGATTATTCGCATACCAAAACGCAGTTTTAGGTTTCTCGGCGGCCATTTCCAAAAATGATTGCCTTGCTTTAGATGGGTCATGATATTTCAAATCAACAAATTGCTTGAGCTTTATTGCTGAACTCTGGCCAAGCTTTGGCAACTTTACAGGTTGTAGCTTAATATCAGAAACCCCAAACTCACTTTTGGGACGCCCTAAAATCCGGGCTTGAGCCTCAACACCATTACGCTGATACCAGATAGGTGATTGACGAGATAAAAGATCTGGTGATTTTATTTTCGCAGCAAAATAATCATGTTTTAATCTTAAGCTTTCTTTTGCTTCTGAAGCCACAACCTCATTGAAATGAGATATCTGTTTAGTGATAACGGATTTCTGCATTGGTGAGATATCTTCACGCGCTGCTTGCTTCTTGAGCTTGTTAAGTTCCTGAATCTGCTTCTTCTGTTTTACGTTGGTCACAATATTTTCAATAATCTTAGGTCGATCAAGACGTCTTGTCGCTTCAACTTCAACACCATGTTCAAGGGCAATTTCCTTAGCGTGGAGCCGCAGTCTATTAAGCTGCTCACGTTGCAGCCTGAGAGTGCTATCAATGCCCTCAGTTGTCATAACAATGTGCACATGAGGGCGCGCTTGATGACGATGAATAGCGTAAACGGCTCTATGGCCTTCACTTGTAAATGGCTTAAGGTAATCTTGTGTTATCGCGTGTAATTGGTCGTCTGAAACCTGGCTATGCGAAACAGGAAAGCTGATTACCTTATGAACTGATTGCCTCCGGTAAAATTTATCAGCATCAGGCATTTCTCGCTTTTCAGCAGTCGAAGCATCCCGGAACTTTTTTGAAAAATTTTCTCGATCTGTCAGAAGATCCCAATCTTGAATATGTTCAAAAATCTTATCTTTATCAATTGGTGTTCCATCCTGCTCAAAAACGCCAAGATCATCTTTACCGCCGTGTTTCGCAATATAATGAATTACAGCAGAAACACCCTTTACCGTCTTGGAGTATGAAACAGCCTTAACTACAACCTCCCGGCTCCTTGTGCTCTTTTTCACGTCACTTGTTGGTGTGAATGCAGCCCTGCTTTTAGGTGATCTAAGCCGTTCTTCCCAAGGGTTTCTCATTAGTTTATTTGCCCCATTTTTTCAGCATAGAGCGCAGAGGTTTTTCGTGTGTTTTAAGCGTATCTCGAACCGCTAATAACTGTTCGATGGTTGGTAATGCGGTTGCGGTGCGTAGATTTGATCGGTAGGCAATCTGGTTTATGTTTGTGGCTATCCCTGTAATTTGACGTAGCAATGTTTTCAAATCCTGGCGCATATCATCCGGGATAGGTGGCCTCCCAAGGTGCGATAAAAGCGCTTCATTTATGAAACGGCTTTTAGCGCCCCGCCCCTCTTTTTCTTCAAGACGCTCCAGATACTCAATAAGTCTCTTGTCTTTGATCCTGAAATTTACGTGCAAAACGACCTCAAAAATATGAGCGGTAAAACCGCGCCTCCCCCGACAAGTCGGGGTACTTCGTAGAACAGGATGACGCTAGTCATGCATTTTGTAATACAAAATGCGTATCCTGCATATAGTCTAAAATTATATCTAACAGACTTTCAACATGCAAATACAGTTATTTAGCAGAAAGCATAGAAATCATAGGATTGGCACAGTTTACAACCGACCAAAAAGAGCCTTGCACAAAGCTAGAAAAGGATGAAAAGGACCAGCACATTAAACAAAACGGGGGAAATCAAGCCGCACAAATACGACAATACAACCAAACTAACAGCACAGCCCAAAAAATATATTTGTGAAGAAAAGTTGAATAAAAATATACAGTAAATAGCGACAAATTATAAACAAAAACAACATAAAATACGTCTAATAAATCTGTTGATGAAATGAGTCATCTGTTGCCCGGTATCTTTCCCACTCCCACCTTGCTTACGACTTTTCTATTCTGAGAAATTGCAAGGTTTTTACAATAACTTGCGCCTTGAACATCACCACCGACCATTGCCAGCATGTCCAGGATAGACGCTGAAACCAAGCGGCGTCTTTCTGTTTTTAAATGCCAAGGTTTATCAATAACTTGAACCCATATAATCAAAGATAAAAAAAGGCCCGGATATTTCCGGGCCTAAAAAAATCGGTGAGTACAAAAGTTAATTAGAAAAGATTTACAAGATAGAAAAACATATCATCAAAAAATAATGTCACCTTTGATAAGGTCGGGCCGTTAAATAAAAAATCACGATGAACCAGCCAAAATGTAAAATACATAAACATTCCATATATAAAGGCTAACATAGGAATATTAATCCAAAATACAAATGACATATACCTAACGCCAAGCATGTAAAAAATGGGAAAAGACAAGAACGAACTAGCCACCAAAAACAATACTAAAGTAAGCATATTATCGTGCCATGCCGTTTCACGAAAAAAGAAACCAAATGGCATATAACAAACAAATATAGCCCAACCAAAGAATGGCAAAAGTTTAACTGAGTGTGATTTATCAAGCATAAGAAAACCTCAACCAATAATTTTATGACGGGTCATATACTCGCGAAGCGCCAATTCAACCAAACCTGTCATTGTCTTTGGCTCAAGCCCTGCCCTTTTATTATCACGGGTATAATCTTCTAAAGTCTCTGACATTTCAGGCGGCAACGTGATTGTTCTTCGAACATACGAACTCTTGTCATATGATGATGTGCTGACTTTACCATAGGGCTTATCTGCCAACTTATCGGCCAGTTCATCAACAGATTTGTTAGACGGTTTTGACGTTCTTGTTTTTATTGCCATTGAAAAATCTCCTGTAGCAAAGTTTTGATTTCATCGCTTGCTTTTTGATTATCAAGCTCAACAACTGAAACACCTTGAGGTATAGCATCGCGGTAAATTTTACGGTGATAGCCAACGGCGTTTAAAGGTTTGAACTCCGGGAAAGAGGAAACGAAGGAAATAAAATCTCGACGCTCTGCATCGATGACAGACGGATTTGTCGAGGCCATCGCGTGATAAACGTAGGTTATTAGCTTAGGGTTCAAATCAGTGATTTTTTGAATCTGTTCCTGAAGCTCTTCGAGAGTATCAAGGTCTAGTTGTGACGCTTGATGTGGAGCCAGTAGAACATCAGCCACTGCCGCACCTGTGATCAACTCTCTTGAATTTCGCCCTGGCACGTCCACAATCACAAAATCAAATCTATCTCGTAAAGATGATAACGCAGATTGAAGGTTTCCGGTTTTTTCAAGAACGGTTAAAGCAGGAAGGTGTCCAGCCTCTTCTCGATCAGCGTTCCAGCGCGAACTTGACCTTTGAGGATCAGCATCAACTAAACAAACATCACGGCCCAAAGATGCAAGAGCAACAGCAAGATTTGTTGCTGTCGTAGTCTTCCCTGACCCACCTTTATTAGACCCCACGACGACAACCTTTTTATCCGTATCCATGTTTTCATATTTCCTATTTATTATATAATAAATAATATTTCATATGGCCAATTTTGCAATATTAATTTTTCATATTTATGAATTATTATTTATGAATTATGCACAGTAATCTGGATTTAAATGTTCAACATCAACCTGATCCCACTGCGCAGGGTCTGGGTTCCAGCACCCCAAAGAAACCCTATCCTGTAACAGAATATGAATATCCTTTTGCCCACATTGACGGCACTTTATTCTTGATCTGATATCAAAAACATAAACAAACGGCGTATACTTTGGCCCATCTAGTAGAACTTGTGGATCAAGGTGATTTTTATGACCACACGCCAGACAACAACAGCTCAAAACTTGATCAGCATCAACAAGCGCGCCAAGGGTCCAATAATCCATAACTCAAGCCCCTGCATCTAGCTTTTTAAGTCTCCGCGATAATGTCGATTTATCAACATTGAAAACTTGTGCTATCGAAGACATAGAAGGAAATTCACCGTTATCATCTGCGGTTTTTAAAAGCCGGGATGCAGCTTTTACTTGTTCATCAGATAGCTTTTCTGGCGGACCAAATTTAACGCCGTTTGCCTTGGCTGCCGAAATTCCGGCGTGTGTGCGTTCTAAGATTAGATCGCGTTCCAGTTCGGCAAAAACCGACGCTATAGTAAACATTGCTCGACCCATGGCAGAAGATGGATCAATACCATCACTAATTGATTCAAGGCTCACGCCTTTATCTTCCAAAACCTTCACAAAATCCAAAAGGTCAACGGTTCGCCTTCCTAATCGATCAAGTTTTGAAACGACAAGAACATCACCGGGTCGAGAGATATTCAAAGCCTGATCAAGTCCAGGTCGTACAACCCGAACAGCAGATAGTTGATCTGTGAATATTTTTTCGCAACCAGCCTCTTTCAAAATCTTGATCTGAGAAGATAGATTTTGTTCCGGCGTTGAAACTCTGGCATAGCCTATTTTCATGTTGCATATCTCAATGTTGAATATTTACTTATGCAACGATATATATGCAACAGGGTTATGCAACATAATATCGTCAAGGAATACTAATTCTGTGGAACGTTGCACAAACGATCCCTTATGCAACGCGCCCTGCACGATTAATAAACCACCCCCCCCCAGCGTTCCATGAACTTGATCCAATTCAGAATATGATTCCAGTCATCTGATTGCACAAAAGCTTGTGCTACACCTGCCTCAACTGCTCCCGACCAATACTCACAACAAAACCGGGGGGTTTCTGGAAAATCACGGCGTGATACTTCTGCATAATCAACGATCAATCGAAGAATTGACCCATCAGGAAGTTCTTTACCAAAACAAGGGCAAGGCTCCCCCCGAAATGAGCAATCCGTAAATCCATCAGGCAATTCGATATCAAGGACAAAATCAGGAAATTCCGAAACGCAGTACATAGCAAATCCTTCTGTTTATATGAATTATTATATCATAAATAATAAATATGAAAACATAAATATGATAAAATTATCCTATTATTTCAAAAAAAATAGCCACATAACAAAAGCTTACAGGAATAAAGAAGCTATACGAAAAGGCCCTGATCCAAAGCGTTATTTCGCAACACATAATTATTATTTCCTATTTATGAAATATTAAAACAAAGAAATTTGAGAGTTTGATGGGTCAGATATATTATAAATCCGCCTAGCGCGTTTAACGGTTTCAAGACCGGAACATATTAAGTGACCGGATTTTTCAACAGTCGTATGCGCCCATATTCTTAACCCGTTTCCATTATAACAATATGCAATCTGATTAGGCCCACAACTGCCCCCCCAGTTTAGGGAATAACTCAAATAATCAAACAATTCTGCATCCGTATGCCCCCGGTCCTTATCAAAACCATCCCACAATAAACAGGCACAGATCCGAGTGACGATGTGGTCAATTTCAGCCTGAGATATACTTTTCATTTTTTAAAGCCTTTCTTTAATTGTTCTGTTCGGTTTCAACATGAAACCGGAACAAGCAAAGCGGTGACTGAGCGGCAAGGAATTGATCAAGATCCGAAGGGGGCGGAGGGGGATCACCCGCTTTGCACTGAGCAACGCGAGGGAAAAGGGGGGATACCGCCCCCGGAGTGACGCCCATAGGGCGGCAACCCGACAGGGGGGTCTTGATCAAGGGCGGTAAGACCGCCTAACTGCGCCCTGGCGCAATAAGGCCATGGGCCGGAAAAGCATTCTATCTATGCTGATCGTCACCCGTATGGGACAAGACCTCTTGAGGGCTTGGTGTAGCTTGGCGAGGTATCGAGCCTAGCGAAATAGAGCAGGGACCCCTTTGGGGCATCCTGAAAAAAACAGAGCTAATTACAATACTTTGGTAACGGCCAGTTTTTCACAGTATCCGTTTCAAACTTTTTATATCGGCCTTTCGAATAACGGGGGCAGTCACGCGCCAAGCCAGCACCAATAATAATTTCTGCAAGATCATGACCATTCAACCAACAAACGCCTATCTGACGATCATAGGATTTATGACCGGATAAAGAGCAATCAACAACCTGTCCTTTTAGAAGGTCCCTCATAAAAGAGGATGCTTCATCACCCGCAACAGTTCCGAGTTCTGGGGCATGAAGACCTTGCAAGCGTATAGGGACAGAGAGGACTTCGATTGTGTCGCCGTCCCTAACATGAGTGACAGCACCAGAAAGCTTTGAATCTGCGAAAGCCGGAGAGGAAAAGAAATAATAAATAATAAATAATAAATATGAAATACTAATTCCTAAATATGGCCTGATATGATCAGGACATGGGGCGCGAAAGCGCCAGTGGCTTGTTTTACAAGGCACATTTAGGACGCCGGAAGCTTTAAACATCATTCTATGGTAATCCGCACCCGGCTACCTGTAGCCTTAGCCGCTTGCATAATCGTGTGAAGACTGATGCCTGTATCAGTTTCATTAAGAACCCTATAGACCTGATTAGGGCTTGTATTCATACGCCGAGCAAGTTCGGCCTTTGATATTTTTTGCTCTGCCATCGAACGCGCAACCGACAGCGCTATGACGCGTTTTGCAGCAAGTTCCGTAACTTCCTCCAAGATCCCATCTTCTGCGAGAAAATCATCAAAAGAAGATCCCCGGTGAATATTTTCCATTTTAATAACCTTTCTTCATTTCTTGGTACATTTTCCAACGATCTTTAGCTAATTTAAGATCTTGTGGCGGTGTTTTTTGCGTTTTTTTTATAAACGCATGAAGTAAAATCATATCAGGGCTATCAATAGAAAATAATACCCGGAATATACGTTTATTAATATTTGACCTTACTTCAAACAATCCGCCTGACATTGGACGACAAACGGGCAACCCAACAGGCCAACCAAATTCAACGGCCATAATATCAGTACCTACGATTTTTCTCTCGTCCGGTAAAAGATCTAATATCTGTTCTCGAACAGGTTCAGCACCATTTGCTGTCCGAAAAAATATTGCCTTGAGAATTTTTGTTTTGTTTTCCATACAACAACCATACTAAAAAAGGTACGACATGACAAGGGAAATGTACTAAAAAAAGTATGTTATTATTTATTATTTATTATTTATTATTTATTATTTATTATTTAATAAACACAACACTTTTATAGCCTCATCGAAAGACAGATTTAAATTAAGATAAACGGTGTCACTTCCCGGATACATTTGCAAAACTCCTCTGTTGAAAGAATATTCTCTAGAATTTCTCTGCGAAAGGTTGCTTGTTACTTTTTTTAATAAATTGATTTTTTGGTTAAATTCCGTTTCTTCACGGGATTTTTTTTCTTTGATTACATGAGCATCAAGAATTTCTAGCTTATAATCAGGGAGTAGACGCCTATTAATATCACCAGCGATATTTTTTCCACTTCGAGCCGGGTTTACGGTAATCCTTGCCTTAGAACCATATTGATTAGGCAATATCCCCTTTATAACAATCCGGCCTTTATGCCCCCAAACATTAGAGCAAAGTTCAATGTTTTGATTCCGGTCTTCCTTGTTTGATAAAATAACAATGTGGCTATATCCCGGTTTTTTTTCGGTCATGATTTTGTTGAAAATCCAAGCCCCGGTAATATAAGGCGCGATATCTTCAGCCAAAATATAAAGGCGTTCTCTAACCTGATCGCTCATTTATGCATACTCTTGAAACAGGGCAGGGCGCTTGTTGCTATAGTTTGGTTTTGTGCTGCCGTACTGGTCGCGGATTTCGTCCATAGAAAAAGCACCTCGGCTTTTACTCTTCCAATCAGCGGGGCGGAAATACCATTTTATTTTTTTGCTGGCATACCTAAAACCAGCTCCTTTTAAAACATCCTTATGTTTTCGTGTCTGGCCACCAACCCAAACCCAAGCCCCACATACTTCAATTTCAAGCCCATCAAGCCCAAAAATTGCATTTAGTGCAGTGTTTAAAATTTCTGGATAACCTGCGTTTTCTTCATCAATAGAACCTGTAAAATCTTTAAGCTCTGCATAGGCCGCATTCACAACTTGCATCATGTCAGCCCCTGCCGGGTTTAAATCCGGGTGGTATTTTTTTGCAGCCATACGAAAGGCTTTTTTAACAATCTCAGGAGTGATTTGACCGGATAAATCAAGAATTGCTGCTGCGTCTGATTTTTTCATTTTTTAAAGCCTTTCTTTAATTGTTCTGTTCGGTTTCAACATGAAACCGGAACAAGCAAAGCGGTGACTGAGCGGCAAGGAATTGATCAAGATCCGAAGGGGGCGGAGGGGGATCACCCGCTTTGCACTGAGCAACGCGAGGGAAAAGGGGGGATACCGCCCCCGGAGTGACGCCCATAGGGCGGCAACCCGACAGGGGGGTCTTGATCAAGGGCGGTAAGACCGCCTAACTGCGCCCTGGCGCAATAAGGCCATGGGCCGGAAAAGCATTCTATCTATGCTAATAATTCCATCTGTGACGTGTCCAGGTAATAAAGCGTGACTGACCAGGTTGATGATCTGTGACGCAGCCGGCAGCTATTGTGTGA
>NZ_JAPWGY010000021.1:2500-5476 GCF_027214005.1 Kiloniella laminariae
AGTAATTTTTCAACATTATCTGGTTCGGTCCTCCAGTGCATGTTACTGCACCTTCAACCTGCTCATGGCTAGATCACCTGGTTTCGGGTCTAATCCTACGAACTATATCGCCCTATTAAGACTCGCTTTCGCTACGCCTACACCTAACGGCTTAAGCTTGCTCGTAAAATTAACTCGCTGACCCATTATACAAAAGGTACGCAGTCACAGCTCAAGGCTGCTCCTACAGTTTGTAAGCATCCGGTTTCAGGATCTATTTCACTCCCCTCATCGGGGTGCTTTTCACCTTTCCCTCACGGTACTGGTTCACTATCGGTCGTATAGGAGTATTTAGGCTTGGAGGATGGTCCCCCCATATTCAGACAGGATTTCACGTGTCCCGCCCTACTCGAGGACCTTGAGACTTTTTACCCGTACGGGGCTATCACCCACTATGGCCAAGCTTTCCAGCTTGTTCCGGTTTTTATCTCAAGGCCACTGGCCTGGTCCGCGTTCGCTCGCCACTACTAACGGAATCTCGGTTGATGTCTTTTCCTTCGGCTACTTAGATGTTTCAGTTCGCCGAGTTTGCCTCGTTATCCTATGTATTCAGATAACGATAACCCTAAAGGGTTGGGTCTCCCCATTCAGAAATCCACGGATCAAAGGTTGCTCTCACCTCCCCGTAGCTTATCGCAGAGTGCCACGTCTTTCATCGCCTCTATACGCCAAGGCATCCACCAGATGCTCTTAAAGCGCTTGATCGAAATTACCCTAACACACGCAGAGATAAATCAAAGATCCATCAAAGCGCATGAAAAAGATCAGATCGTATTCAAGACCAAATTCATACATATCAACAATGTCAAACAACAAGCCTGCAACGCAGGCACCCTCTGTAAAAGAGGATCTCTTTTCTTTCCAGATATAATGTCACAAATTCGAGCTTACGAAGTAAGTGGTGGAGGCAGAGGGGATCGAACCCACGACCTGAAGCTTGCAAAGCTACCGCTCTCCCAACTGAGCTATGCCCCCGGTATAGTTTGCAACTTACCGCTGGTAAGTGGTGGGCCTGGGAAGACTTGAACTTCCGACCTCACGCTTATCAAGCGCGCGCTCTAACCAACTGAGCTACAAGCCCGAAAAACTACCGCTATCTCGACCATCTACCGCGCTATCTAAAGCGCGGCCAATGGCTGCTTGCGACATTATCTGGAAAGGATGCGAGGACGGCAATTTGCCGGTCCGGCATGGTATTTTATAAGTAATCTCAAAAGGCGAACCCTTCGAAATCCTTAGAAAGGAGGTGATCCAGCCGCAGGTTCCCCTACGGCTACCTTGTTACGACTTCACCCCAGTCGCTGACCCTACCGTGGTCGGCTGCCTCCTTGCGGTTAGCGCACCGGCTTCGGGTAGAACCAACTCCCATGGTGTGACGGGCGGTGTGTACAAGGCCCGGGAACGTATTCACCGTAGCATGCTGATCTACGATTACTAGCGATTCCACCTTCATGCTCTCGAGTTGCAGAGAACAATCCGAACTGAGATAACTTTTGGAGATTAGCTTCGCCTCGCGACGTCGCTGCCCACTGTAGTTACCATTGTAGCACGTGTGTAGCCCAGCCCATAAGGGCCATGAGGACTTGACGTCATCCCCGCCTTCCTCCGGCTTATCACCGGCAGTCCCTCTAGAGTGCCCAACTGAATGCTGGCAACTAAAGGTAGGGGTTGCGCTCGTTGCGGGACTTAACCCAACATCTCACGACACGAGCTGACGACAGCCATGCAGCACCTGTCACCGGTCCAGCCGAACTGAAGGAATTCATCTCTGAAAACCGCGACCGGGATGTCAAGGGCTGGTAAGGTTCTGCGCGTTGCTTCGAATTAAACCACATGCTCCACCGCTTGTGCGGGCCCCCGTCAATTCCTTTGAGTTTTAATCTTGCGACCGTACTCCCCAGGCGGTACACTTAATGCGTTAGCTGCGTCACCAAAGTACAAGTACCCTGACGACTAGTGTACATCGTTTACAGCGTGGACTACCAGGGTATCTAATCCTGTTTGCTCCCCACGCTTTCGCGCCTCAGCGTCAGTATCGAGCCAGATAGCCGCCTTCGCCACTGGTGTTCTTCCTAATATCTACGAATTTCACCTCTACACTAGGAATTCCGCTATCCTCTCTCGATCTCTAGACTACAAGTTATAAAGGCAGTTCCCAGGTTGAGCCCAGGCCTTTCACCTCTATCTTTGTAATCCGCCTACACGCCCTTTACGCCCAGTAATTCCGAACAACGCTTGCACCCTTCGTATTACCGCGGCTGCTGGCACGAAGTTAGCCGGTGCTTCTTCTACTGCTACTGTCATCATCCTCACAGTTGAAAGAGCTTTACAACCCTAAGGCCTTCTTCACTCACGCGGCATGGCTGGATCAGGCTTGCGCCCATTGTCCAATATTCCCCACTGCTGCCTCCCGTAGGAGTCTGGGCCGTGTCTCAGTCCCAGTGTGGCTGATCATCCTCTCAGACCAGCTATAGATCGTAGGCTTGGTGAGCCGTTACCTCACCAACTACCTAATCTAACGCGGGCTCATCATAGAGCAATAAATCTTTCCCCCGTAGGGCGTATGCGGTATTAGCAGTCGTTTCCAACTGTTATCCCCCACTCCATGGTAGATTCCCACGCGTTACTCACCCGTGCGCCACTGTCCAGTTCCCGAAAGAACCTTCTCGTTCGACTTGCATGTGTTAAGCCTGCCGCCAGCGTTCGTTCTGAGCCAGGATCAAACTCTCAAGTTGACCTGACTTCTGTCTTAAAACAGAACTCAAATATTACTGACTAGGTTTTGTGTAACTTAATAAGATAAGATTACATGAACTTAGACAGCTCGTTGCCAAAACAACAAACCGCCGTCCACGCATCCTTTCCAATTTCATATCTACAATGTCAAACAACCAAATAACTCCCGGCAACCAAAGCCCCCAAGAGCAAGACGATATA
>NZ_JAPWGY010000022.1 GCF_027214005.1 Kiloniella laminariae
AAAGGGCTTTGGCTGGGCTGCAGATACCCTGAGAGAAAATCCCGAGGCTGCAACGGCAATCATCGGTATGACTGATACCATCGCTAATTCAGTGTGGAGCCTTATGGCTGTTGCTGAAGGTGGGTTAGAGGTCGTTAATCCTTCGACAAGTGGCAAGGAAAGTCCCGAGTTTTCTATGGATTATTACGCAAGCGAATTTGAAGCTGGTGTAAAACGGCTAATCCGTGACAAAGAGACGTTGGGAGAAGGTGTAGATGCGATCCAGCAAGGAGCTGTTGATCTTTTTCTGGAAACCGTTAAGGACAGTGATGTCTCACCGGAAAAGGCAGCGCTTTATGCCACAATTGCTGCAAGTGGTGTTATCATTACCCGTGTATACGCAAAGCGTTTGACTGGAGGATCAGGGAACACCCGTAAAGAAGTAAATGAACTTGCTGATACGCTTGATAATCTTAGCAATGAAGTAAACTTTGTTGCACGCAAAGTTGAAGCTGAAAAAGTTGCTCGAAGTATGCCTTATGGCAGTCGAGAGTGGCGGGATAATTATGATAGTTTCTATGGGAATGAAAATGTTACTTCGACAACTATTCCACCTTACAGTGCAAAGAATGTAAAACTGGCAGGGAAAAGACATCCAGATACCGATGTGGTATATGATTTGAGAGGTTTCCCAATTTTTGATGATATTGCAAAGTATGATACTCGATTACCCTTAAGCGATTTCAAGAGTGCGAGCTACCAAACTCAAATGCGAATGGCGACAAGAGATTTAAGAGATCAAATTGAAAAAAATCAACAAATAAAAACAACATTTGATGCTGATCAACTACATGCTATCCAATCAGGTAAAGCGAATATTCCAAGATTAACATGGCACCATCATCAAGATTCAGGCCGTATGCAGCTTGTTGATAGAGATACACATAAACTTACGGGACATGTTGGTGGTGAAGCAATTTCAGAGGGGCAATGATGGCTAAATCATTTCGTTTAGAAAAGAATAATTCCGATGATATTGGGTTTGCTTCAACTTGTTTAGTGGCAGGGATTATTGATTTCGATGAGTTTAAAGCATGGTTATATTTCGTCATGGAAAATTCAGATGAGATCCCCAGCTATTTTTTTAATATATTAGATATAAATGAAAAATTTGAATACACATTAAAGCGACAAGAAGTTGTTGGTTTTACACCAAGTTGGGAAGGAACAACGTTCGAAGAAAATGCGCTTTATGGAATTGGGTACAAACGTAATATAGCCTATCAAAATGACGTAGTATCTCAAATATCAGCTTTAAAAGCCCTTTCAAAAAACCCTCATATTGAAGAGCGTTTCAAAGAGACTTTCCCATTTCTTGAACTACCAGAATAAGCAATTTTCATTTTAAAATACCAGCCGGATCGACGGGGGCAGCAAGGGCGGGTCTCTTGGTCTGAGTACAGATCTGGATAGCAAGGTCAACGCCGTCAATGGCTCAGTCTCCTACGGCAAGGAAAAGGGTCGCAAGGCGTGGGTCGAGGAACAGTCAGCCCTGATTGCCAAAGGCAACGTGGATGTCACCGTCGGTGGTCACACCCAGCTTGACGGGGCGGTCATTGCCTCGACCGAAGGCGATGTGACGCTGGATACGGAGACCTTCGACTACAGCGATATTCAGGATCACGACACCTACAAGAACGTCAATGGTTCTATTTCCGGCTCTATCGGTGTTGGCGGGGATGACGGGAAGAAAGACACATCTGATCCACTTGACCAGATTGCCCTGCTGCCCACCATCGAAGGCTCCTACGAAAACGCAGAGAAAGAACAAATCACCCGCGCCACCGTCGCGGCCTCGAACGGTAACATTGACGTCACCGTCCGTTCCAATCCCGATCAGGATCTCAGTGATCTCAACACCGACCTGAGCAAACGTCAGGAAATCACCAAGGACAAAAAGACCAAGGCGAATATATACGTCAGTGGAACTGCGCTTGCGACTATTGCAAGAACAGCGAAGACAGCAATTAAATATCTAAAAGAAATAGAGCAGAGCGGAAATATCACTTCAGCAGAAGCGCGTAAGCTTGAAGGAGTCTTGGAACGAATTTCAGAAGAAGGAATTGATCCGGATACGTTAGCGGTCTGTGGCATACAGCAAGGGTTCAATATCTTCAATCTGTTGATTTCCTCTGCCCATGCTTCAGATGGTTGTGTTTTACGGTTTGGCAATGGAAACAGTTTCGAGCTTTCCGCAACCGAACAACAGATTATCAGAGAAACACAACAACGGGCATCAGCAGAACTGATACCGGGGCTTTTCTCGCAAGTTCAAAGTTTAAGAAATATTTCCAACAGAACAGATGAACAAGAATATGCTCTGGCACAGGCCGAAGGAGCACTTGTTCAACAGATGGCATATTATGAATTATGTTCTGATGGTGATAATGCCTTACGTCACTCTGGCTTGGTTCCTTATACGCCGGAATTCCGTTCATTCTTCCATACTGCCGAGGCTTATAGTAAAGGCGGCGATGCGTTAGCGGCTCAACTGCAATCCATCAATTCGGATTTTCATACGCAGTATACAGAATTCAGAAAAACTCAACCTGAACTCTTTAATGCGATGAACACAGTGCTCTATAGCGGAAACAAGCAGGCTGTAGATGCTGCATTTATGTTGCGTGGTTTGAGTACAAATAGAGGCGACACATCGCTTACAAACGATGCAATTAAACGGGCAGCCTCAGCTGTTGCGCCAACATTGTTTCAAAGTAATCTGGGCGGTTTGGGGGATAACAAGCATCGTGCTGTTATGTCCACCTTGCGCCTTGCTGCTGCTGATATGACAGCGTCGGAGAAGGCAGCTTTTGCCAAAGAACTCAATGCATACGCTAATGCACATGCTGATAACGCAGAAGCGAATATCACTAATGCCAGAATTATGGTTGGCGTGATTTTTGGTGCTGCGGTTGCTGTTGAGGCTGCTCCGGCAGCTATTGCAGCAGCAACAGCTTGTATGGAGAACCCGGTATGTATTAATGAAACGGCCATAGCTCTTGGAGATATGGCTGCCGGGGATGCTGTTGGTGGCGCAACTTTGGGCGTATCTGGACTTACAGTCGTAGCCAAGAATGGTGATAATATTGCCAAAGCCGTTGATGGTGTTCTTGACGATATTGCGAGGAATGCTATAAACAATGGAGCGAGCGACATTGCGACAGCTCAGCGGTTAGCGGATGATCTACGTTTAGCGTCCGCAAGATCACCGTTTACATCAGATGGAAAATTGACACCTAGTGTGATTGCACAAGGTGACGAAATCATACCAGCTGGTTCGCTTGGTAATCCGAATATTCCTGCAGGTTTTGGCAAATATCAAAGCCCGGCTTTCCAAAGTCCATCAGGTGACTTCAAGTTGCACTACTACTATAACCCTACCACAAATCAGGTGATCTATGATCTTGATTACAAGGTAATTTTCAACCACCAAGGAAATTGGCCGTGATTGTGACTTGTACCAAACTAATAAATCCCAACACGGGTGAGAAAGAAAACAGCAGCCGTTGGCGTACTATCGGTAAAGAGTACAACGTGCTCGAAATCTACATGGGGCACGATGACAAGATTTTGAAATACCGTCTGCAAAGCGATGACAATATGTCGCCAACTTTGAGTCATGCAGAACTGTTTGAAGTAACCAGTGACTATATTCCGTCAAGTTGGACTGTTTCCAACAGCAGTGGCTGGTTCGGACTTGGCCCCAAATCTTGGCAAAAAGCGGGTTTTTGGGTAGCATACTTTGATGGTGAAGAATGGGCACGAGACCTTTACCAACGCGAGGTTGACAAGATCATAGACGAAGATCGTCAAGCAGCTTCTGTCTGAACACCAATCCAACTCCAGTGCCACATTCATCAGCTGCAGTTTGATTGTGACATGTTTGACTAAATCTTGGAGATCTTCGTGCGCGTGCTTAAGGTTGACGGCATAGGATTTGCCAAAATGCGGGTTGCCGATGAAGCGGGCGAGGATAGCTTTTTGACAGCTAAGTGCAAAGAAAACACATGGGTTTGCTACGTTATTTCATTAGCTTGATCGTTGCACTGCTGTTCACAGTATTGAGCGCGGCAGCTATGACAATAGTACCAACGGCATCACGCTCACGAAAGACCAGATAGCGGCCCTGACCAGTGATATCGTTTGGTATGTCACGGAAATCTTCGAAGGACAGGACGTTCTGGTCCCGCGCCTCTACCTTGCGCAAAACAGCCGCAGCAAGCTCTTGCCCAAAGGGGCGATTATTGCCGCGACAGATCTGGACTTGACCTCGCGTGAAGGATCTATCCGCAACAGCGGTAATTTGACTGCGGAAAATGATCTTAATCTTACCGCAGAAGAAGACGTTATCAACAGCAGCGGATCCATCCGCGCAGGTAACAATGTTCGACTGGTTGCCCAGAGCGGTAACGTGATCAATGAAACCGCGACCTATGAACTGCGCACGGATGGCACCGATGTTCAGACCGTTCGCAACGCCGGGGTGAGATCTTTGCGGGCGGCACACTGGATGTTGTTGCTGATAGTGACATCATTATCCGCGGGGCAGATCTTGCTGCGGTTGGGGATACTACTCTTACCGCCGGAAATGATGTTCAGGTCGGGTCGATTGAACTGCGGGATAAAAAGCATCACACCCACAAGGCTGGCTATACCAATATCGACAGCACCACCAACGTCGGTTCAACGGTCCTCACCGATGGCAATCTGGTTATTACGGCGGGCAAGGATGCCACAGTCAAAGGCTCTGCCGTGGCCGCCGGTCAGGACCTTACCATCCGCGCGGGGGATAATATCAATATCACCTCGGCACAGGACCAGCGGAGCTATGACTACAAGCTGAAAAAGAAAACCTTTGGCGGTTCATCCTCTCGCGAAGGCAACGGCCTGAAGATAACGCAACAGGCCTCTGCCGTCGGGGCCGGGAATGATCTGGTACTGGAATCAGGCAAAGATACGACGGTCACTGCTTCTGCGCTCAATGCCGGAAATGACCTCAGCATTACGGGTGACAATGTCACCGTTGATACCGCTGAAAACTACGAATACGACTATAGCAAGCGCAAGAAATCCGGTTTCTTTGCTGATGGCATGGTTTCTTCCGACGGGGCCAGTGTTTCCGTTGGCTATCGCAAGGAAAAACACACCAAGGAAACCGAGGGTGTCACACAGGTTATCTCGGCATTGGGGGCCGGAAATGATATTTCCATTACCGCCAGAAAGGATGCCACGATTGATTCGGCGACTGTAAGCGCCGGGCGCGATGTGACGGTTACGGCCACTGAAAATGTTGATTTCAAATCATCACAGGATCTTTTTAATCGCAATGAAGAACACAAGGTCAAACAGGTTGGCCTGACCCTTTCCCTGAAACAGAACGTCACGGCGGCGGCAAAAGCCGT
>NZ_JAPWGY010000023.1 GCF_027214005.1 Kiloniella laminariae
AAAGGGCTTTGGCTGGGCTGCAGATACCCTGAGAGAAAATCCCGAGGCTGCAACGGCAATCATCGGTATGACTGATATGGTTGCAAATTCAGTGTGGAGCCTTATGGCTGCTGCTGAGGGTGGGTTAGAGGTTGTTAATCCTTCGACTAATGGTCAGGAAAGTCCCGAATTTTCTCTGGATTATTACGCAAGTGAATATGAAGCTGGCGTAAAACGGCTTATCCGTGACAAAGAAGCATTGGGTGAAGGCACCGAAGCTATACAACAAGGGGCAATTGACCTCTTCCTTGAGACAGTCAAAGACAGTGACATATCACCTGAAAAAGCTGCCCTTTATGCCACAATTGCAGCAAGCGGTGTTATCGTTACACGAGTATTAGCAAAACGTCTGACTGGTGGATCAGGGAATACCCGTAAAGAAGTAAATGAACTTGCTGATACGCTTGATAATCTCACTGACCAGATTAATGTCGTTGAACAAACTGTTCAAAATCGTAAGATTGCAGCCAATTATTTTGGACAAAAACGTCAATTTTGGACACAGGATCCAATAGAATTTAATGGAAATAAAGTTTATCAAAGAAATGATATCATTGATCCTAATCGAATTGATCCAATCAGTGGTAAGACAAACTTAGAGTTAATGAGGGTTGGTCGTGCACCATTAGGACCTGATGGAAAAGCCGTTAACCTTCATCATATGATACAAACGCAACATGGACCGATTACAGAAGTAACACAGAGTTTCCATCAGCAAAACTTTGGTACAATTCATATAAATACAGGAAAATTACCATCAGGTGTGAATAGAGCAGAGTTTAATGCTTGGAGGAGAAATTATTGGAAAAACAGAGCCATTGATTTTGAGGTAGAATAAATCATGTACACTATAGATGACGCGATTAATGATTTAAATCATGCAAAAGATATTTCAGTTAATAGCAATTTTTTGCCAGATGACCGTTTAATTGTACATTACGAACAATCTACAGGGTTTACATTTTCTGATGACTACAAAAAGTTGCTAAAAAATACAGGTAACGTTTTTGTGGGTTTTCTATCTCTTTTGGTTCTTAATCCCAAAGGGGAAGAACATTACGGTGAATTAAAAAATGCTATTCGCGAAGGGAGAGAAATTGGTTTACCAGAAAGTTGGTTGCCAATATGTGAAGATAATAGTGATTATTACTGCTTAACTCCAAATGGGGAAATAAGATTTTGGAGCCATGATGGTAATGTCGATGAAAAATGGGCTGATTTAGCTACATGGGTAAAAGAAGTGTGGCTTGAGGGAAACTAGTGGTATTCACATACAAGCTATCAATAGTCGCAAATGCTCAATAAGGGATTTGGCTATGGTATAGGCACAATCATTCTGATGGCCATGGCGAGAACTATATATTGCTTGGTAATTCAGAGAAACTAGAAAAATATGTCGATGTTGCAGAGGATTCTCTCACCCTAGAAGGGCTATATTTGTCTCCAGAACAGGCATGGCTTGCTGCTGTTCCCCCTAAATCTTGATCCATTGATGAGTTAGTGTTTTCGTCATTTTCACGGAGGCACTCAATGAAGCGCAGATTTACGGACGAACAGATCATCGGGATTTTGAAGGAACATGAGGCCGGGGTTCCGGCCAAGGAGCTTTGCCGCAAGCATGGGATGTCGGATGCCACATTCTATAAGTGGAAGGCCAAATTCTCTGGCCTGGAGGTCAATGAGGCTCGCCGCCTCCGGGACCTGGAAGACGAGAACCGGCGCCTGAAGAGGCTGGTTGCGGATTTGTCGCTGGACAAGATGGCGTTGGAGGAGGTTCTAAAAAAGATCTGAGCCCCGAAGACCGACGCCGCGCCGTTACGCTGCTGCAGGAGCTAGGCCTGAGCGAACGCCGGTGCTGTCGCCTGGCGGGGCAGCCGCGTTCCACGCACCGCTACAAATCGGTTCAATCACCGGATACAGAGCTTCGGCAGGAGATGCGGGAACTGGCCGATCAGCATCGTCGCTTTGGCCATCCGCGATTGCATGTGCTACTCAGGCGTGAGGGCTTCGGGGCCAATCACAAAAAGACCCATCGGATATATGTGGAAGAGGGTTTGCAGGTGCGCAAGCGCAAGAAGCGGCGACGTTCGGCGATCGTCCGCAGGCCCTTGGTGCTGCCGGCATACCCTGGGCAGAGATGGAGCATGGACTTCATGAGCGATCAGCTATCCAACGGCCGGCGCATCCGGTTGTTCAACGTTATCGATGATTTCACCAAGCAATGCCACGCCATGATCGTGGACTTTTCGATCAACGGTCTTCGGGTGAGCAGGGAACTGAACCGGCTCCTGGAGCAGCATGGTAAACCGGAATTCATTGTCTGTGACAACGGTACCGAATACACGTCCATGGCGATGTTCAAATGGGCTCGGGACAGTGGCGTTGATCTCCAGTTCATACAGCCGGGCAAACCCAGCCAAAACGGTTTCATCGAAGCCTTCAACGGTCGCGTAAGGGACGAATGCTTGAATGAAAACCTGTTTTCCAACCTGAGGGAGGCGCAAGACATTACCCAAAAATGGAGGATCAACTACAACAATCACAGGCCACACTCCGCCCTGGATTGGGCAACCCCCAATGAATTCGCATCATTCTGTTCCGGGTTAACCCGGAACAGAATGGACAAGGTCGCATGAACCTGTCATGCAGAAAAAGCTAACTGCTCAGTGGCACAGGTCTGGGGAGAACAGCATTGCTGTAGAAGATTTCCTAGACCAGAAAGGCTGGCGATCAAACAGAATTTGTTGGCTGCACGAAGATCAAGTTCCAAAAGGAAAGCATTGGCTTGTTTCTTTTGACTGTATTTAATTTTCACAAATTGGTTAAAGTCTCTGCAATATATAATCATGGGCGAAAAGCGCTCATTACACTGTATCCTCTAACTTTAGTCGGAGGAGGTTCTGTTAAATTTTCACGCAAAACTTTGAAATAAGGCTCCGGCAATGCATCGGACCGCAATGTCGATAGCCTGACCCATACCAACAGCCGCATTCTTGCCGGGAATGACGTCACTCTGAAATCCGGGGATGACACGACCCTCAAGGGCGCACAGGTTCAGGCTGGTGGATCAATTGATGCGGATGTCGGCGGTGATCTCACTCTTGCCTCGTTGCAGGATACCAGCCGGATTGACGGAGGCAGCAAGGGCGGTTCTGTCGGGGTGAGTACTGGTCTGGACGGCAAGGTCAACGCCGTTAATGGCTCAATCTCCTACGGCAAGGAAAAGGGTCGCAAGGCGTGGGTAGAGGAACAGTCTGCCCTGATTGCCAAAGGCAACGTGGATGTCACCGTCGGTGGTCACACGCAGCTTGACGGGGCGGTCATTGCCTCGACCGAAGGTGACGTGACACTGGATACCGAGACCTTCGACTACACCGATATTCAGGATCACGACACCTACAAAAACGTCAATGGTTCGATTTCCGGCTCTGTCGGGATCGGCGGGGATGATAGTGCAGACAGTGCCTCCCCGGATCTGCTGGACCGCATCGCCGCCCTGCCCACCATTGAAGGTTCTTACGAAA
>NZ_JAPWGY010000024.1 GCF_027214005.1 Kiloniella laminariae
TGGATTGATGGGTGATTTGATAGGTCTGATTGCCAAGCGGTTATCGTTTGGTGTTCTGACGTTGCTGGTGATCTCCGTGCTCATATTTATGGGCACGGAGGCCCTTCCTGGTGATTTGGCTGAGGCGATACTGGGCCAGTCTGCGACGCCGGATGCTTTGGCGGCGATCCGCGAGAAGCTTAATCTGAACTTGCCGTCTCATGAGCGTTATGTGATCTGGCTGAGTTCGTTTTTGCAAGGGGATCTGGGTGTTTCTCTGGCCAATGGCCGGGAGATCAGCAGTCTGATTTCGGGACGTTTTGCCAACACGCTGTTTCTGGCCTCTGTAGCGGCGGCGGTTTCTGTGCCTTTGTCGGTGACACTTGGTCTGATGGCGGCACTTTATCAGGGCAGTATCTTTGACCGTGTGGTGTCGATGGCGACGCTGAGCACGATTTCCTTCCCCGAGTTTTTTATCGGCTATGTTCTGATTGTCTTTCTCTCGGTCCAGTTCAGTGTTTTCCCGAGCATCTCGAGTGTGACGGATGACATGAGCTTTTTCGAGAAACTCTATGCGATTGCTCTTCCGGTGATGACCCTGACACTTGTGGTGATGGCGCATATGATGCGTCTGTCGCGTGCGGCGATTATCTCGATCCTCAACCGTCCCTTTATCGAGATGGCCGAGCTCAAGGGTCTGTCGCGTTTCCGGGTTATTGTCCACCACGCCTTTCCCAATGCCCTGGCACCGATCATCAACGTGGTGGTGCTGAACCTTGCCTATCTGGTTGTCGGGGTGATCATTGTCGAGGTTGTGTTTGTCTATCCGGGCATGGGACAGCTGTTTGTTGATTCAGTCTCCAAGCGCGATCTGCCGATGGTTCAGGCCTGTGGTCTGATCTTTGCGGGGACTTACGTCCTGCTGAACCTGACGGCGGATGTACTGTCGATCATCACCAACCCGCGTCTTCGGTATCCGAAGTAAGCCAGAAAGGGATATATTATGTGGAAAAAATGCCCGCTTTCTGCGCGGATTGGCATTGCGATTATTCTGATCAACATTATTGCGGCGATTATCGGTCCGGGTTTGACGCCCTATAGCGAGACAGAGATTGTCGCGGATGTCTGGGCGGAGTTTTCCGCCGAGACCTGGCTGGGGACCGATCATCTGGGCCGGGATATGCTGACCCGTCTTCTCTATGGGGCCCGGACGACGATCACCATCGCTTTTGTGGTGACGATCCTGTCCTTTACCATGGGGATCTTTCTGGGCTTTCTGGCGGCGGTTGTTGGCGGCTGGGTTGACCAGCTGATCAGCCGCTGTGTTGATATCCTGATGGCTTTCCCGACGCTGATCTTTGCTTTGATGGTTCTGTCTGTTCTGGGGACCTCTGTGCCGATCCTGATCGGGGTTATCGCGGTTCTGGATGCAACGCGTGTGTTCCGTCTGTCGCGGGCGCTTGCGGCGGATATCGCGGTGATGGACTATGTCGAGGTTGCCCGCCTGCGCGGTGAGGGCCTGTTCTGGGTCATGCGACGTGAAGTGCTGCCCAATGCCATTCCGCCGTTGATTGCCGAGTTTGGTCTGCGCTTTTGTTTTGTATTTCTGTTTATTGCGGCGTTGAGCTTTCTGGGTCTTGGAATTCAGCCGCCCTATGCGGACTGGGGCGGGATGGTGCGCGAGAACGGGGGCGCGATTTCCTTCGGGCTTGTGGCGCCACTGGTACCTGCGGGGGCGATTGCGATCCTGACGGTTGCGGTGAACCTTGTTGTTGATTGGCTGTTGCACCGTGCGACGGCGAAACGTGGTCATTAGGAGGGGACGATGACAGAACTGCTCAAAGTACGCGGTCTCAAGATCGAAGGCCTTATTGATGACAGCTGGACGCCGATTGTACACGGTGTTGATCTCGATCTTGCGCGGGGGGAAGTCCTGGGCCTGATCGGGGAGTCCGGTGCAGGCAAGTCGACGATTGGCCTTGCGAGCATGGGCTATTGTCGTGCGGGCTGCCGGATACCCTCTGGCTCTGTGATTTTTGATGGTCAGGAGCTTGTCGGAGCACCGGAGGAGATCAAGCGCAAGATCCGCGGGTCGCGCATTGCCTATGTTGCCCAGTCTGCGGCGGCGTCGTTTAACCCGGCGCACCGTCTCAAGGAGCAGTTTGCCGAGGGGCCTGCCCAGCATGGTATCGGGACGCGCAAGGAAAGCCTTGAGTATGCGCGCTATCTGTTTGACCGCCTGAACCTTCCTGATCCGGGGAGTTTTGGCAACCGCTTTCCACACCAGGTTTCCGGTGGCCAGCTGCAGCGGGCGATGGTGGCGATGGCAATGTCGACCCATCCTGATCTGATTGTGTTTGACGAACCGACGACAGCCCTTGATGTGACGACGCAGATCGAGGTTCTGGCCTCGATCAAGGATGTGATCCGCGAGGAGGGGATGGCGGCGCTTTACATCACGCACGATCTTGCGGTTGTGGCGCAGATGTCGGACCGGATCATGGTGCTGCGCTATGGCAACGAGGTCGAGACGGGAACAGCGGAGCAGATCCTTGAAGCGCCGGTTCAACCTTATACGCAGGAACTTGTTGCGGCGCGTAAGCCGCATGCCAAGGCGAACCAGCGGGCGGAGATTGATCCCCATCCGATCCTTGAGGTCCGCAATGTGACGGCGAGTTACGGCGGGATGATCAAGGTTCTGAAGAACGTGAACATCTCGGTTGGTCACGGCAAGACGGTTGCTGTTGTCGGGGAGTCCGGTTCGGGCAAGTCGACGACGGCCCGGGCGATCACGGGGTTGTTGCCGCCGCTAGAGGGGGAGATCCTCTACAAGGGGGAGGCGCTGCCGGCGAAGCTGAAGGACCGGAGCAAGGATCAGCTGCGCAAGCTGCAGATGATCTATCAGCTGCCGGATGTTGCGATGAACCCGCGTCAGACGATTGGCGAGATCATCGGCCGTCCGCTGAGCTTTTATTTCAACATGGGTCTTTCCGAGCGGAACACGCGGGTGAAGGAGTTGCTGCAGCTGATTGATCTGCCGGAAGATTACATCACGCGTTACCCGCAGGAGCTTTCCGGTGGTCAGAAGCAGCGTGTCTGTATTGCGCGGGCTTTGGCGGCGGAACCGGAGCTTGTGATCTGTGACGAGGTGACCTCTGCGCTGGATCCGCTGGTGGCGGAAGAGATCCTTGCCTTGCTGGACCGTTTGCAGCGGGAGCTAGGTGTTGCCTATCTCTTTATCACGCACGATCTTGCGACGGTGGAGAACATCGCGGACGAGGTTGTTGTGATGCAGCTGGGGGAGGTGAAGGATTCCGGAGCGAAGGTGGATATGTTCAAGCCGCCGCACCACCCCTATACCGATCTGTTGCTGTCGTCGAAACCGGAGATGCGCACCGACTGGCTCGATGAGCTGCTGGCTGCCCGGGCCCGGGGAGACGCCGTATCCGGCAAGGACCTCGGTATCGAACACT
>NZ_JAPWGY010000025.1 GCF_027214005.1 Kiloniella laminariae
CCTGGACGGGAGCAACGCGAAGTCCAGTGCGAGCCCGGAATAGGCAATCCATATAATCTTCCCTAAAATAAGGGATATCTGTAGCGGCTTGATTTTATCGGGTGATTTGGGCTCACATTAATTGCGACTATCCGACAGGCTCGGCTCGAATTATATGAGAATGGGCTCACTTTATCTGCAACGGGCTTGATTTCGTATTTCCCGGCTCACTTTATCTGAGATTATAATTCATCCAATAAAGAATGAAGCCTATCTACTTCCGTTTCAAATCTTTAAACCGTCTGAATATAGCTCGCACTCAGTGAATAAAAATCAGGATCGGAACAGGAAAAATCAAATGACTGCATATCGCAAAGAGCCTTTTGCAGAAATTCCAACTTGTCATTAATTTCATCGATATTCTAAAATCATCCCTCAGCAATATTTAGGTAACGGCCAGTTTTGAACTGCCTCAATTTCGAAACTCCGATAGCGCCCCTTTGAAAACCTCGGGCAGTCCCTTCCATATCCAGCTGAGATAATAATTTCAGCAAGATCTCGACCTTCAAGAAAACATACACCAACATGACGATCATATGATTTTGGGCCAGCAAGAGAGCAAGAAACTGACTTACCTTTCAACAACTGAGAAACAAAAGTCTTGGCGTCATCACCAGCCCTTGAACCCAACTCTGGAACGTGAAGCCCTTCAAGTCGTATAGGAACAGAAAGAACTTCTATTGTGTCACCGTCCCGAACATGAGTAACAACACCCTCCAAGCCCGAACCATAAGCATTGTTTGAAAGTCCTAATACAATTGACGAAACAAGTAATAATTTAGCAAGAAGCATTAAAAGGCTCTCCGTCTCGCAGATGATCAATATCAGCCTGTTCCCAATTTTCTGGATCAGGGCTCCAGCAACCCAAATACTGTCGATCCTGCAAAAGTAGGTGATTATCTTTAGATCCACACATCCTGCACTTAATCCTGGATCGAATATCAAAGACATACATAAATGGAGTGTATTTGGGATGCTCCATCAATGTTACGGGGTCAATATGGTTTTTATGACCACAGCCAGTACAACAGACACTTATAACTTGATCACAATCAGACAGCGCCCCCAAGGTCCAATAATCCACCTACCACCCCCCCTCGGATTTAAGTTTATCAATCCTCCGATAAAGACTGGACCTAGAAAGGCCAATTGTCTTAGCTACCGCAGCTCCTGTTCGTGGCTTCCCATTTTCATCAAGTGTTTCTAAAAGCTGCATCGCCATACGGATACTATCATCCGAGACTTTCTCTTTCGGCCCTGATCTTTTACCGCTGGCCCACGCCGCCTCCAAACCACGTAAAGTTCTCTCTTTGATAAGATCTCTTTCAAGCTCCGCAAAGGCTGATAAAATCATAAGGATAAGCTTGCCTATAGGACCCGTGGTTGCATCCAAACCATCTGTTATCGATTGAAAGCTAATTTCACGAGCATTAAGATCCTCAAGAAAACTTAAGAGTTCAATCGTCCTTCGCCCAAGACGATCGAGCTTCCAAACCATCAAAGTATCACCAGCTTCCAAGCTACGAAGGGCTTTTTCTAGTTCGGGCTTAACTGTTGCAACACCAGATATTTTCTCAAAAAAAACCTTTTCACACCCCGCCGAATACAAATCCTTAATTTGAGTATCAAGATTTTGTTCAGCTGTTGAAACCCTTGCGTAGCCAACTTTTCTCACCGGATTATCCTGTATTGCATTAATTGTTTTTCGATTATAAGACACATCAATATAAGACACAATTAAAAGACACAAATTCTCAATGATTATTAAGTGGCACAAGACAGTCCTATAAACGATCGTTTATAGGACTGTCTTGCAGATAATCACACACTCAAAGAACGCCTACAAAACCAACCACCCCAAATCTCCATAAATTTAATCCAGTTAAGAATGTGATTCCAATTATCAGAATGAACGACAGCCAAAGGCATTTCATCGTTTTCGCCGTCCATCCAATACTGACAATGAAAGCGGGAATTTCCCGGATAATCACGATAGGAAGCAATGGGATAATCAATAATAAGCCGAATAACCCCACCATCTTCCAACTCCTTTCCCCAAGAAGGGCAAGGTTCTTTATTCCAAGAACAATCCTTAAAACCACTAGGAATAATTACATCAAGTTCAAAGCCAGGAAATTCTTCAATATAAGACATATCTACCCCCCTAAAATAAGGCTAGTTGATTTAAAGAAGAAACGTCGGCAATATTTGAACTATCACTCGCGAACGCAAGCGCCGTCGCCAAAACCCCGCCTTCTTCCAATACAATCGGGCGATAAGTAAACCAAGACTTATAACCAGTTTCACTCAATGGCATGGGATCTTTGACCCGAACCCCATTTTTCAAATGAAAAAATTGAAAATGATCTGAAATACCAAACTGCGGTTGATACAAAACCCTGCATTTGTACCCCCCACACAATGCGATATCAAAGCTACCACTTTGGCCGGGGACAGGCGGTTGCCCTGCTGGCGCAGCCCACATACTTGATAAACAATCATACCATTCAGAAGCACAATGATAATTAGCCCACTTAGAAGATTGATGTGTCAAAAAATCAGAAGAAGAAATATCATAAGCAAGCCAGCAAATAGCCATTACAAAAAGGTCAATCTGGCGGTCAGTTTTAACATCTGTCACAGGTTGCTCTGATCGCACCTTATCCAGCCGAACACCTTCTTCCAAAATTGCAGTGATTTTTTCCCCATATTCAAAGGTATTATCAGATAAGAAGGCTCTTAACCCACGGGATGGACAAGGTGCATAAGAGATTTTAAACACCATCATGACCACCCAAACGCAACGGCCATAAGAGCAACCAGACAAGGAATAATTACAGCTACGCCAAAACAGTTTATGAAATCATGCCACTTAATCTTTACTGGCCCTTGAGCTGACTTCCTATCTCTAATTTCCATAGTCATCTGATTTTATCCTCCCAAAAAAAAGAAACCCTGTAATCAAGGGTGATGCTCAACATCACCTCTGACCCACGGGC
>NZ_JAPWGY010000026.1 GCF_027214005.1 Kiloniella laminariae
GGTTACGCCATGACATGGAATGACTATGATGCCTTTGTTCGAATATT
Organism: Kiloniella laminariae; assembly: GCF_027214005.1. Taxonomy (GTDB): domain Bacteria; phylum Pseudomonadota; class Alphaproteobacteria; order Kiloniellales; family Kiloniellaceae; genus Kiloniella; species Kiloniella laminariae_A. Next base: position 48 of record NZ_JAPWGY010000026.1, read on the forward strand.
CAATGCAGATGGTTCAGCCAGATCAGGTCAGATAACAGTTCATGACCTCAAGCTGGGAGGCCAGTATGATACCGATATTGCTGGTCTTTCTGATGGCAACTTTGTTGTAACCTGGGCAACAAATACAGGTGCAGCTAACGGAACAATTTCAAGTATTTTTGTTTCTGCCCGTATATATACCGCTGATGGTCACCCCTTGACGGATGAGTTTCAGGTCAACCAACAAATCGAAAATACACAGGGCAGCACATCCATTACAGTCCTTGCCAATGGGAATTTTGTGGTCTCCTGGCAGAGCCAGGACCCTGACGTTGATGGTGATGGTTATGCCATTTCCGCCCGGATCTACAGTCCTGCTGGTGTAGCACAAGGGGATGAGTTCGCGCTCAGCCCTATTAATATAGACAGCTATCAAATCACCCCGGAAATCGCAGCTCTCACAAACGGTGGGTTTGTTGTTCTATACGGATCAGCGACAGGTCTCATGGCTCGTGTATTTGATCCAGAAGGAATACTTATCGTCGAAGAATTCAAGGTTGATTCAAGAAACAGTTATTTCAATAGTCCAAATGTTGTTGGTTTAGAAGACGGGGGCTTTGCAGTCACATGGATTGCACAGGAAGGCTCATCCGGGAACCCTGTCTACCACGCCGTCACCCGTGTTTTTGACTTGGGTTCTGGTGTTCGTGCCTACACCGAGGGAGAGGATGCTGTTCTGCTGGCGCCGAACCTGACAACGTCTGATGTCGACAGTGCCACACTCTCGGGTGCAACAGTCTCCATTTCCGGTGGCTTCGTTGCCGGAGAGGATGTCTTGTCCTGGGCCAGCTCTGCCCTACCCGGTGGTGTGGCTGCTGTCTATGACCCGACAACAGGTGTGCTTACCTTTACCGGTGTCGCCAGTCTGGCACAGTATCAGGCACTGCTCGACACTGTCGGATACAGCAACAGCTCCATTACACCCGATCAGGGACAACGCAGTGTCTCTTTCCAGATTACTGATGATCACGGTGCAACCAGTAATGAAATCATCAAGCTGGTTAATGTTCACGAAATCGCGGATCCTGTTGCAGCTGATCTTGTGGATGTTGTCTCGGAAACACCCCTGCTCGACGGTGCAGGCAATGTGGTCTTTACTTCTGGTGCCTCTGGTGAGGCCGAGGTCGAACACGGCGTTATTGTCTCCAGCTCTTATGACGGATCTCTCGGTGCCGCAACGCAATCCGGCCTGAACTGGACTGCCAATGACGGCAGCTGGTCCTTCTCTCTGGATCGTCTGGGGGCCTACAGCTTTACCATCCTTAAACCCGAATTGATTTCTGACGCCCAGACAACCGGGGCTTTCGGGTATACCGTCGACAGCCTGCACGGCCCGGCAGAAAGTGCAACAATTACGATTACCATCAATGACGATGGTCCGACCGCCTATGCTGACAGCAATGCCGTTGTCGAGGGGGTAACAACCAGCCTCACAGCCCAATATGGTGTTCTTGCCAATGATGTGCTCGGAGACGGTGGCGCAACAATAACCGCTCTTGCAATTGGCAATGGTACGCCACTGGCAATCCATGTTGGACAGGCAATCGAGACCACTCTCGGTTATCTGACCCTCAATGCGGATGGCTCCTACAGCTACACGGCAAAACCGGGTGTTGCTGTCGATAGCCAGGACAGCTTTACCTATCAGATCACCTCGGCAAACGGTGATACCTCAACAGCCACGCTCACCCTGTTCGTTACCGATGCAGATACCCCCAACACAGCTCCCGTTCTCGGAACTCTGGGAGACGGGATCGTTGTACCGACAAGCCTCGAGTTTGCGGTTAGTGATCTGGCTGGAAATCATGAACTGGCGAATGGTACTTCCATCACCAAACTTTCCGACGGGCGTCTGGTATCAGTCTGGACTGTGAATGACAATGCTTATGGACGCTTTTACAGCCCTGAAGGCGAAGCTCTTGATGTTCCTTTTGTTTTGGATCACAAGTTGTCCAACTTCCTACGATCTGCCTCTGTCACGGCACTGGAAGATGGTGGTTTTGTCGCCACGTGGCTCAATCTTGGAGTTTTCAAGGGCATTACGGCCCGTGCATTCAACGCCGATGGCTCCCCAAGAGGGGATGAGTTTGACGTCAACCTTACTATTGCCAGCGAAGTCTATGCACCTGTAACCACCGCCCTGGCTGATGGCGGTTACGCCATGACATGGAATGACTATGATGCCTTTGTTCGAATATTCAATGCAGATGGTTCAGCCAGATCAGGTCAGATAACAGTTCATGACC
>NZ_JAPWGY010000027.1 GCF_027214005.1 Kiloniella laminariae
ATGGCAGCAGAAGATTTTGCGAGCCAAGTACCTACAAATTCAGAACAAGATCCAGATAGTTCGGGCGGTGTGAACGTCCTGATACGTCCTACACAACAGCAGCTTGTTGGTGGTTCGATCCTAAATGGACTTGTTAAAGCCAAATCTTATATTGATACCTTGCCTACAGAAGAGGTGGGAGCTGCGATGCTTGCATTACAGGTCGCAATGGGACCTGTGAAAGGTACGGCGACAATAGCGGCTAATTTGGCTCTTGATGCTGTTGCGGGAGATAAGATCGATGCACTGAAACAGGAAATATCGTTTTCAGCAATATCTGCTTTAACGGGTTATGGGAGAGATTTGGTCGAAGAGGATTTCATTGCTGGGCGCTACAACACTCAGACGAAAGTCGAAGCCACTGAATTCCTTATCTTTACTGTGCTCGCAGGGACGATTAATCTCAAAAGAAGTGGAAATGATGCCACAAGAAAATTCACTACAAAAATTGATGATAAAATTGTAGACACTGAATATAGTGTTTTACCTGAAGGTATAGCAAAAACTTTTAAAAACGCTGAATATGCAACAGCTAAGACAATAGTTGAAACTCCTGTATATCGGAAATTTGGAGGGAGTGATAGTCAAGCGAAAGCAAATGGTGGATTTGTTACGACGGAACGCAATCTAGGGCGAGATGAAACGGCTGTTTATCCTAAATGGAATAATACAAGATTTGAGGCTGAAATAATAATTCCTAAAGGGACACAGATTCATATAGGAAGAGTTGCACCACAGCCAATAGGAGAAACGAATCCAAAATATAGAGGTGGTGCTGATCAAGTTCTTTTACCCAGAGATTATCCTGATAGTTGGATCAAAACGGTAAAAGATGGAAAAACGGGGACCGTTTATTCTTTGGATCAATTCAAAGCTAAATTTCCAAACCAATTTAATTGAGACTATTTGATGAAAAATGAACTTGAGATAGATTTATTGAATCTGTTGACTGAAATAAAAGATCACTTATGCGTTAATGGGCAAGCTGAAATTTACCAAGAGTTACAGAAATCAATTAATATACTGATTAGCAATAATAAAAGTGGGTATAAAAATCTGAGCTTATATATTCTAAATGATTTTAGGAAATTATATGATAATCGGCATGATACAGGCATATTGAATAAAAAATTTGACTTGGCGTGTAAGTTAGCAAAGCAGCTTTCTGAAGATTCTTAACGCTTAAATATAGAAGTTTGTATCAAACTTTATCTGTCTAAAAATTGCGATGACATCACCCTGAAATCCGGGGATGACACCACCCTCAAGGGCGCACAGGTTCAGGCAAACGGGTCCATTGATGCGGATGTGGGCGGTGATTTGACTGTCGCCTCTGTGCAGGATACCAGCCGGATTGACGGAGGCAGCAAGGGCGGTTCTGTTGGTCTGAGTACAGGTCTGGACGGCAAGGTCAACGCCGTCAATGGCTCAGTCTCCTACGGCAAGGAAAAGGGCCGCAAGGCGTGGGTCGAGGAACAGTCTGCCCTGATCGCCAAAGGCAACGTGGATGTCACCGTCGGTGGTCACACGCAGCTTGACGGGGCGGTCATTGCCTCGACCGAAGGTGATGTGGCGCTGGATACCGAGACCTTCGACTACAGCGATATTCAGGATCACGACAATTACAAGAACGTTAAAGCGTTTTGCTTTTGATCTGAATCGGTTTCGGGATTCCCAAAAGCGGTATTCTATGATTCACTTTCGGGAGGAGGTGTTTCATGGG
>NZ_JAPWGY010000028.1 GCF_027214005.1 Kiloniella laminariae
ATGGCAGCAGAAGATTTTGCGAGCCAAGTACCTACAAATTCAGAACAAGATCCAGATAGTTCGGGCGGTGTGAACGTTACGATACATCCTACACAACAGCAACTTGTTGGCGGTTCAATCCTCAATGGACTCGTTAAAGCCAAATCTTATATTGATACCTTGCCAACCGAAGAGGTTGGTGCTGCCATGCTTGCATTGCAGATCGCAATGGGACCTGTGAAGGGAACTGCGACATTAGCGGCTAATTTGGCTCTTGATGCTGTTGCTGGAGATAAGATCGAAGAACTGAAACAGGAAATATCGCTTTCTACAATATCTGCTTTAATTGGTTATGATAGAAACCTGCTAGAAGGTGATTTGATTGCGGGGCGCTACAACACGCAAACAAAAGTTGAAGCAACTGAATTCCTTATCTTTACCGTACTTGCAGGGACGATTAACCTCAAAGGTGGTGGAAAAAATACGGGAGTCGGTTCTCGGTTTGCGGATCAAGCCAAATTAGACGATCATTTCAACAGGCATGGTGCTGATTTTGGAACGATAACAAAAATTGAGTATCAACAAGCTGCAGACAACTTCCTCACGGGACCAAAAAATTCTACGACGCTGGAATTAACTCGTACTAACGGGGATGTTGTACGTTTCGACCCCGCGACAGATGCGTTTGGGGTTATTTCATCAAATGGGGCAATAAGGACTTATTACAAGCCAGACCCTCAAGTACATGGTTACCCAACTAATTTGGATTATTTCAATGCACAGCTACGATAAAGAAAAGGGGTGTCCAGTTTGTGGGTACCCAAAGTATGAAGCATTTGACGAGACTGGCTTGACAACTTTCGAAATTTGTCCGTGCTGCACAAATCAATCGGGATACGATTACAACGAGAATTCAGATGAGGGCCGCTACCTAAGCCTAAGAAAGGTTTGGGTGATAGACCAGCAGGGGCAATGGCTGGGTAGTTGCACGGAACCTGTGGGCTGGAGTTTCGCGCAGCAACTTGAAGACGCAGGTTTACCTTTCTGACCCCCCTCCAGAAGGCTATACCAGTTGGCCGGAATGGGACGATGATGAAGTCTGTAGCGTACTGGCAGAAGAAGTTGCGGATGTTGGCGGTGATTTAACCCTTGCTTCGGTTCGGGATACCAGCCGGATTGATGGCAACAGTAAGGGCGGTTCCCTCGGCCTGAGCACTGGTCTGGAGGGGAGTGGGGATACAAGCAGGGATCCCCCGCTGCGGGCGGAACTGCCGTCAATGGTTCCCTCTCCTACGGCAAAGAAAAGGGTCGCAAGGCGTGGGTCGAGGAACAGTCTGCCCTGATCGCCAAAGGCAACGTGGATGTCACCGTCGGTGGTCACACCCAGCTTGACGGGGCGGTCATTGCTTCGACCGAAGGTGACGTGACACTGGATACCGAGACCTTCGACTACAGGGATATTCAGGATCACGACAATTACAAGAACGTTAATGGTTCGATTTCCGGCTCTGTCGGTATTGGCGGAGGTGATAGTGCAGACAGTGCCTCCCCGGATCTGCTGGACCGCATCGCCGCCCTGCCCACCATTGAAGGTTCTTACGAAA
>NZ_JAPWGY010000029.1 GCF_027214005.1 Kiloniella laminariae
TAAAGCCTTTTGCTTTTAATCTGAGACATATCCAGCAGCCTTGAAGAAATTCCAGCATTCGGAAGGATCGTAGAGATCACATATGTTGCCAATGGCCTCGATCAAATTGTCGAAGGTCCTGGCACCGATGCGTCTGAGGTGGGCCTTGAGTTTCGAAAAGGCCATTTCAATCGGGTTCAGGTCGGGACTGTAGGGCGGCAGAAACAGGAGCCAGCATCCTCTTTTTCTCAGTGCTTCAGCCGCTTTAGGGCTCTTGTGTATTGCAAGATTATCGAGGATCACGACTGACCCCGGCTCCAGGGCAGGGGCCAATTGGGTTTCGATATAGACATCAAAGGCTGCCCGGTTCATCGCGCCCTTGAGAACCCACGGCGCAATCAGAGCATCACTGGTCAGGCCAGCAATGAAGGTCTGAGTATTCCATTTCCCAAACGGAGCCACACCGAGTAACCGCTCTCCCACAGGACTGCGCCCCCGCAAGCGTGTCATGTTTGTCTTGGTTGCTGTTTCATCAATGAAGACCAGTCGGTGCGGTGTCTCACGCATTCGAGGCTGACGATACTTGATCCATTCAAGCCGTTCCTGCCTGAGTTCCGGGCGCTGGCGCTCCTGTGCGATCAATCCTTTTTTTATATGAGTAACCCGCCCGCTCCAAAGCACGGTGGATCGAGGAAAGATGGACCAAAACACCGTGCGCCTCTTCAAGTGCCAAGGCCAATTCTCTTAATGTAATGTCCGGGTCGGCTTGGACCTGCTTGATCAGGAAGCCCATGTAAGCGGCTAGTTTGCCCACTGTTCCAGGCACGCGCCCCTGCCGTCGGGGAGTAATCTCGCCGCGGTCCTTGTAGTCGGTAGCCAAGCGAACCGCAGTGCTTGCACTGATACCAAAAACCCGACCTGCTGCCCGACAGGAATGGCCTGCTGAGATATAGTCAACTACCCGCTTGCGAAGATCTCTTGAATATGGCTTGCCCATGAAACACCTCCTCCCGAAAGTGAATCATAGAATACCGCTTTTGGGAATCCCGAAACCGATTCAGATCAAAAG
>NZ_JAPWGY010000002.1:0-521615 GCF_027214005.1 Kiloniella laminariae
CGGAGATCACCAGCAACGTCAGAACACCAAACGATAACCGCTTGGCAATCAGACCTATCAAATCACCCATCAATCCACCCGAATCATTGTTATTGCCAATTCTTTTATTGCCCCAAAGCCTCTTCCTGCAGTCGTGATCTTCTTCAGCCTTCCAGCCTCAACCTGTCTAAAAACAGTTCGGAAAACCGCCAGCAGGGCAGCTGCTTTGATTGCTTTGTCTCTGAAGGATACAAAGAGAAGGAGAAAAAGACCCGAAAATTCGAAAGCAGCGTAACAAACCAACAACAAGAGCAGCATGCTCTTTCATGGTATCGCACAGCCACTTATACAGAAAAGAGCTGTCGAGCTCTGTTCTTTCAGGCATTTCATATCTCCCTGGTCCCTGTCATAACAGGGGTATCCGGTGAAAATTACACAATACACACCGAAGCCCTCTTCAGCGTGCAACGAATTATTCCGGACCAAACTCTAGCCTCTCAGCTTGTTCCCAGTCTTCTCTGGACTGGATTATCCGATATCAGCTTCAACAGCTTGTCGCTGCTTTATTATGCCTGCTCTTCAAGACAGGCAACTGATTCGGTATTTTTTAGAGGCTCTATCCTCTTCAAGCTGCCCTACTTGTGCTTGCTCAAAACCGTCAGAAATGACAATCAAAGATGTCGTAAATCATCAAAAACAGATCTCATTGGAACAAAAGCTCTCAATATGAACCGGAATATCATTGCCCTTTCCAGACCGGAGATCTTTTTTCAACAAAAGCCAAAGACCCTTCTTTGGCATCTTCACTAGCCAGCATCTTTTCATAAAAGCTCCACTGACCACCTCTCATATCCCGATAGCACTCTTCCACATCAAGATTTTCTGTTTTTTCCAATACTTGCTTTACTGCCTGTACCGACAAGGGGGCAGCCTCAAGAATTTGCCGGGCAAGTGTTCTGGCGGCAGTCATCAACTGGTCTCCGGGAACAACCTGATTGACCAGCCCCCAGCTTGCGGCTTCTTCAGCAGAAAGACGTTTACCCGTCCATAACAGCTCTAACGCCAGTGCCCGTGGCAGGCGCTTGGGCAGACGAAATGAGGCTGCATCCGCGATCAGGCCAACTTTTGCTTCTGGCAAGAAGAATTGTGCATGTTCGGCTGCAACGACAAGATCGGCCGAGAGCGCCAGTTCGAACCCGCCGCCCACAGCCATACCGTTCACAGCAGCAATAATCGGCTTATAGCATCCCTTCAGTTCGGTTATCCCTGCAAAGCCCCCGGGGCCATAATCACTGTCTGGTGCTTCCCCTTCACTGCTGGCAACCAGATCCCAACCTGCAGAAAAGAACTTTTCCCCACCCCCGGTAATGATGGCGACACGCAGATCCGGATCATCACGGAACTCACAAAACAGTTCCCCCATTTCCCTGCTGGTTGCGGCATCAATAGCATTGGCTTTGGGTCGATCAAGTACAACTTCCAGGATCCCGTCCTGGCGATGAACTTTAAGTACTTCAGACATTGTTTTCTTTCTCCCTTTCGGCCATCCGGATCATCGCATCTGCAACAATCACCCCCCGCCCCTCGGGCAAGACCATAACAGGATTGATGTCCAATTCAGCAAGTCTGCTGTCATTTTCCACCACAAAACGGGCTACAGCTTCAACAGCGTCCAGCAAGGCCGGGATATCTCCGCGCGCCTTGCCCCGATATCCATTCATCAGGGGAAAGAGCTTGAGACTGCGCAAGCCGGCATGAATATCATCGCGTGAAGCTGGTAATAACAGGGCACAGGAATCCTTGATCAATTCAACCAGCACACCCCCTGTACCGATAACCAGTGAGAGACCAAACTGCGGGTCCCGGGTCACACCAATGATAATCTCAGCAACAGAATCAGTGACCATCTGTTCGACCAGAACCCTGTCCGAGAGCTGCGCCATTCCCACTGCCGCAGCCTGAACCGATGCGACAGAGGTGAGGTTAAGAGCTACTCCCCCCGCCTCGGTCTTGTGTGCCAAATCTGCACTGACGGCTTTGACAACGACCGGGAACCCAATTTCTTCTGCAGTCCTGCCTGCATCATTGATTGCAACTGCTTTGCTTTTTGGCACCTTTAGGCCATAGCCACTCAACAGGCGTTTTGCCGTGGCCTCATCCAGCATGGTGACCCTGCCTTCCAGCTCTTGGCAAGTACGCAAGGATGTTGGTCTGTTTTTGGCAGAAATTTCATTCCAGCAACGCCCGATCCAGGCAGCAGATTTTATCGCCTTCAATCCATCTTCCAGCCCCTGAAGCGGCACCACGCCGTTTGCCAAAAGAAGTACCCTGGCATATTCAGGCAGGTTCTCTGGCAAGGTCGAGATAACTGCAGCCTGCCCCCCCGATGCCTCCTGAGCCGAGATCATCGCCTGCAGGGCTTTGTCCCAATCGGGCGCTCCCCCAAGTTTTGCCTTGGGATAGTCCAGCACCAGAAGTGTGACATCGTATCCCCCTTGCATAACACGGGTAAAACAAGCCGCCTTCTCGTCAAGGTTCCCCCAGATATAGGTGTGATAATCAAAAGGATTGGAGACTGTAACCTTTTCCCCCATCTGGATTTGCAATTCTGATTTCTGCTGTTCTGGAATAGCCCCGAACTGTAAATCGAGCTTGCTGCCCAGATCAGCCATCAGAGCCGCCTCTCCCCCGGAACAACTCAGGGAAGCAATGTTGGTTCCCTTGGCTGGACCGACAACATGAAGGAACTTCAAAGTCTCAATCAGTTCGGAAAGCGTAAAAACCCTGGCAACACCAATCCGGTTAAAAAGTGTGCTGTAGAGAGTATCTGATCCGGCTAGGGAAGAGGTATGACTCATGGTCAACTGCGCCCCGATTTCGGACCCTCCGGCCTTCAATACAATTATTGGAACCCTTTTCTGACGCGCTTTTTCTACTGCACGACAAAAAGCGGGTATATCATCAATCCCCTCAACATGCAGGCCGATTGCCGTGACACGATCATCTTCACACAGGGCTTCGATATAATCAGCAAATGAGAGGATCGTCTGGTTGCCGACCGAAATCATATAAGACAGAGGCAGCGATCTTTCCTGCATCGTCAGACTGATTCCGATATTGCCACTCTGAGAAATAATGGCGACACCACGCCCAATCTTTTCGCCACCATGTTGATCTGGCCAGAGTGCCGCGCCATCGAGATAATTCAAAAGGCCGTAACAATTCGGTCCGACCACAGCAAGATCACCCGCCTTTGCCAACAAGGCCTCGTGATAGGGGTGCCCGTCAGATGTTTCTGAAAAGCCTGACGCATAACAGACGGCACCTCCCGCGCCTCTCTCGGCCAACTGTGCAATCGTCTCGACCGCCGGGCCACGGGGAATGGCGATAAAGGCAGCATCCGGCGCAGAAGGCAAACTGGCAATATCAGCAAAGCAAGCCAAATCCCCCAGCGTTTCACGCTTGGGATTAACCGGCCAGATATCCCCCGAATAACCCATAAGCCTGCACTGCCGGATTACTTCGGCTGCTTCCCGACCTCCGACAACAGCAATGGATTTGGGACTGAGGAGACGCCTTATATTCGAAAGACGGGACATGGCTCTTTTATACTCCGAAAGACAAGCTAACCCTGAAGAAAAAAATTAATTCCCCAACCAAAGGAACTAGGCACCAAGAGGACGAAGCAGACCACGGGAAATGATATGACGTTGTATTTCACTCGTCCCGTCCCAGATCCGCTCTACTCTTGCATCGCGCCAGAAGCGTTCAATGGGAAGTTCAGACATCAGGCCCATGCCTCCAAAAATCTGCAGGGTTTCATCTGTCACCCGCCCCAGCATTTCAGTCGCATAAAGTTTGGCCATCGCGATATCCTGATCTGCGGGCAGGCCCTGATCCAGTTTCCAGGCAGCGCCGAGTGTCATATATTCGGCAGCCTGGATTTCTGTAGCCATATCAGCAAGTTTGAAAGAAACGCCTTGGAATTTTCCAATGGCCTGACCGAACTGTTTGCGCTCGGCCGCCCATTCAACCGCCATATCAAAACAACGTTGCGCCCGGCCTACAGCCAAAGCCGCAACAGTCAGGCGGGTTGCCCCAAGCCAGGTGTTGGCCTCGTCAAAACCACAACCCTCTTCACCCAAAATCTGGGCTGAAGAAACCCGGCAGTTATCAAAATTCAGGATCGAATTGTTATACCCCCGGTGTGATACACACTGATAGCCATCCCGAATTTCAAATCCTGGTGTATCCCGATCTATCAGGAAACAGGTGATGCGTTTTTTCGGACCGCGAGAAGTCTCCTCCTCCCCAGTGGCAATAAAAACGATCGCAAAATCAGCTTCATCCGCATGGGTGATAAAGTGCTTTGTTCCATTGATGATCCAGTCATCCCCATCTTTTATGGCAGAAGCTTTCATAGACCGGACATCGGATCCAGCGTCAGGTTCGGTCAAGGCTATACAGTCGATCTTCTCGCCCCGTATTGCTGGATTGAGATACTTCTCGACCTGTTCACCTGTACAGCCACAAAGAATATTCGATGGTCGGCCAAATATGACACTAAGTGCCTGAGAAGCCCGTCCGAGTTCCCGTTCCAGCAATGTCATGGTCACATGATCAAGGCCACCGCCACCAAACTGTTCGGGAATGTTCGCGGCATAAAACCCCATATCCAGTACTTTTTGCCGGATATCTCTGGTGATTTCAGCTGGTACATGTCCCTTGGCCTCAACGATTGCCTCGTGCGGATAGAGTTCTTTTTCAACAAACTCCCGGACAGTGTCCACGACCATTTGCTGTTCTTGCGTAAGGCCGAATTCCATAAGCTGCTCCTGTTCATTACTGACTCTATGGTCTATCCACCTGAAAATTCAAACATTGAAAAGAATAGACACAAGGCATCCTTTCCCGTTGATCAAGTTCATGATCAGGGATCAGATCGTTATTTTTCTAACCCCGAGAGGTTCAGGCGAACAGGCTCCAGGTCAACAGCAGCAGGCCATTGCCCCGGAGCCATAAACGTCACCCCTTGGCCGGGGGAACAGCCATCTCGCGGCTGCGGTATTCAGGTTGCGGCAGAGTTGTATGAGCATCCATGATCTTCTGCAGAATTTCGAGCACTTCAGGCTTTGCCGGGCAGGCCCGTCCCGCAGCCGTATCCACATGCAGAACCATCTGCTCTCCCGTCGCCAAAAGCGTGTTGTCTTTGGCATGATAGAGATTGTGGACAAAATGCAGGCGTTTGTTATCCAGCCCCAATAACTGGGTTGTGACTTTCAACGGTGCCTGCGCCGCAACTTCTTTAACATTATAGATATGGGTTTCCACGGTGTAATAGGAATTGCCCTGTGCATGATAGACATCATTCACACCGACATACCGATAAAGCGCATCCGAGGCATCACCAAAGACCTGAAGATATCTGGACTCTGTCATATGACCGTTATAGTCCACCCATTCAGGATGAACCTTGTCGCTATGGAGTTCCAGCGGGCGGCTCAGGTCATCAGAAGGTGACCATTCAGTTGATCCGTTTGTCTCTTGATACTGCCGCTCGTCATCCTCTTTAAGCGTGCGGCCAGAGGCATAGTTAAATGTACGCAGAGACTGCATGATCGAAACCAGGCAGTTATCCCTGAGCTGCTCAAGATCCCGAATGGAATACCCTTTTGACTGCTCCTGCGTTCCTTCAACCATCCGATCAATCAACTGGTCCGTAAGTTCAGGGGCTTTCAGCTTGGTCCAGGGAAGCTGGAGTGCCGGGCCGAACTGTTCCAGCATGTGACGCATGCCCTGCTCGCCGCCAGCAAGGTGGAAGGTCAGGCAAGTTCCCATAAAGGCCCAGCGCAGGCCCGGGCCATAGATGATTGCCTGGTCGATTTCATCCGTTGTCGCAACACCTTCGGCAACCATATGCAGGGTTTCCCGCCAAAGGGCTTCCTGCAGACGGTCAGAAATGTAGCCTTCGATTTCCTTGCGGACCTTGAGCGCATGCATACCGATAGAAGTATAGAAAGCCATGGCTTCAGTGATATAGCGCTCTTCGGTTTTTTCGCCTCCCAGCACCTCAACCAGCGGCAAAAGATAGACCGGATTGAAAGGATGACCGATCAGGACCCTTTCAGGCCTGATACAGTCCGCCTGGATTCTGGTTGGGAGCAGGCCCGAAGAACTGGAAGCAATGATCACTTCCGGGCCAACATGTTTACTGATTTCAGCCAGAAGGTTACGTTTGAGGTCTTCGCGTTCAGGCGCATTTTCCTGAACAAAATCGGCCTGGGCAACGGCCTCGGCCAGATTTGTCGTGAAGCTTAATGTCCCTTTTTTCCGGCGAGGGGCAAGACTGAGATTTGCCAGGGCTGGTTCTGCATTGGCAATAACTTCGCGCAGGCCACGTTCTGCCGCAGCAGTAACGTCTGTCACAACAACATTGATGCCCCGATGGAGGCAGCGTGCGGCCCAACCAGCACCGATAACACCAGCGCCGACAATAGCGACTGTCTTGATTTCACGGCTCATTCTTTATGTCCTATCTGAACAAAATGGATATCAACGTTGTTTTTTTGCTGCGAATTTCTTGCGCGCTTCTTCTGCGTTCAGGGTCCGGGCCCCCATTCTTTCGATGATCTCTTTGGCGCGAGAAACCAGCTGGCCGTTGCTGGCCAGTACACCGCGTTCAAGATAGAGGTTATCTTCAAGCCCGACCCGGACATGACCGCCAAAAATCACTGACTGGGCAGCCATGGCCATCTGTGTTGGCCCAACACCAAAAGAACCCCAGTTGGCGCCTTCTGGCAGCATGTTTCGCATTGCCAGCATGGTCTCGCCATTGGCTTCCGCAGCATAGGGGATACCCAGGCAAAGCTGGAACAGTGGTGGCGCATCAATCAGCCCTTCGGACATAAGCTGTTTTGCCATCCAGATGTGTCCCAGCTCAAAAGCCTCGATTTCAGGCTTTACTTCCATCTTCTGGATCAGCGCACACATCTCGCGCAGCATATCGGGCGTGGAAACATAGGCGTAATCACTGAAGTTCAGAGAACCACAATCAAGCGTACAGATTTCGGGACGCAGAAGGTCGATATGCTTCAGGCGATCAACAGGTGACAGCATATCCGTACCCGGACCACCATTGTTTGGATTGGCAGGGTCGGGAACAAATTCTCCCCCCATACCAGCCGTGATATTGATGACAACATCAACACCCGTCTTGTTCATCTTGTCGCGCAGAAGACCAACTGTTTCTGCATAAAGATTAATGTCGTTACTGGCCTGGCCCGTATCCGGGTTACGGACGTGGAGATGAGCCACTGCAGCGCCCGCCTTTGCCGCTTCAATCGCCGCATCTGAAATTTCTTCAGGTGTTACCGGAACATTCGTATGCCGGTCTTTTTTTATACCGGATCCTGTAACGGGGCAGGTAATGATCACTTCATTGTTCATCTTTTCGTTCTCTTCTTGCTATCACGTCTTGTTTTCTGGTGACCCAGTGGAAACCGCCCCCGGGAATCTGACAAACAGTGTATGACGAATCTGGATAACAATTTTACATTTCGCACAAGATATGAAACATTTTCCCCAAACATCATCGGAGCGTTCAGATGTATCTGTTTGGTAAACCGGCAACCGAAAAACCGCAAAAAATAGCCTTCCTGCTGGTTCCGGGATTTTCCCTTCTCTGTTTCTCCTCTGCACTTGAACCAATGCGTGCCGCCAATATCAAGGCCGGAGAAAAACTCTATGAATGGAAAATCTATTCGATTTCAGGTGCATCGGTGCGCGCAAGTAACAACATGGATATCAACGTCGATGCGGAACTTTCTCCAAGCCTCCAGATCCCGGTTCTGATTATCTGCGCCAGTTATGATGTCGAGAAAAGTTACACCGAAACTCTGGCATCCAATCTGCGAAAGCTCCGTTCCAAAGGAACCGAATTTGGTGGCATGGATACCGGGAGTGAAATTCTGGCCAAAGCCGGATTGCTCAATGGTTACAAGGCCACAGTCCACTGGGAAAACTTTGAAAGTTTTACAGAAACTTTTCCGAACGTTCAGGCCGAGCGGGATCTCTATGTCGTTGATCGGAACCGCTTCACTTCCGGTGGCGGCACCACCAGTCTGGATATGATGCTGCAATTGATCCGTGTTCAATATGGTCTGAAACTGTCAACAGAAGTAGCGGACCAGTTCATTTATCAACGCTTCAGGGAAGGAAATAACCCTCAGCGTCTTGCTTCGCAAAACCCCCTGATTATGAACAACCCGGTCTTGTCCAGAACCATCGAAATGATGGAAGCGAATATCGAAACGCCTTATCTGATACCCGAATTGGCACAGGAAATAGAAACCTCGGTCCGCGAACTGGAACGCCTGTTCAAGAAATATCTCAAGTCCTCGCCGGGTAGCTATTACCGTAACCTGCGTCTGGATGTTGCCCAGCGACTTTTAAAACAGACTGATCTCTCTATACTGGATGTAGCGATCCGCTGCGGGTTCAATTCGGCAACCTCCTTTGCCAGAAGTTACCGTAACAGATATGGGCAGGCTCCCCGAACCAGCCGCATGATTATTCAGCCATAAACAAACGCAGGATTGTCCCATACCATCCTGATACACAAGGAAACAGACAATGAGTTGGCTCCCCGGTACAGATTCTGGCGCGCTTGATGATCCACAATCTGTAGAAATGGTCATTATTCCCCGGACCGGTGATATCGGGAACTTCGAGGTCAAACGCGCCCTTCCCTTCCGCCGAAAAAGGATGGTTGGCCCCTTCATTTTCTGGGACCAGATGGGACCGGGCGAATTTTTAACCGGACAGGGAATTGACGTCCGCCCCCACCCTCATATTGGCCTTTCGACAGTCACTTATCTTTTTAATGGCACCATGGATCATAAGGATTCCTTGGGCAACGACATGCGTATTGTCCCGGGCGATGTCAATCTGATGACCGCAGGTTCCGGTATTGTCCATTCTGAACGTACGGGCCATGACATACGCGAAACACCCTCAAACCTCTATGGCATCCAAAGCTGGATTGCCCAGCCCAAAAGCCATGAGGCCGGGGCCCCGGCTTTCGAGCATACTGACGTCAAAAAACTCCCCCGTTTTGATGCAGATGGTATACAGGGGCGCGTCATTCTGGGAGAATTCGACGGGATCAAATCCCCCGCCTCTACCCAGTGGGAAACCCTCTATGTTGATCTCAACCTGTCTGGCGGTGCCCGGCTGCCCATTTCTGCAACAACCGAAGAACGCGCCATCTATGTCCTGAAAGGGCAGATTGAGATCGCGGGTGTTGTCTATGATCCTGAACAGATGATGGTTCTGCGCCCGGGAGACAAGATCACAGTCAAGGCGCTTGATGACGTCCGCATGATGCTGCTCGGGGGCGCAGCTATGGATGGCCCGCGCTATATCTGGTGGAATTTTGTTTCGTCCTCCAAAGATCAGCTGGAACAGGCAAAAGAAGACTGGCGCAAGGGACGTTTTGCCAAGGTCCCCGGCGACGAAAAAGAATTCATCCCCCTGCCGGAGTAGGCTGACCTAACCGCTGGAACAAAAGAAGGGAGCCCTGGCCCCCTTCTTCTGTCATCACAAGATCACAACTCTGATCCCAAGCTCTCGTTACAGGACATCCCGCATTTTTTTGTTTTGCGGATCATAGAGTGGTTCTTTGGAAACCACTGCCGGATAACGTTGCCCCAGAATTGAGACTTCCAGGCGACTGCCTTCAACAGCAAGATCGGTCCGGATAAAGCTCAGGGCAATATTCTTCTCGATCGTTTGGCCATAGCCCCCCGATGACGTGATCCCGACAATCTCATCGCCCAGATAAACCGGAGAACAATAGGGTGCCTCGGCGTGAGTTGCCTCGATTATCAGGGGTACAAAGCGCTCCTTGATGCCATTTTCCAGATGTTGCTTCAGTGCTTCCCGCCCCAGGAACGGTCCCTTATCGAGATCAACAAAACGGTCCAGGGACAGCTCGAAAGGAGTGTATTCGTGAATGATATCCACTTTCCAGGAACGGTAACATTTCTCAAGCCGCAGAGAGTCCATGGCGTAAAGACCAAAGTCTGCTACTCCCAGATCAACGCCGGCTTCCATAACCTCGTCGTAAACATGGCCGAGATATTCCATTGGCACATGCAGTTCCCAGCCCAGTTCCCCCACATAGTTCACCCGCATTGCCAGAATATCAGCGGCATACCCCACCTCAATGTTCTGGATCGTCAACCAGGGAAAGGCCTTGTTCGACAGATCCGCCTTGGTAATTTTTGCCAAGAGATCACGGGATTTTGGCCCGGCAACAATCAGAGTTCCAAAACGATCAGTAAGATTTTCAAACTGTACCGAGCCATCGCCCGGCATGTGGGAAAGCAGCCAGTCCTCATCATGCCATTCGCCAGCAGCGGCAGAGACCAGCCAGTAACGATCTTCCTCCAGCCGGGTAATGGTCATCTCGGTCATCACATGCCCCTTGCGAGACAGGAAGTAGGACAGTGACATCCCGCCGACCCGCGGCATTTTCCCGGCTATCATATAATCGAGCCAGGCCGTTGCTCCCGGACCGGTGATTTCATATTTGGTAAAACCACCCAGATCCAGAACTCCGACCCTGTTGCGCACAGCATCACATTCAGCCTTGACTGCGGCATTCCAGTTCCGTCTTTCACCAAGATAGGAAACGGTCTGCTCATCCGGGCGCTCATTGAGCGGGAACCACACTGCTCTTTCCCAACCCCCTCGAGAGCCGAAGAAAGCTCCCTTCTGCTTCAGTTTCTCATAAACAGGTGTCGTTTTTGCCGGGCGTCCGGCCGGGCGTTCCTCATGAGGAAAAGGAATGGCATATTCGTTCTGATAAACTTCGATCGCCTTGGCAACAACGTATTTCTGGGTTGCATAGTCACTGTATCGCCGGGGATCAAGCGCCCACATGTCCCATTCGCTTTCGCCCTCAAGAACTTGTTCAGCAATGATTTTTCCGGCGCCACCTGACTGGGTGATACCAAAACTGAAACCGCAGCAGTGATAAAAATTCTCCAGCCCATAGGCCGGGCCGATGTAGGGCAAACCATCCGGGGTGTAGGGAATAGGACCATTGATAACCCGCGCAACGCCCCCTTTTTCCAAAATGGGAACCCGGGCCATCGCCTGTTCGATATACCATTCAATCCGGTCCAGATCATCGCCCCAGAGCTGTGAGGCAAAGTTCTCGGGCAAGCCATCAAGCCAGTAAGGTGTTGCTTTCCACTCATAGGGACCAAGGATCAGACCATCCCGCTCCTGACGCAGATAATAACTGTCATCCGGATCGCGAAGCAGAGGCAGTTTTTTGTCTCGGCTCTCCAGTTCGGGAATAGCGTCTGTCACCAGATACTGGTGCGACAACGTGACAATCGGGATGTACTGTCCGACCATTGCGGCAATTTCACCTCCACGATAGCCGCCCGCGTTTATGACCTTTTCGCAGGTAATAGAACCCTTGGCTGACTCAATGCGCCACTCACCGGTCGGGGTCTGTGTGATGGCAGTGACCCGGTTGAAGCGCTCGATCTTCACCCCCAGATCCCGCGCCCCTTTGGCATAGGCCTGTGTCAATTGGCTGGGGTCGATATCTCCGTCTAACGGATCCCAAAGACCTCCTTCCAGATTATGGGTTTCGAGGAAGGGATAATAGTCTTTCATCTCGCTGGAGGTCAGCATCTCGTACTCCAGCCCCTGGGCCTTGGCCATAGAGCGGACATGCTCGAACTCGAACATACGCTCGTCACTTTGCGCCAGGCGGATCGAGCCGGTTCGGGTATAGTTCATCGGATAGTCAACTTCTTCAGCCAGACGTCCGTATAGCTCCACCCCGTAGCGTTGCATCTTCATGATATTGACGCTGCCGGAATAGGTCGGGCAATTTCCAGCAGCATGCCAGGTCGAGCCGGATGTCAGCTCATCCATTTCCAAGAGAACCACATCGCGACAGCCCATTTTGGCCAGGTGGTATGCTGCACTACAGCCAACAGCTCCGCCCCCGATTACAACTATTCTTGCGTAACTTTTCATAGAACCTTTTCCTGTTATTAGGGGAGGAGTTCCCGACGACCTCTTCCCTCTTTTCAATCGTGACCCTTGTCAGGCCAACTTATAGTCTATCCCCGATTTGACGTCTGGAAGGCCCAGTTTTTCTCAAGGGGTCATCTGCTCTCTCGGCAGTTTAATATTAAATTTTTGTCTGATTTCTCTGTCAAGTTCGTCACTGATATGCCGGGGATAATGCCCGGCCATGGTTTCCCTGACGATCTCCATGGCTTTCATCAAGGCAGTTGGTCGCCCCTTTTCCACCCACTCGTTCGGGCTGCTGCGTTCCCCTGTATCAGGATAAAAATATTCCGACTGCATTACCGAGAGCGTCTGGTCCGAGCCAAGATAATGTCCCGGCCCCTCTTCACAGACCTGGCGGATAGCTTCGACAGAAAGAGTATCTTCTGACACCTCAATACCTTTTACCGTTCGAAGAACCGAACCAATGGTATCGTTATCCAGAACCAGGCTTTCCATACACATGCCTAACAGACTGGCATGCATACCCGCTGATTCATATACCAGATTTGTTCCAGAATTTCCTGTGATGGCATGGTTATAGCCTTTTTCAGCCCCTGCCTGATAATCCGGCACCTTGGAATCACACATACCGCTGGGCACACCTGTCGGCAGGTCATAGAAGCGCCCCATCTGGGCACAGGCAGCAACCAGCAGAGCCTGCTCTCCACTCCCCCCACTCATGGCACCGGTTCTCAGGTCAGAGACAAAAGGCCAGGTCCCAAAGATCGCCGGGGCACCAGGCTCAATGGCATTGACGTAACAAAGTCCAGCCAGCACTTCTGCAACCTCCTGAACCACAGAACCTGCAAGAGACGCCGGAGAGGTTGCCCCCGCCTGCCCCGCGGCCAGCAAGAGTATCGGCATCCCTCCCCTGACACCGACTTCAAGGCATCGACAGGCATCCTCGGCAAACTTGAGGGGCGGCACAACAAAACAGTTGGACATGCTGACAAAGGGGCGCTCGCGCCACTTTTTCTCTCCCCCTGCAATGAGATGGAGCATCTCAAAAGATTTCTCGAGATGCATGGGGTCAACCCAGCTGGTGCCGACATGCTTGGTGGTACCTGAAACAGAGGCATAGCAGGTATTAAAATCCATATCGAACGGGTCTGCCAGATCCCGACAAACCACAGCCCGCTGGAAAAAATGAATATTTTCAAGCTTGTCGACCATCCGGGCAATATCATAGAGATCCTGGGTTGTTGATTCCCGATACTCCCCCGTCACAGCATCAACCATATGAACCGCAGCCCCGGCCGTACCAAAATAGGTCCGGCTGCCCGAGATATCCATATCGTGTTGGGGAGACTGACCATAGAGCACAACATTTCGATTGGCCTTGGCGATGGTGTCTTCGACGAGCGCCCGGGGGAAGGTCAAACGCCCATTATCCTTGAGCACACCACCTGCTGCCGTAACAACCTCGATGCAACTGGGTATGGCATCCGCAAGACCGATATTCTCCAGCACATCCAAAACCGCAGTATGGATACGTTTGATCTGCAAATCATTGAGAACCTTGAAACTTCCACTTTCCAGTCCCGGGCCGATTGCCCGTTTGTCAGCGGTCAAAGGTGCCGCACGCATGGCCTGTCGTGCTACTCGTCCACCTTTGCGGCGGGAAACTACGGCTGTCTCGCTCATCACACTCTCCAGTAAAAATCTCTGGTGTCATTCTGGATAACAGCGAAAAAAGGAACAAATGATGCTTTTTCACCGACTGGTCACTTATACTCACCGAAAGGACATGACCCTTTGTCAAAAGTCGTGCTAATTTCTTAGTTCACATAGGTGTGTATTACAGGACTCTTGAGGATTTTGATTTTGAAGAAGAAGCGACAACTGCCCAACCTCAACGCCCTGCGGGCCTTTGAGGCTGCTGCCAGGCATCTCAATTTTCGTGTCGCTTCCGAAGAGCTGAATATTACCCATTCAGCCATCAGCCATCATATCAGAAATCTGGAAGACCAGTTAAGCGTTAACCTCTTTGCCCGAACCGGGCGCAACGTTGTCCTGACAGAATCCGGCAAACTTTATCTGCCTATCCTGAGTGAAGCCTTTGACCGGATAGCTGATGGGGCAAATCTGGTACAATCTCTGGAACGTCCGAACACGCTGATTGTCCAAGTCTACATTACTGTCGCGATGTACTGGCTCTTACCCCGTATTCATGAGTTTTATCGGGTCAGCAAAGGTATTCAGGCCCAGCTGGGAACCTCCTACCTCGACTGGAGTTTTGATCGTCAGGGCGTTGATGTCGGAATTATCTGGACCAATAAGAAAGAGGCGGATCTGGTTTATCTCCATCTGGCTGAAGCCCGGCTCTCTCCCATGTGTCATGTTGATCTTCTTAAGGGGAAATCTCCGATAAAAGAACCGGGAGACCTGCTCAATCACGATATCCTGCAGCTGTTCAATCATAACCACGACTGGTCAGTCTGGTTTGAAGAAGCAGGAATAGAGGACTGGGCCCCGGATCAGGCCATCACCTATGACAATTATCTTCTTGCTCTCGAAGCTGCCAGCAAAGGACGTGGTGTGGCCATGACCAACAGCCCTTTTGCCACCCCCCGGACACCGGCTTCTTCTTTGGTCCGCCCCTTTGGTGATAAAAGCTGTCACAGCGGCGACTGGTATCTGGTTTGCAAACCGGAATTGGCCGACAGCCCCAAAGTACGATTGTTCTATAAGTGGCTGATGAATGAACTGGAAAATGATAAAAAATCCGGTCAATGACCAACGGGCATATTAGCTGATAGAAATCAGTGTTCAGTCTCTACGCACAGCATCCGAAAGCCACGCAACAAAGATTTTTCCGGCCTTGGACAGTGTTTCAAACTTTCGTACGGCCAGCCAATAGGAACCGTGTTGCAGGGATACCGGGAAAATCTGTTGTATCTGACCAGATACAAGATATTTTTTCGCCTGAATTGTATCAACCAGAGCTGCCCCCTGCCGGTCGAGAACAGCTTGTAAAATCAAACCGCTATCATCAAAAATTGGCCCTTTGATAATGCTGTCGACGACAATACCCGCTTTATCAAACCACTGTTTCCACAGGTTGTAATTTTCGTCATGAAGCAACGTTAACTGCTCAAAGTCCTTGATTTCTAGAAATGTTTGAGCAGGCTTTAACAAGTCGCTTGAGACAACCGGTATCATCTCTACGTCAAAGAGATGCTGTACTTCAGTTCTCGGCCAGCTACAGACTGTAGCGCTAAATCTGATAGCTATATCAGCTGCATGAGAGCGGAATTCGATCAGATCGTGACAAGATTCTACAGAAACTTCGATCTCTGGATATTGTTCTCGAAAATCCTTCAGGCGATGGACAAGCCAGCCTGACGCAAAACCGGGCTCTACCGTCAGGGTAAGCCGCGTATCTTCCGGCTGTCGCTGCAAGTTCAGCAGGCATCCATCAATCTGGTCAAATGCTGGCGTCAGGCTGGCAAGTAACTGTCCTCCCTTTTCTGTAAGGGTTACAGAGCGGTGACTGCGATGGAACAGACTGTAACCAAGGGACAGTTCAAGCTCTCTGACCTGCTTGCTGATTGCAGCTTGCGAAACGAAAAGTTCGTCTGCAGCGGCAGTAAAACTGGCCAACCGGCCTGCAGCTTCAAAACTACGCAGAGATGCCAGGGAAATTTTGCCGAATCTCATCCATAACCTCCAGTTATATGAACGTCACAGTAAACTCGTTTGAAAAAAGGGTAAAGAAGCGCTTCAATAATCAGGAAAGGAGATCCGAAATGTTCAACCAGGTTCTTCAGACTCTCATACAGACTCTTCAGATTTTGACATTTCAAAAACAGGTTACTGAACGCATAAACAAGGCCCCCTCTTGTTCTTCTTCTCGTGTCTGGGAATCTGTTCGATAACTGTGGCCTTTGGTTGGCCTGAATATAAATCACACCTGCAAGAATCAAAAAAGCCGCACAAGGCGGCTTTGAGACGAAATGGCGACCCCTACGGGATTCGAACCCGTGTTGCCGCCGTGAAAGGGCGGTGTCCTAGGCCTCTAGACGAAGGGGTCATCTTTCGGTGAGCAAGGATTTACCTATTTCAGACACCCTTGGCAAGCCCTTTTTCCCCAAGGTGGGTGTTTTTTGAGTTTTTTCTGGAAAATTCACCACCCTAGCCGATTCACATTGAGGAATCAGTCAGATAGCCAAAGATATTTTCCCCAAGAATCGTAAATTTCTTCAGATGACAAACAACCAATTCCCGGTTTCATCTTTGAGTTGATGCAAACATCTGGTGATTTTGTCCCGGATTTGATTTTCTTCACCCCAACCTGAAACTTTGGGCCCCAAGTTGGCGGGTAAATCTAGCAGACCAGTTTTAAAAAATATCTCGCGGAGATCCCAAGAATCAAAAAAGCCGCACAAGGCGGCTTTGAGACGAAATGGCGACCCCTACGGGATTCGAACCCGTGTTGCCGCCGTGAAAGGGCGGTGTCCTAGGCCTCTAGACGAAGGGGTCATCTTTCGGTGAGCAAGGATTTACCTATTTCAGACACCCTTGGCAAGCAGCAAATTCGATTCTTTTATCTTTTTTCCGCTTCATTGCTGGCAAAGCGGAAATCCGTTGTTTTTTCCGCGACCGGTACGCCGCCAATCTCCTTGATCAACTTTTCCATCATGGCGGCACCAAAGTCTTCGTAGGTCGTTGCCGTCTGGACAAAAGCGCCGGTTCCACCAATTACAAACTGTTCATAGTAACTGTCAATAAAAGGGTCTTCGTTCACAATCGCCAGACCGTTGATGACAATGCCCAGTGCTGTACTTCGATCCCGAACCATTTCAGGGGGCGCTCCCTGATTGGACCGACCGTCTCCTGATATATCGATAACCCGGCGGCTTCCTTCAAAGTCATTAATTTCCATTTGCCGGGTCGAAAAGGTAATAGCCCCGCCAATAGAAGTACCCCCACCAAAAATAAATCTGGGTGTTTCATCGACAAGGTCGGCAAAGGCACCTGCACTTTCCTCATCCCTGACCAGAAACCAGTCAACAGCGACTTCCTGCAGCAGATTGTTTGCCCACTGGATCACAGATACAGCAATTCCCCGGTCGCCAGATACAGCAATTGCCTGAATAACCGAAGGTTCCCGAAAGGCCTGGGCGATGCCCCGCATTTGCAAATCGAACTCCTGCGCCGAGACGCTTGTTGAAGCATCAACGGCAAGAACCAGTTCCAGATCAACCGGCAGAGGAGCCTTCTTTTCCTGCGCCAGGACAGAACCGACAGCAAGGACATTAAAAACGAGAGCCCAGCCCCCCAGAAAGGCGGAGAAACAGGATATAGAGTTTAAAAATCTCTGGAGGCAATTTGGCTGGATCATCCAGCTACTCTAGCCTGTCGCAGAAGCGGCGTCTTCTATAATTATCTGCACGGCATCTGGGCCTGACCAACTGTCCTTCTTAAGCTTGCCGCAGACATGAACAGGAAGCCCTCCGCTATTGAGAAGGAACTGCCCTAAATCAGTATCAAGGCAACGAAAGGCAATCCCTTTGATTGTCCGGCCATCCGCTCCACTGATAAGACACCTGACATGACTATCCCCGACAATCGCCGGACGCAGTATTCTGACCTGTGGCAGAACGAAGCGCGGCTGCGCATTACCCACACCATAAGGGCCACAGGAATCCAGAAGCTCTACCAGATCACCATTGGCGCCCCCCGGATGTAATGCACCATCAATACCAATTGAGGGAACAAAAGAAATGTCAGCCAGTTCTCTGGAAAGCCGCTCTGTCAAAAAGATACAGAGATCCTGATACCGCTCACGCGTTACCGTCAAACCTGCGGCCATTGCATGACCGCCACCATTTTCCAGTATCCCCGCCTGCCGGGCTGCAATAACAGCTGCCCCCAGATCGACACCTGGGACAGACCGCCCTGATCCCTTGCCAACCCCATGGTCATCAAAGGCAATGACAAACGCAGGGGCGTTATAGCGATCCTTCAAGCGGCTGGCGACAATTCCAATCACCCCCGGATGCCAGCCTTCGCCAGCAACCAGAATACAACCGGCCCCTTCTGAAAGGGCTGCCGCCTGCCCCAATGCCTGATCAAGCACCTCGGCTTCAATCTGACGGCGCTCGCTGTTCAGCTCTTCCAACTGGCGTGCGATGCTTTCAGCTTCATCCTGCCTGTTTGTCGACAAGAGCCGCGCCCCCAGCCAAGACTGCCCGACACGGCCTCCCGCGTTAACCCGTGGACCAAGCGTAAAACCAAGGTGACCACTGTCCGGACGTTCCGATAGCTTGGCAACATCGGAGAGTGCGACAATGCCGGGGTTATTCCTTTTTGCCAGGACTTTCACGCCCTGACTGACATAGGCCCTGTTCAGCCCTGATAGGGGCACAACATCACAGACTGTTCCCAGGGCGACCAGATCCAGCAGGTTCATCAGGTTGGGCTCCCTCACCCCCTGTCTGGTGAACCAGTCCGCCTCGCGCAATTGACGATTCAACGCAACCAGGACCAGAAAGACAACTCCAACGGCAGCCAATGAAGTAAACTCCCGGCTTTCATCCTGACGGTTCGGATTTACCACCGCGACTGCTGGTGGCAAACTGGCTTCAGCCTCATGGTGGTCGATGACAATAATATCCAGACCCGCTTCCCGGGCACCTTCAAGCGGTTCAAATGCCGAGGTGCCACAATCAACCGTGATAACCAGTGAACACCCTTCTTGCTGCAGTTTCAGCAGGGCGGGAAGATTCGGTCCGTATCCCTCGCTTACCCGATCCGGGATATGAACCTTCAATTCCAGACCAAGTTGGGAAAAATAGCGCAGCAGCAGTGCACTTGACGTTGCTCCATCGACATCATAATCGCCAAAGACCGCTATGCTTTCCCTGTTTTCAATGGCCTGAAGAATACGCCCGGTCGCGGCATCCATTCCCTTAAAGTCAGAAGGATTTGGGAGCCAGTCTCGTAAAGTCGGTTTAAGATAAGCTTCTGCCGTCTCCAATCCGACGCCCCGTGCAGCAAGGATACGCCCGACAATCTCAGGTAAGCCCAGCCGCTGGCTCAGTGCCAGTGCCGTTCTTGAATCCAGCAACCTGTCTTCCCAGCGTTTTCCGGTTACAGAGTTTTCAACTCCAAGAAAAACAGCGCGATCTTCCCCTGATTTCTTCACTATTCAACTGCCCTTAATAAATGAATTATCAAGCCTAGCCTGCCGGTTCAAAAAGACAAGACAACAAAATACAATGCCCAAAATGACAAGAGGCGCACAAAGGCGCCTCTTGCATAGATAGGGATAACCGCCGGGATCAAACACCCAGATTGTCGTACCAGGTCTTACGATAAAAGTTATGCGTCGCATCGACAATACGTGACGTGCCCGTTTTGGAACGCATCACAATGGATTGTGTCGTCGCACCACCCTGATACCGGCGAACCCCGCGCAGCAAAGAGCCATCGGTAACGCCTGTTGCGACAAACATCACATCGCCCTTGGCCAACTCGTCAATCATGTATTTGCGATCAAGATCTTCAATTCCCCAACGCTTGGCGCGGGCAACTTCATCATCATTCCGAAACACCAGACGCCCCTGGAACTGTCCGCCAGTGCAACGCAAGGCCGCAGCAGCCAGAACACCTTCCGGTGCACCACCAATTCCCATATAGAGATCGATTCCACTGTCGAAGCGGCTGGTTGCCAGCGCCCCGGCGACATCCCCGTCACCAATGAGAACAATACGGGCACCACATTCGCGTACCTGGGTGATTTTCTCTTCATGACGCGGACGATCCATGATGCAAACCACCAGATCACTGATGTCCATCTTTTTCGCCTTGGCCAGATTACTCAGGTTGTTAAAAACCGTTTCATCAAGATCAACGACACCTTCTGGCAAACCTGCACCAACAGCAATCTTGTCCATATAGGTATCTGGCGCGTTCAGGAAGTTACCTGACTCTGCCATGGCAATAACTGTCATCGCATTTGGGCCACCTTTGGCCGTCAGGGTCGTCCCTTCAAGAGGATCAAGGGCGATGTCGATACCAGGTCCGCCAAGTCCGACTTTTTCACCGATATAAAGCATCGGGGCTTCGTCGCGCTCACCTTCACCAATAACCACAGTGCCGTCGATCGCCATACCATTAAGCGCATCGCGCATGGCATTAACGGCGGCCTGATCTGCGGCTTTTTCGTCACCGCGTCCCATCAGACGCGAGGCGGCCAAAGCCGCTGCTTCGGTGACTCTGACGGTCTCGAGGGCCAAGTTCCGTTCCATATCTTTGTCCTCTGACTTTGATAGTGTTCACTTTGAACAGGTTTAACTTCAGATTGCTTCGCTTCAGAGCGAGACAATCCGGATCATATTTGGTTTTTCAAGGACACAATCCAGCCCGGAGATACTCTCCAGTGCACGGATCATGGCCAGCTCAACTGTTTCTTGGGTCGTGATAACCAGGGGCACGGCCTTACCCGGATTTGATTCGTGCTGCAACAACGACTTCACTGATATTTTCTCGCGCTTGAGAATAGCAGCAATATCGGCAATTACCCCGGGGCGATCCTCGACAGTCAGACGCAGATAATAAGAACCTTCCCGTGTCTCCACAGGCTGGGAAACTGCTTTTTCCAGCTTTGCTGCCGGAATACCAAATGTTGGCAGGATCGTGCCACGTGCAATATCGACCAGATCAGCAACAACTGCCGAAGCCGTTGGGCCACCACCAGCCCCTGCCCCTTCGAACACAGAAGTTCCAACATGATTGCCTTTGCAGACGACAGCATTCAGCACCCCTTCAACAAGGGCGATCGGCTGTTCTGCCGGAACCATGCAGGGATGGACACGCTGATCAATTCCGTCTTGTGTCTTACGTGCAATTCCAAGCAATTTGATCCGGTACCCAAGCTCGTCGGCATAGGCAATATCAAGTGAGCTGATCGCGCGGATGCCTTCGATGTAGACCGAATCAAAATCAACTTCACTGCCAAACGCGAGGGACGCAAGCAAGGAAAGCTTGTGTGACGCATCAATCCCGTCGACATCAAAACTTGGCTCGGCTTCGGCATAGCCAAGCTCCTGAGCTTCAAAAAGCACTTCCTCGAAATCCCGGCCAGTTTCACGCATGTTGCTGAGAATAAAATTACAGGTTCCGTTGAGGATACCATAAACCAGATCAAAAGAATTCGCCGCGAGTCCCTCGCGGATTCCCTTGATAACCGGGATGCCTCCCGCTACAGCAGCTTCATAGGCAAGCGCTACACCGGCTTCTTCAGCCTTGCGTGCCAGTTCAGCACCATGATGGGCCAGCAGTGCCTTGTTTGCCGTGATCACATGCCGTCCCTTGGCGATAGCAGTCTCAACAACCTCTTTCGCAATGCCTTCGGAACCACCGATCAGTTCCATCACAACATCAGCATCACTCTCTGCCGCCATGGTAACGGCATCGTCGTACCAGGTGATATCACTCATATCAAAATCGCGGTTTTTCTTGCTGCGCGCAGAGACGGCGACAATAGAAATTGCCCGCCCCGTGCGCAGGGTCAGAAGTCCGAGGTTTTCCTGAATCAGTTTTACAGTTCCGGTACCAACTGTTCCCAAGCCGGCAATAGCAATCTTAAGAGGTTCACTCACGACTTCATTTCCGTTTGTTGTATTGTTCTAGAATAGCATCAGCATTTTGCATCATGGTCTTGACATTTTTAACCGCCTGGCGGGTCCGCTGTTCGTTTTCAACCAGTCCCAGGCGAACAAATCCCTCACCATACTCCCCAAAACCAACTCCGGGAGCAACAGCGACATTGGCGTGTTCCAGCAACAGCTTGGAAAATTCAAGCGAGCCAAGATGGGCGAATTTTTCTGGCAAAGGCGCCCAGGCAAACATCGTTGCTGGCGGGCTCGGGACATTCCACCCCGCCGCAGCAAGCCCCTTGATCAGAACATCACGACGTCCGCGGTAGCGATCACGCATCTCGTCAATACAGTCCTGAGGGCCATTCAATGCAGCAACCGCAGCCACCTGCATCGGGGTAAAGGCCCCATAATCCACATATGATTTGACCCGTCCCAGAGCGGCAACAAGCTTCTGATTTCCAGAACAGAAACCAACACGCCACCCTGCCATGGAATAGGTCTTGCTCATGGAAAGGAACTCCACGGCAATGTCCTTGGCCCCAGGCACCTGAAGAATAGACGGTGGCACAAAATCATCAAAATAGACTTCGGCATAGGCGAGATCCGAAATGATATAGATTTCATGCTTACGGCAGAAGTCTACGATCTCGGCATAAAAATCCAGATCCTTGACTTCAGCTGTCGGGTTTGAAGGATAATTGAGAATGACGGCAAGCGGCTTTGGCACCGAGTGTCGGACTGCTTTTTCCAGCTGATCAATAATGCTTGTATCAGGCCCCATCGGCATGGAACGAATGGCAGCGCCAGCAATGATAAAGCCAAAGGCATGAATTGGGTAACTTGGGTTCGGCGCCAGAATGATGTCGCCAGGACTCGTGATCGCCTGAGCGAGGTTTGCCAGACCTTCTTTCGAACCAATCGTTACAATTGTTTCGTTATTGGGATCAATCTCAACGCCAAAACGGCGCTGGTAGTAAGCGGATACTGCTTTGCGTAGTCCTGGTATTCCACGGGACGTTGAGTATCCATGCACTCTCGGATTCTGGGCGACCTCTGTCAGTTTGTCGATAACATGTCGGGGGGGAGGCTGGTCGGGATTCCCCATGCCAAAGTCGATAATATCACGCTTCGCCGCTCGGGCCGCCGCCTTCAGTGCATTGACTTCGGCAAATACATAAGGTGGCAGACGTTTGATACGGTGAAATTCCTGAACCATTCCCAACTCGACATTTTTGATAACAACAATGATTTTTAACAGGCATCCAACAGGAAAACGGGACGTTATGTGCCGCCGTTCCTCCCTGATAGAGCTGTCACCCAGCCCCAATAAAAAAGGCCACGAAGCAGATAGCAGAATACCAGCTCCGTGACCAATCTTTTTATGCGTCTTACTGCTCGGGAAAAATCGAAATATCCCTGATTAATTTACCCTGATTAATTCACATAGATCTCAACGCGACGGTTACCTGCTTCCCCTGTCGGCATGAATTCATGAAAAACCGGGTTCGTGTCGGAACGCGCATCCGTTATCACCTGCGAAGAACTGACACCAGATTCGACAAGCGCCTGGGTAACCGACTGGGCGCGGCTGGCGGATATCTCCATATTCACCTGCTGGTGAGTCAGCGCATCAGTCAATTGGGTACGCGAGCTTGAGTGTCCCAGGACTGTGATCTGGCCACCACGCTGTCCGTAGAGAGAAGCCACATCCCGAATAACCTGCATATCCTGCTGGTTCAGGCGTGAGGACCCATGGGCAAAATAGATTACAGCAACAAGCTGACCACCAGTCCCGGCGGAAGAATATCCACTGGACTGCTGCGTGTAACCACTCTGCTGGGCATAAGGCGATCCCCAGCTCGGCGTGTTAAATGCCGGACCATTATACTGTGTCGGGGCATAGGAAGGCGCGCCGTTCGGGAAAGCCGGAGGCAGAGCAGCCCCCTGCGAGGAAATCACCGTGGTCTGCTGAGAAGGCTGAGGTGCGGCAGCAGTCTGGGGAGAAGCAGAGGGGAGCTCGCTTTGCGTCACTGTCGGTGATGCCGGAACTGCCGGGCTTGCCGTCACGGGTGCCTGGGGTACTGAGGGCGGAGGTGCTGGCGGCACCAAGGTCGAACGGGCCGTCAAAGGCTGATCGCTGTACTCGGCATTGTTCCTGTCGGCGATCAGACCTTCTGTCACCTGGTCTCTCAGGTTTCCAGGAGTTGTCTGTGGAGATTCCCCCGGAACGCTGGACAGATTCGGAAAACCTTCTGCCGGAACGACGTTCTCGGCTGATGTCACCTTTGTCGGCTGCTCAGGCTCATCGCTGCTGAACCATTCGATCGGGTTGGCCCAATCAGGTGTTGACGAGCAGGCACCGAGCAAAAGTGGTAACAACATCACCCCTGCGAAGCGGCTTACGCCCCCTTTACGATAGAAATTTTTTTTATTCTGCTCAGGCATACGACTGTCCTTGGTCATTATGAATGACCATTCCCCCTCGAATACGTCAAAAAAACCGTAACTTGTACTCTACTGATTAGCACCAGTTTTACAATACAGGCTGACGATATTGACCTCACTTGTTGTTCTTTGTGCTTCCAGCTGTAACAATGCGTGTATAACATTGAAAGTCCGACAAGGCGATATCCGATTCAACAAAAAGACCAAACAGATCATAGGGAAGGCTTAATGGCCGATCAACACCCCCCCAAAATAAACCTCCCGGATCCTGCCGAGCTGGCAGAAACCATGTCTGCAATCTCAGAAAAAAGCCAGGAGTTGATCAAAAACTTCATGGCACGGCAACAACCGTTGAACCCGCAGGAACACGATCCTGATCCTTTACGGATCGGACAGGCCTTCCTGGAAATGTCGCAAAAATTCTGGTCTGATCCCGATAAGGCCATGAAACTGCAATCCGATCTTTGGCAAGGATATACAAACCTCTGGCAGCAAACCGCCAATAACTTCCTCGCTGCAGGAAAAACAGAATCTGACGAAAACAAAAAAAGCCCTGCCCCGAAACCCAAAGGAGATCGTCGGTTTCAGGATGAAGCCTGGGAGAACAATCCCTTTTTCAACTTCATCAAACAGTCCTACCTGCTCACCTCGGAGACCATTCACAAATCGGTTACCAGTGTCGATGGTCTGGATAAACAGGACGCCCTCAAAGTCGACTTCTATACGCGACAGTTTCTTGATGCGGTTTCCCCAAGCAACTTCCTGATGACCAATCCCGAAATCTTGCGGGTAACAACAGAAAGCGGGGGAAAAAACCTGCTGCAGGGGCTCGAGAATCTGATCAGCGACCTTGAAAAAGGCCGGGTCAAAATGACCGACGAAGACGCCTTTACCCTGGGGGAGAATGTAGCCACCACCCCTGGTAGTGTCATTTATCAAAACGAGTTGATGCAGCTGATCCAGTACAGCCCGACAACAGAACAGGTCCACGAGCGACCCTTGCTGATTCTTCCTCCCTGGATCAACAAGTTTTACATTCTGGATCTGAAAGCCAAAAACTCCTTTGTGAAATGGGCTGTAGAACAGGGCTTCACAGTTTTTATGGTTTCCTGGATCAACCCAGATGCCAGGTTGGCTGAAAAATCTTTTGAAGACTATATGTTGCTTGGCCCCCTTGCGGCGCTTGATGCCATTGAGCAGGCAACCGGGGCAAAAGAGGTTAATGCCATCGGCTACTGCCTCGGCGGAACACTCCTGGCCAGCACACTTGCCTATATGGCAGAGAAAAAAGACAAGCGGATCAAAAGCGGTACCTTCTTTGTTACCATGACCGACTTTTCCGAAGCCGGTGAGCTACGCGTCTTTATCGACGAGGATCAGATGGTTTCCCTTGAAAAGCGCATGGCAGACAAAGGCTATCTCGACGGCGCAGAAATGGGCACCACCTTTAACATGCTCCGGGCCAACGACCTGATCTGGTCTTTTGTTGTAAATAACTATCTTCTGGGGAAAACCCCCTTCCCCTTTGATCTGCTGTACTGGAATTCAGATACGACCCGCATGCCTAAAAGCATGCACAGCTTCTACCTGCGAAAAATGTATCTGGAAAACAAACTGGCCCAGCCCGGCGGCATTGTTCTCGACGGTGTGCCAATTGACCTTGGCAAGATAACAGTGCCCAGCTTTATCATCTCGGCCAAGGAAGATCATATCGCGCCCTGGAAATCGACCTATGCCAACACAAAGCATTTTTCCGGGAAAAAAGAGTTTGTTCTGTCTGCCTCAGGACATATTGCGGGTATTATCAACCCGCCTGACGCCGGAAAATATTCATACTGGACCAACAGGGACACACCCGCTGATCCAGATGAATGGCTGGACAAAGCAACAGAAGCACCGGGATCCTGGTGGCCACACTGGGCTGAATGGGAAAAGAAGAACAGCGGCAAGCTTGTTGACGCAAAGAAACCAGGCTCTGGTAAACTCAAAATAATCGAACCTGCTCCGGGCAGTTACGTCAGGATCAGGTAGTCAGGTTTAAGAACGCTACCTATCTTCCGGGTATCCGAAAGAAACCTCCACAAGAAAAAAACCGTCACAGCAGCCAATCTGATGCTGTGACGGTTTTTCTCTTTGGCTTCTCAATCCAGTCGAAAAACCTGCTTATCTCACTCAAGGGGCTGCCGATAACTCTTTCCCAGTTCGGCATAGTTCGATGCAGAGTACAGAATCCCCTGTTGCTCTTCTGCGGAAAGATCTCTGAATTTTTTTGCCGGAGAACCTGACCAGAGTTCTCCTGTTGGCACTGTTTTACCAGGAGTAAGCAAGGCCCCGGCTGCAACCATGGCCCCGCTCTGAACGACCGCCTTGTCCATCACAACCGCCCGCATTCCGATAAAGGCATTGTCTCTGACGTCACAAGCATGCAGCAATGCCGCATGACCAACGGTAACACCATCTCCGATATTGGTCGGAAGACCGCCCCCTGTCTGCCGGTAGTCCCCACCCTGGCGATCGTGGTTAACATGAATAATAGTGCCATCCTGAATATTTGTATTCCTGCCAATGCGAATCGCATTAACATCTCCGCGAACGACACATCCATACCAAATGGAAGACCCTGGTCCGATTTCGACATCCCCGATGATAACAGCCGTCTCGGCAATAAAAGCTTCGGGAGAAATTTTCGGGAAGATCCCCCGATAGGGAAGAATCAAAGCTGCCACAGCGTCCTCTTTTTCTGTATTTGTTGTTTCACATAACGACAAGAATCCAGCTTAACAAACAAATGCTTTTGTTATATAAGCAAAAAGGGGGTTCACATTTTTACCCTTTTTCAACCTCTTTAAATCCATATATAACACCCGTTACGAGATTAATCTGGAGCGCAGAGAATATGCTTAGGGGCAAACACGATATTTTTATTTTGGCATTTGCCGCCGTTATCGGCCTTAATACCCTTCTTTTTTCTTCCCCCAGTCACGCAAGAACGAATGAGCCCAGATGGTATCAGCAGCAGGTCTGCCTCGCTTCTGCCTATAAGGAAGTAAATGAACCGCAAAAAGCTGAAACTCATAATGCGAAAGCAAAAAAATCCAGAAGTAAACTTGCCAGTTCTGGGGTTCCAGATTCGCATATCCGGGAACTTGCTAACCGTACCCTGAAAATGCTGCAGTTTGGCATCCAGGGTAATCGCGAGGCCCGCGGCCCTCGCCTCTGTGAACAGTGGTATCCTGTTGGCTGATTGCCCGGAAAACCCTCACAGAAAAGGACGGCATTGCCGTCCTTTTTTATTATCTGATGCCCTGAAGAACTACCCTGTTTCCAGCCCAGCAACCTCTGGCAAGCCCAGCATCAGATTCATATTCTGGACTGCAGCACCTGAAGCTCCTTTGCCAAGGTTATCAAGACGCGCAATCAAGACAGCCTGCCCGGCTTTGTCATTGGCAAACACAAAAAGTTCGAGTGCATTTGTGTTATTCAGGCTATCCGGTCGTAAAAAGGCACCGCGTTCCAGCGCATCTGTTGTATTCAGTTCTTGAACTTTCACAAACCGGGAATGACGGAAATGATCGACAAGTGCCTCATGAATTAGATTACCCGTCGTGCCTGATTTCAACTGCGCAAAGTGCAAGGGAACAGAAACCAACATTCCCTGAGCAAAATGACCAACAGAAGGAAGAAATAAAGGACGATGTTTCAGACCATTATGAAGCATCATTTCCGGTACATGCTTATGCCCCAGCCCGAGGCCATAAGTCCCAAAAGGCTCAACCTCGCCACCCTCATGAATAGCAATCAGGGCCTTGCCGCCACCGCTATAACCGGAAACACCCTGAACACTAATATGTGCTGTATCAGGCAATATTCCTTGTTCAACCAGTGGCTTGATCAAGGCAATTGCACCTGTCGGATAACAGCCTGGGTTACTTACACGTTTCGAAGAAGCAATCCGCTCCCGATGTCCTTCTGTCATTTCCGGGAAGCCATAAACCCAGTCAGGATCAACGCGATATGCTGTACTGGCATCAATAATTCTGACATCAGGGTTCTCGACCAGCGCAACAGCTTCGACAGCTGCTTCATCAGGCAAGCAGAGAATCACCAGATCAGCCGAGTTCAATAGTTGCTTGCGGGCCTCATTATCCTTGCGCAACTCAGGAGAGATAGAGAGAACCTCGAGATCCTGGCGAGCTTCAAGACGCTGCCGCACCTGAAGCCCGGTTGTCCCTGCTTCGCCATCGATAAATATTTTTTTGCCCGCGCTCATGAGATCAAATCCTGAACCAGTAACTGAAAAACAAGGATAATACCTGTAGCCAAGACAACATAATTACAAGGAAAATTCAAATCTGAAACCGTTTTTCTTTACTGCAATAATAAGATAGACAGCCATAGCAGCCCTCCACGATAACGGAGAACAAAATACTGTTCCGCCAATGCTCAACTCAATTAGGGATTATTTTAACTTCAAGCCTTCAGCATTTCCGTTCTTGCGACCAAGGACAACCGTAACGACCTGCCCTCTTGTTTGTGATCGCGTAGAGACAAAATAATACCGGTCCCCCAGAGCGTAGACCAAAAAACAATTGTCGGGCTGCGGCACCAGGGTCTGATAAGAAAAACAAACCAGATCATTCTTGACCTGCCAGTTCCCCTGGGTCAGCTGAACAAAATCATAGTAGGCAACGCGACCATCGCTGCTGATATACTCTACCCACCTCAGATCTTTCCCAGGCAAATCGTTCCCGGGCAAATCTGTCTCGGGCAGGCCAGCCTCTGGGGCCTCGGCACGGGCTTGCTCTGGATTGGAAAGGTATTTCCCATAGAGGGTATTTCCAGATATAGCCCCAACGATCTCGTTCTCGGGCAAAAGAAAGGCCCCGGCAGAAACCAGTTCGGGCTCGCTGGCAAAAATCCTGTCACTCTGCGGCTGCGTGGTCGCAACACATGCCCCAAGAGCAAAGAATACAAACAGGGAAACACATCGCAGTTTCGGTATAAGGGATCGAGAAGATTTCAAGCTCATCACCCTGGCCAGAAAATCGTTATCCGGATTGTGGCCTTACAGTATAAATCACTTTGCACAGAGTGATAAGAAGAAAACACGCACGCCCTCATCCCAGTCTAAGGGAAAAATCACTCCTGCCTCCTCAAGGCTTCTGGCATGTTGCTTTCAAATTCACTGATTTCTGCAAGTAACCACTTGCGAAACAAGCGCCCATCCGGCGTTAGCTCTCTTACTGCAGAAGACACCAGATAGTAGGAAAAAGGGGACTTCGTCCACTTGCCCAAAACCGGAACCAGGCGCCCAGACAGAACATCATCAGCAATGAGGACCGAACGCCCCAACATCAGTCCCTCACCATTGCGCGCAGCATTGATCAGCAAATGTGTGTCACTAAAAGAATAGCTGTCATGACCAGCAGGGCTTTCCCTTGCAAAATCATCCAGCCATTCCTCAAGACTCAAACGGATACCTTCGGGCCCACCTGCATCGCGTAACAGAGTGATCCTTGAAAAAAAATCTCCCTCGTTTAATAAATCAGGATGACAGGCAGGTCCGATCATCTCCCCCATCAACAGCTCTGACGTCAAGCCCTTATAGTTTCCCGGCCCATAGCGAATGGCAAGATCAACAGATCCATCTGAGAAATCCACAAGTTGATCAGACGTCAGGATCTCCAACTGTATTGAAGGGTTCGCCTTTCTGAATTTTTTCACCCGAGGCCCAAGCCATTCTGCAGCAAAAGAAGGCAAAACTGACAGGCGAAGCTTGCGGGGCGCTTTTTTGTTTTGCAATGCCTCGGTCATTTCATCCAGACGATCAAACATCACGGTTAACCCGGCAAGATAGGTCGCGCCTGTTTTTGTCAACTCGATAAAATTGGCCCCCCGATCAAAAAGCGAAAGCCCCAACCACTGCTCCAGAGAGCGAACCTGTTGGCTGACAGCAGAGGCAGATACAGACAGCTCCTCGGCAGCGAGAGAAAGACTGCCGGTTCGCGCTGTTGCCTCGAATGCTTTCAAGGCATTCAACGGAGGAAGTCTACGTTTTTTTAGCATAAGAAAATCTTATTCAGCCTAATATCTTCTGCTTTTACATCTGCAGAGTTTATCCCCATCTTGGCTTTAACAGATACCATGGTGAATAATAGGGGTATAGTCATCAACGACATCGTCTTGTCGAAGAAATAATTCCTCTGTCATGATATTGCAAATCTGAACATCACTCGCAAATAGCAGGAATTAATACAATGCAGCAGCCACAGATCAATTCCGGCATTCTTCAGATGTCTCTGGCGATGGTACTCTCCGGTTTCATCGGCCTGTTTGTCTTTGAATCCGGACAATCACCCTTTAATGTCGTCTTCTTCCGCTGTGTTTTTGGAGCGACAGGGTTGGGCCTTTATTGCTGGTACAAGGGCTACCTGACAAAAGATGTTTTGGTAGGGCGAAACATCATCCTTGCCTTGCTCGGTGGTGCCGCCCTTATCTGTAACTGGATACTTCTGTTTTCCTCATTCGAGCTGGCATCTATCTCGGTCAGTACGACCATTTATCACACCCAGCCTTTTTTTCTGGTGATCTTCGGTGCAATCTTTCTGGGCGAGGCGTTTAGTCTTAACAAGATAATCTGGCTGATTATCGCGTTTAGCGGTCTGGTTCTGATCGTCAATCCCGACACAGAATCCTTCACAGGAAACATCCAGATGCTCAAAGGAGCAGGCCTCGCACTCGGTGCTGCTGTCCTCTATACCTTCACCACCATCGTCGCTAAACGCCTGAAACAGATGAAACCTCACCTGATTGCCTTCCTGCAAGTCAGTCTCGGGGTTGTGATGCTGGCCCCGTTCGTCGACTTCTCCGCGGCTCCCACTGAAGCTGCGCCCTGGGGATTTTTAATTGCTCTTGGCCTGATTCATACCTGTTTCATGTACATCATCATGTATTCTGCATTCCAGAAACTGCAGACACCTGTGATAGCCGTTCTATCCTTTATCTATCCTGTAGTTGCGATCATCCTTGACTATGTCTTTTACGAACAGAATCTCAGCCTGCTGCAAATTTTGGGGATTATCCTCATCTTGCTCAGTGCAGCTGCTGTCAATCTGGGTTGGAAACTGCTTCCAGGCAGGGCCGATCCCACAAAGAAAATCGCCTAGCCCTTTAATCGCAAGGAACGCTGGTTTGCCAGTCACTCGAAATGGTGATTATCGGCAAACCAGCGTTTTACATAATCGACAAATTTCCTGAGCTTCAACAGTTGGCCTCCATAATTAGGCAATATGTCAGAACAATGAATTCTGATAAGATCACATTATACAGGCATTTCTTTCCTGATATCTTTGCTCAAATCCTTGCGAAAGTATCAGATATGACCTTTATTCTCGCCATGTGCACCTATGCCCTGACCATGTCCATCTCGCCCGGCCCCGTCAACATCATCACCTT
Organism: Kiloniella laminariae; assembly: GCF_027214005.1. GTDB lineage: Bacteria > Pseudomonadota > Alphaproteobacteria > Kiloniellales > Kiloniellaceae > Kiloniella > Kiloniella laminariae_A. Next base: position 31,590 of record NZ_JAPWGY010000002.1, read on the forward strand.
GACCTCTGGCCTGAATCACGGCATAGGCAAAACCGTTCCTTTTGTTGCCGGAGCGACCATCGGTTTTACCGGTCTGCTCTTTGCTATTGGATTGGGTGCAAACGAGTTAACTGCCCGTTTCCCCGATGCCATGCAAACCATCGGCTATATCGGTGCCGCCTTTATGCTCTATATGGCCTACAAGATTACCTTCTCTGGTGACACTCTATCCCTCGGATCAGAAACCAAACCGGGATTTCTACAGGGCTTCCTGCTCAACATTTTGAATCCAAAGGCCTGGATCGCCAGCCTGGCAGGGGTGACAGCCTTTACTGTAAAAGAGGATATCTCCAGCCTTTTCCTGTTTTGCGGACTTTATTTTGTCATCTGCTTCGTTGGAGTTGGGTCTTGGGCCGTTGCAGGCAGACAAGCCAAAGCCCTCATCCAGACAGAAAGTCACATACGTGTTTTCAATACAATCATGGGTGTGGCTTTGGCAGCTGTTGCCTTATACCTGATGATTTAACACTTATTGAATAACAGAGCCTGATAACAGAAGTTCAACTTTCCAATTGCTCACCAGAAAACATGCACTGGTACGAAACAACATTTATATCCCGTCCGTTAAACTCGCTAATGGTCGCTTTTTTCCCTGAACGTGCACAATACTTATCACCGAGTTCTTGAATATCAGAAGGAATTGGTTCGCTTAAGGGAATCAATTTGTGAACGATAATGACATAGTCAGGGCCAGAAAAGGACACTCTCTCAAATGCGCCAGATACGTTTCCGTTATTGGCATCGTATTCGCTCCAGTACCAAGAAAATTTGGGATTATTTCGCGAGGCAACAGATGTTTTCACACGCTGATGACTGCTGGATACCCCTGTATCACTAAACTGTTTATTCGAGTCAGCAACACAACCGGAAACAGCAAATCCCACAAGCAAAGACAAAATCGGCCCTTTGAACATCATTTTCTCCCTTACAAGAAATTCCCTAGGCTGATACAGCACGTTGATAAGGCGTTTCTCGAACTGGCAGATGAATGATTGCCGAAAAAGCTCCGACACCGATACCGACCCACCAAACGGCGTCATATGAACCATAACCATCATACATCACCCCGCCGAGCCACACCCCCAGGAATGAGCCAAGCTGGTGAGAGAAAAACACAATCCCGTAGAGTGTTCCCATATATTTCAAGCCATAGATTTGGGCAACCAACCCCGAAGTCAGCGGCACCGTCGCCAGCCAGAGAGACCCCATGGCAATAGAAAAGATTACCACGGATGTCGGCGTCATCGGGAAGAGAATAAACAGGATCGCAGCTATGGTTCGTCCGGTATAGATAAGCGCCAAAAGGTATTTTTTCGACCACTTCTTGCCCAGATAGCCCGCCGTCACCGTGCCGACAATATTCGTCGCGCCGATAATTGCGATAGAAAAGGCACCCAGCGCCGAGGTTGTATTCACCCCCAGACTGCGAAGGACCGAATTGGGCGGAATCGCCGCGCAGACTTCGGTAATATAGGCCGGGAAATGTGCCGTTACAAAAGCCAGCTGAAAACCGCAGGAGAAAAACCCGAGGAAAATCATACCATAAGTGGGATCGCGCAGAGCTTTCCCAAGTACCGCGCCCAGACTTTCCTGTATTTCTGTCGTCGAGGCTATTCTTTTACTGCGCATAAAAGGCAGCACCAGCAACACAGCGATGATCACAACAGCGAAAACCAGAAAGACCGACGACCAGGGCATGATCTGTAATAAACTGTCTGCTGCCAGCGGACCGATAATCTGCCCGGCAGATCCTGCCGCAGTGGCAATACCCAAAGCAAGAGACCTGTTTTCATCTGACGCACTGCGCCCAACCACAGCGAGAATAACGCCAAATCCTGTTCCTGCGACCCCAAAACCCACGAGAATTTCAAGTAGTTGATGTGATTCCGGGGTCACGGCAAAACTGCTGAGAACCAGCCCCAGCGCATAGACGACAGCTCCAAGGATAATGGCTTTGATATCGCCAAACTTTTCTGCCAGAGCACCAAAGATCGGCTGACCAATCCCCCAGGCCAGATTTTGAATGGCAATGGCCATGGAAAATTCAGATCGTAGCCACCCGAACTGGTCAGCAATTGGAATTTGAAATACACCGAAACTGGCGCGGATGGCAAAGCCCGTCATCAGGATCAGACAACCAGAGAGCAGTATGGGTGTAAAGAGGCCCGACGCAGTTGTTTTTGCATTTACTGACATTACGTCTTACCCCGTTTCATTCTGAACTTAACCACCAGTGATCCATATTTCGTCAGCCTCGGCTCTCTCAATGATAGAGCGAGACAATTACGGTACTCGAAAAGAAAATCAGTGCAAACAAAAAGGGCCGCCAGATGGCGACCCTTTTCAATAGCTGTAAAGCTGTTCTGAAGCGGATTAACGCTTGGAGAACTGGAAGCTACGACGCGCTTTTGCTTTACCGTATTTCTTACGCTCAACTGTACGGGCATCACGTGTCAGGAAGCCACGTGCTTTCAGTGCAGGACGCAGAGTTGGCTCGAAGTAAGTCAGTGCTTTGGAGATACCGTGACGAACAGCACCAGCCTGACCAGAGAGACCACCACCCTTAACGGTACAAACCACATCGAACTCGCCTGAACGCTCAACAGTCTCGAAAGGCTGTGCGATCATCATGCGCAGAACTGGACGTGCGAAATAAACTTCTTCTTCACGACCGTTTACAGTGATTTTACCAGTGCCTGGCTTGATCCATACACGCGCAACAGCGTCTTTACGCTTACCGGTCGCATAGGCGCGACCCTGGGCATCAACTTTACGCTCGGCAACAACAGTAGTGTCCTGAACTACAGGAGCAGCACCACCAAGATCGCTCAAGGAATTGAGAGTTTCGTTAGCCATGGATTACTGGCTCCTCTTGTTCTTGATGTTTTTGGAAGCGATGTCCAAAACTTCAGGCTGCTGCGCTTCGTGCTGATGATCAGCACCTGCATATACACGCAGGTTGCGCATCTGCTGGCGACCGAGAGGTCCACGTGGAACCATGCGTTCGATAGCTTTTGAAACTACGCGCTCTGGAAAACGTCCTTCCAGAATCTGACCGGCAGTACGTTCCTTGATACCGCCAGGGTGGCCGGTATGCCAGTAGTACTTCTTGTCAGCGAGTTTGTTGCCGGTAAGAGCAACTTTCTCAGCGTTGATGATGATAACGTTATCACCACAATCCATGTGTGGTGTATAAGTCGTTTTGTGTTTTCCACGCAGAATTTTCGCGACCTCAACGGCCAAGCGACCGAGGACGACGTCTTGAGCGTCAACCACGAACCACTTTTTTTCGATATCTGCGGGTCTTGCAGAAAAAGTTTTCATATAACAGAGCCACTGCATACTGTTTAATAAGGGGCAAGACACTGAATGTGTTCTTGCGTGGCTGGTTTCTAATACAGTCCACCAATGCTGTCAAACAGTTTAATCCGACCTCGCAAAAAATACACCATTAAAATCAATAACTTAAAAATGAGGTATTAAAACACCTCATATATTTTCATTTTTTTGACTTTTTTTGAGCTGTTTTCTTCAGCCGATGAATTCTGTTGCAAGATATCGCCCGTCCGTGAAATATGTTTTTTTGTATAAAATAGAAAATATGGAGAATTTATGCGATCCACTTCTGATGTTGTGGTTATCGGTGGCGGTATTATAGGGAGTGCAGCAGCTTATTTTCTCGCAAGCTCTCCTGATTTTAACGGCACAGTTACAGTGGTTGAAAAAGACAGCAGCTACCAAAAATGCTCGACGACGCTCTCTGCCGCCTCGATCAGGCAGCAGTTCTCCACCCGGGAGAACATAGAGATTTCCCTTTTTGGCATTCAGTTTCTCAGAAACCTGAACCAGTATCTCGGCATAGAAGAATCTCTGGCAAATAACACCCCGCATGATATCGGCCTGCAAGAGAAGGGGTACCTGCTTCTTGCCAGCCCGGCCGGAGCAGATATCCTTCACAGGAACAACAAACTACAAACAGAACTTGGCGCTGACATTTCGCTCCTTCCTTCTTCAATCCTTCAGGAACGCTTTCCCTGGATGAACTGTGAGGATCTTGCCCTTGGTTCTTTGGGCAACTCTGGTGAAGGCTGGTTTGATGCCTACTCTTTGCTCCAGCTTTTCAAGGCAAAAAACAAGAGTCTGGCCGTTACCTACATCAATGACGAAGTTACTGGTTTGAAGAGCGGACAACAAAATGGCTCTGAACAGATTACCCATGCACGGCTCAGGAGTGGGCAAGAAATCGCCGGAAAATACTTTATCAATGCAGCTGGCCCGGCTGCGGCCTCCATTGCCTCAATGGCTGGAATAAACCTGCCCGTTGAAAGCCGTAAACGCTGCGTTTTTGTCTTCAATTGCCGAGACCAGATTACGAACTGTCCGCTTGTGGTCGATCCCAGCGGCGCTTATTTTCGCCCTGAAGGTCATAATTTCATCTGCGGGATTTCCCCACAGGAAGGCAATGATCCGGCCTGTAATGATTTTGATGTTGATTACAGTCTGTTCGAAGACGTTCTCTGGCCGACTCTGGCTCACCGTGTCCCGGCTTTCGAAAGCATCAAACAGGTCAATGCCTGGGCCGGACACTACGCCTATAATCTGCTGGACCAGAATGTCATTCTGGGTCCATCCCCTCAGATAGGTAATCTTCTTTTCGCGAATGGCTTTAGTGGGCACGGGTTGCAACAGGCACCAGCCGTCGGGCGGGCTCTCTCCGAACTGATCCTTTATGGCTCCTACCGGGAGCTTGATCTCTCTGTGTTCAATTTCGAGCGTATCTTGCAAAACAAACCGGTTAAAGAACTGAATGTTATCTGATAATTAACCAAAAACTCACCGCACAAGACATTGATTTAGAACGAAAATAAATAAATCGTTTCTTGTGCGGCCTCTTCTTTGGCCTGCCCTGTCACTTTCTTACCATTATTTTGCCCCAACACAGCGACAATCGCCGGGCCTATTATAACCCTATGGCAAACTATACTCAGATATACAGCACCAATGATCAGGCCGGTGCAGCACAGATCGAGCAGATGAGATCTCTCGAAGATATTGATGTTGATCGCTTGGTCTGGGATGTGGAATACCGCGAGAGCATCAAGGAATCCCTGCGGGGTTCTGCCCCATCCGGCCTGTCCTGCCAGAATAACGATCCCTCCTGTTACTCTCTCCGACGCCAGGCCTGAACGCCTCTGGCAAGAGCGGTTCCTCTTTCAGGTTTATCTCTGCCCCAACCCGTCTTCCCTACCCTGACTTCATCCCTTCTGGATTTTCGGCTTTTGTTTTTTTGGGGTAAAAGTGCTAAAATTGCCGCGCTTTACGCTACAGGCAACAAAACAGCATCTCAGGAACTGTTCTTGGATCTTCATCGTGAAAAAACCCACGACCAAACAGCTTAACTGGCTTAAGCGCGGTCTGCAGCAGGCAGGAGGCAAGCTTCCCCTGTTTGACAAAAATGGTCAACACTATGACAACCGGCTGATCAAGGCCTGTATCACACACGGATGGGCTGAACCCTGGTTTAACAACCCCCTTAAACCGGACTGGCTGGTATGCAAGCTTACGGACAATGGCCGGGCAGCCTGTACAAAGGCAACGCACAGCTCTGATTAACCCGATCAGGACAAACTCTGCCTCCTCCTCCACCTATTGCACTGCAGTGACAGCTTCGTGAAAATTCGACAGAAAGATTGACGAAGCAGGCAAACCCGCTTAGCCTCAAATTGATTGTGCAGCGCACAAATACTGACTTTGTCTTTGGACTGCTCCACTACGGCAGGAGCACAAACACAGAAACAGACCCGGAATCAAGCCCGGGCGCCATCCAGACAAAGCAATAAGAATTGGGGAAGATAGAGTGCTTTATAACTATTTCGACATGCAGAATGCCGCTTTGGGCCCGATGCGCGCTATGGCGCAGATGACCAAGACCTATTTCAGCCACCCGATGATGCCTCTCTCACGTACCTATCTTGGGAAGATCATGTCAGCAGGTGCTGACGTCCTTGAAGGCGTTATCCGCCATCGTGGCAAACCGGAATGGGGGTTTCAGGCCATCACCGATGACAAAGGCACCCATCCGATTGATCTTGCCCGCATAGACCACAAGCCTTTTGCCGATTTGATCCGCTTTCGCTGTGATCTCGCCAAGAATCCCAAAAAAGTTTTACTTGTCTCCCCCATGTCTGGACATTTTGCGACCTTGCTCCGCGGCACTGTACTCACGCTGGTCAAGGATCACGAGGTTTATGTGACAGACTGGGCCGATGCCAGTTCCGTACCAGCAACTGATGGTACTTTTGGCCTCGATGACTACATTCAGTATATCGTTGATTATATTCGTCTTCTCGGGCCGGATGTTCATGTCATTGCCGTTTGTCAACCTGCGCCACTCGTGTTGGCAGCTGTTGCCATCCTCGCTGGTGAAAATGATCCCTGCCAGCCAAGCAGTATGACCCTGATGGGTGGTCCGGTAGATCCCGGCGCCGCAGAAACAGAAGTCACAAAACTGGCAGACAGCCAGTCCCTGTCGTGGTTCAAGGAAAACCTCACCGCCAGTGTGCCGATGCAATACCCCGGCTCCGGACGTCGGGTCTACCCTGGCTTCATGCAGTTGGCTGCCTTTATCTCCATGAACTCATTCCGCCATGTCGATGCGCACATGCAGCACTTTAACAATCTGATTGTCGGGGACGGAGATTCCGCAGAAAGCCACACAAAATTCTATGACGAGTATCTCTCTGTCATGGATGTTACCGCAGAGTTTTATCTCGACACCATCCAGCATGTTTTTCAGGAACGCAGTTTGCCCAAAGGCACCATGGTCTGGAAAGACATCCCTGTTGATCCATCAAAAATCACAAAGACCGCGCTTTTGACCGTCGAAGGGGAACTCGACGATATCTCGGCGCCTGGACAAACCGAAGCTGCGCATGGTCTTTGCTCTTCACTCGCCCAGGGCAAGCACAAGAATCATGTCGAAAAAGGCGTTGGTCATTACGGCATTTTTAATGGTCGCAAATGGCGTGAGAACATCTATCCCGTCATCAATGAGTTTATTGAAAAAAATCACAATAAGTCATAGATTTTGTTAGCTTTTTATAAAGACTATCGCTTTAGCCTAGGCGATAGTCTTTATCGCTATTACGATCTGGTGCTGTTTCATGCGGGTTTTTCCCTGTCGCTCTCTGTTGTTTTTTGCCCTTTCAAGTGCGGTTTTTCTGGCTGGCTGTGGCGAAATCTATGACGACACCAAAGGCTGGGCGCCCCGTTTTCTGACCGAGATAAAAAAGAGCGCAAAAGAATCTCCGCCCCCGGATGAAACCGCGATACAGCCAACAGAACCTGCCCAGGAAGAAATAAAGGTCACCGCCCTAGAACCTGCCACCGGGGTTCCCTCCAGCGACAAGATCAAGGCGGATGCCAAGACAGCCAAACCGCCAGTTCAAAAAACCGCAACCAAACAACCCGCGGCTCCAGCCACGTCTTCTAAAGGCACTTACGCCATTCACCTCGCTTCTAACAAAAGCAAGGAAAGTGCCCAAAAAGAATGGACGGAATTGAAAAATGCCTTCCCTCAGGAGACCAAGGGCCTGTCTTTTCAGACAAAACAGGTCGAGGTCACAGGTAAAGGTACTTTCTACAGAGTTCTCGGCGCGCCCTTCACCAGCCGGGAAGCAGCCAGCACGGTCTGTGAAGAACTTAAAAGAAAAAAACAGTACTGCGCTGTTATAAAAATCTGATTACAGTTAATCACCGCAGAAACCAAAGGCCTGTTTAACGAAATCAGGCTTTAAAAAAGACGACAGGAGAGCCCCGCAAAGCAACGCCTTAGGAGGCTCCCGGACAGATAAAATTTGGGGGTGGCAAATTCGTCCTCAGCCTGGCCCCTAGTTCTTTGTCCCAATCGTGCAAGTATGAACACCACCACTTTCACTCATCGTACCGCCATGCTTTTTGCAAGACGTTTTGAGAACCGAGGGGCAAACGCTGGCAAAATAAGGCGGCACACTACAGTTGACTTTATGTTCCTTTTTTAAAATGTTACCCCCGGTAGTTCCCTGCAAGACCAATCGGTCAAGCTTTTGACTTTGCTGCACAACGCTGCTCGCCCCCGCAGTTGAGAAAGCAGTTACCCAAAAAACGCCTGTAACCAGAGATACGATAGAGAATGTTCGACATACTGTTTTGAAACACATGATATGCTCCTTTGGTATTATGAAGTTTTGCCCCTAGGGACACGAACATCAGTATGTCGTTCCAACTTGTCTGTTGGTTCATTTCAAAGAAGTTTTTATGTTTTTTGTACTTCAAGACAAAAAGCCAGGTAAAATCACAAAGCTATTTTCGCCCGAGAATTTTACGTAATTCAGATGCTTTTGCCTGGGCTCCCTTGACCACAAAACCGATATCGGCACCATCGAAAACAATATCATACCTCGCCTTGTACAAATCTGCAGCTGAGCGCCCAGCACTCGGCAGTCCAGCAAGAATTTTACCTTCACGCAAAACAATTTTCTCGATTTCTGTGATGACTTTCATTACCTCTGGATGATCAGGCTGCCCGGGATAGCCTAGATCAGACGAAAGGTCCGCAGGGCCAATGAAAATGGTATCAACACCTGCCGTTGTCACAATTTCCTGAGCATTCTTCGCGCCTTCTGCCGTCTCGATCTGACAGATAACCATAACCTGGTCATTAAAACTCTCAAGATACTCGGCCGCTTTAACACCGTAGTCTGCTGCACGTATTATTGTCGAGGCGACACCTCTGTTCCCCAGGGGAGCATAGAGCGCGGCTTCAACCGCCTTACGGGCCTCTTCAGCTGAAGAAACCGAAGGTATCATCACACCATCAGCCCCGGCATCAAGGACCCGTTTAATCTTTGAAGAAGCATTGCTCGATACCCGGACATACACCTTCGGGCCATACGCACGCGCCGCCTGCATCTGCGTCAAGGCATCCATAATCGATCCCGGACCATGTTCAAGGTCGATCATCAGACAGTCATTGCCAGCCTGCGCAATAATCTCTGTCGCCAAGGGACTGAACATATCAATCCAGCAGCCAAAGGCCGGGTGATTTTTTCCAAGTTTTCTCAGCAAAAATTCTTTGGTCATTTCTGATTTTCTCTTTTGATCATCGTATCAACGGTTCAGGTGAGGCTCCAAACGCGTAAGCGCTTCACTCAAGAGCCCCGGGCTACAGGCAAAGCACATTCTAAAGTAAGGCCCATCATGCGCGAAGGCACTGCCCGGCACAATCCCGACACCCGTTTTATCAAGAATCTCGATTGCATAAGCAAAAGGGTCCTCAACACCTTCAACTGAAAAATAGGCATAGAAAGCAGCTTCCGGTACCGGGATAGTAACACGGGAAAAAGCAGCTAACCCCTCGCAAACCAGATCCCGGCGTTGTTTCAGGGCAGCCCGGTTGGCCTGGATAAATGCCTCGCCTTGCTCAATTGCCGCCACGCCGGCTTTCTGAATAAAGGGAGCAGCTCCGGAAATATTGAATTCCGTCATCCTGGCGAGAGAAAGTCCGATTTCTGGCGGAGCAGTAATCCACCCCAGACGCCAGCCCGTCATGTTCCATGCCTTTGAAAAACTGTTGAGCAGAATAACCTGATCTTCGGCAGTCATTATTTCGGCAACAGAAGGTGCCGACTTTCCCTCGTATACCATCCGGCCATAGACATCATCACAAACCAGCCAGATCCCTCTCTTGCGACAGTAATCCAGTATCGCCACCAGCTCTTCCCGGGTCGCAACCCAGCCCGTGGGATTGTTTGGCGAGTTGAGATAAAGCAGCTTGCACCCTGCATCACAGTCCGAAAACAGCCGTTCCAGATTCAGAGACCATTTTCCCGCCTCATCACGTTGAAGCAGGAACGAGGAAACATCCGCCCCCAACAATCTGGCCGCATTGGCCGCATTCGGCCAGATCGGGCTGATAATCTTTACCTTGTCCCCCGGATTGAGCAGGCACTGAAAGGAAAGCATCACCCCCTGCATACCCGAAGCAGCAACAGTGATCTGTTGATCCGAAATCTGCGTTCCGTACAGTTCTGTCATGTAGCGACTTATAGCTTTTCGCAAGACAGGCAGTCCTGCACTTGGGGGGTAAGTTGTAAAGTTGGCATCGATTGCCGCCTTGCCTGCCTCTTTGATGAATTCAGGCGTGGGTTCATCACTCTCCCCAAACCAGAGAGGAATGACACCCTCTTTCCCAAAACCATGCTCCATGACAGCGCGTATATGACTGCGTTCAAGCTTTCCCGCAGTCCTGCTGATTTCATATACCATCAAGTCATTCCTCTGTGTTTTTTCTCTACCAAGGGTATTAAATAAACCTTCAGAGAACAAGCACACCTTTTACAGAAAAATCACTCTAACTATATGAGGATAATAATTTTATCATGAATAAATTGTGCTTAAATTTTTATACAGTCATCGCACAGGGACAATTTAAAATTGAAATTTCATGTTTTTGGACGAACAGAAAAACAGGAAAACTCCTCAGAACTTGTCACACAGATAATATTGTAGGCTAAAAAGATGGCAGACGCCCCTCTGCAAGCTTGCCGAGGATGTGCCCAGAAGACACATCCTCCCGCAGGACGACACTTGCATCCCCGGATCGTGGCTTACACATTGCACGATAAGCAGCCTGCCTCGGGAAGTACCCCCCAATCGCGCCACCGGCAGCGTACAGGGGCCTTTTCCCGAAGCTGTTTACCGGGAATAAGGCTCCCGGAAACTCGTCTTGGGCTATGTAACAAATTTTCGCTAAATGCTCAAGAATTTCCATGACTTAAAGGAACAGGCTCTCGACTTCTGCCCCACAGCAAAGCGACCTGATACCATTTCACCCGGCGATACAGTCTAATCCAGACCCTCGGCCAATTCATTCAGGCTTTCCTGATCCAGAATTTCGATACCGCCTCCCGAAGGAATGGCAATAATTTTCTGTTTCTTGAGGTTTGTCAGAGTTCGGCTGACCGTCTCTGTCGTCAGGCCAAGATAATCACCAATATCAGAACGACCCATCGGTAAAGGCACCAGATGTTTATCTGCTGACGACTCACCACCGCGCTTGACCAGTGTAATAAGAAAGCTGCTGACCTTTTCTACAGCCGTCTTTCTCCCCAACAATAACATCTGATCCTGGGCCAGCACCAACTCATGAGACACCATATTCAACAGGCGGTTTTCAAGCTGGGGTAATCTGCTTAACAGCCCCTCAAGCTTTTCCCGGGGAAATCGACAAAGTCGGGAATCTTCAATCGCCTCGGCCGAATAGGCATAAAGATCGTTCATGGCAATCCCGAGAAAATCACCAGGAAACAGAAATCCTGTCATCTGGCGGCGACCATCAGGCAAAAGTTTGAAAAGCTTGATCGAACCGGCCGTCACATTAAAGAGATAATCTGCAGAATCAGTCTCATTTATAATTGTCACACCCCGCCCGACCTCAAGGCTGGTTGAAATTGCAGAAAGCTCGCGTAACTCTTCACAGGACAGCGCGTGACAGAGGCTCATTTGTGCAACGTTACAGTTCTCACAAGGAGAGTAAGCTTCTGACTGGGTTGTTACAGCGCTTGCCGTGTGAGAATGGCTTCTCATGCTTTAAATTCCTGACAGACTATTAAGTCGCAGTGATACTACCACAGCATCACTTGGCAAACCGTGAAGATTTTATTTTACATGCGTCATATTGACCTACATCAAAGACACAGCTGAATCTAGCTGCTTGTTTGGGAATGTTCAACCTCTGTGCGAGTACCTGCTGTGCAATTTGCCATCACCCCACTTGACCAAAGTAAAAGTCAACAAGTCCTGCCGTTGATACAAATGGTCAAAAGCGACATCACTGCTGAGCAATGGCAACAATATGTCAACAGTTTTACCGGTCGCAATACCCGGGAATGTGGCATTATCACAGTCAGGAATGCGACAAATTACTATATGGGAGTACTCTGCTACAAGATAATCGAAGACGTTATGCATCAAAGGGTTATGGATGTCACCAACTATGTAGCTGCCGATATTTTAGGACGTAATGATATATCGGGAACTCTGCTGAACTGGCTGGAAGAACAAGCGAGAAGTCGGGACTGTCAGGCTATCCACATCACGATAGATGTTAAACACAGCCCGATTCCACAAAGCAGTTATAGTAAATCCATCCCAAGCCAAATGTCAGATAGAGGTTACCTTTGTGACGCGACGAGGTTGTGTAAAAAATTGAACTGAGCTTCCTCTAGCGCTGACAGCTGTGCCTCAATCGAGGAGACAGGGCGATCTTTATGGGTGCGTCAACCCGTAACATTGACCTAGATCAATGCCTTTTTATAGATAAGACGTAGGGTAAGTGGGTGCCGAAAGTCCACTTCGGCCAGATAAACCACGTTCTTAATAATAAGGCGACTTCAGGAATGACTCGGGAAACAACCGCAAATGCACGGTTATCCGTCGATGGATGGGTAACAGTCGTGGCGCTGCTTATTGGGGCTTTTTACGCCACCTTGACAGCTGCGCGCACAGAAGACCCGGTGATGTCAGTTCATGCATATATTTTTGCAGGGGCTTTCATTTTAGGACTCTTTGGAATTATCAAGGCATATTACGACAACTCCGAATGCCTTGCAGATCAGCCTGCCGGAGCAGAAACCACAATCCGGTACAACCTCGACATTGTCAAAGCTGGTGTCATCGCTTCAGTATTCTGGGGTATTGCTGGCTTTCTGGCTGGGGATACAATCGCATTTCAGCTCGCTTATCCGGACCTGAACTTTGATGCATCTTTTTTCAATTTCGGACGACTGCGCCCCCTGCATACATCGGCTGTGATCTTTGCATTTGGTGGAAACGTTCTTATTGCGACCTCTTTCTATGTTGTCCAACGTACCTGCAAGGCCCGCCTTCCCGGCACCTTGGCCCCCTGGTTCGTTTTCTGGGGGTATCAGCTGTTCATCGTAATTGCGGCAACCGGTTATCTGATGGGGGCAACACAGGGCAAAGAATACGCCGAGCCTGAATGGTATGCCGATCTTTGGCTGACCATCGTCTGGGTAGTCTATCTTTTTGTCTTCCTTGGCACTCTCTGGAAACGTCAGGAACCACATATCTATGTGGCCAACTGGTTCTATCTCGCCTTTATCGCGACGATCGCCATGCTCCACATTATCAACAATCTTGCTGTTCCAGTCTCCTGGACCAGTTCAAAGAGCTATGTTCTCTTTGCCGGAGTTCAGGACGCCCTGACCCAGTGGTGGTACGGACATAATGCCGTTGGCTTCTTTCTGACAGCCGGCTTTCTGGCAATTATGTACTACTTTGTTCCCAAACGTGCTGGTCGTCCGGTTTATTCCTATCGCCTTTCCATCGTGCACTTCTGGTCCCTGATTTTCATGTATATCTGGGCTGGTCCCCACCACCTTCATTACACAGCACTACCTGATTGGGCCCAGACACTTGGAATGACCTTCTCCATCATGCTGTGGATGCCCTCCTGGGGTGGCATGATCAATGGCCTCATGACACTCTCAGGCGCCTGGGACAAACTGCGCACTGATCCCGTCTTGCGCATGCTGGTTGTTTCTGTTGCGTTTTATGGCATGAGCACCTTTGAAGGTCCCGTCATGTCGATCAAGGCAGTGAACTCTCTCAGTCATTATACTGACTGGACCGTTGGTCACGTTCACTCCGGCGCTCTTGGCTGGGTTGCCTACGTCAGTTTTGGGGCTCTTTACTGTCTCGTTCCCTGGCTATGGAACCGAACCCAGCTCTATTCCCTGAAACTGGTGAGCTACCACTTCTGGATTTCGACGTTCGGCATCTTGCTCTACATCACGTCCATGTGGGTGTCTGGTATTCTCCAGGGCCTGATGTGGCGGGCCTATAACGATCTTGGCTTCCTGGAATACTCCTTCGTGGAAACTGTTGAAGCGATGAATCCTTTCTACTGGATCCGTGCTATCGGTGGTGCCTTCTTCGTGGTTGGATCTTTGATCATGGCCTACAACCTCTGGCGGACAGCCCGGGGCGATCTGAGAGTAGAAAGTCGCTCTCTGGCGCCTGAAGCTGTTCCCAATCCCGTAGCTGCCGCATAAGGAGGGTATCAGCATGATTAAACATGAAATCTTCGAAAAAAACTCGATCATTCTCCTGATCGGCATTCTTATTGTTGTTTCGATCGGTGGTCTGATTGAGATCGCACCGCTGTTCTTTCTGGAGAGCACAATCGAGAAGGTAAAGGGCATGCGCCCTTACTCTCCGCTTGAGCTGGCAGGACGAAATATCTACATCCGCGAGGGCTGTTACAACTGTCACTCACAGATGATCCGCTCGCTGAAGGATGAGGTCGAACGTTACGGCCCTTATTCCCTGGCAGCGGAATCCATGTACGACCACCCGTTCCAGTGGGGCTCAAAGCGAACCGGGCCAGATCTCGCCCGTGTCGGCAGCAAGTACTCTGATGATTGGCACCGCGAGCACCTAGTCAATCCGCGAGGTATCGTTCCTGAATCTGTCATGCCAGGTTATCCGTTCCTGCTGGATACTCCCCTGTATTACAAGGATATCAAGGAGCATCTTGAGGCAAACCGCATGGTCGGTGTGCCCTATAGCGACGAGATGATCGAAACCGCCATGGAAGACGTTCGCAACCAGGTTGATCCTGATGCTGATACAGATGGGCTTCTCGCCCGTTACCCCAAGGCCCAGGTGCGTGATTTTGATGGAAACCCCAAGGTTCTCTCTGAAATGGATGCTCTGATTGCCTATCTGCAAATGCTCGGCACCCTTGTCGATTTCTCAGCCTATAAAGCTGAGGGACAGAACCAGCGCTAGGAGATTGTAATGGATTACAGTGAAGTTTCACATTTTTCACAAACCTGGGGTCTGGTCTATCTGGTTGTCATGTTTCTTGGTGGCGTGATCTATGCGCTTTGGCCAAAAAACAAGGATAAATTCGACCACGCCGCCCACATTCCACTAGAGGATGACTAGTCATGGCAGGAACTCCGAGAAAAGACGAGATTTCCGGCGTCGAAACCACGGGTCACAAGTGGGACGATATCGAGGAACTCAACAACCCCTTGCCACGCTGGTGGCTCTGGGTCTTCTACGCCTCTGTTTTATGGGCTGTCGTCTACTGGATCGCCATGCCAGCCTGGCCTGGAATTTCCGATTACACCAAGGGAATGCTGGGTTATTCACAACGTAATGTGGTCCAGAATGAATTGGCAGCAGTAAAGGCAAGCAGAGCCGAATGGGATCAACAGATCCTGAATTCCTCGCTGGAGGAAATCGTTAAGGACGACACCCTGAACCAATATGCCCTTGCTGCGGGTAAGGCCGCATTTGGGGACAATTGTACCGGTTGTCACGGCAGCGGTGCTCAGGGCGGAAAAGGCTATCCAAACCTGAACGATGATCACTGGCTCTGGGGAGGATCACTTGAAGAAATCCATACCTCGATTGCTTATGGTATCCGCTCGACCCATGAGGACACCCGGGTCAATGACATGAGTGCCTTCCTCCGTGATGAAATTCTGGAAAAGGCCGAAATTTCAGATGTGGCTGAATATGTCATGTCCCTTTCCGGAACTGCCACAGATGCCCAGGCCGCCAGCCGTGGCGAAGAACTGTTTGTAGACAACTGTGTCGCCTGCCATTCAGAAGGGGGTCTCGGCAACCGTGATCTTGGCGCACCAAATCTTGCCGACAGCCTCTGGCTTTATGGCGGCGACAAAGCCACCATCATCCAGAGTATTGCCTATGGCAGAAAAGGTGTTATGCCAACCTGGGAAGCCCGGCTTGATCCAGTCACGATCAAGGCACTCAGCATCTATGTCCACGCCCTAGGCGGTGGCGAATAGAGATCTGTTTGAGGGAGTGACAAAGTCACTCCCTCAAAATTTTTAAACAAAAAAATTATCCACGACCCGTCAGAAAAGAATCGTGCCAGAGAATGAGTACCAAGCTGGAAGATATCGTCAGAGACGCCACCATCGAAGTCGATGCCGTCAATAAAAAAGAGAACCGGTCGCTTTATAAAAAGCGGGAACCGATTTTTCCCAAGCGCGCGACCGGACAGTTCCGCCGTTTGAAATGGCTGATCATGATCTTGACCCTTTCAATCTACTACCTGGTCCCCTTTATCAGGTGGGATCGGGGTCCAGGTGCTCCTGATCAGGCGGTATTAATTGATTTTCCAGGTAATCGTTTTTACTTTTTCTTTATCGAATTATGGCCGCAGGAAGTCTACTACATCACGGGTATTCTGATTGTTGCTGCCTTATTGCTTTTCTTTTTTACCAGCCTGTTTGGCCGGGTCTGGTGCGGCTACTCCTGCCCCCAGACTGTCTGGACAGATCTCTTTATTGCTGTCGAGCGCTGGGTTGAAGGGGATCGTAATGCCCGCATCAAACTTCACCGGGCCCCCTGGTCGCTTGAGAAAATCGGGAAATACAGCCTTAAACATACGATATGGCTGTTGATTGGCGTCGCTACCGGTGGAGCCTGGGTTTTTTATTTTGCCGATGCACCAACCCTGTTTGTCGAACTTTTCACCCTTCAGGCTGACATGATGGCCTACAGCTTTGTCGCGCTGCTGACCTTCACCACCTATACCCTTGGTGGCCTCGCACGCGAGCAGGTCTGTATCTACATGTGCCCCTGGCCCCGTATCCAGGGAGCCATGATGGATGAGGATTCGCTCCAGGTTACCTACAAACTGGATCGGGGAGAACCACGCGGCCGGGCCAAAAAAGCCCATGACGACGAAAATTTTGGCGACTGTATCGACTGTAAACAATGCGTCGTGGTCTGCCCGATGGGAATTGATATCAGAGATGGTTCCCAGCTCGAATGTATCAACTGCGCCCTTTGTATCGATGCCTGTGATGGCATTATGGACAAGATGGGTACTCCTCGGGGCCTGATTGCCTATGACACCGATGCCAATCTCGCTCGACGTATTGCTGGCAAGGCGGAACAGTTCACCCTCCTGCGTATGCGCACCGTTCTCTATGCTCTCGCAATCGTGTTCGTCTGCGCGGTGATGGGCTACGTTCTGATGACCCGATCCTCTCTGGATCTCAATGTTCTCAGGGACCGGAATCCGATCTTCGTCAAGCTGTCAGATGGCAGTATTCGCAATGGCTATACAGTCAAGATTCTCAACAAGGAACGCAGCGTCCGGCAGTTTGCCGTATCTGTTGATGGCCTGCCAGTCGAGACGCTCAAGATAAATGACATTGCCGACACAAGTACAGCCCCCATTGTTGAGGTTAAACCCGATAGCCTGCGCAGCGTCCATCTCTTCATTTCTGTCAATGAAACAAATCTTGCCTCTGCCTCAGAGCCTGTCAACATCACTGTCACCGATACTGAAAACGGAAACTCGGTTACCTATGACAGTGTTTTTATCGGACCAGAAAAAAGACCATGACCTCTATTGAAAGTTTTTCATCTATGACCAACAAAACTTCAAATCAGGAAAAGGGGAAATTTACCGGCAAACATTTTCTGGTCTGGATCCTCGGTTTTTTTACTGTTGTGATTGCGATAAATATCGCTTTCATATTTTTGGCGACGGATACCTGGACCGGTTTGTCGAGTAAAACGGCCTATGTTGATGGTTTGAAATACAATCAGACACTCGAAGCCGTAAAAAACCAGCGGGCTCTGGGCTGGCACAACACCCTGACCCTGACAAAAACAGGACAACAGCACAGTCTTGACTTCACACTGGAAGACCGGGATGGAACAGCCCTATCGGGGTTCACAGTTACTGCCCTTGTCGGCCGCCCGACCCTGCAGAAATACGACCAGACAGTCACACTGGGAGAAAGTGCAAAGGGAACGTATCAGGCAGCTCTTGATCTTCCTCTGCTCGGGCAGTGGCATATCAGTCTGAAGGCAATCGGCCCCGATGGCACAAGCTATCAACTTGAACAGCGTTTTATCGTAAAGTAGGTCGCAAATGTCCAAATGTTGCTCAGGTAACAACACAGCAAAAGTTGATTCTGCACTGGCAGTCTCTCATCCGCCTGTGCAGAACTGCTGTTCAAAAGAAAATATTAATGGGCAGGCTGAAGCAGAGACCACCTGTTCCGCTTCCCGGTCTCAACCTGTGGCGACTGTGCCCCCAGTCAAAGCAGTTTACCAGACAGCTGCTGAACCAAGCATTGACCCAACGGCTTATGTCCTTGCCGCCAAAGACGGACTCTCGTCCCTGAACCTGATCATAGATTCTATCCACTGCCCCTCCTGTATTCGGCTGATTGAAGGCAATCTGAAAAAATTACCGGGCATCAAATCTGCCAGAGTGAACCTTTCCACCAAACGGCTTTTCGTTTTGTGGGATGAGGCCCTTACCCCCGCCAAAGCAATCATCCACAAGCTTGACGAGCTGGATTTTCCACCAACACCGTTCAACCCTGCCCTTTTGACTTCTGCTTCGGAAAAAGAGGACAAGGCTCTGCTTCGAGCCATGGGCGTTGCCGGTTTTGCGGCCGCAAACGTGATGTTGCTTTCCGTGGCCGTCTGGTCCGGCACCGATGAAATGGGTCCGGCCACCCGCGACCTCATGCATTGGGTATCCGCCTTGATCGCGCTGCCAACAGTGGCCTATTCCGGGCAACCTTTTTTCCGCTCGGCCTTTGCTGCTTTAAAAGCCCGTAGCCTGAATATGGACGTGCCGATTTCCCTTGCGGTACTTCTGGCCGTTGGAATGAGCGTCAGTGAAACCCTGCAAAGCGCAAAGCACGCCTATTTTGATGCCTCGGTCATGCTGCTGTTCTTTCTGCTTATCGGGCGTTACCTGGATCGCCGGATGCGGAGCCGTGCACAATCCGCAGCCCAGAACCTGCTATCACTCAGGGCCATCGCCGCAACAGTCATCAACGAAGACGGCAGCAGGACTTCCCTACCTGTTGAAGCAATCGAAACCGGGATGAAAGTAGCCATTGCTGTCGGGGAAAAGGTCCCGGTTGACGGCAGGATAACCAGCGGGAAGTCAGAACTGGACACTTCACTGGTGACAGGAGAATCCCTGCCCCAGATCGCCGAAACAGGGGATGTTGTCTTTGCTGGGACACTCAATCTCGCTGCCCCGATCGAGGTAAAGGTAACTGCACGGGATGACCAAACCCTTCTCTCAGAGATAGTGCGCCTTATGGAAACAGCTGAACAAGGGCGCGCCAAGTACGTTCAGCTTGCAGACAGGGCGGCACAGATCTACGCTCCGGCCGTTCACCTTCTTTCCGCCCTGACATTCGCTGGCTGGTGGATCCTGGGGGATGGAGGCTGGCATCCCGCATTGATGAACGCGGTTGCCGTTCTGATCATCACCTGCCCCTGCGCCCTTGGGCTTGCCGTACCGACGGTTCAGGTCGTCGCCAGCGGGCTGTTGCTAAAGCGGGGCATTCTGGTCAAAGCCGCCGACGGGCTTGAACGCCTGGCGGATGCCGATGCGGTTGTCTTTGATAAAACCGGAACACTTACCGAAGGCAAACCTGCCTTGATCAACCAGGCAAGTATCACAGAAAACGATCTTCAGCTTGCGGCGTCTCTCGCTCTACACAGCAAACATCCTCTGTCAAAAGCAGTGTTGAAGGCTTTCACTGGAAAGCCGATCCCCCTTACTGATATTCATGAAGAAGCCGGGCAAGGTCTCGAGGGGTATCTGAATAATCAGCGCATTCGAATTGGCAATCGCCACTGGTGCGGTCTCGACCAGTCTACAGATGAAAACGAGACAGTTAGTGAACTCTGGCTCAGCAGCAGTGATAATAAACTGGTACGCTTTACCTTTACAGACAGATTGCGGGATGATGCAGTCGAGGCCGTAGCCCTCTCCGCACGTTATCTGGGATCGGCCGAATTGCTCTCTGGTGACCGGAAGGCAGCTGTCACACTTGCAGCAAAAGAACTGGGATTAAAAAACTGGAGAGCTGAAGCCAATCCGAAAGATAAAATTATCCGGTTGGAAGAGCTTGCGCGAGAGAATAAAAAGGTCCTGATGATCGGTGATGGCCTCAACGACGCGCCTGCTCTGGCAACAGCCTTTGTGTCTGCCTCTCCAGCAACCGCATCAGATATCAGTCAAACCGCCGCCGATTTTGTCTTTCAGGGCAACAGGCTGAAACCAATGATCGAAGCAATCGCTATTGCCCGCAAAGCAAAGGCCCTGATCTTTCAGAACTTTGGTCTTGCAATACTTTACAATACCATCGCAGTGCCTCTTGCCATGGCTGGTTACGTTACACCGCTGATCGCTGCTCTGGCCATGTCTGGTTCTTCGATTATTGTTACTCTGAATGCTCTGCGTTTACGCCTGTCAGAGAAGGAAAGCTGACCATGTCTGCCCTCGTCTTTCTTATTCCCGTAGCTCTCGGATTGGGTCTTCTCGGCCTGGTCGCTTTTCTTTGGTCGCTGCGCAGCGGACAGTTTGATGATCTTGATGGTGCCGCTTATCGTGCTGTTTTTGACGATGATATCGTCGATCCAGCGGAAGAACGAAGCAGAGAGGTCAGCAAAGCACCTGGAAAAAAGTGATAAAACACCCTCTCCAGCCTTCCCTTTCCACGGAAGAACTGCACAGGCGTTGCAAACAGGAAGATGACCTCAGTAAAGCCTTTCCCAAATGTTGCTGATTTAAAAAATTTGGCGGGCTCTATTCCAGGGCAAAGGCCTTGCCATATCCAATTTTGGCCCCCTCTGGCAAAACAGCTTTTCGAAACTCGAGAGCCATGAAGCATTCGCCAGTGAAAGGTCCATCAAGCTTTTCTGCCAGCTCTGACGAAAAACCGAAACGTCTATAATAATCCGGATCACCCAAGACAATAATTCCGGCCAGATCCACATTATTCCGGCAGATCTGGATCCCTGCCTCAACCAGTTTACTGCCGATCCCTTCTTTTTGTCGCTCTGGAAGCACAGCCAGAGGAGCCAGAGCAGCAGCCGAAAGAATAAGTTCCGGAGACTGGACCTCCATAACACTGAAGAGTATATGGCCAAGCACCTTCCCCTCCTCTTCAGCCACCAGGCCAAACAGCACCTCTTCTTCCAGATAAAGCCGTTTGATCAGGTCGCTTTCATCCCATTGCCCGAAAGCATCATGAACAAGCTGTAGTACCGCCCCCCGGTCTTTCATTTCTTCCTGTCGTATCTCGATCACCAGTAACAGACCTTCTCAGAGTGGTAGTTCCGTAGTGTACTTCAGACTGCGCAGGGCAAAGCGGGAACTGACAGATTGGATAATCGACAGATGCAGAAACTGATCTGTAATCATCCGGTCGTAAGCTTCAATATCTTTAGCCACAATACGCAACAGATAATCCCTGTCTCCTGTTACCGTATAGCATTCCATAATTTCTGGACGTCGGGCAACAATCGCCTCGAACTGACGTGCGTTTTCCTCACTGTGGCGTAACAGGGTTACCGTCGCAAAAACCGTAACACCCAGTCCGACAGTTCTGGGATCCAGCAGGCAGACCTCCTTGCGAATCAGACCTTCGTCGCGAAAGCGTTTGATCCGCCGCCAGCAAGGTGACTGCGACAGACCTACCCGCTCGGCAATCTCAGCTGTCGGCAAGGTAGAATCCTTCTGCAGCAGGCTCAGAATTTTAATATCTACAGGATCGAGTTCAATCACAATTCCATTTACCGCATATTATTGGATATTTTATGCGTATTGAAGCATAAATTACCAAAAATAGAAATAACATTCCCCATGAACAAACATAAAATAAACCCAGCTAATTTAGTCGGAATTGGCGAGAAGGCTGTTGGATTATCCGGGAGAATAAAATGGGGCATCAAGGCTCTGTCTATGAATCAAAAACACCTGATCAACAGGGCTTTTATCATTATGATAGTGAGGAAAACCAGATCTGGCATGATCTGATAACCCGGCAGCGCGAAATTCTTGATGGACGGATTTGCCCTGAATTCCTTCGAGGAATTGATTTGCTGGGCCTCTCTGCCACCAAGGTCCCCCAATTAAAAGAAGTCAGTGCCCGTCTTTATGAGGCAACAGGCTTTGGCGTTGAATCTGTCCCGGCTGTTATTCCGCCAAAAGATTTCTTTTCTATTCTTGCCAACAGACGTTTTCCGGCCGCGACCTTTATCCGTCTGCGCCAGGATTTTGACTACATCAAGGAACCTGACGTGTTCCATGAGATATTCGGCCACTGCCCCATGCTGACCAACAGCTCCTTCGCCGATTACGTTCAGGAATATGGCAAGCTTGCCCTCTCTGTGGACAAAAAATACATGTGGTCACTGCAGAGACTTTTCTGGTTCACCGTTGAGTTTGGCCTTCTCAGAACCACAGCGGGACTGCGGATTTATGGTGCCGGATTGGCCTCTTCGTCCGGCGAGGCGGTTTACTGCATGGACAGTCCAATTCCAGTCAAACTGGATTTTGATCCCTTGAGTATTTTCAGAACAGAATACCGGATCGATGTATTCCAGCCGATTTATTATGTGATCGACAGCTTCGAGCAACTGTTTGAAACCATCACATCAAACCTGATCCCGATCATGGATGAAGCGAAGGCACTCGGCAGCATCAATCAACAGATCCTGCCCGCTTCAGCAAACACTCTTACACACTAGTTTTTCCTCTTCCTGTTGGAGATTTTAATGGTTAACACGGCTTCAAAAAATGTAACGACATCGGCTGGACAGTCACACTGGGACAATCCTGCCGGTACGCTTGGTTTTGAATTTGTAGAGTTCACAACCAAAAATCCTGCCCCCATGCGCGCCCTTCTGGTCAGCCTCGGTTTCAAGGCAAAGGCCCGTCACCGTTCAAAGCAGGTCACTCTCTTTACCCAGGACAAGATCAACTTTCTCCTGAATGAAGAGCCTGACAGTTTCGCTGCCGAATTTGCCAATGAGCATGGCTCCTCGGTTTGTGCCGTTGCTTTTGCCGTGCAGGATGCCGGGAAAACAGCCAGGCATCTCAAATCGCTTGATGCAGAACTCTACGAAAGCAAAGTCGGACCAATGGAGCTCAGCATCCCCGCGATCAAAGGGGTTGGTGAAAGCCTGGTTTATCTCGTAGACCGCCAGAGCAGTCGCAGTATCTATGATATCGACTTTATTCCTCTCGTTGGTGAAGACAGCAATCTGCAGGATGTTGGCCTGACCTACATTGACCATCTGACCAACAATGTGTTCCAGGGCCGGATGAACTATTGGGCAGAGTTCTATGAGAAATTTTTCAATTTCCGCGAAATCCGCTATTTTGATATCGAAGGAAAATTGACGGGCCTGCACAGCCGGGCCATGACCAGTCCCTGTGGTAACATTCGTATCCCGATTAATGAATCCGCTGATGACAAGTCCCAGATCGCAGAATATCTGAAAGATTACAACGGCGAAGGTGTCCAGCACATCGCCATGGGAACCGACGATATTTATGAAACCGTGCGCAAGCTGCGAGAAAATGGTGTTGACTTCATGCCCGCGCCGCCTGATGCCTATTACAATAACCTTGATACGCGCGTTCCTGGCCATGGCGAAGACGTCAACCGTCTGAAAGAACATGGCATTCTACTTGATGGTGCCCCAACCGAAGATGGCGGCATTCTCCTGCAGATCTTTACCAAGACCTGTGTTGGCCCGATTTTCTTTGAAATCATCCAACGCAAGGGAGACGAAGGTTTTGGTGAAGGAAACTTCAAGGCCCTTTTTGAATCTATGGAACAGGACCAAATAGATCGTGGTGTGCTCAAAGATGAATAACACGCCTGATCAGTCTTTCTGAACAGAACTGTCTGCTCCCCGGCCTCTCCTGCCGGGGGAGCAGACAGTTGGAGGACCCGCATGAAACTGGCAACTCTGAAATACATTGGAAGGAACGGGAGGCCAACCCGGGACGGCAAGCTCGTTGTCGTTGACAGAACACTCTCGCGCTATATTGAAGTGCCTGAAATATGTGGCACCATGCAGGAAGCCCTGGATGACTGGGAAGCAACCGCCCCCGGTCTTGAAAGCGTATACCACCGCCTGAATGCCGGTGAAGAAACAGAACACGCCCCCTTTGATGCCACCAACTGTATGGCCCCCCTTCCCCGTTGTTATCAATGGATTGACGGCTCTGCCTACGTCAATCACGTTGAACTGGTACGCAAAGCCCGTGGAGCCGACATGCCCGAAAGCTATTGGCATGATCCTCTGATGTACCAGGGAGGATCGGACCATTTGATCGGTCCTCATGCCCCTGTTGAAATCATCTCTGAAGACTACGGAATAGACTTCGAAGCTGAAGTTGCCGTCATAACTGATGACGTTCCCATGCACGTGTCTTTGGAACAGGCTCCACGACATATCAAGTTGTTATGTCTGGTGAATGACGTTTCCTTACGCAATCTGATCCCGGCAGAACTGGCAAAGGGTTTTGGTTTCTTTCATAGCAAGCCTGCCTCGGCCTTTTCTCCAGTGGCCATAACACCCGACGAACTTGGCCCTCACTGGAATGGAAACAAGGTACACCTCCCCTTGGTGACCACTTATAACGAAGTCGAGTTTGGGCGTCCGAATGCCGGCATCGACATGACATTCAATTTTGCCCAACTGATCTCACACGCTGCAAAAACAAGGCATCTTGGCGCTGGTACAATTATCGGCTCCGGGACAGTTTCAAACAAGGATGCTTCCGTCGGATCTTCCTGTCTGGCTGAAAAACGCATGCTGGAAATCATCGCCAATGGCAAGACAGAAACCGGCTTCATGAAATTCGGAGATCATATACGTATCGAGATGCCAGGACCTGACGGAGAACCCTTGTTTGGCGCTATTAGTCAATTTGTGATCGAGCACGCCATCTGTCAGGAAGAAGTCCGCTATACTTCTGCTTTTGAATAGGAAATATCCATGAGCATAGAGATCGAGCTCTATGATTATTATCGCTCTTCTGCCTCTTATCGAGTGAGAATAGCCCTTGAACTAAAAAATCGCCCATACCAGAAAATCCCGATCAATCTAAAAACCGGGGGACATCATGAGCTATCCTATAGAACGATCAATCCGCAAGGATTGGTTCCCTCACTTATAATCGGCCCGAAGGTGCTGACACAATCAATGGCTATTTTGGAATATCTGGAAGAGGTTTACCCGGATCCTCCCCTTTTGCCCCGGAACCCCTTTGAGCGCGCTGAAGTCAGATCAATTGCCCAGATCATCGCCTGTGATATTCACCCTCTAAATAACCTTCGTGTTCTCAATTATCTGAAACAAGAAACCACTTTGGATGAGCAACAGGTCTCTGACTGGTACCAACACTGGGTCCATGAAGGTTTTCTCGCAATAGAACAGCGGCTTGTGACATCTGCAGGGGAATACAGCTATGGCTCAGACATCACACTGGCTGACATCTGTCTCGCTCCACAGGTCTACAACGCCAAACGGTTTTCCTGTGACCTCTCGCCTTACCCGACGTTAATCAGGGTTGCTGGGAATTTGTCCCAGCTTTCCGCTTTTACCCGCAGTCATCCTGATTCCAACTGAAAGACAACAATAGAGAAGATAATTCTCATATCCCCCCCATACATTAACCTTATTATTGGCAGTTTTTCACGATTTTTTCAGCCTCACGCTAAAAGCTGGTAATTATTTAAAATTTGTAGTAATACTTTGTTAACAATTCACAAACAGTCGGTAAGGCCTGATGCAACAGGGGGCAATCAAACAGTCCATGGATCTGGAAGCGGCTCTCAGACACGAGCCGTCTGAGCATTTGTCTTTGGTGCAGGAGCCCAATAACAAATGGGATATCCTTCACAAACAGGCCAATCGTCTTTTCCATTATCGGCTGACCGAACACAGTCTTTCCCAACAAGACAGAGAAGCCCTGATGTTGGCCCGGAATGAAATTCACCACTTGGCCTCGTCCCTCAAGGCATCCGATGCCTTAAGAAAAGCCCTCAAGAAATCCTGAATTGCTGTTCCAGCTGACGAAGTGCCTCATCTGTTCCTTCAAACAGACAGTCTGCTCCCTCCAAACCGAACTTTCGCTCCAGGATCATGATTTTCTGTTGAGCACAGAGATATTCCATATGTGAAATATCCTTGAAAGCGATAAAGAGTTCCAGCTTGAGCAGTTCAACATAAGGCATGAACCTGGCTGCAGCTATAACGGTCTTTACACTTTCCGAATAAGCCCGCACCAGCCCCCCTGTACCAAGCTTTGTACCGCCAAAAAACCTGACTGTGATAATGGCTGTATTGATCAGGTCATTGCCCTGGAGAACCCGAAGACTTGGCGGACCAGATGTCCCAGAGGGCTCTCCGTCATCGGATGATCCCTCCTCCACCTGTCCATAGCCATTTAACCTCCGGAACGCCCAGACATGATGGTTGGCTTTCTTGTGCTCTTCCTTCAGTTCCTCCAGTCGGAGAGCAAAGTTTTTTTCAGGTAATAAATATGACAGAAAGCGAGACTTCTTCTCCTCAATTTCTCCCTGAAACTCTCTCTCTACAACCTGCATTATTACTCTGTCATTACTGCAATGGGTCCTACGGCAGACTTATTTATAAACTGCTGAACATAAGGGTTGTCAGTGGTGTCGAGTTCTTTGGTCGGACCGCTCCAGACCACCCGTCCCTCATGCAACATCAACACATCATCAGAAATTTTTCGAACCGAGGCCAGATCACTACTGACAATCATGCAGGTAACATTTTTATCCTGCTTCATATCGACTATCAATTCACTGATCGAATTACTCATTATTGGGTCCAGTCCAGCGGTCGGTTCGTCCAGGAAAAGAAACTCTGGTCTCCCGGCAAAAGCACGCGCCAGGCCGACCCGTTTTTGCATTCCCCCCGAAAGTTCAGACGGGTAAAGATCAGCCACTTCTACTCTCAAACCAACTCTTCCAAGAGCCTCAATCGCCTTTTCCTTGATGGCAACTTCATCTGCCCCATGCCCTTTTAGTATCTTAAAAGCGATATTGCGCCAGACAGGCATACTGTCAAAGAGAGCTGATTGCTGAAACAGCATGCCAAACCGGTCGAGGAAATCCTCGTTATCCCGGGCACGCCCGGTCATGTCCTGCCCATCGACCAGAATTTGCCCTGAATCAACATCGACGACGCCAAGAATAGCTTTCAGCAATAGAGTTTTGCCACTGCCTGATCCGCCGATAATGACAAGAGAACGCCCCTGCTGCACAGAAAAGCTTACATTATCCAGTGCCCGTATCTGGCCAAAACTCCGGGTAAGTTCCCGTACATCAAGAACAACTTTCTTTTCCTCAAGAACAGCACGCATAAAAATCCCCCTTGCCGCCCGCCTCACGCAACGCGCGCAAGACTAGCATAGAACCCCGGCAGAACCAGCCCGGCAAAAACAGTTTTCTGGCCGAATCAGAATCTACGATCCACTTTCCCAACAAAAAAACCCCCGATCCAAAGATCAGAGGTTTTTCTAATGGTCGGAGTAGCAGGATTTGAACCTGCGACCCCTTGGCCCCCAGCCAAGTGCGCTACCAGGCTGCGCTATACTCCGTCAGTCACAACAAACTATTCAGAGAATATTTCATCGCGAACCAGCCCTATATACCTTTGCTCTCCGGTCATGGCAATGGGGGAAAAGAAAAAAAATACCCTCGTTCTAGCTCAGCAAGGATCTGATTTTTTTCAGCTCCATCAAAAGCTTCCTCTGTTCGTCTGTACCAAGTCCTGAAGTAAGCAAAGTCCCCAAATCATTATCAATTTTGGCAGGTTTGGATTGAGCAGAATCTGAGTGAACTTCTGGGGCCTCTTCTTTAAAATTGCCGTCCTTAAAGAGCTTTTGAACCCCCTTGATCGTATAACCATCCCGATAGAGCAGGTCCCGGATTTGGCGCAGCACATCAAGATCTTCCGGACGATAATACCTTCGGCGCCCAGCACGCTTGAGCGGCTTTACCTGAGGGAATTTAGTCTCCCAAAATCTCAGGACGTGCTGAGGCACATCCAGATCATCGGATACTTCACTGATGGTACGGAACGCGGCCGCTGATTTGGTTGTCGTTTCTGCAGTAGACATCTTGCAGATTTTACTCCCGCTTTTTACTTGCTTTCGGCCTGGTCATCCGGAAATCCGGCAGGAATAATATTTAAAGGGAGTTGTTGATTTTATTTTTCAACACATGGGATGCCCGAAACACCAGAACACGCCGAGGTAAAATCGGCACTTCTTCGCCGGTTTTTGGATTACGCCCGATCCTCTCGCCCTTTTCCCGAACGGCAAAACTGCCAAAAGAGGAAATCTTGACCGTATCGCCTTTGATAAGGGTTTCAGAAATTTCATTCAGAACTGATTCGACCAGTTCTGCAGATTCATTTCTGGACAGACCGACTTCCTGGTATACAGCTTCACTCAGATCAGCACGTGTTATTGTTGCACCCATAATGAAGGACACTCCCCTGTTATCTTTATCTGGATTATGCGATATATTCGCTAACCCATATGATATACAAGGGCAATTTTGCTCGACTTCACGTGAAATGACAAGTTTTATCTGAGAAGGGCCTCGTAAGAAGCCAATTTACTTTACCAGCGCAGCAACGCAGAGCCCCAGGTAAATCCACCACCCATGGCGGTCATCATGATCATATCGCCCTGCTTGATCCGGCCATCATAGACGGCTTCTGTCAAAGCCAGCGGGATAGAAGCCGCCGAAGTGTTGGCATGCTTATCAACAGTAATAACAACCCGCTCTTTAGGCAGGCGTAATTTTTTGCCCATTGCCTCGATAATACGGATGTTTGCCTGGTGTGGAACCAGCCAGTCAATATCCTCGGCAACAAGTCCGGATTTCTCCAGCGCAGCATCAATGGATTCCGGCATTCTGGAAACAGCTTGCCGGAAAACTTCCTTGCCTTCCATACGCAAGAATCCGGCTACACCCGTCGAAGAAGGTCCCCCATCAACATAGAGCGCATCGTGATATCGGCCATCTGAATAGATATGAGTGTTCAGAATACCCCGATCCTGATTTTCCCCACATCCTTCCTCTGCCTGAAGAACTACAGCACCAGCACCATCACCAAACAGCACGCAGGTAGAACGATCTTCCCAATCCAGAATTCTGGAGAATGTCTCCGCTCCGATCAGCAATACTGTCTTGGCCTGCCCCGCACGGATCATGCTGTCAACAACAGAAAGTCCATAGACAAAGCCACTACAGACCGCCTGCAGGTCAAAAGCGGCCCCTCGGAAAATTCCCAGATTTTTCTGTACAACAGTCGCTGTCGCCGGGAAAGTCTCATCCGGCGTAGCTGTCGCGCAAACAATCAGATCGACAGCCACAGCATCGATACCTGCATGTTCCAGAGCAGCTTTTGCCGCTTTGGTGGCCAGATCAGATGTCAGCTCGTTTTCACCCGCGACATAGCGGTGTTTAATACCGGTACGCTGTTGTATCCATTCGTCAGAAGTATCTACCCGTTCCGCCAGCTGGTCATTGGTGACAATACGTTCTGGCAAATACGACCCACAGCCCTTTATTACGGAACGTATCATCATTCAAATGCAGCCTGTTCATTCAGTGTTTCGCGGGTAAGCGAATCGAAATCCTCGCGAATTTTCTTGATTATATCCTGCTGCCGCATATCCACAGCAACCGCGATTGCATTGGCAAAGCCAACCGCATCGGTTCCTCCATGGCTTTTCACAGCAATCCCGTTCAAACCAAGGAAGATAGCCCCATTGTACAGCCGGGGATCAACGCGTTTTTTCAGCTTGCCCAAAGCTGAGCTTGCCAGGATGTACCCAAGGCTTGCCAGCAGGCTGCTTTTAAAACTTTGCCGGAAAAATTCGCTGATGAGCTTGGCGGTACCTTCGGCGGTTTTCAAAGCGACATTGCCGGTAAAACCATCTGTAACAATCACATCGACGGTTCCCTTGCCGATGTCATCCCCCTCGACAAAACCGACGAATTCGCCTGGCAGGTCTGCCTGTCGCAACATACTGCTGGCAACCTGCAGATACTCATGCCCCTTCACATCCTCTGAACCGACGTTGAGGATACCAACAGAAGGCTCCTGAACACCGAGAACACAGCGGGCGAAGGCATTGCCCATTACAGCAAAATCGAAAAGATTGTCAGCATCACAGCTCAGATTCGCTCCGAGATCCAACATGAGGGATTCCCCTCGGAGCGTTGGAAAAAAGGAAGCGATCGCCGGACGATCAACGCCGGGAAGCGTTTTCAGGACGAACTTGGACATTGCCATCAAAGCACCCGTATTGCCGGCAGAGACGATTCCGTCAGCCCGGCCTTCATGGACAGCATTGATGGCAAGGCGCATCGACGACTTCCTGCGGGAGCGCAATGCTACTGCAGGTTTGTCATCGCTGAGCACCTTGTCGTCAGCGTGGACAAATTCGACAACTTTTTTAAGCCTGGTCGTTTGTTCGATAAGAGGCAGAACCTCCTTCTCGTGACCAAAAATGAGAAACTGGACGTCAGGATATCTCTGGGATGCAATTTCTGCTCCCTGAACGACGATACCCGGTGCGTCATCTCCACCCATTGCATCTAAGGCTATGGTTATACGAGCGCTCACTGGCTTCCTGTCTTGTCGAGTTGGACCACGTAAGAAAGGCCGACCATAAAGATCGGCCCATCACATAAGACTTGTCAGACTAGTCTCAGGCTTCGGCTTCAACCACGTCACGGCCATCATAGTGACCGCAAGAAGCGCAAACATGGTGTGGGCGTTTTAGCTCACCACAGTTTGAACACTCCTGGTGCACACTTGGTGCAAGTGCATCATGGGCCCGACGCATGTTACGACGGGAAGGACTAACTTTACTCTTTGGAACAGCCATTGCTCTAACTCTCGCATGTAGCTTTAATAAAAAATCTCGCCGCTTCTTAGCCAATAAGAGCCGCGACGGCAAGCCCTAATGACGGTAACGCCAACTTACTTTTTACTCTGAAGGTCTTTCAGCACTGAAAACGGGTTATGTTTTTCCGTTTGCGGTGCCTTTTCCTCGTCAGGAGCCTCATCAACAGACTCACCATCCCAGGAAACTCCAGATTTACGTGGATAAGGGTCCAGCATCACAGCCAGCTGTTGTGCAACAGCTTCGCCAAAATCTATTCCCTGAAGTTCTACCATTTCTGGCGGATCTTCGGCATCCATATCTATAAGTATCTCATCACCAGCTTCGTCTACTGGGTCAAAGCTATAGAGAATCTCGAAGCTTTCATCAAGAGAAGATATAATTGGTTCTGCCGAAACAGCACAAGCCTGGATTACATCCGCTTTTAATTGCCCCGTTACCAACAATAACGAACCTTTCCCCTTTGGCTCCAGATTAAGAACCGCCGAGAGGTTATTCAACTCGACCAAATCAAACCGCCGTGCAAGTGCTGCACATTCTTCTGGCTTGGCCTTCAGTTCAATAACCTGGGAACGCGCCTGGATCCTGTCTGCAGGATAACGCCGCGAAAATTCGTTCTCGTACCGCGATACCATCGCTGCACTCCTGATCCATGGCGAACAAAGGGACCTCGGCAAATCGTATTATTTTACACGAAAGACCCCATAACTTTACCACAAAGGGCAAGGCTGCGCACAATAGGTTCAGCCTTAACGTGGGTCAATAGCCTTTATTGCAGATCAGGCATACCCCGAAATCCTGTCTTCCCGGACAGAATTTCTGAAACATCGATCGCAGCTAAAGCCGCTTGTTGTTCCTCAATATAACCGCACATACGCTCAAGGGATTCCTGATTGACTTCGACCGTGCCATAGAGATTTCTCTGCAGAGCAAGAGACAGCGCCTCACGCCCCGATCCCAGCGCCTCTTCATAGGCGGCGATCCGGCCATAAAACCCCTGTACCATCGCTTTCACACGTTTTCCAACCCCAACATCCCCGACCCCGGCTTCGCGCAAGCTGAGGTCCATATCCCGAAACATCAAATCAAATAGTTTCTGCGAGAATCCGGCTGTATGTTCATGTTGAGCCTTCAAGCGGCGCAGGACCAAAAACATATGCAACGTTAACAGATCAAACCGGCCATCCAGACTATCAGGCACGCCCAACTCGCGGAAGAAAGTCTCGTTTCTTGCCTGCGTCACAAGTGATACATAAAGATCATGCACCGCATCATCTTCCCGATTGCGACCAAAGAGCTTATTGAACAATTTATTCAGTCCTCTGCTTCAAAGAGCATTGATTTATGACTCGAAAAAGAAAACAGGGGGGATATAGTGCCTGTACCTTTTGCGATCTCTACGCGGTAGGTTTATCAAGAACCGCCTTTATGCTAAAGAGCATTGCAGCAAATTATTTTTAACCTCTATTCGAGTTTGGTCATGTCGCAGAGTTTCTCCCTACGCACAAAGTCTTTCCTTGCCGGACTGGTACTCCCCCTGCTTCTCGGGGCTTGCGAGAGCAGTGTCTCTGTGCGGGGAAACTTCCCGGACCC
Source organism: Kiloniella laminariae (assembly GCF_027214005.1). GTDB lineage: Bacteria > Pseudomonadota > Alphaproteobacteria > Kiloniellales > Kiloniellaceae > Kiloniella > Kiloniella laminariae_A. The sequence goes on from NZ_JAPWGY010000002.1 coordinate 64,084, forward strand.
CGAAGAAGTCAGCTCTCTGGAAAAGGGCGTCCATACCCGCCGTGACGTTGCGGATAGACTGGGCTCTCCTTCAACTCTCTCCACCTTTCAAGACCAGGTCTGGTACTACATCGGTGAAAAAGTTGAAAAAACAGCCTTCTATGACCCGGTCGTTCTGGATCGTACCGTTTTGATTGTAAAGTTCTCTTCCGATGGCATGCTTGAAGAATCCCATGCCTACGCGCTTGAAGATGGTCGGGTTATTGATCCCGTCACCCGGGAAACACCAACCGAAGGTCAGGACCTGACCATCATTCAGCAACTGTTGGGCAACCTCGGCAAGTTCAATCCAGGCGGTAATAAATAGCCGATTCTAGGCAATCGCACGCTTGTTCAGCTGTCTTCTGAAAGACAACTGAACAAGCAAAAACAGGATGATCGGGATAAAAGCCAACAGGTTGACGGCATCCCAACCCAGTTTTTGATAGATCTGCCCCGACCCAAAAGCTGTCGTGGCCACAACCCCAAACACAAGAAGCTCGTTAAATGCCTGGATCTTTGCCCGCTCTTCCGGGCGATAGGAGTCCGTCAGCATTGTACTGCCGCCGACGTAGAGGAAATTCCACCCCAGGCCGAGCGCAACCAGACCAAACCAGAATTGCTCCAAAGCAACCCCACTCAGGTTGATGGAAGCGGCAATAAGCAGGAAACACACACCAAGCAACTGAATACGCACGGCACCATACTTGCGGATCAGTGTTCCGGTAAAAAACGACGGGGCATACATGGCGAACACATGCCACTGGATTACGGTCGCCGCGGCTTCAAAGGGATGAGCACAGGCGATCATCGCGGCCGGTGTTATGCTCATGATCAGGTTCATGCAGGCATAGCTGACAATTCCACTCAGCACAGCAACAAAAAACACCGGTTGCCGGGCTATCTCGATGACTGGACGACCACTGCTTTGAATTTCATGTATCTGCAGCCGGGGGATATCGATAAACTGGATGATCACCAGGGTACACAGACAGAGGACCGAAATCGCATAAAAACTTCCGACAAAAAGCACCGGTCCAAAAAAATCCATCTCCTTGGACCACTTGGCAAGCTCCGGGCCAGCAAAAGCGGCAATCACACCTCCTGCCATAACCAGTGAGATTGCCTTGCTCTTGAACTCCTCGGTTGCTGTATCTGCCGCGGCAAAGCGGAAGTAGGCCACTGTCGACATAAAGGCCCCGAAAAGAAACGAGCTGAGGCAAAAAAGCAGGAAGTTACCGTCGAGAATCGCTTGAGCTGAAAAAAATCCTGAAAGCGCGCCACAAACAGCACCGAGGGAAAAGCCTGCCCGGCGCCCGTAGTGTTTCATGAGATAGGAAATCGGCAAGGCACAGACCATCATACCAATGAACTGCAACGATAACGGCAATGTTCCGTTAGACTTATCCTCGGCCAATGTCGTCCCCACGAGTGCACTCATGGAGATCAACATGGAGCCACAGCTCATTCCCAGTGCCTGGCATATTGCCAGAAAAAACACATTCGCTTTGGTTGGATCGCGCTCTGTCATGCATTTCTCTCAGAAAGGAGATAAACCATATACAGGAAGAAACCAGCTTTCCAAGAGAGAATCAGACAAGCAGCAAGTTATTATCTCAACTATTAGAAGGTTTTGAGATATTCTCTACAATCAGCTCAACCCCTCTGATTGTATCCTTGCCCATCACTTTCTGGGCAACAATAACCAGACGATTCTGGATAACGGGGGTCGCATAACCTTCTTTGGTAAAATAGCGATAATTATAAAGCCCGTGCAGCTCTGCCATGAAGTCATTACGTAACCTGATCTTCCAGCGCTCGGTATTGATGAGCGGTTCCCCCTCCGGCACCTCTACAACAATTTTCACGGTTACATGGTGAGTAACAACCCCTTCTTTGATCAGTGGAATGACCATGGGAGCAAACTCAAGGTAACCGGAAGGGATTTCCGGCGGAGCCTCGACAACGTCCTCTGCACCGTCCGCAGGCTTAAAGAAAAACCACCAGGCCGCAGCTGCCCCTCCTCCCAACAGGAGCAAAACAGCAAGGACAAGGATTATTTTTTTCATTAAACCACCAGCTCATTGTTTACTTCAGGATCCTGGCACCTGTTTTGTCACAAGCTAAACTGATCTCCTGAAAAGGATTTTGGCGAGTATGGCAAAGATTCTCGCATGGAAACATTAAAAATGTGTCCAGCCCGCCTTTGTTGGAAGAAAAGTTTTTCCATTTCGGCATATCAATCGAACCCCATGGCCGGAAACGACCTTGCCAATTTTGGATAACTTCAAGGACAGCTTCCTTGATAATTCCTGTATCGCCTGTTCCTGCGCGGGATCTGAAGTAAAGACAATTTCATAATCATCTCCCCCTGTCACAGCAAGCGCCAGCCCCAGATCAGGACTGCTGGACATCAGCGCAGAAAAAGCCGCTGATCGTGGAATTTTGTCTTCATAGAGTTCGACGGCGATGTTGGAGGCGCGGGCAATATGGCCAAGATCAGCCAGCAAGCCATCCGATACATCCATAGCTGTTCGGGAAATGGCGTTCTGGAGCAACTCTATCCCCAGGTCACACCGTGGTTCAGGGACGCGGTACCGATGAATTAACTGCGCCCTCGCCTCTGCGTCAGACACATCAAGTTCTTTGTTCAACAACTTCAAACCCGCAGCAGAATCGCCCAGATCACCACTGACCCAGACATCTTCTCCAACTTCAGCCGTGTTTCGTTTTAAACATTGATGGCGGGCAACAGACCCAAAACATGTAATGGTGATGGTGAGCGGCCCGGGAGTAACAACGGTATCCCCCCCGATGAGGTGGCAGGAAAACCTCTGTTGATCTTCGCCCAGCGCAGTCGTGAATTCCTTGACCCAACCAACATCAATCTGGCTGTTGTAAGCCATGGAAAGGCTGTAGCCAAATGCCGCCGCCCCCATCGCAGCCAGATCCGACAGATTGACCCGCAAACACTTCCGCGCAATGTCGCCTGCCGGATCAGACATAAGAAAATGGACACCCGCGATTAGAGTGTCCATTGTCACAACCGTTGAGGCTTGCGGTTTTTCGGAGATCAGTGCCGCGTCGTTAAGCAGATCAAATGCTTCTTCATAGCCCGAAGCCAGAGGAGCAAAATAACTTTTGATCAGATCAAATTCGCTTTTTTCCACGCAGTCAGCCTACTTTCAGGAAAACTCGTCCTTACGCAGGCTATGACCCAAGCGATCAAGAACGCCATTCACCATTGCCGTTTCCTTGTCACCAAGAAAGGCATGCGCCACATCCACATACTCGGAGATAATCACCTTTACCGGTGTATCAGTCCGCTGCTGGATTTCATAAGCACCAGCGACCATCACAAGCCGGAGCAAAGGATCAAGCCGATGCATTGGCCAGCTTTTGTCCAGAACCGAGCTGACCATATCGTCGAGAAGCGCGCGTTCTTCGTTAACCCCCTTGAAGAGCTGGATGAACAGGTTCTGATCAAGAGCAGCAAGATTGAGGCCGTCGATTTCCTCGTCAATTCTGCCGTTTAGAAACTCATTCAGCACCGTTTTGGCGCTCGCTTCGTTAAACTCGATCTGGAACAACGCCTGGATCAAGGCAAGCCGCGCCATACTCTTCTTCAAACTGGCACTCGGAGGGGAATTCGGGGTTTCATCAGTCACGGAATAAGGAGTCCTTTATGCCACACCATAGAGGCGTTTCAGTGCAATCATATCAAGGCACGCCCGGGTTACAGCCCCACCCTTGTTCTTTTCTGACTGACGGGCTCGAGCCCAGGCCTGAGATTCATTCTCTACCGTCAGAACACCATAGCCAATTGCCATATTTGAGTCGACCGCCAGATCCTGGAGCTTACGGGCACTTTCAACACAGACATAGTCATAGTGACTTGTCTCGCCACGGATAACACAGCCAAGAGCCACATAGCCATCAAAAGCCCGGCCAGATTTACGCTGCGAGGCAAACTTGATAGCTGCAGGCAATTCAAATGCACCTGCTACCGCGATAACCTCGTAACTACAGCCGTCTTTTTCCAGCTCGGCAATAGCTGCATTTTTCATCTCGTCGGCAATCGCCTCGTAAAAGCGAGCCTCGACAATCAGAACATGTGGTTTATCAGTCATTCACTGGTACCTTGTTAGAAATATTGGAAGGATGATCGGCAGTTGCCGTTCACGCTTCATCGATTGGACGCTGTTCAACAACAGAAAGACCGTATCCGTCAAGCCCTACGATGTGTTTCTCTGAATTGGTGAGCAGAATCATCTCCCCGACACCCAAATCAAGAAGTATCTGTGCCCCAACGCCATAATCACGCAAATCATGACTTCCAGTAGGGGCCTGCCCAATCCGTGTCCTGATTGCATCGGAAAGACTGCTCGGCGAAGGTTCACGGATCAGAACAACCACGCCTTCTCCTTCCTTGCCAATCATTTTCATTGCATTGTGCAGATCACCCGCCTTGCCACTGCGACTGTCCCCAAGCACATCATCCAGAACATTCAGAGCATGCATACGGACCATTACAGGTCGATCTGAACGGATTTCACCTTTCCAGAGCGCAATATGTTCTGCATAGGTCGTTTTACTGACGTAAACCGCCAGATTGAAACCGCCTGCGAAATCGGACACGAAGGTGCTTTCCAGTGTACGTTCGACCAGATGATCGTGTTTCCTGCGGTAAGCAATAAGATCAGCAATCGTGGCAATTTTCAGCTTGTGCGTTCTGGCAAAATCGATCAGGTCATCACGACGCGCCATGGTGCCATCATCGTTCATGATCTCGCAGATAACACCAGCCGGATTGAGCCCGGCCAGACGCGCAATATCAACCGCGGCCTCTGTATGGCCTGTCCTGACCAGAACACCTCCATCACGTGCCACCAGCGGAAAAACATGGCCGGGTGTCACAATGTCGGCAACACTGGCAGCGGGGTCAATCGCAACAGAAATTGTTCTTGCCCTGTCAGGCGCAGAAATCCCGGTTGTGACCCCCTCTTTGGCTTCGATAGAAACCGTAAAGGCCGTCTCGTGTCGAGTGCCGTTTTTTTGTGCCATCAAGGACAGACCGAGTTCTTCAACTCTTTTTTTAGACAGGGCAAGGCAGATCAAACCTCGACCATATTTTGCCATAAAATTGATCGCTTCAGGGGTCGCCATCTGGGCAGGGATTACCAGGTCTCCCTCGTTTTCCCGATTTTCATCATCAACCAGAATAAACATATGCCCATTGCGGGCTTCTTCGATGATCTCTTCGGGAGGAGAAAGGATACTGCTGAATGCAGTCGAGCCACCTTTTCCGGCTTGTGTTTCACCCATTATGCTGCCTTTCAAGTAATTGCCCGACATAGCGTGCCAAGAGATCAATCTCAAGATTAACCAGGCAATCGCCTTTGCTATATTCACCAACCTGCCACTGACCAAGAGTCGTCATCTCGGCTGTATGGGGAATAATATTGACTCCGAATAGATTGCCTTCAACTTCGTTAACAGTCAAAGACACACCATCCAGTACAACAGACCCTTTGGGAGCAATGTATTTTGCCAGTTCTTCCGGTGCCTCAAAGGTAAATCGCCTGGAATCACCCTCTGCAACGATACGCACCACCGATGCAACACCATCGACATGTCCGGACACCAAATGTCCTCCGAGCTCATCCCCCAGACGCAAGGCCCGTTCAAAGTTCACCAATGTATCAACCCGCCAGTTTGCCAAAGTGGTTTTTGAAAGCGTTTCGGCAGAAACATCCGCACTAAACCAGCCGTTTCCCTTGCCCACGACAGTAAGGCAAGCCCCGGAACAGGCAATGGATGCCCCGATATCCACAGTGTCCATGTCATAGGCGCAATTGAAAACAAAACGCTTATCTCCCTTTTCCTCAATGTCGCGAACCGAGCCCAGGTCTGTAATAATTCCGGTAAACATGCGTGAATCGTGCCTTCAGAGTTTATGCGTTGTTGAATCAAAGATCGTCCGTTGGGTCAAAGCTCTCGGCGATAGCTTTCCATAATGTCATCACCCCGTTTTGAAACACTGGTCAAATTAAACTTGGGCGCCAGCTCAAGCCGTTCAAGGCCGAAGCCCACTGAAGCAGCAATCCCGTCTCCGCCAATGATTTTGGCCGCGCGAAACCAGACAATCCGGTCGACCAGATCCGCCTGAAACAAAGAGCCGATAATATGGCTGCCGCCTTCAACCAGAATCCGGGTAATACCGCGATCCCCGAGCGCCCTCAGCGCCATTCCCGGATCGATATAGCCCTGGGTATCCCGTGATAGCGTAACAACTTCTACTCCCGCGTCACGATAGGCCTGCAGGCGATTGGGATCATTGCCTTCCAGCGTCATCAACAGTGTCGGACGCGTTGTCGCCGTCGCAACCAGATCATGGGTCAGAGGCAGTCGAAGCCGACCATCCATCACAACCCTTAAAGGTGACGCGTTTTCCAGCCCCTTTAACCTGACATCCAGTCGCGGGTCATCAAGAACAGCCGTACCGCTCCCCACCAGAATCGCATCATTACGAACGCGCAGCATCTGTCCGGCCCGCCGGGCTGCTTCGCCGGTGATCCATTTGCTTTCACCCGTCTTTGTTGCAATCCGGCCATCCAGAGTTGTTGCAACTTTCAAGGTAACCAGCGGGCGTCCATGGCGGATCCGGAGAAAAAATCCGGCATTGAGATCTTCTGCTTCCTGACGACATAAACCGGTCTCGACAATAATGCCGGCTTCACGCATTCGGGAAAGTCCCCGCCCCTTAACACGCACATCGCTGTCTTCGACAGCAACAACACAGCGTCGGATCCCGGCTGCAATAAGTGCATCAGCACAGGGAGGCGTTTTCCCGTGATGCGCACAGGGTTCGAGTGTGACATAGGCCGTTGCTCCGCGCGCCTGTGCCCCCGCCTGGGCCAGAGCTCCGACTTCGGCATGGGGGCGTCCTCCCGGCTGGGTAAAGCCGCGTCCAATCACCCTTCCATCCTTGACCAGCACACAGCCAACCGCCGGATTTGGAGCCGTACGTCCAAGACCGCGCCCGGCCAGAGACAGAGCAGCATTCATATGTTGAAGGTCAGTCGTGAGTTGATCGCCAGACATGTAGGCAATTCTACTTTAAATGAGGATTGTTTACGAGGGATCCCGATCAAGTATTTCAATATCGTCCCCGAGCCGGCCGACAAAGTCTTCGAAATCACTTACTTCTTTAAAATCCCGATACACCGAGGCGAAACGAACATAGCCAACCTGATCAAGTGTTGCCAAAGCATCCATGACCAGTTCACCGATCAGATCAGATGCAACTTCACTTTCTCCAGAGGATTCAAGTCGCCGGACAATACCGCTGACAACACGTTCAATCCGGTCCCGCTCAACATCTCTTTTTTGCAAAGCGATGTTCATTGAACGGGAAATTTTCTCCCGATCAAAAGGTTCGCGATGGCCATTTCCCTTGATAACGGTCAGCTCTCTGAGCTGAACCCGCTCAAAGGTCGTAAACCGAGCGCCACAGCTCGCACATTGCCGACGACGGCGAATGGCTGCATGATCTTCTGTTGGTCGCGAGTCCTTGACTTGCGTTTCCTCACTACTACAGAACGGACAGCGCATATTTCCTCACTGTTTCACCCCGAAAGGTGATCCGGGTTACGTTTCACAACGAAGCGTAACCCGGAGTACTATTTAGATCTCCAGATTTGGATAGATCGGGAATGCCCGGCAAAGCGCCTGCACTTCCTCTCTCACTTCCGCCTCGATTTTGGAGTTATCTTCGCGGTTTGCGGCAAGTCCATCAAGAACTTTAGTGATCAACAGACCAATTTTCTTGAATTCTTCGTCCTTGAAGCCACGTGTGGTCCCTGCCGGTGTCCCCAAACGAATACCGGAAGTCACCATTGGTTTCTCTGGATCAAACGGAATACCGTTTTTATTACAAGTCAAACCAGCGCGGTCGAGGCTCTCTTCAGCGATGTTTCCTGTCAGTCCCTTGGGGCGCAGGTCGACCAGCATCAGATGCGTATCTGTGCCACCAGTTGTAATGGCAAAGCCATTTTCGACAAGTGTGGCAGCCAGAGTCTTGGCATTACTGACAACCTGTTTGGCGTAGTCCTTGAACGCAGGATCAAGAGCTTCTTTGAAAGCGACAGCTTTTGAGGCAATACAGTGCATCAGCGGACCACCCTGCAGACCAGGGAAGGCAGCTGAGTTGATTTTTTTACCGATCTCGAGATCGTTAGACAAAACCATCCCGCCACGGCCTGCGCGCAGGGTCTTGTGGGTCGTCGTGGTCACAACATGTGCATGCGGCAAAGGACTTGGATGAATGCCAGCAGCAACCAGACCGGCAAAATGTGCCATATCAACATGGAGATATGCGCCGACTTCGTCTGCAATTTCCCGGAACTTCACGAAATCGATAATACGGGGATAAGCAGATCCACCCGCAATGATCAGTTTAGGCTTGTGTTCGACAGCCAGTTTACGGATTTCATCGAAATCAAGCTCGTTGGTTTCAGGGCTCACGCCATAACAAACAGCATTAAACCATTTACCGGAAAGGTTTGGACGTGAACCGTGGGTCAGATGTCCACCAGAGGCCAGATCAAGCCCCATAATCGTTTCGCCCGGCTTTACCAGAGCCAGCATAACACACTGGTTTGCCTGCGCACCGGAGTGTGGCTGAACGTTGACATAGGCACAATCGAACAGCTTTTTTGCACGCTCAATTGCAAGATCTTCGACAACATCCACATGTTCACAACCACCATAATAGCGACGGCCTGGATAACCTTCCGCATATTTATTGGTCAAAACAGTTCCCAATGCCTGCATGGTAGACAGGGATACAATGTTTTCCGACGCAATCAGTTCGATCTGATTTTGCTGACGGGAAAGCTCGTGGTTGATTGCTGCTGCGATTTCCGGATCTGTCTGAGCCAAAGGCGCAGTGAAGAAGGTTTTTGTATCTAAGCTCATGGCAACTTCACTCTCAGGTAAAGGTGATTATTTATCCGAGTTTTTCGACGCGACGCTGATGACGTCCGCCGGCGAACTCGGTGTTCAGAAAAGTATTCAGGCAAGCTTTCGCAACCTCAATACCTGTTGTTCTGGCTCCCAGGACCAGAACATTGGCATCGTTATGCTCGCGCGATAAACGGGCCAGTGTCTCATCGTGACAGAGTGCAGCGCGAATACCCGCATGACGGTTTGCAGCAATGGAAATACCGATACCAGACCCGCAAACCAGAATTCCGGTTTCAGCATCCCCGTTCTGGATTGCCTTTGCCAGAGCGGTTCCAAAATCCGGATAATCCACAGAATCTGGTCCGTTGGTTCCCAAATCGAGAACGTCATAGCCTAGTGCAATAACGTCTTCTTTCAGACTGTCTTTCAGCTCATATCCTGCATGGTCTGAAGCCAGAACGATTGTTTTTTTACTCATCTGCCCGCACATCTGTTATCTCAATCAAGCTTGGAGATGACATACCACAGGTTCCTTTCCAAAGGAAAGAGAATGCATGGCATATAGCCCGTTCCTAAAAGGACAGGATAAATTGTCAGGTGACAAGCTGTCTTGAAATTTTACTGTCGCAACAAGTTATAAAATGATTCTTTTGCCGCCTGCACGACAATTAACGTACAGTTTTTAGACCATCTGCGGCATGATCATTTCATAGGCAATAACTGTCAAAGGCTTAAAAACCCACTTTAAGCAGCTGGATACGGCACAGATACTGAATACAACAGACTGGATGTGTAATATTATTACCGGGTAAAGTTCAAGGTCTATACCGGGCTTCCCAAAATCCGGATCAAACAACGATCCCCCGGTCTTTTTTTGCTTTGGTTGTTCCTTCCCGGGCCTTTTTTTCAGATTTCCCCATAACAAAAAACAGTTTTTTTAAAACAGTCGCTTTCAGAACAGCCTCTGTTTCACGAGGGTCCCCGACAATAGAAACCTCAGTCATGCTTGCCTCGTGAAAGGCGCTGACCTTGACGTAGGCCCCTACCTGGGCAAACTCGATAATAACATCACGGGCAGAGTTACTCACACTTCGATACCCTCAACAAAAAGGCCTCCGTATATTATACAGAGGCCCATTACAATATTCAAACATAACCCCTCTGCTAGGCAGCCGGGTTGACTCCTCCCCCACGGGGCATAGGAGACGACCAGAAAAGTTGCAACCTATGCAAAGTTGCGGTTGTCACCTTTAAGTCCTCTGGAGAAACCACACCACCACTGATCTGTTCAGCATGGGCATCAAACAATCTGGAGATGGCATGATAGATTTCCAGGCCACTACTTGAAGCGCGCACATGAAATGACCGCCGATCATGCGCAGAGCGCTCCTGGTTCAGATATCCGTTCTCGACCATCTTTTTAACGTTATAGGAAACATTTGATCCGAGATAATAGCCACGGTGGGTCAATTCACCAACCGAGAGCTCTTCTTCACCGATGTTGTAGAGGATCAGGGCCTGAATGTTATTCAGATCCCTTATGCCGCGACGATCCAGTTCAGCCTTTACGACCTCAAGACACTGCCGATGCAGGCGTTCCACCAGGGAGATAGTTTGCAAATATGCGGCCTTCACGATGTCCTCACCTAACCATAAACTTTTCAAAAATCTGGTTATATCTTATGCGAGAGGCGTTAACGGTGAATTAACCCAATGTCGTTTTATAAAAAGCAAAACACTTGAATAATATTCTTCTATTTCAACAATTTAAAATTCATCGCTGGAGAAAATTATTGATCATTTTCAATCATGAGGGTTCACTTCACCCCCCTTGATGCTGATTGATACAAAACCACGACCTCACCTTGTCTCAGTTTTTTGCTGCAGAAACAAAAGATTTTTAATCTTGCTCCTAGCATCAGGCCTGACTTAGACTACCCGCATTAGCGCTGATTTGGAGCTCAGCTTGCGGGCGCTTAAGAAATACAGCTAAAACGACCGAAAGCCACCATCCGCATTTTGCTTTCTCGTGATTTTCTGTGACATTTCTTAAATCTTCCGCTTAGCAATCCCCAGGTCCATGCGCATCAGTTTTCTCTGGAAAACCAAATAAAACGGGTGATTTCATGACCATCGAGACAAAAAATCCGGAAACGCTTGTCCTGCACGCAGGCTATCGCAATGATCCTCAGACCGGGGCTGTTGCCGTGCCGATCTACCAGACAACCTCTTACCAGTTCAACAGCGCTGAACATGCAGCCAATCTTTTTGCGCTGAAGGAATTTGGCAATATCTACACCCGTATCATGAACCCGACCACTGCGGTTCTGGAAGAACGTATTGCCGCCCTCGAAGGTGGTGTTGCTGGTCTCGCAGTCAGCTCTGGTCAAGCCGCAAGTACCCTGGCAATCCAGAACGTCGCGAAGGCCGGAGACAATATTGTCAGCTCGACCGAACTCTATGGCGGTACATATAATCTTTTTGCCAATACTCTGCCCAACATGGGCATAGAGGTCCGCTTTGTTGATCCGTCTGATCCGGAAAACTTCCGGCGTGCAACGGATGAAAATACCAAGGCCTATTACGCCGAAACTCTGCCTAACCCGCGCCTGAAAGTTTTCCCGATCAAAGAAGTCGCAGATATTGGCACCGAGATCGGTGTTCCCCTGATTATGGATAACACAGCGGCGCCGATCCTTTGTCGTCCGATAGAACACGGCGCCCATGTTGTTGTCTATTCCACCACGAAATACATTGGCGGACATGGAACCTCTATCGGTGGCATGATTGTAGATGGCGGCAATTTTGATTGGGAGGCCAACTCAGCACGCTTCCCGCTTCTGACCCAACCCGACCCCAGCTACCACGGAGCGGTCTGGACAGAAGCTGTCAAACCTCTCGGGCCTATTGCCTATATCATACGCGCCCGAGTTGTCCTGCTTCGGGACCTCGGTTGCGCCATGTCGCCGATGAATGCTTTCCAATTCATCCAGGGCATGGAAACCCTTCCTTTACGTATGCGTGAACACTGCCGGAATGCCAATGCTGTGGCCGAATTCCTTTGCAAACACCCATCCGTTGAGAAGGTTATTCATCCAAGTGTTGCCACAGGCAAGGAACGCGCGCTGGCCGATCAGTACCTCAAAGGCGGTTACGGCGCCCTGCTCGGCTTTGAACTCAAAGGCGGCAAAGAGGCCGGCCGCAAGTTTATTGATGGCCTGAAGATGTTCTTCCATGTTGCAAACATCGGGGATGCGCGAAGCTTGGCTATTCACCCGGCCACCACCACCCATTCCCAGCTCAGCGCTGAAGAACAGGCGACAACCGGGATATCGGAAAGCTATGTGCGCCTTTCCATCGGAATTGAGCACATTGATGATATCATCGCCGATTTGACCCAGGCTCTGGAAGCTACTGGTAAATAAGCCTTAAATTAGAGTGTTAACTCTAATGACTAAAAAAAAAAAAGAGCAGGGAAGAAAATATTCTTCCCTGCTCTTTTTTGGGCTCAATCTTTTTGTATAGAGGTAATAATTATCCTATTTTTCTGACTTCCGAGAGGAAGACCCGGACTTCGTTATTCAGTCCACCTGCCTGCTTGGTCAACTCGGATACCGCATCGATCACCGTGTTGGCCTTGTTACCCGTTTGCTCACAGGCATCATTCACTTCCATCATTGACTCCGTAACCTGAGTGGTCCCCGTCGAAGCCTGACTCACGTTGCGTGAAATTTCCTGGGTCGCGGCAGTCTGCTCTTCAACGGCTGCAGCGATGCTGCCAACAGTCTGTTCGATTTCCGAGATGATCCGACTGATATTCTCCATTGCAGTCACTGCTTTTTCAGTGATCGCCTGGACGGCGCCAATCTGACTGGAAATCTCGTCTGTCGCCTTCGCTGTTTGCGAGGCAAGTCCCTTGACCTCATTTGCCACGACAGCAAAGCCTTTTCCGGCATCTCCAGCTCTTGCAGCTTCGATTGTCGCATTCAAGGCCAGAAGATTGGTTTGCTCGGCGATGTCTGTGATCAGCTTGACGACTTCCCCGATCCGTCCTGCACTGGCAACCAGTTCCTGCACAGTCCCCTGGGTATCATTTGCAATGGATGAAGCATTACTGGCTACCTCAGAGGAGCGGGTAGCCTGATTCGATATCTCCTGAATAGAAGCCAGAAGCTCTTCTGTTGCAGCAGCAACAGTCTGAACATTCCCTGACGCTTCATTAGCCGCAGAAACCACAGTCGCTGACTTTGACAAGGTATTGTTTGAAATGTCCGACATTTCCGTCGCACTGTTCGACATTATCTGACTGGCCGATTCAACGGCTTCAAGTACCGATGCCACATTTTTGTCAAACCCGCTTGTCAATTCCTCCAGACGTTTAGCATTGGCGATCTGCCGGGCGCGCTGGGTTTCCTGTTCAACGGCCATCTTGTCCGCTTGCACCATGTTGTCGCGAAAGACTTCCACGGCCCGCCCCATCTCGCCGATCTCGTCCTTCTGGGTCACATGGGGGATTTCCACTTCCATGTCTCTTCCTGCAAGCCGGAGCATTGTAGAGGTAATCAGCTTGATTGGTCCGCCAATGCTTTTGGCCAGGAACAGCAGCAGCGCCAGCGATGCCAGTATCGCCAACCCTGTCGAAATGGCAATGATCAGGGACTGGCGGGAAAAAGCGGCATCCATAGCCAGGGTTTTTTCATCCAGAATCCCGCGCTGACGCTCTGTTGCTTCATCAACGGCTTTAAGCACTTTCTCCAGGAAAGGCCAGCCTTCCCCTTTGCGCTCCATCTCTCTGGCCTGCTCGTGTGTTGCCGGATCAGCCATAAGGGCAATCTGCTTTTCATAGACATTGTCTCGCAGGCTGACAATTGTGGTTTTCAACTCCTGCGCCAAAGCCTTGCCTTCAGGATCGTCCTGGAAAAGAGCTATTAACTTTTCAATATCCTTATCAAAGGCTTCTGTCGTATTTTTGAAAATCCCGACAAGATAGTCATCTGCGGTGACCATGATACCGCGGGTAAGCGAGGTCATATTCAGCAGATGAACCTGAACACTGCGCAATTCAACTGTTGTCTCATAGGCGTGGGCCGCTTGTTTGGCTGCCTTTTCTACCGCCCGGTTTTCAACATATATCAAGGCCGAAAAAGCCAAGATAATAGCCAGTATAACCGACAAACCGACACTTAGCTTCTGGACGATTTTCAGATTGTGGAACCAGTTCATCTTCTCTCCTGTGAGGCCCTGCCTCTCTGGCGTGATCAAACTGCCATTCTCCACAAAATTCATTACTAAAAGTTGAAATCCAGAAAATTTAATCATTCCTGCCAAAGAAAAAGGGCGAAGGGACAAGCCCTTCACCCAACAAAATCACAATTTACAACACATTTTTACTGAGAAAAAACAACGCTGTACTTTGAAAAACCTTCCTTCCCTTCTCCCAGGTACTTCACTGCATCAGAAACCTTAAGAACTTCCTGGCCAGAAGGTGTGCTTTCGAAAACAACCTGAACATTTCCGGTTATCGGTGCAAAGCTCCAGTTATCATCAGCACTGGGGTCAAGGGTTTTCTGATCAAAGATATAGTTGGCCAGGACAGTACGGTTCTCGTCCGGTGCCTGGATAATCACAGTAGATCCATCCAGACCCGGGAAACTTCCACCACCATGAGCCCGATAATTATTGGTCGCGACAATAAATTGTGCTGCCATATCCAGCGGCTTTCCCTGGTAGCTGATATCGACAATCCGGTGGCTGTCGGGGTTTACCACTTCACCTTCCTTGTTATAGCGGGCAGCTTGAGTCAGATCGATTTTGTATTCCACCCCATCGATCACATCAAAATTATAGGAGGGGAAATTACTGTTGAGCAATTCCTGTTCGCCAGCGTTGTCTGGATCAATCTGGTTAAAGGCACCGGCGGACATTTCCAGCCACTCGCGAACCTGTGCACCATTTAGCAAAACGGCACGAAGGGTATTCGGATAGATATAAAGATCAGCCACGTTCTTGAGGGCAATCTGCCCTTCGGGAATGTCAGTATAATAGTCAACACCTCCGCGACCACCAGCTTTGAAAGGCGCCCCTGCCGAAAGAACCGGAATACCGCTGTATTCTGTTCCTTGAATCAATTTTTCAACATACCATTTCTGGGCGTTGGTCACGATCTGGATCGAAGGATCATCCTGAACCAGGGCAAAAAACGAATTGATCCCCGCTCGTGTTGTTCCCACAGCCTTTCCCATAAAAGCAATGGTTTCTTCGTGTTCCTGTTTAACAGCCTCGGCAATTGCCGGATCAGCGTCAACCAGGGCGATTTTGTCGCGTCCCTCACGCTTGTAGATTTCACGCGTGGTCCCCCTACTGTCGACAACTTTCCATTCTCCTTCCGCATCCACCTCCAGTGTCAGGTCTACAACACCAAGGTGACTGCCCCAGAACCCTGGCATGGTTGCAGCAACTCCGTTGATCGTCCCTTTTTCCACATCAACACCTTCAAGGCCGACATAGTCTTCGGATGGAAAAACCTTATGGGCATGACCAAAGAGGATTGCATCCAGTCCCTCTACTTTCGACAGGTAGTATGTCGCGTTTTCATCACGTCCCTGAGACGTCACATCACTCAGACCCGAATGAGGAACAGCAATAATAACATCAGCGCCTTCAGCCTTCATTTGCGGCACATATCGTTGGGCCGTTTCAACGATGTCATGGGTTACGGCCCTTCCCTTGAGATTGGTTTCGTCCCACTGGGTAATCTGGGGTGGCAAAAAGCCGATAACCCCGATCTTGATCGGGTGCTTCACCCCACTGGCATCAACCATTTCACGCTTCAGGATTACATAGGGGTCATACAGAGGCTTGTCATTGGTGGGATCAGCATCTCCATCATCAGCAAAAACATTGGCAGAGATATAGGGGAAAGCAGCATCGTCGATGCTTTCATTCAGGAATTCCAGGCCATAGTTGAACTCGTGGTTCCCCAGATTTCCAACATCGTAATCAAGCAGGTTCATCGCCTTGAAAACCGGATGGATCTCGCCTTCTTTCAGCCCCCGCTCCTTTGCCATATAATCGCCGAGCGGATTACCCTGGATCAGATCGCCGTTATCGATCAGGATCGAATTAGATACTTCACTGCGCGCCTCCTTGATCAGAGAGGCGGTTCTGGCCAAGCCAACAGTTACCGAAGCCTGATCCTGATAATAATCATAATCAACCACATGCACGTGGATATCTGTTGTTTCCAGAATACGGAGCTGAACTTCTGCCGCAAAAGCAGTCGTAACACCTAGGGCAAGAACAGCTGCTCCAGCCAATAAATATCGTTTCATAAACACCACCTGTGAATGAATTCCAGTTCAGTCAGTCTACCCAGCGAAAGTCTTGCCTGCCAAGCGTATATCCATGACATCGCCTTTACAGATTAATTGTGCATCACAAGATTCCCGAAACAGGTATCGGTACTGTGGAAACGCGACGATCTGCCTCGCCAAATTTCACGGGATATGCCCCTGTCCAACTTGCAATCCCCCAGTGAACGAGAGAAAGTAGCCAAAACGAATCCTCTTGGGAGAGAACAAGTGAATAGGAACTACAGTCAGGACCTCGTTGTCCGCCCGCGCCGCACCCGCACGGATGCCTGGACCCGCCGTCTTGTGGCTGAAAACCGTCTCTCGGTCGATGACCTGATCTGGCCCGTCTTTCTGCAGGAAGAAAATGGCTCCTCGGAGGTAGCTTCCATGCCGGGCGTCAAGCGTTACGGACCTGATTGTCTTGTTGATGCCATTGGTGAAGCCATTGATCTGGACATCCCCGCAATCGCCCTGTTCCCCTATAACAATCCAGCAACCAAAACCCCTGATTGCCGCGAAGCCTATAACCCGGACAATCTTATCTGCTCTGCCACCCGGGCCATTCGCAAACATTACAAGGATGTCGCCCTGATCGGGGACGTTGCCCTTGATCCCTATAATTCTGATGGTCATGACGGCCTGCTCAGAAATGGCATTATCCTGAACGACGAGACCGTAGAAATTCTTTGTAAACAGGCCCTCGCCCAGGTCGAAGCAGGCTGTGACTATGTCGGACCATCCGACATGATGGATGGCCGCATTGGGGCGATCAGGGATACGCTGGATGAAGCCGGCCACACCTATGCAAAAATCATGTCCTATACCGCGAAATATGCCAGCGCCTTTTACGGACCATTTCGCGATGCTGTCGGCGCCAAAGGGGCGCTGAAAGGTGACAAGAAAACCTATCAGATGGATCCCGCCAACAGCGAGGAAGCCCTCCGACTGGTCGAACTGGACATGCAACAGGGGGCAGATATGGTCATGGTCAAACCGGGCCTTGCCTATCTCGACATTATTCAGCGGATCAAAAGTACTTTCGGTGTGCCAACCATGGCCTATCAGGTCAGCGGTGAATACGCCATGATCAAGGCGGCTTCCGCCAATGGCTGGCTTGACCATGACGCTGTGATGATGGAAACCCTCATGGCCTTCAAACGCGCCGGAACCGATGCCGTCCTTACGTACTTTGCATTGGATGCTGCCAGAATTTTAAAATAATCCTGTCCGACAGGCAGGTCTTTTAAAGGCAAATCGGAAAATCGGTTATGACTGTTAATACACAACCTTTCCGGTTATGATCAGCGCTGATTTTTAAGGCACCGGACTTTGCGCGGGTGCTATACGACCCCTTTTAAAAGGAGCGTAGAAACAACCGCTCCGCCATAAAACCTGGAGGCAACAATGACTTTACGACTGGGCGATACCGCACCCGATTTTACTCAGGATTCAACCGAAGGTTCGATCAATTTTTATAATTTTGTCGGCGACAGCTGGGCAGTTCTTTTTTCCCACCCAAAAGATTTCACCCCGGTTTGCACCACCGAGCTGGGCTATGTCGGCAAGCTGAAACCCGAATTCGAGAAACGGAACGTCAAGGTTCTTGGCCTGAGCGTAGACCCGCTTTCCGATCACACCCGCTGGGTTGGTGACATCGAGGAAACCCAGGGACACCCCTTTAACTTTCCTCTGCTCGCCGATGCGGACCGTTCGGTCTCCAACCTCTATGACATGATCCACCCCAATGCCAACGACACGCTAACGGTTCGGTCCGTCTTTATTATTGATCCGAACAAGAAAGTCCGCCTGATCATTACCTACCCCGCCAGTACAGGACGGAATTTTGACGAAATTTTACGGGTGATAGATTCCCTGCAGCTCACTGAAAACTACAAGGTCGCAACGCCTGTAAACTGGAAAGACGGCGAAGACGTAATCATCGTCCCTGCCCTGAGTGATGCAGAAGCCAAAGACCGCTTCCCCAAAGGCTGGGTTGCACATAAGCCCTATCTTCGTGTAACGCCTCAACCCAATAAATAAAACGGCACTTCACGACTAAGCCCGGTTTAGAGCCGGGCTTAGTTTTATACCTGTGAGGCTGAGCGGAAAGTTACAAATTATTTGCTACTCGCCTCTGCCCGTGGCCCGCCAATAATAGACCTCCGCAAGCGCTGCAGGGTTGTCTCCTCGCCCAATGCACCACCGAGTTGTTTCAGGTGACTTCGTACCCGGGCGCTCATTGCAACCGTTCCATCGTTCATAAAACCTTCGTGATTTTTCTCGATTTCGGCAAGATCATAGCTGTAATTGACCATCATTCCGGCAGCTTGAGCGATTCCTTTCTCGGATGTATCTCCCAACCAGTTGATCTGATTAAGTTGTGCACCATTTTTGAGATGGAACCTTGCGACAGGGTCAAGGGCGCGACCCTTGGCATCCTTCTCCAGAAAATAGGCCACACAAAGCCGCATCAAGGGGCCGCTTAAAAGCTCGGCCAATTCAGGGTTCTCAAACCATTCCTTGTCCTGGAAGCACAAGAAAATAGCTGTCTTGGCTTCTTCAGCCCCGGTTTTCTTCTTGAGGTTCGCCATTTCTTCTGATGTGACCGCATCCCTGAAGAACTCCTTGCCAAGATCCGCCAGCCAGCTGCGAAAAGCCGGGACAGGTGACAGCGTTGCGAAGCGTTTGATCCAGGGCATTTCATGCGACAAATGTTGCACGACCTGTTTGATCAGCTGTTCACCAAAACTGATTCCGCGCAGACCTGTCTGCGTATTGGTGATGGAATAGAAAATAGCCGTATCGGCATCGCGAGAATTCCCCAGTGGAGCTTCCACATCAAGGATATCCTGTACATTTCTGGCAATGCCTTTAACCAGAGCGACCTCGACAAACGCCAGAGGTTCATCCGGCATCCGTGGGTGGAACAACGCATAGCAGCGCCGATCTGAATCCAGGCGGTTTTTTAAATCCCCCCAAGAAGTAATCTGATGCACCGCTTCATAGGCGATCAGCTTTTCCAAAAGGGCCGCCGAAGTGTTCCAGGTCATTTCAACCAGATCCAGAAACCCCGGATCAAACCATGAGCTCAAGAGCTGTTGCAGGTCCTGGTCAAGTGCTTCGAGATAGGGGTCCTTGCCCTTAAAACCAAGCAGGTCATTCCGCAGATCAACCAGGAACTTCACCCCATTGGGCAGAGCATTAAACTGGGTCAGGAGTTGCAGGCGGCCAGGCATTGCCGCCTGTCGCAGATGGTACGCGGCAATCACACGCTCTGCTTCATTCCTTGAGCTTTCAAATTCAGAGATCGCCTGTTTTATCAACTCTTCGCTGGCACAAAAATCTTTGGCGAGGAGAGTTATAAAAAGTTTGCGGCCTTCCTCATCCATCTCAAGGTAGGCCTGCCCCAGTTCTGCGGTTCGCATTCTTGCAGAAACCTCGCCACCACGACCATTAAGGCAACTTTCCATCATCTTCTTGAGACTTTTCTTGTCGACCAACGTTTCCGAGTTGCTCAACCCCAAAGTCCGGGAAGCGCTCTGGGCAATATCCCGCCAAGCGCCGGCAATATGGGACAGGGCACTACCGACCGGCTGACTCGTCTCTGGCATCATCACTCTCCATCTGGTATCTGGCTCAATAAGATTTGCCTTCCGGCACTAATCTTCAAGGGCCATCCTCATGATATCACTTCCTGCAAAGTTATCTGCGGCATCATTTGTCGCAGTCTGGCAGATTTTTTGTTCAAAAAATCTCGTCAGAAAAATATCTGCTCATAAACTTATTACAGCCCCAATCTTCCACCAGACTCGCCGGAATTATAATCCGACATAATATCATTCAGAGCCATTTTCATGTCCGACACGGAACTCCCCCAAGCATCTCTTTGGTATCGTATAACCTTCAGCTGCTTAGGCACCTGTAGTGCCACCCTGCTTTTTCTCCTGGCAAACTATGGCGCAGGCCTGATCAGCGGCTCTGTGACCTATGCAAGCAGTTATTTTTTACTCCTTGGGACCGGATTGTGTTTCCTTTGCCTCGAACGAAACAGCTGGAAAGGCGATACGATTTTTTGTCTCTCCATCAGTATGGTGGCTGTAGCCCTCTCCTTATCCGGCAGTTTCCTTTGGAAAGATGATGCAATACCGGCAAGTTATCAAATGGCGCTGGTATTGAGCATGATGGTTCTTTTTGCGATCCCGGCTGTCTACTATCAGACAGCACGTCAAAACGGTTGTGCAAAATCAAAGGAAATATTGTTTCCCCGTTACAAATCACTGTTTGAGAATGCCTGGTCCAACAAACTCCTTCTGCTTTTTGCCGGATTGTTTCTTGGCACAGCCTGGGCAATCCTTGGGCTCTGCGGAGAACTGTTTGAGCTTATCAGCATCGATTTTTTCAGTGATTTGTTCACCAGTGAACCTTTTGCCTATATTTTCAGCGGCCTGACATTTGGTCTGGGAGTTTCGCTTGCACGTGAACGGCCCAGAATCATTCAATCCCTGTTACAGATTGTTCTGACTCTGTTCCGTTTTCTTGCCCCACTTCTTGGACTGGTCGCACTTCTTTTCATCCTTACGCTGGCTGTTATGGGACCGGAAAAGCTCTGGGCCACAGGGCATGCTACCCAGTTGCTGCTCACCCTGCTCTTCCTCTTTATTCTTTTTGAAAATGCCGTGATTCAATCCGGAGAGGATAACCAGGGTTTTCCTGGACCTGTGCAATGGCTCATCATGGCTGTAAACGTTACTCTTCCTGCCTTTGCGTTGCTCGCACTTTATGCTGTCTGGCTGCGTGTAGAGCAATATGGCTGGACACCTGAACGTTTTTACATGGCTGTACTTGCCGTTATCGGCCTGATCTATGCCATCAGTTATGCCGTGGCTGTTTTAACCCTATGGAAAAACTGGACCGACCGTATAATCAAGGCCAATCCTGTTATTGCCCTTCTTGTTCTTGTATTTGCAGTTCTCATACACCTGCCGCCATTTGAACCCTACAGGCTCTCGCTCAAAGACCAGATTTCCCGGTTGGAAGATGGGCGGATCAAACCAGCTGACTTTGATTTTTCCTATCTCCGCTTCAGGCTCGGCACCGCCGGACAAAAAGCATTAAAGGACATCGAGAACAACCCCGTACTTATGGCTGATCCTTTGATCGCCAGCCGCATTGAGCAGGTCAAGAAACAGAGCTATTACCAAGCCTCGGCTGACCGGGATGCGCCAGACTATTTGTCGCTGGGGAATTTCACTGATTATCTTGTACTTTACCCGTCAACTATTGAAGTTCCCGGCGATGTAAACAAAGCTTTGGTTGAGAACTATCAATGGGTTTTGTCTTCCTGTTATCAGGAACAACAACCCGAGGCACGCTGTCTCCTTGTTAATCTGGATCTCAACCAAGACAGCCAAAAAGAGTTTCTGCTTATTTCACAATACAACACTGCCTATTCACTCATGCTCCAGCCTGACGGCAGCTGGAAAGCAGGCCCGCAGCTGACAGCAGGATACAACAATGGATCATCCAAAGAGTATCAATCTGCCTTGGAACGTGGGGATTTTCGTCTGACAGCACCCACAATCCAGAACCTGACCATCGGTGATCAACTATTCCAGGTCGAGTTTCCCTATATACTGCAGGAATAATCGAGGCTGGAAAACTTAACCAGCGTTGGCAGCCCGGTTATGGGCTCGCCAGCTCTGGGCTTCAATAAAGACCTTGCGCACATCCGGACGGGCTGTCCGGATCTGCTTTTCCATCCGCGAAATCGTATCTTCAACGTTCTCGGAAGAAACCCCGTCTTTGAAGTCCAGCGAGAGAGTAACCAGAATATCCATCGGTCCGTTCTGCAGCGACAGTATCTCGTTGGTTTTCAATACATGGCTTTGCTGCGCTATGATCCGGCGAATAGCCACCTCTACTTCGGGATCAGCACCTTCACCGACCAGTAATCCCTTGGTTTCATAGGCCAACACCCAGGCAATCGCAGCCAACAGGATTCCGATGGCGACAGAAGCCACACCATCCAGTTCTGGTATGTCCAGCCACAGTCCCAGAGCAAGACCAAGCGTTGCAACGATCAAACCAAGCATTGCCGCTGAATCTTCCAGCAGTACCGCAAAAATTGACGGATCTTTACTCGCAGAAACAGCTGCAAAATATTTGCCGTCTTTCACACTGGTTCTGAATTCGCGAAAGGCAATAATCCAGGCCGCTCCCTCGAACACCATAGCCGCCCCCAGAACGATAAAGTTGACCATGGGGTTTTCAATCGGTTCGGGATTAAAGATTTTATGAATGCCTTCATAAATCGACACCCCAGACCCCACTGCAAAAATCAGCAAGGCTACAACAAAAGCCCAGAAATACAGCTCACGACCATACCCATAGGGATGCCGTGCATCAGGAGATCGCTTGGATCGATGCAAACCGTAAAGCAGCAGACCCTGGTTCCCTGTATCGACCGCAGAGTGGATTGCTTCGGAGAACATGGCCGAGCTTCCGGTATAGGCTGCAGCCCCTGCCTTGGTAATGGCAATAAGGAAGTTTCCTGCCAAAGCAGCAAAAATTACAACCCGTGACGAATGACCTGCCATACCTGTTCTCCCGTTAGCGGTGAGGAACGCAACTTATTCTGCTGCTGTTCTTTTTCAAAAGAAGCGACATAATAGGCAACATCCGGGAAGGTTCAATCCTCTTCTTGCACCCGTCAACAGTCTGTCGAGTTTTCATGATCCGTTTTTTCAGATTTTTCAGCCGCGCAGTTCTCGCTCTCATCTGCCTGTTGCTGCTCTTGTCACTTGGAGCCTATCTCTGGTTGCGCAGTTCTCTGCCCCAGATGTCAGGCGAGATCACCCTTCAGAGTCTGCAAGAACCGGCCATAATTTCGCGCGATCAGGATGGTTTGACCACAATCAGGGCAAGAAATGAAGCCGATGCTTTCAGAGCGCTTGGCTTTGCCCATGCCCAGGACCGTTTGTGGCAGATGGATTTCATGCGCCGTGCTGGCGCGGGTCGTTTGTCGGAAGTCAGTGGTCAGGCAACGCTTGAGATTGATCGTTTTATGCGCACTCTTGGTCTCTACAGACTGGCAGAAGCAAATTATCAGCAGCTTTCTCCGGCAACAAAGATGATTTTTGAAGCCTACAGCGAGGGCGTTAATGCCTACATCGCTCAACACCAAGGCATACTCCCCCCGGAATTTTTACTTCTCGAGTACACACCAGAGCCCTGGCAACCTATTGACTCCCTCGTCTGGGGACGGCTTATGGCTCTGCAGCTATCCGATAATTTCAACCGGGAACTCTTGCGCCAGCGGCTGTTTGTCAAGCTGCCATCTTCCGAGATTGACCAGCTATGGCCACAAGATCCGGCAGATCCTGGCATCATCGTTCCCGAGAAATTTTCGGAAAACCAGGAGATGCAGGAACTGAACAAGGTCGCGGGTGGGGAAATCCCTCTCCCTTGGCCCCTTGCCCCCAAAGATGCCTCCAATGCCTGGGTTATCGCTGCCGAGCGCAGCACCACAGGGGGAGCAATCCTGGCAAACGACCCTCATCTTGCGCTTGATGCCCCTGGTCCCTGGTATCTCGCCCGTATTGAAACACCCGGCTTCACCTGGGCCGGCGCAACAGCCCCCGGCGTCCCCCTGATGGTCCTAGGGCACAATGGACATATTGCCTGGGGCTTTACGACAACCCACGGCGACACACAGGACCTGTTTATTGAACAGGTTGCCCAGGATGATCCTGAAAAATACCTCACTCCCAAAGGATACAAGCTGTTCGATAGTCGCATCGAGACCATCAGGATCAAAGATCAGCCGGATCATAAACTGGCTGTTCGCCTGAGCAGACACGGCCCAATCATCTCACCCGTCCTCCGCCAAACCACTGCGACCGGTTCAGCTCCCCTTGCCCTCTCCTGGGCGGCCCTGCGTGAAGACGACAAGACGGCCGAAGCTCTCTTTAACATCAACCGTGCGCACAACTGGCAGGAATTTGAAGCTGCCCTTGAAAACTTCCACTCCCCCCAACAAACACTCGTGATGGCAGATACCTCAGGAAATATTGCCCTGGCCGCTGCGGGGCGCGTCCCTTTGCGCCGGGATGGTGATGGCAGATATCCCGCTTTCGGTGCCACAGACCTTTACGACTGGACAGGCTTTATTCCCGATAAAGACAGGCCCCAGTCAGTCAATCCCGCGAATGGAAAACTGGTGACCGCCAATAACCGTCTGGTTGGCCCGGAATATCCTTATCTGATCACGCAGGACTGGCCAAATTCATATCGTGCCAGACGCATTCATCAGTTGATCGATGCCAAGGAGAAGCTCTCCCTTGAAGATAATATCGCCATTCAGATGGATACCCTCTCGCTCGCCGCCCAGGAACTGCTGCCCCTGTTGCTGGAGATTGAGACGACGGCGCCACAGGAACAGAGAATTCTTGAAAAACTGGGACTGTGGAACGGGGATATGAGGCCGGATATCAACGAGCCAGTATTATTTCATCGCTGGATCTACTGGTTGAACCGTACAGCCTTTGGCCAGCTCCCCAGTGACTCCGAGTCTTTCCAATCCCCGGACATTCTTCGTTTGGCCCGCTTGATCCAGACCCGTCCTGAAAACTGGTGCCAATATGGAGAAAAACTTTCCACCGAACTGACCAGTGAGCATAACTGCCGGAATCAGTTGGCTGCCAGTCTGAAACAACTTGCCCTCGAAATTCCCGATCCGGATCTGGTTCAGAATTGGGGGGAAAGCCATAAAGTTCACTTCAAACATCCCATATACGACAGAATTCCCGTCTTGGACCGTCTCTTTCGTCTTGAGATTGCAACGGCAGGGTCCCACGACACTGTCAACCGAGGAAGTCCTTCCTTGCACGAGAGCCAAAACCTGTCATTTCCCAACGTTCACGGGCCTTCTTTTCGGGCAGTTTATGACTTGACCAACCTTGATAATTCAAGCTTCCTGTTAGCTACCGGGCAGTCAGGGAATCCTCTATCAGGCTTTTACGGTAACTTCCTGTCGCGTTGGCGAGACGGGATTTATGTAAAGCTTGATGGCAGTCAAAAACAACATACCGGAGACCATCTGGCCCTGATCCCGGAAAAATGAGGAATAACAATAACACCAATTAAGAAACGGGATTGATAGGGTGACAGTAACAATTGACGAGATCCGCAAGGCAGCGGGCGAAATCCACGGGGAAGTGGTCAGGACACCTTTTGTACATGCCAAACGCCTTTCTGACATTCTGGGCTGCGAGCTTTATCTCAAACTGGAGAGCCAGCAGTATAGCGGTTCTTTCAAGGACCGTGGTGCACTTTACCGCATCAAAAACCTCACGCCGGAACAACGTAAAAAAGGCGTGATTGCCATGTCAGCCGGCAACCATGCCCAAGGCGTTGCCCTCCATGCAAAGCGCCTGGGTATCCCGGCCACAATTGTCATGCCCGAAACAGCGCCTTTCAGCAAAATTGAACGAACCCGTGCTCTGGGAGCCAAGGTTATTCTTTCCGGAGAAACCCTGGATGATTCGCGCAAGGTTGTGGACGAAATTGTTGCCCGCGACGGAACGATCTTCATCCATCCCTATGACGACGAGTATGTTATTGCCGGTCAGGGCACCATCGGACTGGAAATGCTGGAAGATCAGCCGGACCTCGATGCCATTGTTGTTCCCATTGGCGGCGGCGGGATTCTCTCCGGGATCTCCATTGCCAGTCAGGCACTCAAGCCCGGGATCAAACTTTATGGTGTAGAAGCAAATCTTTTCCCCTCCATGTCCCAGGCGCTGAAACATCAGCCCGCAACCTCGGGCGGGTCAACCATGGCCGACGGCATCGCCGTCAAGGAACCGGGCAAACTCACCCGTGAGATCATTGACCAGCGGGTCGAGGAAATTTTCCTGGTCGACGAAAGCCAGATCGAGACCGCCATCCTGACACTGGTGGAAGAACAGAAAGTTGTTTCCGAAGGTGCTGGCGCAACTGGCGTTGCGGCTATCATTGCCAATGCAGACAAATTCAAGGGAATGAAAATCGCCACGGTTATCTGTGGCGGCAACATTGATGCCCGAATGCTGTCCGGATTGTTAATGCGTGGCCTGATGCGCGACAACCGTCTGGTGCGCATTCGCACCGAGATGGTTGATCAGCCCGGACTGCTGGCCAAGATATCCCGTATCATCGGCCTGACACGAGGCAACATTATTGATGTGATGCATCAGCGCCATTATTACGATGTGCCTGCCAAGATGGTAGAGATCGACTTCATTGTCGAGACCCGGGATCAGGCACATGTCGATGAGATCATCACGAAGCTGGAAGAGGAAGGCATCAAAACCCGCATTCTCTCCAGTCGTTCCACAGACTAGTTTCTGAAAACCTGATAACGTGAGGAATGCTTAATGTTTTCCTGCGTTATCAGGTTGTTATCTGGAAACCAATTAATCAGAGGTTTTGAAATACCACTGGCAACAACTGTCCGACTTGCTCATACTTCCCCAAAAGAAATTCCGAAAATATACCCCAGATATATACCCCCGAGAATACAGGGAAACCATTGACATGAATGAGAAGCCGTCCAATTCAAACCGTCTGGCCTTTGCCACCAGAACCATTCATGCCGGGCAATACCCTGATCCGAGTACGGGCGCAATCATGCAACCGATCTATGCAACCTCGACCTATGTTCAGGACGGCCTTGGGGTAAACAAGGGCTATATGTACAGCCGCACTGAAAATCCGACACGACAGGCTTATGAACGCTGCATTGCTGATCTTGAAAGCGGTTCAATCGGCCTGGCCTTTGCTTCAGGCCTCGCCGCAATCAGCACGGTTCTCGACCTGCTTGATAGTGGCGACCATGTCATTGCCATGCAGGATCTCTATGGCGGCACCCACCGTCTTTTTCGGGATGTCCGTCCCCGTTCTGCCGGGTTGAAATTCGATTTTGTCGATCTGTCAGATCTTGAGGCTTTGAAGGCGGCCATCCGTCCAGAAACCAGATTGATCTGGCTGGAAACCCCAACCAATCCCCTGTTGCAACTGGTAGACCTTGAGGCCATCGCCGCGATTGCAAGAAGCAGGAATATTCTTACCTGCTGCGACAACACCTTTTCTTCCCCATGGGTTCAGCGTCCTCTGGAGCTTGGTATTGATATGGTGATGCACTCGGCGACCAAGTACCTCAATGGTCACTCGGATATGATCGGGGGTATCCTTGTTGTTGGCAACAACAGGGAGCTCGGCGAGCGGGTCAAATATCTGCAAAACGCCCTTGGTGCCATTCAGGGACCATTTGATGCTTTTCTGGCGCTGAGAGGCTTGAAAACACTTGCCTTGAGAATGGAGCGTCATTGCGACAACGCCCTGAAAATCGCAAGTTACCTTGAACAGCACAGCAAAATTGAAACAACACTCTACCCCGGCCTGCCTTCCCATCCCCAGTATCAACTCTGCCAACAGCAGATGAAGGCTGGCGGCGGCATTATCACTTTCAAAGTCAAAGGAGGCTTGAATGAAGCAAAACGAGTCCTCGAACGTGTGGAGATTTTTGCTTTGGCGGTCAGCCTTGGTGGGGTTGAAAGCCTGATTGAACATCCCGCAAGCATGACCCATGCAGCCGTTCCTGCTGAACATCGTGCCCAGATCGGCATCACCGACAATCTGATCCGTCTGTCCGTCGGGATTGAAGAGGCCGACGACCTAATCAAAGATCTGCAGCAGGCACTGGACTAGTCGAAAATCTGTCAGTCCTTATTTATCTTCCGTCACAAATTGATTGGATCAGGTCGTTTTTGAAACCACCGATATCAGGAAAGAGTTGCTAGTCTTCCTCTATCAATAGGGCTTGGACGCGAGGCTTCTGTGGTGATATTTTCCAAAGTCAACTGGGCCGGGCTACTGCAGAACTGTGCGACTGTCTGTAAAAGTTCGCCGGCTCCAATGGGGCCAGAGATCGCTCAAAAAATTGACCGACTTCCTGCCTTCGAAACCGTCATTCCCAAAACAGAACAAAGTTTCTCGCCCCCACAACCTCTTTTGGACAATGCTTTTGGTCAGAGCTTACAGCCCCTCCTGCCTTTTTTACCCTGGACACTGCGCTACAGAACAGACGATCCAGAACAAGAAAAATACGGCTGGGTTGAGCTGGTCGGGCCCGATGGTGTTCAATCAGCGAAAGATTTTCGCCTGGGAATCTTCTGGCAAGCCCCCTGGGAGAACTATCCCCCGCATCAGCATAATGCAGAGGAACTCTATTGTATTATTTCCGGCGAAGCAGAATGGCAAAGAGGGCAAGAACACTTTAGACCTCGCCCAGCAGGGGCATCATTCTTTCATAGCAGCAGACAAATCCATTCAACCCGCACGGGGTCAGAACCTATCCTGGCTCTCTGGGCCTGGCAGGGACAGATTGACTGGGAAAGCTACAGCGTCAAGCCGTTGTAATGCTGTCGGTTTTATTCTATTTCAACGCCGCGGTACTTGCCTTTGAAATAGAGCAGCGGGTTACCTTCTGTGCCCAACAACAGCTGTTCGACCTTACCCACAACAATAATATGATCCCCTGCATCAAAGCGGGCATGCATGGAACAGTCCAGGTTGGCCAGACAGCCCGCGAGGATTGGCACCCCGGTTTGCAAGGTCGTTGTTTTCACACCATCCCAGCGTTCTTCAGCAAAAGCAAAACGGTTTGAAATATCCTGTTGCTTATCTGACAGAACATTGATCGCAAAGGCATCCCCCTCTTCAAAAGCGGGAAGACAATTGGAACGTTTGTCGATACAAAAAAGCACCAATGGGGGGTCCAGGGAAACGGAAGAGAACGAGTTCGCGGTTAACCCATGGGGTATACCTGCTTTGTCCCGGGTCGTCACAACAGTAACCCCGGTGGCAAAATTTCCTAACGCTTTGCGAAACTCAACCGTATCAAAAGCCATTACAACACTACTGCCCCAAGCGAATTTATTTATTTTCCAGCCTATTTTAACCGCACCCTACAAAGAAACCGGGGCAGAAAACAACCCAATCTTTCTTTTGCACGACAAATATAACAATCCAACAACAAGTAATTCCTAAGAGTACCTCCAAACCTCGCATTTTTCCCGCTTTCCAAACCCTGTGCTTCTCCCGGATATATGGCTAAGAACCTTTACAGAACCAGCTCCCCTCATTGTTCGTTCCATAGCGAAGCATTTTTCTTTGAAAGCTGTCATACTTGTTAATCGAGCTCCGGTTATTCAATCCGGGCATTTGAAAAGGTACAGCAAATTGGACAGTATTTCATTATATCTACCCGGAATTTTTCTGGCTTATTCTGCCTTCCTACTCGGGATTGCAAGCCCGGGTCCCAACGTTCTTGCTGTCATTGGCACGTCCATGGAGGTTGGGCGTAAATCAGGAATTGCGCTGGCTCTGGGTGTCGCGACCGGATCGTTTTTCTGGGCAGTATTAACCACTGCTGGCTTGTCAGCCTTGTTGTCCAGCTATGCCGTGGCCTTGACCGTTATAAAAATTGGCGGAGGACTATATTTATTATGGCTGGCGTATAAGGCTTTTAGAGCCTCCAGCTCTAAACATGATATTTCAGCAACCGCTTTAGCGGGAGAAAAGCGCAGTCCAACCGGATACTTTCTGCGAGGGTTAACCGTACAGATGACCAATCCCAAAGCGGCCCTCTCCTGGATCGCCATTATTTCTCTCGGGCTCAGCCAAGATGCCCCTCTCTGGGTCGCCCTCACAATCATTGCCGGAACATCTTTGCTGTCTATTACTATCCACCTTCTCTATGCCATAGCTTTTTCTACACCCACAATGGTGCGGCTATACAGTAAAACGCGGCGGGGAATTCAATTCGTTCTCGGCTCATTTTTTGCTTTCGCCGGCCTCAGGCTTTTGTCCTCAAAGCTTTGAAAAAGATCTGCTGAAAAATCTCCACAGAATCACCAGAACGGGTCAATCAGTAAAAATCTGACTGTTCCTTTACGATCAAATAGATTATCAGGCTGGGGCAAGATGAATCTTTCCCAGCTTAATTAATCGACCCAGGGCATCATATGACACGGTTACAGGCAAACTTTCTGATGCTGATCGCAGCAGCGATCTGGGGCTCGACATTTGTAATCCAGCAACTTGCCATGGAAACGCTGGGGCCGATGACCTTCACCGCAGCCCGTTTCTTTCTGGGCATGCTCGTGGTGCTGCCTCTTGCTGTACGTGAACAAAAAAAACGCAGATCTGCTTCTGCCGATACTTCGTATTATCATCTTGCCCCATCTGACTGGATCATGATGATCGGGATCGGCGTTGTTCTTTGCATCGGAACAGTGGTCCAGCAAATTGGCATTATCCATACCACAGTGACAAATGCAGGTTTTCTGACCGCACTCTATGTTCCTCTGGTTCCTCTTCTTGGTCTGATTTTCTTTCGTACCCGCCCACACTGGATAACCTGGGTTGCTATTGCCTGCTCCCTTAGTGGAACCTTTCTGATCAGCGGCATGGACTCAAGCTTCACCCTGGGTTATGGCGATGCCCTGGTAGTCAGCTCTTCTGTCTTCTGGGGGCTGCATGTCCTCTCGGTCGGACTTGTTGCATCCAGAACCAGCATGCCCCTCACATTGGCGGCTGTACAGTTCGCCGTTTGTGCTGTTATCGCAGCACTCGGCGGGATGCTGACCGAAACCGTATCTGTAGCAGCACTGCTCGATACTTTCTGGTCAATAGCCTATGCCGGAGCCGTATCTGTCGGCCTGGCTTTCACCCTCCAGGTCGTTGGCCAAAGTTATACCCAGCCCGCGGATGCTGCACTTATTCTCAGCATGGAAACTGTCTTCGCGGCTCTTGCTGGCGCCCTCTTTCTACAAGAGCGTATTGGTAGTACAGAAGCCGTCGGATGTGCCCTTATCCTCAGTGCGATTCTGATGGTCGAAATCCTCCCGCAACTTCTGCGCCGGAAAATCCGCTTCTCATAAAATCCTGCCATCCACCCGGAATAAAGGGATAACCAGAAAGTAAAGACGGGAAAAATCTACACCAAACTGAACTAGCTTTTTTTCCCCTGTTTTTACAGATAATTACCACTTGTTAACCTTATTCACTGATGATGCAGCATTAGAATAGTTCAACAGGAATAGATCTTCGGTCATGACAGTTATTTTAGGTATCGTCATCGTTATCGCTTGTGTGATAGGCGGTTATATGGCTGGCGGTGGACACCTTGGCGTGCTGTGGCAACCCTTCGAGTTTGTTATTATTCTCGGTGCCGGGATCGGTGCAACAATTTGTGCCAACACCAAAGCGACCTTGAAAGCGATCGGCGGTGCTTTTGGCCGCATGGTCAAGGGACCTGCCTACACCAAGGCTGATTTTCTTGAGCTGTTGTGCCTGCAATACCAGATTTTCAAACTGGCAAAGACCAAGGGAATGCTTGCTCTTGAACAGCATGTCGAAAACCCTGGTGAATCCACGCTCTTTGCCCAGTTCCCCAAATTTCATGGTGATCATCATGCCGTGGATTTTGTCTGTGATTACCTCCGGCTGATGAGCCTTGGGGCCGATAAACCCCATGAAATCGAAAGCCTGATGGACCAGGAGCTCGAGGTTCATCATTTGGAAGAAGCCAACGTTGCCAGCGCCCTCGCTGGATTGGGGGATGGGCTGCCAGCCCTCGGGATCGTCGCCGCCGTTCTTGGGGTGATTCACACGATGGGATCGATCAGTGAACCTCCTGAAATTCTTGGGAAGCTGATTGGCGCGGCCCTAGTGGGTACGTTTTCCGGGATTCTCGCATCCTATGGCTTTGTTGCTCCAATGGCATCCGCATTTACCCGAGTTGCCGAAGAAGATACCCGCTATTACGAATGCCTTAAAGCCGGTATTCTTGCCCACATGGCAGGCAATGCACCGACGGTATCTGTGGAATATGCCAGAAAGACCTTGATGTCCCATGTGCGCCCCAGCTTCTATGAGGTAGAAGAAGCAGCTAACGGTTTGCCACAACCGGGTTAAACCATCTTATTTCCGTCTAACTTCTCAACAATACTCTTTACCAATCAAATAAAGCCGGAAAGACAGGATGGCCGAAGAAGGACAAGGCGAAATCATTATCAAAAAGGTCAAGAAGGGCGGCCATGGTGGACACCATGGCGGGGCCTGGAAGGTGGCCTATGCCGATTTCGTGACCGCAATGATGGCTTTTTTTCTGCTGTTGTGGCTGCTCAACGCGACAACTGAAGAACAGAAGTTGGGTATTGCCGACTATTTTGCCCCCTCTTCGAATATCTCCAAATCCACCAGCGGCTCAGACGGGCTCTTGGGAGGACAATCGATTTCCAAAGACGGCGCTCTGGTTTCCCAGTTCTCCAGTGTCGGAGTTCAGATGCAACTTCCTCCGGAAGAAGAGAGCGAGCAAACCGACCCGGAAGCCGAAAAGGATCCCCTAAAGGGAGAGGGCAGCGCTGATGAAAAACAGCTTGAGGAGTTCAGGCGGGAGCAGGAACGTAAACAGTTTGAAGAAACAGCCATTGCCCTTAAAACAGCCATTGCCCAAAATCCCGAGCTTTCCGGCCTTGAGGACAACCTCCTTATAGACCAGACTCCCGAAGGTCTACGCATTCAGTTGGTGGATCAACACGGGACATCCATGTTCCCAAGCGGCAGTTCAAACATGCTGGGCCATACGGAGAAGCTGCTCAAACTTGTTGCTGATGCTATCCAGGGTATTGATCAGCAGATCGCCATCAAGGGGCATACCGATGCAACACCATACAATACAGCCAATGGCTATACCAACTGGGAGCTCTCGGCAGATCGTGCCAATGCCAGCCGACGAGCCCTGATCAACGCAGGTTTCAAGGCTGAACGTGTCGCCTCTGTCGAAGGGCTCGCAGCAACAGAACCCCTCGATCCAGCGCATCCAAATGCTGAGGTTAACCGCAGGATCTCAATTATCCTGTTAAAGGACCAGCAAGAGGCCCCGCCCAAAAAACCTAAAGATTCAGGCCGAACGCTTGAAGTAGATAACCTGTCTGCCTCACCGAATTAAAGTTTCGCGGCCGATCGCCTGCCGCAAAAAATTATCCCAGGATCTTGCATATCCTTTTTGTGATACCTATGTCAGCCTTATGAAAGATCTTCCGTCACTCAGTCTGAAAGCCTCTGCAAGGCAAATCACCCTCACAGTTCGCCCAAGTGATGTAGAAGGCGTTCCTCTGAAGCGCGCGCTCGCTTATCTTATCGACTTCTGCTTTCTTGCTGTTTTGGGATTGGCCGCATTTTTTGCAGGCATGATTATCAACATTATTTCCCTTTGGCTGCTCTCACCTCTGGTTGCGACAGCCCTTGCATTGCTTCCCCTGGCCTACCACAGCTATTTTCTGTCCCAAAAAGGGGCCACCCCCGGCATGAAGATAATGGGCATCAAGATGGTAACGCTCGAAGGCAGAAAACCGTCCCTCCTGCATGCAGCGATAACGACGGTGATTTTCTATGTGACGGTTCCGGTTACCAGCTTTCTGGTCTTGCTGGTTATTCTTTTTAATGACGAGCAACGAACCCTGCACGACATCCTGACGGGAACAGTCGTCGTTCGAGAACACTCCGTTCTCGAAACTACGCTTTAATATATTACAATGAGAATATAACCGAAGGCTTTTTTCTCTCATTATTTCACCTGTTTCAGAATAGAAAATCCCGACAGTCATAATTCTGCCTCATGCGACGCTTAATTGAGTATCCAAGTTTTTCGTCTGGTCATTTTCGGGGATACCCGTTAAAAACTGACGGTAATCATTAACGCCCAATTTCAAAGAAAACTCATCATGCAACGCGATCTGATCGGAACACGCTGGCAACCCAGAAACCTGGTTTTGTCTTTTGGCCTCGCAACTCTAATTGGCCTTTCTTATATCTGGGGCCCGACCAGCGAACTCTGGCGCGCGATCAGTACCGATTTTTTCTATATTGTGAATGGCAGCTTAAGCTGGGGTGAGACCTGGCAGATTATCTGGGCTGCAACCAACACACCACTTTCTGACAAGCTCAACGGTCTCGTGATGGCTATTCCCTGTCTGTGGTATGTCACCTGTGACCGCAGTCGTCCGCTGAATTTACGTTTGGCGCATATGCTTGTCATGGGTGTGGCTATCGTTGTTGGTGTCTATTTTGCCAAACACGCTTTTCGAGAGTACGAATCTCTCAGTCCTTCTTTGGTTCTAACGCCTTTCAATGACCTGACACAGCTTGTTCCCTGGTTACCATCCAAGGTCAGTGCTGATGATAGTTTCCCCGGAAATCATGCTGTCGTCGCAGGAATTTACGGATTTTTCTTTGCAATTGCCATTGGGCGCAAATATTTCTGGCTTGCTCTGCCCATCGCCCTAATGGGTGGTACAGCCCGTGCTGTTGCAGGGGCTCACTGGCTTTCAGATCTGCTTGTCGGGGGCGCGATTCATATCCTTCCCCTCTTGGCTCTTGCCTTTGCGACACCTGCCATCCGCTGGGCACAGAATTTTCTCGATACCCTGGCCGATGTCTTGCTTTTGAATCTTCCAACAGGGCTAACCCGACCTTTTGTCAAACTGGTTCAAAAAATCAGCTGATCTCAAAAAAATCAACAGAGGAGACCTTGGCGCAACAGGGCTCCTCTTCTTGAACAGCCTTGGCAGAGCCTCTAGACTTCCTTGCTCCTGAAACAAAAGCGATCCGAGTCTATACCCCCCTCCTGGCAAACAAGAAGACTGATGATCTATGGTATTTACCAGGCCCCAGCTTTTTTTCACTACGCCCCCCTCTCCTTGTCCCTATAAGGAAGGTGAATTAGAACAAAAGCTTGTCACCGAAATCACCGGAGACCAGGCCGTACAGCAATACGACCTTATGATTCGGGCTGGATTTCGTCGCAGTCATAACTTCCTTTATCGCCCACATTACGAACGACCGGATTACTGCCTGTCTGTCAGAATTCGTGTTCCAGATTTCAAGATGCGTAAATCGCAGCGGCGGATCTGGAATCGAAATTCGGACATCAGGTCGTCCCGAACCCAGGCTTTCGCAACCGAAGAACAGTTCAAACTATTCAAGGGCTACGTAACCCATCGCCATGGCGATGGAGACATGAAAGATATGGACTGGACCGATTACAGGGATATGGTCGAATGCAGCCTCGTAGATACAGAAATAATCGAGTATCGCACAAAGGATGATGAATTATTGGCCGCCTGCCTAGTTGATTGGGTTCACAATGGCGTTTCTGCGGTTTACAGCTTTTTCAAAACCACCGAACCTGATTTGGGGCTCGGCAGTTATATTATCTTGTCTCTTGTCGATTTGGCGCGTCAGCAGAAGTTGCCTTTTGTTTATCTGGGGTACTGGATAAAAGAGTCACCCAAAATGGCCTATAAAGCCAAGTTTCAGCCCCTGGAGGCCTTCCAGACCGGGGAATGGCGGGATATATAATCTCGAATTAAACTTACCTGTGTCCTCTGCTGAACCACCGACTGAACCATCGTCTTTTTCGGATTGAAGAATCTCAGAAATTTTCCTGCGATAAATCTGTAGATAAGGGCGCCCGTTTCACTCACCTCGCCTCTATAAAAAGTACCTTGTGAGCAAGAATCAAAGTGTAAAAACAGCGAATCCAGTGAAAATAAAAATTATTCTTCAAAAAATTCTAAATAAATTGAACGATTACAAATAGATAACGCCCCTCTTTTGTAAGGGTGTTTTTTCTACCAAATGGGAAATATTTTTTACACTCCCTTGCAAAATTTTCAATCTGAGCTACCATTTTGAAAACAAAATACATCCTACAATAAAATTCCACACAATAATCACCCATAACACATCAATGAAAACATTGAACAAAATGGGAAATAATTACTAAATATTGCACAGCCTGGGGGCGGCGCTATGAGAAACAATACCGACAGTATTGCGGTTTCCGTTCGAGAAGTGAGCAAAATATTTGACGACGGAAGCGGTGCTTTTGTTGCGCTGGATAACGTTTCTCTCGACATTGGATCCAATGAATTCTTTACCTTGTTGGGACCTTCCGGTTGCGGCAAGACGACCTTGCTTCGCCTGATTGCCGGATTTGAGCAGCCCAGCCAGGGACAAATTCTTTTACACGGCGAGAATCTTGAACAACTGCCTCCCTTTAAGCGCCCTGTTAATACAGTTTTCCAGAATTACGCCCTCTTCCCTCACATGACGATCGCTCAAAATATCGCTTTCGGATTGGAAATGCTGGGTCGCCCTCGACAGGAAATCAATTCAACTGTCGATGAAATGCTTGATCTGGTCCAGATGAAATCCCTGGCTGATCGTCGTATTACCCAGATATCGGGCGGGCAACAACAACGCGTAGCACTCGCCAGGGCACTCGCCCCCAAACCCAAAGTACTCCTGCTTGACGAACCGCTCTCTGCCCTTGACCTACAGCTGCGCAAGGACATGCAGATCGAGCTGAAACGGCTGCAACTTGAAACCGGGATTACCTTTATCTTTGTGACACATGATCAGGAAGAAGCCCTGACCATGTCTGACCGGATTGCAGTGATGCAAGGCGGGCACATTCTCCAGGTCGGGCCGCCTCGCGATATTTATGAGCACCCGCAGCACCGCTTTGTCGCGGGTTTTATCGGTGAAATAAATCTTCTGCAAGCAACAGCAGGAAAAACGAACCCGGAAGGACTTGATCTTCAACTGGGTGAAATGAGCGGCCTAAAAACAGAAGCAAAGAGCCAGGTCACGCCAGGTACTAAACTGGCTCTTGCCATTCGGCCTGAGCGGATATTGCTTGCTGGCCCCGATAAAGAACAACTCTCGGGCAAACTTATCAATGTCGTCTACCATGGCACTGATACGCTCTACCACTTTACCCTGCCTGACGGTCAATCCTTGCGAGCCAGACGTCAGAACACCGACAAAACCGGCCCCGAATGGAAATCAGGCGATATCATCAGCTGGTCAGCCAAGCCAGACTCCGTAGCTGTTCTGGAGGACTGAGTGATGGCCGGGCGTTTATCTCCAATAAAAATACGGGCGCTTCTGATCGGCCCGGCAGCGGCGGTAATTGGCATCTTTGTTGTAATCCCGCTGTTGCTTATGGCATGGATTTCCATTCAGGGACGAGATTATTCCGGCGGGG
Source organism: Kiloniella laminariae (assembly GCF_027214005.1). GTDB lineage: Bacteria > Pseudomonadota > Alphaproteobacteria > Kiloniellales > Kiloniellaceae > Kiloniella > Kiloniella laminariae_A. The sequence goes on from NZ_JAPWGY010000002.1 coordinate 101,581, forward strand.
TCATCTGGGGTGAACTTTCCGGAGAAGCCTATCTCCGGATGATCTTTGAACGCGAACTCGACGATAGCCTTTCCGTCAATCTCAACTACATCATGATCGTATTACGTTCAGTATGGCTGTCGCTCCTGACCACCGTCATTTCGCTGCTCGTCGGCTTTCCTACTGCCCTCTTTATGGCAACCCGCACGCCGAAATGGAAAGCGATCCTGGTCTTTATGGTCACCTTACCTTTTTGGACCAACCTTCTCGTACGCAACTATGCCTGGATACTTCTGCTCCGGGATCATGGGGCAATCAATGGAACACTGAGTTGGCTCGGTATTATTTCCGAGCCCCTGCCCCTGCTCCACACCCAGCTCGCTGTAGCAATTGGCCTGACCTATTCCTTTTTGCCTTTTATGGTTCTTCCAATCTACGCAAGTCTGGAAAAAATGGATCTCCGACTGGTTGAATCCGCCTTTGATCTCTATGCAACCCGCTTTATGACGCTGCGACGCATCATTATTCCCCTGGCTATTCCTGGCATAGTCGCCGGCTGTATTCTGGTATTTGTTCCTTCTCTGGGAGCTTACGTTACACCCGAGCTTCTGGGGGGTGGAAAAACCCTGATGATTGGCAATCTGATTGGCTTGCAATTCGGGGCAGCCCGCAACTGGCCATTTGGAGCAGCGCTGGGTATCCTGCTTCTCGCATTGGTTATGATCTCCCTGACATTTTATGCACTCAAACTTAAAAAAACCGGGGGAGATACAAAATGAGCAACAAAATCAAGCACGTTGGAAACGCCCGCCATTGGCCTGGCCTGCTGCTCGCGACGGTCTTCTTTTTTGCCTATGTCTACCTGCCGATCGTAATTCTGATCGCTTTGTCATTTAATGAAAACCGGACCGTGACAGTCTGGACCAGTTTTTCTTTTGACTGGTACAAAATGGCTTTTCAGAACCGTGATATTATCAATGCAGCAGGCAATTCATTATTGATTGCCACAGTTGCCTCGACTACGGCGACTGTTATTGCAACTCTGGCAGCTGTGCGCATGTCGGTTGACAACTTCAAGGGCAAGACCATTTTCAGCGGTCTGGTTGCCCTCCCGATAACCGTGCCCGAAATTGTACCGGCTGTCGCAACCTTGATGTTTTTTGCCAGCCTCGGAATCACACTTGGGCTGGGAACAGTAATTATTGCCCATATCGCATTTTGTATTCCCTTTGCCTATCTCCCTATTCGTGCCCGGCTGGAAGGCATGGATCCAAGACTGGTAGAGGCGGCAACCGACCTCTATGCCAGTCCGGTTAAAGCCTTTTTCAAGGTAACCCTTCCTCTGCTCCTGCCGGGCATCCTCTCAGGAATGGTTCTGGCCTTCATCATTTCCCTCGATGATTTTGTAACGACTTTCTTTTTGGGAGGGGCCGGCTCAACCACTCTGCCGATCTACATCTTCAGCTTGGTAAAAACCGGAGTCACACCAGAGGTCAATGCGATCTCGTCTCTCATGCTTCTATTATCGATTTCTTTGGTTTCGCTTTCTCTTTTTCTTGGACGAGACCAATCGCGAAAGTGACAGGCCGAGCACGAGTACTGTACCTGTCCAGACTTAGACACAGCCCTAATTCATGGAGAATATTATGAGTAAGAAGTACGTAAAAGTCTCTCACCTGGCCCTGTCCGTTGGACTCTTCACCGCATCTTTTTCCGGTTCCGCCCTGGCGGCTGGTGAACTTCACCTGTACAACTGGTCCAACTATTTCCCCCCCTCGCTTCTGGAACTATACGAAAAAGAAACCGGCACAAAAGTAACCATCGACAGCTATGCCTCTGAAGATGATCTTCTAGCAAAACTGCAGGCCGGAGGTGGTGGCTACGATGTTATTTTCCCCGGAGCATCTACATTGGGTGTCATGGTTGAAAAGGGGATGCTGGCAAATGCCGGGATCAATAAAATGGAGAACTTCAACAATCTCCTTGCCCCGTTCCAGACCATTGCCGGAGATGAAAACCGCGAATACTCTGCTCCCTATATGTGGGGCACCACAGGTTTCACCTATGACCCCGCCAGCGTCCCCGGAAATAGCCTGGAAGAGAGCTGGAAAGAGGTTTTCGAACCAAGAGCCGAGCTTAAAGGCAAGATCGCCATGCTCAATGAAATGATAGATGTCTGGAATTCAGCGGCCTACTATAAAGGGATCGACAAGTGTACAGAAGATCCTGCCGAGGCACAGCAAATCCTGGATTTGCTTTTGGCCCAGAAACCTGACGTCAAACTCTATTCCAGCGAGGGCACTATTGACCGAATGATTGCCGGTGAAGTTCCGCTTCACATGCAGTGGAATGGCGCAGCACACCGGGTCAAAGCCAAGAAACCCGACGTGGTTTATGTCTATCCCAAAGAAGGCACCTCTTTCTGGGTCGACAACATGGCCATTCCCAAAGATTCACCAAACATCGACGAAGCCAAGGCCTTCATCAACTGGATGATGCGTCCCGATATAGCGGCCGAAGCCTCAAACTATACAGGCTATTCCAACGCTGTTAAGGGATCTGGTGAGTTTCTTAAAGAAGAACTGAAAGCCGACCCGGCCGTCAATACACCTGAAAGCTATGGTGACCGTCTCCGGGCATACAAAGCCTGTTCACCAAAGTCCAAAGACCTGCGTGAAAAAGTCTGGACCAAACTGAAGTCCTGACCCTCTTCAACCCTTCAGCCAGAAACCCGGTCAGGTTTCTGGCTGCTCTATTTAAAAGAACCATGTCAGAATTCACACAAAAATTCGGATTTCCCCGCTCGACTGTAACGCTGGAGAACTGGCGGCAAAGACCATACAGCACATGGTCTTTCCAGCACGCAAACGAGATTGTACCTTCGGCCGTCGTCGCCAAAGATCCAGGGGTCATTCCATCCCCTGACGACTGGTCTTCCGATTTTGCGGAACAGATCGTCACGATCCAGAAACAGGCACTCTCTGTTGAAAAGTTCCTGACACAATCCGAAACGGACTTTTGCCTGATTAATCAGGCGGGCAAAAGAGTTCTGAGCTGGCAAGCGCCTCATAGCAGTGATCAAGCACCCCATATCATCTTTTCCATTTCAAAATCTTTCACCGGCATTCTGGCTGGACAGCTCGCAGATCTAGGAACTCTGGATGTACAGAAAACAGTCAGCTATTACCTCCCTGAGGCCAAATCCAGTGGTTTTGCTGACTGCACTCTCCAACACCTGCTCGACATGCGTGTCAGTATTCAGTTCTCCGAAGAATACCTTAACCAGGACGGGGATTACGCCAGATATCGTCGGGCTACGGCCTGGAATCCACGTTCGGCCGGCCAAAAAGAAGAAGGACTTGCCGCATTTCTCTTTTCCTTGCCAAAAGGTCAGGAACAGCATGGTGGTCCCTTTCACTATCTTTCCCCTGCTTCTGATCTCCTTGGCTTGTTGGTCGAGCGTGTCGCCGGGGTTCCTTATAATCAGCTTATGTCCGAAAAACTTTGGCAACCGTTACAAGCAGAACACAATGCCATGATCACCCTTGATCACCTCGGCGCACCACGAGGTGCCGGTGGCATTTCTGTTCATGCAGAAGACCTGTTACGCCTTGGTGAAATGTTGCGTCAAGGAGGCCACGTAAACGGCCAGCCAGTCGTCTCCCTGCACTGGCTTGATGACATGCTTTCTTCGGGAGACACCAAAGCCTGGAAACAGGGAAATTTTGCAGATTTTATCCCGAAAGGACGTTACAGAAATCAGTGGTATCAACTAGACGGTCCCGACAAGGCTTTTTTTGCTGTCGGCATTCATGGGCAGTGGCTCTATGTACTTCCTGAAAAGGAAATTGTTATCGTCAAGCTTTCCTCTCAAGCCCTGCCCCAGAATGATGATCTTGATACCAGGTGCCTCGAATTCTTTGCAGAAATCAACAAAATACTCTGAGGAATCGTGACGAGGCAGAAGGGTTTTGTTGTGATTGCTCCGAGAGATATGAAAAAAATGGCTATCTCGTCAATCTTCTGGCCGATAGCTGTTGGCTTCAACAATGCTCCACAAGTCAGTTACGTTTCCTCCTGCATCCTTGCTCGTAAAAGGAAAAACCGCAACCTCGACACTCTGCACCCGCACATCTGTGCCTATATACTTTATCGTTTTAAATTGTGGTATTTTCGCTCTGACCACGGTCGAAAATAAATCATAAATATCGCTTGGTTTTTTCTGACTCTCGATTTCGCTAATTTTCTTCCCCGTTTGACCAGAGCGGGAAATCGCCTGGATGCCAGACCCAATAATCTTGTACTCAAAATCTTCACCATCATTAATGACCCTAATCAGACAGGAATGCCCCAATAGTTTAGCTATATTGATCGGGTCAAGATCATTCCGGAAAGGCAGTGATCTCTGCCCCTTTAAATGATACCAATGAGTCATACCGATCTCGATCAAAGGTTTCATCCAAACTTTCCTCTCAGCAAAACCTTCGAGAATCTCTCTCCATTTTATCAGATCAATTGGGGATAACGGCCAAAATCGACCTTTTGGTCAAGAAAACTGACCTTTTTTTCACATTATATTAATTCCAACAAACCTCATAATTCATTGTTTTTCATTTAACTTGCAATAATATATCCTTCGCTGTGCGATTTTAACATCCTAATAAACAAAGCGATTTATTGCACTCGCTAAGGAAGTTGCTTATTCTGTGCGACACTTCTTCGTTCTTAATCAAAAAAAATAATCTTAACCGGATACATCCTCAGCAGGGAGAATACCTCTATGAATCGCAGAAAGTTTCTTACTGGCGCAGCTACTGGTCTGGTTGCTGGTGCAGCAGCTACGACACTCAGCGCCCCGGCAATCGCCCAAGGTAAACGCGACCTGAAAATGGTCACCACCTGGCCGAAAAACTTCCCGGGCCTCGGTACTGGCGCCCAGCGTGTTGCAGACCGGATCACGGCTATGAGTGACGGTCGTCTCAACGTCAAACTCTATGCCGCGGGCGAGCTGGTTCCCCCCCTTGAATCCTTCGATGCTGTATCCAACGGAACAGCTGACATGTATCACGGTGCAGAATACTACTGGCAGGGCAAGCACAAGGCTTTCAACTTCTTTACGGCTGTTCCTTTTGGTTTTACTGCCAACGAACTGGACGCCTGGGTTACTTTTGGCGGCGGCCAGGAACTCTGGGACAAGCTTTCCGCACAGTTCAACGTCAAATCCTTCATGGCCGGAAACACCGGCGTTCAGATGGGCGGTTGGTTCAACAAGGAAATCAATACTGTTGAAGATTTCAAAGGCCTCAAAATTCGTATGCCAGGCCTTGGCGGCGAAGTCCTGCGCCATCTAGGCGCAGCTGCGGTTACACTCCCTGGTGGCGAGATTTTCCCATCGCTTGAATCCGGTGCGATTGACGCGACCGAATGGGTTGGCCCCTGGAACGATCTTGCCTTTGGTTTCTACAAAGTGACCAAATACTACTACCAGCCAGGTTTCCATGAGCCAGGTTCCGGTCTTGCCTGTGGCATGAACAAAGACGTCTGGGAAAGCTTCTCCCCAGCAGATCAGGCTCTGGTACAGGCTGCCTGTTATGCTGAGAACAACGTCATGTTGGCAGAATACAATGCCAAAAACGGCGACTCTCTGGATGTACTGCTGAACAAGCATAACGTTCAGCTGCGGACCTTCTCCCAGGACATCATGAACGTTCTTGGTGAAAAATCAGAACTCGTTGTAGCTGAAGTAGGTCAGACTGACGACCTCTCCAAAGAAATCTATGACAGTTACATTGATTTCCGTAAGAAGGTGTCCCGCTGGACCAAACTCTCCGAGACCGACTACACGACTGCTCGTGGTACGGCTCTCAACATCTGATGTCTGTCTGTCGATTATGACAATCACCCAAGAGGCCAGCCGTATGCTGGCCTCTTTTGGTAACAACAAAGAATAAAATTCGATAGGGAGGCTACCTTGGCTTCGTTTCTTTCCCTTGCAAGAGCTATCGATATCCTGAATGACAAGATTGGCCGCACGGTTTCATGGCTGGCTCTCTTTATGGTGCTCATTCAGTTTATCGTTGTGTTGCTGCGTTACGTCTTCGGGATTGGTTCCATTTTCATGCAGGAATCAATTATCTACATGCATGGCCTCCTTTTTATGCTGGGCTCAGGCTATACCCTGTTACACGGCGGACATGTCCGTGTTGATATTTTTTACGGCGATGCCAGTGAAAGAAATCAGGCCCTGGTTGACTTCTTTGGCGCCATTTTCCTTCTGCTTCCGGTCCTGATCCTGATTTTCACTTACTCTTGGCCCTATGTATGGCAATCATGGGAAATCAGAGAAGCATCAAAAGAGACCAGCGGCATTCCATACCTCTATGTTCTCAAGAGTGCGATTATAGCCTTCTGCGTCCTTATGGCACTGCAAGGAATATCCATGGCAATTCATTCATTAGCCATTATTTGTGGCTGTGAACACAAAGCCAAAGAAGATGGCCCAGGGGGAATTTGACATGGCATTAACTGAAACTCTTGATCTTCTTATGTTTGCCGCCGCGTGCCTGTTTCTCATGGCAGGATTTCCGGTTGCCTTTACACTCGCAGGGGTCGCCCTCGCCTTTGCACTCATCGGTTACTCCTTCGGGGTGTTTGACCTTTCTTTCTTTGGTGCCTTGCCTTCGCGTATATTCGGCAATGCAATGACCAATGACATTCTGATCGCTGTACCGCTTTTTGTTTTTATGGGTGTCATGCTCGAAAAATCAAAAGTGGCAGAAGAACTGCTCGAAACCATGGGACAGTTGTTTGGGACAGTACGCGGCGGTCTGGGAATTTCTGTAACCATTGTTGGTGCCTTGCTGGCTGCCTCGACAGGCATCGTTGGCGCAACAGTTGTGACAATGGGTCTTCTGTCTCTGCCAACCATGCTCAGACGAGGATACAATCCCTCTCTTGCCTGTGGATCAATCTGCGCCTCAGGAACTTTGGGACAGATCATTCCGCCGTCAATTGTTCTGGTTATCCTCGGCGACCAGATTTCAAACGCCTATTCAGATGCCCAGCGGGCCATTGGCAACTGGTCACCTGATCCTGTATCGGTGGGTGATCTTTTTGCTGGTGCCCTGCTCCCCGGACTGATGCTGGTTGGTATGTATATTCTCTATCAACTGCTGGTCGCGTTCATCAATCCCAAGAGCTCTCCTCCCATCCCCCGTGATGAAGGGCAAATCGAGACAATCGACTTTATCAAGAAAATCCTGCATGCCTTGGTCCCCCCTGTTGCTCTGATCGTATCCGTACTCGGATCCATTCTTTCCGGGGTTGCTACCCCTACAGAAGCCGCAGCAGTCGGTGCCATCGGCTCTCTGCTTCTCGCCGGTATGCGTACCCAGGAAATGGGGCTTCTTGAAGGTGCCCAGGAAAAATCACCTTTTGATTTCATGGATTTTGGTAACCGTCGTCCAACAATCATTGCGACTCTCAGCCTGCTCTTGATGCTGGTTCTGATCAGCTTCTTTGACTTGCGCCTTACCAAAAACGAGATTGAAACTGGCGATATGATCGCCATTGTGATCGCCCTGTTCGCCAGTGCTGGTTTGCTCTGGGGAATTTTGGTCTCGCTTGGTCGTGTCTGGAGAACCAATATTCTCAAACCGATCATGCGCTCCACCATGGAAATCTCCTCTATGGTTTTTGTCATCCTTATTGGGGCTTCGGTCTTCTCCCTCGTCTTCCGAGGGCTGGGTGGTGATGACATGGTGCATGAGTTCCTCAGCACTATGCCTGGCGGTACTTATGGTGCCCTGGTCGTTGTCATGCTGGTAATGTTTGTTCTTGGCTTCTTCCTCGACTTTATCGAAATCACTTTTGTTGTCGTGCCGATTGTCGCGCCAATCCTGTTACAGAGTGATATCAGTCCGGTCTGGCTCGGTGTCATGATGGCAATGAACCTCCAGACATCGTTCCTGACACCACCTTTCGGTTTTGCCCTGTTCTATCTTCGCGGTGTAGCTCCCAAGGAAGTTACGACCATGCAGATCTACAAAGGTGTGATACCGTTTGTAATTATCCAGATTATTGCTCTGTTAATTCTTGCTATCTTCCCCGAACTGGCAACCTGGTTGCCCAAGGTGGTCTTTAGCTAGACTTTCCAAACCAGTATTTTGACTGCTCGTAGCCGCCAGATGACCACATCTGGCGGCTATTTTTTTAAGGTACAAAACAGATGAGCCTTTAGACCCTAATTCATCAGGGTTATTGCCATAAGATAAAAAATCAATATCGTTGTATTAAGCAACCATATTGAAGCGCCATGACAACTAACCTTTCTGACACCATTCAAAATATCCGTTTCGTATCCCGCAACCTCATTCGCGAACTTGGTTTTTTGAACAAAACCATTGCCGGGACCGGTCTCCCTGGTTCTTTTGTTCACGCCATCGTCGAGATAGGAACGTCTGGGGAACTGACCGCAAAAGAGTTGTCAGAAAGACTCTTGCTGGAGAAGTCCACCATCAGCCGCCTGGTCAGATCTCTGATTGAACGGGAAGAGATATCCGAAAGCCGTTCCCTTGTTGATGCCCGGCAAAAGAACCTGCGATTAACGGAAAAGGGAGAGAAAACCCTTACAAAGATAAACCACTATGCCGCATCACAAGTCAGAGAGGCGATCTCCCCCCTATCGGAGAGCAAACAACAAGAAATTTTTACAGGCCTGGCCTCCTATTGCGCAGCTTTACAAAATGCCCGCAACAAAAGCCCTTCTGATACGCAAATCAGTCCGCCTGAAAATCTCATTGAAATCCGTAGAGGTTATCTTCCCGGTATAATCGGAGACATTACCAGCCTGCACGCAACCTACTACAACAGCCTTGTCGGTTTCGGGGATAAGTTTGAAACAGCAGTTGCCACAGGCTTGACCCAGTTTATTCCCCGACTTGAGAATAAACAGAACGAAATCTGGTCAATCGTGCAGAGCGACAAGATCCTTGGCAGCATTGCCATCGACGGAGAAGATCTTGGCGCGGGTATCGCCCACCTCCGCTGGTTCATTCTCGACAAAAAGCTTCAAGGGACTGGTATCGGCAAGACACTTCTGAAAACAGCACTGCAGTTCTGCGATACTCAAAAATTCAATCAAACCCACCTGTGGACTTTCAAGGGATTGGATACGGCAAGAGCCCTCTATGAACAGAACGGATTTTCTCTCATGGAAGAATATAGCGGTACCCAATGGGGCAAACAGATGACTGAACAAAAATTTGTCCGTTCTCTTCCTTCAAAAGGAAATGCATGATGTCCCGACTAAATGACATTTCACTTCAAAGCACCTTCATGGGTGTTCTTGTTGCCTTTGTCGGCTTTGCCAGCTCTTTTGCTGTGGTCATCAAAGGCTTGACTACCGTTGGTGCCAGTGCGGAGCAGGCAGCAACAGCCCTGATGGTTCTCTCCATAGCCATGGGACTGAGTGCGATATTACTCAGCCTTTACACCCGAATTCCCGTCAGTGTTGCCTGGTCCACACCCGGAGCAGCGCTGCTGGCAAGTTCCGGCGCGATAGAAGGTGGATTTCCCGTTGCTGTTGGCGCCTTTATCATTTGTGGTGGCCTCTTTGTCATAGCCGGCCTGTGGCGCCCTCTTGGGAAACTCGTCAGCCTTATTCCGGCTCCTTTAGCCAATGCGATGCTGGCAGGCATCCTGCTGGGTCTTTGTTTCGCCCCGGTCAAAGCGATTGCGTTCAACCCTCTTTGGGGCATCAGCATTGCACTGGCCTGGGTTATTGCCGGGCGCATCAATCGCTTGCTTGCCGTCCCGGCGGCTCTGCTTGCCTTAATTTTGATTATGTTTTTTGCTGTTGATATTCCTGAGGAAAATACAGCACGCCTGTTACAGGATATTGTTCCTTCTTTTACGTTGGTTACTCCAAACTTCACCCTTGCGGGATTTATCGGCATTGCTCTCCCCCTTTTTATTGTCACTATGGCCTCTCAAAATGTTCCCGGCATTGCTATTCTCAGGATACATGAGTACGAACCGAAAACCGGATTATTGGTTTCCTTTACAGGCATTTTTTCTACAGTTAGCGCCTTCTTCGGGGGGCACGCGGTCAATCTGGCCGCAATTACAGCGGCAATGTGTGCCAATGAAGATGCCCATCCAGATCCAATGAAACGTTATTGGTCTGCCATTATCAGTGGTGCCGGGTACGTCGTGCTGGGTCTTTGTTCCGGGCTTGTGACAGGTTTTGTCGCTATTGCCCCCGCAATTTTGATTGAATCCGTGGCCGGGCTGGCGCTTATCGGAGCCTTTTCCAACTCTGCCGTACTCGCCTTCAACGACGCAGAACACCGGGAAGCTGCCGCCGTAACATTCCTGGTGACAGCTTCGGGGGTCAGCTTTTATGGCGTTTCAGGAGCCTTCTGGGGGTTGCTCGCAGGTGGTCTGATCTTCTGGATTACGGATAGCATCGCCAAGAAGCGGGCAAAATCCAGTGCGACTGTATAGTCAGTCCTTATCAAACAAGACGTAACAAGAAGGGTTCGTCACCTGAAATGTGACGAACCCTTCTTGTTTTTGCAAAGTTCCCCATCAGGAAACCATTCAACTTAACCGAACTTGTTATTCCGGGGGAACCCGGTTGGTGGCAAACGACCGGCACTGGCACGACGCCCCAGCCAATCAATAATCTCGGTCCGCGTCCAGGTACGACCGGAAGTATCAGTCCAGGTCAGACCTTCTCCCTTTTCAGTACCAGACCGGAAGGTCTTGATATCTGACAGGCCACCATCGCGGTATTTCTGGAAAATCACACCACGGCCACGGGCCATTTCTGGTAATTCTTCCAGCTTGAACACCAACAGCTTCCGGTTTTCGCCAATCACGGCAACCATGTCATCCTTTTCGCCGATCTGATAACAGATCATGGCTTGCGCACCTTCACCAAGGTTCAGGATCTGTTTGCCTGTTCGGGTCTGGGCAATGACATCATTTTCACTGATCTGGAATCCGCGTCCATCCGAAGAAGCCAGCAAAAGCATCTGATCGGGACGGTAAACCAGAATATCAACGATATCCTCATCATTTGGCAGCTCAAGCATCAGGCGTAGTGGCTCACCAAAGCCACGCCCTCCAGGAAGTTTGTCGGCACCAAGCGTATAGAAACGGCCATTACTGGCGAAAATCAACAGCCTGTCCGTCGTCTGGGCATGTATGAAGAAACGCCCGCTGTCGCCTTCTTTGTATTTAGCCTCTCCCGTATCTTCCTGATGCCCCTTCATCGCCCGGATCCAGCCCTTTTCAGAACAGAGAATAGTCAGGGGTTCTCGTTCGATCACAGCTTCCAGCGGTACAACAACGTCATCCGGCATATCGGATATATCCGTGCGACGGCGACCCAGCTCCGTTTTCTGGCCATAGGCCTTGCGCAGGTCCTTGATCTGGTCACTGACAATTTCCCAACGGCGCTCTTCCCGTGCGAGAATATCCTCAAGATCCAGTTTCTCGGCCGTAAGGGCAGCATGTTCATCGCGAATTGCAATCTCTTCCAGCTTGCGAAGAGCGCGCAAACGCATATTCAAAATGGCTTCAGCCTGAACATCCGTCAGTTTGAAACGGGCAATCAAGGCCTGTTTTGCCTTGTCTTCCTCACGGATAATCCGGATGACCTCATCCAGATTGAGGTAGGCAATCAGGTACCCTTCAAGCACTTCCAGACGATTGGCAATCTTGCCCAGACGGAAACGGCTCGAGCGTACCAGCATTTCATGACGGTGATCCAGAAAAGCCTGCAGCACTTCCTTCAGGTTCATAACCCGAGGCGTCTGATCTGCATCCAGAACATTCATGTTCAGGCTGGCGCGCGCTTCCAGCTCGGTCTGCTTGAACAGGGATTCCATCAGGACTGCAGGGTCAACATTCCGGCTCTTGGGTTCAAGAACCACCCGGATATCCTCTGCTGACTCATCACGAACATCATTAAGCAGGAAGAGCTTCTTGTTATTGATCAGTTCAGCAATTTTCTCGATCAGTTTTGATTTTTGTACCTGGAAGGGAATCTCGGTAATAACAATCTGATAAAGACCACCTTTGAGATCTTCGGTCTCCCATCTGGCACGTACCCGGAAAGAGCCGCGACCGGTGCTATAGGTCTGCAGAATTGAATCACGCCCCTCAACCAGAATTCCTCCAGTGGGGAAATCCGGGCCAGGAATAAAGTCAACCAGCTTTTCGAAACCCACATTGGGCACCTTGATCATATAGAGCAAGGCATCACAGATTTCACCTACGTTGTGGGGCGGGATCGAGGTTGCCATACCGACAGCAATACCCTGGGAACCGTTAGCCAGAAGGTTCGGGAAGGCAGAGGGCAGCACACAGGGTTCTTCCGCCTCACCATCATAGGTCGGCCGCATCTCGACGGTATCTTCATCAATACCCCGGAGCAATTCACCTGCAACATCGGTCAGGCGGGCCTCGGTATAACGCATGGCAGCTGCATTATCGCCATCGATATTCCCAAAGTTCCCCTGCCCGTCAATCAGGGGGTAACGCAGGGAAAATTCCTGGGCCAGCCTGACCAAAGCGTCATAAATGGATTGATCCCCATGAGGGTGAAACTTACCAATGACGTCACCAACCACGCGGGCAGATTTTTTGTACCCGGAACCGGGGTCCAGCTTCAACTGCCGCATGGCAAAAAGCAGGCGTCGGTGAACCGGTTTTAACCCGTCTCGAACATCAGGCAAAGACCGCGACATGATCGTAGACAAAGCATAGCTGAGATATCGGTCAGACAATGCATCGACAAGGCGGATATCCCGGATTTCCCCGGATGGAACAGAATCGGCAGAACTACTCATATACCCTCACAAACTTCACGACAGTGTACTCACCAGATCGCAAGAGGCAACTGTTTGGATGAGCAAGAGTATTACTTCGGTCAGGAAAACCGGAGTCTGATCAGTTGGAAGAAACAGCACCGGGATTAACCAGCACTTCCCAGATACCAAGTGCTTTGATTTCTGCCAGGGTTTCATCAAATTTATCGAGAAACCCTTTGCCGAAAGAGGATTTTTTTGAAAGCAGTAACGGGAAATCAGGACTGGATGCCATGATCAACTGCAAGATGACAATCTCGTCTGTCAGATCAAGCTGGTTCATAAAGTTTTGCACAACCGGGGTCGCATGAACCACAATATCTGCTTTCCCTTCAGCCAGGTGTTTAAGGCAGATATCAATTGTCGGTACCACCACATAGGCCAAGGCCTTGTCTTTATAAAACCTTGTCGCCCAGCCATTTCCCAGAACATCACAATACCGACGCGAAGCAAGGTACCTTGTTAAATCTTCTTCGGTACGTAACAGCCTCTCTTCTTCTGATCCTTTTCGAACCACAGGCTGAAACCTGAGGGTAAAGACCACCCCTGTCGAGGACGAGGAAAAGGCCATTCTCTCCATCGTCGGCGTTGTGATGAAAGCATCCACCCCTCCTGAACGCACCATTTCCTGCGCCCTGGCCCAGGGAAGTCCCTGATGCTCCACCTCAATTCCCATTCGCCTTGAAATAACTTCATCAATAATAGAGGGCAAAATTCCCTCAACACTTGGCCCCTGCCCGGAAGAAATCGGTGCCCAGGTTTCAGCGTAGGCCACTTTGAAAATCCTTTTGTCCTGCACATCTTCTGACTGGGCCACAGGAACAAGAAGCAGGGAGAAGACAAAAAGGACCAATTGCGTCCAGCCGTACACTATAGAACCTCAAAGTTATAGAAAGACGTGTCTTTGAAACATACAACAGTATGCACGCAAAACCTTCACAAAAGATAAGCTTCTGAATTTTTCAGCATTGGTATAGCTAATTTTACAGGAAGTTTTCCAGTAATCTATCCCGAACGCTGGGGAGAGAACGATCGTGAGGATGAAAAAGATGGCGTTCCAGGAAATGACCAGAGATCTTTAATCCCTGCGCAATTTCATCACTTCCCCCGTTTCCTTTACCCAGCAGGAAAAGCGGGAGAGTGAACAGACGATCGCGATAAGGCTCTCCTGCTGCAAGAGAAACAGCACGGCCAGATTTGGGGCTGATATAGGCGAGCTGATCATTATCCCCGCCTCCAGCACAGCCGGAGAGATCTATACCAAATCCCAATGCCGACAATTGAGCCAGTTCCCAGCGGACATAGACTTCCCCCCAGAACTCGCTTTCCAGATGAGCCATCAGGGTAAGAAGCCCCTCATAGAAGACAGGATGATCATCGCGTTCAGGTACAGCCTGCTCACAGATTGCAACAGCTGATAACAAAGCAGCCAGACGGCCTGGTTCATCAAAAAGCCGTCCGGAAATATTATCCAGTACCTCGGCGTCGTAATTGCCAAGATGTTCTGTCAAACGCCCTTTCCAGCGGACATGCAGCCTGTTCCCGGGTTCAAACGTCGCCCTTTTGGTTCGACCTTGCCCACCGCGAACCAATCCGGCATGACGTCCATGTTCCTTGGTCAGAACCTGCGCAATCAGGTCGTTTTCCCCGAAGGGACGCGCTGAAAGAAGGATGCCTTCGTCTTCCCAGTGAATCATGCAAAATCCAGAAGCAGTAAGAACATTATAGGAACTTATATCGGAAAATGTTTCCAAAACCCAGCTCTGATTGCCCTGAGATCTTCAGAATCAGCTGTTAAAATCAAGCCCCATTTCCCGGTATCGTTCCGGATCATCCGCCCACTTTTCACGAACTTTCACATAAAGAAACAGATGCACTTTACGTTCCAGCGATTCCTGGAGATCAGCCTGGGCTTTGGAGCGGATCAACTTGATTGTACGCCCCCCTTTGCCAAGACACATGGCCTTGTGCTGTTCGCGTTGCACATAAATCATCTGGGTAATTTTGACGCTGCCATCTTCAAAATCTTCCCAACTCTCGGTTTCAACGGTCAGGTTATAAGGCAGCTCATCATGCAAATTCAAAAACAGCTTTTCCCGCGTGATCTCAGCCGCAATAGACCGCATGGGCAAATCGGACAGCTGGTCCTCCGGATAAAGCCAAACCCCGGCAGGAACTGTTTTGGCCAGGTGATCCATCAGATCTTTGACACCATTACCTTCCAAAGCGGAGATCATGAAAATATCCGAGAAAACCTCTGTCGCCATAAACTCCTGCGCCAGTTGCAACAGCTTTTCAGGATTAATAGAATCAATCTTGTTCAGCGCCAGAATGGCCTTCCGGTTCTGTTTTTGAAGCCCGGCAATAATACTGCGGGTTTCTTCGCCGATTTTTTTTCGTCCCGCATCGTGCAGGACCACGACGATCTCCGCATCTCCTGCTCCGTTCCAGGCCGCAGAAACCATCGCGCGTTCCAGACGTTTTTTCGGTAGAAAAATCCCCGGCGTATCAACAAAGATCAGTTGGGCTTCTTTATGGATAGCTATGCCCCTGATCTGGGAACGGGTGGTTTGTACCTTGTGGGTGACAATAGAAACCTTGCCCCCGACCATCCGGTTCATCAGGGTTGATTTCCCGGCATTCGGCGCACCGATCAGGGCGACAAAACCACAGCGGGCGTTCTCGGGAATATTGGTTATTTCTACGTTTTCGGTCACACCGACTTCCTTAATACCTGTCTTACAGGTCTAGACTTGTTTCTGGATTACTTTCCAGCAGATTCAATCAGGTTCAACAGAGCCTGGGCCACGGCCTGCTCGCCCTTGCGCTTTGAGCTGCCTTCGCGCACCAGAGGCTCCAGCCCCTTGACCGTCACCTCAATCTCGAACATCGGGGCATGGGGGGGCCCAGAGCGCCCGACTTCCCGATAAGCTGGCAAGGGCAGGCCACGTCCCTGTGCCCATTCCTGCAAGGTGGTCTTGGCATCTTGCGGTGGCGCCAGTTTCTGGTTGATCAGAGGCTCCCAGTTCAGATCGACAAACCGCTGTGCCGCGGCATAGCCTCCATCGAGATAGAGCGCCCCGATCAGAGCTTCACAAACATCTGCCTGCAAAGCCGGATTATCGCGTTCCCCGCTTTCCTCCTCGCCCTTGGCCAGGACGATATAACGGTCAAAGCCCAGCGCAACTGAGACCTGTGCCAGGGTTTCCCCCCGCACCAACGCGGTAAAGCGTTTGGCCAGAGCCCCTTCACTTTCCCCCGGAAAGCGTCGCAACAGCAGATCCGCAATCACAAGCCCGAGCACCCGATCCCCAAGAAATTCCAGCCGTTCATAGCTGTCCTCAACCATCTGGTTACGGTTACAGGCGCTTGGGTGCGTCAGGGCCTGTTGCACCAGAGCCAGACGCTCGAACCGATGTCCGAGTTTCTCGGCAACCGTTTTCAGCTCGCCAAAACTTCTTGGATCAATTGATGCCATTGAAAATGCGTCCGAACCTGATCATTTCGCCCCACTTCCAGACTTCCCACCAGTCGCCATAATCTTCTCCACCATCATCCCCACGATGGGAAAAGAACAACATATCAGCCCGACCGATCATATTTTCAAAGGGAACCACGCCCACTTCATCAAAACGGCTGTCAGTTGAATTGTCCCGGTTATCACCCATAAAGAAATAATAGCCTTCAGGCACCGTGTAGGGCCGCGTATTATCTTGCCACTCCTGGTCACTTCGTTCCCAGATCAGATGTTTCACTCCATTGGGCAAGGTTTCCTCGTACTCTTTTTCTCCAAGGCCCAGGCCATCACTGCCGTCCCCGATCCGGACCAGCTTCCGGCTGACAACTGTGCCATTGATATAGAGCTGTCCCCCGGTCACCTGGATTGTATCCCCCGGCAGCCCGATCAACCGCTTGATAAAATCGATCGAGGGATTGGTTGGCTTGCGAAAGACAATAACATCGCCCCGTTCCGGTTCCTCCCCCAGCACACGTCCTTCAAACAGTTTCCCAAAGATCTGGTCGCCAAAAGGAAAAGAATACCGGCTGATCCCATAGGAAAATTTTGAGACAAAAAGATAGTCACCAATCAGCAGGGTAGGTTTCATCGAGCTTGAGGGAATATTAAAAGGCTCGAACACCAGTGTCCGCACAGTCAAGGCGATCAGAAGTGCATAGCCGATTGTCTTGATCCAGCTGTCCTCTTCTTTCACAGGAGACGTCACCGCTTCACTCTCGCCGTCATCCTGAGGATCCTCCAGCTCGAGATTTCTCGCATCGACTTTCCGCTTGTGATTGGACATCAAAAACTCATCCTTAATAATTCAGTTTTTCAGGTTCTGCTGAAATCAGCACAAAAGCCTGCGCATGGGGATAGTCATCAGATATAGTGACATGAAGCCGGGCTGTCATCCCCTTGGGTAACATAGCAGTCAATCGGGCCTTTGCCCCGCCGGACAAATGCAGCTGAGGCTGCCCGCCTGCATGATTGCTTACAGCAATATCGGTAAACTGGACACCATGACGCCACAGCCCGGTCCCCAGCGCTTTGGCACAGGCCTCTTTCACTGCAAATCGTTTGGCAAAGGTTGCCGCCGGGTTTGGCCGCGACTGCGCAACTTTGGCTTCTTCAGCGGTAAAAACCCGCTGGATAAAACGTGCGCCATATTTGGCAAGGGACTTTTCGATCCGACGAATATCCACCAGATCATTTCCAATACCCAGGATCAATTTCTTGCCCGCTCGACAGAGTTGACCACAGACATGGCACGCAAAGCCGCCGTGATATTAGCCAGATGCTTGACGTCACTGACTTCCACATCAACCATCATCTCGAAAAAGTCAATCGACCGGTTCAGGATCTTCAGGTTGCTGATATTACCCTGGTTCTTGCCAATCACAGTTGACAATCCCCCCAGACAACCGGGTTCATTGGCCACGATCAGCTTGAGACGTCCGGTATGTTGCCCGTCAAACTCGGTCGAATCCCAGGCCACATCGATCCATCGCTCTGGCGTATCCTGATAGTTCACCAGATTATCGCAATCGATTGTGTGGATGGTCACCCCTTTACCGGTCGTCACGATACCCACGATCCTGTCACCAGGAAGAGGATGGCAACAGCGGGCATAATGCACCGCCATACCTGGAATAAGCCCCTTGATCGGCAGGGCGTTGTCTTTGGTACTCTTGGTCTTTTTCTTGGCTGTTGTCGGTGTACTCGGCTTCGGTACTTCCCGGGCACCGGGATAGACCGCCACCAACACCTCACGGGCGGAGTGATGCCCCTGCCCGACACTGACATAGAGATCCTCGATGTGATCCATATGGAATTTACCAAGAACGCCCTCAACACCTTTTTCGGTAAATTCATAGCCTTCCTGCCGGAAGACCTTGAGCACCATCTGATGGCCCAGTGTGCTGTACTGGTCGCGCTCCTGAAGACGGATATAACGCCGGATACAGGCCTTGGCCTTGCCAGAGACAACAAACTTTTCCCAGTCAGGTGACGGCTTCTGGTTTTTCGAAGTCAGAATTTCGACCTGATCACCGTTCTGCAAAATAGACCGGAAAGGAACCATTCGGCCATTGACCTTGGCCCCGACACAGGTATTGCCGACTTCGGTGTGTACAGCATAGGCGAAATCGATCGGCGTTGCCCCACGCGGCAGCGACAGAAGCGCGCCTTTGGGCGTAAAGCAGAAAGCCTGGTCCTGAAACATCTCCATTTTGGTATGTTCGAGAAATTCTTCAGGGTTGGAGGCATGTTCTAGAATATCGAGCAGTTCGCGGAGCCAGCGATACTGCCGTCCTTCCATATGCTCGCCACCCTGTTTATAGGTCCAGTGTGCGGCCACCCCCATCTCGGCAACCTGGTGCATTTCCGCGGTGCGGATCTGCACCTCGATCTTGTGTCGTTCCGGGCCGATAATGCTGGTATGGATCGACTTGTAACCGTTGGGTTTCGGGGTCGAGATATAGTCCTTGAACCGCCCAGGCACGACCGGAAAATTGGCATGAAGAATACCAAGCGCCTGATAACAGCTCCCCAGATCAGGAACAATCAGACGGAAAGCCATAATATCGGAAAGCTGTTCAAAGGTCACAGCTTTGCGCTGCATCTTGCGCCAGATTGAATACGGAGCCTTCAGGCGACCGGAAACCTCGCCCTTGACCCCGTTTTCGCAGACAATCCTGTTCAACTGATCAATGATCTTCTTTGCCAGATTGTCGCTGTCTTCACCGCGCAGGAATTCGAGCCGCTTGACGATGGAATCGCGCGCTTCGGGATTAAGCTGGGCAAAAGCCAGATCCTCCAGCTGATCTTTGAAACGATGCATCCCGATGCGCTCTGCCAGCGGCGCATAGATATCCATGGTTTCGCGGGCGATCCGGCGGCGTTTTTCCTCTTTCTTGATGAAATGGAGCGTCTGCATGTTGTGCAGACGGTCCGCCAGCTTTACCAGCAGCACCCGGATATCATCAGACATTGCCAGAACCAGTTTGCGGAAATTCTCCGCATACTTGCTCTCTTCAGACTGCAATTCCAGGCGGGTCAGCTTGGTCACACCGTCGACCAGGCGGGCGATATGAGACCCGAAAGCCTTCTCGACAATCTCCAGCGTTGCTTCGGTGTCCTCGACGACATCATGCAGCAAGGCGGTGATGATCGAATTGTGATCAAGCTTCAGGTCAGTAAGAATTCCTGCAACTTCAACAGGATGGGAAAAATAGGGATCACCAGAAGCGCGTTTTTGCGACCCGTGATATTTGGTGGCAAAGACATACGCCCTGTTAATCGCATCTTCGTCTGCGTCAGGCTCATAGGATTTAACGCGTTCAACCAGCTCGAACTGACGAATCATCGTGGATCTAACAGCTTTCTAAAAAAAACAACCTTCCAGAAAAGATACGCCGGGAAAAGACGTACGCCAAGCTCTGGAAGGCTGTATTTTTTTGATAATTACCGATAAATCGGGATCAGGCCTGATCGTCGCCGAGATCTGATGGCGCTTCTTCAACAGACATACCGTCTGCATTGGCAAACTGTTCGCCTGCATCAGCTGTTAACTGAGCCTCAGGACCAATCGCATCAAACTCTGGCTCGTCTTCATCAACTTCAGAGAAAACAGCCTGTTTCTGCAAACCCTGGACCAGAGAAGAGCGAACTGCATCAAGGCTGATGGTTTCTTCGGCAATTTCACGCAGGGAAACAACGGCATTCTTGTCATTGTCCCGCTCGACGGTCAAAGGAGCGCCAGAAACAATATCTCTTGCGCGCTGCGCTGAAAGCATAACAAGTTCAAAACGGTTCGGAACTTTTTTAATACAATCTTCGACTGTGACGCGTGCCATTAATCATAACTCCAGTCTCGTGTGGCGACCCAAAGTGGATCACTGAATCGACGCAATATATGAATCGCTCGCACATATGGCAAGGATATTCAACAAAATAATCCCGCATGGCTGCCCTGCCTCACCTTCATTCTTTGCCTCACTCTTCGGCAAAGAGCATGGTTTCCTGATCAGCAGGCAAGGCTTGTGACAATTCACGGGCCGTTTTCTTCAACAAGGGATGTTGCCAGTCAGGGTCCAGATCAAGCAAAGGCAACAAGACAAATGCCCGCTCATGCATGCGTGGATGGGGGACAACAAGATGGTCACCGGGCCGGCTGACAAAATCATTATAGGCAATCAGGTCCAGGTCAATAACCCGCGGTGCATTGACAATGCTCCGGACCCGACCGAATTCCTCTTCTACCCGATGCAGCAACGCAAGCAGTTCTTCCGGTGAGAGATCGGTTTTGATTTCGACAACCCCGTTTACATACCAGGGCTGATCAGAAACCGGCACCGGTGCCGTCTTGAGCCAGCGAGAAGTTTTACTGATCTCCAGCCCCAATTCCTCCAGCCTAGATAGTGCTGACAGACAAGTCTGCAACGGGAGGCCGTATTGAGGACTGTCTAGATTTGCGCCCAGAGCGATAATAATCACGTTTTAATGGCCCTTTACTACAATTTCTTTCTTGATACCCCCACAAAAGAGAGTAAATTACTATAGTAGCCAATGCGAGGATGACACTACATTTGTATCAACAATCTCTTTTTCTCCTCCTGGCCACATATATTGACGATATTCTTATTCCATCGTCGTGTTCGCCCAAATTTATATTTCAAAAATGAATTATAAAAAAAGGAATTTATTATGAAATTTTACCCGCAAGAACGGGTCGCCCTCTTCATTGACGGCTCCAACCTTTATGCCACAGCCCGCGCACTTGGCTTTGATATTGACTACAAGCGCCTTCTTTCCCTTTTTGCCGATCAGTGCAATCTGGTTCGGGCCTTTTATTATACTGCCTTGATTGAAGACCAGGAATACTCCCCGATCCGCCCCCTCGTCGACTGGCTCGACTACAACGGCTACACCATGGTCACCAAACCGACCAAGGAATTCACCGACGCCACCGGCCGTCGCAAGATCAAGGGGAATATGGATATCGAACTGGCCATCGACGTGATGGAGATGTCCGAACACCTCGAACATATCGTGCTTTTCTCCGGCGATGGTGATTTCCGCCGTCTGGTCGAGGCTGTCCAGCGCAAAGGGGTTCGCGTCACCGTGATCTCGACCGTGCGCAGCCAGCCCTCGATGATTGCCGATGAGTTGCGCCGTCAGGCCGATGTCTTTGTCGATCTGGTCGAGCTGAAAACCGAAGTCGGTCGCAAAGTCTCCGACAACCGTATCGCCGCCCCCAATCAGGCATTGCCTGTTGAAGAAGACGACGACGACTACGAATATTACGACGATGAAGACGAAGACTTCGAAGAAAATCCAAACTGATTTTTTGAAGAATACTGAATGCCAAAAAGGAGCTGTGTTTTTCACGGCTCCTTTTTTTCGAAATTTAATCGAGCTGCCATATTCGGAGATTACCATCAAAGAAAAATGGCCAAACTTCCAATCTGACGTCAAAAATTAATATCTCAACGTAATGGCCTAAGATGAAAAATATATATGTCATTGAGCATATTGAGAAAGTTGATGAATATCGAGAACTTGTGAAAACACTTGGTATTTTTGACTGTGAAGAAAAAGCAAAAAATGCAATAGATCAATTAAAGAAAACCCCGGAATTCCTCGGCAAAGAGGACGGCTTTTCTATTGACCTTCAGACACTTAACAGTGCTTGTTTTTTGGAGGGCTATGGAGAAGGGTAGTGAGATTGTCTCCAAATCCTTTTTGGGGATATTAGGGTAGGATTTTTTATGCCGAAAGTTTATATGCTTTTGCATTTTTGGTATCCGGAGGAAGGATACAAGAGTGTCAAGTGCATTGGCGTTTTTGACGCGATGAAAGAGGTAGAAAGGCACATTACCTTTTTAAGAAGCCAGCCAGGATTTTGTGAATCACCAGATGGCTTCTATCTTAAAGAATTCGACTTGAACCAGATTGTAATGGATGAAGGGTCGCTACAAATATAGCCAACAAACCTGAAAGATCATCCCCGGTCGCGGATGATCCGGGCCTGCTGGCGTTTCCAGTCGCGTTCTTTTTCCGTGTGGCGCTTATCGACGGATTTTTTACCCCGGGCAAAGCCAAGATTGATTTTAGCAATACCACGGTCGTTGAAGTACAGTGACAAGGGCACAATGGTATAGCCATCCCGCCGACAGAGACCGATCATCTTGGTCAGCTCTTTTTTGTGCACCAGCAATTTACGCGGACGTTTCGGCTCGTGATTAAAGCGGTTGGCTGCGCCGTATTCGGGAATATTGGCATTGATCAAATAGAACGCGCCATTCTCCTCGCTGGCATAGGCCTCCTGAATGGAGGCCTTGCCGGAACGAAGGGATTTGACCTCGGTGCCCACCAGCATCATGCCAGCTTCGAGGGTATCCTCGATCTGGTAATCATAACGCGCACGGCGGTTAACCGCCACGGTGGTTCCTGTATGGTCGCTTTTCTTTTTGGTCTTGGCCATAACTCTATCCGTTGAGAAGCCCGGCGTGAACCATGGCATCGCGCACCCGCACCTCGGTCTGCTTGCTCACCGACAGAAGCGGCAGGCGCAGACGGTTCGCCCCCCAACCCAACAGGCTCAGGCCGTATTTGACCGGGCCTGGACTGGATTCAATAAAGAGAACCTCATGCAGAGGCGTCAAAAGATCATTGATCTTGCTGACTTTTTCATAATCGCCAGCCCACCAGGCTTCGTGCAGATCAGCGCAAAGGCGCGGCGCCAGGTTTGCCGTCACCGAAATACAGCCGTGCCCGCCCAATGACAGGAAGGGAACGATGGTTGCATCCTCACCACTGAGCAAGGTGAAATCATCACCACAGGCCAGACGGGTCCGCACTGGCAACGCCAGATCGGCGGTCGCATCCTTGACACCACAAATGCGGGGCAGCTCGGACAGACGCTGCATGGTGTCCACGGTCACGTGAACGATACTGCGCCCGGGCACATCGTAGACGATGATCGGAATATCGGTGCTGTCATGGATCGCCTTGTAGTGCTGATACAGACCTTCCTGAGAAGGTTTGTTGTAATAAGGTGCGACAATCAACGCAGCATCGGCGCCCGCTTTCTGGGCGTGCAGGGTGAAGTCAATCGCCTCACGGGTCGAGTTGGACCCGGTCCCGGCAATCACCGGCACCTTGCCCTTGGCGACTTCCAGGCAAAGCTCTGTTATACGTTTATGTTCGTCGTGACCCAGGGTCGGCGATTCCCCCGTAGTACCGACGGGGCAAACCGCATGACTTCCTTGATCGATCTGCCATTCAACAAAGTTCTGGAACCGCTTCTCGTCAACGTCACCATTTTCCAACATGGGCGTTGCGAGCGCGGGAAAAGAACCTTTAAAAAGCGGGCCGGTCATAGCGATACCTCAAATATCATCGTGTGGTTGTCAAAAAAGAGCCAAATGCCTTTAATTTACGTGCGGGAGAATAACGAGAGTTTCGCACTGCGAAAAGATAAAAGAAAAGATCACAAGACATTTATTGCCTTTGCCCTGATTCGGGCCATATATATCAGGTGTTAAAAGCGGATGTTCAACCAAGGTGTTCCAGATTGTTCCTGCCAGAAATTCGCCCCAGAAACAGCCTTCTTAAATCCACTTTTTTTGGATAATATTTTCGTTATCAACGATTGATTGACCTTTCCACTGTAGCATCACTAACAACAGGCTGATAGAATTCGGACCATGACCCCAAAAACGCGCCCGTCGCTTGCCTTATCCTTATGCAGAGCCACTCTGTTTTGCGGAGCGCTGACTGCTGCCCAGATTTTGCCCACAGCACTGTCCTCTGTACTCGCTGATCCTGCGGTGGCCGCAACCCCGCCAGCGAACAAGGTTCCGGACGCCAAAAGCTTTAAAGCTGACAAGACGATTTTCAAATCCGTTGATCAGCATATCAAACAAAAGCAGTACGACCGGGCGGCAAGTCTGGCCGACAGCATCAAGGACCCGCTGATGAAAGAGCTGGCCCAATGGCTGATCCACAGCAGCGACGTCGGACTGGGCAGCTATGAAACCCTGAACGGCTACATTGCCGAGCCGGACAACTGGCCCCGTCAGGAAGTCTTGCGGCGGACTGCCGAAGCCAAGTTACCTGACAATCTGACAACAAATGAGATCATAACCTGGTTCCGTGAAAACCCTCCGTCTTCACTTGGGGGAATCAACAGCTATGCCAGCGCACTTGAAAAGTCAGGAAAGAAGACTGAATCTATTCAGGCCATTCGCAATTTCTGGCGAGAAGGATACCTGGGCAAAACAGACGAAACAGCCTTTCTCAAAACCCATAAGGCTGTTTTGCAGAAAGAAGATCATGACAAAAGGCTCGATGGCCTGATCTGGAACAGACAGTACAGTGCCGCTGAACGCCAGCTTGCCCGTGTTTCCAAAGACATTAAAGCCCTTGGCGAAGCTCGTCTTGGTCTCCTCAAGAAAGAAGGCAATGTTGACGGTCTGATCAACAAGGTCCCCAAAGCCTTGAAAAAAGATCCGGGCCTGATCTATGCCCGGGCCAGATGGCGCCTGAATGCGGATCGAAACGACGACGTAATCGAACTGCTGGATCCTCCGATCTCGACCGCACCTGAGCCAGAAAAATGGTGGTCACTCCGGCACTGGGCTGCGCGCAAGCTCCTGATCAGCAAGGATTATGAAAAGTCCTATCGCATTGCTGCCGGACACGGCATGACCAGCGGCGAAGGTTTCGCCGAAGGGGAATGGTTGGCAGGTTGGATCGCTCTGCGCAAACTCAAGATGCCCAAAAGAGCCTATACTCATTTCCATACGCTCTATGAAGGCGTTGGCTCACCAATCAGCAAGGCGCGCGCAGCCTATTGGGCTGGCCGTGCAGCCAAGGATATTGGCCATGACGACTGGGCAAAGAGCTGGTTCGAGATTTCGGCCAAATTCCCCACCACCTTCTATGGACAGCAAGCAGGATACATGCTGGGTCAGAGCCCTGATGTTTCCCTCTTTCAAAGTCCAGACATCACCGACAGCAGACGCAGTTCCTTTGAGGATAAAAAGATTGTCCGCATTATCAGGCTTCTGGATAAAATGGACGAAACAGACCTTGAAGTCATCTTTCTGACCCGTCTGCGTCTCGACGCCCAGACTGCAGAAGACTATACCCTGGCTGCAAACCTTGCCATTGATACCGGACATCCCAATCTGGCTCTGCGCGCCGCAAAATCTGCCCGCCAGAAAGATATTCTTCTGCCGGATATTCTTTTCCCCGAAGTCACAGTGAAGGCCAACAACAAACAGGACCCCGAGAAGGCGCTTGTGCTTGCCGTCATTCGCCAGGAAAGCGAATTCAAGCAGAATGCGATCAGCCATGCCGGAGCGCGCGGACTGATGCAGCTGATGCCCGCCACGGCACAGGGGGTCGCCAAAAAAGAAAACCTCAAGTACACCAAACAGCGCCTGACCGATGATCCAGCCTATAATGTCCGTCTGGGTTCGGCCTATCTGTCAGAACTTCTTGGCTCTTTTGACGGTTCCTATGTCATGGCTCTTGCCGGTTACAATGCTGGCCCCTACCGGGTCAGGCAGTGGGTCAAAGAATACGGTGATCCGCGAGATCCCGATGTAGACATCATCGACTGGATGGAACAGATCCCCTTCAATGAGACCAGGAACTATGTCCAAAGGATACTGGAAAGTCATCTGATCTACAGAAACAAACTGAATACAGGCGCTCCCTCGACCAAGGTTGTGGCGACAGAACTTCCCTTCACCCTTTGGGGACATCAGCCCAAAGGATAGTTTTGCTCTGCTATCAATCTTCAGCAACAGGATCTTCGGGGCAGTATCATCAAAAAAACCAAGGAACTTGATCACGGATCAGCAGAAGGATAATCGAGGATGAAACAATTGGACCCGCAGGTTCAGAAGCCTGCAATCAAAGCCTTTGTTTTTGATGCCTATGGCACCCTTCTTGATGTTCATTCTACTGTATCGAGATCCCTTGATGATCTCGGTGACGCTGCCCCTGCAGTTTCTGAAACCTGGCGCACCAAACAGCTCGAGTACAGCTGGCTGCGCAGTCTGATGGGCAAACATGCAGACTTCTGGCAGGTTACTGCTGATGCCCTGACTTATGCTCTGCGCTGTCATGATATGGAAGATCAAGCACGTCATGACCGTTTGATGAATCTCTACCGAGAGCTCCTGGCCTATAGTGATGCTCTTGAAACGCTTGAGTTCCTGAAAGAAAAACAACACACGACCCTGGTACTCAGCAACGGATCTCAAGGAATGTTGGGGGAAGCCCTGACCTTCGCTGGGCTGGACAAATACCTTGATGCTGCCCTGAGTATCGACAAGATTGGAATCTACAAACCCAGTCCCAATGTCTATCGGCTGGTACTGGATTACATGAGCCGACAACACAAAACGTGTCGTGCCGAAGAAATTCTTTTTGTCTCTGCCAATGCCTGGGACGTTGCAGGAGCAAACTCATTTGGCTTCCGGGTAGCCTGGATAAATCGCTTCAACCACCCGGCAGAAGTACTCCCTGGTGGACCGGACCTGACCATTAAAAGCCTCTCGGAACTCATACCCCTTGGTTAAAATTACACGAATGTTTTTTATCCCCTGATCAAAAATTCGCACACCCCGGAAACAAGGATCAAACAACATGCATCAGAATATGCTTCCCGGCTTCAGTGACGTGCTCGAGGCATCAGAGCGCCTGAAAGGCAAAGCCGTGCGGACACCGCTTCTGGAAAATGCCGAGCTGAACCGGATCACTGGGGGGCGTATTCTGATCAAACCTGAAGTGTTGCAGCACACAGGCTCCTTTAAATTCCGTGGTGCTTACAACTTTATCAGTCAACTGGATGAAACAGCCCAGAAATCCGGGCTTGTGGCCTATTCATCCGGCAATCATGCGCAGGGGGTTGCCTATTCTGCCCAGTTATTCGGGATCAAATCCACCATTATCATGCCCAAGGATGCCCCACAGATCAAAATCGAGAATACCCGCGAGTTTGGCGCAGAGGTTATTCTCTATGATCGTTTTCGGGATTCCCGCGAAGAAATTGGCAACAAGGTTCTGCAGGAAACCGGCGCCATATTTGTTCCCCCTTATGACCACCGGAATATTATTGCCGGGCAAGGTACCTGTGGACTTGAGATTGCCGAGCAAGCAGCAGAACTCGACCTTGAATTGGATTCTGCCATTGTCTGCTGTGGCGGTGGAGGGTTTGTTTCTGGTGTTGCCCTGGCATTAAACGAGCTGTCGCCCTTTACCAAGATCTATAGCGCCGAACCGGAAAATTTCGATGATATGGCCAAGTCCCTCACCGCGGCCAGAAGGGTAGAAAACTCTCCCGAAGCCCGGTCCATTTGCGATGCGATCCTCACCCCAACACCTGGCAAATTGACCTTTCAGCTCAGTTTGGGATTACTCGACCGGGGGTTATCTGTATCGGAAATGGAAGTCCGTGCCGCCATGACCTTTGCTTTTCGCACCCTCAAACTGGTTGTTGAACCAGGCGGTGCCGTTGCACTCGCCTGTGTTCTAAGCAACAAGATCGATACCAGGGGAAAGGCGATTGCCCTCACCCTTTCGGGAGGAAATGTCGATACGGAAACCTTTAAGAAACTGTTGCTTGTCTAGAAGCAAAACAGAGCAGAACCCGATCTTAGCTTGAGCTGCCCCAAGAAGAAGAGCTGACCACAGATGATTTCTTTTCGGGCGACTTGTCGTCCGTTTTTTCTGTACCAGAAGACACAGAACCAGAAGACACAGAAGAGGACGAGGATCCACTATAGCCTGCGTTTTCGCCGAGCTTGACAGAAGACGTCCCTGATCCGTTACTCCCGGTCGCAAAAGATGAAGTGCCGGTTGCCCCGCCAGAATTTGAAGAAACTTCCGCTGGCTTGGCTGGCGATACAAACGCATCTTTTGTCTGATCTGAATTTCCAAGCTGGGCCATGGACTGATGCGAGATCGCTGTAACCTTCTGATCTTCAGCTTTTGTGTCTTCAGAAACTCTCCGGAACTGCCCTTCAACGTGAGCACCGGCTTCTATTTCTATCGACTTGTGAAGAATGTCACCAACAACCTTGGCCGTGCTGGCAAGGGAAATGACATCAGCATTAAGTTGGCCCTGGACCATCCCGCAGACACGGATTTCCTCAGCTTTAACAGACCCTTTGACGACGGCCTTTTCGCCAATCGTGGCAAAACGGCAAACAATATCACCCTGAACAGTGCCATCAATCTGAAGGTCTCCGGATGAGGTCAGATCACCAACCAAATTCAAATCAGGACTAAGAATTGAGGGAATACCCGATGTTTCCAGTCTTTTCGAGGAATCTGCTTTTCCGGTTTTAACATTAGCCTTACTGGACTTTGAAAACATTTTTACCTGCCAATAGAAATTTACGGGGGTCTACAGGGTTGCCATTAAAAAGTATCTCATAATGTACATGTGGCCCGGTGCTGCGGCCAGAATTGCCCAAAAGAGCGATCTTTTCATTATGAGCCACTTCCTGCCCCTGGGTAACCAGCAGCTTTCTCAGGTGACCATAACGCGTTCTGATACCATTACCGTGATCAATTTCAACCATACGGCCATAGCGTCCTCGCCAGCCAGCATACACGACTTTGCCTGGTGCGGGAGCATAAATAGACGATTTCATTGGCGCAGCCATATCAAGGCCATTGTGCACCGAGGTTTTGCCCGTCACCGGATCGCGGCGTTTGCCAAAAGAGCTGGTAACCCGATACTGATCCAATGGCGTCGTCAAGGGCAGCTTGCCAACAACATCCTGCAAGGCTTCCCAGCGAACGAGCTGCATGTCCAGCAAAGCAACAGAGGCTTCAAGCTCGGCAGTTTCCTGATTGTCCTCAAGCGGGATATAAGGACCTCCCTGCCCGGTTTCGAGATTGTCAGATCCTAACAGTGTTTCCAGATTAAGCCCGGTCATGGCCACCGTCTTCTCGATCACATCCACGCTTGATTTTGAACGTTCAGTCAGGCGCTCAACCAGCTCGAGCTGGATATTTGAAACTTCAACAAGAGAATTTTTAAGAGAATCAACTTCATTAGCCAGTTCGGTATTTTCATTTTCCAGCTGTTCAGAATACAAGGCTGTTTCATGCAGTTTCTGGCCAACTTTCTCAGCTTCTTGCAGGGCGACACGTTTGCCTTCCAGCAAAGAGGTCATCTGGGCCTGTTGTTCTGCGACAAGTTCTGCCCGTTCAGAAAGTTGCCCTTTTAAACTTGCCAGCTCATCATTCAGCTCATCAAGACTGTTATCGAGAGCCTGCTTTTCATCTTCCAGCAATGCATTTTTCTGAACAAATCGCTCAAGTTCTGTCTGAACTTCAGCGAGTTTCTCACTCATCATCTTTTTCGCCAGCGCGGCTTTACTGCGTTCTTCTTCCGAGGTTTCAAGAACCTGCCTCAGCTGTTTTGCCTGTGTTTCCAAAGCAAGGTTTTTTCCTGCGATCGATTCCAGGTCCCCTTCAAACTGCTTGAATTTATCTTCCAGTGCCTGACGCGCCAGTGCAACCCGCGCCCGCTCATCTTCCGAGCTTTTCAGATGGACCTGCTCAGCAGCAGTTTCTTCACTGATGTGATCGCCATCGAGTAAACTCAGGAGCTGTTCCTGATTTTCCTGCAAGTTTTTTGTAATCTTGGAAAATTCGTTATGATATTCACCAACCTGCTGCAGAAGGCTGAAATATTCAATCTTCTGTTCCTCTATGGCACTGTCCTTGTCAGCCAGGCGTTGCTCCGTTGCCAGCATAGTGCCTGAAGTAAACATGACCCAGCTGGACAAAACGAGAGCACAGACAGTGATGCTCTTCTGGAAACCGGAAGTAAGTCGAATGAACCGGACCCGATCATGAGATCGAATATGAATCTCGCGTGGTGCGAAAAATCGGTCTATTACTGAACTGACCCTATGTGTGAAAGCCTTCACCTTCACTACCCCCTCATCTGATACCCCGACGTCTCCCCAGGCAACAAATCCTGCAAGGGCGAAAGGAACAAAAAACATTTCAAAAAGAATTATGGGACGAATTTATACCCGATCATGCGCCAGCTTTCAAAGAGAAAGCAATAGTGTGCCAGGATGTCTCAATATCCAGGACCCGGACGTAGTTTAATTTTGTGACGTAAAAAAGGCTGTTTTCAAAAAACCTGGCTGCGTATTCAGGCTCTTTCCAAAAGTTCATTTCATAAAATTTGGCTTTTCCTTGAGGCAGGCATAAGTATTTCAGGCTATCTATAATAGATACTGCAACTTTTTATTACCCTCACATTACAGCATGACTGCCTCTGCCCGGATAACTCATCCCGGATTCGACCAGGCCTCTCTGATTCTGCTGATAATCCTCGAAAATCAATATAGCCAATCCCCTTAAATTCTGTAATATTTTACAGCAGTTCACCAAGATCCAGCAAAACAAGAGATCGATCAGGACAAACCAAACTCCTCTCTATTTACGACCAATAATGTTCCATGCAACCACAAAAATAACCAATAAGCTGCATAACCATCTTCAATATATGCACTAGGTAAACTTATTTACCTTATCGCAACACTTGTATGAACAAATTTGCAGCATAAGAAATCACGTGCAACCAGCAGAGGTAAAATTCCATGCCCGAGTCCAGTCATCCGTCAAAAACAACCATCTGGACTTTGCGGAAGATCCTCCTGATTATCGGACTGTTGGCTTCAGCAGCAATCGTAGCTGCTCAGTTCTGGTCTTTTGAGAAGTATAAAAACTTTTCACTCGAGACCCTGAACAGAGAGAATGCCAGCCAGTTTCGTCTGATGATCCAAGAGCGTATTCGCCAAAAATACGAACCGTTCCTCTATACGGCAGGTTCAGACTGGGCGCGGGAATCCCGCCTGGTTAAAGCGATTGCCGGAAAAGACCCTGCTGAAGTTGCCCTGTTTGACAAATGGTACCGGGATAACAAAGAAATACAGAACGGTGAGATCTCGCTGATCTCCACTCATTTTTACACACCCGAGATGGACCTGATTGTTTCCTCACAGAACGGCAGCGTTACAGATACAGCACTCATTCTTGAGGAACTTAAAAACCGCGACAAGGGCGCACAACGAAAGCCCGTCAGCTATATCTGGGCCGACGCGAATGGCAGAC
The DNA here is from genome assembly GCF_027214005.1 of Kiloniella laminariae. Lineage (GTDB taxonomy): Bacteria > Pseudomonadota > Alphaproteobacteria > Kiloniellales > Kiloniellaceae > Kiloniella > Kiloniella laminariae_A. The sequence continues at coordinate 133,102 of NZ_JAPWGY010000002.1, forward strand.
CACTTCATTCAACGATCTTTCCCGTTGGCGGTTTCAAGGTTACCGGTTTTGTTGAACTGGTTACCGACCCGATGCAATACTTGAGTGGGCTGAGTGAAACTCTTGGCGCTGATATAACCATTTACGACCCATCCAACAAGGACACTGGCTACGCCTTCCATGAAGAACGGCCAAAGCCTGAGGTCGTAGAGACGGAAACAGCAGAAGAGGTAAACACAGAAGAAAGTACTGCCGAAGCAACGACTGGTGCTGAGAATGGGGCTGAACCAGCGACGGATCCTGCTGTAGCAACAGATGAGTCGACAAACAAAACAGTAGAATTCGAAGATGGTCTTACACTGGTCGGCTCGATTGCAAACATCACCATCACGATCCCCGGCAATAATGGAAAAACCTGGGCCCGGGCAACACTGGTTCGAGACGTCAGTGATTTTGCAGAGGGAACCAGTGACCTTACCGAAGACGCGATCAAGGTGCTCGCAGGTGTCTTCCTGATTACCTGGCTTCTTGCCTTTCTCATGCTTAGATTTGCCGTGTTTGGCAAGCTCAAGGCTTTTGCCAAAGCCATGACCAGTATCAGTGATGGCAATGTCGATGTTGCCCCTCCCACTGTTGGCCCCGATGAATTCCGGACCATGGCAAACGCTTTGGCACGGCTGAGCAACAGCGTATCCCAGGTTTTTCAGCTCCAGAACATGGTTGAGACCAGCCCGATGGCTACCGTCATGATTGACCTGGAAGGACGTATTTCCTTTGCTAACCTTAAGGCCCGCCAGTTTATCAACACGGATAACCCCGATCAGGACATCAGCGGGGCAGATGGTAATTTCTTTGGCCTGGAGAACGCAGCTTATGCCGAGATTATTAATCCTGAAAACCTGCCAACAACCCAGCTTGTCAAAGTCCGGAATCAACAGCTTGAAGTCTCAGCGTCTTCAGTAGCAGACAGCTCCGGTGACATCAAAGCCAGTATGCTAACCTGGGTTGATGTGACGGATCGGGAAACCAACCGTGAAGCAGCCAGCCATCTGATCAATAACGTCCGACGGGTCGCAGATCGGGTCAGCGCCCTGTCACAAAATCTTGAACAAACATCAACGTCCCTTAACAATCAGTCTAATACAGTAACGGAACAGGCTAAAAACGCCCAGGACCTTGCCCAAAACGGTTATGATTCTGCTCAGGGTGTGACCAAAACCACAGAAACAATGTCTCTGGATATCCGCACGATAAACTCGGAATCAGATCGCGCTCGCAATACGTCGAACGAGGCGATTGGGCACCTGAGCAAGGCCTCGGAAACTGTTTCCGAATTGAAAAATTCCAGTGACCGGATCAACCAGATCAACGAACTTATTACCAAGATCACCAACCAGACAAAAATACTGGCCATGAACGCCACAATCGAAGCAGCCCGGGCAGGTGAAGCCGGACGCGGCTTTGGTGTTGTCGCATCCGAAGTCAAAGCCCTGGCAGAACAGACCGCTTCGGCCACAGATCAGGTGGCTGCAATGATCCGCGAACTGCAGGAACATGCCCAGGCAACAACCGACACCATGAAGAACATCGATACTGTTATGAAACAGGTCGGCCAGACCCAGAACAAGATTTCAGATTCAATTAATGAACAGGACCGTGCTGCTGGCGAAATTGCCCAGAACATTGAAAGTATGGCTCAGGGCTCCCACCAGATTGTCGAGCTTGTAAATGCCGTCCACAGCCAGTCCCTTAATACCGGCACCTCGGCGCAAAGCCTGCTCGGTACCTCAAAGGAACTTGGCGAAGAAGCAACCAAACTCAACGAACGTCTCACCGAATACCAGAATCTGCTCGACAAGACCTCCTGACGGGAACACGCACGCGCCCATCAAATCCGGCTATACTGCCTGTTGATCATCCCCTGAGTGGTGATCTGCATGTGGCTCATGCCCCGTGCGGCATAGTTCTGACGCCAGCTCAGCATTTTTTGAGCGTAGCGTAAAACGACCTCAAAGTGTCCGGGATCTTTTGCCAGATTGACACTCTCCTCAGGATCTTTCTTGAGGTCGAAAAGAAGGGGTGGCAAGGCTGTAAAGTGAACATACTTATAGCAGTCATCCCGGATAATTGTCATGACACACTGGTCGCTGGTCAGATCAAATTTCTGCTCAAGGCTAAAGTTCTTGAGATCGCGGAAATCGTATTCCCAATGTACTTCCGAACGCCATTTCTCAGGCTGTTTCCCTTCAATAAAACATCTCAGGGAGTGCCCGTCACATTGCATCGGTACTGTGCTGCCGATCAGATCAAGAACTGTCGGCATAATATCAACCGCTTCGGTGAAATGGCTTTCGACAGTCTGGCCTCTTGAGGCATCTGCCTCTTTGCGTGGGTCACGAATAATCAGGGGAATATGGCAGCTCTCGTCAAAATACCCCAACTTGCCCCAGAGCCAGTGATCCCCCAGCTGTTCTGCATGATCAGAAGTAAAGATAATCAGGGTATTGTCATATTGCCCCGTATCTTTGAGAGTTTGAATCACCCGTCCGAGCTGATCGTCCACCTCAGAAATCAAACCATAATATGCTGCGCGCATCTGCTGGATCTCGTGATCAGGCAGGTCCCGCACATTGTATTCATGTCCCATATAATTGCCGCTCTCGGCCATTTTCTCCAGTGCCTGTTCAAGATAGGGATGCTGTTCCTGTTCTTTTGCAACCGTTTCTGCCCGGTGTGGCAAAGCCACATCTGCAGGGTCGTACATTGCGTTATAAGGCTCCGGTGCAAAAAGCGGGGGATGTGGCCGAAGGAATACCCCATGAACAAACCAGGGTTGCCTGTAGACCTTGATAAAATCGACCAATTTGTCCGCAATGAAAGCCGTATCGCTGTTTTCCTTGCCGTACCCGGGGGGGGCATAAGAGTGCCCTCTGGCCTTTGTTCCCGGATAATCATGGCTGCCAATTGTGATATCGAACTGGTTTTCAGGCAGGCTGATACCTTCTCGCTCCAGCTGGCCAAACCAGTCAATCGCCAGCTCTTCGCTCACCAGTGATCCAACTCGGAAACCAGGCATCACTCCTGCATAAGTCAGAAGATCCGGATCACTCTCGGCACGACCACGGGGGTCCGCTGGCGTATCTGTATAGCCATAAAGAATGGGGTCATAGCCCTTCTTGCGGGCTTCCTTGGCAATATTGGTAAAGTTTGCATCCAATGGTGTCCCGTTCTGAACATGTCGATGGTTCATCGCATACATGCTGGTCAACAAAGAGGTTCGGGAAGGACCACAGGGCAGACATTGGGTAAAATGCTTGCGAAAGGCCAAACCATCGGCAGCCAGTTTGTCCAGATTGGGTGTCTGCACCATGTGTCCGGCTGAAGAAAGACAGTCAGCCCGCCATTGATCCGCTGTTATCAACAGGATGTTTCTGATCTCGTTTTTTGCCATGACACGACCTCTGCTTCTGGTCTCTTGGGTTTGGAAAGAGCTTTATTACTGAATTACCGAGTTGGGAATTTAACACCATGCGATAAAGCAGAGTATAGATCCACTTTGGTACGGCTATACTGTCCACCAGTAAAAAAGGGTGGCTCATCGCCACCCTTTCAACTCGACAATTATCGTAAAAGTTAATCAGTCTGCATATCTGGCAATCGTGCCGAGAACTTCTTCCTTCACACGCTTTTCGTCTACCTGCATGCAGATCTTGTGCAGACGGCAGCCGTCCCATTCCGTTGAGGGACTTGGATGCCCGGCAGGCTTGATAATTGTCTGCCCGAAAGCCGGGCCTTCACAACTGACCCGGACAGAAGCTGCAACTGTGCCAAACAGCTCAGGATTTACATAATAGGCTGTTGCACAGGGATCGTGAAAATAGCAGCCATCAATGCCGAATATTCCCTGATAAAACCGGAAATAAAGATCAGCGGCATTAAGCAGAAAGCCACCAATGCGGGGGGTTGTCTTTGCCAGTGCTTCCGCATCTTTACGCAGCAGCATAACCTGATGGGTGACATCAAGCCCTGCCATTACCATCGGCCAGTCAGCTCTGAAAACGATATCGGCCGCATGAGGATCATTAAAAATGTTCGCTTCAGCCACGGCAGACATGTTGCCATATTCCTTGGCTGTCCCCCCCATAATGATCACTTCCTTGACCAAGGGGGCAATACCCGGATCCATGCGCAGTGCCATGGCCAGATTTGTCAGTGGGCCGACAGCGATAATGGTAACTTCGCCCGGCTGCTTCCGGACTGAATCAATAATGAACTGCGGGGCAAAGGTTTTCTCTATCGATCCCTTGGGATCGGGAAGATTGATATCGCCGAAACCATCTGCGCCATGAATAAAATCAGGGAACCCCTTATGTTTTGCCACAAGCGGGCCAGCAGCGCCCTTGAACACAGGAATATCCTGCCCAGCCATCTCAACAAGAATTCTGGCATTCTTCGCGGCAATCTCAACGGGTACATTTCCAAAGACGGTTGTCAGACCTATCAGATTGATCTCGGGGTGATACAGGGCATGATGAATGGAAAAAGCATCGTCTATACCGGGATCTGTATCAAAAATTACTGGATTTTTCATCTTAGGCCTCGTTCTGCTTATCAATAAATGCCTGGACTTCTGCAGAAGTCGGGATTGCAACGGAAGCTCCAGGTTTGGTCACGGCAAGAGCTGATGCCGCACTGGCGCGCTGCATGGCATTGGCAATATTCATCCCGCTTGCCAGTGACGAAAGTATATATCCGACAAATGTATCCCCGGCCCCGGTCGTATCAACAGCCTCGACAACAAAAGCGGGAACTTCAATGTTTTCTCCAGCAGAATGGCAAATTGCCCCCTTTGTACCCCGGGTTATTATGACCAGCGGACAAAGACGGGTCAGAGCTTGCTCGTCACCACCAGGGAGAGAAGCTGCCAGTTCTTCGGCTTCGATGTCATTGACGATTAGAAGATCGATCTTGTCAAAAGGGATATCCCGCGCCGCCGTGTCAAAAGGCGCCGGATTCACAGCAACCTTGGCTCCGGCAGCCTTGGCCAGAACAATCATCTCGCCAAGGTTGGGCATTTCATTCTGGAACAAAACCCAGCTATCCGGTTCTGCCGTTTTGAAAATTCCCCCGATATCATCCAGCGCCAGCGCATGGTTAGCCCCCGGATAAAGCAGAATACAGTTTTCCGCATTATCGTCGACCTGAATAAGCGCATGGCCTGTTGGGACATCAGCAACAGTGATGTCATCAACAGCAACCGCGGCTTTGGACAATTCATCAAGAATCCAGCGATGGTCCTCACCAATCGCCCCGACATGCCTTACCTTCTCTCCAGCCCGAGCCAGAGCAACTGACTGGTTGGCTCCTTTTCCGCCCAAAACCCGTTGATAGGAAATAGTGGGAAGTGTCTCTCCGGGCTTCACAAAATAAGGGACCCGGTATACGTGATCGACGTTAATAGACCCCACATTAATAATGGTCTTTTTTTGCACAGTAAGCTTTCTCGTAAATAACAGATTTCAATTTTGCCGATCATACACAGCCTTGCCCCAGAGAAACAACAAATTACCTTTTCTCCTGTCTGACCTGCCCCGAATTTCATCATTTCCCAGTTTTTATGAAGGAAATCCGGCAACAATCGCCTTTGTATCCAGCTGCCACAAGACCACAAAGACATGCTCATTTTGATCGAAAATCACAATAATGAATTTTTTCAACTAAAGATCTTGACTTCCATCTGCAAAACATCATTATGGAATAAATATTCTAAATAATAAGAATAAAATAAAATCATTCCAATATGCGTTGATGCGGGCAACGGGGAATAAAAAAATGCTCAGAAAAATCGGGGCGTGCAGCTGGATTTTTGGTGACACAGACATTCGGAAAATTGCACAGGTCTGGCAATCTGCCGGACTTGATGGTGTGGAATATAATCCGGTGATGGGTGTGGAAAATGCCCGGGAAGCCTGTGAGATCTTTGCAGATCATGGGCTCATGGTTTTTTCCCTGACTCCCCCCGATGCCGATATCTCGATTGCGGACAATTTTATCAGAAACAAAGCCCTTGATTGTTATTACTGGCTGATTGATTACGCCTGTCAGATTGGCGCCCCTGTTATTTCCTGCCATGGTCTGGTCGGACGGATTACCGCAAAAACCGACGGGGCAGAGGAAGACCGGCTCCTCCTGTCTTCTCTCATATCCATCTGTAAACGGGCAAAGAGTTCAGGCATCTCCGTCGTATTTGAGGTTCTGAACCGATACGAAACCCACCAGATCAGAAACTATAAAGAGGCTGAGACCCTGCTCTTGTCAGCCGAGCAGGAAAACCTCGCACTTTTACTCGACTCCTATCACATGAACATAGAAGAACCTGATCCGGCCAGAAGCCTTCATCAGGCTGGTGCATCACTGAGGCTATACCATATCGCAGATTCTAACCGGGAAGTTCCCGGTCGCGGACATATCGACTTTGTTTCACAATTCAGGGCACTTGATGACATTTCCTATCAAGGTCCTGTCATTCTTGAAATAAATGCACCAGGACCAAATCCTTTTTCGCCAATAAAAGGCACGAACACTCAAGGTATCGTTGCCTCCGATCTCTCAGAAAGCGTCTCTTACCTGAGGAAACTCATGAAAGATAAAGCCGCCTGAACAAACCGCTTGCCCCAGACAGAACAGCAAAATCATAACCGGGCCAAGCAAACCAAGTATAAACCTAACAGGGAGCAAGACATGTTTAGTACCTTCAAGAAAACCATCGCAGCTACGGCGATACTGGGAGCCGCAACCACTGCCGCCTTTGCCCAGGATGTAAATATTATTGTTGTCAGTCATGGTCAGGCAAATGACCCTTTCTGGTCTGTTGTTAAAAACGGCGTCATCAAAGCAGCCGAAGATATGGAAGTCACCGTTGATTACCGGGCACCGGAAACCTTTGATATGGTTGCGATGAGCCAGTTAATCGAAGCAGCCGTCAATCAGGAGCCAGATGGCCTGATTGTCTCCATTCCTGACGCTGATGCCCTTGGTGATGCGATCAGAAAAGCCGTCGCGGCTGGTATTCCTGTTATCTCCATGAACTCGGGCTCCGACGTTTCCAAGTCCCTCGGTGCATTGCTTCATGTCGGGCAGGAAGAGTTCGACGCCGGCAAGGCCGCTGGTGAAAAGCTGGCCGAGCTTGGCGGAAAAAAAGGCATCTGCGTCAACCAGGAAGTCGGTAACGTTTCCCTTGATCAGCGTTGCGCCGGTTTTACAGAAGGTTTCGGCGGAGCTGTAACAGTATTGCCAACTTCCAACGATCCTGCGGAAATTTCTGCCAAGGTCCGTGCCGCAATTGATTCAGACGAAGCCATTGATACGATCCTTGCCCTCGGGGCAGCAACGGCAGGCGAACCTTCAATCCTCGCAGTTGAAGAAGCCGGAAAACTGGGTTCAATCAACGTTGCGACCTTCGATATGTCTGCTGGCTTCCTTCAGTATATTGCAGATGGGAAAGCAGCCTTTGCTATCGATCAGCAACAGTTTCTTCAGGGATACCTTCCGGTTTCATTCCTTGCATTGAACGCCCGATACGGCCTGATTCCAGGCGGTAACGTTCCTTCTGGTCCAAATCTGATCACCAAGGATAAAGCCGCTCAGGTTGTTGACCTCAGTGCCGTTGGCATTCGTTAATCCTGGTTAAGCCAAAAAGAAAGGGGCTGTGCAAGCGGTCCCTTTCTCTAATCTGTAGCAGCGTTCTCTGAAGAAGGAGCGTCTGCGGGAGGAAATATTAATGCCCAAGGCAGCACAAAATGAACTCGATCAGGCTATTACAGCCCACATTGCTGATGAAAGAGTTATCAAAGTCAGCCTGATCACCCGCTTGATGCGACGTCCGGAACTGGGTGCGCTCGCAGGTCTGATCCTTGTCACAGTGTTTTTTATGATCGCCGGGAAGTCGTCCATGTTCACACTGGCCGGGATTATGAACTTCCTTGCCCCTGCTGCCCAACTTGGAATTTTGGCTATTGGCGCCGCACTTTTGATGGTTGGTGGAGAATTTGATCTTTCTGTCGGTTCAATGGTTGCTTTTGCCGGATTGATCTTTGCCACCGCTCTGGTTGTTTTCCAGCTTCCTCTTGCTGTTTCAATCGTGATCACTTTTGCCTTTGCAGCTGCAATGGGCGCAATCAACGGTCAAATCGTGCTCAAGACCGGATTGCCCTCTTTTATTGTCACACTCGCCTTTCTCTTTATTTTGCGAGGTCTCACCCTGGTTGGCCTCAAATGGGCCACGGGTGGTTCCACCCAGCTCCGCGGCGTCAAGGAAGCCATAGAAGGCTCTTCACTTGCCGAGTTTTTCTCTGGAGACGTCCTTGAAGCTCCTTTTCTCTGGTTTGCAGAAATGGGTTTGATCGACACCTTTAAAACTGGTCTGCCAAAGGTTACAGGTGTTCCTGTCGAAATTATCTGGTTTGTTCTCCTTGCCGGCGTTGCAACCTGGGTTCTTGTGCGGACCCGCTTTGGCAACTGGATTTTTGCATCGGGAGGAGACGCAGCCTCTGCCCGTAACTCCGGTGTTCCGGTTAACCGGGTCAAGACCACCCTCTTCATTTTTACCGCCTGTGCGGCTGCACTGGTTGCCATCCTGACCGTTCTTGATGCCGGTTCTACCGATGCCCGTCGAGGATTTCAGAAAGAGTTCGAAGCCATTATCGCCGCTGTTATCGGTGGTTGTCTGTTAACAGGCGGCTATGGCTCTGCCATCGGGGCCTTCTTCGGATCAATTATCTTCGGCATGGTCCTGATCGGGCTGACCTACACCAACATTGACCAGGACTGGTATCTGGTTTTCCTCGGCGGCATGCTTTTGATCGCGGTGCTGTTCAATAACTATGTCCGCAAACGCGTAACCGGGGAGCGATAAGATGACAAACACAACACCCCTGATTGAAGTCAACGATCTGGTCAAACACTTCGGACTGGTGATCGCCCTCAATGGTATTTCTCTCTCCGTCAGCCCTGGCGAAGTACTCTGCCTCCTTGGTGATAACGGCGCGGGAAAATCCACCCTGATCAAAACCCTTTCGGGGGTTCACAAGCCTACAGGCGGAGAATTCAAGGTAGAGGGCAGGCCTGTAAACTTTGACTCTCCCCGCGAAGCCCTTGATGCCGGTATTGCCACCGTCTACCAGGATCTGGCTATGATCCCCCTGATGTCAATTACCCGGAATTTCTTCATGGGTCGTGAACCTCTCAAGGGATTTGGCCCCTTCAAGTCAATTGATTTTGATCACGCCAACAAGGTGACCCGTGAAGAGATGCTCAAGATCGGCATTGATATCCGTGATCCGCAACAGGCAGTAGGAACCCTCTCGGGTGGGGAACGTCAATGTGTTGCCATCGCCCGCGCGGTTTATTTTGGTGCCAAGGTTCTCATTTTGGACGAACCGACCTCAGCACTTGGTGTCGCCCAGACTTCCATGGTCCTGAAGTATATTCATCAGGTACGGCAAAAAGGGCTCGGGGTAATCTTTATCACGCACAACGTCCGCCATGCCTATGCTGTCGGCAATCGCTTTACCGTGTTGAACCGCGGAAAAACACTCGGCACCTATAGCAAAGAGGAAATCGAAATCGATGCCCTCCAGAACCTGATGGCAGGAGGCAAGGAGCTGCAGGAGCTTTCGGATGAACTCGGAGGCATGATCTGAGAGTCAAATGGTACTGGGCAGCAGCTTTTTAAGGAACCGGAGTATGGATAGTATCGGAGTAGGCCTGATCGGAACGGGCTATATGGGCAAGTGCCATGCAACTGCATGGGGCGGCGTCAAAGCCCGCTTTGCATCCGTCATCCGCCCTCGACTGGAGGTCCTTTGCGATGCAAATGAGGACGTCGCCAGGGATTGTGCCAGCGCTTTTGGCTTTTTATCCAGTACCACTGACTGGCGCGATCTCATCAATAATCCCGCCATTGATGTCATTTCGATTACCACCCCCAACGGCCTGCATCCGGAAATTGCCATTGCCGCGCTGGAAGCAGGAAAACATGTCTGGTGTGAAAAGCCGATGGGCCTGACATTGGGACATGCAGCAGATATGACAAAAGCCGCCGAGAAGGCCGCGCTTTCTGGTGTAAAATCCCAACTCGGTTATAACTATGTACACAATCCTGCAATCCTGCATGCAAAGAAACTGATAGATGACGGGGCTATTGGTCGGATTATCCACTTTCGGGGTCAGGTCGACGAAGATTACATGGCCGATCCCCAGCTTCCCTGGACCTGGCGCTGTAAAATTGAAAACGGCGGACTGGGTACTCTTGGTGATCTTACCTGCCATCTCATCAGTCTGGCACATTTTCTGATCGGGGATATTGCCCGGGTTCTGGCCGATCAGGACACCGTTCACAAAGAACGCCCCCTGCCCGGTGGCAAAACAGGCGAAACCGGAACAGTGGAAAACGAAGATATGGCCCAAGCCATCATTCGTTTCGGTAATGGCACCAGCGGGCTGGTCAGCTCCAGTCGGGTGGCCTGGGGCCGCAAGAGCATGATCCGCATGGAGATCCATGGCGACAAAGGCATGATCGTTTTTGATCAGGAACGCATGAATGAGCTGGAACTTTTTCAAGCAACTGGCGATAAAGCCACCAGAGGATTTACCCGTATTCTCACCGGACCGGAGCACTCTCCTTATCGGGAATTTTGCCCGGCAGCCGGGCATCAGCTCGGTTTCAATGAGCTTAAGATCATCGAGGCGGCTCAACTTCTTGATTCTATCGCTGGTAAAGGGTCTAACTGGCCTGACTTTGCTGCAGGACAAAAGATAGAGCGGGTTATCCACGGAATTGCTATCTCAGCTACCAAAGGGCAGTGGGTGGAAACATCCTGATCGGGTTGCTGGATATTCTCTTTCCAGCCCCCAATTTTCCCCTTGGGAAAAGTGGAAGCCCACTTCGCTATTTACAGTAAAGAATCAAGCTAAAAAATTTCAAAAAAGATGAAAACTCCCCTCTTGATATCATGTTTCCCCTACCTAGATTTTAGATATCGGGTGCTTGATAAAGGCCCGACATCAAGACCCTAAGAGACTTTTCCTAGGGTTCTAGATCGTGTTTACATTGCTTTTGGAGGATGTTCCATGACTAGGTACGACTTTACCCCCCTGTTCCATTCCACCGTCGGATTTGACCGACTGGCAAGAATGATCGACTCAGCTCTGGAAACAGCTGACTCGTCCCAGAATTACCCCCTGTACAATATTGAGGCTGATGGTGAAGACCGCTATCGCATCAGTATCGCCGCTGCCGGTTTTTCTGAAGAAGAGCTCACCATTGAAACGAACGAGCAAACCCTGACAATCTCGGGGCAGAAATCGGAAAAAACACCCGAAACACTTTTCCTTCACCGGGGAATTGCAAATCGGGATTTTGTAAGGAAATTCCAGCTGGCAGACCATGTCAAAGTGACGGGTGCAAATCTGGTAAACGGTCTCTTGACCATTGATCTTGTTCGAGAAATTCCTGAAGAGAAAAAACCACGAACGATCGAGATCAGGAAATCGGCCCCAAAAACCCTGATCGCCAAGGCAAAACAGCTGATCGAAGGTGAAAAGAAAAACAAACCTGCCGCTTAATCGCCCACAAGGGCCGGAGTACTCCGGCCCTTGTCCTCTTGTCTATCTGGGGAAGCCACTTGAAGAGCTCGCCACTATCTATTTCTGTAGCTCGCGCCCCAGCGCAACAACAAGCGTAAGCGCCAGAGTCATGGTCGCACTCAATGACCGGAAGGCGTGAACCTCCACCTCTTCAACCTCAAGAGAGACATCCGAATTCTGACTTAAGGGACTGAGCAGACCATCACTGATCGAGACAACAGGGATGGCTTTTTCCCGGGTCTCCTTGACCAGTTGAATCACTTCGGGGGAATAGCTTTTGAAGCTGATTGCCAAAAGAGCATCTCCTGACCGGATTGAATGCCCTTGCTGGAAAAACATTCCCCCATTGCCATCCACCAGAACGCAACGTTTATCCAGCTGGGCAAAGGCATAAGCCAGATAACTCGCGACCGGAAAAGCGCGGCGTTGGGCAGCCAGATAGATCACATCAGCCTTGCCGAGAATTTTGATCGCCGCCTCGAACTGATCGGGATCGACCACATCCCGCAAATTTTTCAGCGCGGCAATCCCGCCATCAATAAAATCATCCAGAACGATGTTGCGGGGCGCACCATCCTGATCATGCTCATTGCGAAAAGAACGGATCCGGTCTTTATAGTTGGTCCCGCTCTCGACCAGATAACTGCGAAATACCCTTTGCATCTCGCTGAAACCTGAATAGCCAAACGCTTTGGCAAAGCGGATCAGGCTGGAAGGTTGGACCGAGGCGCGTTCAGCAATCCCGGAAACGGTCTCCAGCGCCATGTCGTTGGGATTATCAAGCGCATATTCGGCTATCTGTTTAAGCCGCTTGCTGAGCCCCTCATGTTTTTCAGCCAGTTCATTACGCAGCTCTTCATAGCTCGCCGGAGGAATAGTCGGAACAGTCATACAAGCCTCATGATTTTCTTCTGCTCAAGGAATAGCAGACTACAAGAAAAATGGAATAAAAATTCCGTTTCGAGAATACACAGACCAATTCTACTCCTGAGACCCGCCTAAAGGATGATGATTTCACCGGCAGAGGCTACTCTTACGTTATCCGTCTCGGCGACAATCGCTTCAACCTGACCGATAAGATCATCCCGAATATGATACAAGCGCATTAAGGGGATGGTCATCTCAACGGCAATTTTCAGGCAAGACCTGGCATCAAAATGTCCCGGCTCCAGGTTTTCCGGTCCATCGGCCCAGCTTTCCTGAAACACAAGGTCTGCCCCCTTCATCAACTCAAGGCTCGCTTTTGTCGCAGCACCATCACCACTGTAAAACAGGCTTTTCCCTGCCGCATCCAGCCGAATGGCATGGTTGATCACAGAATGGGCTGTTGGCGCAATTCGGCACTGCATGGGGCCTATCGTTCTGCACGTCCTCACATCATGCCACCGGACAGGAAAAGGACAAGCCTCAGGGCGCGGCCAGAGGCCAAAATCCAAGGCAGCTTTCAGACGTTCGACACCCTGCGGTAAACAGTAGATATCCAGGGCTTTTGTCCGCCCTCGGCTCTCAAGCTGGTTAGCCAAAGGTCCAAGCCCGGCACAGTGATCCGAATGCAGATGCGTAATATAAATGGCATCAATCGTATCCGGTGACAGATCCCGGCTCCAGAGTTGCTGAGGCACCGTAGGACCACAGTCAATCAACAGGCAAAACCCCTCTTCCCTGACCAGGACAGAAGCATTCGGATCACGGGGAGAAAAAGCCTCTCCCGCTCCAAGAACATCGATTTCCATTATCTATACCCCGATCTTGGAAACCACATTGGATTTCAGAAATCTTTCGACAACCAGCATAAAACCGACCGAGGGAATCAGCAGGAACAACGCCGTAATCGACGCGATCTGATAGTTTCCTTCCATGCTTGCCGTGTACATCATCAATGGCAGTGTCGTGATATCGGGCACCCCGACAAAGAAGGTCCCGGTAAATTCATCCAGTGAATTGAGGAAGACAAAAATCGCACTGGCCATAATGCCTGGCGCAGCAATTGGCAGACTGACCGTCCGAAAACTCAGCAAAGGAGAAGAACCAAGATCCCGTGCCGCCAGCTCCAGATCCCGGTCTACCGCTGAAAAAGCAGCTGTAGAGATCCAGACAGCATAAACCAACCCCTGAACCGAATGCACCATTACCACACCAAAGATCGTGCCATTCAGTCCTATGTCATAAAAGATACGCCCGATATTGATAAAGACCGCTACCGAAGGGAAGGCCTGTGGGATCAGAAAAGTCAACATGATCAGGGTTCGCACCGGCAGGGATCTTCTGGCCAGTGCATAGCCTGCAGGAATAGCCACCATAAGCGAGACCACAACTGTCCAGGCAGCAATATGAACCGAGGTCAAAAGGCTGTCTATGGCACCGGCCTGGGGCCTGAATACACGCTCCCAGTATTTAAAGCCCCAAACCGTAGGCAACTTGGCCGGAAAGAACCAGCTTTCGGTAAAGGCCCAGATCAGCATGTTGAGCAACGGTCCAAAAATCACCCAGGCAAACAGAGCAATAAGAAGGATATGCGGCAGGTTTTTAATCGAAAGGCGCATCAGTTCTGCCCTCCTTCTTTTACAGCCTGTTTGAGGTAAATCCAGGCAACCGTGCCCGCCATGGCCATTGAAATGAAACCGAGAGCATTGGCTACGCCATAATCCGAATACCCATTGATGCGCCAGGCCATATCAACCGTCATCATGGTCGGCGTTCCGGTACCGATCATCATTGGAACAGACAGCACTGAGAGCATGGTTACAAAAGAAAGTATCAGAGAGACCATCAATGTGGTCTTGATCTGTGGCACAATAATCTCCCCCAGTATACGCCAGGGAGACGCCCCCAGGTCGCGTCCTGCCTCGATCGTCGAACGATCCAGAGCAGCCATCGCACCGCTTACCAGCAATGCTGCAAAAGCGGTCTGTTTCCAGACAAAAGCAATAATAATGCCTCGCCAATCAAGGTAACCAGAGGCCGTAAGGCCATCAATCAGTCCGATCGCCTCAAAAGAATTGTTCATAAAGCCGTTTTTGGCCAGAAAGGTACGCATCATCTGCCCGACAACAACAAACGGAATAAACAGGGGCCAGCGATAAAGCCATTTCAGAGCAGCAACCATCACCGGACGGCCACAAAGTGTAATGTATCCCCCGATACCTACGGAAATCAGCCCGACCAGCAAAGTCGCGACAGTCACGATCCCCACGGTATAAAGAACATCCTGTCCATAGAGCGAAAAGGCCTTGATAAAGTTGTCTATGCCGATCCGGGATGCCACTTCCCCGTCAGGCTCGATAACAAACGCACCGATTAACGATTTTCCCAACGGCCAAAGAAAAAGGCCTGCGACAAGAAAAAGCGCCGGTGCAACAAGTGTCATCGACACAAATCTGGACTCGCGCATGGAAACACCTCACTCAACGAACAGGACAAAGCCGAGGTGATGTCCTGACGACCTCACCTCGTTCTCAATTTAATCAGTTACTTACCTGAGCTTCATAAGCTTCGCGGATTTCATCCAGATGCTTAGCTACGGGAAAAGCCTTGCCCTTGGTCGCCAGATCTTCTGGGGTCACATCGACAAAAAGCTTGTTCCAGACAGAAGCATCCAGATCATCTTTCACATGCTCGGCATCAATACCGGGATACCAGGAAAACCGGCTGACAATCCCCTCGGCCTGTACGGTTGGGCTGGTTGCCAGCTCAATAAACTCCCGTGCCAGATCGCCATGAGCCGCCTTCTTTGGCACCACATAATACATCGGCTGCCCCGGCATTCCGGGACCAATCAGCTTCAGCTTGGTATTGGGATCAAGCTTGCCTTCATCCCGCCACTGATAAAACATATCAACCCAGACTGGCCCCATGGCAATTTCACCCCGTCCCAGCATATCAAGCGTTCCCGCATTCCCTGGTGTGAAGGTGACGTTTTCATTAAATTGCTTCAGGCGCGCCAAGGCAGGTTCCCAGGTCTGGGCGGTTCCAGCATCATACCCGGCTATAATTTTTTCACCTTCCGGGGCAAAATTATAGATCCAGCCAGTGACAAAACTGACTCCGGACATTCCATTCTTAATGCCGTTATACCCAAACTGCCCCGGATGTTCTCCGGCCCAGGCTTCCAACTCGTCATAACTCGAAGGGGCGTCCTTGACCAACAGCGGATTATAGGCGATGGCTGTCTGGCTGTGGAACATCGGAATTACATATCCGCTCACATCCGCCCCAAGCGCATTGACCGAACTGTCCCGGGTTGCCAGCTTCCCGGTAGAGATCTCGTCCTTGTAGCGCGCCAGCAACCCTTCTTCGACCAGTTCTCCCGCTTTGAGCTGATGTACAACGGCAACATCAATATCCCAGCTGTCCTGATCTTTCTGAGCTGATAGCTTTTCGTAAATCGCCTGACTTCCGGCAGAACCTGCACCGGTTGAAACCGCCCGGACTTTAACTCCGGGGTGGCTTTCCTCAAATTTTGGTCCCAGATAATCAGTCACGTAATCGAGCATATTCTGTGCCCCGGCGGTGACAACATTTAGGACAACCTCTTCTGCCTGAGCTGGCACAACAGCCCAGACAGATCCCCCCAGAACCAGCGCACTTGACCAGTTTTTGAAAACATTCTTCTTCATAACTGTCTCCTGTAATCATAAGCGAGAGTTGATATAGGTGTTACAAGTCCTGCTCTTCGTTGACTTATCCCGAGCAAGTTCAGTGAATCAGGCCGCAAAAAGATGCACCCGATGTGTAGGAATCTCGAGATGGACCATTGCGCCCTGTCCAAAAGCAGCCCCGTGATCAACGAGAAAAGTTTGTTCGCCGACCCGAACCGCATGTCGATAAAAACCGCCAGGATAAGTAATCTGCTCAACTTTTCCCTTGAGGACAAAACTGTTCTCGGCTGGTTGGGTGCCTGCTTCCACCAGCATGGCTGCTTCACTGCGGAAGAAAAGCGTGCCCTTCCCTGCTGGCGCCGATAGCCCGTTTTCCTCTCCCGACTTCAAAGCAACGGGCTCCCCATAAACCGAGCTGATCTGACAGCCGTTTTTGTCTTTACGCCACTCCACCGAGATCTGATTGTCCGCCCCCATGAAGTCAGCGACAAATGCTGTAGCAGGACGATTATAAAGCTCCTCCGGAGAACCGATCTGCTCGATCTTCCCCTTGTTCATCACCACGATCCGGTCAGCCATCACCATGGCCTCTTCGCGATCGTGGGTGACCATAACAGCGGTAATACCCAGGCGGTTCTGAATTGCCTTGATCTCATGACGTACGTGCTGGCGAATACGCGCATCAAGGTTGGAAAGGGGTTCATCCAGCAACAGCAATGAAGGGTTCACTGCCAGAGCCCGTCCCAAAGCTACACGTTGCCGCTGTCCACCGGAAAGGTTTGCCACCAGGCGATCGCCAAATTCGGAAAGGCCAAGAAGATCAAGGGTATCGGAAACTGTTTTTGTGATTTCAGCTTTACTTTTTTTGCGCAACCTCAACCCATAGGCAATATTTTCAAAAGCCGTCATATGCGGCCAGAGCGCATAGGACTGAAAGACCATTGCCGTATCGCGCTTTTCAGGCGGTTGAAAGGTTATATCCTCGCCTTCCAGCCTGATTTGTCCCTTTTCTGCTTCGATAAAGCCGGAGATTGTTCGTAACAAGGTTGTCTTGCCACAGCCCGATGCCCCTAACAGGGCCACCAGTTCTCCCTTCTCTACAGACAAGGATGTTCCATGAAGCACACGGACTGCCCCATACGATACCGACAGATTTTCAATTTGCAGAAAAACACTCATTCCGACCGCCCCAGTTTACGCAAACACCTTCACTGAAATCGATTTCATTTTTTATTGTAAATCCATCTCTGTTTCAGCCTTAGCCTTCGTTATCCTCAGGCTTATCTCAAGAGAATGTGAATTTCAGACGCAATATTTGTTATGATTTTGTGAAATCGATTTCAGTTAGTATGAAAGAGAAGAGATAAATCTGTCAATAGGCCATGACGAATTTTGATAAGAAGGACCTCTTGAACTAGCCCAGGCGAACCGAATTCCTGACAATCAACTCTGTGGGAATGCGCTGGAGAACAGGTTGTTTCTCGCCGGGGACTGACCAGTAATCAATCCGCTCCAGAACGAACTCAGCGATTTTGTTGACCGGCTGACGAATAGTGGTCAAACCGTAACCCGGCCAGGAAGACATTGGCACATCATCCATTCCGATAACAGAAAGATCGTGAGGAATCTTGAGCCCGAGATGATCACGGACAGCATCCATAACCCCAAAAGCCAGCGAGTCACTCGCACAAAAAATTCCATCTATCTTTTTATCCAAAGCCAGCATGGACAGAGCTGCTTCATACCCGGCCTGATAACTATAGGATCCACAAAATACCTTTTGGGTCAGCCCAACCCCCATGTTATCCAGCGCCAGAACAAAACCTTCCCCACGCTCTTTAGAAGCAAGACGACCTTCGCTTCCCCCAACATAAGCCAAACTCTTGTGGCCACTGTTGATCAATATCGTGGCTGCCTGGGCCCCAGCCATGTGATTATCAGACAGCACAACATCCACGATGTCAGTCTCGACCGATCGCCCCAGCATAATCACCGGCACACCAGATTCTATACAGGCAGCGACAGATTCATCCGGCAATGACCCCGCAGCCACAACCAGAACATCAACCCGAAAATCAAGGGCGCGATAAATCGGTTCGACCGGATCGCCTGCCAGATCGACCGTCACCAGCATCGGCATTTTCCCACCCCGATGCAGATGACGGGTCAGCGCATCAAACATCCAGGGCTGAAAGGGGTTATCAAACTCCCCCATTACGATAGCAACTATATTGGTATGACTCTGGGTCAGGCTTCGCGCCAGTGCATTTGGCCGATAGCCCAGTTCCTTGGCCGCAGAGAGAACCCTCTCTCTGGTACCAGCTGAAACAGGAGCACCCGGCGTAAAGGTTCGGGATACAGCAGATCTGGAGACACCCGCCAACTTGGCCACATCACCAACAGTTACCCGAATTACATTCTTTACACGCGCCATCAACAACCACCTGCCCAAGGAAAGGGAAAGACAGGAGATTAACATCTATGAAATCGGTTCCACAACAAAACAGATAAATAAAATCCGGAGAATAAACGACCGCACTTTCAGGCAACCCTTTCAGATAATGAAAAATATACTTTCCTCCCCAACCAGAAACACACAAACCCAACCTCGTAAAAATGCTCAAAATATTTCCTTTGCGCAAACGATTGCACAGCGTCATTATTTAGGCTAGAGGGCAAGCTTCTTTCACCATGGCTGAAGAATTGCTCCAAAAGCCGGAGCAGAAAACACCACTTCGAGACAGGAACGATCAAGTGACCCACAAGAACATCACCTCTGCCGATGTCGCCAGAATGGCCGGGGTTTCCAGATCTACGGTTTCACGATGCTTCAAGGCAGACAGCCGCATTTCAAAAAAGACCCGGGAACGCGTGATCGAGATCGCCGATCAGCTTGGTTATCAGGTCAACAAGATTGCGCGCTCAATGATCACCCGTCAAAGCGATCTGGTCGGGCTTGTATCTGCAGGACTGCACGATCCTTTTGCTGTCGTCCTGATCAATCAGCTCATACAAAAGCTGCAAAAAATGGGACTTCACCCCATTTTACTTGATGCCTCCAACACACAACAGCTCGAACTTTCTATCAAAAAACTTGCCCAGTACCAGGTTCGCAGCATCATTATCACCTCGGGAAGCCCCTCTTCCTCTATCGGCGCGGAATTTATCCGCCTTAATATTCCCGTCATCTTGCTCAACCGGGCGGGACAGCTGGACGCAGCGCACCTGATCAATTGCGACAACAAAACCGGCAGTACGCTGGCAGCCAAAACATTACTTGATGCCGGCCACCGTCGACTGGCTTTTGTCAACAGCATCAACAGCACTTACAGCGGTAATTCCAGGGGTGCATTTTTTGAACAGGCACTGGCGCTCAAACTGGCCTCTGGCGAGATCTCACTCCAAAATATCCCCTGCAGGAGTTCTGATTACCAGGGCGGATTCCAGGCCGCACTCGATCTCTTCGCCAACCGCCCTCCCTCAGACCAAAGCCGGTCGCCAACCGGGATTTACTGTGCCAACGACAACGTTGCCCTCGGATTCATGGATGCCTTACGCCACGAGCTTGGCCTGAGAGTCCCAGAAGATCTTTCCGTCATTGGATTTGATGACATACCGCTGGCGGGACAACCTGCCTACAGATTGACGACACTGCGCCAATGCCCCGAGGCCATAGCTGAAGCAACGGCAAAATGCATTCAGGACATTCCTTCCTCTACCAGCCCCCAGCGCATTACCATCCCTGTCAAGCTCATTACACGCCACAGCGTTGCACCCGCAGCCAACTAAAATCAGGCCTCAAAACAGATTTCGAAAATATTTTGGAAATATAATTCCATTTCTTTATTTTTTTGAAATTATTCTTTCATTTATTTTTCAACCTCTCTATCATCCCTGAAAGCTCGATTGTGTGGAGTGAGTTTTTTTTACACATTTTGTGCAAACGTGTGCACAATCTAAAGACAATTGAGAAACAATCGGGAAAATCCGACTAAACGACCAAAACGGGAGGTCAAGGGTATGAAGACAAAACAATTTGCTTTCGGTATCGCCGTTGCCACAGCTTGCGCTCTAACGGGCACCCCTTCACAGGCAGCAGAGAAACTCAATGTCCTCTGCGCGGCAGATGATCAGTGGTGCAACCTGATGGAATCGACATTTGAGAAAGAAACCGGCGTTGATGTTTCAATGGTCCGCAAAAGCTCAGGTGAGATTTTTGCCCAGATCAAGGCAGAATCAAGAAATCCAAAAGTCGACATCTGGTGGGGTGGTACAGGCGATCCGCATCTTCAGGCAGCTGCCGAAGATCTGACGGTTGAATACAAGTCACCACAACTGGATTCCCTGCTCGACTGGGCCAAGAACCAGGCAAAAGATGGAAGCTACAAAACCGTTGGTATCTATGCCGGCGCACTTGGTATCGGTTATAATGAAGAACTTCTCAAATCCAAAGGCCTGCCCGCCCCCAAGTGCTGGGCTGATCTGACCAACCCCGCCTACAAAGGCGAAATCCAGATGGCAAACCCCAATTCTTCAGGAACGGCCTACACTACACTGGCAACTGTGGTTCAACTGTTTGGTGAAGAAAAAGGCTTTGAATTCCTCGCCGGACTGCACGGCAACATCAACCAGTACACCAAATCCGGATCAGCTCCGATCAAGGCAGCAGCAAGAGGAGAAACCACCCTTGCAATCACCTTCATGCACGACATGGTCAAGCAGGTTAAAAAAGGCTTCCCGATCAAAGTGGTCGCCCCCTGTGAAGGCACAGGATATGAAGTTGGCTCCATGAGCATTGTTAAAGGGGCCAGAAATCCTGAAACGGCACAGAAATTTGCCGAGTTTGCTTTGCGTGCCGACATCCAGTCCCTGGCTGCGGATGCAGAAGCCTACCAGGTTCCTTCTAACGCGAGTGCTACTGTCCCCGATGAGGCGCCCAAGCTCTCGGATCTCAAACTGATTGAATATGATTTCGCCACCTATGGCTCCAGCGACACCCGCAAGCGTCTGCTGAAGCGCTGGGATGACGAAATCAAGTCCCTGCCCCGCTAAAAGCAGGGACTATGGGGGCCGAAGGAGGAAAATTCGTGCGTGCTGCTTTCTTGCCATGGCTGATACTCGGCTGGGTCGGCTTTGCTGTCCTGCCCTGGTATCTGGTCGAAGACGGGTTCTGGGCTTTTCAATGGTTGATAGATGGCTATCCGCTGGATAGTGACTATGCACCAGCTCTGGTCCAGGCTGCTCTGGGAAATGTGTGGTTATTCCCATTGCTGCTTCCACTTCTGGCCCCCCTTTTTATTATTAGAAAAACCAAGACCGACCCGGATTATGCCCGCGTTCTAATTATCTCCGGCGGTTTTGGTTTTGCCTATCTTCTGGCACAAGGCTTCATTGTCGGGATAAGTGGCTGGGAATACACCGCTCTTGAAAATCTGTTTGGCCCGATGAACAGTCGCCAATATGGTATGGGCTATGGCGCACTTCTGACGGCGACCGGCTTTCTGGTACTCTTTACCAGTGGCCTTGCGGCAGCGGGGAGCCTGCGCGGGGATGTTTTTGTAACTTCGGCCATCGGTATTGTTATTGCCCTCGTCGCAACGTTCGTTTTCTTACCCGTCGGCAAGGTACTGATATCCGCCTTCATCAGTGAAAGCGGAACTTACGCCTTCGCCGCCTTTGGCGAGAATTTCTTTACCAGAAAAATCTGGGGCCTTGCCTGCATTACCACAACGGCCTCTTGCGGCGTAGCCTGGAATTCTCTTTTCCTGGCCCTGCTAACCGGTGTCTCGACCACCTTGCTGGGACTTGCCTTTGCCCTGGTGGCAACCCGAACCGATTTTCGCTGGAAAAAATCCTTAAGAACCCTCACGGTTCTTCCTATTATCACACCACCATTTGTTATTGGCCTTGCCCTGATCCTGTTGTTTGGCCGGGCGGGTACAATTACACAGTTCGTGTCAGATCTGCTGGGTGTTGAACCCGGGCGGTGGCTCTATGGTTTGCCGGGGATCTGGCTGGCTCAAACACTCTCCTTTACCCCCATTGCCTTTCTCGTACTTATCGGCGTGGTTGAAGGGGTCAGCCCTTCAATGGAAGAAGCCTCACAAACACTCGGTGCCAGCCGCTGGAACACCTTCAAACGGGTTTCTCTACCGCTCATGCGTCCCGGCCTCGCCAATGCCTTTCTGATCGGATTCATCGAAAGCATGGCTGACTTCGGCAACCCGATGGTGCTGGGAGGAAACTATGAAGTACTCTCGACCGAAATCTTTTTTGCAATTGTTGGTGCACAGAACGATCAGGGCCGTGCTGCGGTTCTCGCAATCCTGTTGCTTTGCTTCACTCTCAGTGCCTTCTTTGCTCAACGGGTCTGGCTCGGGAAAAAATCCTACACCACCGTGGCAGGTAAAGCGGAATCCGGGGCTCATGCAGGAATGAACCCCTTGCTGCGAAACATATGCCTGGGAGTCACCCTTCCCTGGGCAGCGTTTACTCTGGCCATTTACGGAATGATTTTATTTGGTGGTTTTGTCATCAGCTGGGGCCGTGATCACAGCCTGACCCTTCAGCACTACAGCAATGCCTTTTCTGTGGACTGGGCTGAACATGGTCTCCATTGGGAAGGTACGGCCTGGGACTCTTTCTGGACCACAATAACCATTTCGGCAATTGCCGCCCCACTGACCGCTGCCCTGGGGCTCCTCACCAGCTTTTTGCTGGTTCGCCAGAAATTCCGGGGCAAGAACCTGTTCGAATTTGGCACCATGCTCAGCTTTGCCATCCCCGGAACAGTCATCGGTGTCAGCTATATCCTGGCCTTCAACGTCCCTCCTTTTGAACTTACCGGAACCGGCGTAATTCTTGTACTGTGCTTTGTTTTCCGCAACATGCCCGTTGGCGTGCGTGGCGGAATTGCCGCCATGACCCAGTTGGACAAAAGTCTGGATGAAGCTTCTCTTACCCTCGGAGCCAACAGCCTGACCACCTTGCGCCGGGTTATTCTTCCCCTGTTGCGCCCGGCGATTGTAGCCGCTCTGGTCTACAGTTTTGTCAGGGCCATTACATCGGTCAGTGCCGTTATCTTTCTTGTCAGTGCCGACCATAACATGGCGACATCCTATATCATTGGCCTGGTCGAAAATGGCCAGTACGGCATTGCCATTGCCTATTCATCCGTCCTGATCATCGTAATGCTTCTGGCAATATTCCTGGTCCAGCGTGCAGTTGGCGAACGGAAGCTGCGACGCGACAACCGTCTGGAAGCCACCTCCGCAAAATCAAAGTCTCTCAAGGAGAAACAAGCATGAGCCTGCACCTTCGGCCGGGATCTGTTGTCTTTGAAAACATCACCAAAAAATATGGTGTGGTCACCGCAATCGACGATGTGTCCTTTTCTATCGAACCCGGGCATCTGGTTACGCTTCTCGGGCCAAGTGGCTGTGGAAAGACCACAACCTTGCGGATGATTGCTGGCCTGGAGCATCCAACCAACGGACGGGTTATCATCGGGGGCAAGGATGTGACCAGCCTGCCCGCCACGGATCGTGATGTCAGTATGGTTTTTCAGTCCTACGCCCTGTTCCCCCATATGACTGTGGCAGAAAATGTCGGTTATGGCCTCAGCGTTTCCGGATTGGGCAAACAGGAAACAGGCGAGCGTGTTGAAGAGGGTCTCGAGCTGGTAGGCCTTGCCGGTTATGGCCAGCGTCTTCCCAGTGAGCTTTCCGGAGGCCAGCAACAGCGCGTCGCGGTGGCGCGGGCCCTTGTACTCGAACCTGAGGTCCTTCTCCTGGACGAGCCGCTCTCGAATCTGGATGCAAAATTACGCCGCAAGGTCCGGGAAGAAATCCGCGACCTGCAACAAAAATTGGGTTTAACAGCTGTTTATGTCACCCACGACCAGGAAGAAGCTCTGGCCGTCTCGGATCGCATAATCGTTATGAACCGTTCTGTGATTGCCCAGGAAGGCACTCCGCGTGAACTTTATGAAAAACCGGCTTCCAGCTTTATCGCTGACTTTATCGGCGACGCCAATCTGGTTGAGGGAGAAATTGTGGCCACTCACAGCCCCAACGAAGCCACCGTACGCATTGCCTCTCTCCAGTGCAATTTACCAGACAGAGGGCTGGCAGCTGGTCCGGTCAAGATAGCGATACGCCCAGATTGCGTACTCCTGGAAAAAGCCTCTCCCGAACTTAAGGGAATAAAGGGGAACATCATTCATGCCACCTATCTGGGCAATCAAATTCACTACACCATTGATAGTGCCCTGGGTGAACTCTTTGTCGTTGATTACAGAATTGACCGGGCCATTACCGCAGGCAGTGATATCTCCATGACCTTCGCTAGCAGAGGCATGGCTCTCCTTGCATCATGATATTTATATAAAGGAATAACAGCGTGTATCTTGACGCTCAAGACATTACCCCTGAACTGAAACAACGCTTTGAACATGCCCAGAAGGTCATTCGGGCTGCTGGCGAAAAAGCTTTGGACTACTTTAACCGTCGGGATGAACTGACGATTGAAACCAAAGCAGATCCCCAGGATGTTGTCAGTATTGCTGACAAGGATGTTGAAACCATTATCCGGGGTATGACGCGGGAACTTTTCCCTGACGACGGTTTTATGGGCGAAGAACACGGTCAGGAAACAGGCAAGAATGACTTTCTCTGGGTGATAGACCCTATTGATGGCACAGCCTGTTTTCTCACAGGAATGCGCCCCTGGTGTATTTCTGTTGCCTTGATGAAAGGCGACAGAATTGCTGCAGGTCTGGTCTATGACCCCAATACTGATGAACTCTTCGCTGCTCTTGCAGGACACGGAGCTCATTTGAACGGGGCCCCTATCCACAGCCAGAAATCAAAATCAGTAACCGAAGGTGTTATGGGCGTTGGCATATCTCACCGTGTGCCTGCTGCGGAACTGTTACCCTTTCTCGATAAACTTTTGTCCTCTGGAGGCATGTTCATTCGTAATGGTTCCTGCGCACTCATGATGTCTTATGTCGCGGCAGGCCGCTTGATAGGGTATTTTGAACCCCACATTAATGGCTGGGATTGCCTTGCAGGAATTATTCTTATCAAAGAGGCAGGCGGCTGGTGTTCCGCTTTTCTCGATAACGATGGCCTGAACAAGGGCAATCCCATTCTTGCTTCTGCCAGCGGGGTTGCAGCAGATCTGCGCGTAATGACGGGATTGACCTCCTAGAACAGACGGTTTTTCATCTGATTTAATCGACTCTTCTGGTTACAAATGACAATAATGCGTTTCTACTCGGAATAAATCAGCCTTATAAATACAGACGGAGTTACTTCATGGGTATTGAAAGTCTTATTGTTTTCCTTCTTGTCGGAGCCATCGCAGGCTTCCTGGCAGGAAAGCTTGTCTCAGGTTTCGGTTTTGGCCTGGTCGGCAACATTGTTGTCGGGGTGATTGGTGCATTTATTGCCGGTTTTATTTTCCCGGCTGTGGGACTGTCCCTTGGCTCAGGATTCCTGGCTGCAATCATCCATTCGACCATAGGCGCCGTCATTCTTCTGTTTGTAATCAAGCTGGTCAAACGGGCGTAAATTCCTCGACATACATCGAAGAACTGAATAAGGGAGAGCAAACCTGACAGCTCTCCCTTATTTCGTCGCTTAAAGCGTAACTGGCAGGCCTGTCATCAGAGACTCAGTGGCTGCATCAGCCAAAACCTGGGCCATCAGGCCATCATATCCACTTGGCGCCGGAGCATTCTTCGCTTCAACAACATCAATAAAGGCGTTCAACTCATCCCGGTATGCGGCGCTGTAACGCTCCAGAAAAAAATGCTGGACCGGATCAGCCCTGAAACCATCACATGTTGCAACCTCCACTGTGGTCTCATGTACATTTCCTGCCCGCAACATCCCCTTGGAACCATGAACCTCGATCCGTTGATCATAACCATAGCTGGCCCGGCGGGAGTTGGAAATCTGGCACACCTTGCCACTGGCAGTTTTCAACACAGCAATCGCGGTATCAATGTCACCTGCCGCACCGATCGCAGGATCAACCAGCGCAGAACCTGTCGCGTAAACAGAAACCGGCTCTTCACCCAGCAGAAAACGCGCCATGTCCAGATCATGGATCATCATGTCCCTGAACAGCCCGCCAGAACGGCTGATATAGGAAACCGGTGGTGGCGCAGGATCCCTGGACTGAATGGTCACGATCTCCACTTCCCCGATCTCCCCGGCGGAAAGGCGTTTTTGCAAAGCAGAGAAGTTGGGATCAAAACGCCGGTTAAAACCGATCATCAGAGGCTGGCCACTGGCATCTACAACCTTAAGGCAATCACGGATACGCCCGGCATCCATATCAACCGGTTTTTCGCAGAAAACCGCTTTGCCCGCCCGCACACCAGCTTCAATAAAACCAGCATGGGTATCAGTCGAAGATGCAACGAAAACCGCCTGAACATCATCCCGCGCAAGCATTTCTTCGACCGAAGAAACCACTGCCCCCGTCTTGTCAGCCAAGGTCTGTGCCGCATCAGCAAATACATCAGATACCGTCACAAGTCTGGCCCGGGGATTTGAAACAATATTCTCGGCATGAAGCTGACCTATACGGCCTGCTCCGATTAATCCAAAACCAATCAACACAACCTCCAAAAAGGAATACATATTCTGAATTGACTTAAATATAGAATATGTGTTTCATATTCACAAGATAAAGATTTCGCGAGAACTTACTCTTCTCCGATTCCCCTTCTCCACATAACACTGTGTCGAGAAGCCACCCTGAAGCCAAGAACCGGGAAAGCCAAGACAGGGATATGACGAATAAACATGATCTGGATGTAATCACCATCGGCCGTGCCTCCGTTGACCTCTATGGTCAGCAAATAGGCGGACGCCTTGAGGACATGGCAAGCTTCGCCAAATCGGTGGGCGGGTGCCCGGCCAACATTGCCATTGGAACCTCCCGACTTGGATTAAAATCCGGGTTTATCAGCCGTGTGGGTGATGAACAGATGGGCCGCTATATCTGCGAACAGATGCAGCGCGAAGGAGTTGTAACAGAGGGCATCACAACAGATCCCGAACGCCTGACCGCCCTTGTGCTGCTCGGTGTGCGGAACGACGAGACATTCCCTCTGATTTTCTATCGTGAAAACTGTGCCGACATGGCGCTTTGTGAGGCAGATATCGACCCCGATTATATAAAGCGGGCCCGTTCTGTTCTGATCAGCGGCACCCATCTTTCCACGACAACCGTTGCAGCAGCCAGTAAAAAAGCGATCACCCTTGCAAAGGCACAGGGGAACAAGGTTATTCTTGATATCGACTATCGGCCCAATCTCTGGGGGTTGGCCGGACACGAAGCCGGAGAAGAACGTTATATTCGTTCAGACAAGGTAACAGAACACCTTCAATCCATCCTGCCCGACTGTGACCTTATCGTCGGGACCGAGGAAGAGGTGCACATTGCCGGAGGGTCAGAAAACACCCTGGAAGCCTTGTCCCGCATCCGCTCTCTCAGTAATGCTGTCATTGTGCTTAAACGCGGCCCCATGGGATGTGTGGTTTTCCCCACGACTATTCCTGACAATCTCGACAAAGGGATCACAGGCTCCGGATTTCCGGTTGAGGTATATAATGTGCTTGGTGCGGGTGACTCCTTTATGTCGGGCTTTCTGCGTGGCTGGCTACGCGGCGAACCCTATGAGACCTGTGCCAAATGGGCCAATGCCTGTGGTGCTTTTGCCGTTTCCCGTTTGCTCTGCTCCCCCGAAATTCCCACCTGGGACGAGTTACAGTACTTCCTGAAGAATGGAAGCAAACACACGGCTCTCCGCAAGGACGCAGAGATCAATCATGTCCATTGGGCAACCACGCGCCGTCCAGCTGACGAAATGCTGATGGCTTTTGCCATTGATCACCGTTCCCAGCTGGAGGAAATGGCTGAACGTGCTGGCGTTTCCGTCGACAAAATTTCTGAAATAAAAAAATTGGCTGTCCGTGCTGCCGCTCGTGTGGCTGACGGACGCCCCAACTACGGTATGTTGCTCGACAGCACCTATGGCACCAAGGCCCTTTACGAAGCAGCCAAGCATCCTCTCTGGATTGGCCGCCCGGTTGAACTGCCCGGCTCGCGTCCCCTCGACTTTGACCAGATCATGGATCTCGGATCGCATTTGAGTGAATGGCCTGTCAATCATGTTATCAAGTGTCTCTGTTTCTATCATCCAGATGATCCTGTTGAGCTTCGCGAACAGCAGGAACAGTCCCTCTTGCGTCTTTACGAAGCGGCCAGACGTGTTGGGCGTGAACTGCTGATCGAAATCATTGCCGGGAAACATGGTCCCTTGACGGATCAGACAATCCCGCTTGCCATGCGCCGCTTTTATGCTCTGGGCATCAAACCCGACTGGTGGAAACTGGAACCACAGACCAGCGAGACAGCCTGGCAAAATATCGGCAAGGTAATCGACGAAAATGACCGCTATTGCCGCGGCATCGTTCTTCTCGGACTTGAAGCGCCGGAAGAAGAGTTGAAGAGCGCGTTTGCCTCGGCGATTTCCTCTCCCTGGGTCAAAGGCTTTGCTGTTGGCCGGACAATTTTTGCCCAGGCTGCAGAGGCCTGGCTAAAAGGCGAAATAAGTGATGAAGAGGCCGTCAACGACATGGAAAACCGGTTTCGCCGCTTGACCTATGCCTGGCTGGAAGTGTGGAATACCCGTGGCGAGTGATGAATAAAAGTCCTGACACACTCTTCGTCGGACAGGTAGAAAGCTAAAAACATGAAGACAATCAGATTAACAATGGCACAGGCTCTGGCGCGGTTCCTTTGCGCCCAGAAGACCGAGATAAACGGCAAGATCACTCCTGTTTTTGGTGGCGTTTGGGCAATTTTTGGCCACGGGAATGTCTCGGGCCTGGGCGAAGCCCTCTACCACGTACAGGAAGACCTGCCAACATATCGGGCGCACAACGAACAGGGAATGGCCCATGCAGCGATCGCATTTGCCAAGGCTTCAAACCGCCGACGGATGATGGCCTGTACAACCTCGATCGGCCCCGGAGCGACGAACATGGTAACAGCAGCTGCGCTGGCCCATGTCAATCGTCTGCCCATTCTTCTCTTGCCGGGTGATGTCTTTGCCAACCGCAATCCCGACCCTGTGTTACAGCAGATCGAATGCTTTGGCGACGGAACGGTTTCCGCCAATGACTGCTTCAAAGCTGTTTCGCGTTATTTTGACCGCATCACCAGACCCGAACAGATCATCCCGGCTCTCAATCGGGCTATGGCTGTTTTGACTGATCCCGCCGATTGTGGCCCGGTAACACTGGCGC
The DNA here is from genome assembly GCF_027214005.1 of Kiloniella laminariae. Classification (GTDB taxonomy): domain Bacteria; phylum Pseudomonadota; class Alphaproteobacteria; order Kiloniellales; family Kiloniellaceae; genus Kiloniella; species Kiloniella laminariae_A. The sequence continues at coordinate 162,656 of NZ_JAPWGY010000002.1, forward strand.
TATGTCAGGATACTCAGGCAGAGGCTTATGATTACCCTGAAAGCTTCTTTGCTGAAAAAATCTGGCGTATCCGCCAGCCCTTGCCTGATCTGCGTGAGCTTGATGAAGCTCTGGCGGCCCTTAAAATAGCCCAGAAACCACTGATCATTGCCGGGGGTGGTGTACACTATGCCCAGGCAACAGAACATCTCCGCAGTTTTGCCGAAAAACACGCCATTCCCATCGCCGAAACCCAGGCAGGCAAATCCGCCCTGCCCCACGATCATCCTCTGAATATGGGCGCGATAGGGGTAACCGGAACTTCCGCGGCCAACACTCTGGCTGAACAGGCTGATCTTGTTTTGGCAGTTGGTACCCGACTGCAAGATTTCACAACCGGCTCCTGGTCCCTTTTCCAAAATCCTGATCGCAAGTTTGTCGGCATCAACATACAGACTTTCGACGCAACCAAACATCGCTCCCTGCCTGTTGTAGGGGATGCCGCCGTTATCCTTGAACTGCTTGATCAAAAACTCGCTGACTGGTCTGCTCCATCCGACTGGACACTGCAAGCCGCCGCCGGGTTCAAGCAATGGCAACTTGCCGCTGACAGGGTTACAGCAGCCAGCTCGCACCCTTACCCCAGTGATGCACAGGTGATAGGCGCAGTCCAACGCCACAGCACAAAAGAAAGTATTGTTGTCTGTGCTGCGGGTGGTTTGCCCGGTGAACTTCACAAACTCTGGCAGGCACAAAAACCGGGGGGCTATCACGTTGAGTATGGGTATTCCTGCATGGGATACGAGATAGCAGGTGGTCTTGGGGTCAAGATGGCAGATCCCGACCGGGAGGTGATCGTGATGGTTGGCGATGGCTCCTATCTCATGATGAATTCGGAAATCGCCACATCTGTTCTGCTCGACCTTCCCCTGACCATTGTCCTGCTCGACAACCGGGGGTACGGCTGTATCAATCGCCTGCAACAGGGTACAGGTGGAGAATCATTTAACAACCTGCTGCAACATACCCACCATCAGTCCCTGCCTGACATAGACTTTCGTGCTCATGCACAAAGTCTTGGCGCAGAAGCAACCAAGGTATCCGGCATCGCAGAACTCGAAAAAGCTCTTGCCAAAGCACGGGCCAGCAATCGCACCAACGTGATTGTCATCGACACAGATCCACTGGTCTCAACCGCAGAAGGCGGATGCTGGTGGGATGTTGCAGTGCCTGAGGTATCGGTTCGCAAGGAAGTCGTATCCGCGCATGAGAATTACCTCACTGCGCTCAAGAAACAACGTATCGGAGATTAATCTGCATGACCATTCGTATCGGTGCCAATCCTATTGGCTGGTCAAATGATGACATGACTGAACTTGGGGGGCATATCTCTCTGGAACAATGCCTGAGCGAAGCACAGGAGGCCGGGTTTGTCGGCATGGAACTTGGCAACAAGTTCCCGCGTGAAGCAGCCGCCTTGCAACAGGTTCTCTCGGCCCATGGCCAGGTCTTGGTTTCCGGCTGGTATTCTTCTGAATTGCTGACCCGCTCGGTTGCAGAAGAACTCAACAATCTCCGCCCCCATCTTGATCTTCTCAAGGCCTGTGGCTCCAACGTGCTGGTTTTCGCCGAGACTTCCAACGCAATCCACGGTGATATTGACAAGCCCCTGTCGCAACGTCCTGTCATGGCTGCCAAAGATTGGATCGAGTTCGGCCGCAAGATCACTGAAGTTGCCGATGCTGCCCTGGCCGAAGGTGTTCGGCTGGTTTACCACCATCACATGGGAACCATCGTACAGTCTGCCGAAGACATCCATGCTTTCATGGCCTGTACCGGACCGTCAGTTCATCTGCTGCTTGATGCCGGGCATGCCACCTGGGGCGGAGCAGATCCGGCAGAGCTCGCCCGTCGTTACCGTACCCGGATCAGCCATGTCCACACCAAGGATGTACGCAAGAACGTCATGGAGAAAGCTGCCGCCGAAGACTATAGCTTCCTCAAGGCCATTATCGCAGGTGTCTATACCGTACCCGGCGATGGCATGATCGATTTTGTTTCTGTCCTCAAAGAACTCCCGGGTTACAGTGGCTGGGTTATTGTCGAGGCAGAACAGTACTCTGATAAAATCAGCGCCCTCGATTTTGCCAAGCTTGGCTATAACAATCTCTCTCGCTATCTGAGAGAGGCTGGCCTCATCGAAGCCCCGGCCTGAGTACATACAGGAAAATATTATGAGCAAGCTTCTGGTAAAACCTACTGCCCCCGACGCGCAGGGCCGCGTCCTCAACATCACCCCGGAAACTGCAGGCTGGACCTATGTTGGTTTTGATCTGCACAAGCTTGAGAAAGATCAGGTTGCCTCGGGCGAAACGGGCGAACGGGAAATTTGTCTGGTGTTTGTTTCCGGCAAAGGACAGGTCGTGATTGAGGATCAGGACTTTGGCCTGGTCGGAGAACGCATGTCTCCCTTTGAAGGCAAACCCTGGTCGGTTTACATCCCCGCCGGAAGTTCCTGGAGTGTCAGAGGACAAACATCTGTCGAGCTTGCCGTTTGTTCTGCCCCTGGCAATCCTGGCAAGGATAAACTCCCAGCACGTATCATAGGCCCGGAACAGGCCGGAATGGAGAAACGCGGGGTCGGCACCAACGTGCGGCATGTCGCCAACATCCTGCCGGAAACGGACCCAGCCGAAAGTCTGTTGGTGGTTGAGGTGATCACCCCTGGGGGGCACTGGTCATCCTATCCGCCGCACAAGCATGATCGCGATGCCCTGCCGGATGAATCCCTGTTGGAAGAGACCTACTATCACCGGATAAATCCATCCCAGGGCTTCGCTTTCCAACGGGTTTACACCGATGACCGCTCCCTTGATGAAACCCTCGCAGTCGAAGACGGTAACGTCGTATTGGTACCAGAAGGCTATCATCCCTGTGGTGCCCCACACGGATACGACCTCTATTATCTGAATGTCATGGCTGGACCAAAACGGATCTGGAAATTCCATAACGATCCGGCCCATGAATGGATGCTGAAGTAACGCTGGATCCAATACCCAAAACGGGCAGGTTGTTTTTCTACAGCCTGCCCGTTTTGTTTTATCAGTTCCGGATAAAGTGCAACTGGTTAAACTTGGCCCGTAGCGCCGAAACTTCGGGCAACAGAGTTTCCGGCCTGTCACTTTTCAGCGCTGCGACAACCAGCCCTGCAATCTGTTCCACCTCTTTGACACCCACACCCCAGCGCACCAGCTCTGGTGTCCCGATACGAAGACCATTCATATCCCCGGAAACAGGCTCTATAGGCAATCCAATCCCACAGGCCAGAAATCCTGCCTTACGTAATTTCTTTGATGCCGCCTGACCACCACCATAGACAGCGGCTTCAATGGCAAACTGGTGCGATGTCGTAAAACCTTTGGACCTGGCAAAGACAGGAATACCCGCAGCATCCAGAGAGCTGGCAAAACTCCGGGCGACCTCGATCATGGTTCGGGCATAATCTGCCCCATAATCGCGCCAGTCCAGCATCGTCAGTGCCAAAGCCGCTGACTTTCCGGCATCAAAATTCGCCGTCATACCAGGAAAGGCAATTGCATCAAGATGTTCTGCAATCTCGGGGTCGTTGGAAACGATCAGCCCACCTGCCGGGCCAGCAAGACTTTTGTAGGTACTCATCGTCATAAGATGCGCCCCTTCGTCCAGGGGGTTTTTCCATGCTTTGCCTGCGATGATTCCGCATTGATGCGCGGCATCAAACAGCACCTTGGCTCCGACTTCATCCGCAATTTCCCGCACTTTACTGACCGGGTGAGTAAAAAGATTGAGGCTGCCGCCAATGGTAATCAGTTTGGGTTTCACCTCATGCGCCAATTTACGCAAGGCATCGATATCGACGCTATAGCCATCCCGGTCAACCGGGGCCGGATGGCTCTTGAGCCCATAGAGACCCGCACAGCCAGCCTGATGATGGGTCACATGCCCACCAATTGCCCCTGGTGGCGCAATGATAGAATCTCCTGGCTGACAGGTGGCCATAAAACCATAGAGGTTGGCCAACGCACCTGAACCAACACGAATTTCAGCATACCGTGCCTGAAAGACTTCAGCACAGAGTTCCGCCGCAATAACCTCGATCTTTTCAACAGCTTCGAGACCCATCTCGTATTTGTCACCGGGATAACCAAGCGACGGGCGGGAAGACAATCCCTGGGCGAGTACCGCCTCAGCTTTAGGGTTCATCAAGTTCGTGGCAGGGTTGAGGTTAAAACATTCCTTTTCGTGGATCACACGATTCTGCTCAACCAGATCTGCAATCCGGCTGGTCAGCTCATCTGAAGCAGAATGCGAGGTTTGCTCTGCAAGGCCTTGAATATACTCTTCACAATGTTTTGGAACCCAGGGCCGTGAAGACAGTGCAGTCATGATTGATCTCCAGAATAAATGTTGTTTCATTAAAAATGTTGCAGGGAATTCTGTTAATCGCAAACCAGATTTGCTATTTATTAGGCCTAGGAAAACTATGGCATCATAAAATATGACTGTTTCGCCACCTCGCCCCAAAGGCCCACCATTAAATGCACTGCGTGCCTTCGAAGCAGCGGCCCGGCTGAATGGCTTCTCAAACGCAGCAGAAGAACTCTGCGTGACACCCGGTGCGATCGCCCAGCACATCAAATCGCTGGAGGCCTGGGCAGGGTCAGATCTCTTTGTCCGTCAGTCACAAGGTGTTCGACTGACACCTCTGGGAGCTGGTGTTATAGAAGATTTTTCAAACGCGTTTGACAAGCTGGGCGAGGCTGTCCAAAACCTGCGCCTGCGCGCGGCTCCCAAACACATCCGGATCGCGGCACTTCCGTCAGTCGCGCAGCTCTGGCTCTCTCCCCGTCTCCCGGAAATCAGACGGGAAATCGCTGATATAACGGTCTCAATCACGGCCATGGAAACAGCACCAAATCTGCTTCGTGAACCATATGATCTCAGTATATTTTTTGAGGATCATCCTCTATTGCCAGAAGGGATCGAGATATGCCGGGACAGTATCTTCCCGGTTTGCACAGCTGAATTGGCAAAGGAATTAAACAATCCATCCGACTTGATAAATTTCCCCTTGATCCAGGACACAAGCTGGTCTGAAGACTGGAAATACTGGACCGAAGCCAACTATCCCGATCAAAAAATCAAACTTGAAGGGCCTGTTTTTTCTCTCTACAGTCTTGCTCTGGAGGAAACACGAAACAGTGCCGGTATCCTTATCGGACATGAGCCTCTGGTTCGCCGGCTGTTAGATCTTGGTGAACTGGTCGCCCCTCTTCCCGGAGCACTGCCTCTTAAACGTTCTCTTATGGCCAGGATCGCAAAACCGGCTACAAAAAATCAGGCTTTGAAAAAAATCATGGCCGTGCTTCTCGGCTCAGACAAACCCAAACCTCAGGCTTGAGAGAAGAACAATAGGAAGCTCGCACCCTGCCCCTTTTTTCGCCCCCTGCACTCCACCTGCCCGCCATGCTGCTCCATGATTTCCTTCACAATCGGCAACCCCAGGCCGCAGCCTTCATCATCTTGCCCGGGCGTACGGTAAAAACGCTCAAAAACCCGGGTTCTCTCCTCTTCAGGAATACCAGGACCATTATCGTCAACCGAGAGCAAAATCTGCTTATCCATTGCCTCTAGACCGACGGTTACCGCGGCACCCGGAGGACAATAACGCAAGGCGTTGTCGATCAGATTTTTAAGTGCTTCGATGATTAAATCCCGATTACCCATGATTTTGAACGAAGCATCGGGACATTCAAATCCAAGATCAATATCCCGAGCAACAGCCTGCGGTACCAGATTTGTCGTTACCTCGATACTCAGCTGTTTGAGATCGATGACATCGTTCAAAAAATTTTGCTTGCCCTGATGCGCACGGGCCAAGCTGAGAAGTTGATTCACCAGTCGCGAGGTTTGCCGTGTACTGCGACTAAGGTGTTCCAGCCTTTTCCGTTGTTCCTTGGGATCAAGTTCATCAATCGCCAACTCGGCCTGGGTTTGGATTGCCGCCAGGGGTGTCCGTAGCTGATGGGCCGCATTAGAGGTAAAACGCTGCATCGCCCCCAGACTTGCACCAAGTCGGTACATCAAGTCATTGATCGCCTCGATCAGATGACGGACTTCCCGGGGGACTTCATGCTCAATTGGACGTAGATCATGCGGTGTCCTTCGATTTAACGCAGCCTCAAGACGCAGCAACGGCTTTAACCCCCAGCCGATACCTATCCAGAGCACCACGCCAGCAACAAGGATCAGAATAAGCTGTCGAATCAGCGCCCCCGTGACCATTTCACGGATCAGGATATTTCTGGCCTCGAGGGTCTCGGCAACCATAACAGTAAAACGAGCGGAGAGCCGGGGGCTGGAAAGGTGCCTGGAGATCGCGCCAACACGAATTTTATCTCCCCTGTACTCTGCATCAAAAAAAACCGGCTCTTCTGAGGCCAGATCTTCCTCATGCGGTACAGAAGGCAGGTCATTATAGCCGGTAATAAAGCTGCCGCCGGGGCCACTGATCTGATAAAAAACCCGGTCCTGTGCCGCAGAAGTCAACATTTCAAGTGCGACATAAGGAACATCGACTTCCAGTTCATCCCCGACAATAACGACCCTTTCGGCAATCGCCAAAGCCGAGCCGAGCAACACCCTGTCATATGCCTTGTTCGCGGCTTTGTTGGCACTGGAATGAACATCAAACAGCATCAACAGGCTGATTAAAGCCAAGGCTCCCATGAGCCAGAGCAATAAACGTCGGCGCAGGGATTTTCGCTGCCAGCTCATTATTTTTCCATAAGGTAGCCCAGCCCCCGAACCGTTTTAATGGTCACCCCGGCAGCGACAAGCCGTTTCCGCAAACGACTGATATAAAGTTCTATTGCATTCGGGCTGATATCATCATCAAAATTAGCCAGACCGTCCGCGATCTGCTCTTTGCTTATCACCTGCCCAACCCTGCTGATCATCAGCTCGAGCAAACAGAATTCACGACGCGGAATGTCCAGTGGTTCTCCCCTGAGCAGAACCCGGCGAGAAATGCTGTCAAATACCAGCTCTCCTACCCTGATTTCCGGGGATTTGAGACCACTGTGTCGCCGGAGCAAAGCCCGGATCCTTGCTTCAAATTCTCCCAGTTCAAAGGGTTTCGTCAGATAATCGTCCGCCCCAAGATCCAGTCCCTTGACCCGATCCTGAAGTTCGTCCCTCGCGGTGAGGATCAACACCTGAGCCTGACCATTGTTTTGTCGATAGCGCTTGAGGACCTCCAGACCATCATAACCCGGTAAATTCAGATCCATCACCACCAGATCAAATATCTGGGTCCGCAGAATATGATCGGCCTCACAACCGTCCCCCACAACGTCGACAGCCATTTCCATGCGCTTGAGCGCACTCGAAATACCATCTGCTAGGGCAGCATTATCTTCAACAACCAGTATTCTCATACCAGCAGCTTAGCGCTGTCCCGGGGCTTTTGGAAAGGTACCAGTTTTAAAAATCAAGCTCCTGATAAATAAATCTGTTATGACAGGTAAACGACAGCTTTCCGGACCAGACTGTCCTGTTAAACCATCACTAGGGAAAACCAGCAGTCATAAAAAAATGCGGCCCCCTATACCCAGGAATGAAATATGAAACACCTCAGGAAATTATTTGTACTCCTGATAATTATCGCAGGCTCCCTGCCAACCCAGGTCAATGCCAAGGTGTTCTCCTTTCCTGCAACAAACCAGAGCTCGAACAACACCGCCTCTGCTCCAGCTGAAATCATCATTTACAGCTCAACAGATGTTGACATTTTCCAAGGTGTTATCGAAGACTTTCAATCCACTCTTCCAGGTATTTCAGTCACTTACCATGAACTTCAGTCGCTGGAGCTTTACGAGCGCATACAAGAAGAAAGTAACGCCGGACAAAAGACTGCTGATCTGGCGATTTCCTCTGCGATGGATCTTCAGATGAAACTCGCTAACGATGGTTTTGCCCAACCGGTTGATCTGTCTTCTGCCCAGAACATGCCCTCATGGTCCATCTGGCGCAACGAAGCATTTGGCGTCACCTTTGAGCCTTCCGTCATTATCTACAACAAAAAATATTTCACTCCGCAAACCCTTCCAAGAAACCGAACCGAGTTATTGAATTTCCTCGAAAAACGTCCGGCAGATCTCTTTGGTCGTATCGCCACTTACGATATAGAGCGGAGCGGATTGGGCTATCTCTTCCTCGCCGTAGATGCAGAGAAATACAGCGCAACCTGGGATCTGGTCAGGGCTATGGGCCTCAATGGGGTGAAACTCTATAGCAGCAGTTCTGCGATTATCGAAAACGTCAGCAGTGGAAAGTTTGTACTGGGGTATAATGTGTTGGGGTCTTACGCCCTGTCCCGGCTGGAAAGCTCCCCGGATCTCGGAATACTCCTGCCCGAAGACTATACTGTGGTTTTCTCGCGCATTGCATTGATCCCAAAAGCGGCAAAGACCTCCTCTCTCGGTGTGATCTTCCTTGATTATCTCTTATCTGAACATGGACAGAGAGTGATGGTCGAGACAGCCAAACTCAACGCCATTCACCCAGACATCAATCTCCCGCTGGGACAAATGAACCTCAGCGATACATCGAAAAACAATATGATTCCCATCAAGGTTGGCCCCGGATTGCTGGTTTATCTGGATCAGGCCAAGCGAGGCAGAATTATCAGAAAATGGAATAGCACGTTGCGGGGAAATTGATTTCATCAAAATAAACAGGTCAAAACAATCACTTGAATATATAATTTCAAAAAATCTTTATATTATGAAAATTAATTCCCGATGCGACAGGAAGGTGACAGCTTCCGCCTGTAATGTATCTGCAATGGATAGCAGACCGCGCTTAAAAAAATAATAAAGCGGTCCGGGAGGAATGAACATAGGTCGGAAAGGTAACTTTCTGGCGACATCTGCCTCTACGGCTGGGACAAGGTTCCAGCGGTCTGATGTTCATCAAACAGAACAAACAGAACCGGAGGCCTTTTATGTTTGGCAAGAAATCAAAAATATCACGACGCTTCATGCTTTCAGCTGCCGCAGCAGTCATCAGCCTTGGAGCTGCTCTCCCCGTATCTACTCTTTCTGCCGCAGAAGTTGAACAGATCCACTTTCTTATCCCCGGCGGTGCCGGCGGCGGTTGGGATGGCACGGCTAGAGGTGTTGGTGAAGCCCTGACAAAATCAGGCCTGCTTGGCTCAGCGTCTTATGAGAACATGTCCGGTGGTGGTGGCGGGAAAGCCATTGCCCATCTGATCGAAACAGCCGAACGTCAGGGCGACACCCTGATGGTCAACTCGACACCAATCGTTATTCGTTCCCTGACCAAAGTCTTTCCTCAGTCCTTCCGCGACCTGACATCTGTTGCTGGTGTGATCGGTGATTATGCTGCTTTTGCCGTTGCTGCAGATTCAAAGTACCAGTCTTTCACTGAAGTTGTTGCTGATTTCAAAGCCGATCCGAACTCAGTGAAAATTGGTGGTGGTTCAACCCGTGGCAGCATGGACCATCTCGTTGCCGCGCAGGCTTTCAAGGCCGCTGGCGGCGATCCAAATGCTGTTAAGTACATCGCCTATGATGCAGGCGGCAAGGCCATGGCCGGATTGCTCTCGGGTGAAACGACAATTCTTTCCACAGGCCTTTCCGAAGCGCTCGAACTCGAAAGAAGTGGCCAGATCCGTATTCTTGGTATGACGGGACAAAACCGGATCAGCGATGCACCTGACGTACCAACACTGGCAGAACAGGGTATTGATTCCGTGTTTGTTAACTGGCGCGGCTTCTTTGCAGCTCCCGGAACGTCTCCAGAGAAGGTCAAAATCTACACTGACATGCTCGAAAAAATGTACGAGACAGCCGATTGGGAAACCGTCCGTTCCCGTAACGGTTGGGTCGAGTTTTATCGCCCAGGTACCGAGTTCACGACCTTCCTCGAAGAGCAAGAAGGTATTATTGGCAATCTGATGAAAGAACTCGGCTTCCTTTAAGTCTTTACTGGCTTAAAAGTTGACTGGAAGGAATGGAGACATGACTCTTAGTAAAGAAAAGCTCGGCGCCTTGTGCTTTTTTGTTCTGGCTATTGCTTATGGACTGCAAGCACAACAGATCAAGCTCTTGCCCGGCGATCAGTTTGAGGCATTTACCGCGCGTACAATGCCCTATGCACTGGCTTGGCTCACGGGTCTTGTCTCCTTTCTCGTCCTGATCCTTCCCCAAAAGGGATCAGGCGAGACCTTTAGCAAGGTTTTTAAAGGCCTGAACTGGGCACCAACGATCGTGATGATGATCCTGATGATCCTTTACGGCCTTGCCCTCACACCTTTGGGTTTTCTGCTGTCCACAGTTCTGTTTCTTGTTGCCGGCATTTATACGCTTGGTGAAAAACGCTGGAAAATCATCCTGTTGACAGCAGTTCCTTCAGCCGTCGGATTCTGGTTCATTCTTGTAAAACTTCTCAATGTTTATCTCGCTCCTGGTGAGATATTCCTTGCGCTCAATATAGGGGCATAATCATGCTGGACGGTATTTTACAAGGTCTGAGCACCGCCGTTTCCCCCGTCAATCTTCTGATGGTTTTTGTTGGCTGCTTTGCCGGGACATTTATTGGAATGCTCCCCGGTCTGGGACCAATCTCTGCGATTGCCTTGATGATTCCAATCACTTATGGCTTTGACCCTTCAACTGGCATGATCCTGATGGCTGGAGTTTATTATGGTGCGATTTTTGGCGGCTCAACCTCATCTATTCTGATCAACGCTCCGGGTGTTGCCGGAACAGTTGCGACATCATTTGATGGCTATCCTCTCGCCAAACAAGGGCATGCAGGCAAAGCTTTGGCTATTGCTGCCTACAGTTCTTTCAGCGGTGGAACCATCGCAGCAATCTTTCTTCTCATTGCCGCCCCGGCTTTGGCGTCTGTCTCACTTAGCTTTCAATCGGCTGATTATTTTGCACTAATGGTTCTTGGCCTGACCGCTGTTTCAGCCTTTGCCGGCAAAGGAAAGTTCCTGATCGCTGTCCTCATGACCCTGCTGGGTTTGATGCTGTCTACTATCGGAATTGATGAAACAGCCGGGCTTCAGCGCTTCACTTTCGGATCTCTAGACTTGATGGATGGTATCAGCTTCCTGCTGCTTGCCATGGCAACCTTTGCCCTGTCCGAAGCTCTTATGGTCATCCTTAAACCAGCAGCCCGCTCCAAAGAAGCGGAAGAAGCTACACGAGGCAAGCTCGGCAGCATGAAAGTGACAAAGGACGAGATCAAGGATATCGCCCCGGTTGTTGCACGAAGTTCGGTTCTTGGCTTTTTCATCGGGGTTCTGCCTGGAGCAGGAGCCACCATCGCATCTTTCCTCGCCTATGGCATGGAACGTAACTTTGCCAGTGCAAAAGAAAAATTGAAATTCGGCAAGGGCAGCCTGCGTGGATTGGCGGCCCCTGAAACGGCGAATAATGCTGCTTGTTCCGGTTCTTTTGTCCCCTTGTTAACGCTTGGTATTCCTGGGTCTGGCACCACTGCCGTTATGCTTGGCGCACTGATTTCCTATGGGGTTCAGCCTGGTCCGCGCCTGTTTGTCGAAAACCCGGCAGTGTTCTGGTCTGTGATCATTTCCATGTATATTGGTAATATCATTCTATTGGTGTTGAATCTTCCTTTGATTCCCTACATTGCAAGACTTCTGGCCTTACCCAAACAATTGCTAACGCCGCTGATCCTGTTTTTCTCTCTCGTTGGTGTCTACCTTGTCTCCAACAATACCTTTGATATTCACATCATGGTTTTTGTTGCAGCAATAGCAATTTTCTTCCGCCTGATCGATTTTCCGCTCGCGCCAATGCTCTTGGGTTTCATCCTGGGTGGCATGATGGAAGAAAACCTGAGACGGGCCCTGAACATCAACAATGGTGAACTGTCTTTCCTCTGGGAACGCCCTATTACAGCAGGAATTCTGGCGATTACCTTGTTAATCCTGCTCGCTCCGCTAGTTAAAAACATAAGGGACCTTCGCAACCAAAAGGCAAGTACTGCCAATGATGGCGAAGGTTAGAAAATGACAAGTTATGGAGCGATGCTCCGTTTCTTCCTGACCCTGCTGGTCGGGCTGATGGGGAGCCTGCTGTTCAAGTTAGCAGGTCTCCCCCTTCCCTGGTTGCTCGGTGCCTTGTCGGCAAGCGCTCTGGCTTCCCTTGCCGGAGCGCCTGTGGGAGTAACGAAACCAATCCGTCTCTGTATCATGGTTATCCTGGGTGTCATGCTGGGCGGCGCTTTCTCGCCGGAAGTTCTCGCTCATATCGGCGAATGGATTCCGACCTTGATTGCTGCAGTCTTTTACCTGGGGCTGATAACTTTCGTCGCCCAGATCTATTGTCGAAAAATTTTGGGGATGGACCGGATTACGGCCATTTTTTCCGGTTTTCCCGGTGGTCTTTCAGAGATGACCCTGCTTGGGGAGGAGGCTGGAGCCAATGTACAGGCCTTGACACTCACCCATGCCTGTCGCGTCGCCACCATCCTCCTTGCCATCCCCTTGTTTCTTACTTACTGGGCGGGCCTTGAACCAATAGCGCCAATACAAACCGGACCATTCTGGAACCTGCAGGATATTGCTTTCCTGATCATCACAGCCTTGGCGGGACTGGGTCTGGGTAGAGTATTTGGTTTCCCTGCCCACCACCTGACAGGGCCTCTGTTAATCAGTGCGATCGTCCATACAACCGGTTTGATTGATAACGAACCTTATGATCTTGTAAAAATAATCCTGCAGCTGACCCTCGGCAGCGCTCTTGGGGCTCGTTTTTCCGGTTACTCCTTCAGGCAGATCGGACGGATCATGCTCCTGGCAGTCGGTATGGCCTTTGTAATGATGGGCGTTACATTGCTTGTATCCGCCCTCTTGTCTCAGATTACCGATGCCAGTTTTGAAGCCCTTATCCTTGCGCTATCTCCCGGGGGGTTCGCCGAGATGACACTCGCCGCCCTTTCAATGGGAATTGATCCTGCCTTTGTCACAACACACCATGCTCTCCGGCTTTTGGTGATTGTCTTTATCGTGCCAGTCTTTCTGGCGAGGCTGTTAAAAAAACAAGCCCCGCCAGAAAAAATCCCTGAAGAAACCCCTGAAAACCGCAGGGAAAAACTCTAACCCTGCGGAATTGGAGATCTCATACGCGGCTGACATCAACCCCTTTACCATAACGTTTCTCGATCCTTGACTGTACGACTTCAAAGGTAACAGACAAGGCCCAGTAAATAAGGGCAGCCGAGATCAACATCTCCATATACTTGAACTCTGCCCGCCCGTGGGTACGTGCCATATACATCAGCTCCCAGGCTCCCAGTACCGACACCAGAGAGCTATCCTTGAGCATGGCGATGAACTGATTACCTGTTGGCGGGATAATCAGCCTGATCGCTTGGGGCAAGACCACCAGACGCATGACCTGCCCATCTTTAAGACCAAGGGCCTTGGCTGCTTCACGTTGCCCGGCCGGGATGGCCTGGATACCCGCTCTGAAAATTTCGGCCATGTAAGCGCCGTAACAAAGAGACAGAGCAATAATAGCAGCCGGGATCGGATTGATAATAACACCGATCTGGGGTAGGCCGAGGTAAATCAGAAGGATCTGCAGCAGAAGAGGCGTTCCGCGGAAAAAAGAGATGTAGAAGGTTGAAATCCCTAGGGCCATGCCACTGCTGGACAAGCGGGCCAGAGCGGCAAGCAAAGCCAGAATTGTCGAAGCAAAAATCGCAACAGCACAGATAAACACGGTCAGAGCCGCCCCCATCAGGAAATTGCTTTTCAGCCCCAGACCAAGAAGATGCGGCAAACGGGCCCAGATGTACTCATATGACAGATCAAAACTGTAGAAAAAGTACATGAACAAGGCGAACAGCTGTACCCAGGTCACAATCAACTGGGTACGGTGCGGGAATGTATTCACAAGGATGAAGTTACCGACAACCGCAGCCGCAATGGCAACACGCAACAGGCCACCCATCATATCTGGGCCTAAGGCAAGATCCGTATCTTTAAACAGATTGGAAAAATCAAAGCTCAATAAAACCAGATAAGCCCCAGCGAACAAAAACGACCGTCTTATCGACGGTCGTTCCAGTATTTCCATAAGGATATAATTCAAAGCTCAAAACTCACTGTGTCAGATCGCCGCCGTACCACTTCTCGGAAATTTTCGAAAGCGTACCGTCTGCATGCAAAGAAGAAACCGCTTCTTTGATCTTAGCGTTAAACTCTGCATCCCCCTTGTCTGTCGCAATAGCAAGTGGCTCCATGAACAGCGCTTCCGGGCCAATAATCTTAATCGGGTAACCGTTTTTCTGTGCTTCAAGAATTGTTGGCAGCGCTGTAAACGCCGCATCAAGACGTACACCATCACCTAGACGTAAATCATCCAGGGCCAAAACATCAGAATCGTAGGTACGAATGTCCGCATCATCGATGATATAGGAGAATTCAGGAACATCTTCAGCGTCAATCACGAGATCTTTTTTAAGATAGCTTTCATAGGTTGTCGAAACCCCGACACCGATCTTTTTACCCGAGGCATCGCTGGATTGAAGGATGGTCTCGTTCTTCTCATGCACGACCAGGGCAGCCGGTGTAAAATAATACACGACAGGAAAATCCAGCGCCTGAGCACGTTCTTTGGTCGGTGTCATAGAGCCAACAGACATATCCCAACGTCCAGCCCAACGTCCGGCTGTAATCACGTCCCAGCCCGGCGTTACGAATTCAGCTTCAACGCCCATTCTCTCGGCTATTGCGCGGCCAACATCAACATCAAAACCAACCAGGTTATTGTCAGCATCAATGGATGACTGCGGTGGGTATTCCGCATCGGTGGCAATAACCAGTTTTTTATTGCCCATTACCCGGTCCAGCGACTCTCCGGCAAAGGCAGAGGTTGCACTCAGAGCAACAGCACCAGCCAATAGTGCATACTTGAAAAGTTTCATTCCGTTTCCTCCCTGTGGATTTCCGGGACAGACGGGTTTTCCCGCTCTTTCGTCCTCAGCCCTCTCGCATGTTGTCAGCCAAAACTTTGATGTTCAGCCAGACAAACGATAGCATAGCTGAACGCACGTTCAACTAATAATTTTTTGAAGATCAAATATTGGTACATATTTCTAAAGATCAAAAGCACCTGAAACCAGACCGTCCACCCAGGCCTCACAGATACGAAGCCCCTCCTCAGGGGCAAAGGTCGCCGGATTCAGACACCATTCAAGCCATAACCCATCCAGCATCGCTGATAATCCAATCGCAGCCAGACGATGGTTAAAATCCGGGATGCCGGGATGATTAACCAAATCACACAGCATCTGTTCCAGCTGGGCACGAAACCCGGCATAGGTGCGATCATGCGATTGCCGAACTTTTTCCGATTTCTCTGACATGTTCCAGAAGACCACCCAGACCCTGAGTATTTTCTGATCCAGAATTTCTGAAGAAAAATATCCTTTGAAAAAAGCACTCATCCGTTCGCGTGGAGTACCTCCACTTTGTTCTACCAGCCGAACAACATACTGCAACAGATCTGTCGCCAGCTTTTCATAGGCGGCAGCAACAAGATCATCCTTGCTGGGATAATGATGATTGATCAAACCAATCGATATTCCCGCTTCAGCACTGATATTCCTTACTGAAAGTCCTTCACTCCCCTTCTGTTCCAGACAGCGCAGGGTGGCTTCTACCATTTCTTTTTTTCGTTCTTCGGGAATTTGACGGCGAAATTTTGGAGTATCAGTCATGCTGTCCAGAAAATTTGATCTTAACTGCCGCCAGTGTATTCACCATCCCCTGTAAAAAGAAAGGCTTGATGACAAGGAATTTACACCCGAGGGACAATTCAACTGTTGAACATTCGTTCAATTATGATATTTTCATCTGGAACCAGCGATCAACACCATAAAAGCGGTACAGAACAAAACACCTTGAGGCCCAGGACTTTTATAAAGGATTTTGAGATATGCGTCTTTCTCCCCTGACTGATCGGGTCACAGGTTCAGGAGCCTCCGCCTGGGATCTTCATAGCACGGCCTTACGCGAACAGGCTGCTGGAAAAGATGTCATCATCATGAGCGTGGGTGACCCGGACTTTGCAACACCAGACCAAATTTCTGATGCAGCCTGTAATGCCCTAAAATCAGGCGATACACATTATAGCGAAATCGTTGGGCGCGCCCCTCTGCGAGAGATCATTGCCAGAAAACACCAGGAGCAATCTGGCCAGCTCGTCACCGCAGACAATGTCATTGTTCTTGCTGGTGCCCAGTGTGGTCTTTTCACCGCTTCTCTCTGTCTTGCAACCGCTGGTGACGAAGTCATCGCTCTGGAGCCGATGTATATCACCTATGAAGCCAGCATCAGGGTCACAGGAGCAACGCTTGTTCCCGTTGCCCAAAAAGCAGAACAGGGTTTTCGGCCTGATATTCCCGCCATAGAAGCCGCGATCACGCCAAGAACCAGAGCAATTTTTCTGACGACCCCCAACAATCCAACCGGGGTTGTTTTGAAAAAAGATGAACTCGAGGCGATTGCGGATATTGCCAGGCGCCACGATCTCTGGGTGATTTCCGACGAGGTTTATGCCGATCTTATTTTCTCAGGCCAACACATCTCAATCGCTTCCCTCCCCGGTATGGCCGAACGCACCGTTACAATCAGCAGTCTGTCAAAATCCCATGCCATGACAGGCTGGCGGGTCGGCTGGGCCATCGGCCCGGTCAAGCTTATCCAGGCAATGGAAAAGGTTGCTCTGTGCATGCTTTACGGTTTACCCGGCTTTTCCCAACAAGCTGCATTTGTTGCTCTGACGGACATGGCGGATGAACCTGCACGTATGAAAGCCATATACCAGCGCCGCCGCGATCTCGCGCTAGAATGCCTTGAAGCTGCTCCCGGTCTTATCAGCCACTGCCCCGAAGCAGGAATGTTCCTGCTGGTTGATATCAGATCAACCGGGATGGACAGCAATGACTTTGCCCATCAGTTATACAAAGAACAAAATGTCTGTGTTCTGGATGCCTCACCATTTGGCCCGAGCGCAACAGGCCACATAAGACTGTCCTTCACTCTCGGAGAAGAACAGATCGCCGAAGGCTGCCGCCGCATTGCCAGTTTTGCCAATGCTCAACAGGCTGTAGCCTGATCACCCGGCTGGAGAAAAAAGCATGATCACTCTTGGTGAGTACCTGATAAAACTTCTGGAATCCTATGATGTCGAGCGGGTTTTTGGCATCCCCGGCGTTCATACTGTAGAACTGTACCGGGGTCTGGCAAATTCCCGCATTCGCCATCACACCCCCCGACACGAACAGGGGGCAGGATTTATGGCCGACGGTTATGCCCGGATGAGCGGGAAACCCGGTGTCTGCTTTACCATCACAGGACCGGGCCTGACGAATATCGCCACGGCAATGGGACAGGCCTATGCTGATTCCATTCCCATGCTGGTTATCTCCGGGGTAAACAAGCTCAAGGATCTTGGCCACGGCAATGGTAACCTGCATGAACTGCCCAACCAGTCAGCCTTTGCAAGCCAGGTCTCTGCTTTCAGCTATACCATCACCACACCCGATGACTTGCCACAGGTAATGGCCCGTGCTTTTGCTCTCTTCGAAGGCGCACGTCCCCGCCCTGTCCACATCGAAATCCCCGTCGACCTCATGTCCGCGTCTGCAGATCATCTTCCCCTGCCACGACGCCAAATATTGGCCGAGCGCCCCGGTCCAGCGATATCAGGTATCAAACAGGCTGCAGAACTCTGTAGCAAAGCCAAAGCACCGCTGTTGATTGTAGGTGGTGGTGTAAAAAGCAATATTGCTGTGGTACAGGAACTGGCCGTAGCTTTGGATAGCCCGGTAATCATGACCATCAATGCCCGGGGTGTTCTTTCAGGCAATCACCCCCTCGCCGTCCCAGCCAGCCCATCTCTGAAAGCCGTCCGGGAGCTGATAAAAACCGCTGATCTGGTTGTTGTATTGGGCAGTGAAATAGGCCCCACAGATTTTGACATGTACGTAGACGGCAATTTCTCGATCCCCGGAACTCTGGTCCGGGTTGATATCGACCCCGTTCAACTCCAGCGGAATATCACCCCTGACCTGGCCCTGATCGGCGATGCAGTGCAAGCATCTAAAGACATACTTTCCTGCTTTGATAAAGGTGACATAGCCCCCAAAGATCGTTCCGGGGCAAGCAGAGCAGAAAAAGCCTGTGCAGAAGCAAGAACTGAGCTATCTCCACAGATGAACCAGCAGATCAACTTTCTGCAGAAAATCACCACCGCCTTGCCCGGTGTCGTGATTGTTGGTGATTCCACCCAAGCCGTCTATGCCGGAAATCTGTATTTTTCGCCTGATCGGTCACTTGGCTGGTTCAATTCCGCCACAGGTTTCGGCACGCTGGGCTATGCTCTGCCAGCTTCAATCGGGGCCAAACTGGCCTGTCCGGAACGCCCCGTTGTCTGTCTGACCGGTGATGGAGGTCTGCAATTTACCCTTGGCGAGTTGGGCTCGGCAATCGATGCCAATACACCAATCATCATTCTGGTCTGGAATAACAATGGTTATCAGGAGATCAAAACCTACATGGAAGACAATGCCATTGTCCCTGAAGGTGTTGAGCTGACCACCCCTGACTTTCCAGCCATTGCCAGAGCCTATGGCCTAGAGGCAGAACACCTGCACACAGCCGTTGATCTTCCAGACAGGCTTAAAAGTGCTTTAACTTCAGGTAAGCCCACCTTGATCCAGATCGAAGAACACTTGTTTTCATAAAAACGTCCTGCTTCCAGGAAATTTGCGCGAAAAGGCCCCAAACTTGGGGCCTTTTCAATTCGTCATCCGGATCTGGGTTCTTATTCAGAAACCAGGACACGTCCGCCAACTGCTGGCGTTACCGGGCTGTGAGCAGTGATATAATCTGCAAGTGCATCTTCAAGATTTGGTCCAAAGTCATAAGCATCAATTGCTTTTTCAGCCAGAACACTATAGCCATCACCGCCGTTACGGACATAATTGTTGGTCACCATGCTATAGACCTTGGCTGGGTCAAGCGGCACAAAACCATCTTTATCGTTACCAACTTCAACTGAAACAACACGGGCACCAGGTTCTGCTTTGGGGTTCCATGTATAGCGGGCACCGGCAAGCTGAGGGAAACGTCCAGCGCCTTCCTCGACCTTGGACAGGCCATTTTCAAGGGCAGTGATAAAGTCCTCACCCTTGAGCTTGAAGGTTGCAATGGTATTCTGGAATGGCAAGACCGTCAGAACTTCGCCCATTGTTACAGGGCCCTCATCAATAGAGGCCCGAACACCACCGCCATTCTGGAGCGCAATTTCAACCGAACTGTCTTTTTCCCGTACCCGTGCCAACATCGCATCAGCAACAAGGTTGGCCATTTCGCACTCGCCTGAACGGCAGGCATTGCGATCACCGTCAATCACCTTCGAGGCAACACCAACTTCACGCTTCTGGATTTCTGCCAAAGGTTCATTGAGTTCAGCAATACGCGCCTTCATCACCGCATTTTCAGGGAAAGAACTGTCAAGCAAGACAGAATCACCTGACCAGCCAGTGACATTCCCGGCATCATCAAATGTCAACTCCAGCTCGCCCATAAACTTTGAATAGGCATAGGCCTGAACAATCGGAACAGCCTTTCCATCGGGTGCTGTAACAACAACCGGATAGGGACCTTCCGCTTTTTCATCGGAGTTTGACAACAAGGTGTGGCTGTGTCCGCCAACAATGACATCAACACCAGTCAACTGGCTTGCAACAACTTTATCCCGAGGCACACCGAGGTGACTGAGCAGGATAATCTTGTTTACGCCCTGAGCTTCCATCTGGTTGACAATCGGCTGCACAGCACGGGCGGTGTCAAAAAAGCTGATTTCCGAGCCTGGGCTTGATGTTTCGTCGGTATCTTCGGCAAGAGCACCAATAATACCTATCTTTTCGCCTGCCCGGTCCAGAACGATCGATGTCGGGAATTTTCCACGCAGTTCTGATTTCTGGGAAGCAATCGTATTGGCGCTAATCACCGGAAATTTTGCCTTGTCCAGAAATTCGAGAAAAGTTCCAGGACCATCATCAAATTCATGATTGCCGATAGTCATGGCGTCAAAACCAGTCATGTTCATCAACTCGACAGCGGCTTGCCCTTTATACTTGGTATAAAAAAGTGATCCCTGGAACTGGTCCCCTGCATCAAGGACGAGAACATTTTTACCAGCAGCCTGCAGCGCCGCTCGACGGTCATTGAGCGTCTGGGCAACGCGGGCAAACCCGCCGAAGCATTTGCCCTCGGCAAGGTCTTCTGCACCGCAGGTTGAATCATATTTGTTGACCGGCAGAATTCGGGAATGCAAATCGTTGATATGGAGAATGCTTAAAGAGTAGTCAGCCTGTGCTGAAGCTGCAAAAAGACAAAGACCGGCAGCAAGGCTGGCAACACCGGTAAGATGCTTTTTCATGAGAGACTCCCAAAGAAAGTTATTCTTGTTTTAAGAGAGAAAGACTAGGCATCTTTGCCGCTTACGTCCATCCCTTGATATCAAATCGATCCTGAATAGATCTGCCCTCTTATAGCGAAAAGAGCTGCAACGTATCCGGGGCAGGCCAGTTTTTAACAGCCTGCCCCGAGACAACGGAACTATACGATAGCAAACTGATCTTATTTGATCATATCAACAACGGCGTGACTCCAGGCACCTTCCGGTTGTTTCGTTATAACCGGATCAGAACCTCCCCCCAAAAGGGTGGCAACAGTCCGTTCATAATCAGCAGGATCAAGTTTGCCGTCAGACCCGGCTGTCAGCTTGTTGATTTCACCCATCATGCGAACCTGATGTTTTTCCGTCTGGGCGCCGGTGCCGTCGTTCTCAAGAACAATCAACGCAGCTTCTTCCGGATTTTCACGTGCCCATTCCCATCCTTTCATGCTGGCAGAAACAAAGCGCGCCATCTTGTCCACAAAGGCCGGATCTTTCAGGTTATCTTCAAGCACATACAGACCGTCTTCCAGGGTTGCAACACCCTGTTCCTCGTATTTGAAGACAACAAGTTCATCTTCGGGAACCCCGGCATCAATAACCTGCCAGTATTCGTTATAAGTCATCGTGGAAACGCAATCAGCCTGCTTCTGGAGAAGCGGATCAACGTTGAAACCCTGCTTGAGAACGGAAACACCATCTGCACCGCCATTGGTCGGAATGTCGAGTTTCGACATCCAGCTCAAGAATGGATACTCATTCCCGAAGAACCAAACCCCCAGTGTTTTGCCCTTGAAATCAGCAGGGCCTGTAATGCCGGTTTCCTTGCGACAGGTAAGCATCATGCCCGATGTCTTGAACGGCTGGGCAATATTGACCAGTGGCACACCCTTTTCACGTGACGCCAAAGCAGAAGGCATCCAGTCAACTATCACATCAGCACCACCACCTGCAATCACCTGTGGAGGGGCAATATCAGGACCACCTGGCTTGATGTTCACGTCCAGATCAACGGCTTCATAAAAGCCCTTGTCAGCCGCCACATAATAGCCGGCAAACTGGGCCTGTGTAACCCACTTGAGCTGCAGGTTTACTGTGTCAGCCGCAAATGCGGATCCTCCGGCAACCCCAACCGCCAAAGCAACCGCACCTAGTAACAGTTTTTTCATTATACTCTCCCTGTTGTTGGTTCCAGCCATTCCTCAGAATAAATCCCGCTAGATGTTGTCGGGTTCATCCGTTACGGAAAGATGGATGCCAGAATGTGCATGCCCGCTCAATTACGTTCATGACACCATAGAACGCAGTTCCTGCCAGAGCAGCCACTGCAATTTCAGCCCAGACCATATCAACATTCATACGGCCCACTTCGGTTGAAATACGGAACCCCATTCCAACGATGGGTGTCCCGAAGAACTCCGCAACGATAGCACCAATCATGGCTAGGGTAGAATTGATTTTCAAAGCGTTAAAAATAAAAGGCAGGGCTGATGGCAACCGCAGCTTGATCAGACTTTGCCAATAGCCTGCTGCATAGGTTTTCATCATGTCCTTTTCCATCTGTGAAGAAATGGAAAGTCCGGCGACGGTGTTCACCAGCATCGGGAAGAAAGTCATGATAATCACCACGGCCGCTTTCGATTGCCAGTCAAATCCGAACCACATCACCATGATCGGAGCAACCCCGATGATCGGCAGGGCACTGACCAGATTGCCAATCGGCAACAGTCCCCGCTGCAGAAAAGGCACCCGGTCAATCAGGATTGCGGTCAGGAAAGCAGAGCCACAGCCCAGAGCATAACCGATCAGGACTGCCTTGAGAAAGGTCTGCTGGAAATCAGCCCAGAGGATTGCTGTCGAGGCAGCAAAACGTACACCGATCATACTGGGTGGAGGCAGCAACACAGTTGGCACACCAAACCCGCGCACCAGAATTTCCCAGAGAAGAAGCAGCCAGACCCCAAACAACACAGGAACGACAACGCCATAAAGCCGTTGCAAGGAAAGTGTCTTCGGTTTCTTGGCAGACAGCTGATCAACAAAGATCCATGCCGCCAGCCAGGAAGCCATCACCAGACACCAGTAACCGGACTGCAGATCCTGATCAGCAATATCCAACCGCGCGAGAAGATACCACGCACCAGCGTGTGGCAGAACCAGCATAAGAATATCAGCAGCCCTCCCCGTCAGCTTTCCGCTGATTATTCCGGTTGCTGCGGCAATCAAGACCAGTGCAAAAAACAACAACCCGGTATCATCCCAAAGGGAAAGCGATATCCCTGCAACGTTGCCCATGGGCAAAACAAGCGCAAGCAGGCACAGAACAGCAGCCATCAAGGCAAGCGTATTGCGAAACGTCATCATTGCGCCATCCCCATTCGCTTGAGAACCACCTTGTTGGCCAGACCAACCAGAGAGACCAGCACAGCAGCAAGAAGCGCCGCTGCAATCAGAGCCGACCAGATCTGTACGGTCTGCCCATAATAAGAACCGGCCAGAAGCCGGGCTCCCAGCCCCTCAACTGCGCCAGTCGGCAATTCCCCAACGATGGCACCAACGAGACTGGTCGCAATCGCCACTTTCATACCGGTAAAGAGGAAAGGCACAGAAGAAGGCCAGCGCAGCTTCCAGAAAAGATCCCAGTTCGAAGCATTGTAGGTTCGCATCAGATCAAGGTGGATTGTTTCAGGCGACCGTAATCCCTTGACCATACCAACCGTAACCGGAAAGAAACTCAGATAGGTCGAAATAAAGGCCTTGGGCAGCAATCCCTGTATGCCAATGGCGTTGAGAACCACGATAATCATCGGGGCAATCGCGAGGATGGGAATGGTCTGGGAGGAAATAATCCAGGGCATCAGACTTTTGTCCAGGCTCCGGTTATGGACAATACCCACCGCCAGAAGAATCCCCAGAACGGAACCGATACCAAAGCCCATCAGGGTCGAAGACAGCGTGATCCAGGCGTGATAGACAAGACTGCGCTTCGAGGTAACTTTTGTGAGTACCGTTGTCTTGTAGAGTTCAGCCGCGACTTGATGGGGAGCGGGCAATACCGGTCTTTCCTGCGCCAGAGTATCCGTAATCAGCTGACTGGTGGTCCACTCAACATTCCCCCGGGCATAGATATCTTTCTGGAAAGCTGTGTTCAGCATCACAGCCGAGCCATACCAGATCCCAATAATGGCACAAACGACCACGATCACAGGACCGGTTTTGCCCGACATCAGAGTACTCCAGATGCTCTCGCGTCTCGAGTGTCCCGAAGACAGCAAAGCATCAGTCGTCATAGCTGTGTCCTTCCCTCAGTCCCTCGCGTACCCGGTGGGCGATGGCCAGAAACTCTGGGCTCTCGCGAATATCCAGAGAACGATCTCGAGGGAGATTACAGTCAATGACATCATAGATACGCCCGGGACGCGGTGACATGACTACAATCTTCGATGACAGGAATACAGCTTCGGGAATTGAATGCGTGACAAAGAGGACCGTTTTGTTTGTCTTGTCCCACAAGCGTAACAACTGCTCATTCAGATGATCCCGGACGATCTCGTCCAGTGCCCCGAAAGGCTCATCCATCAGCAGCAGCTCCGGGTCAAAAGACAGGGCCCTGGCAATAGAAGCCCGTTGCTGCATGCCGCCCGACAACTGCCATGGAAATTTTTTTTCAAAACCGGCAAGGTTAACCAGTTCCATATTTTTGCTAATTCTCTGTTGCCTCTCGGCTTTTGGATAGCCCATGATTTCCAATGGCAGACCAATATTCCCTGCGATTGTTCGCCAGGGATAAAGGGCTGCGGCCTGAAAGACATATCCATAATCCCGGTTTAGCCGGGCCTCTTCCGCCGATACACCGTTAACCAGCAAACTGCCCCCGGTAGGCTGTTCAAGATCGGCAACCGCCCGTAGTAATGTCGTCTTGCCACAGCCTGAAGGGCCGATAAAAGAAACAAAATCTCCCCGCCCGATCGAAAGGTCAATCTCTGACAAGGCGTGAACCGGACCATCATTGGTCTCGAAACTCAAAGAGAGATTTTTGATCTCGACTACCGGGGATACTGCCTTGTCTGTTGCCATTGAATTTTGTTCCATACCCATCTTGTCAAGCTGACTAAAGCCGCTGTTTTGAACGCCGTTCTTTGCGTCCGCTTGCGAAACCTGCAGCATGGTTTAACTCCCTAGTTCGTTGAACTCTGCCGTTAAGCGGCAGTTATTGTTCTTTTGAAAGGGAACCTTCGGCTCCCTTTCAGACCTTCTTGTACACGTCTTCCCGCCAGCAGTTATACCCCGGCTGGCATATTCTCTGCCTTGCGCTCAACCTTGCGTGGCGCGGTGATTTCTTTCCACTTGGACAGGGCCTTGTTCACGGCCGGGTAAGGATCACGCCCGACAAACTCACCATGTCCCGGCTCAACCTTAACAGCAGACTCTTCAATCGCCACCTTGCCGCGTGTCAGAGTGAAGCGTGGCAGTCCGGTAACCTTCTTTCCTTCAAAGACATTGTATTCGATAACTGACTGCTGTGATTTGGCCGTAATGGTTTTGGATCGGTTGGGATCCCAGACCACCAGATCAGCATCAGCACCGACCATAACAGCACCTTTTTTCGGATACATGTTCAGGATTTTGGCAATATTGGTCGAGGTCACGGCAACAAATTCGTTCATGGTCAAACGCCCCGTTGCAACGCCATAGGTCCAGAGCATGGGCATACGGTCTTCCAACCCACCTGTTCCGTTCGGAATCTTTGTAAAATCACCAATTCCAAAACGTTTCTGATCCACTGTAAAGGCACAGTGATCCGTCGCCACAACCTGTAACGACCCCGACTGAAGGCCCGCCCAGAGACTATCCTGATGCATCTTATTCCGGAATGGAGGTGACATGACGCGCTGGGCTGAATGGTCCCAATTGGGATTGGCATATTCACTTTCGTCCAGCGTCAAATGCTGGATCAGAGGTTCGCCGAATACCCGCATACCCTTTTGTCGTGCCCGGCGGATCGCCTCGTGTGCCTGCTCACAAGAAGTATGAACGATATAAAGCGGTACACCCGCCATATCAGCAATCATGATTGCCCGGTTGGCGGCTTCGCCTTCCACTTCCGGGGGCCGGGAATAGGCGTGGGCTTCCGGACCATTATTCCCTTCCGCCAGAAGTTTTTGCTGCAGCGTTGCCACAACATCCCCATTCTCGGCATGAACCAGCGGCATGGCCCCCAGCGCAGAGCAGCGTTGGAACGAGGCGAACATCTCGTCATCATCGACCATCAGTGCGCCTTTGTAGGCCATAAAATGCTTGAAGGTGTTGATCCCGCGACCAACGACCTCTTCCATTTCATCGAATACCTTCTCGCCCCACCAGGTCACAGCCATATGATAGGAATAATCTGCACAGGCAGAACCGGATTTCTGCTGCCAGATTGCCAGGGCCTCCATCAGGGACTGACCGGGAGAAGGCAGGCAAAAATCCACCACCATGGTCGTTCCACCAGCAAGGCCCGCCCGGGTGCCGCTTTCAAAGTTATCGGCAGAGTGTGTGCCCATAAAAGGCATCTCAAGATGGACATGCGGGTCAATCCCACCCGGCATGATGTAACAGCCCGTCGCATCCAGCGTCTCATTGGCCGAAAGATTCTGGCCAATTTCTACAATCTTGCCGCCTTCAACTTTCACATCGGCCTTATAGGAAAGATCGGCCGTAACAACTGTCCCGCCCTTGATAACTTTACTCATGACTAATCCCTTCCTTATTTGAAGATTTCGGCAGTTTCAACAACAGCATGGAACAGAACATCTGCTCCCGCAGCAGCCCATTCCGGTGATATTTCTTCATCCTCGTTATGGCTGAGGCCATCGACGCAAGGGCACATCACCATGGCTGTCGGGGCTACACGGTTAACCCAGCAGGCGTCGTGTCCGGCACCAGAGACGATATCCCGGTGGCTGTAACCCAGGCGAATTGCTGCATTGCGAACCGCTGCGACACAGGTCTCATCAAACTTGACCGGATCAAAGGCACCGACCTGTTCGATTTCCATCTTCAGCCCCAGTTCTTCAATAAGCTCCTGGCCTTCATAACGAAGCGCCTGCTCCATTGCCGTAATCACGTCCTTTTCCGGGTGACGGAAATCAATGGTGAAAACCGCTTTTCCCGGAATGATATTGCGGGAGTTCGGATAGATGTCCATATGCCCGACAGCACCGACGGCATGCGGTGCAAAACGCCAGGCAATGTCATTGACCAGCTCGGTAATCCGCGCAGCACCGAGGCCAGCATTAACCCGCTTGGGCATTGGTGTTGAACCGGTGTGGCTTTCCTTGCCGGTCAGGGTAACCTGTAACCAGTTCAGCCCCTGCCCATGGGTAACAACACCGATGTCCACTTTTTCATCTTCCAGAATAGGTCCTTGTTCAATATGCAGCTCAAACATGGCATGTAGCTTGCGCGCACCAACCGGCTCATCCCCGATAAAGCCGATGCGTTTCAGTTCATCACCAA
This sequence comes from Kiloniella laminariae, assembly GCF_027214005.1. Taxonomy (GTDB): domain Bacteria; phylum Pseudomonadota; class Alphaproteobacteria; order Kiloniellales; family Kiloniellaceae; genus Kiloniella; species Kiloniella laminariae_A. Next base: position 189,715 of record NZ_JAPWGY010000002.1, read on the forward strand.
ATTTTTTGCCCTCGGCATCTTCCCGGGCATAGGCCCAGTCCTGAGTATGAACCCCTGCAAAAACCCCGGATGCCAGCATGGCCGGAGCAAAACGGGTGCCTTCCTCGTTGGTCCAGTTTACAACTTCGATTGCCCGTTTGGTTTTGATGCCCATGTCATTGAGCGTACGAATGATTTCAAGTCCGGCGAGCACACCCAGCACACCGTCATACTTGCCGCCCGTTGGCTGTGTATCCAGATGAGACCCGACCATTACCGGAAGAAGGCTGGGATCTGTTCCTTCATGACGGGCAAACATATTGCCCATAGAGTCAATCCCGACAGTCATCCCCGCCTCTTCACACCAGCGTGCAAAAAGATGCCGTCCTTCAGCATCTTCATCCGTCAGCGTCTGACGGTTGTTACCCCCGCGCACTCCAGGACCAATTTTGGCTATTTCCATCAGGGATTCCCAAAGCCTTGGGGAATTAATATGCATATTATCAGCTGGTTTACTCATCAGAACGCTCCCGGAAATCACTTATATTTTCTTACATCTACATTTGAAAAAGGCACTGCCTCGCCAAAGGGAAACAGTGCCTTTTCTTTATTCCATATTGGGGAAGGTAAAGACCGCGCCTTCCTTGATCCCCGCAGGCCAGCGTGTGGTTACTGTCTTGAGGCGGGTGTAAAAGCGGATACCTTCTGGCCCGTAGATAGAATGGTCTCCGAACAGTGACCGCTTCCACCCCCCAAAGGAATGATAGGCTACTGGCACAGGAATTGGTACGTTAACGCCGACCATACCGACCTCAATTGAATCTGCAAAAGTACGCGCAGTATCTCCATCGCGCGTAAAGATCGCAGTACCATTGCCATATTCATGTTTGTTGATCAGATCCACCGCCTGATCAAAATCCTTGGCGCGCAGCACCGACAGGACAGGGCCAAAGATCTCTTCTTTGTAAATTGTCATGTCAGGCGTCACACGATCAAAAAGCGTGCCCCCGACAAAATATCCGTTTTCATACCCCTGAAGCTTAAAGCCCCGACCATCCACGACCAGTTCCGCTCCCGCATCAACACCCTGCTGGATGTATCCCAGAACTTTTTCCTGATGCGCTTTGGTAATCACAGGTCCCATATCTGCATCGGCATCAGTGCTTGGTCCAATACGCATGCTCTGGACACGGGGCGCCAGAGTTTCGATCAGCTTGTCAGCAGTTTCCTCCCCGACAGGCACAGCAACAGAAATCGCCATACAACGCTCGCCTGCTGAACCGTAACCTGCCCCCATCAGGGCATCGGCGACCTTGTCCATATCCGCATCCGGCATAACGATCATGTGATTTTTGGCTCCGCCGAGCGCCTGCACCCGTTTTCCTTTGGCAGTACCGCGGGAATAGACATATTCGGCGATCGGCGTAGACCCGACAAAAGAGATTGCCTTGACATCAGGATGGTCCAGAAGCGTATCGACCGCCTCCTTGTCCCCATGAACCACATTAAGAACGCCAGCGGGAAAACCTGCCTGTTGAAAGAGATCCCAGACCAGCATCGGCGCAGAGGGGTCACGCTCGGAAGGTTTCAATACAAAAGTATTGCCACAGGCAATCGCGACCGGATACATCCACATCGGCACCATCGCCGGGAAATTAAACGGGGTAATACCCGCAACAACACCAAGAGGTTGTCTGTCTGAATAGCTGTCAACCTGCGGGCCGACATTCCTGCTGAATTCACCTTTGAGAAGATGCGGAATACCACAGGCAAACTCGACCACTTCAATTCCTCGGGCGACTTCACCCAATGCATCATCGTGGGTTTTCCCGTGTTCGCGGCTGATTTCTCGTGCAATATCTGCTGCATGCCGATCAAGTAATTCCTTGAACTTGAACATATAACGGGCACGCTTCAAAGGAGGCGTCGCCCCCCAGTCCTTAGCCGCCGCTTTCGCAGCAGCAACGGCTTCATTCACTTCCTCCACCGTCGAAAGAGGAAGCTCTGCGATCTGTTCTCCCGTCGCAGGATTGAATATCTGCGAGGTACGAGAACTGCTGGAAAGGCGTTTTTCACCTGCAATCGCGTTATTGATCCGTTCCATAATACCGCCCTTTATCTCGTCAAGATCTCCAATACAGGAGCCTTTGACCGTGCCAATTGTTCCATTTCAGATGACACAGATGGATAGTGCATCATCGCTTAAGCCACAGATGAGCCACAGAACTGACAGATAAACAGGTTACAGAGACAGGCGACAGCGCCTGATCAAAACACAGGTACAAACCCCGAAAACAGAAAGCAGGAGCAACAAACGCTCTCCCCACGGGACAGCTGCTTCGTCACTCTATCTTTAACTTTACAAGTTACGCCGTTGGGCTGTTTTTGTTTTTTTGATTTATCGGCGAAATCTCGGATTATTCAGACGCTACCACCTTTTCCGTGCACGTACCTGTTCTCCCTGTAGACCCGGCTCGAACAATTCCGGGGCCTTGTTTTTATATTGGCAGTTGTTTAACCTGCCTTGAAGATTTATTTACCTGGTGGTCAAATTTTATTTCCTGACCATTTGGTCAAGTTAACGCTACTAAACCTTGACCAAATGGTCAATAATAAAAATAAGCCGGAAACACGGATGAAAAAATCGGAAAGAGTAAAAAAAACCACTGCCAAAGCCGGAATAAGACAGGAAAATGAAAAGATAATCCTCAAAGCTGCCGAAAGTGTTTTTGCCGAATACGGTTTCCGCGGGGCGACCACCAGCATGATTGCCGAGCAGGCAAACATCCCGAAAGCCAACCTGCATTACTACTTCCCGACCAAAGAGGCACTGTATCGGCAGGTAGTGGACAACATTTTCAACATCTGGCTTCAGGCAGCAGACTCCTTTGACGACTGCGATGACCCGGTTGAGGCGCTCAGTCGCTACATCGAGAAAAAAATGGATATCTCACGGGACAACCCCATGGGCTCCAAAGTCTGGGCCAATGAGATCATCCAGCGCGCGCCGGTTATTCAGGACTATCTTGAAACCACACTCAAGGACTGGACGGAATCGCGAGCCGTGATTATCCGCAGGTGGATTGCCCAGGGAAAGATCAACCCGATTGATCCGCAATATCTGTTGTATATGATCTGGTCAACGACCCAGCATTACGCCGATTTCAACCATCAGATCGAAACTCTCAATGGCGGCACCCCTCTCAGCGACGCACAATACCGGGTCGCGAAGGACAATGTTATCGAGATCATACTTACCGGCATCGGTGCCGTCCAGCGCCGCCGCAACAGCCTGCTTCAGGATAACAGTCCCAAAGACCAGCAAGAAAAGAGTGACAGGGCATGAGTCCAAGAGCCGGACAAACAAAAAAACGCACCCGTATTCAGGCAATCAACGAAGAAAAAATTGTCGAGGCTGCTCTGGAGATCTTTGCCACTTTCGGTTTCAGAGGCACCACCATAGATCAGATCGCCCAGAAGGCCGAGATGTCCAAGCCGAACCTTCTGTACTATTTCAGACGTAAAGAAGACATCTATATCTCTGTTTTACGGCGAACCCTGGAAGAGTGGTTAACGCCCCTCACCGCGCTTAATCCTAAGGGTGATCCCCTGGAGGAGATCAGCAAATACACTGCCCTTAAACTGGAAATGTCGCGCAAAAATCCGACCGCTTCCCGTCTCTTTGCCAACGAAATTCTTCACGGCGCCCCGATGATCGAAGATGTACTCAAGGGATCACTCAAACAGCTGGTTGATGAAAAGGCGGCAGTAATCGGCAACTGGGTCAAGGAAGGAAAATTGGCTCAGGTTGACCCTTATCACCTGATTTTCATGATCTGGGCCACGACCCAACACTATGCCGACTTCAAAGTCCAGATGCATGCAATACTGGGCAAAACAGTCGACGCGCCTGATTATTACGAACAGGCAGGCACAACCATCAACGCCATTTTCCTCGAAGGACTGAAACCAAGAAGCTGAAAACTTTCCTGATCTTGCCTTGATTAGCCGCTGACTGTCCGTTGCAAGAAAACCATTGCCGTTGCTGTAACAAGCCCACCGATCACGAGAGAGAGATCAGGCATCTGGCGAGAGACTACCCCCTCTATCGCCAGAACGATTGCCGGGGTCAGAAACGTATAGGCCATAACCTTCGCCGCAGGTAATTTGAAGCTGGCATACTTGAGCAGTAAAAAGCTGATCGCTGTGTTACAGACTGCCAGGTAAGCAATCGCCCCGTAAACAGAAAAAGGCAGCTCTGCCCAAGGGGTATCAACGACTTCCCGCCAGCCATACACTCCCAGAATCACGGTTCCGGCAATCAGTGTCCAGAAGGTCAGCACCAGCAGGTTTTCTCCCTTATGGAAGCGCCGGACACAGGGGGAGTAGGCCGCATAAGACAAACAGCCAACCCAGAAAATCATCTCCCCACGACCGAGGGAGAACTGTAAAAGCGCCTCAAAACTCCCGCCGAACACAACCCATACAGCTCCGGCAGCAGCGATAAACAGCCCGCCCCAAAGTCTTGGACTGGTTTTCTGCCCGATGAGAAAATAGGCAATGACCGCCGTCATCATTGGTATCAGGGTAAAAACCGCTCCAAGGCTGACGGCACTGCCCAGACGCAGACCTTCAAACATTGTAACGAAGAAGACGACCAGTAATGCCCCCAGACAAAGATATCTGAAGCAAAGCAAGGGCCCGGGCCAATTCCACTCCTGTTTAAAAAACAGCAGTGCACCAAAAGCTGTAGACGCGATACAGAAACGCAGAAAAGTCAAAGCGACCGGATCAAGCGCGTGCGTGATGGCGGCTCCAACCGGAAAGGATGTGCTGACCAGAAAGATAAAAAGCAACATCGCTCTATGTGCTTTTTTTTCTCCCCTGGCCTGCAGAAGTACTGTTTCTGTACTGAGGGACACGGTACCTACCTTCGTCTTAGCAGGGGATGGTCGGCCAGACTATCCGCTCAGTCAGAAAACACCAGTTTATTCAGCAGCCTTTATCGCACTGGGGTTATTGGGATGGGTTGTCCAGTTCGCATAGCTGGGGTCAATCGGCTTGTTCGTGCGCGGATCAGTACCTTCGGTCATCTGCACCATAGAAATACAGTCTTCAACCGGACAGACACTGACGCAAAGATTACAACCGACACATTCATCATCGATCACCTCGAACTTGCGCACACCATCGACCGTTGCGGTAATTGCCTGATGCGACGTATCTTCACAGGCAATATGGCAACGTCCACACTTGATGCACAGATCCTGATCAATCGATGCCTTGGCAATATAGTTCAGGTTGAGGTACTTCCAATCGGTAACATTAGGCACAGCCTGACCAACAAAATCATCAAGCGAGCTGTAACCCTTTTCATCCATCCAGTTGGAAAGACCTTCGGCCAGTTCCGTCACAATTTTGAAGCCATAGGTCATGGCCGCTGTACAGACCTGAACGTTACCAGAGCCCAGAACCATAAATTCTGCTGCATCTTTCCAGGTAGTGATTCCCCCAATGCCGGAGATCGGCAAGCCTTGCGTTTCCGGATCACGGGCAATTTCCGCAACCATATTCAAGGCAATCGGCTTCACCGCCGGGCCGCAATAGCCCCCGTGCGTCCCCTTGCCATCTACCGTCGGTGTCGGCGCCATCAGATCGAGGTCAACCCCGACTATCGAGTTGATGGTATTGATCAGGGAAACCGCATCAGCGCCACCGCGATGTGCAGCCCTTGCTGACTGACGTACATCAGAAATGTTTGGCGTCAACTTGACGATAACCGGCAGATCGGAATGGGTTTTGCACCAGCGGGTCACCATCTCGACATATTCCGGTACCTGGCCAACGGCTGCACCCATGCCCCGTTCTGACATCCCGTGCGGGCACCCGAAGTTCAGCTCGATCCCGTCACAGCCGGTTTCTTCAACACGCTTGAGAATGTTGATCCAGTTCTGTTCTTCACAGGGCACCATCAAAGAGACAATCAACGCCCGGTCCGGCCAGTTCTTCTTGACCCGGGTGATTTCCTCTAGGTTGATTTCCAAAGAGCGATCCGTAATCAGCTCGATGTTATTAAGCCCAAGCAAACGACGGTCATTCCCGTGGATCGCGCCATAACGGGGGCCATTGACGTTGACCACATGCGGGTTTTCGCCCAGGGTTTTCCAGACAACGCCCCCCCAGCCTGCTTCATAGGCCCGAACAACATTGTATTCTTTATCCGTTGGTGGAGCAGATGCGAGCCAGAACGGATTGGGGGATTTAATACCCAGAAAATTGCTACTGATATCAGCCATGTTATAACTCCTTGATCAATGTTCCTTTGGGCTTCGGCCCAGGAAATAAGGTGTGCAGTCCCACTCAGGCATTCAGGAAAGCGTTGATTGCTTCAGCAGCAACCTTGCCATCCTCTACCGCAGCAACTGTCAGGTCCTCGCCACCAGCGATACAATCGCCGCCGGCCCAGACATCCCCCAGACTTGTCCGGCGGTCTTCACCAACCCGAATTCGTCCACTCTCAAGTTCAACAACTTCCGCTGATCCATTCAGAGGAGCAGCGATAAAATTCTGGCCAATTGCTTTGAAGACCATATCGGCATTCAGGGTAAAGGTTTCCCCTGTCCCTTTCAGGGAGCCGGATGTGTTCTCCGTATATTCACACTCTATGGCACTTACCTTGCCATTTACACCGATCAGGCGATTGGGTTTGACCCAATGGCGAATGGTGACGCCTTTGGTTTGGGCCAGATCCTGCTCATACTCACTGGCATTCATCTGCTCTTTGCCGCGGCGATAAAGAATCGTGACTTCTTCCGCCCCGAGAAGCTTCGACTGCACAGCTGCATCAACCGCGGTCATCCCGCCACCGATCACAACCACCTTCCGGCCGACGGGAAGCACCGACAGATCCTTGCTTTGACGCAGATCTGAAATATAGGAGACCGCGTCAACAACGCCTTCAAGATCCTCGCCCTCAGCCCGCAGTGCATTGACCCCAGCCAGGCCCATACCAAGGAAAACGGCATCATATTTTTGGCGCAATTCAGCGAGGGAAAGATCTTTTCCAAGGCCCTTACCCAACTCAAGGGTAATTCCTCCGATCGACAGCAAAAACTCGACTTCCCGCTGGGCAAAATTATCAACTGATTTATATGCGGCAATACCATATTCATTGAGGCCGCCAGCTTTTTTACGGGCATCATAGACGGTAACATCATGCCCGTGCATAGCAAGGCGATGTGCGCAAGAAAGTCCGGCAGGCCCCGCGCCGACCACCGCAATTTTCCGTCCCGTCAGGGCCGCACGTTCAAAGACCTTGTCCCCCTCTTCCAACAGATGATCTGTTGCATAACGTTGCAGCAGGCCGATCTTGACTGGCTTGCCTTCTGCTTCTTGACGGACACAGGCCTGTTCACACAGGGTTTCTGTCGGACAAACACGGGCACACATCCCCCCGAGAATATTCTCTTCGAAGATTGTCTTTGCTGCGCCCTTCACGTTATCCGCGGAAATCTGGCGGATAAACATGGGAATATCAATTGATGTTGGGCAAGCCACTGTGCAGGGCGCGTCATAGCAGAAATAACAACGGTCTGCCTCTACATACGCCTCGTGGCTGGCAAGTGGTGGATGGATATCGCCAAAATTCTTGCTGTATTCTTCCTGGGCAAGACGGCTGGATCGGATATCCGGCCCTTCACCGGTTTTTATAGTCATCCCTATACTCCCTGACGGATATTTTGTGACGTACGTTTTTTATTATTTTGTATTTTGATTTTATTTTTTGTACACGACCCGCTCTCTTTATCCGGAGCGGTGTCATCCCTGTTATTCCCAGTATGATAAGTATAAATTTATCACACAGTCAATTTTTTTATCATTTGATAAATTTTTTTAGCTGAACAAAAACAGCAATCTCGAAGCACATCGAATCAACCCTTTGAAAAATCTACAATATAATTATATATCCCACCGGAATTTGTCCTGTGATATACTGCCTATGCTCGCGACATAACAAAGCCAGGATGCCCCAGAATGTTTTCTTTGATTATGCTTTTCGCGCGCTCTATGGGCACTGCTCCCAAATCATTTTCCGGCAAGTCCGCCCCGTCGCCAGACTCTCCTCTGCGATTTCTGATCAGGATTACCCTTTTCTTCTTTTTCTCCCTGACAGCGCTTTGCACCGCAGCCCTGTCATCCGCAAATGCAGAAGACAGAATACGCTATGGCCTCTCACACTGGCCTCCTTTTGCCTTGACTGAACAGACCCAACCCACAGGAATTGATTATGATATCGCCATGGAGATATCCAGACGCATGGCCATTCCCTTTGAAGTACGAGCCTGTCCGTTTAAACGCTGCCTGATAGAAATGGAACGTGGTGACCTGGATCTGATGTCTGGCATTGCCCGAAATGACGAACGCGCCGTTTACATGAACTACTCTGACACACCTTACCACGCCGTATCCGTGGTCTTTTTTGTCAGGGCCGGAGAACAGGATCGGCTCAAGAAATATGATGATCTCTATAATCTAAGAACAGGTGCAGTTGTTTCTTCTCATTACTTTGAGCCGTTCAACAATGATGAAAAAATCGCCAAGGCCGAAGTCGCCAAAGAGCAAAAATTGCTTCCCATGCTTAATACTGGCCGGATTGATACCTATGTGGGAACTGATCCGAATGCTTCCTACGAGATCTTGACACTCGGCTACAAGGACAAGCTGGTAAAAGCACTCTATAATCCCGGAGTTGAAGTCCCTGTCTACTTTGCCTTCTCCCGCGTATCAGCATTCCAGTCAAAAACCGGAGAACTGGGCCGGATTATCAAGGAAATGCACCAGGATGGAACCATCAAAACCATTCTGGCAAAATACCAATAGTATGATTAACTCTGGATAACCGGAACACCCGCCCAGGGACGTACAGTACGTAAAGAAAAACTTGACTGCATATGGGCGACCCCTGGCAAACGAGATAAAGCATTGCGGTGGATCTGTTCGTAGTCTGCTACATTTTTTGCCACAACCCTGAGCAAGTAATCCGCCTGTCCCGCCATAAGATGACATTCGGAAATCTCCGGTGCCTTTTGCACCGCTCTCTCGAATTGCTCAAGCGTATCTTCACTTTGTGAATGCAGGGTTATTTCAACAAAAATCTCGATCGAATACCCCAGTGCTTTTGCGTCAAGCCGTGCAACATACCCCGAGATCTGCCCGCCGCTTTCGAGCAATTTGATCCGCCTGTGGCAGGCAGAAGTCGAAAGTCCGACTTTGTCCGCCAGAGTCGAGATCGGCATCCGACAATCCTCTTGCAGATACGACAGAATTTTAACATCAATTCTATCCATGATAAATTATCCTTATTTTTATTATTAAATTCGAATAATATCCGAATACGACCAAGCTTTACTATGAAATTCAAGACCCATTTCAAACAAATGTTTGACAATATCCTCTCAACTGAGGTTTCTGCTTTGATAACGAACGGTTGAACCCTTCTTGGATCCGGTTATGCTTTCTCGCGCCCCTTCTTTCCCACCCGGAAGAAAGCTCCAGAAAATCTGACCCAAAGATCAAGGAGCAGGCAGCCCACGCAATATCCGGCAAACCTTACAATCCTGCGTGATTGGATCGCGCAATTCTGGGAGTAATTACATGAGCATCAGAACACCGTATCTCCTCTTCCTCGGAAACGCTGCCGATCCGCTTGCAGCCAAGGTTGCCCAGGGTATCAGGGACTGGCGTCCGGAAAACTGCGTTGGCCAGCTTCGCCTCGAAGACTGCAACGCCGATCTCGGCCTTACAGACATGTCACCAGAACAGGCTTTTGCCGAAGGGGCAAAGACCATGGTTGTCGGTGTGGCTAACCGCGGTGGTGTTATTGATGCCAGCTGGGTAACGGTACTGGTTCAGGCCCTTGAAGCCGGTCTTGATCTGGCAGCTGGTTTGCACAACAAGCTTGCAGATGTTCCCGAAGTTGCAGCAGCGGCAAAACGCCTTGGGCGCAAGATCCACGATGTGCGTCATCCGACCAGACAATACCCTGTTGCAGCAGGATCTCCCCGCCCCGGGAAGCGTCTGCTGGCGGTTGGAACAGATTGTTCCTGTGGGAAAATGTACACCACCCTTGCTATTGAAAAAGAACTGCGTGATCGCGGCATACCGGCCGATTTTCGTGCAACAGGCCAGACCGGCATTTTGATCACAGGCGATGGTGTCTCCATCGATGCCGTCGCTTCAGATTTCATCTCTGGCTCAGTCGAAGTACACTCCCCCGCAAACGATGAGAATCATTGGGATATCATTGAAGGCCAAGGATCTCTTTATCACGCCTCTTTTGCCGGGGTTTCCCTTGGACTGATCCACGGCTCTCAGCCGGATGCTCTTGTGCTGTGCCATGAACCGACCCGAACGCACATGCGCGGCTTGCCAGACTTTACCCTGCCTTCGCTTGAAGACTGCATGGACGCCAATCTGCGCGCGGCCCATCTGACCAACAAGAACGCCAAATTCGTCGGAATATCAATCAACACCGCCAAGTTAAGCGAAGCAGAAGCAACAGCTTATCTGGCCAAGATCGAAGCAGAATTCGGTTTGCCTGCAGTTGATCCTGTGCGTACCGGCGTTGCCAAGATTGTGGACAACTTCGCATGAGCCGGAAGATAACGATTTCTTCAACTCCCTGGCCAATCCGCGGCTCTTTTACGATTTCTCGCGGCTCCAAAACCGAGGCTGTCGTCCTCAATGTCTACATTGAAGAAAACGGCATCCGGGCCCAGGGTGAGTCAGTCCCCTATCCCAGGTATGGAGAAAGTGTTGATTCCGTTACCAGGCAGATCAAGACGATCCTCCCCGCATTGGAAAAGGGCATGACCCGTCTTGAGCTTCAGGATGCACTTGCGCCTGGCGCAGCCCGCTTTGCTGTGGATGCGGCCCTCTGGGATCTTGAAGCCAAGAAAGCCGGGAAACGCGCCTGGGAAATTGCCGGTATTTCCATGGCGCCTGCCACAACAGTCTATACGCTGTCTCTTGCCGAACCCGGACAGATGGAACAGGACGCCCGGGACAATCAGGACAAACCTGTCCTGAAACTCAAACTTGGTGGACAGGGTGATCTGGCCAGGGTTGCTGCCGTCCGCAAGGGCCACCCGACAGCAAGGATCGTGGTTGACGCCAATGAAGCCTGGAGCCGGGATCTTTATCTGGAACTGGTTCCCGAGCTGGTCAAACTGGGCGTAGAGATGATCGAGCAGCCTTTTCCTGCCGCGGATGACGAAGCCCTGCGAGACCTTGACCGGCCAATTACCATTTGTGCCGATGAATCCTGTCATGATCGCAAGTCCTTACCGGGCCTCGTCGGCAAATACGACATGGTCAACATCAAGCTCGACAAAACAGGCGGACTGACAGAAGCCCTTGCCATGAAAAAAGAAGCTGAAGCCCTTGGTTTCGAAATCATGACCGGCTGCATGCTGGGTTCATCTCTTGCCATGGCTCCCGCGATGGTCGTCGCCCAGGGCAGCAAGCTGGTGGACCTCGATGCCCCGTTGTTGCTGTCAAAAGACTGTGAACCCGGTCTGGTCTTTAACGGCGTAGAAATTACCCCCCCGGAAAAAGCCCTTTGGGGTTAATATTTCCAGGGGTTAAGGAAGAAGAAAATGAGTAGAACAGTTTATGTAAACGGTGATTTCCTGCCAGAAGAAGACGCCAGGATCTCCGTCTTTGATCGTGGGTTTCTCTTTGCTGATGGCGTATATGAAGTCTCCACCGTGCTTGAAGGCCGCCTGATTGACAACGAAGCCCATCTTATTCGTCTCCAGCGTTCCCTTGATGAACTCAAAATGGGTTGTCCTGTGACCAAGGACGAGCTGGTTGAGTTACAAAAAGAGCTGATCAGACGGAATAATCTGGTTGAAGGCGGTTTGTATCTTCAGGTGACCAGAGGAGCAGCAGATCGGGAATTTGGCTTTCCCAGAGACGCCAAACCGTCTCTTGTCATGTTCACCCAGGTCAAGAACCTGATCAACAGCCCCGTGGCTGAAAAAGGTCTCAAGGTGATCTCGGTTCCTGATATCCGCTGGCAGCGCCGCGATATCAAGTCTGTCGGCCTGCTTGCCCCGGCACTGGCCAAACAGGCGGCAGTCGACGCGGGTGCAGATGACGCCTGGATGTACGAAGACGGCTTCGTCACCGAAGGCAGTTCAAACAATGCCTATATCATCACCAAAGCCGGGGTCATTGTAACCCGTCATCTGGGGAATGAGATCCTGCACGGCATCACCCGGCGGTCTGTGCTTGCCCTTGCTGCCGAAAACAATATCACCATCGAGGAACGGCCTTTTACTCTGGAAGAAGCCGCTGATGCCGCCGAAGCTTTCGTCACCTCAGCCACAACCTTTGTCACGGCGGTTGTTTCTCTTGATGGCAAGCAGATTGGATCTGGAAAACCCGGACCACTGGCAAACCGCCTACGTCAACTTTATATCGAACAGGCCTTAAAAAGCTGAACCCGACATGTTGATCTCCGTTCTGGGTTATAGTCATATTTAAAGGTTATGACCCGGAACGGAGACTGGAATCATACAGAACGTAAAGCTGGACTGGCATATGGAAAGTATTCAAGGCACCTGTCCGGAACTGATCGTGGATCTGGAAGCTGTAATAAGCAATTACAGAACCCTGAAAGCGACCGTCCTCGGCGACTGTGCTGCGGTTCTCAAGGCCAATGCCTATGGGCTTGGCAGCGAAAAGATCGCACAGGCACTCTATGACGAGGGCTGCAGAACCTTTTTTGTCGCCCTGACCCGGGAAGGCATCGAACTGCGCAGCCAGTTCCCTGCAGCCAGGATCTTTGTCCTTTCTCCCTTCATTACCATTGACGGAGCCCTGCTTCAGGAAAACAGCCTCATCCCCTGTCTTTATGATCTTGAGGGGATCCGGAACTGGACCAACCTTCATGAAAAACCTGCTCCCGCAGCCCTGCATTTTGAAACCGGGATAAACCGGCTTGGTATCCAGGAAAAGGAACTTTCCTTTCTCTTGAAAGACAAAAAAGACCTGGCAAAACTGGACCTCCGGCTCATCATGAGCCACCTGTCCTGTGCCGACCGTCTGGCCTCTGCTGAAAACTCCCGTCAGCTTGCCGCCTTTCGCCGCATCATAAAAAACTTCCCTGCCGTTCCGGCAAGCCTGGCAAACACAGCCGGAACTTTGCTTGGCTCAAAGTATCATTTTGATCTCGTTCGCCCCGGCATTGGCCTCTACGGTCACGATCCACATTATTTTGAAAAAGGTCAGTCACGCCTGCAGACTGTTGTCAGCTTCCGGGCGCCCCTTATGCAAATCAAGCAGGTCGAGGCTGGCGAAGCTGTCGGATATGGTGCGACTCCTGTTCATAAAAGCACCCGTCTTGGCGTCATTCTCTGTGGGTATGCAGACGGCATGATGCGCGCCCTTTTCAAACCTCTCAGCGGCGAGAGCCATCAGGTCACCGTTAATGGATACAAGGCCCCTATTATTGGCCGGGTCTCAATGGACATGATCACGATTGATCTGACTGATTTGCCAGCAACGGCGTGCAGCACGGGCGACATGGTCGAGATCTTTGGCCCCAACAGCCTGGTCGAAGATGCCGCTGCCATGGCCGGAACCTCCGCTTACGAGCTTTTCACTAGGGTCAGTGACCGGGCCATACGCAAATATATCTGAGGCAACAAAAACCGACGCCTCCCTCTTCACAGCTGACGTCTTGGCCCTTCCCTTAAATCCGGCTCCGGTGTACATCTTCAATAACAAACTTTCGACACCACCTATACAGATATCGTGTTTCAAAACAGGGAAATCAAATGGCAAACAATAAAACAAGAACCACCAATGGCCGGGGAAGGCTGTTCAACTCCATACTCGACACCGTAGGCGACACGCCCTGTATCCGTATCAACAATCTCGCCCCCGAAGGTGTGTCGCTTTACGTCAAGGCCGAATTCTTCAATCCGCTCAGCTCGGTCAAGGATCGTCTGGCGCTGAACATTATCGAAGCAGCCGAACGCAATGGCACGCTGAAACCCGGACAGACAGTTGTCGAGGCCACCAGCGGCAATACCGGTATCGGCCTCGCCATGGTCTGCGCCCAAAAAGGCTACCCACTTGTGGTCACCATGGCCGACAGCTTTTCGATCGAACGCCGTAAGCTGATGCGTATTCTTGGTGCAAAAGTTGTGCTGACCCCCCGGGCGCAAAAGGGCTTTGGCATGTATCAGAAAGCCGCTGAACTGGCCAAGGCAAATGGATGGTTCCTGGCCAGCCAGTTCGAAACGGCTGCAAATGCCGACATTCACGAAATGACAACAGCCCGCGAAATCATGGCTGATTTTGCTGGACAGCGCCTCGATTATTTTGTCAGTGGCTATGGTACAGGCGGGACCATTACGGGTGTTTCCCGCGTATTGCGCAAAGAACGCCCGGACACAAAAATCATTCTGACAGAACCTGCCAATGCACAGCTGGTCGGCAGCGGCAAACCACAGGAACGCAACGAAGACGGGACAGCCTCCGTCGGGCATTCTGCTTTTGAGCCCCACCCGATCCAGGGCTGGACTCCCGACTTTATTCCCCAGGTCCTGCAGGAACTTCTTGATAACAAAAACTATGATGAACTGCTTCCTGTTCCAGGCGGTGAAGCAGTCAGTTGGGCGCAAAAGCTCGCGAGCAAGGAAGGCATCCTGACCGGCATTTCCGGCGGCGCCACCTTTGCTGTTGCCATGAAGGTTGCCGAGAAAGCAGCACCGGGTTCAGTCATCCTCTGCATGCTGCCTGATACCGGCGAGCGCTACATGACAACACCTCTGTTTGACAGTATCGCCGAAGACATGGATGAAGAAGAAATCGCCCTGTCGCGCTCTACCCCGGGTTATCAGCTCGGGTAAAAGATTACAGCAAGGTACCTCATAAAAAAGGTTCAGGCGGTTTTCAAATCTACCTGAACCTTTTTCTTATTCTAGAGAGCTTTTTTCAACTCCAGTCGTCGGGCGTGCAGGATTGGCTCGGTGTAACCGGAGGGTTGTTCCCTGCCCTTGAACACCAGATCACAGGCTGCCTGATAAGCGATGCTTTTATCAATATTTACCGTCATGGGAGTGTAATCTGAATCATCCGCATTCTGCGCATCGACAACTCCCGCCATACGTTTCAGTGTTTCCCGCACCTGTTCTTCTGTACAGATCCCGTGATGGAGCCAATTGGCGATATGCTGGCTGGAAATCCGCAAGGTCGCACGGTCTTCCATCAGGCCAACGTTGTTGATATCGGGTACTTTCGAGCAGCCGACACCCTGATCCACCCAGCGCACCACATAACCCAGCAGGCCCTGAACGTTGTTATCCAGTTCGCGCTGAACCTCGTCTGGCGACCAGTTGGCATTCTCAGCCACCGGCACGCTAATCAGATCATCAAGTGTCGCCCGGCACTGCCCGGCAAGCTGTTGCTGACGCTCCTGAACCGATACCTGATGATAGTGCGTGGCGTGTAATGTGGCCGCTGTTGGCGAGGGCACCCAGGCTGTATTCGCGCCCGCTTTTGGATGTGCGATTTTCTGTTCCAGCATATCAGCCATCAGGTCCGGCATGGCCCACATGCCTTTACCAATCTGGGCTTTGCCACTGAGGCCACAGGCAAGGCCTGTATCGACATTCCAATCTTCATAGGCCTTGATCCAGCGGGTGTTTTTCATCTCCGCTTTGGTAACCATGGGCCCGGCTTCCATCGCCGTATGAATTTCATCTCCGGTACGATCAAGAAAGCCAGTGTTGATGAAAAACACCCGGTTTTTTGCCGCACGGATCGCTTCTTTCAGGTTCAGGGTGGTCCGGCGCTCTTCATCCATAATGCCGATTTTCAGTGTATGGCGCTCCAGCCCGAGAATATCCTCAACCCGGCTGAAGATCCTGTCAGCAAAGGCAACCTCTTCCGGGCCGTGCATTTTCGGCTTAACAATATAAACCGATCCGCTACGACTGTTGCGCGGGCCACTGGATTTTTTCAAATCATGCAAGGCTATCATGGCTGTAACCAGGCAATCCATGAGGCCTTCAGGAACCTCTTGTTTCTGCTCACCGACCAAAATGGCCGGATTGGTCATGAGGTGGCCGACATTCCTGACCAGCATCAGACTGCGCCCCTGCAGATCGAACACAGCCCCTTCTGGCGACAGATAGGAGCGGTCAGGATCAAGGCTGCGGGTGATGGTCTTTTCTCCCTTGGAGAAACTGATCGCAAGATCCCCTTTCATCAAGCCAAGCCAGTTGCGATAGACCTCGACTTTTTCCCCGGCATCGACAGCCGCAACAGAATCCTCGCAATCCATAATGGTCGAAAGGGCAGATTCCAGAATGATATCCACCACCCCTGCCGGATCATTTCGGCCGATACCTCTGGTGCGATCCACTACAATTTCGAGATGCAGGTTATTGTGACGGAGCAACAAACTGTAAGCGGCTTTGGGATCCCCGCTATACCCCAGAAACTCGGTTCCCTTTGCCAGTCCGGTGCGGGTGCCATCCTCAAGTGTTATCTGCAACCGGCCATCGCGGATGTTGTAACAGATCGCGTCTCGATGTGACCCTCGTTCCAGCTTTGCCGCCTGATCCAGAAAGGATCGAGCCCAGGCAATAACCTTTTCCCCACGTTTGGGATTGAACGAACTGCCCTTTTCAGCACCCATTGTTTCAGCAATGGCATCTGTCCCATAAAGTGCGTCATAGAGACTGCCCCAACGGGCATTCGCAGCATTAAGGGCATAACGCGCATTGCGGACAGGAACAACCAGCTGTGGCCCGGCCACGGTTGTGATTTCGCTGTCGACCCTGTTCGTCTCTATGGAAAAACCAGCTCCCACAGGCACGATATACCCTATTTCCTCAAGGTAGGTTTTATAGGCTTTATGGTCTGTAATCGGGCCGGGATGTTTTTTGTGCCAGTTATCCAGGCGATCCTGCAGCTGTTCCCTTTTATCCAATAGTGCCCTGTTCACTGGCATCAGTTCGTTCAACATTTTCTCAAAACCTTGCCAGAAGTCGGCAGGCTTGATGCCAGTACCGGGCAGCGCTTCTTCAATCAGGAAATCATGCAAAACCTTTTTAATCTGGAGCGCGCCGATCTTAATCCGATCAGTCATTTATAAACTTTCTTTCGTCTGGGTATTATTATCGGGCTTTTTAGCAGCCCTTTTTGTCGTGTTTACTAAAGTGCGTTTTTAATATTAATACAGCAAAATTCCGGATTTACGATAAGGGTACTTTACGGGATTTGTAAAACTGCTGTTTGGTCCTTGAACCAACGTTCTTCAAGATTATTCCCTTTCCCCTTACGATCAACGACCAAAAACTCCTGTAGAGGAGCCAGGACCAACAACGGGTGGTGCCAGATATTCCTAGCGTACTGGACCCCCTGCTGGCCTGATGCAAAAAAAGCCCGGCAGTTTTCAGCAGTCGGGCTTTCTCCTTGAGCGACCACGATCAGCCAGGGGTCCGGGTGCATGGGAATGAAGGCCTGGCTGCCCAGAGGGTGGCGCTCAAGCATCGAGATTGTTATGGGCAGGGCGCGCGGTGTTCCCCTGAAAATCGACAGAATAACCTCGGCCTCTTCCCCGGTAACATCAACCTGTGCCAGATCATGGAACCGCCGGGTTGTTCCCTCATTAATCAAATAGCTTTTTTCATAATCCGTCTCAATCACCTGCCCGAATGGCGCAAAAGCCTCGGCAGTTAACGGTATAGGGCGGAGTACAAAGGGGTCTGGCATTGTCATGATCCCTCATAGGGGTGCTGTTTGATCCAGTGCTGGGCGATATCGATCCGCCGCGCGCACCAGACCTTGTCATGTGACTGGATATAATCGACAAATTTTTTCAATCCGGCAAATCGTCCGGGGCGGCCAATCAAACGGCAGTGCAGGCCAACAGAAAGCATCTTTGGTGCTTCGGCACCTTCGTCATAAAGTGTATCAAAGGCATCCTTCAAGTAAGTGAAGAACTGCTCGCCTGTATTGAAGCCCTGGGCCGTGGCAAATCGCATGTCATTCGTATCAAGCGTATAAGGTACGACAAGATGCGGGCGATCAACCACCCGCGACCAGAACGGCAGATCATCGGAATAGTCGTCGGCATCATAGACAAAACCACCCTCTTCAGCGACAAGCTGACGGGTGTTTTCTGACGTGCGTCCGGTATACCAACCCAGTGGCCGTTCTCCGGTGATCCTTTTCTGGATCTCAATCGCGCGGGCCATATGCTCGCGTTCCTGCTCTTTCGACATGCCGTGGTAATTGATCCAGCGATAGCCGTGCGAACAGATCTCATGCCCATCCTTCAGAGCCGCCTCAATCACAGCTGGATGCCGCTCCATGGCCATGGCAACAGCAAAGAGAGTGATCGGTATCTGCCGCTCGCGGAACAGTTGGAGAATACGCCAGACACCAGCACGAGAGCCATATTCATAGATTGATTCCATCGACATATGCCGGGCCTTGTCAAAAGCGGCAGCGCCGATAATCTCCGACAGGAACACTTCCGATGCCGGGTCACCATGCAAAATACAGTTTTCACCGCCCTCTTCGTAGTTCAGAACAAACTGTACTGCAACGCGTGCGCCCTCAGGCCAGCCAGCTTTTGCGGGTACCGGGCCATAACCGATCAGGTCCCGCGGATATCCCTTTTGCGCATCAGTCATTGAACCCGATCCTCCAGTCGAAAGCGGATAATCCGGGCGATCTGTTCCAGCGCGGTGCGGAATTCTTCTGCCGTATCGTTTTCAAGTCTGGCTTCAAAAGCATCCATGATCATGAACTTGGTCGCGCCTTTCACAGCAAAGATAAAAGGAAAGCCGAACTTCTCGCGATAGCGATCATTTGCGATTGTAAAGCGTTCGAACTCTTCTGCCGTCAACTGGTCCAGACCGACCCCGGCCTGCTCTTTTTTTGAATCTTCCGTCAACTCTCCCGCCAACGCAGCCTTGCCAGCCAGATCGGGGTGCGCCCTGATCAGTGCAAGCTGGGCATCCGGTTCTGCCGCGAACATGACCTGGGCAAAAGCCCCGATCATGGCATCCCGGTTGGCAAAGGGGCGCTCTTTTCCCGCCAGTTCAGCGACCCAGGGAGAATGCTCGGCAATATCACCGAATGCCCCGGCAAAATCGGGGGCATCCATAAGGTTGACTGCCTTAAGAGAATAACACCTGCTCATTCAACTATTTCTCCGCTTCTGCTGATCGGGTTACTGCTGGGCAATCCAGGCACCAAGAGTTGTCCGTTCAGCATCTGTCATACCCGTTTCATTGCCAAGGGGCATCGCATCAGAATCAACCGCCTGCGCCTTGACCCGGTCCAGATACCTCGTGAGATCCTCTATTGTTTCTAGATGAATATCCTGTGGAGCTTCATCAAAGACCTCACTGGTTGGCGTCACCGCATGACAGCTGGAGCAATGGGTCTGAAGTACTTCAAGAACAGCCGTATCTGAAACTTTATCACTACCATAATCCCGTGTGGCCGGGGCAGTCAGAATGATCGCTGTAATCAGCCCCAAAGCCGCAACAGGAAGTGTCCAGGCGTACTGCTTAAAAACATCCCCGGCTTCATGACGGTTGAGCAGATGACGGGCAGCACCACCGATGACAATAATCAAGGCAACCAGAAGCCAGCTGTGCGGATGTCCGGTCAGCATAGGATAATGATTGCTCACCATCATTAACAGCACTGGCAGAGTCAGATAGTTATTATGCACCGAGCGCTGTTTTCCGATTTTACCATACTTGGCATCAGGCTCTTCACCACGCATCAGGGCAGCCGCGACTTTTTTCTGGTTTGGAATAATGATTCCGAAAACGTTCACAGCCATCATGGTGCCAACAAAAGCACCCACATGGATCAGGGCGCCACGTCCGGAAAAGACCTGGGAAAACAGCCAGCTCGCGCCCACAATGAGGATAAAGACACAGAGCGCCAACAGGCCGGTGTTTTTCCCCAGAGGAGAACGACAGATTCCGTCATAGATCAGCCAGCCCCCAATAAGACTTGCCACCGAAATGGCAATCGCCTGCCAGGGCTCCAGCACCATAACAGTCGGGTCAATCAGATAGCTGCTGGCGTTGTAATAGTACTGAACCACCAGAAGGGCAAAACCTGTAACCCAGGTCAGATAGGCTTCCCATTTAAACCAGACCAGATCATCTGGCAGTTTTTTGGGAGCGACCAGGTACTTTTCAACATTGTAGAATCCCCCGCCATGCACCTGCCAGGACGACCCGAAGACATCTTTGTCCAGGCCCTCGCGCTTGCGCAGGGAGAGATCAAGCCCGATGAAATAGAAGGATGTACCGATCCAGCCCACACCGGCAATAAGATGGGCCCAGCGGATAATCAAATTAAGCCAGTCTACCGCAAATGATTCCATGTTACGTCATCCTTCCTGATGATCCTTGCCGCCATACGACGGTTCTTTTTTACTTGTTGTGTTCTCGCCCCCGCACAGGGAGCTTTTTAAGCAGCTTTGTTCGCCAGATCGATGGCGATATTGCGGTGCCGACGGAGCAATGGCTGGAGATCCAGCCGGGTTATCCGGCCTTCACTAACCAGCAACTCCCCGCCCACCGCTGTGTAGTTTGCATTGACGGGATGGCAAAGCAGCAAACCGGCAACCGGGTCGAGCTCTGCGCCTGAATGATAGAGTTCATCAAGTTTAAACGCAGCAAAGTCCGCCTGATAACCTGGCGCCAGAACGCCCACATCACTGCGGTTGAGCACCTTCGCCCCTCCCAGCGTCGCGATTTCAATGGCTTCACGAACCTTCAAACCCCGTGCCCCGTGCTTGACACGTTGCAGCAGCATCGACTGGCGGGCTTCAGCCAGAAGGTGGCTGGAATCATTCGATGCGGATCCATCGACGCCCAGTCCAACCTTGACCCCCGCATCATACATTTCCCGCACTGGCGCAATGCCCGACCCCAGCCGCATATTGGAGCAGGGGCAATGGGCTACCCCGGTCCCGGTACGAGCAAACAGCGAAATTTCATCGGGATTCAATTGAACACAATGGGCATGCCAGACATCATTGCCAACCCAGCCCAGCTCTTCAGCATAATCGCCCGGACGCAGGCCAAATTTTTCCTGACTGTAGAGAATATCCTCGACGTTTTCAGCAAGATGAGTGTGCAATCCCACGCCATAGGAACGCGCCAGCAAGGCTGATTCTCGCATCAGATCCCGTGAAACCGAAAAAGGGGAGCAGGGTGCCAAAGCAATCCGGATCCGCGAACCATCTGCACCATCATGGTAGGTCTCGATCAGCCGCTGGCTGTCTTTCAAAATTGCTTTTTCATTTTCCACCAGGCTGTCAGGTGGAAGTCCGCCGTCACTCTCACCAATCGACATGGACCCCCGGGTCGCATGGAATCGGATGCCCATTTCCATTGCTCCCTCAATGGAATCATCCAGTCGGCTGCCATTGGGGAAAAGATAAAGATGATCGCTGGTTGTCGTACAACCCGACAACAACAGTTCCGCAATACCGACCTGAGCAGAAACCTTGATCGCTTCAGGTGTCAGATGCGACCAGACGGGATAGAGCGACTGCAACCAGGGAAACAGCGGCTCATCCTGTGCAAAGGTGCGGGTCAGGGTCTGATAGAGATGATGATGTGTGTTCACCAGCCCCGGAAGAACGATATGACCACTCAGATCAAGGACTCTGTCTGCATCCTGGGGCAACTCTCCAGAATTCCCCACCGCGGTGATGACACCATCCACAGCATAAAGAGCACCCTCTTTCAGCTCTCGCCGCTCCTGATCCATTGTTACCAGGACACGAGCATTTTTGATCAACAGAGTTTTCATAGCGTTCTTCAGTTCTTTTGACTTTCTAGAGATCAGCTTCTTTTGGAAGGATCAGGTTAAGCAGAATTGCCAGGAATGCCGAAGGCGCCAGACCTGATGTCATCAGGATCTTTGCTGTTTCGGGTAAAGTGGCAACAGCTTCCGGGACTGACTTGAGCCCAAGACCAATGCCCAAAGACACGGCAATGATTACCAGATCCCGGCGCGACAGTTTGGTCATGGCCAAAAGCTTCATACCAGCCCCCGCTATCATGCCAAACATGATAATGGCCGCACCACCGAGTACCGCATTTGGCATGACAGAAATAACTGCGCCAAGTTTCGGGAAAAGACCGGCAATAATCAGGAAAACAGCACCACAGGTAACCACATGTCGGCTCATCACACCCGTAAGCGCGACCAGACCGACGTTTTGGCTATAGGAAGTATTGGGCATCGCCCCGAAAAGCGCCCCCAAAGCCGTGCCCAGACCATCAGCCATGGTTCCCCCCGCAATCTCGCGATCCGTAGCTTCCCGGCCTGCCCCACCTGTGGTAATTCCCGAAATATCCCCGACAGTCTCAATCGCACTGACCACAGACATCAGCAACATACCGATAACAGCTGCTGTGTTGATCTCGAAACCATAGGAAAAGAGCGAAGGCAGGGCAAACCAACTCGCAGAGCCTACTCGACCAAAGTCCACCAGTCCCATGGGAATGGCGACTAGATAGCCGACAATCAATCCAATCAGAATAGCCGAAGCTGAAAGGAAACCCTTGGTCAGGAATTTGACTGCTAGGGTGACCACCATCACCAATATGGCCAGAGAGATGTGATGCAAGGCTCCAAAATCCTCAACCTTGCCTGCTCCGCCCGCCGCATACTGTATACCCACCGGGATCAAGGCCAGACCGATGGAAAGGACCACAATCCCTGTTACCAGTGGTGGCAATATCCCGCGCAAACGACCAATAAAGGTCCCGAGAATAAAATGGAATACCCCGCCAATGGCAGCAGAAGCAAAAAGGGCTCCCATCCCGGCGGTTTTGACAATCGGGATCATAATCGGAATAAAGGCGAAACTTGTTCCCTGCACAATCGGCAAACGGGCTCCAACCGGACCAATACCGATCGTCTGTAACAATGTCGCAATACCCGCAACGAACATGGCTGTCTGGATCAGGAAAACCTTGTCACCCCCTGATAGACCAGCCACCCCCGCGATAATAATAGGAACGGTGACATTGCCGGCAAACATCGCCAGTACATGCTGGATCCCCAAAGGGATGGCTTCTTTCATTGGCGGGCAATAGTTTGGGTCTTTCAGCTGCTCGGCAGTTGCTGCCGATTTTGATATCTCTGTCATACTCTGTTTTCTCCCCGTTCATTTATCACACCGGGTTTTTCCGGCTTTTCTTTTATGGCAGGCCTTTCAAGACCGATTCTAAGAAACTGACCGACAGATCAGCTCCCCCGATAGGTTGAATAGCCAAAAGGTGAAAGAAGCAGGGGAACATGATAATGCTGATCAGCATCAGCAATGCCGAAACGTATGACCACCAGATCAAGAAAAGCAGGATCACTGAGTACAGCCCCGCCAGCTCTCAGATATTCGCCTGCATGAAAATGAAGCTCGTAAATCCCCGGAATAAAGCTGTCCTGATCCAGAACAGGGCTATCCGCTCTTCCGTCTTCATTTGTGATCAGTTCCCGTAAAGGGGCTGTCTCGCCGACACGAAACAGTTCTATTTTCAAACCGGACGCAGCAATTCCCTTTGCTGTATCCAGCACATGCGTCGTCAGACACCCCATAAGCCTCATCCTGCCTTTTATTCTTTTTATATGAGGCAGTATGTCGCAGTCAGAGTGATCGCAAAAGAAGCTATTTTAGATCACAGTGATGCCAAATAGAGATCAACTGTTTGCCAAATACGCGGTAAGTGCCTTGTTTGCATGACGGGCAAAGGTCGAAGGGGCCAAAGAAAGCTCGTGCGTGGCATTGGTCAAAACCACCAGTCTGTCTCTTGGAATATCAGCATCTGACAGGTTTACATAGGCAAGAAGCCCGGCCTGTCGCTCCTGCTCGATACCCAGAATTGTCTGGAAGGTCACATGGTGGCCATTACGGGCCAGATTGCGCATAAACCGCAGTGAATTGGCCTTGATAAAAGCGGCGGGCCTGCATTTTAGTCGCGTCAAGGGCACCTCCAGAATCCGCGCAAGCGAGAGATTCCCCGCCGGGAGAGCCAGAGGATAGTCGAGACAATCAGCAAAGGAACAGCTTTTTGAGCGTGTCAGCGGGTGGCCCGGCGCAACCACAGCTCCGACTTTCAGCTCCCAGCTTGCTATTTCCTTAAGTGCTTCATGATCCGGAGGATTGAAGGTAAAGCCAATATGGGCCTTAGCAGTCGAAATCAGGCGGGCAACCTTGAGCGAACTGGTAATCGTCACTTCCAGGGTAATCCCGGGGTAGAGTTCCTGAAAACTATGGGTTAGCTGCGGCAAGATCGCATCGGCAACCGATTCAACCGAAGTCACCCGTACAACCCCCTGCTTCAACCCCCGCAGGTCACCAATCTGTTCCGACAGCACATCAAAGTCAGTCAGAACCGAACGGGCATGGCGCAACAATAATTCGCCTGCTTCTGACAGGCGAAGCCGACGCCCCACCCGCTCAAAGAACTGCAGCCCAAATTCCTCTTCCAGTCCCAAAATCTGACGGTTTACCGCCGAAGAGGCAATATTCAACTGGCGGGCTGCCTCACGAATGGACCCGTGTTCAGCAACAGCAACAAAGTAACGCAAAGCCGGAGAATAAAGAGTATGCGCACGTTCGATTTTCACAGAGATCCACCTCAGGAAACGTCGCCCGACTTATGGATTAAAACAGAGGGGCTTGAAAAGAGTACCTTTTCTTATAGCCTAAGATGAGGAAGCCTCAAGCAGAAGACCCCATAAAAAAATAAGAGAAAAAACTTCAGGGCGGGATTATGACTTCACCAAAACGAGCAGGAACCTGTTTATGCGCATAGACGATGCCTTTGTCTCTACGGCTTTCCGTTACTTCGCAGCGACAGCAGAAGCCGGCTCCATCCGGGCCGCGGCCCGGGAACTCAACATCGCCTCTTCGGCGGTAAACCGTCAGATCCTGATGCTGGAAGATGCTTTGGGAATGCCACTGTTTGAACGAACAGGGCGTGCCATGTTGCTCACCGAGGCAGGGAATGTTCTGTTAAAGCAGACCAAGACCACTCTGCGGGACTATGAAGATGCCCTGGGCATCATCAACGAACTTCGCGGTCTGCAACGCGGCCGGGTCAGAATCGCCACCGCGGAATCCGTCTCGGTCAGCCTTCTCCCGGAAATCCTGGCTGATTTTTCCGAAAAATACCCTTCGATTGAAATCTTTCTGACCGTCACTGTCGCCGATGCTGTAACCGAAATGGTGCGTTCTCGTGAAGCCGACCTTGGTTTTACCTATAACCCCTCTGCACTGGACGGCCTTGATATTGCCTATGAAGAAAGCCTGGAAGTCGGCGCGATTGTTTCACCCGACCACCCTCTGATCAAAAGAGAAAAAGTGACGTTACGCGACTGTATCGCCTATCCCTATGCCTATCCTGCCCGAGGATTGAGCCTTCGCCTCGCCCTCGACGCCACAATGTCTGACCTTGCCAGCCCCAGAAAACCTGTGCTGGAAGCCAACTCACTGCGGGTCATGGCCGCCATGGCCCGGGAAGGCCGCTGTATTGCCTTTCAAACCCGTGTCGGCATCGAAC
Organism: Kiloniella laminariae; assembly: GCF_027214005.1. Taxonomy (GTDB): domain Bacteria; phylum Pseudomonadota; class Alphaproteobacteria; order Kiloniellales; family Kiloniellaceae; genus Kiloniella; species Kiloniella laminariae_A. Next base: position 215,337 of record NZ_JAPWGY010000002.1, read on the forward strand.
AACATCTCAAGGCAGGAACATTGGTTTTTCTCCCGCTGTCTGACACGAAACTGCCAATGGATCGCCTGATGCTGGTCAGGCAATCAACCCGAGCCCCCTCACCAGCGACCCAGATTTTTGAAAAACATGTGGTTGACCATCTAAAGACCCACCCGCTTAACTGATGCCTTTTTTAGACCCCTGATATCTAAACTTTGTTCTTTTTAGAGCCATAGATGCCTGTCATACTAATTTCAAAATGAACAATTGGGCTGCCTTCAATATATGAGGGACAGACCCGTCTAGGGGAGTACTGGTCGCATGGGGCGACTTACAACACATGTACTGGACACGGCCAAGGGCGTGCCTGCAAAAGGCCTCGCCATTGAACTCTGGCGGGTGAAAGACAATGATTTTGCATTGATAAAATCAGTCACCACAAATGATGATGGCCGGGTTGATGGTCCCTTGCTTGAAAACAATCAGCTTGAACGCGGGCAATATGAGTTGCGGTTTATGGCTGGTGATTATCTTCGTGCTGAAAGCAAGGCCCTGCCCGACCCCTTGTTTCTGGATGTGATTCCGATCCGCTTCGGCATTGCAGATACCACCTCCCACTATCATGTGCCTCTGTTAATTTCGCCTTATGGCTATTCGACCTACCGCGGGAGTTAAGATGACAATGCGCCAGAGCATCAGGTTTGTCAGAGACGGAAAAGCGGTTGAACTGACGAACATCGGACCGAACGATACCCTGCTCGACTATCTGCGACTGACTGAAGAATCACGGGGTACGAAAGAAGGCTGTGCCGAAGGTGACTGTGGCGCCTGTAGTGTCGCTGTTGGCTCGATCAATTCAAACGGCAAACTTGAATATCAGGCCGTTAACAGCTGTATCCAGTTGCTCGGCATGCTCGATGGCAAGGAGGTCATTACCATCGATGACCTGTCTCGCGGACAGGAAGAACTGCATCCTGTTCAAGATGCCATGGTACGCCATCACGGTTCACAATGTGGTTTTTGTACACCCGGTATCGTCATGTCGCTTTTTACTCTCTATCACAAAGGGATCAAGGCTGATCGGCCGGCAATCAACAACCAGCTCGCTGGCAACCTCTGCCGCTGTACCGGGTATCGACCCATTATTGATGCCGCTCTGGAAAGTTGTAATGGATCGGTCGACGACCGTTTTTCCAAGGCCTTGAAGACAACCACTGAAACTCTGACCGGGCTTGATGACGGACAAGATGTTTTTGTCGGTACCGAGGAACGTTTTTTCGCGGCTCCTGTATCCATGGCATCTTTGGCAAAGCTCTACAGTCAGCACCCTGATGCCATTGTTGTCGCCGGTGCCACAGATGTCGGTCTCTGGATTACGAAACAGCTCCGCGATCTGCCCAAGATCATTCACCTTGGTCGGGTAAAAGGCCTGGACAGGGTCGAAGATAACGGCAATGAACTTGTCATTGGTGCTGGCGCAACCTATGCCCAGGCAGAAGAAGCCCTGGCAACCATTGATCCCGATATTGCCGAAGTTGTCAGGCGTATCGGCTCCACCCAGGTGCGGGCATCAGGTACCATTGGCGGCAATATCGCCAACGGTTCACCCATTGGTGACAGCCCCCCCCTGTTGATCGCGCTTGATGCCAGACTTGGTCTTGAAAAAGCCGAAGGGAAACGGGAAATCAGGCTAGAGGATTTCTTCATCGATTATGGCAAACAGGATCGCCAGCCCGGTGAGTTTGTCAGCCATGTAACAATACCAAAGCTTGCTGAAAACCAGTTTTTGCGCAGTTACAAAGTCTCCAAACGCTTTGATCAGGATATCTCCGCCCTCTTGGCCGCCTTTCGCCTGACACTCGAGAACAACAGAGTAACCAGCGCCCGCATCGCGTTCGGTGGTATGGCTGCCACGCCCAAACGGGCAGGTAAAACAGAAAAAGCCCTGATTGGACTGGACCTGGCGGATCAAGCTGGCTGGGTAAAAGCAGCCGAAACCCTGGAACAGGATTACCAGCCCATTTCAGATATGCGCGCGAGCAAGGAATACCGGATAGACGTTGCCAAAGGACTGTTACTTAAGGCGCTTCATGAAATTTCCCATTCCGCTTCAGGAACCGACAGCCCGGAAACAAGAGTGATCGGGAAACGGGAACATTCTTTAAGAGAGGCCGTTTAAGTTATGTTGAAAAAAGCCTCATCACCTGCTCTCAACGTCGGCAAAGCAACCAAGCACGATAGTGCAGACCGTCACGTTCGCGGCAATGCCCTCTATATCGACGACATTCGCGAACCCCGTGGTACGCTCCATCTGGCACCTGGTTATGCCAGGGAATCCTGTGGAAAAATCAAATCCCTTGATCTCGAGGTTGTACGTTCTGCCCCCGGTGTTGTCGCGGTACTCACTGCTGCCGATATCCCCGGCCTGAATGACTGTAGCCCTTCCTTTGGCGGGGACCCCATTCTTGCAGACGATAGAATTGAATTTCATGGACAGGTCATTTTTGCTGTCGTTGCCCAAAGCCATATTGAAGCAAGAAAAGCCGCAAAACTGGCCCGCATAGAGATCGTTGCCGAGACTCCCATGGTCACGGCCGAAGATGGTATGGCTCGGGATGCCTCGGTTCTTCCCACATACGAGTTCAATCGGGGTACCCCTGCTGAAACGATAAAAGCATCCCCGCTTTCAATCTCCGACTCTTTTCGTATTGGGGGACAAGAACACTTTTATCTCGAAGGCCAGGTCTCTCTGGCAATTCCGCAGGATCAGGGAGAAATTCTTGTCCATACCTCGACACAGCACCCGACAGAAATCCAGCACCTTATTGCCAAGATGCTCAAGATCAGAGACGCCGCTGTTGTCTGTGAGTGCCGCCGGATGGGAGGCGCCTTTGGTGGCAAGGAATCACAGGCGGCTCAATGGGCCTGCCTCGCCGCATTGGCCACACATATAACGGGTCGCCCGGCTAAAATGCGCCTTGACCGGGACGACGATATGATCATGACAGGCAAACGCCATGATTTTCGTTGCGACTGGCAGGCGGGCTTTGATGAGAAGGGCAAGATCTCTGCAGTCGAAGTTGATTTCCTCGCCCGCTGCGGCTGTTCGGCTGATTTGTCTCTCGGTGTTAATGACCGCACCATGTTTCATGCAGACAACTCCTATTATTACCCTGAGAACCGGATCACCTCCCATCGGATAAAAACCAACACCGTTTCCAATACTGCCTTTCGCGGTTTTGGTGGTCCTCAGGGCATGGTCTTTTCAGAACGGATGATGGATGCCATCGCCATCAAGCTTGGACTCGATCCGCTTGATGTCCGTAGAACCAATTTTTACGGCGGTTCTGGTCGGGATATCACCCCCTTTGGCATGAAGGTCGAAGACAATATCCTGGAAGAACTGGTCGGGGAGTTGGAACAGACCAGTGACTATCGCAAGCGTCGTCAGGAAATCGCGGCCTTTAACGCCAAAAGCCCTTTCCTTAAAAAAGGACTGGCCCTGAACCCACTGAAGTTTGGAATTTCCTTTACGCTGAAGCACCTCAATCAGGCTGGCGCATTGGTTCATGTCTACACCGACGGTTCGGTCCAGGTGAACCACGGCGGAACAGAAATGGGGCAAGGCCTCTATACCAAAGTTGCCCAGGTTGTTGCAGAGGAATTCGGAATTGACCTCGAAAACGTACAAATCACAGCGACGACGACTGACAAGGTTCCGAATACGGCCCCAACAGCAGCCTCATCGGGTACAGATCTCAATGGCATGGCCGCCAAACTGGCTGCCGAGACGATCAAAATACGTCTGATCGACCTCGCAGCGCGGCTTTACCAGATTGAAAAATCTGCTGTTTCCTTTGCCAATAATCACGTGCAGATCGGACAGCAAAAAATCACCTTTGCCGAATTGACCCAGCAAGCCTTTTTGCAAAGGGTGTCTCTTTCCTCAACCGGCTACTATGCCACGCCCAACATAACCTGGGACCGGGACAGCAAAAGTGGACGACCTTTTCTCTATTTTGCCTATGGGGCCGCCTGTGCAGAAGTCACAATTGATACCTCGACCGGGGAAATGGTCATTGACCGGGTTGATATTCTGCACGACGTGGGAAAATCCCTGAACCCCGCGCTGGACATCGGCCAGATCGAAGGTGGTTTTGTCCAGGGTATGGGCTGGCTAACCACAGAGGAACTGGTTTACGACGACCAGGGCCGCCTGCGCACCCACGCACCCTCGACTTACAAAATACCGACAGCATCCGATTTGCCAGAAGATTTCCGGGTCAAACTCTGGGATTCACCTGGCAATCGCGAAGATACAATCTATCGCTCCAAAGCGGTAGGCGAACCTCCGGTCATGCTGGCAACGGCCGTTTTTTCAGCGATAACCAACGCTATCGCCTCACTTAAGCCCGGCGTTCTTCCCCAACTCAGCACCCCCGCGACACCGGAAAATATTCTGGCCGCGGTCAAGCTGATGAAAAGTGGAGACTGAAATGAAGGTCTGGTCACTTCTTGCAAAACAACTGGAACAGAACAGCTGTTGTGCCCTTGTGACCATGATCGAGGTTCAGGGCTCTGCCCCGCGTGAAGCCGGAACCAGAATGGTTATCCGACCCGATGGTGGATTTCATGGAACCATCGGCGGCGGAACACTGGAATGGCGGGTTCTGGCCGACGCCCAGAAACATATGAAATCTTCGCACGCGCAGATTCACTGGAGCAAACATGCTCTGGGGCCACAGCTGGGCCAATGTTGTGGCGGCGTGGTCCGCTTGTTGATAGAGGTGTTCTCCAAAGCACAACTCCCCGAAGTCCGGGCTCTGGCTGAACAGGAAATCCAAGGACCTTTTTTCACAAAAGGGACACCAAAACAGGATTGCATCAAAAGAGAGGTTACAATCGGCTCTCCAAACCAGCCCAGCAGCATCTCTTTCGACAGAAAAGGCTGTTTACAGGAATGTTTTGGTGAAGAACGGCGCAAAGTTTACCTTTTTGGTGCAGGTCATATCGGCCGCGCCCTGATGCTTAATATGGCGGCTTTACAATTCGACCTGAAGTGGATTGATTCCCGAGCAGAATCTTTCCCTTCTCTGGTCCCGTCCAATGTTGAAAAGCACTTTACACACAATCCCGTCGCAGCTCTGGATGCAGCACCGGACGGGAGCTTTATTGTCATCATGACCCATAGCCACGCGCTGGATCTTGAACTTGTTCATGCAGCACTCGCAACCAGGCGCTTTGCTTATGTTGGCGTTATAGGTTCAGAAACAAAAAAAGCCCGCTTCCGCAACAGATTGCACACAGCAGGGCTAGAAACAGAGACCATAGATAAACTTGTCTGTCCCATCGGGATCACAGGTATTCATTCAAAACATCCTGCCGCTATCGCAGTTTCGGTAACAGCCGAACTGCTCGTGCGGGATGAAGAAATTCTTGGTAAACAACAATCGGTGTTCAGAATCGCCGAAGAAGGCTAAAAAGCCTGAGACCAGGAAATAATCACGGCAACGGGAGGGCCGGCATGTGACGGAGAAATTATCCGTAAAAGGTGGAACTGCGGCTAGAGCAGAGTATCTACTAGAGGCACGCAACATCACCAAAATGTTTGGTGACCTTGCGGCCAACAGTGATGTAACCCTGAAAATTTCACCCGGAGAAATCCATGCGCTCCTAGGGGAAAACGGCGCCGGGAAATCTACGCTGGTCAAGATTATCTATGGTGCCCTGCAGCCCACAGTCGGCGAGTTGCGCTGGTTGGGTGAAACAGTCAACATTGCCAATCCTGCTGCCGCGCGAAAACTCGGGATCGGCATGGTGTTTCAGCATTTCTCGCTGTTTGAAGCCCTGAGCGTCGCAGAAAACATTGCATTGGCACTCCCCGGTGACATCGATCTTGGCGAACTTTCCAAAAAAATCAGCCAGGTTTCGAGTGAGTATGGCCTGCCCCTGGAACCAACGGCACTGGTTGCGGATCTTTCCGTCGGCGAACGCCAGCGTATCGAGATCGTTCGCTGCCTGCTTCAGGAACCTCGCCTGCTCATCATGGATGAGCCCACAGCTGTATTAACGCCTCAGGAAGCCGACCAGCTGTTCCTCACGCTTGAACGGCTGGCCAGCGAAGGCTGCGCCGTCCTCTATATTTCCCACCGCCTGGATGAGGTCAAAAGGCTCTGTCATGACTCGACCATCCTGCGACACGGTAAAGTCGTGGGTACAGTCAATCCGCAAAAAGAAACCGCCGCCAGCCTCGCACGCTTGATGGTTGGTGCAGACGTTCATGCTATTAACAGCAATCGGGTATCGTCTCCGGGTGCAAGCCTGTTAAAACTCAACAACCTTAGCCAAAAAGCTGATGGCCCCTTTGGTGTTGCTTTGCGGAACATTGAACTGGATGTCAGAGCTGGCGAGGTCGTCGCTATTGCAGGGGTCGCTGGCAATGGACAGTCCGAGCTGTTCGATGCCATTTCCGGTGAACGTCTTTCAAGCACTGCCGAAAGTATATGTATCAACGAACGGAACTGTGGTCTGGACAACATCACTTTACGACGTCGCCATTCGTCCGGATTTGTGCCGGAAGAACGCCTTGGACATGGGGCGGTCCCCGGTTTCACCCTTTCTGAAAACATCATTCTGACCCGTCATTCTGACGATGATGGCCTCTCCAGTTCCGGTTTTCTTGACCGGGCCAAAGCCATTGCAATCAATGAACGGATTACCCAGGATTATGATGTCCGCAAAGGAAAGCCGGACCCGGAAGCCCGGGCCCTTTCTGGTGGCAATCTGCAAAAATTTGTTGTCGGACGCGAACTTGATCGCAAACCCAGGGTTCTGGTGATCAACCAGCCGACATGGGGTGTTGATGCGGGTGCTGCGGCCCTGATCCGTCAGGCCCTGATAGATCTTGCGCTTTCTGGTTCCGCAGTATTGGTCATCTCGCAGGACCTTGACGAGATCTTTGAAATTGCGGATCGCATCGCTGTTATCTCTCGCGGACAGCTGTCAGAAGCCTTTCCCGCCAGCGAGCTTTCCCTTGAAAGCATCGGCCTGATGATGGCCGGGGCACACGAGAAAAAAGACAGCCACATCACTGAAAAGGCAAGCGCATGAGACTGATTCTGGAAAAGCGTTCCGAACATTCGGAATTCATGACCCTGATGTCGCCTTTACTGGCTATCTTTCTGACAGTAGTTACCGGGGCTATCATTTTTGCTCTTCAGGGACTTAACCCCCTTGAAGCGCTGTATGTCTACTTTATCGAGCCAGTAACAAGCATGTGGTCGATCGAGGAAGTTCTGGTCAAGGCTGCTCCTCTGATCCTGATCGGGGCCGGACTATCCATCTGTTATATGGCTAACGTCTGGAATATTGGCGCAGAAGGCCAGTTGACCATGGGCGCAGCCTTTGGGTCTATTGTACCGATATTCTTTACCAGTTGGCAGTCTCCCCTGACCCTTGTAGCCATGCTTGTTTGTGGCGCCATCGGCGGGGCTGCTTTTGCCGCAATCCCTGCTTTTCTCAAAAACCGCTTTAATGCCAATGAGATCCTGACCAGTCTGATGCTGGTCTACATTGCCCAGTTGATCCTTGATTGGCTGGTTCGCGGGCCTTGGCGGGATCCGAAAGGCTATAACTTCCCCCAGTCAATTCCTTTTGAAGGCTGGCAACTCCTGCCGACACTCGGAGATGGTCGGGTTCATATCGGAATTATTCTCGCCATTGTCGCGGTAATCATCTTGAGCATCCTGATGTCCAGAACCCTCAAAGGTTTTGAGATCATGGTCATTGGTAATTCTCCCCGCGCAGGGAGATTTTCAGGCTTTTCCCGCAAGAAAACAGTCTGGTTCTGCCTGCTGCTTTCCGGCGGGCTCGCTGGACTGGCAGGTATTGGTGAAGTAGCGGGGCCAAGTGGGCAACTCCAACCCTCCATTTCTCCTGGCTACGGCTTTACCGCCATTATTGTTGCTTTCCTTGGCCGCCTGAACCCAATCGGGGTGTTTTTTGCAGGCATCATGCTAGCCATCACCTATATCGGGGGAGAAGGGGCACAGGTTGTGCTTGGAGTATCAGATAAAACCGCACAGGTCTTCCAGGGCATCCTGCTGTTTTTTATTCTCGCCTGTGACACTCTTATTCTCTACCGGATCAAACTCCTCGGTCCGGTTACCCCACAACAAGCAGCTGCGGAGTAACGCAAATGGACGGTACACAGGCAATTATTCTGACGATCATTACCGCCTCGACCCCCCTGCTCCTCGCAGCTATAGGTGAGCTTGTGGTTGAAAGGTCCGGGGTACTCAACCTTGGCGTGGAAGGCATGATGGTTATGGGTGCGGTTTGTGGCTTTGCCACAGCCTATACAACCGGGTCCCCGACACTTGGTATTTTTGCTGGCATCATGGCTGGTATTGGCATGGCATTCATTTTTGCCTTTATGACCCAGACTCTGGTTTCCAACCAGGTCGCCACCGGCCTTGCCCTGACCCTTTTGGGGCTCGGGCTTTCGGGATTGATTGGTGAATCCTTTGTCGGTCTCCCCGGCGTCAAGCTCGTCCCTGTTTCCATTCCACTGCTAAGCGATATTCCCTTTATTGGTCGTATTCTTTTTGGGCAGGATATTCTGGTTTACGCCTCTATCGCTCTGGTTATCGCCACAACCTATGTTCTTTTCAAAACCCGCGTCGGTCTGATTATCCGTGCTGTTGGCGACAATCACCATTCCGCCCATTCCCTGGGCTATAACGTCATCATGGTACGTTACGCCTGTATTCTGTTCGGTGGCGCCTGTGCAGGCCTGTCCGGGGCTTACCTTTCCCTGGCCTATACGCCACAGTGGATCGAGAACATGACCGCCGGACGTGGCTGGATTGCATTGGCTCTGGTTGTCTTCGCCACCTGGTTACCCAAACGTCTGGCCATTGGTGCCTATCTTTTTGGTACCGTCTGGATTATGGGTCTCTATGTACAGGCGCAGGGCTTGGGTATACCATCACAGTTTCTTTCGTCACTGCCATACCTTGTGACAATCATTGCTCTGGTTATTATTTCTGGAAACAAGACTCTCACTCGTGTAAATACCCCGGCGTGTATTGGTCAATCCTTTGTTCCTGATCGATAAACCGGATAAGAATACAACTAGTTTCGGCGTCTTCGCGCAAAGCGGCCAGCGTAGACGAACCACCTATGAACGGCCGTTGAGTGTTCGCTTAACAGGGAGGAATACCCAATGAAAAAATGGTTGGGATTTGCCGCTGCTGTCGCAATGTCTTTTGCGATAACGTCGGCTTCTGCTGCAGATAAACTAAAAGTCGGTTTCATTTACGTCGGCCCCATTGGGGACCATGGCTGGTCCTACCAGCATGAACAGGGACGTCTCGCGATTGACGCCGCTCTTGGCGATCAGGTGGAAACCTCCTACATCGAAAAGGTCGATGAAGGTCCCGATGCAGAACGTGCAATTGAACGCCTGGCCCGCCAGGGAGCGAACCTTATTTTCACAACTTCCTTTGGCTTCATGGAGCCTACACTGAAAGTTGCCAAGCGTTTTCCTGACGTAAAATTTGAACACGCTACCGGTTACAAACGCGCAGATAACGTCTCGACCTATTCTTCACGGTTCTATGAAGGGCGTTATATCATCGGCCAGATCGCAGCCAGAATGTCCAAATCCGGCGTGGCTGGTTATATTGGCTCCTTCCCAATTCCGGAAGTTGTCCGCGGCATCAATTCCTTCATGCTCGGTGCACAGTCCGTCAACCCGGATTTCAAACTGAAAATTGTCTGGGTGAACTCCTGGTTTGACCCAGGCAAGGAAGCTGACGCAGCCAAGGTTCTCATTGGTCAGGGCGCAGATATCATCACCCAGCACACAGATTCTACTGCACCACTTCAGATTGCTGGCGAAAACGGTGTTTATGGGTTTGGTCAGGCTTCTGACATGATCGCTTTTGCACCAAATTCACAGCTGACAGCGATTGTTGACGACTGGTCAAGTTACTATGTCAACCGGACCAAAGCTGCTCTGGATGGCACCTGGGAATCTACTGACACCTGGGGTGGTATCAATGATAAAATGGTTGGTATGGCACCCTTCACCAACATGCCAGATGATGTTAAAGCCGAAGCAGGCAAGACAACAGCCAAAATCATTTCCGGCCGTTTCCACCCTTTCCAGGGTCCCATCTTTAAACAGGATGGCACTGAAGCCGCCAAAGAAGGTGAAATCATTTCTGATGGTGAACTCCTCGGCATGAACTGGTACGTCAAGGGTATCGACGATCAGTTGCCGCAATAAATTCCGGTAATATCGGAATAATATGCAAAAACGGGGCACGGATAACGGTCCCGGAAAACCGGATAAAATCAGCCCCTGCCCCACGCAGGGGCTGATGCCGGGAACAACCAGTCTGACGCGCGATTAATGAAATCCCCGGACTGATCATATAACAAACAGGTATAAATAACGGGTTCAGAGTGTGATTGGTGACAATCGCAGGAACATCCTGCGCGCCAGAATCATGAAGCACGTCTACAGATAGGGTCATGTCATGACAATAGCCGATCAGCAGCCATCCAGAGTTCTCCGGGGATCAACGGTCAACTTCCTAGCCAATCCCCGTACAAACGGGAATGAAAAAAGTACCGTTTATATAAAACAGGGCGCACTCGTCCTTGGTCAGGCCGGGCGTATCCTCTGGCAGGGTGCCTTTTCAGATCTGCCTACTGTCTATACCGGATTGCCCTGTGATGATTTTGGTGAACAGTTAATTCTACCCGGTTTTATCGACGCCCACATCCACTTCCCGCAATATCGCATTTTGGCTGCCCCTGGCAAAGATCTGCTCGATTGGCTCAACCGCTTCACCTTCCCTGAAGAATCTCGTTATAGCTCTTCTGAACATGCTGCTACGGCGGCTGAAGTCTTTCTCGACCGGCTTTTTACCAATGGGACAACCTCGGCTCTTGCTTTTTGTTCTGTACATAAAGCCTGTGCTGAAGCTCTTTTTTCTGCCGCTGAAAAACGTGGAATGGCCCTGCTCACTGGTAAAACCATGATGGACCGCCTGGCACCCGATGCGGTTCTTGATGATCCGGAAACCGGCGCGAGAGAGTCAAAAGAATTACTGGACAGCTGGCATAACAAGGGGCGTTTGAAATATGCCATCACTCCCCGTTTCGCCGTGACCTCGACAGACGCCCAACTTCAGTTGACGGGGGAGTTGTACCGCGATCACCCTGATTGCATCATGCAGACCCATCTCTCCGAAAGTCCGGGCGAAATCGCCACTGTACAATCCCAGTTTCCCTGGTCCAAAGACTATACAGATATCTACGATCATTTCGGCCTGCTTGGACCGAACTCTTTCTTTGCCCATGGCATTCACCTGTCCGAGCGCGAATGTGCCCGGCTGGCCGAAGCTGGATCGACTGTTGTGCACTGCCCCACCTCAAACAATTTCCTTGGTTCCGGCCTGTTCGACATTGACCATGTCGGCAATCAGGCGCGGCCTGTGGGTGTTGGTGTTGCCACAGATGTCGGTGGAGGGACCAGCTATTCCATGCTCCAGACCCTGGGCGAAGCATATAAAGTTGCCATGCTCAAAGGACGCAAGATCACCGCACATGATGCCTTCTATATGGCGACACTCGGCAACGCCGAACGTTTGAAAATGGAGAGTGAAATCGGCAGTCTTGATGCAGGAAAATGGGCCGACATTGTCGTGCTCGACCCCAAGGCGACGCCCGTACTGGAAAGCCGCCAGGAAGTATCGGAAACTCTTGAGGATATCCTCTTCTCGCTGATGATTCTCGGCGATGACCGGGCTATCAAAGCCACATATGTAGCCGGGAAATCCGTGTACAAGAAACAATAATACCAAACCCGCCTAGATCTTGCTGTTTATTCCTCTCGCTCTTATTCTCTGGTCAAGCGGCCAGAGAATAAGAGTATTTTTTTCATCAAAGAAATTTGTTTCAGAACAGTCTCATCGATACCTTTTCTCATGAATCAGGCGACAGCGTTCCATTCCCGTATTCAGAGATAATCGCCTCAATTATCCCTTCCTCTCGCAACTCGCTTATTGCCTGATCAAAAGCCGGAAGAACGGATAGATATTCCGAGCCTTTACCGATACAGAGATGAAGTGGCAAAGATGCAAGAATACCGGGCATTTTTTCAATCTGATTTCTCAGTTCACTATTCTTCATAAAATAATCGAAATTAAAGTTATTCCTGACAACGATATCTCCCCGCTTTGCAGCAAGTAATCGATAGGTCTGTGCCAGGGTATCTGCCCAGATCACATTCAGATCATCAGCCTTGTTTCTTGTCCAGTCATTGCCCCGGTATTCCACCAACACAAAATCTGCAAGCTCTTCATAAGATTTAATCTGGAGAAGTTCATTACGACGGGGGTGATCTACATAGGTATAAACACCAATTTCGAGAACAGTGAGGGGCTCTTTGCTACAAACGGTGTATTCCAGTCGCACCGGGGTCGGCACAGTAACAAACGCGTCTGCATACCCCTTCCGAACCTCTTCCTGAGCCCGCGCCCAGGGGTAGCTTTTATAAACCACCTCAAGGCCCATTTTCTCTTTCAAGGCGATACTCAGAACGTCCACTCCGATACCCTGTATTCGCCCGGCATCATTCCAGACCAAAGGTGCATAGCTATCCGGAAAAGCAAAGGTGATAGGATCAGCCCGGAGAGAGGACGGCAACAACAATAAAAGTGTTGCGAGCAGACTTGTTTTCAAAAACTCACACTCCTGATTATCGGGGGATTATCCCCTAGATTGTTATTTCCGGAGTATTTACTCAACTATAGTAAGTTATTTCCCCACTGCTTTACAGAAAAATTCCATAGGTCCCGGATCATCCAGAATAAGCAAAAAAACAATTCCGTATTCACCAGCCACAAAACTACTTTACTGCCTGTAACAGATCTTTTGCTTCCTCTTTATCGACACCATTGGCCATCACAGGTTTATTCTCGCTGTCGGTCTCTGGCTCAAAAACCGGTTCAAAAACCATTGGGAAATGATCTGATCCTGTATAGGCAAGCCGCTTGATATCCACCAGACTGAAGTCATCACTATGAAACAGATGATCCAGTGGCCAGCGGGCAAACCAGTACTTTGCATGAAAGGAAGAGAATAAACCTCTTCCTATTCGTGGATCGAGCAAGCCACTCAGTTTTTGAAACCGTTCCGTCGTGCGTGACCAGGCAACATCGTTAAGATCTCCGGTGACAATACAGGGAAAGTGATCATCTGCAGCCTCCATCCCCACCATAACAAGTTCAGCATCCCGCTCTACAGTATGGGACACGGGATCTGGGGGTTCGGGATGGACAACATAAAGCCGAAATTGAAATCTGCTTTCCGGTACCGACAGCAAGGCAAGTATAGACGGGATATCTTCTCTTACCAGAAAACGGATTTCCGCCTCTTTAAGCGGGAATTTGGACCATAACATGATGCCGTAAGTATTATCCTGTGCCCGCTCCAGACGGTTTTCATAATCCCCGGCCCTCTTTTGCAGGGCGTCAACCCATCCCTGATCTGTTTCCATAAAGATGCAGATATCTGCATCTTCCTGCTGGATACGGTCACAGAGGTCGTCATAACGGCGGTTATATTGCAACACATTGGCAACAAGGAACTTGATCACACGCTCTTGTTCAATCGTGTGTGCTTTTGCCGTTCGAGCCTGAACTTTCACAAACGGGGTATAGCGCATAATTTTTACCAGCTGAATTGCCAGACAAAATCCCGAAAGGCTCCAAAAGGCCAACAGGACAACTGTCCAGTCAAAAACAACTGGCCCCAGAAACAGAAGTACCAACAACAGGGTTGCAAGCTGTACCCTGGGGAAATCAAACGTTCTTACCAATCCATGAGCCAGAGGCAACAGAGGCACAAGCGTGGCAGCAACCAAAAAGAGGGACAGAACGGCATAGAGAATGAAATAGATCATAGCTCCCCCAATAGAGCGGACTATCACTACTCATGCAAGTTCCAGAGATTTTCTCCAGCTGATGTTCCCAAGCTTGATCAGGTTAACTCAGAAAACAGGGGCAGGTCCCGAAGATCCCCGGACGATCAGACGTCCCGGGTATTTGATATCTTCACCAATTCCCTTTGACTGCACGAGAAGATCCAACGCAGAACTGGCCATCTGGGAAATCGACTGACGAATTGTTGAAAGTCGGGGCGTGACAAGGACCGCCAGAGGAATATCATCAAAGCCGACAACTGTTAACTCGTGTGGTACCTCAATCTTGAGGTCTCTGGCGGCTCGCATAATACCGATGGCCTGCTGGTCACTGGCGGTTGCTATTGCCGTCGGTCTTTGCGAAACAGGGCGGTTAAGGAAAATTCTTCCCAGCTCTTCGCCAGCCGTAAAATCAAATGCCCCCCGCAATATCTCCAGATCCGGTTTCACCCCCAGATCTTTACCACCAATCGTCAGCCCAGCGACAAATCCACTCTCTCGAGCACGTGCGACCCTTGTCTCAGAAGGACCAGCCGCGTAACCGATACGCAGGTGTCCCATTTCCAGTAGATGGAGCGCAGCAAGGCTGGCACTGACTTCATGATCTGTTGCAACACAGGGATAAGAGACAAAGGTACGGTCCAGGGCGACAATCGGTATATCCGTCGCCAGTTGCTGGGCATTGTCTTCTGAAGCAGAGACAACCAGTATTCCCAATGGCGAACGATCAAGCAGTGTTTCTATCTGCTGTTTCTCATAAGCCGGGTCATCATGAGTGTTGGCCAACATCACCGACAGTCCCTGCCCGGCAGCGAGCATCTCGACCTGTTTTGCCAACTGGGCAAAAAACGGGTTCGTGATATCGGGAACAATGAGCCCGATAATATCACTCCGGTTAGTTCGCAGGGCCCGGGCAACCGGATTGGGCTTATATCTCAGTTCCCGGACGGCGGCTTCAACCTTTTCCTGCAGCCTTGGCTTGACCGTCTCATTTTTAGCCAATACCCGGGACACCGTTCCAACGGATACCCCCGCCAGTTGCGCTACATCTTTGATTGTTGCCATCTCGAACCACTGTCAGAATAATACGGTTTTCACTGCAGCAGGAAAACTGTCTCATTACACTGCCCAGCCAGCTATATGTACATGAACTCCGGCATTTATAAAGCCCTTAGCAGGAAAAGGTAGCGTCACCTCTGGGAGGAAAAAGAAAAGGTGACGCTACGAGGCAAAACTAACAACGCCCGGATGGTCCGCTGTAAGGCCAGAGATCAGTTTCGGGTATATTTGGCGCGATAGTGGTCAAGAATGACCGCAACGATAATCACCACTCCTGTAATCATCTGACGCATAAAATCACTCAAACCAAGCAGGATCAGCCCATTGGCCAGCACCCCGATAATGAAGGCTCCCAACAGCGTACCCAGGACTGACCCGCGCCCTCCACTAAGGCTGGTACCGCCAATAATCACGGCAGCAATAGCATTGAGTTCAAAACCGACACCCGCAATAGGGCTGGAAATATTCAGGCGGGCCATATAGATGATTGCCGCAATCCCCGCAGTAAAGCCACAGATGGTAAAGGCCGCAACTTTGCACCAGAAGACCGAGTGCCCCGCCAGACGAACTGCTTCTTCACTATTCCCCAGCCCATAAAGCAGTCGCCCGAATACCGTTCGTGTCAATACAAACCAGGCTAACAACGCAAGCATCAGCGCAACCAGGAAAACCACTGGAATTCCATACAACGTCATGGAACCAAAGGCATTGAATTCAGAAGGGAAAGAATAGATCGTCCGTGCGTCGGAAATATGCAAGGCCGCCCCCCGGGCCACATTGAGCATCCCGAGCGTAATAATGAAGGACGGCAATGCCCAAAAAGCGCTGATGGCACCATTTAACAAGCCACAAACTGTTCCCGCCAGGACAGCTGCCAGGACGGCCAGACTGATGGCCATTGGCACGCCCACATCCAGCGATATCGCCTTGCCTGCAACAACCGCGCAAAGTGCCAGCAAGGACCCGACTGACAGGTCGATTCCTCCAATAAGAATGACAAAAGTCATCCCCACCGCGAGAACCAGATTGATTGTTACCTGGGTCAAAATATTGGTGATATTATTGGCTGTAAGAAAATGCTCTGTTGTCACTGAAAAGATAATCACCAAAGCCACCAGCGCCAAGCCAATCCCGGCCTCTCGCAACACCGATTTGAAAGAAAGCTTCTTTCGGCCTGTAAAGGCTGTCTGTGCAAGCCCTGTCGCTTCAACATTCATTTTTAAATTCCCTGATCTTTGCGTTGATACGCCAGACGTAAAATAGCTTCTTCGGAAAAGGCCTCACGCGGGATTTCGCCCTGTACCCTATGATCTGACAAGACAAGAATACGATCACAAAGCGTAATCAGTTCTGGCAGCTCAGAAGAAACCACCAGCATTGCAACACCCTTTTGTGCCAGGCTGCGCATAATCGCATAGATCTCAGCCTTGGCCCCGACATCCACCCCCCGGGTGGGTTCATCCAGCAACAGAACACTTGGATCTCTTGCCAGCCATTTCGCGATAACAACCTTCTGCTGGTTCCCCCCGGACAAGCTCGCCGCCCGATCAGACAGGCCGCCACTTTTCAGTTTCAGCATACTGCCAAGCCTGTCTGCCAGACTGAGTTCCGCCAGACGATTGAGAAGCCCTTTTTGGGAAACTTTCTCCAGAGCTGCCAGAGCGACGTTGGCAGCGATTGCCATATCCAGAATGAGACCTTCGTCTTTACGGTCTTCGGTCACAAAACCGATCCCCGACTTTATGGCTTCACGGGGGGATGCAAAAGAAACTGGCGTACCCTCCCGCATCATCTGTCCCGATGCCACAGGATCTATACCAAAAATCCCCCGCAGCAATTCGGTACGTCCCGCGCCGACAAGACCTGCGATCCCCAGGATTTCACCATAGCGCAGATCAAAAGAAACGCCCTCTTCATATGGCGACTTCGCAACCCTGAAATTCTGTAACGACAGGGCAACAGAACCCAGTTCTGTCGTTGTTTTTTCCAACGCCATTTCCTTGGCAAGACGTCGCCCGACCATGAGCGCAACAAGCTGGTCTGGTGACGTTTCCGAAATTTCTTCCGTAACAATCGTCTCTCCGCTTCTGAGAACCGTCACCCGGTCACAGTTGGCAAAGACTTCGTTCAGGTGGTGGGAAACAAAAACCACCGTTACTCCCTGTGCCCGGATAGCTGCAACGATATTAAACAGCCGGTCGGTTTCCCGGTCGGTCAAGGTTGCTGTTGGTTCATCCAGAATCAGAATTCTGCTGTCAGACTGCAGGGCTCTGGCAATCTCGATCAGCTGTCGATGCGCAATCCCTAACGAATAGACCCGGGCATTGACATCCACGTCCTGTAACCCGATTGCATCCAGCGCAACCCGGGCCCGACGGTCCATCTCTTTTTTATCGAGAAGCCCCAGTCTTGTCCGGGGCATCTGTTCAAAGCTGATGTTTTCGGCAACAGAAAGGTGAGGCAGGAGGTTGAACTCCTGATGCACGACCTGAATTCCCCGAAACTTGGCATCTCGGGGGCCTGCCGGTTTGTAGACCTGTCCATCAAGCAAAATATCACCTGCTGATGGCTGGAAAACTCCTGTGAGGATTTTGATCAGCGTGGATTTTCCGGCACCATTTTCGCCAACCAGAGCATGGACCTCTCCTGCGCGAAGAGAAAGGCTCACCCCCTTGAGGGCTTTTACCCCGCCAAAATTTTTGTGCAGGTCTCTGACCGTGAGGATATCAGGCGAGATATCCTGCAATGTCTCCTGATTATCCGTTTGTCCCTGGGATGCTTCCCTTGTCTGGACGATATCCATAATCCGGGCCTTATTGACTGAAACCAGAAAAAAAATGGATCAGCAGGTGGTTCTGTTTCTATCGCCAGCCTGCTGATCTCATAAGAATTACTTCTCGCCGGTCACAAGCGTTACCGGGGTTCTGACCCAGCCCTGCGGTTTGGGTGAACCCGCAAGAACGTCAAGGGCAATATCAATGGCATTTGCTGCCATTTCCTGACCGAACTGGTCCACGGTTGCCAAGAGACGACCATCGGACAGCATCGGGCTGACAGCCGGAATATTGTCAAAGCCGACAACCATAATGTCCTTGGAACGCCCGGCAGATTCCAGAGCTTTCACCACGCCGATTGCCATGGAATCATTCGCCGCCATAATCCCCTGGATGTCGGGGTTTGCTGTCAGAATGTTGGTGGCAACGGTATTGGCTTCCTCGGTTTCCCAATGGGCAGTACGGGATTCAACCAGTACAAGTCCACCTTCCTTGATGGAATCTTCAAAACCCATCTTTCTCTGATGTGCATTGTCGGCACCGGGATTGCCTTCAATGATGACAACCTTGCCACCTTTACCAAGTTTCTGGGCCAGGGCATCCCCGGCCAGCTTTGCCCCGCCCCGATTGTCCGGGCCGACAAAAGCCAGTTCAACACCGTTTTCCTCTTTGGCTTTCTCATCCAGAGCAACGTCAAAGTTGATCACAACGATGCCGGCTTCCATTGCCCGTTTCAGCGGCGGGACAAGGGCCCTTGAATCAGCCGGGGCAATCACAATTGCGTCTACACCCTGGGTAATAAAGTTTTCAACGGCGTTGATCTGGGTCTCGATATCCGCTTCTGACTGCATACCCACAGCCTTGAGGACATAATCCCCACGTTTCGCTTCATGGGCATTTGCCCCTTCAAGCATATTTTTGAAAAACTCGTTGGCCAGAGATTTCATCACCAGTCCAACAACAGGTTTATCGTCAGCCATTGCCGGGGCTGTCGCCAGGGCAAACGTCATTGCAGCAGCAGCTGCTACTTTCAAGATTTTCATGATACCTCTTCCCGTTATGCCACCTTGTTCAGGCACCAGAGCCTTTGGCGGCTTCTTTTTGCAATGAACCCAGCTAAACAAATTTGTTTTTGGTCGTCAATATGAAACGTTTCATATTTTTGTATCGTTTCATATTGACGAGAATTTTATCCCTTTGGCAAAGCGGGTTAGCAGCAATAGCTATTTTCCTGAAAAGAAGGTTTAAAAACCCGTGCCAGAGTCTCCGGCATCAAAAAACAGCAGACGGGTCGGCTTCAGATGTGTACCAGCCCCCAAACTCCGGCCAGAAAGGCTGTCTGCTGATATTTGAGCAGAGGTGCTGGAAAACTGATACTGCGTTTCTTTTCCATGGTCGCAAGAGCCTGCGGCGAAACAAGAACCACCTCGGGGCCAGAAATAATCTGGATAAGGGCCTCCATCTTGAAGGTATCCGGACCACCGGCAAATTTTCCCTTTTTTGCCCGTTTCTTGATCAGGATTTTTTCGACCCTGTTGTTTGCCATAAAATCATCAACCGCTTTTCTGAAAAGAGACACCTCTGCAGCACAATCACTATCTTTCAGGGTGATTTTCCGGGTCACATGATCAAGAAGCTCAAAACACGCTTCCTGCCCCTGCAGCAAAACCAGAATTGCTTCATTTCCCTTCAGCTCAACACCACAAACTTTCATGCTCCCCCCTCAATCAGAAATATATCTGACACCTTTTCTGGAATTGTTTTGAACCCTATCCGCTCTCTTTCCGACAAACCAGATAAAAGGAAGCGAAGCAGCAACGCCAAGTTTCCCGCCAGTTCAACCAAACAGGAGATCGGGTCATGACACAGGTTATCACACACAGACTTCTTGCCGGGCTGGGTACCAGTCTGATTACCGCAAGCTTTATCGCCCTCACTTCAGGACCAGCTCTGGCAGGCTGTGTCCCTCTTGGAAATGGCCAGACCTACTGTGGACGCTTTCCCCCACCCCAGGCAAAGCTTGAACCAATGACAGCAACAAAGCTTCAAAACAGAGTACAGCCAAGTGAAAACCTGGATCAGAAGGTCCAGACAAGAACAACACCGACACGAACACTGCGTCCACAGGCACAATCTTTATCCAACCGCAGTACCAGACCCACAGTTTCGGGACCTGTGATCTTTGGTGCCCCTGGTGGACCGGGAATACCTGACCTCGTTGTGCTCCCTGCCTACGGCGGGTCAAGCGGCATGCCAAATACAGGCTATTGCGGCAGCTGGAATGGTGGTAACCAGAGCGTGCGCTGGATTGTCAGAAACAACGGCACCGCTCAGGCAGCCTCCAGTGCAGTCAGCCTCGGTTTTGCAGTCCCCCTTGGCCAACCCTGGAGCGAAAAATACCCGACAAATCAGGTACTCAACGTGCCATCCCTGGCACCTGGACAGCAAATCCAGATGTCTTTTGCAATTCCGGCAGTTTCCTGGTCGCCAACGGCTCACCCCAGTGTCACTTTTGGCTTTGCTGCCGATTACCACCAGGACAACCTGGAACAAGGAGGTGAAGGTAACAACCTCGTTTCCAACGCTTTTTGCCTTGGCCCTGCCAGTTAATGCCGATTAAACAGGACCAGCTGCGAACAAAGGCCACAGTTAACCACAGGGATATCCTGCAGGTTAGGTGGCCTTTTTCCTGACATAAAACTTTCCCCTTAAGACCACAATACCCGCTCAGTCTTGAACCTGACTTTCAAACAGAGACAGGCTCAAGCAATGTTCAAGTCCCCCCGCTTCCTCTTCACCAGCTTGATGGCATCCGTAGCAATCCTGAGTAGCAGCACAATCGTCATGGCAGCAAATCATGAAAACAGCACGTCAAAAGACCGTGTCGAAGTTGCTTTTGTGCTCGATACCACGGGCTCCATGGCCGACCTGATTGATGGCGCCAAGCGCAAGATCTGGTCAATTGCCAACACAATCGTCGACATTCATCCCGATGCAGATATTCGCATGGCCCTGATTGGCTATCGCGATATTGGCGATGATTATGTGGTCAAACCTTTTCCGATGAACAAGGATATCCAGGGGCTCTATGGCAACCTGGTCCGCTTTGAGGCTGATGGAGGCGGAGACACACCAGAGGCCGTTAACGAAGCTCTCAATACAGCAGTACGCAAACTCGACTGGGACGAAGACAGCAACACCCAGAGAATTATTTTTCTGGTCGGCGATGCTCCTCCGCATATGGATTATGCCAACGCGCCGCAATACCCCGAAATCATCGAGGTTGCGAACAAGAAAGGTATCATCATCAATGCCGTACAGGCCGGAGAAGATAGCGAAACACGCGACATCTGGAAAGAAATTGCCCAACGTGGTCATGGAAGATATATCCCCATCCCACAGGACGGCGGCAAGATAACCATCATAGAAACCCCCTTTGACAATGACATCATCATCTTGCAAAGACGGATTGATGAAACCGTTATTCCCTATGGTTCTGACAGCGAACAGTCCGAAGTCCGAAGTAAAATGACTCTCAAATCAGCAGCCCCCGAAGCGGTTCAGGTAGAGAATTCAAAATTTTATGCCAAACGTTCTGCTGAAAAGGAGGTGATCACTGGTGGCGGTGATCTTGTTGCCGACGTCAGAAATGACAGCGTCGCGCTGGACAAGATTGAGGAAAAGCAATTACCAGAGGATCTGCAAGGCCTGTCACTCGCGCAAAAACAGGATTATTTAAAAGAAAAGCTGGCAGCTAGGGCAGAGCTGGAACAAAAAATGGCCCTGCTGATCAAAAAACATGACGACTATATCGCGGAACAACTCAAAGCCAGGGAAAACGCTCCCGCCAAAGCCGACAGCTTTGATCAGGTTGTAACCGAAACCCTGCGCGAACAGTTGAAATAACAGTTCATTCCATTCAGGAGCCGCAGAAATCCCCTTCTCCGGCTCCTGAATTACGTCAGCTATTTACCGCAATTACCTGGGTTCAGGTTTTTGCCCGCAAGCTGTTCAAAGGACGACGGCGACCTTTTCCGGCATGGGTGGTAAAGAAAGTCTGCTCACCTTTCTTCTTGCCCATCCGGCGTCCCTCACCGATTTTGTTATCACCAGTCCCAAGCGGCTGATGTGCCGGCACCAGATGTTTTTTCCCCGGTCCGATCAGATCAGCTCGTCCCAGATTACGCAGGGCTTCACGCAGCATCGGCCAGTTTTCCGGATCATGATAGCGCAGGAAAGCCTTGTGCAGGCGTCGCTGCTTCAGCCCCTTGGCAGTCTTGACCACCTCGCCACTATGGCGACGGATCGGACGCAAGGGGTTACGTTCGCTATGATACATTGCCGTCGACAATGCCATGGGTGAAGGAATGAAATTCTGCACCTGATCTGCGCGGAAACCATTCTGTTTCAACCAGATCGCCAGGTTCATCATATCCTCGTCTTCACAACCGGGATGAGCCGCGATGAAGTAAGGTATCAGATAGAGTTCCTTGCCCGCTTTTTTGGCCGCAGCATCAAACATCGACTTGAAACGCTCATAGGTTCCGATGCCCGGCTTCATCATTTTGGAAAGCGCACGCTCTTCCGTATGTTCCGGCGCAATCTTCAGATACCCCCCCACATGATGGGTCACCAGTTCCTTGATATAGGTCGGGCTCTTGACCGCAATGTCATATCGCAGGCCAGACTGGATCGAGATCTTCTTGACTCCCTTGATGTCCCGGCCCTTGCGATAGAGCTGGATCAGGCTCTCATGACTGGTATCAAGGTTCTTGCAGACATCCGGATAGACACAGGACAGGCGGCGGCAGACCTTCTGGATATTGTCGTCCTTGCAGGCCATGCGGTACATGTTGGCTGTCGGGCCGCCAAGGTCGGTAATCTGCCCGGTAAAGCCGTCGACCTTATCCCTGATATCCTCGATTTCCTTGAGGATCGATTCTTCAGAACGGCTCTGGATGACACGGCCTTCGTGTTCTGTGATCGAACAAAAAGAACAACCGCCAAAGCAACCGCGCATGATGTTGACGGAAAAACGGATCATATCCCAGGCTGCCAGCTTGGCATCGCCATAAACAGGATGCGGGGCACGAGCGTAAGTTAGATCAAAGACCCCGTCCATTTCCGGTGTGGTCAGGGGAATGGGCGGTGGGTTGATCCAGATATCACGATCACCATGCCCCTGTACCATTGCCCGGGCGTTCCCCGGATTGCTCTCCAGATGCACAACACGGGATGCCTGGGCATAGAGGGCCTTGTCGGCGATGACCTCTTCATAGGACGGCAAGCGAACAGCCGTTTTGTCCTTGTCAGCTTCACGCAGTTTTTTTCTGGCTTCAGCCCGATCAGGGATATGGTGCAGGTCATTTTCATCATCGATGGAGGACATGTCAGCAATGGTCCAGCCTTCCGGCATTTCCTTGCGGACAATAACTGTTCCCCGGACATCCATAATATCCTTGGGGTGCTCTCCGGCTGCGATACGGTGGGTCACCTCGACGATAGCGCGTTCGGCATTCCCGTAGAACAGCAGATCAGCCTTGCTGTCGATCAGAACAGAACGGCGGACCTTGTCGGACCAGTAGTCATAATGCGCTGTGCGGCGCAGTGAAGCTTCGATACCACCGATAATAACCGGTACATCCTTGTAAGCTTCGCGGCAACGTTGGGAATAGACAATCACCGAACGGTCGGGGCGCTTTCCCCCTTCATCATTGGGTGTATAGCTGTCGTTGTGGCGTACCCTGCGATCAGCAGTATAGCGGTTAACCATGGAATCCATGTTCCCGCCAGTCACACCGAAATAGAGATTTGGCTTACCCAGTACGGTGAAGGGATCGGCATTGTCCCATTCAGGCTGGGCGATGATGCCAACCCGGAAACCCTGGGCTTCCAGTAGACGGCCAATAATGGCCATGCCAAAGCTGGGATGATCGACATAGGCATCGCCAGTCACCAGAATAACATCACAGCTATCCCAGCCCAGCTCGTCCATTTCGGCACGGGACATAGGCAGAAACGGGGCAATGCCGAAGCGTTGTGCCCAATATTTGCGATAGGAAAAAAGATTCTTGGCTTCGAGCATAACTCACGCCTTATGTAATTTCTCGCTGACGATTATCCGGTTTCGCGCCACATCCAGGGCAGCGGTCGGCATTTCACTGCCTGTTTTAACTACTTGAGCGCCAAGGTCAAGTATTCCCTTGGTTTGCAGACGCAGACCAACCATGCAGAATCAGCGCCACTAAAAATATGACAAGGCGTAATTTAACAGGGAGCAGCCGATCAGAATAGATCCCAATTCTGAAATTTCCATAAAACTTCCAAGAAACCTCTTGGCTTTTACTTCAGAAACCCTTGCCATAAAGGAAAAGAAAAATATCAAATACTCTGAACAATATCATTCCCGTAGCTGTCTCTCCTGAAGGTCATCCAAAGAATTCTCAGGATATTTTTCCGTTTTATTTGACCGTTTGATCAAATAAAACTAGCATTGCTCTTGCGGTTAAATAAAAACGCACCCGGATCAACCAGGGTCGTACTAAAACTCTATTCTTCATCTATCCGTATGCGGAACCTTCCCTTCGCAGTGAATGTTCCGATCGAACAAATAAGAATGAAATTATTGGAAAACAGCTGGATAGCCCCGCTCGTGGAAGCCTTCTATCCTGTATTTCTGATTAAATCGCACAATGAATCCAGGGAGGGATCTCATGACAACTTTATCAAGACGGACGCTACTCGCTCTTGCCGGGGCAGGTTTAACAACCTTGGCTTTGGGCTCGACACCCGGTTTTGCCAAGACTCTGAAAGTCGCGGGAATTTACACACAGCCTATCCAGCAAAAATGGGACGCGCGCCTGCATCAGGCACTGGTCGCTGCCCAAGAAGCCGGTGAAATCGAGTATGTATTTTCCGAAAAGGTTTCCAACACTGACTATATCCGTGTACTTCGGGAATATGCAGAAGGAAAAGCTGATCTGATCGTCGGCGAAGCTTTCGGCATCAGCAAGGAAGCCCGCAAGGTAGCCGATGACTACCCCGAAGTTGCCTTTCTCATGGGCGACCCTTTCAAAGCCCATGGCAGTAACTTCTCTGTCTTTGATAACTACATCCATGAACCCTGTTATCTCATGGGCATAATTGCCGGAAGCATGAGCAAAGCTGGCAAGATTGGCATGGTCGGTGGCTATCCTATCGGCGAGGTCAACCGCCTGTTCAATGCGTTCATGGCCGGTGCCCGCTCGGTTAACCCAGAAGTTCAGTTCAAAGTGACCTTCATCGGCTCCTGGTACGATCCTCCCAAAGCCAAAGAAGCAGCCTTTGCCCAGATCGAGGCTGGTGTTGACGTCCTCTATGCCGAACGCGCCGGGGTGGTTGATGCAGCCAGAGACAAAGGTATTCTCGCCTTTGGCAATGTCAATGACATGAACAAGGAAGAAAACGGGACTGATGTCGTTGTTACCTCGGCCCTCTGGCATATGGAAAATGCCATCGGACACGCCATTGAACAGGTCAAGGCAGGGACTTTCGAAGCCGCGGATTACAAAGAATGGACCATGATGCAAAAAGGCGGCGCATCGCTGGCTCCCTACTACGAGTTCGACAACAAGATCCCCCCGGAAGCCAAAGCAAAGGTCGAAGAGATCAAGGCAGACATCCTTTCTGGCAGCTTTGTTGTCGAGATTGATGACAACGAACCCAAATCAACTTACTGAGAACAACCGTCTCTCCGGAGCTGAAAAGGGTATCCGCTCCGGAGAGACGGGTTGCTTTCCCATGTAAACGGGTTCTTTGCTGCATGATCTCGACAAAGAGCCCGTCAATATCCGGGGATCCAAATGGCGCTTCTGGCCTTCCATCATATTACCAAGAGATTTGGTTCTCTGATTGCCAACAATGACATCACCCTGTCACTGGAAAGTGGCGAAGTTCTTGCCTTGCTCGGAGAAAACGGCGCTGGCAAAACCACCTTGATGAATATTCTCTACGGTCACTATTTGGCCGATGAAGGATATATCGAGGTTGATGGCACTCCCCTGCCCCCCGGATCGACGGATGCCGCGATCAAGGCAGGCATTGGCATGGTTCATCAGCATTTCACCCTGGCTGAAAACCTCACCGTCCTCGAAAACATCATGCTGGGAACCGAAAGTCTCTGGTCCCTGTCGCAAAAACAGACCGCTGCCCGCAAAAAGCTGGCACAGATGTCACTGGACTACGGCCTTGCGGTAGCACCAGATGCTCCTGTATCAGCGCTTTCCGTCGGCGAGCGCCAGCGGGTTGAGATTCTCAAGGCGCTTTATCGCGATGCACGGGTCCTGATTCTTGACGAGCCAACAGCCGTATTGACCCCTCAAGAAGCAGAAAGCCTGTTCAGCACACTGGAAAGCCTGACAAAAAGAGGCTTTGCCATTATATTCATCTCCCACAAGTTACACGAGATCCTGCGCATCAGTGACCGGGTTGCGGTTCTCCGTCGGGGACAGATTGTCGGCTCTGTGGCAACAGCCGATGCCGATCGTTCAAGTCTGGCTGAAATGATGGTCGGCCGAAAAGTTGAACGCCCAAGCCTTGACCCAATGGCAACAGGCAAAGCTGTCGTCAGGCTTGAAGGGGTAACCCTCCAGAACAGAAATGAAGTCCCGACACTGGACCAGATCAGTCTTACAGTTCATCAGCATCAGATCATCGGGATTGCAGGTGTTGCCGGGAATGGGCAATCTGCACTGGCCGACCTGCTTAGCGGCCTCTCCAGCCCGACAAAGGGTACGTTTGAATTGCTCGGCCAGGCCGTCACCAGGGCGTCGCCCGCTGACATTGTTCACAGGGGTGTTGGACGTATCCCGGAAGACCGTCACCATAGCGGCGTGGTGGGTGACATGACGCTCTGGGAAAACCTGGTCAGTGAGGACCTGCGTGTTCCCCCTGTCTCTCGCGGCGGCTTTCTCATCGACCAGAAAGCTTGCATAAAACGGGCAGAACGTCTGATCGAACAATTTGATATCCGCTGTGAAGGTCCCGAAGCAGAGACAAAACTTCTCTCTGGCGGCAATATGCAAAAACTTATTCTGGCGCGCGCGCTCTCCCCAAACCCGGGCTTTATCCTTGCCAACCAGCCTGTACGTGGCCTGGATGAAGGGGCAATTGCCTATGTACATGGACAGTTGCTGGCAGCACGCGAACGCGGTGCAGGTATTCTGCTGATTTCCGAAGACCTTGATGAACTGTTTTCGCTTTGTGATCGCATCGCTGTAATTTACCACGGAAAACTGACCCGCAGCTTTGATGCAAAATCCGTCACCGCTGGGCAGCTTGGCCTTATGATGGCCGGACAGGATCCCGGGGATATAGAGCTTCCCTCAGAACAGACGATTGAACAGGCAAAAGCATCTATTTCTGATACTCTTCAAGATCAGGGGACGAAGATCCATGCAGATTGAATTACGCGAACACATCGCCCCCTGGCGCATCGCCTTGGCACCTGTCGCAGCCGTCGCCGTATCACTCTTGCTGGGTTCGATCCTTATCCTCTGGGTTGGTGCCTCGGTCAGCGAGGCCTATCTTCTCCTGGTCAAGGGTGCACTTGGTTCAAGCTTTGCCCTTACAGAAACCTTTACCCGCTCTATCCCGCTGATTTTCACCGGGCTGGCTGCGGCTATCGCTTTTCGGGCAAGATTTTACAATATTGGTGGTGAAGGACAGCTTTATTGCGGGGCACTCGCGGCAACTTTTTTTGGCACAGGACTGGTCACTTTGCCGCCCCTGTTGATGATCCCCTTTCTGATGCTGGTTGGCGCGCTGGCCGGAGGCGCCGCGCTGGCGGTGCCGGTTCTGCTGAAAACGCATCTGAAAGTTGACGAGGTTGTCACCACGCTACTGCTGAATTTTGTCATTCTGTTGTTTGTCGGCTATCTGCTCGAAGGTCCATGGAAAGATCCCATGTCCATGGGCTGGCCCCAGAGCGAGTCCATCATTGATGAAGGGGTCTTCCCGAAACTGGTTGATAAAAGCCGCCTGCATTTTGGCCTTCTGTTTGCCGTGATCGGATCGGTTCTTTGCTGGGCGATGATGCGCTTTACGGTTTGGGGCTACGAAATCCGGGCCGTCGGGCACAATCCTTCTGCTGCCCGCTTTTCCGGGATCAACGTCAATGCCACGGTGATCAGAACCGCCTTGATCAGCGGCGGTTTTGCAGGACTGGCCGGAGTCAGTGAGGTCGCCGGATTGAAAGGCTACCTTACACTCGATATTTCCCCCGGCTTTGGCTATACCGGCATAGCTGTCGCCATGCTGGCCCAACTGCACCCCATGGCCGTGATCCTCTCTGCCCTTTTTATCTCCATGATCTATGTCGGCGCTGATTCCATGAGCCGGGCCGTCAACATCCCGACCTATATTGCCGATGTCTTGGTTGGCTTGTCCGTCCTTTCCATACTCGTCAGTGTCATGCTGACCCGTTACCGTCTGCGCTGGAGATAGGATCATGCTCGATATTTTCGACATTTTGATATCCGCTGGTTTCTGGGCCGCAACACTGCGCATTGTCAGCCCCCTGATCCTTGGAACATTGGGCGAGCTGATCTGCGAACGGGCTGGCGTGCTCAATCTCGGGATCGAAGGCATCATGACCATGGGTGCCATGTGTGGCTGGATGTGGGTCTATATGGGGGGGGATCTCTGGAGTGGTGTGCTTTTCGCGGCCTTTGTCGGGGCCCTCTTTGGCCTGCTCCACAGCAGCTTTACAGTCTACCTTGGCTTGTCCCAGCACGTCACCGGGATCGGCATTACCCTCTTTGCATCCTCTCTAAGCTATTACGTCTTTCGCATGCTTTTGCCCAATGCGACCACACCACCGAAAATCGTGCCCTTCCAACCATACGAGATCCCGCTCTTGTCCGATATTCCCGTTGTTGGGGAGGCCCTCTTCTCTCAGACACCTCTGACCTACCTGGCTTTGCTGCTGGTCCCTGCTGTCTGGTATGTACTCTACAAGACGCCTGTTGGTCTCGCCGTGCGCATGGCCGGGGAAAACCCCATGGCCGTCGAGGCCCAGGGGATCAATGTACTCTCCATACGCACAGGAGCCGTCATGGTCGGCAGCGCTTTCATGGCCGTCGGTGGAGCCTTCATCACCATGTCGGCCTTTGATGCTTTCTATTTTGGCATGATCAATGGTCGTGGCTGGATCTGTGTTGCACTGGTTATTTTTGCCTCCTGGAGACCCGGAAAAGCCCTGATTGGCGCCCTGCTTTTTGCCGGGCTGGATGCTCTGCAGGTTCGGGCACAACAAATGGCAGGCGCCATTATCCCCTATCAGTTTTTCCTGATGTTGCCCTATATTCTCAGCATCGTTGCCATGGTGATCATGGCGCGCCGGGCCAGCTACCCTCAGGCTCTGCTCACACCTTTCCGACGTGGTGAACGGACATAACCGATAACCCGATAACACCTTTCTAGCCAGCGGACACTCCCATGCTTGACCTCCTCATCAAAAACGCCAGCCTGCCCGACGGGCGCAAGAATATGGATATTGCCATTTCTGCAGACCGCATCGTCGCGGTAGAGCCTAACATTACGACGGGGATCGAAGTAGGCAAAACCCGGATTGTAGATGCCGTAGGTCATCTGCTCAGTCCGCCCTTTATCGATCCGCATTTTCATCTTGATTCAACGCTCAGCCTTGGCCAACCCCGTCTGAATGAAAGCGGTACTCTACTGGAAGGCATCCAGCTCTGGGGAGAGCTGAAACCCCATCTGACCGCCGAAGCTATAAAAAAACGTGTTCATGCCCTCGCCCGCTGGTCCATAGCCCGTGGCACACTTGCCATCCGTAGCCATGTCGACACCAGCGATGATCGCCTCCTGGCGGTCGAGGCATTGCTTGAAGCCCGCAAGGAGCTGGCCCCCTGGATCGATATCCAGCTGGTCGCCTTTCCCCAGGACGGGTATTTCCGCTATGGCAAGGCCGCAGAAAACCTGAAACGGGCTCTGGATCTCGGTGTTGATGTGGTCGGTGGTATCCCCCATTTCGAGCGCACCATGGAAGATGGCGCTCGTTCGGTCACAGCGCTTTGTGAAATTGCCGCCAAACGCGGTCTGATGGTTGATATGCACTGCGATGAAACCGACGACCCCCTGTCCCGTCACATTGAAACCCTGACCGCGGAAACCATGCGTCTTGGATTACAGGGCCGGGTTGCCGGATCGCATCTGACCTCCATGCACTCCATGGACAACTACTACGTCAGCAAGCTGTTACCTTTGATACGCGAGGCAGACATCACTGCCATCCCCAATCCCCTGATCAACATTACGCTGCAGGGACGGCACGACAGCTATCCCAAACGCCGTGGCATGACACGGATCAAGGAAATGACCACCATGGGGATCAATGTCGCCCTCGGCCACGACTGTGTGATGGACCCCTGGTACAGCTTTGGCAGTCACGACATGCTCGAAGTCGCGCACATGGCTACCCATGTAGGTCAGATGACGGGCGTCTCGGAAACCCGCGCCATGTTTGCCGCCGTGACCGAGAACTCTGCCAGGGTTATGCACCTTCCCGATTATGGTATCGAGAAAGGCAACTACGCTGACCTCGTCATCCTTCAGGCGCGTGATGCGATCGAAGCCATCCGCCTTCGCCCGGCCCGGCTGTTTGTTATCCGACGGGGACAAATCATCAGTACGACAGCCCCGGTTACGGCAGAACTGGACCTGAACGGGAAGCGAGAGACCGTCGATTTCCTCAGGTAACAAGGCCAAAAGCAAACAGGACAAAAACACTTAAGCAGGATAAGCGTCTATACTTTGCCCCTGCGAGCAGGTATAGCTCGAGAATAGCCCGTTCCCCGTTGCTGTTCCATAAGGTCGCTTTATGTCTGCGTTTCATGAGTCCGTTAAAAAAGCCCAACAGAAAATTGCCGCGATTTTTCCTGAAACGCCGCTGCAACTGAACCGTTTTCTTTCGGACAAATACGACTGTAACGTTTATCTCAAACGCGAAGATCTGACCCCGGTGCGCAGTTATAAAATCCGGGGCGCGTTCAATTTTTTCAGCAAGGCGCTCGGCCATCCCGACGGTCATGCCGATAAATTTGTCTGTGCATCGGCCGGCAATCATGCCCAGGGTTTCGCCTATGCCTGCAATCATTTTCAAAAGCAGGGGACGGTATTTATGCCGACCACAACCCCTCAGCAAAAAATCGATAAAACCCGCGCTTTTGGCGGTTCTTATATCGAGGTCAAACTGGTCGGTGATATCTTCGACGAAGCCTATGCAGCTGCTCATCGCTATGCCGAAAGCGAAAGTGCCCATATGGTTCCCCCCTTTGATCATCCCGATATCATCGAAGGACAGGCCACCGTCGGGTTGGAAATCCTCGAACAGCTTGAAGGGGAACCCCTGGACCTTCTGATCATGCCCATTGGTGGTGGAGGCCTTTCCGCGGGGGTCATGAAAGTACTCTTGCCCCTCTCCCCCACGACAGATTTCCGTTTTGTTGAACCTGTTGGCGCGCCGAGCCTGACTGAAAGCCTCAATCAAGGGCAACGGATCAAACTGGAAAAGATCGATAATTTTGTTGATGGCGCAGCTGTCGCCCTGATTGGAGAACACAACTACGACATTCTCAAATCAGTTCCGGTTGAAAAGGTGCTGCTCTCTCCTGAAGGCAGACTTTGTGCGACCATGGTCAAGATGCTCAATATAGAAGGTGTTGTACTTGAACCAGCAGGTGCCCTTTCGATCGATGCGCTTGCTGATCTCGATCCCGAAGATATCAGAGGCAAGAATGTTGTCTGTGTCACTTCAGGCGGTAACTTTGACTTTGAGCGCTTGCCGGAAGTCAAGGAACGGGCGCTGAAATATGCCAGCTTGAAAAAATATTTTGTCCTGCGTATGCCCCAGCGCCCCGGCGCGCTCAAAGATTTCCTCTTTCTTTTGGGGCAGGATGACGACATCACCCGTTTTGAGTACCTGAAAAAATCCGCACGGAACTTTGGTTCAATTCTCATCGGCATAGAAACCAAAGACCCGGAAAATTTCAAGATCCTGATGGAAAAGTTCGCCAAATCCGGCATCCAGTATCAGGACATCACCAACAACGAAGTCCTCTCGAACTTTATCGTCTAGAGATACATCTGAGCAGCGAAAATTTTCTTAGCCCCCCTGGATCTTGGGTTCGACCTCATCTTCGGGGAAAAAATATAAGAACCAGAGAAGCCATAATATGCTTGCAAGGTCCCATAGTGTGCCTTCGCTGAAAAAGAAACTGATGACTAAAGGTATTTTATAGAGCCCGACAAAACCGATAAAGCCTAGGTACCAGTGTTTCTGCATTTTCATCGTGATAATTGCCCCTCAATTTCAATGAACGATCGTTCATGTATATTGAGAGGAATGGATATTATTTCAAGATGTGGTCAACAGAAAAATGACCGGATTGAGAAACATACCTCCAGTCCTGAACTGATCGTCGAGCCCTGTCTCGAAGGCGACCTATAATGCTATAGCCCGGCTCAGCTATGTTTTCAGGCAGCTACGAAAAGTTCTGAGAAAATCAGTAAATTCCCAGGGCAAACAGCCCAACGACAATACCCCAAAAACACATATTGACGAAGGAACGCAAGATACCACCGTCTTCTTCAAGTGAAATATCCAGTTTTTTGATCACAAGATCTCCGGGTAAGAGAAAACCAGTGGCGAACCAGTGTAACAGGGGCATGGGTTAGTCCTTCCCTAATAGATGTATTTAATATACATATTTAATAGAAGGCTAATAAAAAAGTCAACGACATTTGCTATCGTAACGACGAAATACAAAACAAATCAGAAAATTGATAAACCGGTTTTTGTTGTAAAGAGCTCCAGCGCCTGGGCACCAACCAGTGAATTACCGTACCTGTCCAGTTCTGGCGACCAGACTGCAACAGTTAGGTGCTGGGGCAAAACTGCGACGATACCTCCGCCAACCCCGCTTTTGGCAGGAAGCCCGACACGATAGGCGAAAGATCCCACTGCATCATAAAGCCCACAGGTCAGAAGCAGGGCATTGATACGCTTGGCCTCCCGGGCGCTCAGGATTTGCTGCCCCGCGAAAGATGAATACCCCGCACAAGCCAGTGGCAACACAGCCCGTGCCAGATCAATACAGGAAGTCGTCAGGGCGCACTGGCGAAAATAGACTTCCAGAACCTCTGGAATGGGGCTGTGAATATTGCCAAAGCTGCACATCAGATTGGCCAGAGCAGCATTTCGGAAACCGTGATTGCGTTCAGATGTTGCCACAACCTCGTCGACCCTGTTCTGGGGATTTCCAGACAGAAGACGATAATAGTCATCAATACGCCGAGAGGCATCAGCGCTGCGACTGTTGATAATATCGGTGATCACCAATGCCCCGGCATTGATAAAGGGATTGCGGGGAATACCTTTTTCATACTCCAGCTGAACCAGGGAATTAAACGCCGTACCAGAGGGTTCACGCCCAACCCTGCTCCAGATATCACAATCACTAAACCCCAGGACCTGCATCAAGGTAAAAAGCTTTGAAATACTCTGGATCGAGAAACTTTCCTTTGCATCCCCAATCGAGAATTCCCGCCCGTCAATAGTGCGGACAGCCATCCCGAACTTGTCGCCTGGCACCTCTGCAAGTACAGGAATGTAATCTGCATTTTTGCCCTTGCCAAAAAAGGGCTGGACCTCTTCCAGGATCTCTTCGAGTATCCCCTGATAGTCAATACTCTCGTTACTCATAGGCCCCAGAATTCCTGATCGTGTAGACTGGATAATTGTCTATCGTCCTGTCAGTTTATCCTACAGGCATGAAATTGCAGCAATTATTTATTTGAAAATAATCGACAATGATAGCTGGAAACCGCTGTACCTAAGCTGGGATGAATTTTAACGTAAACTGTTGGACCAGGTGGCTTCCTGCCTGTAATTTTTATCAGCTTTGTACGAGATTTTCGCTCCCTCCTTCAGACAAGAAATACTTGCCTCATGACAAACAACCTTTATGCCTGCTTCAGATCCCGTTTTCCCGCCGATGAAAACAAACCCTTTATTTTGCAGGCAAACGGGAGAGCGCTCACCTACGCTGATCTGGAACAGCAAACAGCTCAAATGGCTGGAACACTCCTTTCGCTGGGTATATCTAAAGCCGACAGGGTCGCTGTACAGGTAGAAAAAACACCTGAAGCCGTCATCCTCTATCTTGCCTGTTTACGGATCGGCGCAATCTATCTTCCCCTGAACACAGCCTACACCTCTGATGAACTAGGTTATTTTATCGGAGACGCAACACCTGGACTTTTGGTATGTGCCCCCGCCAAAGCCGAACAGCTGGCACCCATTGCCTCAATTCATAATGTCGCCCATCTGCTGACACTCGACGGGACTGGCTCAGGCAGTCTGATGAGCCATTATCACTCTGTAGCGCCTGAAACCGGAATTGCCGATGTCTCCAAAGACGATGTCGCGGCAATTCTCTACACCTCCGGTACGACGGGACGGTCGAAAGGTGCCATGCTTACCCATGAAAATTTGGCCAGTAATGCCGCAGTCCTGCACAGCTATTGGGGATGGAACGCCCAGGACACCCTGCTCCATGCCCTGCCGATCTTTCATGTACATGGTCTGTTTGTCGCGATCCACTGTGTCTTGATGAACGGGTCAGCCATGTGGTTTCTTCCCAAATTCGACGTCCGCGAGGTAATGGATCTTCTCCCGCACAGTACTGTTCTGATGGGGGTTCCAACTTTCTATACCCGGTTGCTGGAACAGGATGACTTCACCAGAACATCTTGCGCGAACATGCGCCTGTTCATTTCCGGTTCAGCCCCTCTGCTTGAAGACACCTTTACCCGTTTCAGACAAAGAACGGGCATGACCATTCTAGAACGTTATGGCATGACAGAAGCCGGAATGATTACATCCAACCCCCTGGAAGGAGAAAGAGTTGCCGGGACAGTCGGGTACCCGCTGCCGGGCGTTTCTGCTCGACTGGCAAGAACCACAGCCCCAGGAGAAACAGGCGTACTGGAAATCAAAGGCCCCAATGTCTTCAAGGGCTACTGGAATATGCCAGAAAAAACAGCCGAAGAGTTTACCGACGACGGGTACTTCATCACAGGTGACATCGCCTGTCTGGCGGATGATCAGCGTATCTCTATCGTCGGGCGAGCGAAGGACCTGATCATCAGTGGTGGGTACAATGTTTATCCTAAAGAAATAGAACTGATTATCGATGCCGTCGAGGGTGTCCGGGAATCAGCCGTCATAGCTGCTCCTCACCCGGATCTCGGCGAAGCCGTTGTTGCCGTTGTTGTTCCTCATGATGGTTATATTTTAACGGAACAAACTGTTCTGGACAGTCTTGAAGGTCAGCTTGCCCGCTTCAAACAGCCCAAAAAAGTTTTGTTCTATAAAGACTTACCCCGCAACACAATGGGAAAGGTACAAAAAGCATTATTGCGAAAGGAATGTTCCCTGCTTTTCCCCAAATCATAATCGGAAACTTATTGTGAATATTATCCATAACTGCTGTTGATAATGATACTGTACTGTTGCCTCCAAAAGGTCTACTTTCCTTTTCCAATATAATCTTGGCTTCAGGTGGCACGTGAACAATAAAGAAGTACAGTACAACCTTATCAAACGCCGTATTCTTACGCTTGAGCTCGAACCTGGATCAGATCTGGACGAGGCCACCATTTGCAAGGAATCTGGCTTGTCCCGCACGCCGGTCCGGGAAATTCTGCAAAAACTTGCGGGTGAAGGCTATATCAGACTTGTTGGCAATCGGGGGGCTTCTGTCGCCTCAATGAACCACAAGACCTTGCGGGATTTTTTCCGCACAGCCCCAATGATCTATTCCGTCATTGGTCGCCTCGCGGCACAAAACGCAACGCCAGAACAGATTGCTGTCCTGAAAAAAATCCAGAATTCCTTCAAAGAAGCCGTCAAGGCAGAAGATGCCGAAGCCATGGTGACCTATAACAATCAATTCCATGCACAGATGGGGGAAATGGCCAATAACCAGTACCTGCTCCCCAGCCTGAATCGCCTGTTGATTGATCATGCCCGAATTGCCCAGACCTTTTATCGCCCGACCGATGCCCAGTCAGCACAGAACCTCAAAAGCTCCTGCGAACATCACGACCAGTTTATTGAGGCCATAGAACAACGCGATGAAGATCGGACAGTAAGCATTACCCAGGCACACTGGGATCTTTCCCGAAGCCATATGGAACTCTACATCCATCCAGGTCCACTCGAAGCCGACTGTGACTTTTAACCAACG
The DNA here is from genome assembly GCF_027214005.1 of Kiloniella laminariae. Lineage (GTDB taxonomy): Bacteria > Pseudomonadota > Alphaproteobacteria > Kiloniellales > Kiloniellaceae > Kiloniella > Kiloniella laminariae_A. The sequence continues at coordinate 251,459 of NZ_JAPWGY010000002.1, forward strand.
CCCGCTCGACCACCTGCTTCAGCGCTCTTTTCCCCAGAACTGTTTTAGGGCAACAAGCCAAAGTAAGCAGGAAGTTTAATAAGGGCTCCTTAACAGAATATATAGAGGCATCTCTGGACTTTCCCCTAGGAAAACACTAGGTTGAAGGTCGTGGTTCCCGCTGGAAAGAAACTTGTTTGGTCCGGCCAAAAACTTATCGGCCCGACCTTTTCAGGATCAATAAAATCAGTTGAAATATCTCACGACCAGTTTCACCTTGCAGCTCATAGTCGGCGTGTTTCTTACGAACCTCTATGTCGGCTTTTCGTATGCCCAGGCTATCCAGCTCCCAAGTCTGACGGAAACCTCGCCCTATGAATACAAGGTTTCCATCGACGGTATCCCCGACGAAAAACTGATCGAGCTGATCCAGTTGTCCTCCCGCCTTCAGCAACTGAAGGACAAACCACCCTCGTCACTCGCGGCTCTCAAGCGGCGGGCCAGAGAAGACGAGGAAGGTTTCAACAAGGTCCTGCGCTCTGAAGGTTTCTACGATAACGCTGTTGCATTTGACCTCGACGAGTCAAAAACACCGATTGACATAGCTTATAATATTGAACCCGGCCCCCAATTCCGGCTGTCAAGCTTTCAGGTCAAGACCAGCAGGGGTCATGCCCTGCCACAAACAATCACGCTTGCTACTCTGGGCATTGAAATTGGTATGAATGCCCGCTCCGAAGCCATCATCGATGCCCAGAACAAACTGATTGTGCAACTGGCCAACAATGGTTTTCCCGAAGCAAAACTGGCTGACCAGGAAGCGATCGTCGACTTCGAGCTTGAAAGCATGGACGTCACACTGACCATTGATGAAGGCCCCTATCTGGTTATGGGCGACCTTGTTTTTGAAGGATTGACCGAAGTTGACCCTCAGCATCTTTATCGTTTGGCAGAATGGCAAAGCGGACAGCAATACAATGCTGAAATTATCGACAAGCTGCGGCGTAAATTTTTGCGCACGGGCCTCTTTGATGTTGTACGGCTGAAACCCCGGACCACTCCTGACAACACCGAGCTAAGGGATGGCATCGTCCCCGTCACACTTGTCTTCATCGAACGGGATCACCGTTCTATCGGCTTCGGCGCCAGCTTCTCGACCAGTGAAGGGGCGGGTACAGAATTTTTCTGGGAAAACCGCAACCTCTTTGACAATGGCGAAAAATTGAGAACAGACCTTACTGTCGCCGAGATCCGCCGCCAGCTCAACGTCACCTTTGTCAAACCTCATTATGGTCGGCTGGAACAAAATCTCACGGCGGATCTGAACATCAAGCAAGAACTGACCGATGCATTTGATGAAAACTCTGTTGCCGCTTTTGTTGGCCTTGATCGACCCTGGCAGGAAAACTGGACAGTGGGTGCCGGACTTTCCTTTGAATTTGCCCAGATAGAAGACACAGAAAGTGAAGAGAGCTATGCATTGGCTGGTTTGCCCCTGACAGCAAGATATGACTCAACTGATGATCTTCTTGATCCCTCACAAGGCTTTCGGGTCAGCACAAAACTCGTCCCTTATCTTGGCCTGAACGAGGTCACACCCAATTTCCTGCGCAACGAGATTGACGGGTCAACCTACTATTCTGTGCTCGATGACAATCGTCTGGTTTTAGCTGCACGGGGAAAAGTTGGCCTGATGGCCGGGGAAACCGCCAGTGACATCCCTGCGTCGAAAAGGTTCTATTCCGGGGGTGGCGGTTCCATCAGAGGCTACAAACACCAGACAGTCGGGCCACTGAACGACAGTGACGACCCCGTCGGCGGACGCTCGCTCATTGAAGTCGGCTTTGAAGCGCGAACCAAAATAACTGAAGACATCGGCCTCGTCCCTTTTATTGAAGGCGGTAATGTCTACGACAGCATGGTACCGGACTTCTCGGAAAACTTCCAATGGGGGGCCGGAGTTGGCTTGCGTTATTACACGGCTATTGGGCCGATCCGTTTTGACGTCGCCGTGCCACTCAACCGTCGCAAGGATATTGATGATGCCGTCCAGTTCTATGTCAGCATCGGACAGGCGTTTTAGAAATGAGGCTGTCCAGAGGCCGATTGACTGCCGCCGTAATCATCACCCCCTTCCTGCTTGTTTTGACAGCCTGTGTTGGACTCTACTTCTATCTGCAAACGGATCATGGCCGGGCAACACTTACATCTTTCCTTGAAGACAGTGTTACAGATGCTGAAGGTCTTCGATTGGAAATCGGCAGGCTGGAAGGAAACCTCTTCTCTGATTTCACACTGGCCTCGCTCATCCTGCATGACAAAGCGGGCCCCTGGCTGGAGCTGCAGGATCTGGAGGTAAGCTGGTCTTCCTGGCAACTGTTACAGGCTAGAGTACAGATCGACAGCCTGTTGCTGAAGTCACTTGATCTTGCCCGCGCACCAGATCTGCCAGACTCTCCATCAGAGACCAACAGCACCGATATCTTCCCTCTCCCGGTTGAAATCAGTCTTGGCAAAGTCGAATTGGCAAGCTTGTACCTTGGTGAACCTTTGCTTGGACAGGAAGCACGTTTGTCCCTGTCGATGAATCTGCGCAGCCAGCTTGAGGATGCCATTCACAGCGAATTGCGCATTGTCCAGCTGGACACTGGCAACGCAAGCGTCGACGCAAAAATCGATTTTATCCCTGCAACACAAAACCTGGCGATTGATGTACAGCTGGCAGAACCCCAGGGCGGTTTGCTTGCGCGGAGTCTTGAACTGCCAGATTATCCGGCAATAACCCTCTCCCTCAAGGGGGCAGGCCCGCTAGACAATTGGCGGGGAGAGTTTCTCGCCTCTGCAGAAAATCTGTTACAGGCCGATGCCCTGCTCAAGAGCGGTGGAAAAGAGATCATTACCTTTGACCTGCAAGGTGGTTTCACGCCTTCAGAAAACTTTATCAACTCATTGCCCTTGCTCAAAAATGAGCGGACAACTCTGGAAAGTCAGCTCAGCTGGAACCAGAAGACCAGTCTGATTTCTTTAAAAGAAATACAGCTCTTCAACTCGCTCCTGAAAACCTCCGGTGAAGGCACAGTCAACCTTGATGAAGAAGCACTGGATCTCGCGCTTTCACTGGAACTGCTCGACATTGAGTCAGTTCGTCCTTTGATCTCTCCCCTCTCTTTTGATCGGGCAACAGTCGATCTGTCCGCAGATGGCAGCTTTTCAGCACTTTCTTTGACTGCGGCTTTGCAGCTGGGGACGGTCAATCTGGCTGATACAGCAGCAATAGAAGAAATCTTTGCGACCATCAGCTCCCGGCTTTCTTTTGAAAATCTCGAGCATATTCCCCTGAATGGAACAGTTGCCCTCAGCGAAATCACCGGATTACAGGATCAGGTAACCTCGGTAATTGGCCAGGAACTCCTTCTTGATATGAACCTCGACTATGCTCTGACGACCGGTGTCATCAAGTTTGAAGAGCTCAACGCCATCGGGAAACATGTAACCCTTCAGGCATCCGGTGAAGCCGACACCCAAAACTTGACCGCCAAAGCAACTGTTTCAAGTCAACTGGACAGTCTTGAAGCTGTCTCAAATTTTGGTGGGCAACTGCAAGCCAACCTGCAACTGGAAAGCACTGATCTTGAGAGCGGCCTGACTGGACAAGTTGCTCTCGACCTGAACCAGTTCGACCTCAGAATGCCAGAGCTACAATATCTGGCTGGCGAAAATCCCTCTCTCACAAGTGGATTATCTCTCGGCCAAGACAGCCTTCAACTCAATAACATCCTGCTGTCCCTGCCAGTTGGTTCACTTGAAGGCAGCCTTACTCTACCAATGGACTTTCAAACCGTCGCCGGCAATTTCAAGACCGTTATCAACGACCTGACGAAACTGAACCGGGCCGCGGGTACAGAAATGGCCGGAAAAGCCACGCTGACAACACAGCTGGCTGGTGATCTCTCCAACCCCTCGACTGAAGGTCGCCTTGTCATTGAACAACTGGGCTTGAATGGCACGACAATCGGGACCCTCGACAGCACCTTCGACATCGCCACTCTCGGTACAACCCCGACAGGAGCCCTCAAGGCCCGGCTCACCCGTCCGCAAACAGCTGTTGATCTGACCTCTGACATCTCACTTCCTGAATACGGCAGTCTTGAGCTGACAAAACTGTTGATGCGTTCAGGCGATAACCAGTTTTCAGGAGAACTGTCCATTCCCTTTGAGGGCCAGCCGTTAAAAGGCCAGATCATCGGAACGCTTCCCCAACTCTCCGCTTTCAGCAGCTTTCTGGGGAGCCCGCTTTCCGGAACAGCAAGTCTGAAAATCGCTCTTGAATCTGAACAGGGGCAACAGCAGGCATCGCTTGATCTGGATGCAGAACAGCTTTCTTTGACCGAAGAAAATGTTGAAATTCAAAACCTGAAAGTCAAAGCCCGGTCCCTGGGAGCCCTGACTGATTCACAGGTGTCACTTGACATCAACTCGAAAGGCCTCACCTTTGATACGATGGCTTTGAGCCAGCTCGACCTGAATGCCAACGGCAAACCATCAGATCTTGACTACACTTTTGACCTCAAAGGCGCAACAGACCCACGACTTCGGCTTGAAGGGAGCGGGGATCTAAAACTTGGACAGAAAGCAACAGTCTTCCATCTGGCAAGACTGAATGGCGAATTTGCCGATAGAAAAATATTACTGCGATCGCCTCTGATACTTGAACAAAGCAGCTCTTCAACAACACTGCAGGCCTTTGAACTCGCCTTGGGAGAAGGAAGCCTTACCGCCTCAGCCCTTCTCGTCGACCAAAGTGCCACGGCCCAGCTTTCCCTCAGATCCCTGCCTCTCAACATGGTTGAGATTATTGTACCTGACCTGCACCCAAGCGGGACACTGGAGGGGGAGGCAAATCTGCACATCAGCCAAGGGAACAGCACGGGAAAACTTGATCTGCGCGCATCAGGAATGAGCCTCGGTAAAGATAAAAACCAGGATCTGCCAGAGTTCACAGGTACCTTTGCGGCAAAGCTGCACAATCACCGTGTTGATTTTTCAGCCGACATCAACAGTGATCAGGCAACGACGCTAACCGCAAGCGGATACCTGCCCGCAGTTATTTCCCTTAGCCCCTTCAGCCTTACAATTCCCGAGCAACAACCCGTCTCGGCAAAGCTTGCCACCAACAGCGACATCAATAGCCTCTGGCAGTTTATGGCTTCTGATACCCAGATCCTCACCGGAACATTACAGGCAAATGCTGAGCTTTCCGGAACTCTCGCCAACTCCCGGCTCAACGGCCAGGCCAGCCTGAGTGACGGAGAATATGAAAACATTGAATTCGGTACCATCCTGAGACAGCTTGAATTTAACGCCGATATTCAGGATAGCACACGCCTGCTGTTAAAAGCCCGGGCTCAGGACCCCAAGGGCGGTACGCTGTCTTCAGAAGGCACTGTTGACCTCCAGGACATGACAGACCCTGTTGTCGCGCTGACCATCCAGCTTGATAACCTTGCCGCGCTGGACCACGACCAGATCACTTTGCAAACAGACGGCAACATCAATATCACCGGACAGACAACAGGCCTCAACGTTACGGGAGACATCACCACACGCGAGGTAACCATCAACATAGACAAAGCTCTGGCCCCCGGCGTTGTCGAACTGGATGTCATCGAGGTCAATCGTCCCGGCGCCTCCCCCGATATCCAGAAGGATAAACCAAAAGCCGGGAGCACTGTTGCCATGGACCTTCTGATATCCCTGCCCAGGCGTGTTTTCATCCGTGGCCGCGGCCTTGATTCTGAATGGGAAGGCCAGTTCAAAGTTAAAGGCACGGCCGATGCCCCCCGGGTAGAAGGATATCTGAGTCCGGTACGCGGTCAGTTCTCTTTTGCTGGAAAAAATTTCAAACTGCAGCAGGGGAAAATTTCTCTGGTCGGGAGTTCTGTGATCAACCCGGAGCTTTCCCTTTCCGCCATTTATGAAGCCAGTAACGTCACCGCCATCGTCAAGATCGAAGGCACGGCTTCCGATCCCAAAATCACCATTACCTCACCTGACGACTTGCCTCAGGATGAGGTCCTGTCGCAAGTACTCTTTGGCAAGGCCGCCGGGAAGCTCACCGCCGTTGAGGCCCTGCAACTGGCGACGGCTGTTGCCTCTCTCTCTGGCAAGATCGACACCGGGGGCGGTATTCTTGATTTCGCCCGTGACTCACTGGGCGTGGACGTCCTGACTGCCGGAACAAACGAAACCACAGGCGCTCCGGAAGTCAGCGTCGGCAAATATATCAATGATGACATCTACATCGGCGTGGATCAGGGTGCAGGAGCTGGTAGCACCCGTGCCAAGGTCCAGATAGAATTGACCCCGAACGTCACCGTCGAAAGCGAAACCGGCCAAAGCGCCGAAAGCAAGGTCGGCGTCTACTGGAAATGGGACTATTAAATCCGCCATCGCCTTGGCTCTCGATAAAAAACACCAAGACTGATCAGCCTTGAAGTGTTGATCGCCAAGAGGCCAAAGTACCTTTGTGTCGAAAATAGATCCGGAAAACCAAGTAGAACAAGACCTGAACGTTAACTGCTTTCTTTAACCAGTTGACGATAGATTTTAGGCAAGGCCTGAGACAAGCGGGCGACATTCCCGACGATATGATAGGCTCCGCGCCCAAAAACAATCGGGAAATAGTCCTTGGCCTCCTGATCAATGGTCACACCAAAGACCGTAATGCCCTTGCGACGGCATTCCTGTACCGCCTTGCGTGCATCCTCGATGCCATACCGCCCCTCGTAATGATCCACGTCGTTCGGTTTCCCATCCGTGAGGATCAGTAAAAGTTTCTGCCGGTTGGGGCGCTTTTCCAGCTCCTCGGCCATCACCCTGATCGCCGCCCCGATCCGGGTATAGTACCCCGGTTTCAAAGCCGATATCCGGCGCATCACCTGATCATTTAAGGCTTCATCAAACCCTTTGACCCGGTCAATCCGCACATAGTGCCGCTTGCGGGAAGTAAAGGTGTGGATCGACAGGTCATCTCCGGCAGCATCAAGTCCATTGGCAAGAATGGCCAGGGATTCCTTTTCCACATCAATCACCCGCCGCTCATCCAGCCAGCTGTCAGTGGAGAGCGACACATCCATCAGGATCGAAACCGCTATGTCGCGATCAATCTTGCGACTGTTGATATAAAACCGATCAGAGCAACTTCCACTGGCCTGAAGGTCCCCCCGGGCACGAACCAGAGCTTCCAGATCCAGCTCGTTCCCTTCCGCCTGGCCCCGCAGTTGCAGCCGGTTGTTCCGAAAAGCCTCGAACTGCCGGCGGACCAGCCGAATACGCCTGGCCGTCAGGGTATCAATTTTCCAATCCCCGCCGTCCTCATCGGCTTCACGCATGGTTACCGCACAATAATCTGGCAAATAGGCCTGTTTACGGTAATGCCATTCCTTCACGGCACGTTTGGTTTCCACCCGGCTTTCATCCAGTTCATTCGCAGGCAGGTCCAGATCAATCTTGATTTTGGTCGCGGCCTTCTCTTCGTGATCCGTCAGGGTAATCCGGTCCAGATCATCTGCAGTCTCCAAGGCGGAATCTTCGTCATCCTCCTTGATATTGCGGTTGACGTTGATGATATCTGTAACGGCCATAAGCTTGTCATAGACATTGACAAAAAAACCGTCGTTCCTCTTGGTCTGATCCAGCTCTTTGCGTTCCGCCCGTCGCTTGCGTCTGTCTTCTGCTTTTTTGCTTTTGCCCCCGTCTCCTGCTTCACTGCCTGCCGCCTCCGTGGTGAAGGCCCCCTCAATCATCTCTCCCCACAGGGGAACGGGTAAAAAGGGCTTGTAGCTGGCCGATGCAATAAAGTTGCTCTTTCCAGTGTCGTTAAAAGCTGGCGTCTCAGGAGACAATACAAACGCCAGATACTCTTCTGCCAGCACGGGGAGATCACATCGCTCCCCCAAAAGATAGCGAATGACAGCTTCAACAGCCTGCTCCTGGGCTGGCAGCTGGTTCCGTAGCGGGCGAAGCCGTAACAGGAATGCCGAAAGATCCAGATAAACCGGAACCAGACCTTTGAGGTGCTCCAGAAGTTCTCGTGAGGTGATCCAGGACTGGCGTATAAAACAGAGATCATGTCGCAACAGATCTCTCTCCCGGATTGGCTCCGCGGGAGCCTTCACCGTAAAAAACGCCGCCAGCCAGAAATAGAGATCCCGGTTGGTTTTTACATCGGGAAAGAAAGCGATCATTTCCGGCAACATCAACGTCCTGCCATCCAGCGTCGCCCGCTGCATTTTTTCGACATCCATGCCAAGTTTCTGGCGAAAGGACAAACGATGCCCGGATTTCTCCTGCCCGGCTGCCGCAATCTCTACCGCATTTTCGCCCCCCAGCGCCCGAAAGAAAACACTCAGCGCGCCACGCACCTCTTCCAGCTCGACAACCTGCTCCGGAAAGTTTTCATAACTCTCCGCCCCGGCGATAAACTTGTGCCACTGACGCCCGACAAACTCCTCAACCTCGATGAGCTCCATAATACTCATGATGGGCCTCCTGACTTCTTCTCTAACTTATGGCAGGCAGAACTTCAGCCAAAGCTGACCCGAACCACTTCTTCCAGTCCCTGCTTCACATCAAGATCATCGGTCAAAGGCTCGATCATCGCGTGACGAATGGCTTCATCAAACCCCATGCCAGCCTGGATCAATGTGGCGCAGTAAACCAGCAAGCGGGTGGAGACCCCTTCCTCCAGATCCTGCCCCTTCATCTCGCGCAGTTTACCTGCCAGACGCACCAGCCCCATGGTCCGGTCCAAATCCAGCCCGCTTTCTGTCGCAACAATCCGGGCTTCAGTTGCCGCATCAGGGAAATCAAATTCGGCGGCAACAAAGCGCTGGCGCGTGCTGGGTTTGAGGCTTTTCATCATGTTCTGGTAACCCGGGTTATAGGAAACCACCAGCATGAAGTTATCCGGAGCCTGCAACAACTCACCTGTTCGTTCCAGCGGCAAAACCCGGCGATCATCCGTCAGGGGATGCAACACGACAGTCACATCCTTACGCGCTTCGACCACCTCATCAAGATAGCAGATCCCCCCTTCTCGGACTGCTTTGGTCAGAGGACCGTCAACCCAGACAGTATCTCCGCCCTTGAGCAGATAACGTCCGGTCAAATCTGAGGCACTGAGATCATCATGACAGGAAACGGTATGCAGTGGCACACCAAGTCTGTGCGCCATATGGGCTACAAAACGGGTCTTGCCGCAACCTGTTGGTCCCTTGAGCAACAACGGCAGCTTGTTCTTGAATGCCTGTTCAAACAACAGGCATTCATTGGCTGTCGGTTCATAATAAGGTGCGTTGTCTGGGGTATCCCCTAAACGTGTAACATTTTCAGAAATGGATTGGGCCATAACACTCACGCGCTATTCAATTATAAAAGGAAAAATTCTCAAAGCCCCGGCTGATTGACCCGGGAATAACCGGGGCTCTGGCTCAGAGCCCCGGCATAGAACATCAGACCAGGCCTATTCGGCGGCCCGAGTATGGGCAGAAGGACTGACCCGACGGGCATCACGTCCTGGTACAAACAGGGAGTAGACAATCATGAAAGCCCCGATAACCACCACAAGACCTGATCCCAGACGCAGGATGTAGAAGAAACCAAGCTGATCCTGAACATCCATATAGGACTCACCAATAAACCGCTGCACATGTGCCTGAATGGTTCCGGCAAAGGTCAATGTAAAGGTCATGAAAGCAACACCGGATGATGTCACCCAGAAGCCCCACATATTGAGCATCTGACGATAGGGTTCCCGACCCAGCAGTTTAGGCATCGCATAGGTCATGATCGCAATATTGACCATGACATAGGCACCATAGAAAGCCAGGTGACCATGCGCCGCTGTGATCTGCGTACCGTGAGAGTAGTAGTTCACATTGGACAGCGTATGCAGGAAGCCCCAGACACCAGCGCCAAAGAACGCAAAGACGGAACATCCCAGACACCAGAGCAAGGCTGCCTTGTTCGGGTGATTACGACCACCTTTCCAGACCATGTAGAAGGTAAAGAGAACCATGGCAAAGAAAGGAGCTACCTCAAGAGTAGAGAAGACAGAACCGATCCACTGCCAGTATCCCGGCGTACCGATCCAGTAGTAATGGTGTCCTGTGCCAAGAAGGCCGGTAAAGAGCGCCAGACTGACGATCAGATACAGCCATTTTTCCACGACTTCACGGTCCACTCCGGTCAGTTTGATCATCAGGAAGGCAAGGATGGAAGCCATCACCAGTTCCCAGACACCTTCAACCCACAGATGGACAACAAACCACCAGAACATCTTGTCCAGAACCAGGTTGACCGGATTGTAAAAGGCAAAGAGGAACAGCAACGCCACCCCCCACAACCCGACGATCAGGACCATGGATACCGCGGTTTTACGGCCTTTGAGTACGGTCATGGTCAGGTTGAACAGGAACATCAGGGCGACGACAACAATCGCGACCTTGATCCAGGTTGGCTGCTCGAGGAATTCCCGGCCACCATGTATGCCCATCAGATAACCGACAATTGCCGCCGCACCGCCAAACAGAAACAACCAGAACTGGATCTTGGCAATCAACGGAGAATAGATCTCGGTCTCGGCTTCTTCTGCAATAAGGTAATAGGCTGCTCCCATAAATCCCATTAACAGCCAGACAATCAGGCTGTTGGTATGGATCATGCGAATGACACTAAAGGGAATGGTTTCTGACAAAAGATTTGGCCAGACATACACTGCCCCGGCCAGAGCCCCGAAAGAGACCTGAGACAGGAACAGCACCAGCGCACCGACAAAATAGTATAATGCGACTTTTTGTGATTGATATTTCATGGAACCTCTCCTTCCGGCCTAGCCTTCGTCATTCGGCGGCCAGTTCTGGGTATTGACCCCACTGGTCCACTTGAAAAATTCGACAAGACCATCCAGTTCCTCTTCGCTGAGGTTGAACTGTGGCATCTGACGACGGCCCTCGACGCCACTCGGCTGTGATTTCATCCATTCCTTGATAAAATCAGCGGCCCCTTCGGCATCTTCACGACCACCACGGCGTACCCAGACATTGCCCAGTTCCGGTGCGAAATACGCCCCTTCTCCAAACAACGTGTGACAGTTAATACAGGAATTGCGTTCCCAAACTTCCTTGCCCAAGGCAACTTTCTCGTTAAGTTCCGAGGCGTTTGACGTTTCACTGTCCGTCGCATAGTTCACCGAATTGATGACCAGTGCGATGAAGATCACGGCAAAGAAGATCGTTCCTCCATAGAAGATATTTCGGGCGGCGCTGATTGATAAGCGCTCATTCATAATGGATCTCCCCCATTGCTAGACGGATGCGAGGAGATTTGCACAACGCAGGAAAACCCCTCCATCCCCAACAGGGATACGCCCTTTGAAGAGTCCCGGGTTTGACGTCGGTCAAGTCAGGGACAAATTTCCGAGAGGACAGATCGGGTATTCTCCCCATCGTCCCACATAATCAGTCCCGCTTTGTTCTCTGAGACCTTTTTTCAGAACAACACTACTTCCCGTCAGATTTCAGGGAAGTGATCCAGCCCTCAAGCAGGGCTATAAAAATGCTGTGAGGCAGAAGAATATTATCCGGATATTGCTCATGAAGTGGCTCAATCACCACTCCGGAGGCCTGAATACGGATAAGGCTGGCGTTGGCTGTTCCCTCCCAGAAATGTGTTTTATCCGCCAGAGCCTTTTTGCTTTGATCACACAAGAATTCCGCCCATTTCAGGTCGAACTGGACATCCTCCTCCAGAAACCTCTGAATGCGGTTGTTTTCCTGTTGGCTATAGTCAGACAAGATCATGGCCCGGTCATCCTTGCCAAACAGGGACCAGAACTTCCTGGTAATCCACTGGAACATTGTTTCTCTTTCTTTTCGCCAGAATACTTTATCAGGTAGAAGCCACCCAGAAATCTGAATATCTATAACAGAATAAGGAAGGCAGGCACCCCCACCCTCCTCTTCTGTCATACTTTCGTGCTTACTGCACAATCGGGAAGGCTGTGTTGATATAGCCATTCAGCCAATAGATCTGGATCGGGAATTCCTCCCCTTGATCAGTCAGACAGGTCCCGCCGGAAAGACGGTTCTGGTTATTGGAAGCATAGGCGATCGCCGTAAGTACATCATTATAACTGCAATGATCAGGATACATCGTCGAAATCGCCTTGACTGCCGTTACCCCGTTATCTGTAATCTCAAAATCACGCAGGTTATAAAGCCCGCTTGGCACTTCAATGCCATTCACGAGAACCCGGTGCTGAGCAACATCCGCATCGTCGGTGTTGACTGTTACAGGATTCAACCCGCCAGGCCGGGAGTGAAAACCTTTGGCCCTATTATTACGCACCTCGCCACAGAATATGTGTTTCCGGTTGATCTCAACCACTTGCTGAGGATTGGTATTCGGTACATTGACAGCCACTCTCTCGGGTTGGTTCTCGTCACAAGCAACCTGCGCCGAGGCTGTAGCAGGAATGGTCATCAACGCACCTGCGACAAGGACAAGAGAGCAAAAAGCCGAATAGATATTTCTGGTCATCATAAAACTGTTCCCTTCTTGGCACGTGTCGGCCGGCAAGCCCGGGGCAGGCAGGGGGATACACCGCCGCAGCGTCCTGCCGACCAACACGTAAGGATGATTAAAGATAGCAGCAAACTTTTTCTGTTTGTCTATTGATGGAAAGAACCGCTTTTCCCGTCATAGGTCATGGCGATTTCATTGGTTCCACCGCCGAACTTGGCAACGGATTTGAGCCCTGTGATGTCGGTAATGATGGTCGAGCTCTCGAAATGCCCCTCAAGCCAGATATAGACATGGGTAAAGGGAGTGATCTGGATGGACTGTGTCGCGAGGACAGAACTGGCCGACAGGGGTTTCCGGTCCTGAATTTCCTGGTTAACCTGAGCGGACTGTGACAAACCAAAAGTCAGCGCAGGATACTTTTCATAGGACATGTTGTTCACGGCTGCGAAAGTATCCGTCGCCACATCCGGGCTTTTCACCGGGGTTCCAAAAGTCGCGTTGTTACTGAAGGGATAGATTGAACCGTTCATCGCAGGTCCGGGTTGAACCTCTGACAACTTGGTGATTTTTTCACCGGACTTACCCACCGCAGCAGTACTGGCATAGAGCCAGTATTCCTCTGACCATTGAATGGTATTGCTTTCAAAAGGATCAAAGGCCAGCCAGATCACATCAACCTTTGAATTACCAACTGGTTTAGCCAGGGCAATTTTCTGCTGGGCACCATTGATAACTTCCAGATCTGTCGGGGCAACATTAAGGGTCAGTGTATAATCCATATCAGTCTCCTAAGTCTTCAAAACACAGAGCACCATTGCTCGCTTAAGGACATACTGAAAATTAATACACACCCATAACGGGAATCATTCCACTTATGCTTTAGTAAGAGATGCATTAAGACGTCTAAATCGGCAACAGGGACAAGGATACCGATATGAAACGTCAAATATTCAAGGGTATACCGATTTATGACGACCAAGCATTCAAAACACTGGAAGATCTTTTTAATGAAAACAGGGGGCAAATTCTCGCGGCTCTCCCCTGGCTTGTCTCAGAACTGATTGAACAGGTCAGTTTCAAGATCACACTGGAATTCATTTATGAAAATGGCGGACGAAAGCTCTATATCCGGAATGACTGGAAAGATCTTGCTGACAAGTTTGGTTTTCCAGTGACCGAACAGCTCTATAACCAGATCATGCATCTTTCTGACAGCAGCGGGTATCTGGAAATTCCCTCCCCCTGGGGAGTTTCCGAACGGATCAGACGTGCACTGGTTGTATCGTCATACAACAAGGGCATGTCGCGCGAGGAAATCAGGGAGACCTTTGGCGTTTCCAGCAGATCCCTGACCGACCTGTTTCGCAGGAAATCCCGTCAACGGGAAAGATTATCCCTTTAAATCTATCTGCAGGAAAAACACTGCCTTCCCCATAATAAAGATAAAGGCGGGGAACCCGGGAGGCTCCCCGCCTTACCCGTCCGATCACGAGACCAGGGATTGTGATCGCAACAGGATGGGATAACCGATGCAGTATTATCTCTAGTGACTGGTACCGGCTGAATAGGTGATCTTGTTATAAACGTTGTATTTTCCAACCGGCTTGGACATGGGAAGACGTTTTATTTCCTCAAGGGTTTTTGCGTCATAGACAATGACCGCGCCCTCATCATCCCAAATGCTCAACAAGGCATATCGGCCAGAACGATCGAACTCGACATGGGCTGCAACCTTGCCCGGTTCCGGCTTTAACGTCTTGACGATTTCCAGCGTGGATTTATCAATGATATGTACAACATCCCTGTTTGGACCAAAGAACACATCAGCCCAGGCATAGGGACTGTTTTCATGGCTGCGCATGAAAAATCCGGGCCCCATGGTCTCCAGCACCTTGATGGTTGACCAGTCCTGCATGTCGATAACAGAAATTTTTCCTTCCATAAGATGAGGCGTCGCCAGGACAGATCGGTCCTGCCAGTCAAAGGTTATCCCTGATCCCAGATGCGGCATGCCATCCAGGGCAACATCGGCGATTTTGCGCCCGACATTGAGGTTCACCACCTGTCCACTTTGGCCGTCACGCGATGCGCCGATCAGATGGCGGTAATCCTGATCAAAGAAGAAATCATCAAGATGATCTTCAAGCCTGATCCGGCGCAAGGCAAAAGCCCGATCCTGGACGCCCAGCGCCTCAACCATCCCCGCTTCATAGTTGTGAACAAATCCGGGATAAATCGGCTTCTTAGGCTTGCTGTAGGGAATTTCCCAAACCTCGGGCATATCCTTGAGCGCGACAATGAAACTGCCGCGCGGGGGGGCAGTATAAACAGCGCTGACCCGGGAGCTTGCACCGTCATCTCCTGTCACGGGAATAATCCTGAGGGGCTTCAGGTCTTTCGCATCCATCACCACCAGACTATGCGGTAACATGTTACCGGCCATGACATACCGGCCATCATCAGAAACCGCCACATTGCGGGTGTTAAGCCCAACCCGAACTTCGGCCACTTTCTGTAGGCTGTAAAGATCATACAGGGTTACCCAGCCGTCACGGGAAGCCAGATACACAAACCGTCCGTCCGGGGAATACTTTGCCCCGCCATGCAAGGCAAAACGACTTTCAAACCGGGTCAGCGGCTCCATTTTGTCGCCATCAAGAATGGTAACGTGATGGTCACCTGCTTCTACGACAGTAAAGAGATTGAGCGGATCTCCGGCAAACACAGGCTTGTTTGGCAAGCTCATCGGATCAACCAGCAGAGTATAGGTCGCCTTGATTTCGTCCTCTCCCCAGACAGGCTGTACAGCCGGCTCCGACCTCAAATATGCGGACAGTTGCCCAATCTGCTCTTCATTTAATTCCCCGGCAAAGGCAGGCATCTGGCTGGCTGGACGCCCCTTGGCAATGACGGTTGTCAAGGCCTCACCCCGTAACTTGGCGATGGATTCCGGTAATAGCGCCGGGCCAATTCCGCCAAAACGATCTCCGTTATGGCAGGCAGCGCAATGTGTTGCATAAAGCGCGGCCCCTTCCTTCACCTCGCCTGCAGGAATAGGTTCCTGCGCCTGCACCATGTGCGAAGCAACCGCACCTGCAATCCCAACGGCTGTAAGCAATACAAATTTGGTCAGACTGTTCATTGTGCCGCCTCCACCTTTGCGTCAGAACTGTCGGGAGAATCTGATTTAAAAATACCTATTTCAGCGTCGCTCAGATAACAGCCGGGATCAGAAGCCCAGGGGTCATCACAGGCCTGAAGCGCACGGGTCCGCGTATTGCCGCCACAGATCGCGATGAACTTGCATTCACCACAACGCCCCGTGACAGGCCGCGGTTTCTGCCGCAGGCCGTCCATAACAGGATCCTGCGGATCATTCCATATCTCTGAAAAAGGCCGTTTCTTTACTGACCCTATCGTGTGACCCCACCACATACTGTCCGGATGCACATCCCCCATATTGTCAATATTGGCCACCTTTACGCCGGTCGAGTTCCCTCCCCAGCGTTCCAGCATCGCGATGACCTTGTCCATCCGCTCTTGCCCGATATCCGCGAGATGATGTTTTTCCAGCCACATCTTCAGAAACACACCATCGGCATCATTGTTACCAGAGACATAATCCCGCTTGATTCCGTTTCGAATATCTTCTGCACAGCTTTCAAACACCAGCTCAACAGCCTTGCGGGTTGTCTCCAGCATGACGTCATCACGGCGGTTGCCAATTCCCCGTCCGGCATAGTTCAGGTGCGAAAGATAGAACTTGTCGATGTTCTCTTCCTTCACAAGATCCAGCAAACCGGGAAGATCTTCTGCATTATCCTTGGTCAGGGTAAAACGGGCGCCAACAGGCAGGCCAGCATCCCGACACAAACGGATACCTCGCAGAGCCTTGTCAAAACTGCCCTCTTCACGGCGGACGTAATCATGACGCTCTTTCAGACCGTCGAGGCTGATCCCGATATAATCGACCTTTTGTTCGGCCAGAACCTCAACGTCTTCCGGCGTCAGGGTCGTGCCATTGGTCGAAAGCGTGACATAAAACCCCATGGACTTGGCGCGAGACAGGATTGGTAAAATATCAGGATGCATCATGGGTTCACCACCAGACAGGATCAGAACCGGGACACCATAGCTTTTCAGGTCATCCATTACGTCCATGATTTCAGGGGTGGAAAGTTCTCCCGGAAAATCAAAATCAGCGGCGAAGGCATAACAGTGTCGACATTTCAGGTTACAGCGGCGCAGGAGATTCCAGATGACGACGGGACCGTCGGCTCTGGCCGCCGGACTGACTCTCTGGGGTTTTGTCTCAGGGGCAAAAGCTGCGCGCATATACTGGCTTATTCTAAGCATCCTTGTTCTCCCTTTTTCCCTCGTCTGGCTTGGACAAATCTCCTGCCAGCCTCAGACCGGTTTTTTTCAAAATCCGGGTGCTATAGAGAATTTTATGACCCCGGTTGTGCTCTCCCAGAATATCGGAAATTTCCTGTGCCAGTTCTTCCACTTCGGCTCTGGATCGGGCATGGACCATGGCAAAGAGGTTATAAGGCCATTCCGGCAAGTATCGGGGCCGTCGGTAACAGTGGCTGACAAACGACAGCGCACCTATCCTAGGGCCAAGAAGGGATGTCTGCTCATCTGGAACATCCCAGACTGTCATGCCATTCGCGCAATATCCCAGACGATAATGATTGGGTATCAAACCGATGCGCCGGATAACTCCTTTGCCCTGCAAGGCTTTGATCCTCAACATGACCTGCTCGCCTGAGAGCCCCAGTTTTTCAGCCAGATAATGGTAAGGACGCGACACCAGTGGCAATCCCTTCTGGGTCAGGGCAATCAGATCCCGGTCGAGATTATCAAGAAAAACAGCGGGAGGTTCCTGTTTCATGTCACTTCCTCCGCCAGGGCCTCAAGTTTTAACTCAAGGAAGAACTCCTCTTCTTTGGGCATGTCATAGACTCTCAACCCCGTATTCTTCTCGATCTCTTGCAGAACTTCT
The DNA here is from genome assembly GCF_027214005.1 of Kiloniella laminariae. Classification (GTDB taxonomy): domain Bacteria; phylum Pseudomonadota; class Alphaproteobacteria; order Kiloniellales; family Kiloniellaceae; genus Kiloniella; species Kiloniella laminariae_A. The sequence goes on from NZ_JAPWGY010000002.1 coordinate 269,028, forward strand.
GCAACACGCCCCGGGTTCTCGGTCAGAACCACAAACCACATGTTGAGAACATGCGTGCGTTCGTAATTGTGGGCGACTTCCGGGTAGCTGTTAACCAGTCTGGCAACATCATCGAAATTATCTTCCGGCACCCACATCGCCGCGAGTGTCACCCCGCCCCCCATGGCCTCGGTGTTGTAAAGCGGGCCAAAACGGGAAGCTGTCCCGTCGTGACACAAACGGGATATGCGCGAGATTACTTCACACTCGGAAAGACCGAACCAGCCTCCGATTTCTGCAAAAGGCCGCTCACAAACAGGAAAACCGCCCTGTAACCCATTAATCAGGGCCCGATCTGTTGCATCCAGATCCGCGAAAACCAAATTGTCAGTCATCGCTCCCTCCTGCTGTGCCATAGTTTCCTGCCGTCTGCTTGAACCGCCGGTCGCTAAACAGAATTTGTTTGGCGACCTCCTCAAGCGACAGGTCACTGACCAGTTGAGTATACTGACGCAAGACAATATCCCGGTCCTTGCCGTGAATCATGCAATAGAGATTATAGGGCCAGCGGGGCAGCGCTCGTTTGCGTTGATAACAGAGTGTCACAAAAGGATAGGCTGTAATCTGTCGCCCGAAATCACCAACATGGGCATCAGGGAGGTCAAACACACACATGGCATTGGCCTTATACCCCAGCTCGCGATGGTGCAGAATTGCCCCGAACCGCGAAATCACTCCCTCGTCCTTCAGCTTCTTGATTGTTGCCATGACCTTCTCTTCATCACAGCCAAGCCCGCCTGCCAGTTCGTGATAGGGACGAGCTGTATGAGCCAGTCCGGTTTTGAGGCGCGCGATCAGATTTTTTTCAAATTTGTCCAGCATCATGTCACCCTGAACCCCAGATCAAGACGGTAAGCCTCAACCATTGGCATGATCAGAACCTCGTGTTCGATCTTTCTTTCGATCGCTTCAAGAGTTCTGTCGAGCGTTTCTGTATCTGCTGCAGTCGCCACAAACCAAAGGTTGAGCGCGTTACTGCGTTCGTAATTATGATTCACCCCGGCAAAGCTGTTAATCTGAACCGCTACCTTTTCCAGTTGTTCCGGCTCAACAGCGACCGCTGCAAGAACGGAAGCACCAGCCCGCCCGGTACAGTAAGTTGCTCCGATACGGGACAACACCCGGCGTTCGGCAAGACGGGCAAAGCCATTGATAACCTCTTCTTCACTTGCTCCTTCACGTGCAGCAATTTCAGCATAAGGTCGGGATGAAACCGGGAAGTTACGCTGCCAGTTGTTCAGCAGGCGAACCTCGAGATCATTTAATTGATCAATCATCGTACGTTCCTCACAGGCCGGGTTTGTGCGCACGGGCACTCAGGAAGATACCGCTGGGGCTCTCCAGAGCCAGCTCTTCAAGCTTGTCAAAAGTCTCTGTGTTATAGGCTATGATTTTGTTTTCATCCCGCACGGAAACCCAGACTATTTCCCCCCTTGGGTGGAATTCCATATGCAAAACGCCCTTGCCAGCAGGCAGTGTCTTTATGACTTCTCGGCTCTCGCTACTGATCACCTGCAGCTGGTGATAGTCGGGAAAAGCAAAGTTGACCCAGACCTGACGTCCGTCCGGACGGGCCATGACAAATACCGGTTGCCCGGCGACTGGAATACGCTGGATTTCTCTCCAACTTGTCATATCGATGACCAGCACCTCGTGTCTGCCGACGGCTGGAACAAACGCAAGGTCGTCGGCAATAGCCCACCCTTCCAGATGGGGCATTTTATAGACCGGGCGCTTATCATCTTCACCCTTGCCATAGCTCCCGAGAATACGTTGCACTCCCTGCTCTGGATGCCACAGATCCAGCAGTGCCATCCCGTCTTCTCCAAACAGACCTGCGATATAATACCGTCCATCCGGCGTTATCAGTGCATCGTAGGGATTGCGTCCAACATTTTGAAATTTCTGAATTTCCGGTTTCCGGGGATCCGCCATATCGGCAACCCAGATTTCATCATGATCCCAAAGACTGAAGACAAACCTGTTACCAGGAGCATCAACCAGACCAATGACTTTCGAGCGTGCCCCCCCACCTTCAGGAACAGCTGGAATATCGACGATAAGCTCCAGTGTTCTGGCATCAAAAACTTTCACCCCGCCCGGTTCATAATTGGCAACCGCGACCAGAGTGCCATCCTGCGAGATTGCCCCTCCGATAGAGTTCCCAGATTGGATGACCCGCTTCACTATTTTTGCAGCCAGGATATCAACCTTGGTCAACCCGCCATCTCTGCCAAAGACATAGGCATAACGTTCATCCCGACTATAAACCACAGAGGCGTGGCTAAGATCTCCCAGACCAGACACTTTGGAAAGAAACGCACGGTTGGTTGTGTCAATAACCGCAAGCTCACCAGTGGCACGCGCAATCACAACCCCAAGATCACCTGTCCCGCGCAGGCTCTGCCCAGCACCACTTGCACTACAGGCAGCAAGCCCCAGCGTCATTGAAAGAATGATCGCCTGCCGGACTTTATGTATAGTTCCGAATCTCATTTATTTTCTCCCGGATCTGCAGCGGCTGTTTTTCCGCGCAAAATCCCGATCAGTTCATTGATTTGATTATCAGAAAGGATGTCTCGCCAAGGGGGCATCGCCGTTTCTTCCCGCCCATCCCGGATGATACTGAAGAGATCCTCATCCTCATAAGCAGCCAGACTGTCAGATAACAGGGCTGGCCCCAGCCCCCCTTTCAGGGTCATGCCATGGCAGGAGCCACAATCCTGATGCAACAGGCGCAGTAAATCGATCTCGACTGTTTCTTCCGCTTTATCCGCTGCATGTACAGGGAAAGCGGCTGCCCAGATCAGACCAACAGCAACAATTAGACGAAGAACTTCATGCATAACCTGCCCCCGCTGACGCCAAAAGCTCAGGCAGAAATCCTACCTTTTCCTTCTGGTCGGCCAGGGAGACCACTTTTCCGATAATAATCAAAGTAGGAGGTTTAAACTTTTCATCGCGAACCGCCCGTGAGATCCGGTTTAGGGGCGCAATGATTTTTCGTTCATTCGGCGTGGTAGCCTTTTCAATCGCGAGAACAGGCGTATCGGCCGGCAAACCTGCAGCAATCAGGCGCCGCGCAATAACCGCAAGCGCGGATAGTCCCATATAGATAACGAGAGTCGTATCCTCGTTTGCAAGGCTGTCCCAGTCGAGGTCAAGTTTATGATCTTCCCGCAAATGCCCCGTTACAAAACGAACCCCTGTCGCCAACCCTCTGTGGGTCAAGGGAATACCCGTTGTGGCACTACTGGCTGCTGCGGAAGTAATTCCGGGGACAACCTCAACAGAGATACCATGCTCTTTGAGAAAGAGAGCCTCTTCACCACCGCGACCAAAAATATAGGGATCTCCTCCCTTAAGGCGCACAACCGAACGATAAAGTCCGGCGGCATTGAGCAGAACCTCATTAATACGGTCCTGGGTCAGACTGTGATGCCCACTTTCCTTGCCAACATACAGTTTCCTGGTTTTGCTGGGAACCAGTCCGAGAATAGCGTCCGAGACAAGGCGGTCATAGACCACCACATCAGCTTCTTGAATAAGGCGTAAGGCCTTGACTGTCAGAAGTTCGGGGTCTCCCGGTCCCGCGCCAACCAGATATACAGGTCCGGCTGCTTCCATAATATCAATCCTCCAATAGTCGGATAACCGCGACATAAGCCGCATGACGTCGGTTCGATACAGCGCTGGAAGGATTTGTTTCCCTGGCCACCCCACCAGCGCTGCTGTAATCGAACAGAAGGTTCTCTGAGGAGAGCCTCTAGTAGACGTCTTCTCTGGTGTTAAAGACGTTGAACTTGCCTGTTGGTGTAATCAGGCGCGGGTCCTTGATGACTTTCTTCAGTTTCCGGGTTTTGTCATCAACGACAACAATTGCGGAATTCTGTTCCTTGCCATTCCAGACCGAGAACCAGATCTCGGTTCCAGCCTGGTTGTATTCGCCCTGAACCACACGCTGGGCGCCCTCATCACCAAGATCTGCCCATTCAGCAATCGGTAGTGTCTCAAACCCCTTGTCGAGGTTTTTGATATCAAACACAGCGACAGACTGATAAAGCTCGGCCTCAGAGTTCAAAGGCGTATCAACCCAAAGATTGCTCGACTTGGGATGTGTCTTGATAAAGAGCGATCCACCACCTGGACCTTCCAGGCTCTCGACCTTCTTCCAGGCATTATCCGGATGACCTTCAGGGTCTGTTCCGATTAGCGCCACAGTTTCATCCCCAAGATGACTGGTTGCCCAGACAGGGCCATATTCAGGATGAACAAAGTTGGCACCACGTCCTGGATGTGGCTTCACGCCAACATCAACCAGCCCGGCCAGCTTTCGCTCTTTGGTATCGACAACCGCAACCCGGTCCCGGGCGTTGGCAGCGACCAGGAAGTAACGGCCAGTAGAATCAAGACCACCATCATGCAGGAAGCGTTCGGCTTCGATTGTGGTTACCTGAAGGGCGTCGAGGTTTTCGTAGTTCACCAGAAGAATTTTTCCGGTTTCCTTCACGTTGACCACGAACTCCGGATTGTAGTGGGATCCAACAATCGACGCCACACGAGGTTCCGGATGATATTCCTGCTCGTCGTAGGTCGTGCCGCGTGTTGATTCAATTTTCAGAGGCTCAAGTGTTTCCCCATCCATGATGACATACTGTGGTGGCCAGTAAGCACCCGCGATCGCGTATTTGTCTTCCCAACCTTTCATCTTGGAGGTTTCAACCGAGCGCGCTTCAAGACCGACCTTGATTGTCGCAACCTTGCCCGGTTTTTCCATCCAGAGGTCGATCATATCAACCCTGGCATCACGGCCAATGACAAAGAGATAGCGACCAGAGGCAGAAACACGAGAGATATGGACGGCATAACCCGTTTCAATAACTGCTGTGATCTCATAGCTCTTGCCATCAATCAGGGCAATCTCACCGGTATCACGCAAGGTTACCGAGAAAAGATTGTCGATATCAATATCGTTCATCTTTTTGGTTGGGCGTTCGGCGACCGGAACAATAACCTTCCAGGTCTCCTTCATGCTGCTCATGCCCCATTCGGGCGGTTGTGGCGGGTCCTGCATGACATAACGCGCCATCATGTCCACTTCAGCTTCACTCAGGTCACCTGAAGTTCCCCAGTTCGGCATACCTGCAGGAGAACCATAATTAATGAAATCCCTAAGGTGATCTATTCCCAGCTCACGTGTTCTGTCCGTGGTCAGTGCCGGACCGGTGGCACCGTTGCGCAACACACCGTGGCAACCGGCGCAGCGTTCAAAGAAGATCTTGCGGCTGGCGGCAAACTCCTCCTCGGTCATGGTCGGAACACCAGGTTTGACGCCGGGTGCTTCCCCATCCAGCGGCATGGATTCAAGTGAAGGTTCATAGTTTGAACCATCGGGTGTATGGCCGGATTCAGCCCAGGCTGCTCCGCCCCCCAGAACCAGTCCCACCCCAACAAGCATTGGTGTAACTGTGTTCAGTAAAAATTTTCTGTACATGACTCACCCTCCAAAGCGGGTCGATTTTATCCAACACACCTCACTCCCCCGACCAGTCATTATCTTTGTCACTGCTGGGGACTCCTGACGTGTTGGAAGCAACATCACACGAGCCTGCCCCCCCCTGCTTTGACGATGGTCAATGAGAAAATTCCCCAACCTTTTCCATGAAAGCCCCCTCAGATAGTCACTTGACCAGCGTCATACCCTTCACCGAATGCCTTCTCTTAAAATCGTGTTGCAGCTCTCGCGCAGGACCTCAAAGAGGGTTGCAAGGTACAGACGGCAAACTGCAAACAGGCCGCATCAGTCAGGAAGAAACAGAAATGTCACAAAGCAAAACCCTGTTACTTATTGCGCACGGCAATCGGCACATCAAAAGCGAGAATGAACCGACCTGTCGTTTAGCAGAAAAGCTGGCTGAACAGCTGCCAGACTGGACTGTTGACTGTCGTTACCTTGTCCGATCCCCACGCTTGAGTGATGGGCCAGAAAAAATATTTGTTGGAGAGGTAACTGTTTTCCCGAACCTTTATGCAGATGGAATATTTCTGCGAGAGCGCTTGCCCGGTTGTCTGAACGAATGGCAGAAAAACCATATAATAAAAAGGCTGCCACCAATCTTCGAACTTCCCGGATTGACAGAACTGATGCACAGAAAAATCTGGGAACAGCTGGAAGCCTGTCAGCTCGACGCCATTGATACAGCCGTTATTGTCATCGGGCATGGTGCCTTGCGTGCCCAGACCTTTTCAGAACCCGCTGATGCCATGGCCCAACAGCTTCAACGCTTAAATCCTGATCTAGAAGTTATCCCGGCCTTTATCGAGAACACACCCCGTCTTGCTGACTGGGCTAAACTGACAAAACGTAAAAATGTCATCGCCCTGCCTTTTCTGGCCGGCGGTGGAATTCACATGAAAGTCGATGTTCCTGATGCACTCTACAAGACAGCTGCAGCAGATCAGCGATCCCTGCATCTGATGGAGGCAATAGGTGATATGCCAGAGCTCGTCCCCCTGATCACCGGACTTCTGAACAAAAACTCTTCGCGCAGAATGCTCAGGAAACCCCTTTCTCAAGCGCCAGAACGATCTGTTCTTCCTCTTCAGATATAATCTCGCTACTCCAGCCCCTTTCCTTCAGAAGCGGTAGAAAGCGACCGGGAAGTGACGAAAGAATGATACAGAGTGTATCGTCCAGCTCCGAACTGTCGATAAACCGCAAGATCGCAAGAAAATCGTCTGGAGGGTCAATTCTCCGGACATCCATGTGTAATAGGCCATCAGTGAAATAGAAATCAGGTTTCCCGCCTGCTCCTTTTTCTTCCGATGCGTTATCCTTGAATTTTCCAGGCTTGATACAAAACAGCCAGCCCTGCCGTCCTGTGTCGACCCGAATGATCTGACAACCCAATTCGGTTAATTTTTGCCGTAATGGCAAGGGATCAAAAGCAGAAGCCAGCAAAACCGAAGAATGAGGATTTTCTCCAAACAGGGCATCGACAACCTCGTCCAGAGGAATACGCCCCTCTGCCAACAGGCTTTCCACTGAAAACTCACAGATATTTTCTTGATGTTTCTCCTGAGATCCCATCATTCCCCCTGATCATTACCTTGCCCTGATGTTGGGCCTTCCTCTCTTTAGGGGAGATATTGTTTATTCTCCTTGAGCCTGATCAAGCAGACATAAGGATTTTCTCCTGATCAGAGAGATAGCCAAAATCAGCACAATACCGGCGCAATTTTTCCGGGTCCTTGATCAACACCTCGTGTCCTTCGCAGACAATACCTGCGTCTTCCAGCCTGCGTAAGGCTCTGGAAAAACTCGCCGGATCAATACCGATATGCCCGGCAATAACCTGCTTACAGCGCGGCAGGGCTCCATGCCCTTTCCATTCCTGACTTTCAAAAATTGCCAGCAGATAGGACGCCACACGTTGGCAGGGAGACAGGCTTTTCAATACCTTGATTTCCCGAATAAGATACTGCTGCCGCTGAATTAAGGCACTTAGAAGGTGAAGGGAAGCTTCCGTATCGGGAATGATTTTTTCTTCAAATGTTTTTTTGGGAACCTTGGCTATAACCGTTCCGGGTTGTGCCGTAGCATTAATCGGGAATTTCCCCAAACCGAGCATGGCAGCTTCGGCAAAGCTCTCTTCCCGTTCGACAATGCGAACCAGGCTCTGGGCTCCTTCTGCGGTCAGTGCACTGAGGTGGACCTCCCCCTCAAGCACAACAAAAAAACCATCCGCCTCATCTCCGGCCAAAAACAGGATTGTACTTTCGTCAAAAACCGAAACAGAAAGTTTGTCAAAAAGCTCGGCAAGCAGTTTTCCCGGTAACTGTGAAAAAATCACCACCCGGGATAGGATTTGAAGTTCTTTTTGTCCGATCGGTTGATGCCGCATTCACACCCCCCCAAGATCGAGAGGCCCGATACCAACCGGATAGCCACAATAGTCAACCAGCTTTTCCATATCGTCGACCTCTATCTGGTTCCCGGCTCCGGTTTTGATACCGATTTTACGCAGCTTTGCAAAAGTCCTCGACAGGGTTTCCGGTGTCATTCCCAGTTTTTCAGCCACAATCCGCTTGTCATAGGGTAAAACGATTTTCGCAGCCCCCTCGACCTGACCGGCAAGTTCGATCAAAAACATGGCCAGACGTTCAGCCGTGGTCCGCATTTTCAAATCGGCAATCTGGCTCATCAGAGAATGCATGTTCACCGACAGACGTCCCATCATCCGGAATACCAGTTCCGGGTCTTCCGACAGAATTTTGCGTAAGACTTCCCCCGGAATCACCCGCAGTTCCACATCATCCAGAGCAACGCAGGTAAACTCATAACGCCCTGTATTGGTCGCGGCGGCCTCTCCGAAAGCCCCCCCTGGCCCGACAACATCAATCGTCGAGCTTTTCCCGCCACAGGCTGAGGCAAGCAACAAGCGGACAAACCCCTCTTCGATCAGGAAAAAATTCTCGGCTGGCTCACCATATTCGACAATTGTTTCTCCTGCGAGATAGTTCTCTATCCGGCTCAGTGGTAACAGAAGCTCTTTTTTTTCCGCAGCCAATTCAAGAAAGGGAGACTTGATCCCCAGATCCTTGGTCTCCTGAGATTTGCTGCTCTTGCCATGCTGGACTGAACCGTGACGGTTTGTCCTGTTTTGCTGCAACCGGTCATAACCCATCCCGGCGACCCTCCTGAAATTGGTTATAACGGGGCATTTTCAGGGAATATACAGCAGAAAGCCTCCCGCAAACATGATCTGGATCAAGTCCGCAGAAGGCCTTGAAGCTCCTGAGAGCCTCTATATTTAATAAATCAGTTACCCGAAATTTGCTTCCGGTATTGCTCAACCGGCAGGCCGCCAACGCCCCAATGCTCCATTTCAACTTCGTCAATTACGACAAAGGTTGTTGCCGGATTTTTGTCCAGCACTCTTTGCAATAATTCGGTTACACCTTTAATCAATTCGGCTTTTTGTGCCTTGGTAGCACCTTCATTGGTAATTTTGATGTTCACATAAGGCATATCCTGCTCCTCAATTGGCAGATTTCAGTTCGTAATGGAAGACTTTGGCAATAATCTGCCAGCGATCATCGTGATAAATCAGGGTAAGGAAATCGGTGAAAAACTTTTCCCCAATCGCACAATTCACGGTGGCAAAGGCCGTCTTGTTTCCGGCAAAGGCAATCGAGACAACCTTGTCCTGGCGAGGTTCATTCCTGCTCGCCGGAGACGGCCTCGCAGCAACAATTGGAAAATAACTCTCCATATCAAGCTGAAGAAGATCTGCCTCACTGGCACAGACATACCGGGCGTCTGGGTGAAACACCTGTTTGAGCAGGCCAGTATCGGAATGATAAAGTCCATCAAAATACAGGCCGAGGGTCTTTTCGACCGCCAGATAAAGCGAAGTCATGAAAATTCCTTTTTAAAGCAATCTCGAGAAATGAACCGGAGAAGACAACCCAGGGCGGTTTACAGAAAATAACTGTTCCGAAAACCACCCTGTGGATGGCCTAGCCCAGCAGGCCTTCGGCTTTCAGAGCTGCCTGGGTTTTTTCCCGCCCGGCAACCCGGGTGACAAAGGCGGCCAGAAAAGGAACTTTATCAAGCTTGATACCAACAAAACTGGACCAGTTCGACACAACAAAGAGATAGGCATCGGCGACACTAAATTTGCTGCCAAGCAAGTATTCCCGGCCATCGGACAGAAGAGTTTCGATATACGCCATCTTCTTGGCGACATTTTCTTCGGCTTTCTGTCGTGCTTCGCCTTCAAGGGTTACACCTGAAAAGAAAGGACCAAAAGACTTGTGAAGTTCAGAAGCCACATAGTTCAGGTGTTCCTGCAAACGGGCGCGTTCGATCGTGCCTGCTGCCGGGGCAAGACCCAATTCGGGTTTCTGATCGGCAAGATATTGCAAAATTGCAGCCCCTTCGCTCAACACCTGGCCATCTGTCAGTTTAAGAGCAGGAACATAACCTTTTGGGTTAACTTGAGAAAAATCTTCACCACTTGCCGTTTTCTGTGTCCCAGTGTCCACTTTTTCGATTTCAAAGTCTCCCCCCAGTTCGTGCAAAACGATATGAGAAGCCAGGGAGCAGGCACCGGGTTTGTAATAGAGCTTCATCTTGTGTCACCTTCAGTTCAATGATTGATTATTCGAATTATTCGAACCATGCGTTGCTGATGAAGCATACCTAAGAACTGAAGTTACCTTTGTAAATCACAGAACATTATGTTACCTAACTATGTAGTTTCCATTCGGTAACTCGGTGAAAGTAAACGGAATAAATAGATGGCACTGAAAATTCGTAAAAACCAAAGCAAGCTTCCCCCGGAACAATGCCCTTTGACCGAGTGTATGTCTGTGCTGGGTGGTGCCTGGACCCCAAACCTGATCTGGTATCTCTCTGCAGGCCCACGCCGCTTTAGCGAGCTTCGGGTTGATATGCCCGGCATTTCAGCCAAGATCCTGACCACCAGGTTACGAGATCTCGAAGCCAAGGGAGTGGTCTTGCGCGAAGTCAAACCGACGTCTCCCCCTTCGGTCGAATATTCTCTGACAGAACTGGGCGCAGAGCTGATCCCGGCCATCGCCGCCATCGTCAAGGTCGGTCATAAGCTCAAGATGTTACACGGCAAGGATTAAGGCCCCCCTTCCGGGGACAAGTCGCAAAGCCAAGCTCCGCAAACAACTGATTTACAGAGTTTTATTCTCTAGAGGCAAGGCGTATCAACCTTGCCTCAAGCAAGTGGATCAGTCGTATAAAGCTTGATATTGATCCCGCCATGAGACACCGGACCGCTGGTAAAGCTGAAGGGCAGTCCCGTCGATTTCGCCAGGGGATCTGCGCTCGTAATCAAGCCGACCCGCCAGCCGGAAAACCGGGATTTGAGCACCTGACCCAGGGCCTGATACAGGGGCTTCAGGCTTTTCACCTCACCAATGCGTGTGCCATAGGGTGGATTGATAATCACCAGACCTGCCGGACCTTCCGGCGGAGAAACATCGTTGATCGATAGCTCCTGGAACCCGGTAAAATCCTCAACTCCTGCACGCTTGGCGTTTTCGCGGCTCATACGGACAGCACCGGGATCGCGGTCACTGCCATAAAAGCGGAAGTCCGGGGCCGGGCTGCTCTCTTTTCCCTTGAGCTTTTCCCAGGCTGCGGGATCAAAACCCACCAGCTTTTCAAAGGCAAAGTTTCGGGTTCGTCCAGGATTGAGACCTGACGCAATTTCCGCAGCCTCAATCACAAAAGTACCGGACCCGCACATGGGATCGACAACAGGCTCATTACCTGTATATCCACACTGACGCAGGAAAAGCGATGCCATTGTCTCGCGCATCGGCGCCTTGCTCACAGCAACCTTGTGATCACGCTTGTGCAGGGCTTCTCCCGAGCTATCAACACTGATGGTGCAGAGATCATCATGGATGCGCACCTTGATCGACACTTCGGCTTCGGCAGAAATTGAGGCGCCAAATTCCTCGGCAATCGCCCGTTCAATTCGTTGGGCCGCTGCACCCTTGTGATAAATCCGGGATGCCTTGCAAGAAACTTCGACCCGCAACGGTACATCCGGACGCAAGGTATCTGCCCAGGGGAACTTGCGGGCGCGTTTGTCCAGCTGCGCCAGATGCAAAGCCCTGAAAGCCCCCATACGCACAAGGATCCTGCTGGCGCCCCTGATCTCAAGGTTGGCACGCCAGACATCACGCCAGTCGCCTGCTATTGTCACACCACCGCTGACCACAACAGGTTCACGGAAGCCCTTCTCTGTTGCCTCTTCGCAAAGGACAGTTTCCAGGCCAGGAACGCTTACAAGGAAAATTTCGAGTATGTCATCTGTGTTCATCCCGGTTCCTTATCGCGAAAGCAGTGATTTGTCGATAGTACTTGTAGGTGGAGCCCCACACGCGACCTGTTTTCCTTCCCAAAAGGAAGGATTGATGCAGAAAAGATAAAACAATTATTCAAAGCTTCGCCAAAAGCTTGCGCGCCCGTGCCTGAGAGGATTTTGCGCCGCTGCCTTCCGCCTCCTGCAAAAGCCTTTTGGCTTCCGGCAACAGGTCCGCATCTGCAAGGGCAAAATCATACAGCGCCTGCAAGGCACAGGCTCGGACAATGGCACTTTTATGTATCAAATTGTCTCTCACCAGCTGCAAAACGGTCTTTTTCTCCCCGGCTGTCCAATGCAGCAGGGGAAAGATTTTCATAAGCTGTTCCTGTATTTCCCATTGATCCAACCCGGAGATTTCAGAACATAGCCGTCTTGTATAGGGCTGTAACAGGTCAGGACGTTCAAGACCAATCTGCATCAGCGCATGCGCTGCATGGGAACGTACGACCGGGCCACCAGCCGACAGGTTGTCCAGCAGATCCCCCAGCAAATTGGGATCATCACGGATCAGCGACGCGACTTCGCCCGCCCGCCCGATCCCCTTGCGATCACCAACAGCCAGAAGCTCCTTTAATTGTTGCATCACTGCTCCCTCCCGATGACACGGTTACATATCCGACCAACAGGTTTACAAGGCTAACAGCTTCGGGAAAAGTTCAGCAAGCCGCTATGGGGATCATCAATCAAGGCATATGTCAGGTTACACGTCACAAACGGATTGCGGGGACATCCAAACGGATTATTTCCTGAATTACCGCATCAGCAGCCACAGTATCTCCTTCTAACCCGGCATCGCGGCAGATGGTCAGAAAGCCTTGGTTATCTTTTGTGCGGATGGCAACCACACAGGCAATCTGAATATTATGTGCTGAACGTTCGATAGCAAGCAGCGTTGCAGACTCCAAATAGCCCGATGGATGTGAGATTTTCTCCCCAACCGATAATACTTTCCCGCCAAATTCTTCTGCATAACCTTGAGCCATTTCAGAAATGTTGGCGCTAAATACTGATGATGGAGCCTCCAGTTTGCCGATTGTAACACTGAGCCTATGCGCATAAGGGGTCAAATCATCCGGCGAGAATGATGGCTTCATCTTTCCCGAGGCTTTAAGTACTGCCGCCTGAGTACCATCCTTGAGTTCTGATGGAGCACAACGCACCGCTTTATTCAACTTGCTGATGTCGCTCTCAAGGCGACTTCCACTGGCTATCAGCCCATCGCATGAGAGCTTTGAGACAGATGTGTTCTGGCCGGAGTTTTGAGTAACACAAGAGCTCAAAAGAAAAGCAACGAGAGGAACCAGAAACGATTTTTTCATGATCGGCAATAACCTTGGTAGATATTTATCAGGAAAGCTCAGATTGAAAGCCGGATGGACGGCAAAGTAGAAAGGAGTGCAGAATTCAACGATCCTCACAAAGGATCTCTTTATTGATGAACAGCAGAGCAAAGACCCGAACTTGAGTTGCACAAGCCGTTGCCTCTATTACCAACAACCTATCAGAGAAAATTTCGTGCCCCTATGAATTTTTCTCGATTTTCATCAAGAAAACCATCCAGAACATTGCCCGGTCAGAGAGTTGCTTGCTCTGAATACTTTCTGTCAGTGGAAAGTGATCAACAGCAGACAAAAACGTATGCGGCAAAGCTTGCCAGCACAGTTATACGCTTTGTTTTAAATTATTTTCGTCGCAAGGGGGAAGTGGCGGAGAGTGAGGGATTCGAACCCTCGATACCGGATTAGGGTATACTCCCTTAGCAGGGGAGCGCCTTCAGCCACTCGGCCAACTCTCCGCAATGTGCGAACGGCGGAATTACTAAGGTTTTCTGGGATACCTGTAAAGGGTAAAAAAATAAAAAAAATTTACCCGTCTCCCAACAACACAGAAACCGCCCTGTTTTCTGGTATTCGTCCAACAGGTTTTTTTTACAGCCCCTGCCGAATAGTTTCAGCCAGATTCAGAGAATCGATAAGGCGCCGGAACGTTGAATCACAGACCCGATGGTCCCTCTATAAGCCCCGCCACAAAACCGATACCCATCCCCTTCAGAAACAAGCGACATTCCAACAATCGCCTACCCCTTGAGATTAAACAGTCTCTGGAACTCCTGATAGAGGCCAAACGACTTCAAGAGGCACTGCAATGATCCCTTGATTTGCCCCTCATTTTTAAAGGTGAGCAGTTCGTTCCCTGTAATCTCGATCCCCTGGCTCATCCTACTCATGATACGGCGCACCTCGGGATCAATTTCCGCCCATTTTTCCCGTGTATTACAGGCGCAGGCCGTAGAAATTTCCTCCTGTGTGATCCTCTCCAGACGCTTTTCAAGGTTTTCAATAGCATTGCGATGCCGGGTCAACTGGCTATGCATCTCTATCTCACTGCGTAACAGGGAAATCCTGGAAATGAGTTCCTCATTATCCTGAACCTTGATCTTGCAGATCTGATAGGGAATAGCTTGCCCTTCCTCGTAAAAAAGCGCCCCGTCGTCCTTGAGTGACTGCAAGGTTTCTGGAGAGAAGCTGGTAAAGCCTGGTTTCGTCACTTCCACCACAAGCCTTGAGGCCTCACCCGTGGCAGTTTCATTTTTCAGGTTTTTTCCACTGGTCACCTGATGATTTTCTTCAGTGGTTTTACACCCAGCCAAGACCAAAAACAGTGCTATTACATATAAAAAACGCATCGAAAATCCCTTTACCCTGCCTGTTGGGGAGATAAGCAAACAAACAGCTCTCCCAGAACTGTTTACATCTTCTGACTGTATTTCTTGAAGAACCTCTTATCACTTCAACAAAGCAAGGTCACGCTGATCAGGCTTTGCTACCAAAGCTTGTCCTTCCCATGCGCTGTCTGATTGGGTAAGATTCTCTCAAAGACAAGGGACTGAACAGCTTCGGAAAAGAAATATGTTAGTACGCCTGCTCGCTTTTATGTTTCTGCTCTTTGCGGTTTCGGGCTGCGCCCAGACGGGCAAAACAATCCATCAAAACAAATACGAAAAATCTCTTGTCCTGATTGAACGCATTATTACCCCCGCCTTTATCGACACGGCCCTGGCCCAGTCCATGGACGACTATAGGAAAGAATACAAGTTTTCAACGGAACGCCTGTCTGATGAAACGCTTGATAAACTCACCGCCGTGCTCAGCCGGGAAATCAACAAAACCCGGCGGGATCTTGTTGTTCAGCTGGCGACTGTTTTCACGCAGGAATTCACCACAGCAGAGATCAACGCTCTCTATAGTATCGAGGACTTTGACCTGTTGAGCAGAGCTCTCTCCAAGCTTCAGGAGCATGAAAACAGCGCCGATGCCTTTAAGCACCTGACACCAGAGGAGCTTAAAGCACTTTTATCACTGAAAGATCCAAAAGCATTAGCTGGCGCAGCCGAAAAGATTGACAAGGTGGTCGCCCGGGCCGACAAAATCAGCAACGATTACGTTCAGGATATTATCGTCCGCTCACTTCCCGAGATTTTTCAGATACTGCAGGACAATGAAACGCTGGTTGGCGCTTGACCCCTGTAGCGGCCTCTTTTCACCAGAGAGAATTGCATCATGCTGCTGGATAACGAGACTCACACCCAACTGGTCACACTGCGGCAAGACCTCCATCGTCACCCGGAGATCTCCGGTCACGAACAAGCAACCAGTGACCGTATAGCCACATTTCTGGAAAATCATGCCCCGGACGAGCTTCACCGCAATCTGGGTGGTTATGGTGTAGCAGCCGTCTATAAAGGCAAGGTTCCCGGCCCCGGCGTTCTGATCCGTTGTGAACTTGATGCCCTGCCGATTGAAGAGTTGAACACAGCTCCCTACAGGTCAACAATAGCAGGGAAAGGCCATCTTTGCGGCCATGATGGACACATGACCATGGTTGCAGGGCTTGCTGCTTTGCTCCAACGCAGCCGGCCAGCCATAGGACGGGTCATTCTCCTTTTCCAACCTGCCGAGGAAACCGGTGCCGGCGCAAAAGCAGTCATCGAAGATCCGGCCTTTGCAGCGCTCAAGCCGGATTATGCTTTCGCTCTGCACAACCTGCCCGGTATGCCCCTTCATCACGTTGGTCTGAAATCCGGACCTTTTAACTGCGCGTCACAGGGTCTCTGGATCACCCTGACCGGAAAAACATCACATGCTTCCAATCCCGAAGACGGACAAAGCCCTGCCTTGGCCATGTGTGACTTGATAAAAGCCTTTACGCTTTTGCCACAGGATCACGACTTTAAGGGCGAATTCGCATTGGTTACCATAGTCCATGCCCGGCTTGGCGAAGAAGCTTTCGGCATTGCCCCGGGTTTTGCCAAGCTCATGGTGACCCTGCGCAGCGAAACCGACCAGATCATGCAGCTGTTGCAAGAAAAGTCACGACATCTGATAGAACAGATTAGCAAAGATCACCAACTCGAAACAGCCTTTGGGTATGACGACATCTTTGCTGCTTCTACCAATGACCCGGATGCCAGTGAACAACTCCTGCAAGTCTTTGAGGCCGAAGAAATCAAGCATCACCCCATGACATCCCCCATGCGCTGGTCAGAAGATTTTGGCCAGTTCGGTCAGATTTGCAAAAGCGCCATGTTCACCCTGGGATCAGGTCTTTCCCAGCCCCAACTTCACAATCCCGATTTTGATTTCCCGGATGAATTGATCGAGACCGGCTGTCGGATTTTTCATCGGGTAATCCGGAATATCCTCGGTCCAAGCAACTAGGTAAAAAGACGTCCAACATCTAAATTTATGAGGCCGGATTTGCTGAAAAAATCTGCAAAACAGGCCCCATATAAATCAGCCTTTGATTGCCTGCTCCAGATCCTCAATCAAATCCTGTACCGCTTCAATACCGATTGAGAACCGCAAAAGGTCATCAGGAACAGGACTGCCTTCTCCTTCAACCAGCGCCCTGTGTTCAACCAGGCTTTCAACACCTCCCAGAGATGTCGCCCGGACAAAGCGCTTGAGCCGCCCCATAATTTGCGCAGTCTGCTCTCTTCCACCATCAAAACGGATCGACAACATCCCGCCAAAACCACCGGACATCTGCTTCACTGCGGTTTCGTGATTGGGATGGGAAACCAGACCAGGGTAAAGCACCTCCAGCACCCCCGGGTAATCGGCGAAATGCCGGGCAATTTCCATCGCGTTATAACAGGCACGCTCAACCCGGATATGCATTGTCCGCATTCCCCGCAGCAATAGCCAGCTCTCGAACGGGCCAAGAATTCCGCCCTGTTGCGCCCGTATCTTGCACAGACGTTCCCAACGTGTATCCTGTTTTGCCGTGATCACAGCCCCTGCCACAACATCGCTGTGACCGTTCAGATACTTCGTTGCCGAATGAAAGACATAATCAGCCCCCAGCTCAAGCGGGCGGGTCAACAGCGGGGTGGAAACAGTGGAATCAGTAACCAGTTGCGCCCCCACTGAATGCGCGAGTTCTGCTGCCTTGGCAATATCCACAACCTCCCAGGTTGGGTTGGCAGGCGTTTCGACCCAGAGAAGATGCGTCGGTGAAGCATGCACCACCTGCGCCATATCCACCTCATCACAGGGATCATAGAAAGCAAGCTCGATACCCCAATCCTGACAAAAAGAAATCAGCCAAGCGCGAAGCGACCAGTACATCACCTTTGGTGCAACGATCCGCTCGCCCGGACGAAGGGTCTGGACCAAAGCTGTCGCGGCGGCCATACCAGAGGCAAAAAGTTTGCAGGCTTCACCGCTTTCCAATTCACAGATCACGGCCTCGACCATCTCGGCATTCACGCTCTGATCGCGGGCATAGATCCGGTTGGCATCATAAAGCGCCCCCTGCTCATCCCGGGCAAAGGTTGTGGACGGTTGTATCGGGGGAACCACAGAACCTGTTGCCTTGTCCAGATAATGCCCCGCTTGTGCCAGAATCGTCTCGGCTTTGTTCTTCTTTCCCATGATGTCCTGTCCTCAAGGTCGATTGTTGTCAGGATCTTAGGGGGGAACAGTCTGCTTGAAAATCTCTTTTCCAGATTTGATCAAAAACTGTTATTCAATAATATACCTTTATCAACTCAAACGGGTTCGCAGGTGCCTTTCCTTCGAGCAAGGCTAAAATTCGTGGCATGACCGACACAAATGATTGGACAACTGTTTTTTCTTGACCAGGCGACACTCAAAGCAGTGCTACAGGTTTCCCCGGTAACATCTTCCCTGATTTAATTATATCTTAGAATTCCTCTCTTTTAGACAGCAACAGAAGATAACTTTAAGCAAATAATAACGCCTCCCTCCTAAACTGGCACCCGGAACGCAAGACTCGTTCCCTTGATCTTCGCGACAGAAGAAGCAGAAACGTGCAACAAAACCAGTACGAAGTCGTAGAATACTACCCCGTTTCCAACGAGGATCTGCTCGTTGGCGCGTGCAATAAACTGTTGCTCAGATGGTGGTTGTCTTTTGCTCCCGAGATGCCCAGAAAAACAGATTTTGATATTCTTGATCACATTTCAATCGCCCCCGACATATTCCTCATAAAGTGCCTGGACGAGAATTCTTTTCAATTCAGGGTACATGGTGAAAATGCGAATTCTATTTTCAGAGACGAGGTCGGACGAATAATAACGACAGATGGCCCCTCGACGACGACAAAAGAAATCGAGGAGCTACGGCTCGCTCACTACTATCAGGGAATAATGAGAAACCCGGTCTGTATAAAGAACCTTGGAAACCTTCACTGTCAGAACAGGAAATATACCAGGTTCGAATCACTGGATTGCCCTCTTTTAGATGAAAACAAGGCGGTTACCCATATCATCGGCACCATCTCGCCCCTCTTCTGAAGACAGTTACTTGTCTTACGCCTGTCCCCCGGAATTCCTGTCATTCGACAGCAGATTACAAACCGGGGAGACACAAAAAAGGGAGCCCAGGGCTCCCTTTTCTAATAACCGGCTATTGGTTACCTATTCAGCCAATTTCTTTTTCAGCAGTGCGTTAACCATTCCCGGATTGGCTTTACCACCTGTGGCTTTCATGGTCTGTCCGACAAACCAGCCGATCAGTCTTTCATTGCCACCTTTGTAGCCTTCAACCTGTCCCGGGTTATTGGCAATAATCTCGTCAATCGCCGCTTCAATCGCACTGGTATCAGAGATCTGTTTCAAGCCTTTTTCCTCAACGATGACATCAGCGTCTTTACCGCTTTCCCACATCGCTTCAAAAACTTCCTTGGCCGTACGACCGGAAATCGTATCGTCGGAAATCAGACCGATCAGCCCACCAAGCTGTTGCGCCGTTACCGGGCTTGCATCAAGGGACAACCCACTTTTGTTCAAGGCACCAAAATAGTCGCCCATCACCCAGTTCGCAGCCAGCTTGGCATCGCGTCCCTCGGCAACAGCTTCATAAAAAGCTGCCCGATCCCGATCAGCAACCAGAATACCGGCATCATAGGCGGAAAGACCAAAATCCTTGATAAACCGGGCTTTCTTTTCATCCGGCAACTCGGGAATGGTTTTTTTGATTTCCTCGACCCAGGCGGGATCAAGAACCAGTGGCAGCAGATCCGGATCAGGGAAATAGCGATAATCATGCGCTTCTTCTTTGCTCCGCATCGACCGGGTTGTTCCAGTACTTGGATCAAACAGGCGCGTCTCCTGAACGATCTTTTCTCCGTCTTCAATCAGTTTGATCTGACGCTTGGCTTCAAATTCAATTGACTGTTGAACAAAGCGGATCGAGTTGACGTTTTTGGTCTCGGTACGGGTGCCCAGCTCTTCACCGGGTTTCCGTACAGAAACGTTTACATCCGCACGCATGGAGCCTTCGTCCATATTGCCGTCACAGGTTCCAAGATAACGAAGGATCGACCGCAACTTGCGCAGATAGGCACCGGCCTCTTCAGGCGACCGCAGATCCGGGCGTGACACGATTTCCATCAAGGCAACACCTGAACGGTTCAGGTCAATATAAGACTGGGTCGGATGCTGGTCATGGATCGATTTTCCAGCATCCTGTTCCAGATGCATACGCTCGATCCCGACATCGCGGGTCTCCCCTCCGTCCAGATCCAGTGTAATAATCCCTTCACCAACAATTGGTTCCAGAAACTGGGAAATCTGATATCCCTGCGGCAGATCAGCATAGAAATAGTTCTTGCGTTCAAAAACCGACTTCATGTTGATTTTTGCACGCAGACCAAGCCCCGTACGGACACCCTGGGCAACCACTTCCTTGTTCAGGACAGGCAACATGCCCGGCATGGCAGCATCAACCAGGGACACCTGGTGGTTTGGCTCGGCGCCAAAAGCCGTTGCCGCACCGGAAAAGAGTTTGGAGTTGGAAATGACCTGGGCATGAACTTCCAGCCCGATAACCACTTCCCACTCGCCGGTATTTCCTTTAATCCGATAGCTCATCTTACTTACCTCCAGCGATCAACTGCGGCAAAGCCGAGAACCCGGCGGCCTGTTCCATAACACCTGCAACACGCAGCAGAGTTTCTTCGTCAAAAGCACGGCCCAAAAGCTGCAGCCCCAGAGGAGTGCCTTCACTGGAAAGCCCCGAAGGAATGGAAATGCCGGGCAAACCAGCCAGACTTGCCGGAACTGTGAAGACGTCATTGAGATACATGGCAATCGGATCGTCCATTTTCTCGCCAATACCAAACGCCGGGCTTGGGGCCGTAGGTGTCAGGATCACATCGACGCTTTCATAGGCTTTTTTGAAATCATTGGCGATCAGGGTGCGAACCTGACGGGCTTTGTTGTAATAGGCATCATAATATCCGGCGGACAGAACATAGGTCCCGATCAGGATACGGCGTTTGACCTCATCCCCGAAACCGGCTGCGCGGGTATTTTCATACATGTCATCAAGGCTCCGGCCTTCGACCCGCTGGCCATAACGCACACCGTCATAACGGGCGAGGTTCGAAGAACATTCTGCCGGCGCAATGATGTAATAGGTCGGCAAGGCATACTTCGTATGCGGCAAGCTGATTTCTACAGGCTCTGCACCAGCGGCTCTCAGCCATTCGATCCCCTGTTCCCAGGCCTTTTCGATTTCCACAGGCGTTCCGTCAATGCGGTATTCTCTTGGGATACCAACTTTCAAGCCACGAATATCACCTGTCAATGCGTCCTGATAGCGGGGAACCGGCAGGTTCACAGATGTGGAATCCTTGGCGTCGTACCCAGCCATCGCTTCAAGCATAATCGCGGCATCGCGTACAGAACGGGTCATGGGACCAGCCTGATCAAGCGAAGAGGCGAAGGCAATCACCCCCCAGCGGGAGCACCGGCCATAAGTCGGCTTGAGACCAACAATCCCGGAAAAGGCTGCGGGCTGGCGGATGGAACCACCGGTGTCAGTGCCCGTCGCCGCCATCGCAGCGCGTGCAGCAACCGTTGCCGCAGACCCACCGGAAGAACCACCAGGTGTCAGCTCGGCTGAACTGCCTTCCCGCTGCCAGGGGTTGATCACATTGCCGAAGTGGGACGTAATATTCGCAGATCCCATGGCGAACTGGTCAAGGTTGCTCTTGCCCAACATCACTGCCCCGGCATTCCAGAGATTGCCGGATACGGTCGATTCATAGGTCGGGACAAAACCCTCGAGAATATGTGAGGCAGCTGTGGTCTGGGTCCCTTCTGTACAGAAAAGATCCTTCATCGCGATCGGAATCCCCTCCATCACGCCGGCTTCACCAGATGCCCGACGTTTGTCAGACGCATCGGCCTGCTTGAGGGCGATTTCAGGAGTTTCAACGATATAGGCGTTCAGTCCACGTGTCTCTTCCACGGCTTTAACGTGGGCTTCAGTCAACTCGCGAGCTGTGAAGTCGCCCTTTTCCATACCAGCCAGGGCATCAGCGATAGTCAGATGTGTCAGGTTGCTCATTATTCAACCACCTTTGGAACAGCGTAGAACCCATGGGCAGATTCAGGGGCATTTTTTGTTACCCGATCCACATAGCCCCCGTCATTAACAACGTCTTCTCGCAGAGGCTGGGTCATTTCAACGACTGAGGTCATTGGCTCAACACCGGATGTGTCCAGCTCTGAAAGCTGTTCAACCCAGCCCAGGATCTGATTCAATTCCCCGGAAAGGGCTTCTTGCTGCGCTTCATCAACCCGGATACGTGCCAGCTTGGCAATTTTCGCTACCGTTTTTTTGTCGACAGACATGCTCGGTTCCAATCTTTTGTGGATATCGAAAGTCTCGTTAAATAAATTCGTGCGGAAAGTAGCATCGGCCTGCCTGTGCTGCAACGCCCAGCACACGCATTTTTGCGCATTTTAAATGATTATCGGCTGTTTTAGTAACTTGGATAAAAAAGCAATCGGTTTGCTGTCCCCAAAAGATGGAGGCCCAGCACTTCCTTCCGAGAAGAAAGCAGCGATAACAGGCACAATTTATTACGATTGAAGGCTGTAGCCTCACTCGACAGGATCAAGATCGCCTTTCCCTGGCTTGTCACTGGGACAGGAAAGTATAAAGCAGGCGATCAACAGGAAACAAACACCGATCAAAGCCAGCCCCCACAGCGGCACCAGCCCCTTATAGGCCACCAGAAGAAAGCTTGCTGTCATCATGCCGATCGCCAGAAGCTTGGCCTTTCGCGGAATCATACGGTAACGATCCCAATTCTGAACCAGTGGCCCGAGAAAACGGTGAGAATACAGCCAGTTATGAAAGCGCTTGGAGGAAAGAGAGAAAGCCCAGAGAGCCACCAGCAGGAACGGCGTGGTCGGCAAAAGAGGCAAGATCAGACCGATTACCCCTAACAGAACACAAAAACAGCCAAAAGCCATTAACAGAATGCGGCGGAACCCGAGCTTCTCTTCTTCGCGGTCTCCGGTATTCTCAGTTTGTAGCATACAGATGAAGGGCCTATGTCAAAGAGGTGTTGAACGAAAGATCAAGAATAGACAAAAGCAGTTAAGAACCTGCATCAAAATATGCGATTCTCACCGACATCATCATTCTCGGGGGAAGAATTGCATTCCCCCTCTCTCAGGGCAAGAAGACACAATCGCACAGCAGCTGAACTGTCTGAAATTTTCCCCGTGACAGGTGGATTATCCCCCCGCAGACCTTTGATCTCTGCCGAAGATATTTACCAGAAAAAATTCTCGGGTAAATATCTCTATTGAAAAATATCCCTCGTCTTATGGGAACAACAGTTGCCAACCTCAAAACTGAAAAGGCCAAAACGGATAGCCTGTGCTTGTTCTGAATGGCACTCGGACCAGGCTAGATTTTTCTGCAGTAGAGATAGTGCGTAATCATTTCGTGAAAAGACACCAGTTCCTCATCGGACAACTTGTAATACTGGGTACCATCGGGGTGAGAGAATCTGGTCACAAAACTAATGCCATCCTCCTGTTGGAGCAATATCACAGTAAAATCCTCATTAATGGAATAGGCCTCGCGGAGATCGCCATATTTTGCTTTCAGCCGCAAGCGTTCGATCGGACCAACCTTACATTCTTCAAGCATCATCTCTCACCCAAGAGACCTGAGTCTCTGTCCTGTGTGGCTACCAAAGAAAAATACCACCCATGGCGAGAATATCAAAGACCTATCGCAACCAATGAATTTTAAAATTATCTAAAAGACCGCAAATTATTCAAAAAATCCGGAAAGAGGAGAAACACCCACCACAAAAGGATGCAACCATATGACCAGCAGATAAAACCCAGATCCTGTAATAACGGCCCAAACATCCATCCATACAAATCGACAATTCCCCCCTTTAAACAATCCCCAAAATGGCAGGTTGGAGGTATTCTCGGTTAATGTCCGCCAGGCAGTTTCTCCAAGCAATTTTTTCTTTCTTCGGTCAACAATAAACATCCCTCCCAGTGAGAGCAGCAGCAGACCACCAAAAAACATCACCGCGGCAAGATCCCCGTTTACCAGAAGATGAGCGCCCGACCAGAGAGCAAAGCCCCACAATGCCGGATGACGGACAATCCCGACAAAACCGGCCCGATCCGCGCGATACCCCCCTGCAGGGCCAATCGAGACCGGGTTCGGTCGTAAAAAACCGGCAAAAAACAATACAGAAGCTGGAAGCATTAAATAAGCTGTGGCCCGGGCAGCCCAGAATTCATAAGGCCAGAGTTCAACGTAAGGCGCACTCCAGACAGTCTGTAATAACCAGACAATCACCAGTAACGATAACAGCGAATACCCGAGATAATATCCACGTTTGCCAAACAGACTGATCAGACGCTGCTTTACCGGGCGCATCGGGGGAATGGAATGCAGGCACAGAAAAATGGCGAAAGCCGCCACAAGCTCACCAAAACCACCAAACATACTTTTCCCCTTATCTTACCAAATCAGCGTCCATCACAACCCGTTGCAGAGAACAGATCACGGGCCAGCCCGACAAACCGTAATTTTACCACCCGCTCCTTCTATCTCTTATCCGACAGTCTTTGCCCAGATGACAGACTGTCGCGTGGCAGCCAGCCCACAAACCTTTTATTGCCCTGGCTTCATACAAAGGGTATGTGGCAAAGGGTATGTGGATTTTTAAATTTCGCTACACTACTTTATCCTCTGGCTTTCCGGCTAACATAGCCTCTGACAACCTGCACTGTGAGTAAAAGTTGCAAGATATCGATCTTTATGACTTGCCTGAACTTCTAGACAGCAACCATCGCCTGCTTGGTCTCGATCCGGGAAGCAAGACAATTGGCATGGCTGTCTCTGATCGGGATTACAAAGTCGCCTCACCTATCGGCACAATTCTTCGCAGCAAATTCAAAGCTGATGCAGCTAAATTGAAAGAGATCTGTGAAGAAAGAAATATTGGGGCTCTTGTTATGGGCTTACCGGTCAATATGGATGGTACAGAAGGTCCCCGCTGCCAATCCGTTCGAACACTTGCAGAAAATCTGCACAAAATAGCAGGATTCACCATACCGATCGTCTTTTGGGATGAGCGCCTGTCCACATCCGCTGTCGAACGGTTCCTGATCGGTGAGGCAGATATGACCCGAAAACGTCGTTCGGAAGTAGTCGATAAAGCCGCAGCAGCCTATATCCTCCAGGGCGCCCTGGATGCTCTTCAAAGAAGATCTGATCGCTGATCTGCTCTGGTTCTCCCACTCCGTATTGATCGGGGTTGATCGGGGCTCCCTATGCCCAAAAAGGATATAATTCCTCAACACTTTTCATATTTCTGCAGAAAATCCGTATTAATACGAATGTTTACATTCCCGCGATCCGTGTATCTTGTCCCTAATGAGTTAATTTGAACCTGCCGTTCCAAGATTAACGGTTCGACAATACCAAGGGAAAGATTTATGTTCAGCCTGGAAACCGCCAGTATCATAGGGGCAATCACCCTTGCGGCCTCGCTATGGGCTATTGCCAAGATCCTCTATAGCGAGGAAGGCAGAACTGTCAAAACTCTCTGGATTGCCACCGTCGTCCTTCTCCCGCTTCTGGGTTTTGTTTTTTGGTATTTTGTCGGCCCCAGGGAACAGATCTCTCACCATCCCTAGAATGAAACCGGCCGATTATTCCTCGACCTCCGCCAGAACATCTTTTCCTCACGAGAAAAACTCCCCTGTGGAAAATAAATGATCCGTAATCATACGAATGTCAGGGCGTCATTCTTTAGGATAGTCTTACCCTCTGTCCAACGACACCACACACAACGTCAGGAAACACCATGCCAGGTATAGAAACCGGAGGAGTCTTTGGTCTCCTCGTACTCATCGCTGATATTTGGGCTATTGTAAAAATTTTCCAGAGTACGGCTTCAACCGGCGTTAAGGTACTCTGGATCGCTCTGGTCCTGCTGCTTCCTCTCCTCGGCCTCATTATCTGGTACTTTATGGGTCCGAAATAAAACTGCCTGAACTTCTGATTGAGACCTGTCTTGCAACTTTACGTGAGATCAACCTGCGGTATCATTGTCGAAGACAGAGAGGGTGCCAGTATGGTTTGCCCCCCTGTCTCCATAGTATTTGTTTCTGGTATACCTGCCTCATGATTAGGCACACCAGGCCAATATAGAGAAACCCTGGTCCCCTTGCCGATCTGACTTTCAATTTCCAGTCTGCCGCCATGGAGCGCGGTCAGATTTTTGGAAATATAAAGCCCCAACCCGGACCCCCCGTAACTTTTGCTGATAGAACTGTCACCCTGATAGAAAACCTGGCCGATTTTCTCCAGATGCTCCTCTGCTATCCCGACACCTGAATCCTTGATCACAACCCGCACTTCCTCGTCGCCATTGCCTTCGCTGTATAACCGGACACTACTGGCTGCAGGGGAAAATTTGATAGCATTCGAAAGCAGATTGATCAGAACCTGTTTGAGAGCGCGGGGATCAGCCAGCACCGGCAGAATTTGAAATTCTGACTGATAGAGAAGACTGATATCACATTCACTCGCCCGCTCTGACAGCAACTTTATTACTGACCTGAGAACTTCGTTTAAATCAGTAACCTCAGGGGAAATATGATAACTGCGCGCCTCGATCTTCGATATATCGAGAATATCTGAGATCAGACTTAACAAATGGCTGCCGCTTTCATGTATATCTTCCGCATAGTCTCTGTATTTGGGTGGGGAAATCTCTCCTCCCAACTCTTTACGAATTATATCCGAGAACCCGATAATCGCATTCAATGGCGTCCTCAACTCATGGCTCATATTTGCCAGAAATTCTGACTTCGCCCGATTGGCTGCCACAGCTTCATCCTTTGCCCGGATCAGATCCTTTTCAACCAGTCGCCGTTCTCCGCGCTCAAACATAAGCGATAAAAGACTGGATACAGATTCAACAAAGGAAATCTCTTCAACCGGCCACTGCTCGGACAGACTCTTTCGTTCGATACTGAGAACACCTTTCAAACGATCCTGCTGGAAAATACCCGCATCGAGGGAATTGATACCTTCAACAGTTCCAACCGCCATATCTGTCAGCTTCCCTCCCAGACCCCGTCGGGAAAAAGAACTCGCCATAACGACCCGTTCTTCCAAAAGAGTTTGGAAAAGCTGTTCACAACCAGCCTCCTTCATATGGACTGACGGCGGGCTATATTCTCCTGGGTCCAGCAGATAACGATTGTGGCAGACCATCTCCTCTCCGCTTTCCGACCTGAGCCAGATACTGGCATGAGAAGCCTGAAGAGCTTTACAGAGGACAACTGTGGTCAACCTGAGCATTGCCTCGCCATCGCTGCTTTCTTTCAAACTTTCCTGTACAAGGAGCTTGAGAGCCTGGGCCTGTCGTTCCAGCTTCTCCTGCTTGACCGCCCGGACAGAGCTGTCATCAGACAAAAGGCTGATCACCCGATGGCCACGTTTGACAATCAGCCATAACAGCAAAGCAACAGCCGCAAGCACGGTAATGATCCAGAAAGCACTTTCTTCGAAAAGCTTGCTACCGGTTAATTCCTGCTGCCAGTCAAGAGTGCCGACAGGTTTCCCCGAGCGGCTTTTTACTTCGAACCCGTTTATCGGTTCGACTTCAGCAGCAGGAGAGGAAAACTGTAGCTGACTTAACCCAAGAAACCGTGTCAAAGCATTGATCCGGTTAAAATCAATCTCCCGGATAAGCAGCAGATAACCTTTTGAGATATGCTCAGAGGATAAATCTGGTTCATAACTGTCTGGATGTATGCGTCCCAGAGACAGGGAAAACAGCTTTTCCTGCCATACAAAAAAACTACCCGCTGTAGCCGTTTCCGGCCCACGTTTCTCGACCCTTGAAACCAGGAACGACACTTCCTTTAACAACTCGGGTGCCAGGACTTCATTGACCAGATCTTCCAACGCCCTCCCTCGAGCCTCATAAAGGTAGAGGGTTTCAAGCTCCTGCCCCAGTAACAAGACCCCGCTCAACTCGCTTTTATCAGCAAAGGAAGAGCCTAAATGTTCTTCCGCCCACCCGAGATCTGCAGGATTAAGAATCTGATGAAATGTCTGGTCACTGTAACTGTTCTCATTTGTCAGGTAGACCAGTTCATCAAGGTCCTGCTGTAAATAATGTTCAATCAGAGCAGAATAATTGTCTGAAATCACCTCATCCTGTCTGTCAGCAGCAAACCAGAGAATGCCGAGTGTCAGGGCGATTGTCAGGCTGATTGCAGCTGCTATTTGTCCATAGAGACCATAAACAATAAATCGACGCTGCTTGTTCATACATTCCAACCCTGACTATAATATGAGAATGATAATCCATCTCACAAAAAAATAATCAAGTTCAAAAAGTCCTGATTTAATAACTGGATGACATTATATTGTCCCGTACAGTCGGTAAGCCCACACCCTCCTCACCGTCAGATTGTTGGTGCGGGCGGCAAAAAAGGCGGGAGCACAAAATGGGGATAATATCTCAGCTCCCATTGCATGATCCCCTTGCTATTTACTACACTTGCCAATGTATAGATTCACCCCAGATTTGATCACCCGCGGCTCTCTACCAAGAACATGACAGGATAACGTATGACCAGTTCCAGCGGACCTCTTTCCGGCCTTCGTGTTTTTGACCTTTCCCGCATTATGGCCGGGCCAAGCTGTACCCAGATGCTTGGTGACATGGGGGCAGATGTTATCAAGGTAGAGCGACCCGGCGAGGGTGATGACACCCGTAAATGGGGACCGCCGTTTGTGAAA
The DNA here is from genome assembly GCF_027214005.1 of Kiloniella laminariae. Lineage (GTDB taxonomy): Bacteria > Pseudomonadota > Alphaproteobacteria > Kiloniellales > Kiloniellaceae > Kiloniella > Kiloniella laminariae_A. The sequence goes on from NZ_JAPWGY010000002.1 coordinate 297,613, forward strand.
AACAAAGCCGGACAAGATACCAGTGAGAGTGCCTATTATCTTTCCGCAAACCGCAACAAGCGGTCAGTCAGCCTCGACATTTCCCAGCCGGAAGGGCAAAAGCTTGCAAGACAGCTGATCAGCCAATGCGACATCCTGGTGGAAAATTTCAAAGTCGGTGGTCTGGCAAAATATGGCCTGTCTTATGAAAACCTCAAGGATGAGTTTCCACAGCTGATCTACTGTTCGATCACAGGATTTGGACAGACTGGCCCCTATGCACCGCAGGCAGGCTATGATTTTCTGATTCAGGGCATGGGCGGCATTATGAGCCTGACGGGCGAGCCGGAAGGCCAGCCCATGAAGGTCGGTGTCGCTATTGTTGACCTTATGTGTGGCATGTACGCCAGCAACGCTATTCTCGCCGCCCTGCATCACAGGAACATGACCGGTGGCAGCAAATCAGGCGAAGGCCAGTATATTGATGTATCCCTTTTTGATACCCAGATCGCCTGGCTCGCCAATCAGGGGCTCTATTACCTGACTTCAGGCGAACTCCCGCCACGTCTGGGCAACGGTCACCCCAATATTGTTCCCTATAACGTTGTCCCTTCCAGCGATGGCCATTTTATCCTGGCCATCGGCAATGACGGACAATATCGCAAATTTTGCGACTTTGCAGGCTGCCCTGAACTGATCGAGGATAATCGTTTCAGCACCAACCAGAACCGCATCAGAAACCGGGATGACCTCTACCCGCTCATCGGCGAAGTCACCAAAACCCGCTCCTCTGCCGACTGGATCAAGAACCTACCGCCACTTGGTGTGCCCTGTGGTCCTGTCAACGATATGAAGGGGACTTTTGATCATCCACAAACCACAGCCCGCGAGATGAAGATCTCCATGCCCCATCCCGAGGCAGCGAGCGGCTCCGTTGACCTTATCGGCAGCCCGATGAAATTCTCGCGAACTCCCGTCGATTACCGCCAGGCCCCACCCTGTATGGGTGAACATACAGAGGAGGTTCTCGAAGAGCTGCTTCAGTTGGGCGGAGAACAACTCTCTGCATTAAGGAAAAACAATACCGTATAAACGCAAGCAACTGTCCTGATAAAACCGAAGCTTGTAATATTACAAAGATCAGAGCGAATCCCATTAGACAGATTGCATCAAAGCATCATCAATGACATATTGCCGCTTTAATGACGACATATGCTGAAACGATCGCTGCTGGCCTCAATGGTCACGGGCACCTGCTAGGTATAGAGGGCCTGAGAGCTGATCAGATTTCCTATCTGCTTAACCTGGCCGATGGCTACGTTGACCAGAACCGCGCCGTAAAAAAAACCACCGATCTTCTCAGTGGTCGTACGGTGATTAATCTCTTTTTCGAGAATTCTACCAGAACCCTGACGTCTTTTGAGCTTGCCGCCAAACGTCTGGGGGCTGATGTGATCAACATGCTGGTTGCCTCCAGCTCGATCAAAAAAGGCGAGACCCTGATTGATACCGCCATGACGCTCAATGCCATGCATCCCGATGTCATGGTTGTGCGCCATTCAGATTCCGGCGCGGTCAAGCTGCTGTCAGAAAAGGTCAATGGCTCGGTTATCAATGCTGGCGATGGCAGCCATGAACATCCGACCCAGGCCCTTCTGGATGCCCTGACCATCCGCCGACGCAAAGGCGACCTCTATGGGCTTCGCGTTGCGATTTGCGGGGACATTGCCCACAGCCGGGTTGCCCGCTCCAACATTCACCTGCTCAACACCATGGGCGCAGAAGTCCGCCTGATTGCCCCGCCAACCCTGTTGCCAGCCGCCGTCGAACGTATGGGCGTCGAGACCTTCCACAACATGAAGGAAGGACTTGAGGGCTGCGATATCGTCATGATGCTCCGCCTGCAGCTCGAACGGATGCAGGGAAGTTTTGTTCCTTCCATCCGGGAATACTTCCGCTATTTTGGCCTCGACCAGGAAAAACTCGCTATGGCCAAACCTGATGCGCTTGTGATGCATCCCGGCCCCATGAACCGCGGCGTGGAAATTGATAGTGAGCTGGCGGATGATCTTGATCGCTCCCTGATCAGAACCCAGGTGGAAATGGGGGTTGCCGTACGTATGGCCTGCCTGCATGCCCTGACTCAGGGCACCCTCAACGAGGAGCCCGCAGCATGAGCAAACAGGACAGAGATACAAAGCGCGCGTTTATCAATGCCCGTTTACTTGATCCCTCGACAGGTCTGGACGTCAAAGGCGCACTTTTAAGCGAAGGCGAAAAAATCGCCGACCTCGGCCCGCAGCTTTTCAAGGGTGGGGTCCCGTCGGGAATAGAGGTTATTGATTGTCATGGTCAATGCCTGGCCCCCGGATTGCTGGATATGCGCGTACACCTGCGTGAGCCGGGTGAAGAGCACAAGGAAACGATTGTCACGGCCGGACAGGCGGCTGCAGCCGGTGGTATCACCTCCATCGCCGCCTTGCCAGATTCCTCCTCGGTTCTTGATGATGTCGCCGCCGTGGAATACGTTGCCCGCCGTGCCCGTGAAGCCAAGATGGTCAAGGTTTATCCTTACGGCGCGATTACCCGAAATCTTGAAGGCAAAGAACTGACCGAGTTTGGCCTGCTGACAGAATTTGGGGCCGTTGCCTTTACCGACAGCACAAAAGCCCTCGCCAATGCCCAGACCATGCGCCGGGCCCTGAGCTATGCAAAAACCTTTAATGCCCTGATTGTCCAGCACCCGGAAGAACCGACACTTGCGGGCGGGGTGATGAATGGGGGCGAGATTGCCACCCGTATGGGTTTGTCTGGCATTCCCGTCCATGCCGAGATCATCATGGTCGAACGCGATATCCGTCTGGTAGAAATGACCGGAGGGCGCTATCACGCCGCACACATTTCCACAGCGGGTGCCATCGACGTTATCCGTCAGGCAAAAAAACGTGGCCTTTCTGTCACCTGTGATACGGCCCCTCATTATTTCTGCCTGAATGAGAATTCGGTGCTTGATTACCGCACCTTTGCCAAGGTCTCGCCCCCTCTGCGCTCTGAGTCGGACCGTGAAGCGGTTTTTGCCGGACTTGCGGATGGAACGATTGATGCCATTGCCAGCGACCACAGCCCGCATGACCAGGACTCAAAGCGCCTGCCCTTTGCGCAGGCTGAATTTGGTATCGTCGGTCTGGAAACACTCTTCCCTCTGGCCTTGCAGCTCTATCACAAAAAAGCCTTAAGCCTTTTGGAAACACTGGCTCTTGTCACTTGCAAGCCTGCAAAAATTCTGGGGATTGCAGCAGGGACACTTGCCGTTGGCAGTCCAGCAGACCTGGTTATCTTCAATCCTGACAGTCCGTTTTTTATCGACCCGGAGAAATTCCGCAGCAAATCCAAGAACTCACCTTTCACCGGTTTTCCGGCCCAGGGGAAAGTCCTGCGTACTGTTGTGGATGGCCGGACAATCTATGACCGTGCAACAGATCAGAACTGACAACAAGAGCCGATACAGCCTTAAGGAACCCTACTCATGCCTGATCCCATTTCCTGGAGTCATGCCGCCCCCTATCTGATTGCCGCTTTTTTCGGCAGTTATTTACTCGGGTCGGTGCCTTTCGGGCTGGTAATTACCCGGCTTTTTGGGCTTGGTGACATTCGCAAAATAGGTTCGGGCAACATTGGTGCAACCAATGTCCTTCGCACTGGTCGCAAGGGGCTGGCACTGGCGACCCTGATTTGTGACAGCGGCAAGGGCGCTCTCGCCGTTCTCCTTGCCGCCCTCTGGGGCCCGGATCTGGCATTGATCGCCGCTCTTGGTTCTGTTCTGGGACATCTCTTTCCGGTTTGGCTGAAATTCAAGGGAGGCAAAGGAGTAGCCACAACACTCGGTGTTGTTCTTGCTCTTTCCTGGCAGGTCGGTCTTGTCGCCTGTCTGACCTGGCTCGTCACGGCTCTGCTTTTCAGGATCTCGTCCCTTGCTGCCCTGCTTGCCATGCTTGCCACCCCCATAGCAGTCTGGTTCTTGCACGGTGACCTTCAGATGGTAGAATTGACGGCGCTTCTGGCCCTCATTGTATGGGCAAGGCACCATCAGAATATTTCCCGACTTCTCAAGGGCCAGGAACCCCGTATCGGAAAAAAATAACCCCGTTTTACAGAGGTATACCCCAGAGTGAAATGTGGCCACTCTTGTGCAGGACTTGACTAATCTGTGCATTACCTCCCAAATGATGAGCATGTCATACGGTGTTACACCCCCGTCAACACTAGAAGAAAAAATTGAATGGCTGCAGCTCATTCGCTCTTCGAATGTTGGCCCGATCACCTTTTACAAGCTGCTTCAGTATTACGGCTCGGCCCGCAATGCTCTTGGAGCCCTTCCTTCCCTCACCAGCTCCGGGAAGAGCAAGATCCATATTTTCCCCAAAAAAGAGGCTGAAAAAGAACTCAGGGCATTAGAGAAGTTTGGTGCTCAGCTGATTGCACGCGGCGAGGAACACTATCCCCCCCTTCTGGCACACATAGACGATGCCCCCCCTCTGCTACAGGTCGTCGGTAACCTTGCCTATTTAAAAAAACGAACCGTCGCCATAGTTGGCGCCCGCAACGCTTCAGCCAATGGCCGGAACATTGCTCAGGATCTGGCAAGAGAACTGGGACGCTCGGGTTTTCTGATTGCTTCAGGCATGGCCAAGGGAATAGATACAGCCGCCCATGAAGGGGCACTTGAAACAGGAACCATCGCCGCTGTTGCTGGCGGCCTTGATATTATCTATCCACGCGAGAACATGAAACTTTATCAGGCCATTCGTGATCAAGGCGTCATGGTTTCAGAAATGCCTCTCGGCAGTGAACCGCAGGCCAGACACTTTCCCCGCCGCAATCGTATTGTCTCCGGGATAAGCCGTGGTGTTGTTGTGATCGAAGCGTCTCTTAAATCCGGCTCGATGATCACGGCCCGGTTGTCCCAGGAACAGGGACGCGAAACACTTGCTGTTCCCGGAAGTCCGCTTGACCCCCGCAGCAAAGGCGGAAACCAGCTGATCAAACAAGGTGCCACCCTGGTTGAAACCGCCCTGGATGTTATAGAGGCACTGGAAAGACCATTCGACCCGCCAGACATCTCTCGAATACCGCCAGCAGCACAGGAAATTTTTCTGCCCCGTATTATCCCGGAGCCGCTGACAAAATCCACGTCAGGGGAACTGCCTGCTCTTGCCGCAGAAAAGAAAAATCTGTCCTCTGCTGACGATGATGCTCGACTTTATGTAAAAGAATTGTTAGGTCCTAGCGCGGTATGTGTTGACGATCTGCTCCGGCAGAGCCGATTGTCACCCGCAGAGTTGAACAGTATCTTGCTTGAGTTTGAGCTGGCAGGGCTGGTTGAATGGCAACCCGGAAACCGGGTCGCCCTGATTTCATGAGTATTTTTTGCTTTCGGATAATCCAGCCATTCGAACAGCAGATACCTTACGTCAGCAGACTGTTGACGGTATTATAAAAAATTAATGTAGGTAACACCTGAAGCCATGAACATTGTTGTCGTAGAATCTCCCGCCAAGGCCAAAACCATTAACAAGTACCTCGGAGAGGACTATCAGGTTCTCGCCAGTTACGGCCATGTGCGCGACCTCCCAGCCAAGGATGGGTCTGTCGCCCCGGACGAAGATTTTGCGATGTCATGGGAGGTCGACAGCAATTCTGAAAAACGCCTGAAAGATATTATCCAGGCGCTCAAAGGGGCCGATCAGCTTATTCTGGCAACCGACCCCGACCGCGAGGGAGAGGCCATTTCCTGGCATATTGCCGAAGAGTTGCAAAAGCGCAAAAAACTAAACGGCAAACAGGTCTCCCGTGTTGTCTTCAACGAAGTGACAAAAACCGCTATCCAGGCAGCTTTTGCGCAGCCTCGCGAACTGAATATGGAGCTGGTAGAAGCCTATCTCGCCCGCCGCGCGCTGGATTATCTCTTTGGCTTCACCCTCTCACCGGTTCTCTGGCGCAAACTTCCCGGCAGCCGCTCGGCCGGGCGCGTACAATCCGTAGCTCTGCGCCTGATCTGTGATCGTGAGTCAGAAATCGAAATCTTTAAACCGCAGGAGTACTGGAGTGTCGAAGCCAGGCTCGCGACCCCGGACGGACAAAAGTTTTCTGCCCGCCTGACCCACCTGGATGGAAAGAAGCTCGACAAGTTTGACCTTGGCAATGCGCAGTCAGCCAGTGATGCTGCGCAAACGCTGGAAGAAGCGCCAAGCTTTACCATCAAAACCGTGGAACGCAAGCAGGCCAGACGTAATCCGCAACCTCCATTCACCACATCGACCCTGCAACAGGAAGCTTCCCGCAAACTGGGCTTTACAGCGACCCGGACGATGCAGATTGCCCAGAAGCTCTACGAAGGTGTCGATCTTGGTGGCGAAACAGTCGGTCTGATCACCTATATGCGTACCGACGGCGTAAGTCTCTCTGCCGAGGCCATTACGGCCAGTCGGGAGCTGATTGCAAAGCAGTTCGGCAAAGACTATCTGCCTGCCAACGCCCGCGAGTACAAAAGCAAAGCAAAAAATGCACAGGAAGCCCACGAAGCGGTTCGCCCAACCAATTTTTCCCTCCTGCCCAGAGACGCAGCCCGGTATCTCAACGATGAAAGCCAGAAACTTTATGAGCTGATCTGGAACCGGACTATGGCCAGCCAGATGGAAAGCGCCGTACTGGATCAGGTGGCTGTGGACATTGACGTCGCCTTGGGTAAAGCCACGTTGCGTGCGAACGGCTCAGTCCTTCGTTTTGATGGTTTCCTCAAACTCTATCAGGAAGACAAGGATGACTCCAAAGACGAGCAGGACGATGATCGCCGTCTGCCCAAACTGACGGAAGGTGATCGTCCAGAACGTCAGGAGATCCTCAAGGAACAACACTTCACCCAGCCCCCACCACGTTATTCCGAAGCCAGTCTGGTCAAAAAGATGGAAGAGCTTGGAATTGGCCGGCCATCGACTTACGCATCGGTTATCCAGGTTCTCCAGGATCGCAACTATGTGGTCATCGACAAGAAACGTTTCCTGCCCGAAGATCGCGGCAGAATAGTTACGACGTTCCTGCGCAATTTCTTCAGTAAATATGTCGAATTCAACTTCACTGCAGATCTTGAAACCCAGCTGGATGACATCTCCGCCGGGTCCGCTGAATGGAAAAACGTCCTCCGTGGCTTCTGGGATGCGTTCCATGCATCCGTTTCCGAAACCAAGGGCCTGACCATCACCGAAGTGATTGAAGCCCTTGATGCCGACCTGAGTGACCACTTCTTCCCGACCCCCGAAGATCCCGAAGCCAAACATCCGCGGGAATGCCCGACCTGTGAATCCGGTCGCCTCGGGATCAAGCTTGGAAAAACCGGCGGGTTTATCGGTTGTTCCAACTATCCGGAATGTCGCTATACCCGCCCCCTTACCCTGCCAGATGGCGAAGGAGGACCGGACGACCTTTCTCAGCCCAAGGAGCTGGGCACAGACCCGGCAACCGGGCTGGCGGTGACCTTGCGCAAAGGCCCTTATGGCGTTTACGTCCAACTGGGCGAAGCCGTCGAGAAAACCAAACCTAAACGCGTATCCATTCCCAAAGGGATTGCCATCAGTGATGTAACTTTTGACCAGGCGCAAAGTCTGCTTTCCCTGCCCCGGGATATCGGTCCACATCCGGAAGACGGGGCGATGATCATCGCCGGGATTGGCCGTTTTGGCCCTTACGTCAAACATGGATCCGTCTTCAAGTCTATCGCCAAGGATGACGATGTTCTGACCATTGGCCTCAATCGCGCTGTTTCCTTGATTGCGGAAGCTCCCAAACGGGGCGCGGCAGCAGCTTTGCGGACCATCGGCTCTCATCCCGATGACAGCACGGATGTGACCATTCATTCCGGCCGTTACGGACCTTATGTAAAATGGAACAAAGTCAACGCCTCCCTGCCAAAAGACAAGGAAGTTGACAGCCTCACCATGGAAGAGGCTGTAGAACTTCTGATCAGGCAGATGGAAAAGAAAGGCACAAAAAAGCCGGCCGCGAAAAAAACAGCTGCAAAGAAACCCGCAGCTAAAAAAACTGCAGCTAAAAAACCAGCGGCCAAGAAGGCTACTGCCAAGAAAACTCCTGTGAAAAAGGCAGCAGCCAAGAAGGCCCCCGCTAAAAAAGCACCGGCCAAAGCCTCGGCTGCGAAAGTTGAAACAGACGCATAACAATCGTTAGGATCAGGGCGTGACATCAAATAGAACAACCCCGCCCTTTCCAACCAAGGAAGCGGTACTCGATTTTATCCAGCAATCTCCCGGTGCAGTCGGCAAACGGGAGATCGCGCGTGCTTTCAACCTGCGGGGTGAAGACAAGATACCGCTCAAGGCTCTATTAAAAGAGCTGAAAAGTGATGGCCATTTTGGTCGGGAAGCCCGTCAGAAAAAAAATAACCTTGATGGGAGGCTTCCCCCCGTTCTGGTGGTCGAGATTACCCGTATTGACAACGATGGCGAACTGGTTGCAGTTCCTGCCTCCTGGGAGGAGGAACATGCCCCTCCCAGTATCTATATAATCCCCGAACGCAAAAGCAAATTTGACCTCTCGGTCGGGGATCGAATCCTCGGCAAGCTCAAGCGGCTGGACAACAACAGCTATCAGGCAATTCCGATCCGCAAACTGGAAACAGCTGCCCTGAAAATTTTGGGAATTTATCAGATCACGGAAGAAGGTGGCTTTGTCCGGCCTGTCGACAAAAAAGCCAAAAGCGATTTTATCCTTAATCCGGAATACGCAAAAGAAGCGACACATGGAGAGCTGGTTCTTTGTGAAATCAGAAAAGGCCGCTCCCGCAAAGGCTTAAAGGAAGTCCAGGTGGTAGAACGCCTGGGTGGCATTAATAATCCGCGTGCACTCAGTCTTGTTGCCATCTACGAACGCGGCATTCCCAATAACTTCTCGTCTGAAGCTGTCGAAGAAGCCAGGGCAGCTAAGGCAGCTGTACTTGGCAAGCGTACCGATCTTCGTGATATTCCCCTGGTCACGATTGATGGGGCGGATGCACGGGATTTTGATGACGCCGTCTGGGCTGAGGCTCTGGATGATGGAGAAGGCTGGCGTGTTCTTGTCGCAATTGCCGATGTCGCCCATTACGTCCATCCCGGCAGCCCTCTCGACGACGAAGCCCAGAACCGGGGCAACTCGACCTATTTCGCGGACCGGGTGGTCCCGATGCTTCCGGAAGAGCTGTCCAATGGCTGGTGTTCTCTCAACCCCGACGAAGACCGTCCCTGTATGGCTGTACATCTCTGGCTTGATAGTACTGGAGAATTGGTCAAACATAAATTCGTTCGCGGCTTGATGCGTTCGCGGGCCCGCCTGACCTATGAACAGGTACAGGAGGCTCTGGATGGGCGGCCTGACAACATAACCCAACCTTTGCTTCCGACAGTGTTGAAACCTCTGGAAGGAGCTTATCAGGCTCTGCTTAAGGCACGGCACGCCAGAGGAACGCTGGAACTGGACATACCGGAATTCCAGGTCCGCATGGATGATGCAGGCGAAGTCACCGAGATCATCAAGCGCGAAAGGCTGGAAAGCCATAAACTGATCGAAGAGTTCATGATCATGGCGAATGTTGCTGCTGCGATCGAACTTGAACAACGCCGCCAGCCCTGTATGTACCGCGTACATGAATCACCGGATCCGGCCCGGATTGAGGGGCTGGCCGACAGCCTGCACGGTATGGGAGTATCCTTTGCCAAGGGCCAGGTCATCACGCCCAAAGTCCTGACAAGAGTCCTTGAACGTACCAAGGATCTTCCCGAAGCAAAGCTGGTCAACGAGCTTATTCTTCGTGCTCAAAGCCAGGCCCGCTACGATCCGGAAAATCTTGGTCATTTTGGCCTTGCCCTGACCCGCTATGCACACTTTACCTCTCCCATCAGACGATATTCCGATCTGATGGTGCACCGCGCACTGATCAGGGGACTTGGGCTGGGTAATGATGGCCTTTCCGACACAGAAGAAAGCAGATTCAACGATATTGCCGTACACATCTCTGCAACAGAACGCCGTTCTGCTGCAGCAGAAAGAGACACCATCAACCGCTTTACCGCCTCGTTTTTCTCTCATAAAATCGGGAAAATTTTCCCCGGCAAGATCAACGGTGTTACCAAAGCAGGTCTTTTCATTACCTTGGATGACACAGGGGCAGACGGACTGGTCCCCATGCGCCAGCTTCCGGATGATTATTACATCCACAATGAAAAAGAACACATCCTGACAGGACGCCGATGGGGACGAGAATACCATCTAGGAAACAAGGTTATGGTCCGGGTCACAGAATCAGATCCCGTTTCCGGTGGAATTGCTTTCCGACTGATTGAAGATGGTGATGATGAAGGCTCGGTTTCTGGAACGGCAGATAACAGAAAACGATCCCCACGCTCTCCTCGGAACAAGGCTTCGGGAAAACCGGGCTTTAAAAAACCTGGCACATCAAAAAAGCGTTCGAGGAATCGCCGGGCAGATTAACTTCGCTGTCCCCTCCCTCTTTTCCGGCCAGAAAGCTTATCCATCTGATCAGACAGTGGATAAGCTTTGATTTTAACTATATTTCTTTTATGCTAAGCACTGAAATCCCTTAAGACTCTCGACAGACAACGGTAGGAGACAGGGTTGATGCCCTTTTGCTCGTTTTTCAGCTTGCGTAATTTAACAAGGCCTTTGTCTCTGCGCAGCCGGATCTCCTGTCTGGCTCTGATCTTTCTGACAGCAGCCTGTAGCGCTCCCTATCATTCATCAAATCAGGTCTACGACAAGAAAACGGCTACAGCCCTGTTTTCCCAAGGTTTCGATTATGTAACGGAATACTATATCGATGAAATTGATGTATCCCGACTGGCCCTGGCTGGTCTGGACAACCTCTCAACCATAGACCCCGATGTCGAAATCCTTGATAGTGGCAATGCGCTGACTGTCAGCTATGACGGCGTGCCTCTCTCGCGCTACAGTTATCCTGATGACCTCAACAGCCGCTCCTGGGCCTTACTGACGGCATCCGCAATCGAGTCTGTAAAACAACAGTCTCCTGACTTCCAGCAAGCTACCGGCGAGCAGATTTATCTCGCGGTGTTTGATGGCGTTGTAGGGGAACTTGATCGGTTTTCGCGCTACTCTGCTCCCGAACAGGCCACAAACAATCGTGACAGTCGAAACGGATTTGGCGGACTGGGCATCCGCTATGTAAAGGAAGAACAGGGCGCTCACATAATTTCAGTGATGGAAAACACCCCTGCAGAATCTGTAGGCCTTAAAGCTGGTGACATCATCATTGCAGTCAATCACAGCGATATTCGAAAGCTGTCAGAAGACAGCATCACCCACCTGCTCAAAGGGCCAGAGAACTCGCGCGTCAGCTTGACTGTTCTTCGTAAAGAAACCGAATCAGCCGTCAAGCAACAACAGCTGATATTCGAGGTTACCCGGAAACGTATTGTTATCCAGACAATCACCTATATCCCCCATGATAACATCGCATATATCCAGATTTCCGGTTTCAACAAATCAACAACAACCAGTCTGCGTAGCAAGGTTCGTAAAGCCCAGAAAGAAATGGGCAAAGATCTCAAGGGATACATACTTGATCTTCGCAATAACGGCGGCGGATTATTGAGCGAAGCTATTTCAGCGGCCGATCTCTTCATTCCCAATGGCACCATCGTCTCTACCAGAGGACGGCACCCGGACAGCCATCAATATAACGATGCACACAGCACCGATTTTGCCCAGGGCTTGCCAGTCATCGTTCTGGTCAATGCCTATTCGGCCTCCTCCTCGGAAATCCTCGCCGCGGCCCTTCAAGACTCCGAGCGTGCCATTGTCATCGGAAGCAATTCCTTTGGTAAGGGAACCGTGCAGAAGGTTTTCGAACTCCCCAATCGCTCCGAAATTGCCATTACCTGGGCCCGTTTTCACGCGCCATCCGGTTATGCTATTCAGGGAAGAGGCATCATTCCTGATATCTGTACAACGAACTCCAGTGTCAAAACGGTAGATGACGTCATTGCCCAGCTGAAATCAGGCACACTCCCGATTTCGAGTGAAACTCGTACCGTATCCCTCTTACCAGAAGACGAAGATGCTCTCGAAAAACTCAAAGCAATCTGCCCGCAAAGTGCCCAGCCATCTGAATTGGAAGAAGATGTTGCAGAAATGCTGCTCATGACACCCGCACTTCTGTCTCTGGCCAAAGGTGAGCTAGAACATGGAAAAACAAGGGAAATTGCCGACGAGAGCGTCGAAGAAAGTGCCCAGTTGCCAGAGACGATACAATAAGCAGATAAAAAGATGTTTCTGGGCTTGACTCAAAGGCTCAAAACGTTATGTTTCGGCCCTGTAATATTCACTGTTAGCGCGATAAGGATTTTCGCAATGGCTAAACCGGCTACACAACTGATTCGCATGGTAAGCACCGCGGACACTGGTTACTTCTATGTTGCCAAGAAAAACCCGCGCACGCTTACTGAAAAACTCGAGCTGCGTAAGTACGACCCAGTCGCACGCAAGCACGTAGTTTTCAAAGAAGCGAAAATGAAATAAAACTGAATTTCAGTTCACAAAAAAGGCTGCCTTACGGCAGCCTTTTTTGTTTGCGCTAAATGTTGTTTCAAAAACACGCCCAGTCTGGTCCCGTCAGGCAACCGATCACGGGTAATCTGTTTCGGATTATTATTAAGAGCCGCCTCTCTTCAAGGGGTGTTTGTAAGCCCGCTTACTGTCGGTCCAGAATGCTCGACACATACACAGTTCCGGCCCAGAGACTTCGCCTCATACAAAGCCGTATCAGCCCTATTTAGCAAACTGTCCGCCATCTCCATCGGATCCGAGGTCGTCGCCACACCTACCGAGACCGTAATTGTCAGCGGCGTTGAAGAACCCGGTATTTCAATCGGTGTCTCCCCAATCCTCATCCGGATACGTTCCGCCACCGTAAAGGCCTGTTCTGTTGTCGCACTCGGCATGACAACAACAAACTCTTCCCCACCATAACGGGCCAGCATATCAAAGTCTCTGATCGCATCCGTAACACGTCGGGCCAGCACCTTGAGCACTTCATCTCCACTGGCATGCCCATAGGTGTCATTTACGTTCTTGAAATGATCAATATCAAACATCAACGCCGAAACCGGCTTGGCTGTCTCGGCAATTTCCATGACAGCACGATCAAGGTGGGCGTTCATATAGCGACGATTGAAGACCCCCGTTAAGGGGTCAGTATAGGCCAGAGCAACACTCTTTTTGAGTATATCAGTCAAACGATCATGATACCGGCGGCGCTTGATCTGTGTTTTGCAGCGGGCGCGCAGCTCGTTCGGGTCAATCGGTTTGACCAGATAATCTGTAACACCGATATCCAGGCCTTTGGCAAGCTGGGAAAGGTTTTCCTCTTCAAGAACAAGCAAGATAGGAACATGCCGGGTTTCTTCATGGGCTCTCAGCTGGGAGCAAAGCCGCAACCCGTCTTCTCCACCGAGATCAAGGGCAACGATGAAGAGGTCATAGCTGTTTTCCTTCCCAAGATCGATCACTTCAGAAGGTTTTCTCGCATGATCAACATTATGATCCAGCTCGCGCAGGAAGTTCATAATCTTGCTTGCGGTTAAATCGTTTGTTTCGGCCAGAAGGATATTTGCATTTGCAATTGCAGCTTCATCGTCAGTATCTGCACCGGACAGAGAAGCAAAGCGGGACGAAGCTTCCTGACGAACCCGCAATTCATCTGTCATCATTTTCAGGCGAACAAGAGAGCGGACACGGGCAAAGAGGGCGACATCATTCAAGGGCTTGGTCAGAAAGTCGTCTGCCCCGACCTCCAAACCTCTCACCCGGTCACTGACTTCACTCAAAGCCGTGACCATGACAATCGGAATATGACGCATCTTGGGGTCGTTCTTCAGGCGCCTGCAGACTTCATATCCGTCCATTCCAGGCATCATCACATCCAGAAGGATGATATCGGGCATTTCCTTGGCGGCTATATCTAGGGCTGACTGGCCATCAGAAGCAGTGATAACTTCGAAATACTCTGCCATCAACTTGGCTTCAAGAAGCCTTACGTTAGCAGGTATGTCGTCTACGACCAGAATCCTTGCCGCCATGAATATCGTACTCTTTCACTAATCGATTACAGATCTATCTCAGGAAACGCTCAACAGTCTCCAAAAATTTGGTAACTGAAATCGGCTTGGGAATATAGGCTTCACACCCGCCTTCCCTGATTTTTTCTTCATCACCTTTCATTGCAAACGCCGTTACGGCAATTACCGGAATTGCCCGTAAGTTATCATCTTCTTTCAGCCATTTCGTGACTTCAAGTCCGGAAACCTCGGGTAACTGGATATCCATAAGAATGAGGTCAGGTTTATGTGTCCGAGCGATTGAAAGTGCCTCCATACCATCTTTGGATTGCAGGATGTTATACCCCTGCGCCTCCAGCAAATCATGGAAAAGCTTCATGTTGAGTTCGTTGTCTTCAACAACGAGTACCGTTTTTGCTGTGCTGTCCTGCATAGATGAGTCCCGACGATGCCTCCAAATTGCACATCGCCTGAAAACGATGCACAAAACCAAATCACCCGTGTGATGATTATTACAGATATTAGATTTGACAATACCCTTGAATACCAAAGTACTCAACTTTAGTTAACATAAGGTAACGCAAATAATTTGCTTTTTAATAAAAAGGTATTTTTTTCTAACGTTTTTTAAGGACTTAAATACGTGATTTAAGCCATTTATCCCATCCTGGACTGTTAATTTTCCAGCCGGGATTCCCTTCACGACTTTCATTACAGCGGCTTGCCAATACAAGAACAAAAAGGATATAAAAAGAGAACATTATCGAGAATGATTCTGGATGCCTGTTCTTTGCCGAGACTGTTATTATTGGCTTGATGAAACCCCTGCCAAGGAACACCGCCCCAAACGCTGTTCCCGCTGCAACTCTCCGCGTCTGATTATTCATTCAGAACTCGCAGAGCTCACCCTCGCACATCTGGATTGCGATGCTTTTTTTGCCAGCGTTGAAAAACGGGACAACCCGGAACTGCGCGACAAACCCCTTATCATAGGGGGAGGAAAACGGGGTGTTGTCTCCACGGCCTGTTATCTTGCGCGCCTTTATGGTGTTCGCTCGGCAATGCCGATGTACAAGGCCCTAAAAGCCTGTCCCAAGGCCATTGTAATCCGTCCCGATCTATCGAAATACCGCGAAACGGGCCTCAAGGTGCGGGCGATGATGCAAGACCTTACCCCGCTTGTAGAACCGCTCTCGATTGACGAGGCTTTTCTTGATCTCTCGGGGACAGAGAAACTGCACGGACAATATGCAGCGATTACACTGGTCAAACTGGCAAAAAATATCGAAACGCAGATAGGTATTTCGGCTTCAATCGGCCTGAGCTACAACAAATCCATGGCGAAGATTGCTTCCGATCTCGACAAGCCACGGGGTTTTTCTGTGCTGGGAAGAAGTAACACCCGGGAATTTCTACACGAACAGCCCGTTCGCATGATCTGGGGTGTCGGAAAAAGTCTTGAGCAACAGCTCCTCAGGGATGGTCTGCGGCAAATCAAGGATCTTCTTCCCCTTACCGAAGAAGAGCTGGTTTTGAAATATGGCCTGATCGGCAAACGTCTTTTCCATTTCGCCCGCGGGGAAGACGGTCGAAGTGTAACAGCTTCTTCCCCGACAAAAAGTATATCGAATGAAACAACCTTCAATGACGACCTCGGCGATTTTCAAACCCTTGCCGATATTCTCTGGTCTCTTTGTGAGAATGTTTCTGCCAGTATGAAAAAAAAGAACTATGCAGCCTCGACGATCAACCTGAAACTCAAGACCTCGGACTTCAGGCAAATCTCCCGCAGCCGTAAATGTTTCAGCCCGACCCAACTTGCGGAAGAGCTGTACCAGACCACCCTGCCACTTCTCAAAGAACTCTGTAACGGTCAGAAATTCCGGCTCCTCGGCGTTGGCGGCAGTGATCTGGTTTCGGCCGAATTTGCCGATCCTCCCGACCTGCTTGATCCAGAAAAAGAAAAGCGGAAAAAGATTGAAAAGGCTCTTGATGCTGTCAGAAACAAGCTTGGACAAGAAAGCATTATCAAAGGCCGCTCTTTCAAGAAGCCGTCACCCAAGCCAGAGTCAGACAGATGATTGATTTTACGCACCATCACTCACAGACCGGTGTCGGAATTTCTTCAAACCTGATCATCTCGCCTGACACACTAAATTCTCCGAAATCCAGCAGGATTTCAGTTACAACACCGTTTTCATACAGCAACAGGGACTGTTCCTGGATGGGCAGTGGCGTGTCTTCCAGCTGTTCGTAATACGCTAGAAACACACGCCAGGAACGGCTGTCCGAAAGTTCCGGAGCACGAACGCCCCGATCTTCTGCAGGTACAATCGCAACGGAAACATTAAAGACCTCAAGATCACCTGTTCCATCAAAGACAGGAAGGAAGAGGCTGCTTTGCCCCTCCCTGGCAGCTGAAATAATCTCGGACAGAAATTCAGTGGGAAAGATTGCAGAACCAACTTCCATCTGAGAGATTTCCGGTTGGGACAACTCAACCTTCAGCCCCTCACCTTCCCCCTGGCGGCTAGCCTTGCCGACAACACTGTGTTGAACAGCATCCGCGCCTGTTTCATGGACAGCAAAACGCAAGACTGTACCGTCACGTGACTCCCAGGTGCTGAAGCCCAGCGCAAATTCATGAACCCCGCCGTCGGCATAACCAACGCGCATCTCCAGTTCATTTTTGGTTAGCCACCCCTTGCAATCGCCACTCCAGTCATAACGGATAAATCCGTTCATGTTACTGACCTGCCCCTGTTCCGAGGAGTGCAGCCTCAGGTCATAAACTGCTTTGTGCGGCAGAAAAGCAGATTGCAGCCGACTACTTGCCTCTGCTGTTGTTATAAGCCCCATGCCTCCGGCAAGCACCATCAGGGGAATAACGAGCCAGTTCCCCCCACCAATACAGACCTTCGGTAATCTCGGAATAGTACCCATCAAGAACTTCACTTTTTAAACTGGAATTAACCATAGGTATCTTGTCATAACACAGAAGGGAAAACCTTCAGGTATTTTTCCGTTTCTGTTGCTATGATTTTTCCCACCCTGATCGCACGACGGACGATAGTAATAGGTTGCAAGTCACGTGCAATTATTGCCTCTCTCCCTGCAATTAACGCCCCCTGCACTGCAGGATTTTGGAAATAGTGTTTTTCCCGCGCCCGTCCACAAGAGAATACTTCATATAAAACAAATCGTTAATGCCACCTCACGTTATGGCACCTAATTTGCTTCACCCAAGGCATATTACGTGAACAGCAATGGTGGTAAACGTGAGCTATACAGAAGCATTCAACAGCTTTGAGACACTCAACGCAGCAGCATTCGATAACGCCGACAATGCTCAACGCTCTTCGGACAGGGAAAATCTCATGTTCCGGCTCAGACGCATTGCTTACTCACGCCCCAACGGCAACAAACGCATTTCAGATCAGCAGATTCTGGAACTGCTTGAAGCCGCGGCGCTTGCAGAACAGACGCTGTCAGAGCAGCAGGAAAGGATCAGATTTCTTGAAACCCTTTCCATCACGGACGAACTGACAGGCCTCCTGAATCGTCGCGGCTTTCAACGTGAACTAGACCGCACGCTTAACCGGGCCGCAAGAACATCAGAACAAGGCGTTCTCGTCATCTGTGACATGGATTATTTTAAATCCATCAATGACACCTATGGCCATCTCGCCGGGGATTGTGTTTTGAAAAAAACCGCCCATACACTTGTTAAACACTGTCGCAAAAGTGATTACATCGCCCGGCTCAGCGGCGATGAGTTTGCTGTGTTGATGACCAACACACCCGCTGGACAGGTCGTGCCCGTCATCAGCAAATTAAGCAAGGTGCTCAATCGCCTGATCGTGGATTGGGGCCAGCATAAAATCCCTGTTTCGGTCAGCGTGGGGCACGAAACCTATACAGCAAGCAGTACATCTTCACATTTGCTCTATATGGCAGATCGTTCAATGTACCTGAACAAGGGCACGGCCCTTACAAAAGACCAGAGCACACGATAAAGCAAGACTTATACGCCCCAAAAAAAGAGCCTGACATCTAAATCAGGGCTCTTTTTTTGGGGCAAAACATGGGATAAAGGGCTCTATCCCATGGAATGGCTATTTGCTAAAACTCAACGGCTGTACTCTGTCAGCAAGATAATCCGCACCACCGAACAGTTCAACGGCAAAGGCATCAGAAATAATCTGCTCCTGATAAAGGTGATCCGTCTTACTGCCGATCTCTTCAATATCCTGCGCATAAGAAGAGGAAACAGCCGGATCGACTGCGCCTTTTTGCGCATCCTCTGCAAAGTAGCTAATAGAGGTCTCAAAATCAGAAACAGCGGCGATTTCAACTTCATCCACAGGAGAAAGTGGCTCCAGTGTCACTTCCGCAGTTTCAAAATCGCTATACTCGTCACAGAGATCCCCCTCCATAATGCGAATCAGGGCACAGTCCTGTTGGGCCACGGCTGATATCCCGTGGTCTGTCAGTGTTTTCCCACTAAAGAAATAACTCGCAACATCAACAGCAATTGATGCAACCCCAATTGCCGGAGGCAATGCACAACCTGACAAGGTAAAAGCCAGAGCTGCGGCTACGGAAAATCGACGCATTCTGTTCCCCCCAGAACAAACTTAAACATTTGAGAATCATGAGTCATTTTCGAATTCAGCGCAACCTCTAACATGGTTAAAGCTAAAATTTGTTCTAAATTTCGACTCCAGGAGGAAAATCCCGCACCCCGCCCCAACTCCCGCGAGTCAAAAATGCCCTGACACAAAGGCCAGGGCATTTTTGACAGACAAACGGTTTTCTTTTTATCAGAAACTCAAGATCGAGAAGCCGATAAAAGAAAACAGATTACTTTTTCTCTTCCAGCGGCAGATCCAGCTTGATGTGCAGTTCGCGCAACCGGGCAGGATCGATCTCTGCTGGTGCCTGCATCAATGGATCTTCAGCTTTGCCATTCATCGGGAAGGCAATAACTTCACGGATATTCGGCTCGTCTGCCAGCATCATGACCATACGGTCAACACCCGGTGCAGAGCCACCATGTGGAGGAGCTCCAAACTTGAATGCTGACAGCATACCGCCAAAGCTCTCTTCAACATCCTTGTTGCTGTAGCCAGCCACTTCAAAGGCCTTGTACATGATGTCAGGACGGTGGTTACGAATGGCCCCTGAGGAAAGCTCGATACCGTTACAGACGATATCATACTGATAGGCATTGATTGTGAGCGGGTCCTGCCCTTCCAGAGCTTCCATCCCGCCTTGGGGCATGGAGAAAGGATTGTGGCTGAAATCGATCTTGCCTGTTTCTTCGTCCAGTTCGAACATAGGAAAGTCAACAATCCAGCAAAACTTGAAGATATCCTTCTCGAGCAGATCGAGATCATGTCCGAGCTTGATCCGGACCTGGCCGGCAAATTTTGCAGCTGCCAGCTCTTTATCACAGGTGAAGAAAACAGCATCACCATTGTTGAGGCCTGCCAGTTCCTTGATATGTGCCAAACGTTCATCATCAAGATTTTTGGCTATCGGTCCTTTCGGAACACCATCCTTATCAAAGATAATGTACCCCAGTCCCGCAGCGCCTTCTTTCCGTGCCCAGTCATTCAGCTTGTCAAAGAAACTACGTGGGTTGGCTGCAGCCCCCGGAGCAGGTACCGCACGAACAACAGAGCCTGCTTCAACAGAACGGGCAAAGATACCAAAGCCGGAACCACGGAAAGCTTCTGTCACATCACTGATGATAATCGGGTTGCGCAGGTCAGGTTTGTCAGATCCATATTTCGCCATTGATTCCGCATAAGGAATACGAACAAATGGATAAGGTGTTACTTTGCGTCCATCAGCAAACTCTTCAAACACATCGTGCAATACAGGTTCAATGGCATTAAATACATCGTCCTGTGTAACATAGCTCATTTCGAAATCGAGTTGATAAAACTCGCCTGGCGAGCGGTCGGCACGGCTGTCCTCATCCCGGAAACAGGGGGCAATCTGAAAATAACGATCAACACCGCCGACCATCAACAGCTGCTTGAACATTTGGGGAGCCTGCGGCAGGGCATAGAACTTGCCAGGATGGATACGACTTGGCACCAGGAAGTCCCGGGCCCCTTCAGGGCTTGAAGCCGTAAGAATAGGAGTCTGAATTTCCTGGAAATTCTGTTCAATCATCCGGCGACGCAGCGAGGCAATCACATTCGAGCGCAGCTTCAGTTTCTTGACCATCTTCTCGCGACGCAGGTCAAGGTAACGATAGCGCAAACGGGTGTCTTCACCAGCATCTTCGTCAGAATTCACCTGCAGTGGCAAAACATCAGCCCGGGACTGAATGGTCAACTCCTGAGCCCGGATTTCAATTTCACCCGTCGGCAATGTCGGGTTTACAGTCTCTGCTGTTCGGGCAACGACCTCACCGGTAATCGTAATCACCGACTCAACACGTGTTCCTTCCAGTTCCTGGAACAACGGGCTGGATACATCGACAACACACTGGGTGATACCAAAGCTGTCGCGCAGATCCACAAAAAGCAGCTGTCCGTGATCGCGCTTGCGGTGAACCCAACCGGAAAGCCGTACCTGCTGGCCCTTGTCTGAAAGGCGCAGTTCTGCACAGTTATGGGAACGATAAGGATGCATGATATTTCCTTTGGCATTAGCTTCGGTATTAAAGCAGAAACAGGGTTCGACAAGATTTCCTTCAGCTGCAGAGTACACCTTCCCAAAAACCGGAAGGCCCCTGTTCCAGGACAGGATTCTTGCAACTGATTCGGTGACATTGGCAAAGCCTGAATATTTCCGTTGGAAAAAGGCATTCACAGCGGCTTTTGTCAAGGTATTGGCACGCACCTTTGGGATAAAGTACAATAAAAAAAGACAATAAATACCCGTAAAAACTTCCCGGCCAGAAAAATCAAACTGGAATCGAAGCTTTTCAACATTGCCCTTTCTAAGCTCGAAACAGCCAAGTATAGTCGGGCGCATGACCCTGATTACATCCAGCCAAGAACTTTCGGACCTCTGCAAGGAACTTGCAAAATCCGAAGTCATAACAGTAGACACAGAGTTTCTTCGCGACCAGACCTACTGGCCGAAGCTCTGTCTGGTGCAACTTGCCGACGCAAACCATTTTGCAGCGGTTGATGTTCTTGCTCCAGACATCGAGCTGGAACCTCTATACGACCTGATGAGAAACTCCGCAGTATTGAAGGTTTTCCATTCTGCCCGCCAGGATCTGGAAATTTTTTATCTCTTGATGGATGAAGTACCTCAACCGCTGTTTGATACCCAGCTTGCTGCGATGGTCTGCGGATTTGGAGATTCAATCGGTTACGATAATCTGGCACGCCAGTTGATCAATCAGGAAATTGACAAATCAGCCCGCTTTGCTGACTGGTCTCGCCGCCCCTTGACCCCGAAACAGATTTCCTATGCGCTTTCAGATGTCACACATCTGCGGGATATTTATGCCAAGCTGCGGGAACAGATAGATAAAAGTGGCCGTGAACACTGGCTGCGCGAGGAGATGGCAATTCTTGAAAACCCCCAAACCTATCAACAGGACCCTGAACGTTCCTGGCTGAGGCTGAAAACCAGGTCAAACGACCGCCGGTATCTGGCCATTCTAAAAGAACTCGCCGCCTGGCGGGAAAGAGAAGCCCAGCGCCGAAACACACCGCGTAGCCGGGTCATCAAGGATGAACAGCTCTACGACATTGCTTCGAACCGGCCGACGACGGCAAAAGACCTCGCGAAGACACGGGGGGTTTCTCCCGATATGGCGGATGGACGCCTGGGTCGCGAGATACTTTCTGCGATTGAAATCGCCATGCAGTTGCCAAAAGCAGACTGCCCGGCACCAAAAGAGAGACCTCCCCACAACAATGGCCTGGCTGCTATTGTCGATCTTCTCAAAGTCCTTTTGAAACAGTGTTGTGACGAATATGATGTGGCCCAGAAGCTGATCGCCAACGGCAGTGATCTGGAGCTGATTGCTTCCGATGACAATGCAGATGTCCCGGCACTTTCTGGATGGCGGCGTGAGGTCTTTGGAGAAAAAGCCCTGCGTCTGAAACAGGGACTCGTTGCACTGAGCATCAAGGATGGAAAGCTTGTTGTGGAGGATCTTGGGTAACCGGAAGCCGGATCGTCTCCGGCTTGTTTCCGCTTTTTTAGCCGGCTTGTCCTCTTTCTACTCCGGGGCAATTAACGCTGAAGAGCCTGTGCCGTTAGCGCCCCTTATCAGTTTCCCTGTTGTTTGTGACACTTCCAAAGACTGCTTTATCCAGCATTACTTTGATTATGATCCCGGTCCGGAAGCCCTGGATCATACCTGTGGTATTCTGACCTATAACGGCCACCAGGGAATTGATATCAGGGTCAGTTCTCCGGAATGGATGGGAAAAGGATTTCCGGTGATTGCCGCGGCCAAGGGAAGAGTCGAACTGATCAAAGACGGAGTGCCCGATCGGGCCTTCAGTCAGGATGAAATCCGTTCTTCTCGCGGGCTGGCCCCAAAGCCCAACAATACAGTCATTATAAATCACGGAGATGGCTGGCGCACTCATTACGGTCACATGCGCCAAGGCAGTGTAATTGTCAAAGCAGGACAGGAGGTTTCCCAGGGAGCTTTACTCGGTCTTGTTGGCCTGTCCGGGTCAACCAGCTTCCCTCACCTGCATTTTCACCTGTCCCACAAAGGTAAGATTATTGATCCTTTCACTGGCCTTACGGGCAGTGAGGGTTGTGAAGCCGCCGCTGAAGGACGTTCCTACTGGTCAGCAGACGCCAACGCCAAACTCGGCTACAAAAACGGGGGAATTTTCAAGACTGGTTTCTCAGACCACTCACCCAATATAGAAGAGCTTGAATCCAAGGACATTGAGATCAATCAATACCCCCCCGGAACCAACGAATTCTATTTCTGGGTAAACCTCTGGGGCATCCGCAAAGGCGATCTGGAAGAATTCAGGGTCCGTTTGCCTGATGGGGACACTTATCTAAGAAACGACAGCATCAAGAGTAACGTGGTGTTAGGCCTGCGCAGTTTTTACTATAGCCGCAACATCCCCCTGCCCACCGGGACCTATCATATAAACTACAAACTGCGACGCCCGGGAAAGCAAGAAACTCCAGACGTCATTATCAATATTGATGATACCATGGAAATTTTGCCACAACCCAGTATCTTCACCCGGCCACCGGACGAGTAACTCGCCCGGAAATATCCCGGGAAAACATTACGCAAAAACAAGGTCAGCCTGTCTTATTTGTGTAACTTCAATTGTGGTGCCTCGGTTGTTCCCTTGATGGCGGATCCTCTACCCGAAAGAGAAGGATTGGTCATAAAGAAATTGTGAGCAGAGAAACCACCTTCAACACGTGGCTCTCTTTCATAATGACCATTCGCCTTGAGTTCCCAGGATTGCGCACTGTCGTTAAGGGTAGCAATCATAACCTGTTCAAGAACCTGTTGATGGACTGTCGGGTTCTCGATAGGAACAAAACTCTCAACCCTCCGATCAAGGTTGCGCGGCATCCAGTCAGCTGAAGAAATGAAAACCTTGTTTTCCCGCGACGGAACTTCATGCCCATCGCCAAAGACAACAATCCGTCCATGCTCAAGAAACCGGCCTACGACACTTTTCACCCGAATATTTTCGGACAAACCGGGCACACCCGGGCGCAGACAACAAATACCCCGAACAACAAGCTCGATAGAAACGCCTGCCTGTGATGCCAGATAGAGGTGATCAATAACCTGACGATCAACCAAAGCATTCATTTTTGCCCAGATCGTAGCCGGCTTTCCTTCCTTCGCCAGCTCAGTTTCCCGGTCAATATAGCTCAACAGCCTTTCCCGGAAAGTAAGGGGAGCATAGACCACTTTTTCCATCGGTCGAGGTTTGGCGTAGCCGGTAATAAAATTGAACAGTTTCGCAGTATCCCGGCACAGTGCCGGATCACAACTGAAAAAAGAAAGATCAGTATAGATCTTTGCAGTAATCGGATGATAGTTGCCCGTTCCATAATGCACATAGGAACGCAGGTTTTTACCTTCTCGCCGCACCACCAGTGACAGCTTTGCATGGGTTTTCAGCTGAATAAAACCATAGATGACCTGCACTCCGGCCCGTTCCATGTTTCGGGCCCAGCGAATATTTCTTTCCTCATCAAAGCGCGCCTTCAGCTCAACCAGTGCTGTAACCGACTTGCCTCTTTCCGCTGCTTCGATCAGTGCCTTGACGATTGGGGAATCCTCACTCGTCCGATAAAGCGTCTGTTTGATTGATACAACAGCAGGATCGCTGGCAGCCTGTCGGACGAACTGGACAACAACATCAAAACTTTCGTAGGGATGATGAACCAGCAGATCTTTCTCTCGAATCGCGGCAAAACAATCCCCACCAAACTCGCGGATACGTTCAGGAAAACGCGGGGTATAGGGCGGGAACACCAGATCCGGTCGATCTTTGACAATCAGTCGCTTGGTATCTACCAGACCCAGCAGGCCCTTTAGAACAAACACCCTGTCCCGATCGACATCCAGTTCCCGGGTCACAAAAGATCTCAGGTTCTTTGACATCGCCGCATCAATCGAAAGGCGAATACAACTCCCTCTCCTGCGGCGTTTCAAAGCACTTTCAAAAACCCGCACAAGATCTTCGGCTTCTTCCTCTACTTCAATATCGCTATCACGTAACAAACGAAAATGCCCGACGCTCTTCACCTCAAATCCTGGAAAGAGATAGGAAAGATGCAGACGGATAATTTGCTCTAACCGGATAAAGCGATGGTGATCTCCCGGCAGACGAACGAATCGGTCCAGCTGTGAGGGCATCGGGATCAGACCATTGATAAATTTATCTTCTTCCTCGTCTTCCAGCTCCAGGACCATGCAAAATCCCAGATTGGGAATAAAGGGGAAAGGGTGAGCCGGATCGATGGCAATCGGGGTCAATATCGGGAAGACTTGATCTTGAAAATATTTATCCAGCCAGTGTAAATCAGCGGCATCAAGCT
Organism: Kiloniella laminariae; assembly: GCF_027214005.1. Lineage (GTDB taxonomy): Bacteria > Pseudomonadota > Alphaproteobacteria > Kiloniellales > Kiloniellaceae > Kiloniella > Kiloniella laminariae_A. Next base: position 322,767 of record NZ_JAPWGY010000002.1, read on the forward strand.
CTGTGGTTTTTACCAGATCAAAATTTGCGCCGCGCAATTCCCTGCTGAGAGCCGACCAGATTTCCTGCTGCCTATGCATCAGCTTTGCTGCCCGCTCATCAATCGCTTTCAACTGGCGCTGTGGGGTCAGACCATCCTGGCTGTGGGTATTTACATTCGCCTGTACCTGGCCCAGAAGGCCAGCAACGCGAACCATATAAAACTCATCAAGGTTGCCAGAAGAAATTGACAAAAAACGCAACCGTTCGAGGAGAGGATGCGAAGGGTTACTTGCCTCCTGCAAAACCCGTTCGTTAAAGGCTATCCAGGAAAGTTCGCGATTTATGAAGCGTTTGGGAGAATCTGCCGCAATCGACAGAACACAGTTCTTGTTTTCTGCGGTATTCTCTTTAGATGTTTCCTGAGCAACCTTGACGGGCATTAATTTCTCCGCTTGATGTTTAATCAGATCGCAACTGCAATATATCAAACTCTGCAGGTTGCGGGTTAGCAGTACAGTATAGAGTATGCTTCACAGAAGACTAGAAACTTAATAATCTTGCCACTGATATGATGAAAAAATGAAAAAGATTTTTATTGCCCGCCATGCTTCAACCCGTTCTGCTCTACGGGGACAGGAAGACATTGACCGGGAACTCACCCGAAAAGGCGAAACTGAGGCTGGGTGGCTGGGACATCACCTCCAGGCACACAATGACCTTCCCGCGCTGATTTTGACCTCGACAGCAAACCGTGCCAAAGAAACGGCGATTCTCGCCCGGGAGGCCCTTATGCCGGAACTCCCCATTCAGACAGATGCTCAGCTCTATCTTGCTCCGGCTGCAAAAATTTTCAAAATATTGCATTCTCTGCCGGAAGACATCAATTCCGTCCTGCTTGTGGGACATAATCCGGGATTGAGTGATTTTCTTATCAAGGCAACAGACCAGTCTGGCTTAAATACCGAAACCCGCAACCGACTTTACCGGGGCCTTTCTCCAGCCACTCTGGCCAGGCTCACAAGTACGGCAAGGGAATGGAAAGATGTTCTGAAAGATAATACCCGGCTAGACCAGCTTTCCTATCCTGGTGAGTAATTCATCCTTGTTAATACAAGAGATCCTGCCGATTACATCAACAAGAATCATGCCCGGGTTTCCTTTTCCAAAACACCGCGGATAAATGGAATGGTAATTTCCCGTTGGGAGGCCAGCGACGCCTGATCCAGCGTCGAGACAATCTGTCGAGCAGCTTCGAATGAACGATCAAGCCGCAGCACCAAAAATCTGAGAACTTCCTTGCTGATCGTCAACTGGCGATCATAGAAAAGCTTTACCAGCAAAGCTTCAAACAGAAAATCATCCGGTAACCCCAAGGCAAAAGCAGGAACGGCCGCAAGCCGCGATGCCAGATCGGGCAGATCTACGGCCCAACGCGCTGGTGCTTCCTGCCCGGTAAAGAGCAGATAGCCCTTCTCTTCTCTGACATAATTATAAAGATGGAATAGACGACGCTGTAATTCGGACGATTTTGTCAGGGCAGGTACAATATCATCAACAACACAGTTGCGTTGCCCCGCCAAAAGAACATCGGCATCCATTTCAGCGAGTCCCTCTGCCGTGACAAGGACCGCTGCGCTATCTGCGCGCCACACCTGGGCAAGATGCGTTTTACCACAGCCAGATGGCCCGTAGAAACCAAGGGTATGTCCTGGCCAGTCCGGCCAGCGGTCAATCCACGCAACAGCCAGCTCATTGCAAGGTGCAATAAGGAAATCCTCTCGCCCCAATGCAGGACGGTGACCAAGGTCAAGGGGCAGTTGTGAACTATCCATTACGAACAGAATCTTCGGTTTTTGTTACAGGGTATCAGGCGTTCTCTGATGTTTCGGACTTGTCCGAGGTCTCATTCGGTATCGCCGCGGGACGATTGATACCATAATAATACGTGCTGTCCATATACTGACTGAGGGCAAAACGGACACCAACACCGATAACCGCGGCTACTGGAACCGCCAGGAGAATACCCACAAACCCGAACAACGCCCCGCCAGCCAGCAGCCCAAAAATGACCCAGACCGGATGCAGACCAACCTTTTCGCCAACAAGTTTCGGCGTAAGGACATTCCCTTCAAGAAATTGTCCGGCAAAAAAGACAACAGCGACAATGATGACCGGCGTCCAGCTGTCAAACTGGAAAAAGGCCAGCCCGACCGAAAGAACCAGCCCGATACCGGCCCCCACAAAAGGAATAAAAGACAGAAGCCCTGCAATCATCCCCAACACCAGTCCAAACTTCAACCCGGACAAGCTCAGACCAAGGGCATAGAAGATCCCCAGAATGAGACACACCGTGCCCTGCCCACGGATAAACCCGGCCAGAGTTGTATCCACCTGCCCAGCCAGCTTGCGAATAACCTCCAGATTTGCTCGCGGAAGATACCCGTCAATCTGGTCAACGATCCGGTCCCAGTCCCGCAACAGGTAAAACGTGACGACAGGCGTAATCACCAGAAGAGACATCAGGTTGGCAAAGGCCACACCGCCATCAAGCAGCCCTGCTGCCAGGCTGGAAAGCCACTTGGCGCTGGATTTCAGGCCATCACCAAAAATAGCCTCAAGCTTGGCCATATTTACGGGGTCAACTCTGGCTTCAATGATCAACAGAAACTTGTCAAGCTGTCCCCTCGCCGCTTCCAGCAAACCTGGCAGACTATGCAGAAGGTCAGCAATTTGCCCCACGATGACCGGTACCAGAAGAACCAGGGCAAGAAAAACCACCATAAGAAATGTAAAGGTGACGACAACCGTTGCCAACGTCCGGGATAACCCCACCTTTTCAAGACGGTCGCACAGAGGATCAAGAAAATAGGCCACGGCCATCCCGGCAACGAAAGGCAGAAGAACTGAACGCAGGAAATACACTGATATCAAAAAGATAATCAGTCCGATCACCCAGAACCGTATTTGTTTTCCAGCAGTCATTTCTTCCCCCTCGAAGCAACCTCAGATCACATTTTCAGATCACAACAAGGTCTTTTATTGTCAGAATATCCCTGATTTCTATAGCACCAGATTGCTACAGCTACTGGGCATTTTCCAGGTTGATTTCCGAATCCGGCACAACAATTTCATCGATAACAGCTTCATTTTGTGCAGGCACTGATGTCCCCGGCCCCGGCAAGGAAAGCGTCTGGCTTGAAGCAGGTTTATTGAGCAAGCGAAGTTCCCACAAGCTCTGGGCGTTAAGCAACAAGGCGAGATCCTTTTGGGCCAGCGCCAGTGTCAGCTGTCGTTCATCCCCCACAAAATAGACATCCAGATTAACCATATCGCGTTTTAGTGTTCGGGTATTCATGCGATTGATCGCGGGGATATCCTGCAGGCGATTATTGATCAGTACCCAGTCCTGAAGACCATCGATGGGAATCTGGACCAGTATCCAGCGTTCAACACCGAACTGCAGCAGGTTTTCCTGCTTCCAGTCCTGTTGCAACATACGATCCAGCGATTGAGCTGCTCTTTGAAGCATCTGCCCGGTCGTCTCATTTTCAGAACGTTTGACATCAAGACGATAGGTTCGTCCTTCGCCAAATTGTCCAACCCTTACAGCAGATACCTTGGCGCTGTTTCCATCCTCGGACAGATCCGCAACAGAAATAAAGACATCACTGCTTCCATAGCGTGCAGACAGTTCCCACAGACCAGGCTGCCCCTTCAGAGCTCCCTTGGCATCAACGAAGGAAATATCTTCCAGATCCCCCAGCGGAAGCGTCAAAGGCACCAACCCGTTTGAGTCCTCCAGCCCTGACCAGGCCAAGCGCCAGTCGTTCCTGTCCCCCCACAAGAGGGATTCTCCACCCCTGTTCTGGATTGGCAACACCAGAACAGGCTTGCTGATTGTCTCGGCCAAAGCCGCCCCGGTATTGCGCAAAAGTGTCCGAGTCTGCGATTCTTTAAACCGCACTGTCATTTTTGCGATATATCTGACTGCAGAAGAACGCTCTTCACTCAGGGAGATATCCAGCACATACCCAAGGGCATCTTTCGAGCTTAACCGCGGCACCTTGCCAAGATCAGATTGAGGAACCAGACGCTCCACTAAAATCTGAAAAGCCTTTTCATAACCCTGACTTAAAGCCTCAGCCTTGGCATCGCTAGCGGATTTGGCGGTGGCATCAACAGTTATGTTCCGGACAGTATAGACCTCTGGAACAGCCTGGGCTGCTCCAGCAAAAAGCCCGCTGGTGAGGACGAAAAATGAAACTAGAATACCTACTGTGTAGAAAAAGCGGCGAAACCGCATTGCAAACCATCCCGGATAAAGTATCTTCCCAATTTATGAAGCCTGTCGCAACTGCGCCAGATGACGTCCGGACCTGATACTAATCCCGAACCATGCCCTTTTAAAGGCTCGGGACCCGAAAGCCCTGTATGATCGGGATTACTATCAGGTTCAGACACTTGAGTACATTAATACTCGAAGTTACAGGAGGATGCCATAAGTACCGTCCCTAATAAGCCGGGATCATTGAGCTACAAGGATGCCGGTGTTGATATTGACGCCGGAAATGCTCTGGTCGAGGCCATTAAACCCTTGGCGAAATCCACGAATCGCCCCGGCACCATGTCTGGTCTTGGCGGATTTGGCGCTTTCTTTGACCCCCGTGCAGCAGGATTTACCGACCCCTTGCTCATCGCCTGTAATGATGGTGTCGGCACCAAGTTGAAAGTCGCAATCGACGCCAACAAACACGATACCGTCGGCATCGACCTGGTTGCCATGTGTGTCAACGACCTGGTTGTACAAGGCGGAGAACCCCTGTTTTTCCTCGACTATTACGCCACGGGCAAACTGTCCGTCGCCGCGGGCCGTGATATCATCGCCGGTATTGCCGAGGGTTGTGTCCAGTCCTCCTGCGCGCTGATTGGCGGCGAAACCGCTGAAATGCCGGGGATGTACAGTAACGACGATTACGACCTCGCAGGATTTTCCGTCGGCGCGGTTGAACGCGGCGAAGCCCTCACCGGTGATCTGGTAAAAAATGGCGATGTCGTTCTCGGCCTCGCTTCCAGCGGCCCCCATTCCAATGGCTATTCCCTGATCAGAAAGATCGTGGAACGCTCCGGTCTGGCTTACAGTGATACGGCACCCTTTCAGCCTGATGCAACTTTGGGCGAAGCCCTTCTTGTTCCGACAAAAATCTATGTCAAAAGCTGCCTCGCAGCCATCCGGGCCTTCGGTACCAAGGGTGACGGCGTCAAGGCTCTGGCACATATCACCGGAGGAGGTTTTATCGAAAACCTTCCACGTGTTCTCCCCGAGGGTCTGGGGGTGACCATCAATGGTATCAACTGGCCTGTGCCAAAGGTTTTCCAGTGGCTTGCCCAGGAAGGCAACATTGCGCCTCTGGAAATGATGCGTACCTTCAACTGCGGGATTGGCATGGCGGTGGTCGTTGCCCCAGACAAGGTAGAAGCCGTGACAGGCATTCTCGAAGCAGAAGGTGAAACAGTGGTTTCTCTTGGCACGATCGAGACACGTTCAAAAGGTCAGCAATCCGTTCAGATCGAAAGGCTCGCAGAAACGTGGCCCGCTTAAAGGTTGGCGTTCTGATTTCCGGGCGGGGCAGTAATCTTCAGGCGTTGCTCGATGCAGCGTCTGATTCTGCCTTCCCCGCAGAAATTGTGCTTGTTCTCTCCAACGTTCCCGGTGCTGCCGGTTTAGAGCGGGCAGAAAATGCCGGAGTTCCCACTGCCACAATCAACCACCGGGATTTTCAAGGCCGCCAAAGCTTTGACCGGGCGGTTACCTCTGCGCTGGAGGCTGCCGGGGTTGAGTTCGTCTGCCTCGCAGGTTTTATGCGCCTTGTGACCCAGGAATTTGTCGAGCACTGGCACAACCGAATGATCAATATCCACCCTGCCCTCCTGCCGCTGTTTCCGGGCCTTGATACCCACCAACGTGCGCTGGATGAAGGCTGTAAACTCCACGGTTGCACCGTGCACTTCGTCCGCCATGAAATGGACAGTGGCCCGATTGTCGGTCAAGCTGCTGTGCCTGTGCTGCCGGGCGATACCGAAAGCTCCCTCGCACAGCGTGTCCTTCTGGCCGAACACCGCCTCTATCCGGAATGCCTGCGCCTTATTGCCTCTGGTGAAGCCTCAATCAAGGGAGATGTCTTTACGCTCCCGGCAACACCCCCGGAAACACTGCTGATCAGCAATCCGTAGGTTTTATCCAGAAGACAATTCATTTGGGCTGTTTTCTGGATTTTCATCCCATCAGAATCTATCAATCACCACAACGCCCTGTGGGGATCTATGCGACATATCCATCAGGATCTGTGCGCCATCTTCCAGTGACACTGTCCGATCGATAAGCTTCTCCGGTTGCAGTTGGCCTTTGATCACCATCTCCAGCATCTGGCCGTATTTATGACCCTGCATGCCATGACTGCCATAAATATCCAGCTCCCGGCCAATCACCAGGTTCATCGGGATTTTCATGTCCTTGTGATCTCCTGCGGCCAGGCCGATCTGGACATGTCGTCCCCGTTTGGCAAGGCAGGCAATAGAATTATAAGCCGTGACCGGCGATCCAAGCGCATCGATGGATATCCCGGCACCTCCCGCGGTTATCTCGATAATCGCGGCGATGACACTTTCCGCTTCAGTGGCATTCACGATATGGTCCGCCCCCAGTTCCCGGGCCTGGTGCAGGCTAGCGCTATTGATATCCACAGCGACAACACGCGCCCCAAAAGCCTTGGCAATCATCACAGCACTTAAGCCAACGCCACCACAGCCATGGATCGCAACCCACTGTTCCGGCGCGACACCACCCCGGTTCACCACGCCACGAAAAGCTGTCATAAACCTGCAGCCCAGGCTGGCAGCGACTACGTGGTTCAGTTGTTCAGGCAAGCGCACCAGATTGACATCGGCATAGTCCACCGCCAGATACTGGGCAAAAGCCCCCCAGGCAGTAAAACCCGGCTGGAAGTCATTATCGCAGATATGCTCATTGCCCAGCTGACAACTTGGGCAGGCTCCACAACCACAGCTGAATGGCACGATCACCTCGTCCCCTTTGCGCCAGCGGGTAACATTCTGGCCAACCTCGACAATCGTCCCCGAACACTCATGGCCCGGCACATGGGGGAAAGTCTGTATCGCATTGTCATGCCCCACCCAGCCATGCCAGTCACTGCGGCAGACACCATTCGCCTTGACTTCGATCACCACCCCGCCAGCCGAAACTTGCGGATCAGGCAGATCACCAACCCTGATATCCCCATTGAATTTCTCATAAAAAGCTGCGCGCATGGCCTGGATCACCTCGAACTCTGGTTTCTCGACAAAGAATGGAACCTTATAAGATCCTATTCAGAAAACCCGGATTTTGAAAAGAATTCTGACTGCACGAACTTTACCTGCAGGCCCTCTTCAGGAAAAACAGGTGAAGCTTTGCCATCTAGACAGCAACAAAACGGTCCAGACAAAGCCTCTCCCCGGAAAAGCTTGAAAAAACACCTTCTCCCCAGTAAAGTCCCTGCGAGTAATTGGCCAAGGCCAAAGGTATCAACGATCATGGGTTAGAGGAATTCATTACCATGACTAACGAAGAACTCACGCGCGACCGCGAACGCGGATGGAACAGCTTTACAAAATATTCCGCCGTTTCTGTCGTCATTATCATGGCCATTCTCGCTCTTATGGCAGCGACACTGGTTTAGGTCCTTCCCGGATACCTGAACACAAAAGGAGGCTTTTCAGCCTCCTTTTGTGTTTTCATATAGAAGCCGGAGATCAAAGCAGATGATCCATCGCCTTAAAAAAGGCCTCGATATCGTCTGACGTGTTATAGAGATAGGGTGAAATTCTCAGCCCGCCGCCCCGCTCTCCGACATAAACATTTTTCCGGGCAAGCTTCTCACCTATTTTTTCAGGCAGTTTTTTCGGAAAAGTAATCCCGATAATATGTCCCGTTCGACTGTTCGCAGGCGGAACAGCCCAACCACGTTCCTCTGCATTGCGCGCGGCAAGATCCGTCAATGGGCGTAACGCAGCCTGAACTTTTTCTGGCCCCCAGGAAACGACCTGTATCATCGCCGCCACCGCCATAGAAAGAGAGACAAAATTGTTGCGCTCCCCCATGTCAAAGCGCGCCGCCCCCTCCTGCGGGCTCACGATCCCTGTCACAGGGTCGCGCGGTTTATGATTAAACTGGCTGTGCTCAAGAGCCCGACCTGACTGCCACTTGGGATCAACATAAAGAAATGCCATACTATAGGGGCAAAGAAGCCACTTATAGGCGGAACAAACAAGAAAATCAGGTTTGATCGCTTTTACATCCAACGGCATCGCGCCAACTATCTGGGTCGCATCAACCACCAGTGCCGCACCAACTTCACGACAGCGTTCACCGATGGCAACAAGATCAAGAAGGCTGCCATCTGTCCAGTGACAGGGAGGCAAGGCGGCTATAGCTGTTGTTTCAGAAATCTGCGCAACAACTGCCGATGTCCAGTCATAGTTATCTGGCCGTTTCACAACGGATAATTCCGCCCCTCGATCTGCAGCCATTTTCTCCCAGGCATAAACATTCGAAGGAAATTGCGCTTCCAGAACAACAATATTCTGGCCTTTACCAAGCGGAAGATTGCTTGCAGCAGTAGCAACGCCATAGGAGGTGGAGGGAATGATGGCAATATCGCTCCCGGTTGCCCCTATCAGGTTGGAAAAAAGTTCCCGCAAGCGATCTGACGCCTGATGCCAGACTTCCGGGTCAAGCTTCCAGGGGTTGGATTTAATGCCGATACCATTGATCCCGGCAGATCTGGAAATTTCGAGCTGCGGTGACTGGCCAGCACAATTGAGATAGGCCACTTCAGAAGGCATATCAAAAAGCGATCGGATGTTATCAAGCATATAAAACCCATCATGAATCTATTAAATGAACCAGCTCGCCGACAAATTGAAATCGGCCATACAGGCAGGTATGTGAAACAGAGATTTCTGTGTGATAAGAATGCGCCCGTTAATTGGATAATGCCAATGATAAATCCGGCGCTCCAAGGGGAAAAGCTTCAAAAAAGCATTGTCCCATAACAATTGTGAAAGCGCCTGGCGTTGGCACTCATCGCTCCTTTCCAAACAAAAAAAGAGGAGGCGAATGCCCCCTCTTTTCAATTAATACAAGTCAGTGAGTGACTTGTTAGCCAACGATTTCCGCATCGGTGAAGAAGAATTTGATTTCTTCAGCAGCTGTTTCCGGTGCATCTGAACCGTGTACGGAATTTTCGCCGATAGAAAGCGCGAATTCTTTCCGGATTGTACCTTCAGCTGCTTCTGCCGGGTTAGTTGCGCCCATAACTTCACGGTTCTTGGCAACTGCATTTTCGCCTTCGAGAACCTGAACCACAACAGGCTCGGAAATCATGAAGTCGACCAGCTCGCCAAAGAAGGGACGCTCTTTGTGCACCCCATAGAAACCTTCAGCCTGTGCACGTGTCATGTGAATGCGCTTGGAAGCAACAATCCGCAGACCGGCTTCTTCAAACTTGGCAATGATTTTACCAGTCAGATTACGCTTTGTGGCATCTGGCTTGATGATGGAGAAAGTACGTTCAAGAGCCATGTCAGGCCTCCTACTAAACAATAGTCAAAAAAGATGGAATTCGTTGGCGGCCTTATACAGCCAGACCAGACCCGGGGCAACTCTATTTAAATGACACTGGGTGTTTGTTTTCTCATGTCGCTGAACTGCCAGAGTGAAATTCAGCAAAAACACTTCAAAACTACCCCTCGTCTGCCCGCCAGACAATCAGGAGCAACTGGGCTTCATCTGTAAACTCTTCTGGGGGCAAGACACCGTCAGGCCCATCATGTCCCGGAATTTCATAGAGATGTGAAAGACGGGTATTCTTCTTATGGCGGCAGATTACCATCCCGCTGAACTGTTCTTCACCAGGAATACAGGTCGAAAAATCCTCATCGGGGAATCCCTCCCCTATGCGCTCTCCGTCTGGCCCCCTGATCAAAGCGGAAAGCGCGTGCAGGTAACCAACTCTTTGACCAGAAGAATCCGGAAAAAGCTCAATCAGCAGTTTATCCTGACGGTAGCCTTCGATAACCGTCACGAAGCCGCCCTCTTCCTCAAACGACATCTCGACAAAGCGCAGATCGGGATTTTCACGCTCCAGATGCCCCAGCTCAAACTTTGTAGTCTGATCGATTGCACCAAAGCCATCTTCGGTAAGCCGAGGAACTGATGAGTCTTCTTCAAACAGGCAAGCCGTAACCATCAGTCCGAATGCGCCAACAAAGATTGTCCTTCCCGTTTGCTGAAATAGCGTACGAGCAGCTTCCCTATAATAATCACAGAAAGCTATTCTTTTCATTTACTCACTCTGTTTCCTTCGTATCTGACAGCCGGAGAGTACCTCTGCTTATTGAGAAATGCAATTTCCCACGTTGCCAATTTACCGAATATCCCCTAAAGAAACCCCTTTGCGCCCCCTTAAGCTGCTGTGATGTCCTGTCCCCATGTTGCATATTAATAATCTTTCCTATCGTATTGTCGGCCGCCCGATCTTTGATTCCGCCTCTGCTACTGTTCACAAAGGCGACAACGTCGGTTTTATTGGCCGTAACGGAACAGGCAAGACAACGCTGTTGAGAATTATCTCTGGCGAAATCCATTCAGAACCTGGCGAAATCAATTTTCCAAACAACACAAGAGTTGGAAAAGTTGCCCAGGAAGCTCCCTCGGGGGACACAAGTCTGATTGATACTGTTCTGGCAACAGATCACGAAAGAGCCTCTTTGTTAAAAGAAGCCGAAAGCGCAACCGATCCCACCCGGATTGTAGAGATACACGAACGTCTTGTTGATATCGATGCTGATACAGCCCCCAGCCGGGCAGCCCGAATTCTTGCCGGCCTGGGATTTAACGAAGAAGCCCAGCAACAGCCCTGCTCTTCTTTGTCGGGGGGATGGCGTATGCGTGTCGCTTTGGCAAGCCTGTTGTTTGCCGAACCTGACTTTCTGTTACTGGATGAGCCAACCAACCATCTGGATCTGGAAGCAACCATCTGGCTTGAGAGTTACCTCAAAAGCTACCCTGGCACTCTGTTACTTGTCTCGCATGATCGTTCACTGCTCAATAATGTTGCCAACAAGATTATCCATCTCGAGAATCAGCAGTTGGTTTCCTATACAGGGAACTATGACCAGTTTGAGCAAATTCGCAGGGAAAGGCTTGACCATCAAGCCGCTCAGCATGCCAAGCAGCAAGAACAGCGTAAACATATCCAGAGCTTTATTGATCGCTTTAAGGCAAAAGCTTCAAAAGCCAAACAGGCACAGTCCCGTGTTAAAATGCTGGAACGCATGGAACCCATTGCTGCGGTTGCCGAAGACAGTACTCTTGCCTTTGACTTCCCGTCCCCAAAGGAACTCGCACCCCCCTTGATCAACCTTGATCAGGTCAGCATTGGGTACGAACCAGGCAAAGCTATTCTCAAAAATCTCAATCTGCGCCTGGACATGGAAGACCGGATTGCCCTGCTCGGAGCCAACGGCAACGGGAAATCCACTCTCGTCAAGCTCTTGGCTGGCCGTCTGGAGGCACAAGAAGGGCTTTTTTATAAGTCCTCCAAACTAAAAATCGGCTACTTTGCCCAGGATCAGGCAGAAGAACTGGATCTTGAAGCAACACCATACACTTTGATGGCACGCTTAATGAAAACCGGCACGCCAGAGTCAAAAGTACGGGCGCAGCTTGGACGCTTTGGCTTTGGTGTCAACCATGTTTCCACCAAAGTAGGCGCGCTTTCCGGTGGTGAAAAGGCACGGTTGTTGTTTGCTCTGACCACCCGTGATGCACCACATATTCTTCTGATGGATGAACCGACCAACCACCTGGATGTCGACTCACGCGAAGCTTTGGTTCAGGCCATGAACAGTTTTGAAGGGGCAATCGTCCTGGTTTCCCATGATCCACACCTCATTGAGCTTACCGCAGATCGTTTCTGGCTTGTTGGTGATGGCACCGTCAAATCCTATGATGGTGATCTGGAAGATTACAAAAAACTTTTGATTGAGCAACGCCGACAGGAACGTCAGAAAACACGTATCAAGAATGATGATACGACTGAGACAGCTGATGCGCAGCGTTCAAAAAATATAAGTAAAAAAGACAAACGCCGGGCTGCAGCCGAAGCAAGAGCAGCTGGGGGAGATCTTAAAAAAGCTGTGCGAATGGCCGAGCAAAAAGTGGAAAAACTTCAGGCAAAGAAAGAAAAACTTGAAATTGAACTTGCAGATCCAGCGATCTATGAAAACAGTAATGTTCGACAACTAGAACTTACCAGAGAGATCGGCAAGATCGACAAGGAACTTTCCAAAGCCGAAGAAGAATGGCTGACCGCGCAGGAAAAATACGAAGCAGCCAACTAGAAATCCAGGTTGAGTAGTCTCCCTGTTAATTACTAAGTGATGCTTCTGGTACCGCCGCAACATATTTGGGGATGAGCTGTTCTGTCAGTTCATCCCTTTTTTCGGCAATCCTCTCCCAGAATTTTTCGGCGAGATCAGGATAGTCATCAACGAATTGATGGCTGAAGATCAGAAAATAGTCTTTCGTCGCCAAGGGTACTTCAACCTTCTCAATTGTATTGATGTTGTTCGTCGCCAGATAACTGTCAGCAACGACCTCCTGATCAGCAACCCCTACAATACGGGTATTCTCCAGATTGAGGAAATTGGTTTCCGTCGTTTTTGCCTCGACAACAACGACACCTTTTTTCCTCAAATCAGCTACAATGGAATATCCCGCGTTTGCTCCAAGCGCCCCGTTCAAATTCGAGAAAGAATGACCATTCCAATCTAACGCTGTCCCTTTAAGACGATAAAGAACATAAGACAACACGGCTAACCTTTTTTGGGAATCAGGTTGTCCTCCGCGCATGGGAAAGACACCAAATTCCTGACGCTCCGGTTTAAATGAAAAAATAAACGCTGCATCTAGCCTGTTTGCTTTCAGTTCATGCAGAACCCGTCTTCCGGGCAACCGAACAAACTCAACATCCACTCCAAGTTCGGATGCAACGATACTGATTATTTCAACTGAGATACCCGGAGGGTCAAACGGTAAAGAACTGTTTCCCAGAAAATATGGAAATGATGCATTATCATTATAACCGATGCGTAACTTCAAATCTGATGCGTAAAGTACTTCTTCACCTGAAAAAAATAGTATCAGAGACAGAACCAGCCTCTTAAAAAATCGAGGGTTGATTTCTCTACACAAACAGATCAGAAGATTGAACAAGTTCAAAACCAGCTCCTTGAGCAAGGCTCAAAAAGTAAAAACAATGGACAGGCATCTCATTCAACCATGAAAACAACACTACCCATTACAACAAACCCAAATATATGATCAACTATAAGAAGCAACCGCTCAATTAAGGACATTACAATAGTAGCTCCAATGCTATAAAAAATCTTTAATATTTTAAATCAAGATCACATCAACCTCATTTTTCTTCCTAAAATTGAAATTTTATTTCAGGCAATAGAAATAATAGAAATTTCACTAACCAAACTATCCAAGATGAATTAGAAGAATCAGTAAATATTATTTAAAGATACTCGACTCACCAGCCAAACTGACAGGAAAACTGCATCAAATGTTATCATACCAACACCTGTACCATGCGGGTTGTATCGCTGATGTTCATAAACATGCAGCCCTGTCCATAGTTCTGTCCAAGCTGGCAGGAAAAGGCAAAGCACTTCATTACATGGAAACCCACGCCGGAAGAGGAGTTTATGATTTAACCGCTCCCGAAGCCGAAAAAACCGGGGAAGCAAGAGAAGGTATTCTCAAGGTATTGGAAAAGGGGCAATGGCCCAAAAAACACCCTTATTTTCATACAATTAGAGAAACCAAGAAAAAATTTGGAACTGACTATTACCCTGGATCGCCTGAAATCGCCCATTGCCTGCTCAGACCAAATGATCATCTACATTTAATGGAACTCCACCCCGGAGAATTTTTCGCCCTGAAATCAAATATGCGTGCTCGAAACATTCATCTACATCATCAGGATGGATACAAGGGGGTTCTGGCACTTTCTCCACCAGAGAACCAACGGGGACTCGTTCTTATCGATCCAAGTTACGAAATCAAAAGCGAATATAACGCTGCTGCTGACTTCATTTTGGCGTTGCATGACAAATGGGCAGAGGCCGTCATTATACTTTGGTATCCCCTGTTGAAGGATGATCGCCATAAAGAAATGTGTGCCACGCTAGAAAAAACCGAGCTGCCGAAGTTTCGTCGCGAGGAAATTATTTTTGCTGATCGAAATGCCGTCAGGGGAATGTATGGCAGTGGCCTGATCTATATCAATCTTCCTGCTGGCATTGAAGATACTCTTACCCAATCATCAAAATTACAGCAGCTATAGGTTTTTACCGCTTATTGATCTTGATCAATGCTGATGGATAGGTCTTTCCCCAGTATAAAGGGAGAGATCGCTGCAGATACAAATGCTGACGCCTTCAGAATTCCACCTAATCGTTTCAGTGGAGGAACAAGATGCTACGAGATATCCAGATTCAGATTGATGGTCATCCGGAAAACGCAACACGTATGGCGGCCGCGCTTCAGCTCGCGGCAAAGCTTGATAAAGTTCACCTGATCGGAGTACATGCCCTCAAAACGCCAGAAGCAATCCTCTATGGCGCTCCGCACGGAATAACAGGCTACTTTCCCGAAGAGGTGGTTCAAACTCAGCGGGAAAATATTCAAAACCAGGCCGATAAACTTAGAAAATCGTTTGAAGAGCAAGCAGGACAAGGGGGTGTTTCCCATGAATGGCGACAGCTTGAAGGGCGTGAAGTAGACATCATTGCATTCCATGCACGCTTTACAGACCTCACAATTATCAGCCAGTCCAAAGGTAGTTTTGCTGATGAACTTGAATTCTCTGGCTCCTTGTTAATGGAAAACGGCCTGCCTATTCTTGCCGTACCGCATAAAAAAATTCCGGATGATATCTCTGGGAATATCCTGATCGCCTGGAACGGCTCTCCAGAAGCTGCAAGAGCTGTCAGTGGCGCATTACCGCTTTTAAAAGTTGCCAGGAAAGTCGTGCTTCTTTCTGTCGGAGAAGTTGAAGAAGATAGCATTTCCCAAAAAGACATCGCTGATCATCTCTCACGCCACGGTATTACCTGCAAACTAAGAACCGAGCAAAGCCCCTTCCCTGAAGATATAATTATGGGGGTAACCCAAAGCGAAGACATCGGACTTATTGTAGCGGGGGCATGGGGGCATAGTCGTATCAGGGAAATGATTTTTGGTGGTGTTACCAAAAGCCTCTTTTCCAACCAGCAAATCCCGGTCCTCTTGTCTCACTGACCCTGTCGAATATCTCGTTAGAGTATAAGTGTACCATTGGTGCGGGGGGAGCTTGCTGTTAGGCTTTCTTCTCCCAACCACCCCGTTCTGTCTGCTGCCAGTAAGTCAGATCATGATCCGCTGTTTTCAGGCTTTTCCAATGGCTCCGCGCCCCCTGCACAGAAACATTGTTATTCCCATCAAAAAGGATGGCGCAGAGCGAGGCTTTTATATCAGATAACTGATCTGTACTTGCGCCATGGATCAGGAAGATGACATCTGCCGATTTGATTTCGGATGGTTCTACGGTCAACCAGATTGGGTGCTCGCCCTGTAACCCATCTCGTTTTGTGCCGTGAGGCAGAAAAGAGTCGGGACGGTAACTCCAGAGAGCCTGGTCTATTTCAGCAAGACGCTTTTCATCACCGGAGAGAACAACAGCTCTCTGTTCCCGTTCCAGAACCTTCTCCAGCATCTTCGGCAATGCAGATTCCAGGGGCGTCCTGGTCAGATGATAGAACCTAATGTCAGCCATAATGTACGTCATCTCTTGGAAGAGCGAACAGCTGTGCTGTTCGCTCTTCTGGATAGGTCAAGCTTCGTAGTTATCGGCAACAAAGCGTTCAAGCAGGCGAACGCCGAACCCCGTCGCACCTTTTTCTGCAATTGGCTTGTCTTTTGCAGACCAGGCAACGCCAGCAATGTCGATGTGAACCCAGGGTGTTCCGTTTTCAATAAACCTTTGAAGGAACTGTGCTGCGGTAATTGATCCAGCGAATCTGCCCCCGATATTCTTCATATCGGCAGCATCACTATCGATCAGTTTGTCATAACAATCAGCCAGCGGCAGACGCCAGACACGTTCGTCGACGGCTTCGCCTGCCGAAACAAGTTTGCTGGATATATCATCGTTATTGGAAAAAATACCTGCAATATCATTGCCCAGTGCAACAAGAATGGCTCCGGTAAGGGTAGCCAGATCGATGATCAGCCGGGGTTTGTGCTTTTCCTGCACATAAGACAGAACATCCGCAAGTACCAGGCGACCTTCAGCGTCTGTGTTTAGCACCTCAATCGTTTTTCCGGAATAGGATGTTACGATATCTCCGGGGCGCTGTGCATTGCCAGAAGGCATGTTTTCAGCCAGCCCGCAGGCTCCAACAACATTGACCTTCGCCTTTCTTCCGGCCAGGGCTTTCATCAGACCATAAACCGTCCCGGCACCTCCCATGTCGAATTTCATATCTTCCATGCCAGCCGCAGGCTTGAGAGAGATCCCTCCGGTATCAAAAGTCACCCCTTTCCCCACAAAGGCCAGAGGTTTTTGCTCTCGGCTTTCCGGTGCGCCGTTCCACTCCATAATAACGACCTGAGAATCCCTGGCAGATCCCATACCAACGGCCAGAAGGGCATTCATTCCAAGATCAGCCATTTCTGCTTCCCCCAGAACTGTGACCTTGACACCCAATGTTTCAAGTTCCTTTGCCTGCTCTGCAAAGCTTTCCGGATAGAGACGGTTTGGCGGTTCGGACACCAGTTGACGTGTAAACAATACACCCTGGGCAACTTTCTCAAGCTTCTCAAAGGTCGCCTGGGCATTTTCTGGGGATGCACAGTGCACCGTCATAGATTGCAGGGATGGCATACTCTCGGGTTTGACATTGGTTTTGTACGTATCAAACCGGTAGGAACGCAGCAAGGAACCATGAGACACATGTGCAGCAAGGACAGCCTCGTCCTTGCCTTCGGCCGTCAGTCCGTCAATCACAACACAGACTTCTGTTTCCCCTTTGCCGGACAGTTCCTTGTAAACACGCCCGCCCAGATTCTCAAGATCAACCACCTTAAGGGGCGACTTCTTACCAAGACCTGCCAGGAGAATACGGCTGTTATCAATGTTTGCAGGAGCCAGAATATCCAGGAGTTCTCCTGATTTCCCTTTGAAGCGGCTATTCTCTATTGCCCGGAGGATCTTACCGCCACTGGCCTTGTCCAATGCCTGGGCAGTCGGGGACAACTCTCCGCCTTCATAAACGGCAACAACCAGTGCGCCTGTCGTGGGAACATTTCCTGAAATGAAGGAAAACTTCATGCTATCCTCTTTGAATATGAATTAATGAAACAGCGAACAAAATTCGTTAGTCAGTACCCTGAGGCCAACCTAAACCGGAAAACTTTCAATTGCTCACCCAAATCTCTTTGATCTAACGTAAAAGTTCCACGATTTAACTGGACGTGGCAAGGCTGTTCTGGCTATTTCTTCACAGTATATTTTGCGAGACTGAATTTCGGACACTGATGCAGATTATCTCACGTTACATGTTATTGCAGCTGGTTTTATTCGCGATATCTGTCGCGATATCCCTTGCTGTGGCTGTCTGGCTGGCGCAATCCCTGCGTTTTGTTGACATGATCGTGAATGATGGCCTGCCGGCATCGACCTTCTTCTATTTTGTTATTCTCCTGATGCCCTACTTTCTTGTCATCGTGATTCCGGTCGCCACTTTCTGTTCAGTGCTGTTTATTTACAACAAGCTTAACACTGACAGCGAGTTGATCGTCTTGCGGGCAGCAGGTTTTTCACAATTCCAACTCGCCGGTCCGGGCATCAAGCTGGGTTTGCTTGCCATGCTTTGTGTGGTTTCAATCAACCTGTACTTCCTCCCTGCATCCTACCGCGAATTCAGGGAACTCCAGCACTATTTTCGGGATAACCTCTCCCCGGTTCTTCTCAAAGAAGGAAAATTCAATACACTTAACAACGAATATACAATTTACTTCAAAGAGAAAACGCCGGCAGGTGAATTAAAGGGGCTGCTTGTTCATGACAGCAGTGTAGTCGGTGTTCAGGTTACGTACCTTGCAGAGACCGGTGCGTTGTTAAAAGAGAAAGATGATTTCAGAGCCATACTCTGGAATGCCAGCCGTCAGGAAATCGATCCGGAAACTGGCCGACTTTCAATTGCCTATTCAGATAAATATGTATTGAAATTTGCCAACATCAGCCAGGATGAAGGCGACCGCTGGCTCAAACCCAGAGAACGCTTCCTCTCGGAGCTTCTTTTTCCGGATTCAGAAAATCCGCGAGATCTGGATAACTTTGATGAGCTTGTCGCAGCCGGGCATTATCGAATTTCCAGTCCTCTTTTCACCCTGGCAATGGCTTTCATTGCCTTGGCTTGCCTTCTATCAGGTGAATTCAGTCGACGAGGGCAACTTGGCAGAATAATGGTCGCCATCTGCTGTATGGGTGTCATGATGCTGGCAATGTTTTTGCTTAAAGACATTACTGAAAAAAATTCAAGCCTTATTCCTGTGCTCTATGTTTGGCCCCTTGCTGTCATCATGATATCAATTTTTGTACTGCAAAAAACCAAGAGAACCGTCCCCCTCAGGAAATCAGGTGAGACAGGCTCCACACCAAGTGATCAGACCACTGAAACACAGGACCAGGCGACAGGGCAGGCAAAGGGATGACTGTTTTTCATGAAAAAAGAGCTGTAAAACCGGCTTTTATCTCTTGGACCCTCTTCAGCTATGCTTCCAGAAACTACCTTTTCAGTTTTTTTGGGTTTTTCGCAGTGCTTATGGGGGTCGTATTTCTGATTTCGCTGCTTGAAGTATCTGATGATCTTGAGGACAAAGCCGTTCCTTTTTTACAGATCGTAAAAATTGTTCTCTTTCGCCTGCCTCAACTGAGCGAGGAAATCATGCCTTTCATGATTCTCTTTGCTGCTATGGCAACTTTCTGGAAAATGACCAGGGCAAATGAGTTGGTTATCATCAGAACCGCTGGTGTATCAATCTGGGGAATCATTCTTCCCTTCGCTTTTTGCTCTCTCATGATTGGTGTGTTGAGCTTTGCAGTAATAAACCCGATATCTTCTGCACTCTTTGCAAAAAACAAAGAGCTTGAGCGACTGTACAAAAAAAGTGATCAGGCTGTTTTCAAAGTCTCTGAAACAGGACTGTGGCTCCGGCAATCTGACGAAACAGGTATCTCGGTTATCCATGCAGGCTCTGTAAATAGCGATCTCTCACTCAATAGTGTGATAATCTTCCAATTGGCTGAAGATGGCGATTTTCTCTCGAGGTATGATTCTGAAAAAGCGCAGCTGGCAAATGGCAACTGGATCTTAGAAAAAGTTTGGCATTCTTTTCCCGGCGAAAAACCAACCTTCCTGCTAGAAGCTCAACTTCCGACAGACCTGACTATGGAGAAAGTACAAGAAAGCTTTGCTAATCCAAAGTCGATTTCTTTTTGGGAACTCCCCTATTTTATCAATTTGCTTGAAAATGCAGGATTTTCAGCAATCAAACACAAATTGCAATTTCATCGCCTTCTCTCCAAGCCTTTTCTCTTTATTGCAATGGTTCTCCTTGCCGCAACCTTTTCAATGCAGCAACATAGGCGTGGACGGGTTGGCCTGATGATCCTTTCCGGTATACTTACCGGTTTTATGCTTTATTTTCTTTCCAACTTTGTTTTTGCGCTGGGACAGTCCGCTAAAGTTCCGATTGCTTTGGCTGCTTGGTCTCCGGCAGGAGTATCTTTATTGCTAGGCGTTACAATGTTGTTACATCTGGAAGACGGTTAAGTCGATGTCTTTTGGGGGGATAAACAGAGCTATGAAAAACAGTGTTTCGGCGATCGCCCTGTCACTGTCATTTTCTGCGTGTGTAATAGGCGCCAAGCTTGTGCATGCACAGGCCACAGATGCCATTGAACAAAATGTTCCTGCGCTAATCAGCGCAGATGAAGTCATTTATGACGAAGGTTTAGGCATAGTCACAGCAGCAGGAAATGTAGAAATATCACAAGGGCAGAGAACCGTTCTTGCCGATACAATTTCTTATAACATAAACAATAATGTTGTAACTGCTACAGGCAACATCAGTCTATTGGAGCCGAGCGGCGACATTGTTTTTGCAGAACACGTCGAACTCACTGAGGACCTGAAAGAAGGCTTCATCCGCGACATCAGAGTCCTTCTTACTGATCGCAGCAGGCTTGCGGCAAGTAGTGGACAACTTACCGGTGGAAATATTTCGGTTTTCACTAACGGCGTTTTTAGTCCTTGTGAACTATGCAAAGACAATCCTGATCGCGCACCTATCTGGCAACTAAAAGCCAAGAAAATTACGCACAACAAGACTTCACAAACGATAAAATACGATCACGCCTGGATGGAAATATTCGGAGTGCCGATCATCTACACCCCGTACCTCGCCCACCCAGATCCAACGGTAAAGCGACGGAGTGGTTTTCTTCTTCCAAGTTATGGAAGTTCTACCCAACTCGGCAATACCCTGCAAATTCCTTATTACTGGGCGATAGATGAATCTTCTGAATTTCTTTTTGCCCCTATCGCTACGACAAAACAAGGTATTGTTCTTGCCGGGGAATATGAACGAAAATTCAACACTGGCGACTTGTCTATTGAGGCAAGTGCAACGGTTGCCGACCGCCGAGGGAGTAACGATACTGTCCACAGCGATGAATTTCGGGGACAAATCATCAGCGAAGGACGCTTCGATCTAGATAAAACCTGGAGATGGGGATACAACCTCGAACGTGCAACAGATGATACCTATGGACGTGTCTACGGTTTCAACACAGATTCTGAATTGGAAACCAGTGCTTTTGTTGAAGGGTTCAGAGGTCGGAATTATGCAAAAATAGACAGTTACACCTTTCAGAGTTTAAGGAGTAATGTAGATGATTCCGAGAACCCTTTTGTTCTCCCCCGGGCAGAATATAACTTTGTCAGCCAACCAGGTATACGTGGCGGAACCTATCGACTGGACTCAAATCTGCAAGCTTTGGGGCGTTCTGAAGGACGTGATAGTCGTCGGCTCTCTATGATTGGTGGGTGGGACCTCCCATACACAGGCTCATGGGGAGACCAGTATAAACTTACCGGACAAATCCAGACAGATGGATACTGGGTAAATGACGTAAACCAGGACGGCCCTGAAGTTCGTCCTGGTGACAACAATTACAGTGGGGTAACCGGACGAGCATTCCCCCAATTAGCCTTGGAATGGCGTTACCCTTTCGCAAGTTACCGGGGTAACTTTACCCAGACAGTTGAGCCAATTGTACAGGGTATCCTTGCACCAAACGGATCCAACCCGGGGGAAATACCGAACGACGACAGCCAGGAATTCGAGTTCGACGATACATCACTCTTTTCACTCAACCGCTTTGCGGGGACAGACCGCGTCGATTCCGGTAGTCGCGTCAGCTATGGTTTCAAGTGGACAGCCAGCACGATCTCAGGTAATCAGGCTGATTTCCTCCTGGGGCAGAGTTACCGTTTCAATGGAAAAAGTGCTCTCTATGAAGAGAACTCTGGTCTTCGGGATCCCCTGTCCGATATTGTCGGTCATGTTGGCATATATACTATAGATAATTTTGATGCCCTCTACCGTTTCAGAGTTGATCCGGATGACTTCAGTGTAAATCGAAACGAGATCGAGGTTACAGTCGGGCCGAAGGCATTCAACCTCAATCTTGATTATGTCTTCCTGAAAGATGACAATATCAACGATGAAACCATAGATAGGGAAGAAGTGAAGGTTGGAATAAACAGCCAGTTGACAGAATACTGGAGCCTCAACTCGAGTTACACCCGAGATCTTGATGAAGACGATTCACGTGAAGCCAGTTTAGGAATGATCTATCAGGATGAGTGTATCATTATTGATTCGCTCTACACACGCACTTGGTTCCGCGACAGAGAACTTGAACCTGACAACAGATTCACTGTCGAACTGACGTTCAAACATCTCGGTACGATCCAACCGCTGTAATCACCGAGATATCCTGCTTGATGAAACATCTTACTGAAGTAACAAGGAATAAGATACTCTCATGAAACGTATACTTTTCGCCTCCCTGATGAGTATCCTGTTCCTTTGCGGACATCCTGCTGTTTCTCAGGATGTCCTGCGCCCTGCGGCTGTTGTGAACGATGATATTATATCACTTTTGGATGTTGCACAGAGAACCCAGCTCGCCATCATCGCTTCGGGCAGGCAAGATTCTCCGGATCTCAGGCGCAACATGTTACAGCAGGTTGTCCGTACACTGATTGATGAAAGGCTCAAACTCCAGGAAGCTGAACGGCTGAATATTGTTATTTCGGACCAGGAAATACAGGGCGCCTTTGGCAAGGTCGCAGCCCAGAATAATATGTCCCAGGAACAGCTTCTTGATACGTTGAGAAAGCAGGGTGTTTTGCCGGTTACGCTCTACGATCAGTTCCGAGCTGAACTCGCCTGGAGAGCAGTGATCAACGCACGCCTGCGCTCAACGATTAACATTACAGATGCTGAAATTGAAGAGGTCGTTGCCAAGGTCCAGGCAGAAGGAGCAAAAACGCAGAAGCGGATCTTTGAAATATTTTTAGGCATTGATACCGCTTCTGATGAAGCACGGGTGAGACAACAGGCGGAAGAAGCCCTCGCGACGATTAATGGCGGCGCCCAGTTTTCAGCAATCGCCCGACAGGTTTCCCAATCGAACAGCGCCAGTCTTGGTGGCGATCTTGGTTGGCTTCAGAGCAGCCAGCTCGCCCCTGAACTCCAGCCTGCTGTTGCTTCGGCTGCACCGGGAATGATCCTTGGTCCCATTCATACGACACGTGGCTATTACATTCTGCTTGTACAGGATGAAAGATCCACGCGCAGTGAGGAGAAGGTTCACCTGAAGCAGTTTTTCTTTGCCCTTCCCGAGAACGCGACATTTGAGCAAAGGCAGCTCATCCAGTCCAAGGCTGCCGATGCACGCCGCAAATACGAAAGCTGCAGCACAATGGACGCGCTTGCCAAGGAACTTGGCGATCTGGGCTCCGGTGATCTGGGCACGATCAACACCAAAGATCTTCCTGCGGCAACCAGCGAGGCCATTCGCAATGTCAAGGTCGGCGAAACGTCTGCTCCGATCCAGGTCTCTGGCGGGATTGCCGTGATTGCGGTCTGTGACCGACAGGCAAGCGGCGGGATTGACCGGCTGGCTATACAGCAAAAACTGGCAGATGACAGGCTGGATTCCCTGGCGCGGCGCTATCTGCTGGACCTGCGTCGCAGCTCCAACGTGGACATCCGCCTGTGACAAAGGCCACGGCCTCTCCGCTCCTTCGCCCCTCGCTTCCCCTGGCCCTGACCATGGGCGAGCCGGCGGGGATTGGCGGCGAACTGACGCTCAAGGCCTGGCTGGAGCGACGGCATAGTAACACTACGCCTTTTTTCGCCATTGATGATATCAGGCGACTGGAGGTCCTGGCGGCACAGCTCGGGCTGGCCGTCCCCGTCAAAGAGATCGCCGGGCCGGAAGAAGCGGCGGGTTGTTTCGCCGAAGCCCTCCCGGTTCTGAGCCAGAAGTTGTCAGATGTTGTGATTTCGGGACAGGTCAATCCGGCGAACGGAAAAGCGGTGCTCGGCTCGATCGAGCGGGCGGTCGAGCTGGTCCGGGCCGGGCGTGCGGCGGCGGTGGTGACCAACCCGATCAACAAGGCGGCGCTCTATGATATCGGCTTCAAACATCCCGGCCATACGGAGTATCTCGCTGATCTAGCAGGGATTTCCACGCCTTCGGTCATGATGCTGGCCTGTGCCCAGCTGCGGGTTGTCCCGGTCACGATACATCTTTCCCTCGCACAAGCGATAAAAAATATCAACCAAGAATTGCTGACCCACACCATCAGAACAACCCACCGCGCGCTGCAGGACGACTTTGGCATCGCCGCGCCACGGCTGGCGGTCTCGGGCCTCAACCCCCATGCAGGCGAGAACGGCAGCATGGGCCGCGAAGAGATCGAGCTGATCATCCCGACCCTGGAACTGATCCGCAAGGAAGGCCTTGATCTGATCGGCCCGCTGCCCGCGGACACCATGTTCCACGCCAGCGCGCGCAAGCGCTATGACGTTGCGATCTGCATGTACCACGACCAGGCCCTGATCCCGATCAAGACGCTGGATTTTGACGGCGGGGTCAACATCACCCTCGGCCTGCCCTTTATCCGCACCTCGCCCGATCACGGCACGGCCTTTGATATCGCGGGCAAAGGTATAGCTAACCCCGCCAGCCTGCTTGCCGCACTGGATATGGCGGCAGAGATGGCAAAAAAGACGGCGGGCAAAAGCCGTCATGCACCGAAGGCTCCGTAACAGGTCTGCGCCCCCAGTCTGCGCCCCAGGTCACTGCTACAGTGTTCCGGGCCACTCCCCAGACCACGTTTTTCCCCCACCCGAGCATCCCGCGATCTGGCACTATCCGGTAGACAGGCCCCGATAGATATAGCCCAATAGGCAGAGATAGATTATACAGCCCCTATAACCTTGCAGCCTTGCCCCGGCAGGAGCTGTGAGCCCGTAACCCGAACAAGCGATGAACCAGACAGCCCCATGAACAGATCCCCGGATGGCCTCCCTCCTCTGCGCGATGTGATCGCCCGCTTTGAACTTGCCGCGAAAAAATCGCTGGGGCAGAACTTCCTGCTCGACCTCAACCTGACCTCCCGCATTGCCAGAAACGGCGGCCCGCTGGATCAGGGCACGGTGTTCGAGATCGGCCCGGGCCCCGGCGGCCTGACCCGTGGCCTGTTGATGGAGGGCGCGCAGGAGGTCATCGCCGTGGAAAAGGACCAGCGCTGCCTGAACGCCCTGGCCGAGGTCAGCTCGGCCTATGCCGGAAAGCTGACAGTGATCGAACAGGACGCCCTGACGGTGGATTTCAGCACGCTGGGCAGCACGCCAAGACGGATTGTCGCCAACCTGCCCTATAACATTTCAACCGTGTTGCTGCTGCGCTGGCTTAAACAGATCGCCGCCGATCCGACGGTCTATGCCAGCCTGACCCTGATGTTCCAGAAAGAAGTGGTCGACCGCCTGACCGCCAGCCCCGGCACCAAAAGCTACGGCAGGCTGAGCGTGATGACCCAGTGGCTCTGCCGGGCGCAGGCGCTGTTTGACATCCCGCCCCGTGCCTTTATCCCGCCGCCCAAGATCACCTCGACCGTGGTCCGGCTGGAACCCCACGCCGCGCCGCTGGCCCCGGCAGAGGTTGGCGCGCTGGAAAAGGTGACGGAATCCGCCTTTGGCCAGCGCCGGAAAATGCTGCGCCAGAGCCTGAAAACACTGGGTGTTGCCACCGGAGAGCTGATTGAACGCGCAGGCGTACGGGAAACCGCGCGGGCGGAAGAGCTGAGCGTTGAGGAGTTCTGTACGCTGGCGCGTTGCTATCAGGAGCTGAAAGAGGCAAAACCTGCTTCCTGATGTCCCCTCAATAATCGGGACCAGAGCCCTTCCCCGGGCGTGACAGACTCTCTGGCTGACAAAAAGAGATTATCCGGAAAATCTGCCCGGCTTGCTCCTGGAATGAGCGCTGGTATCTGCACTTGCGCCAGATTTCACAAGTCCCGGCTCATTTAACGTGAGAATACAATCCATACGCGTGCAAGCGATCGCCAGCAAACAGTATAAGGACTATTCTTTCTGACAGGTAATGATGTTCCTTGAAATTTGTAATGATATTCCTTACATTCAGAATATCAGAATCCAAGGACATCCCTATCATGTCGATCACGTCAGCCTTAACAACCAAGTGTCAGACAACGATACCTCTGGCCGTTCGTAAATACCTGAAAGTCGGTGCAGGTGACCTGCTTCAGTATGAACTTCAGGACGGGCATGTTGTGCTGACCCCTGTTGCCAAACCTGATGCGGAACATCACGAAGACCCTTTCTATCACTTTACCGAATGGGGGGGTGAAAATGATGAAGAGGCTTATGCAGACCTTTAAAACCAAATTGGAAGGAGGTCTGGATGATCAAGGAAGATCTAAAACTCTGTGATATTGTTGTCGTCCCCTATCCCTATACAGACAATTCGCAAAACAAGAGAAGACCTGCGCTGGTTATCGGATTACCACCCCAGACTGATTTTGTCTGGGTCATGATGATCACCAGCGCCAAAAACGATACGATGTACGGGGATGTCCTTATCGAGGATCAGAGCCTGTCAGGGCTGACATCACGTTCCGTTGTTCGGACAGCAAAGATCGCAACAGTAGAAGTCGGGCGGATAATAAAAAAGGTCGGAACCTTGGGAAACAAGGAAAGTCGTCAGGTTCAAATTTGTATCGCAGGCCATTCGTTTTAATAATCAGGTATTGAATCTTTAGACCTTACTCCTTGGGGCCTGATGTCCCTTGCTTGACGCCCCCTGTCTGACAAAAGAGATTATCCAGAAAACTGCCCGTGCTGGCGACGTTCTACATGCCTCGCCCCTGAAACCCCTCCCCGCGTCTGTGCAGATACAAACTTTGAACGTCACAGTCTCTCGTGTATTGGCGCAAAGGCCCAAAATGGTCCCAATCTTGAAAATTTAATGGCTCTATGCCTGCGGAAAAGAAGCAGGTAAGACAAAGCGATAGTTAGATAAATCACCCGGAAACACTGGACCCATAAAGCTCCGTTGATAAACCGGGGGGTCCATAAACCACTGGGTCTATAAACCACGGGGCCGATAAATCTCCGGTGATAAACCGGGAGACGCGCCCCCTTCATACGCCAGGACTGCATCATGACGCTCTTTCACGGGCTTTCCGCCTTCCCGATTACACCGACAGACAGCCATGGGAGGGTAGAGAGCAATGCTCTCTGTCGCCTGCTGGAGCGGATTGTAAAAGCCGGGGTTAACTCGATCGGGCTGCTGGGCAGTACTGGTGGTTATGTCTATCTGACACGATCAGAACGACAGCGTGCCGTTGCCGCCGCGGCTGAATTTGTCGGGGGGCGGGTGCCGTTGATCGTGGGCGTTGGGGCGCTCAGAACAGATGAAGCACAGCAGCTGGCACGGGATGCCCGCGATGCTGGTGCTGCCGGGCTGTTGCTGGCACCGGTTTCCTACACGCCTTTGACAGAGGAAGAGGTCTATCAGCATTTCCTTGCGGTTGCCCGTGCCACGGACCTTCCGCTATGTATCTATAACAACCCGGGAACAACCCGCTTCACCTTTTCTTATGAACTTTTAGGCCGTCTTTCACAGATCGAGACCCTTGCCGCCGTCAAGATGCCGTTACCGCAAGGGAATACCCTTGAGGCCGATCTGACACAGCTGCGTCACCATACCCGGGCAAGCAGCACAGCGGCAGGCTTTGCCATTGGCTATAGCGGCGACTGGGGCTGTGCCGCGGGGCTTCTTGCCGGAGCAGACACCTGGTACAGCGTGGTCGGCGGTCTTTTCCCGGTTCAGGCCATGAAACTGGCAAAAGCCGCGCAAGCTGGCGATGCTGTCGAGGTCCAACGGATTGACGGTTTTTTCCAACCGCTCTGGATGCTCTTCAAAGAGTTTGGCGGCTTGAGGGTCATCTATGCCGCAGCAAATATCCTGTCGCTTACGGATGCCTCACCGCACCTGCCTATCCTGCCTCTGCCCCCTGCGGATCAGGAGCGGGTAGCCGAGGCCATTGATGCCTTGGTCAAACTGGACTAGAACCATTGCCCTAGCACCTGCCTCAAACCATGACCTTAGTATACTAATAGTTGCATAAAAATCGATTGAAGCTGATAGAGCAATTGATCTTTATACAAAAACACCATAGAAATTTATTTTGATTTGTTGTCTGAGTACAGTTTCGCGTTACAAGGTAGGGAAAATTGAGGGTCAAAGGTATCGATGTCTTTTCAGGCGCAGGTGGTATGTCAATTGGAGCTTCCTGGGCTGGTATTGAGACGATAGTTGCATTTGATACAGATATTCATGCTGCCAAAACGTATCAAATTAATCATCCCGAAACTTTAGTCATATGTGATGATGTCAGGAATATAGGTGATTTCGGCATATATCGTCCAGATGGGCCATTTGTTGTGTTCGGTGGGCCACCCTGCCAAGGATTTTCAACTTCGAACCAACGCACGCGAAATACCGCGAATGAGAATAATTGGTTGTTTCAAGAGTTTTTAAGGGCTGTAAGACAACTAAACCCTGATTGGGTAGTATTTGAAAACGTTCGTGGTATTCTAGAAACTGCGAATGCTACTTTTCTACAACATGTAATCCGAGGATTGGAAGAACTTGGATATGTAGTAAACTATGGTCTGTTAAATGCTGCAGATTATGGAGTACCACAAAAGCGGCACCGTCTCTTCGTCATCGGAGCAAGGGATGGTACCAAAGTGGAACTACCTCAACCACAATGTACTCCATATGTAACAGTAGGTGAAGCAATTGAAGACCTTCAATTACTCCCAAACGGTGCAAAATTTGATCAACTGAAATATAGATGCTCAGCTAAATCTGAATTCGCTAAGCTCATGAGGGGTAAAAATCGCACCTCTTCTAATCATCATGTAACTCGAAATGCACCTCATATCATCGATAGATACAAATATATTCCCCAAGGAGGAAACTGGGAAAATATTCCAGATGACCTTATGGGTTCTTATGCTGATAAATCACGATGTCATACTGGCATATATCGAAGACTAAAAATCAACGAGCCATCTGTCGTGATCGGGAATTATCGAAAAAATATGTTAATACACCCTACGGAAGATAGGGGCTTATCAGTTCGAGAAGCTGCGCGATTACAGTCATTTCCAGATAGTTATCAATTTTCGGGCTCAATTGGGTTTCAACAACAACAAGTAGGTAATGCTGTACCGCCTTTATTAGCAAAAGCGGTGTTTGAAAGTTTGGGTAAATAATGTGGGAAGACACTAGATTAGAGCTACACGTTAAAGAAAATTTACATAACGTTATAGGACAAAACAAGGCAGAAGACGCATATGCTTGTTATGTGAACGCTCGTAATGCGGTATTAAAGCTCTCAGCAGAAATAAAAGCAAAAGAACCAAATTTATCAGATCATGGCCCTGTACATATTCATGATGTATTGGAAAATGCTTGGGGATTGGTAGAAGGGCAAGGTTTATGCGTTTTGAATCTCTATGTGTTAGCTCTTTCAATAGCATACCATGATATTGGGAACTTTTTTGGAAGAAAAAACCATAACAAAAAGATTGCTGAAATTTTTAATGAGACATTCCCAGAGCATTATGAATTCAAGAAAACATTACGCTCCCAAGTTACTAAGATTGCAGGTGCCCATACGGGAAAAGCAAGGGATGGAAGCGATAATACGCTACAAGATCTTGTTGATGATACGAACTATATTCATAAGAAGCCGATAAAAATGCGGAGCCTAGCTGGAATATTGAGGTTCGCGGATGAAATGGCTGAGGGTCCTCAAAGAACATCTGGCTATAGACTGACAAAAAATGATTATGACGAAATAAGTAAGCCGTTTCATGTTTATGCCTCTTGTTGCGAACCTTGCGCTAGCCACCGAGAGAGAGGATCTCTGTTTTTAAACTACTCGATCCCTATCGAAATAATTAAGGATAAGGTTGATGATAGTAAAAAGAACACTAATATTTTTAGCGGTATAAAAAATTTATTATCCTCAAGTAGTAAAACTGATAATCCATTGATTGTTCACAATACGTCAAAGATGCCCCTATCTGAGCTGTTAGATCTAATTTATCATCGTGTGATAAAATTTGATCAAGAAAGAAAATATTGTAGATATTACTCTTCAGTTCTTGATGACTTTAAAGAAACATCTGTTGTTATAGAATTTTCTCTGAATGATGAAGAAATACTACCCCTCGACTTGAAACCACTAGTACTAAGTGATTTAGTCGTGCCTGGAGACGTTAGTAAGACAATTCATTCAATTGATCCAGCATATGATATCCCAAGTATTATTGATAAAATTAATAGGAATTCGGAATGACCACAGCTGATTTGATCAAAAACCCTTTTGAGTATGATGCTGCGGGCAATCTTGATGTGCAGGATTTGCTGGACGTATTTGTTGAAGATCACAATTACTCCCGTTTTATATGTGCACCACGGAATGTATTTTTGATTGGAGAACGTGGTTCTGGCAAAAGTATGACGCTTAGGTTTAATGAGTTTAGGTCAAGAAATGCAAATGATCGAAGGCATAACCAACAAATAAATTGTGATTATGTAGGTGTTTTAGTTGAATGCAAAACACCTCTTTATGCTCGAAGAGATGATAGTTTTGAAGGGGCTGACGAACTAAAATCTCAGTTAATCTCTGAACACCTTTTAGTTACAGAAATTGGTCAAGCACTTGCTATTTCTTTAAGTAGTTGTCAGTCGAAGATTAGTCGGGAAGAAAATAAGAATATCCTAACTTCTCTAGAATTGTTCTTTGACACCCAATTAACAAAACAAACAGATAAATTGTTTGAAGCTATCCGTCTGCATTTTAAGAAACTTAATCTAAATGCACAACGGGATATGAATACATTTCAATGGGATAAGGATGATAGAGAGTATGTAACTTTTTCATCTGCAATATTGCCTCTGCTTGAAGAGTTAAGAAGTGTAGATTTTTTTAAAAATAGTCACTTCATGATTATGATTGATGATGCACAAAACCTAAATAGTTACCAACAACGCATATTAAATTCTTGGATATCCTATCGAAATCAAACCGTATTCAGCTTTAAAATAGGTTGCGCAAAAAGTGAATATACTGACTACAGCACAATGAGTAGCGCACCTATTCTTGAGGGGCATGATTATATTGTTCTAGACATGGAGCAACCATTTCAAAACCGAACATCCGATTTTGGGCAATTTGCAAGAGAGGTGGTTTCTAAACGATTAGCTAAAGTAGGTTTGAATAACGAAAACAATTCGCTCATAGAGAACTTTTTTCCTGAATCAATTCCAGTAAAATCAGCTATTCAAGCATGTACTGAAAAAATAATTGAAGAATTTAAAACTAAAAATCCTAAAGCTACTGAGAAGCAAGCTCGCGATTGGGGATATAAGTACGGCCGTGTTGCATATTTTAGAAACAGGTCCGCAAAAGCTGGTTTACCCGTATATTCTGGCTTTGACACTATCTCCCACCTCTCGTCAGGGGTCGTCAGAAGCTTACTCAAACCCTGCTATTATATGTATGATGCGGCTAGATCTAAGAATTCAGGACAACCAGTTCATAGTATTCCTTCAGATATTCAATCAGAGATTTTAAAGAATGAAAGTGACAAGCTATGGAGCCAAGTCAAAGATTTGCATCGTACGGTTACTGATTGTACTGAAGAAGATGCCGCTGCTATTTACAATTTATTGGACAATCTAGGAAATTATTTTTCCGAAAGGCTAATGAATCATAAATCAGAGCCAAGAATTCTTGCATTTGTAATCAGCGGACGTAATGAAACAGATATGAATTTGTTAGAACCCTTGATCAAAATTTGTAGATCCGCTGGTCTGATATATGTACGCCGAGGGGTCTCTCGAGACAAAGGAAAACGAGAAGAATTTTATACACCAAATAGGATGCTATGGCCTACAAAAGGACTAGATCCCATAGGTCAGCATGGAAGAGCATCAATCCCTGCGAAGGACCTTGTCGCGGCTACATATGGAAAAAACATTCCATTAACCATTCAAAATCAGAGTGAAAGTAACCAGCAAGAATTTGAGCTATTTCAAACACCAGAATTGTTTACAGGAGAAGAGACATGAATGGGGAGAAATTGCCGAGAGTAGATAAAATTATTTGCCTTGCAGGTTGGGAACCTCGTTTTCTTGAAGGCGTTAAAAAAGGGCTGGAGTTAACACAAGCTCAAGAGTGTATAATTTTTTACGCAGAAGAATTTACAAACAAAAGTGAAAACAATATAAATGAATTGGAAGAGTTTTGTGAAAAAACAAATATTAAAATTGTAAAAAACAAATTATTTTACAACAGTCCATTAGAAACAAAAAAAATTATCCTTTCTACATTTAACCAATACAAAGAAAATGATCAAATTTTAATTGACATCACCACAATGACTCGCGAGTTAATTTGGATGATATTAGGGACTTTAACTGCTAAAAAAATAAATGTTAATTATATATACTGGCGTCCCGAAACAACCGCTCATTGGACATCAAAAAATTCATCTAGGCCACGCCTTGTGATGGGACGAGCAGGCGTTTCAGAATATGGAAAACCCACTTTGGTGGCTGTCACAACTGGCTTTGATCCATCTAGATTAGATCAAATGGTTTGTTATTTTGAACCTGAAGAAACCATATTATTTCTTCAAGAAGGTCATCAATTTGAGAACCATATTAACAACATTAAAATTTACGATGGATATAGGTTAGGGAGCACCCAAGCCAAACAATATTCCATCGATAGTTATGGGCCTGACCATGGCCTAGAAGTGATCACAACCATATTAAGCCCATATCTTGAAACCCACAATATAGTACTGTCTTCATTCGGTCCGAAACCAAGTGCTTTGGCATTACATAAATTCGCGCAAGCTCATCCAGATGTAGCTCTAGCATATACTCCCGCATTAGAATTTAATGAGGATTATTCAAGAGGAATAGGTCACTGCGTCTGGGGTCAAATTTAAGTAATCCTATCCCCTAAGCCCCCCGCAACCCCCGCACGAAACCGTCCAGACCGGGTTTGCGGTCGCGTTTCAGGCGTTCGGCGCGGAGGATGGACTGGACGTCAGCGACGGATTGTTCCACATCGTTATTGACGATGATGTAGTCGTATTCAGCCCAGTGGCTCATTTCATCGGCGGCCTTGGCCATGCGGCCCCTGACCACCTCTTCGCTGTCCTGGGCGCGGGCATAGAGGCGACGTTCCAGTTCCTCCAGGGAGGGCGGCAGGATAAAGACCCGGACGATATCATTCGGGGCCTTGGCCGAGACCTGTTGCGTGCCCTGCCAGTCGATATCGAACAGCACATCGCGGCTGTTGGAAAGGGCCTGTTCCACGGGTGCGCGCGGGGTGCCATAGCGGTTATCGAACACCGTGGCATGTTCCAGCAGCTCGTCCCCCTTTACCATTTCGGCGAATTTTTCCGGCGAGACAAAGAAGTAGTCTTTGCCATCGATTTCACCGGGGCGCATTTTGCGGGTGGTGGCGGACACCGACAGGGTCAGGTCCGCTTCGCGTTCCAGCAGCAGTCGGGAAATTGTGGTCTTGCCCGCCCCTGACGGAGAAGAGAGAACCAGCATCAGGCCGCGGCGCTGCAGGGTGTTTTCAGTCATATCGCTCATCGTACTCTTTATTCGTCAGATTTTCTGATGTTCCGGTTATTTCGGTTCTGGCTATGTTTTTTTGGCTATTCAATATTCTGGATCTGTTCGCGCAGCTGTTCAATGGTCGCCTTGAGATCAATGCCCAGCGTGGTCAGGGCAACGTCGGATGATTTGGAACAGAGGGTATTGGCTTCGCGGTTGAATTCCTGACAGAGGAAATCAAGCCGTCGCCCACAGGGGCCACCCTGATTGAGCAGATCGCGCGCGGCGGCGACATGGGCGGCCAGACGATCAAGCTCTTCACGGATATCGGCCTTGGTCACCAGAATGGCGATTTCCTGGGCCAGACGCTCTTCGGGGACCGGGCTGCCGTCTTTGAGCAGTTCGGCCATCTGTTTCATAAAGCGGGCCTGAAGGGCGTCGGGCTGGGTCGCCGAAAGATCCCCGGCCTTTTTCTGCAGGCGTTCGATTTCATCGATATGCCCCTGTGCGACCTCGGCCATTCTGGTGCCTTCGATCCGGCGCATTTCTTCCATGCGGGTGATGGCAACGCTCAGGCTTTCCTCGATCAGTTTCAGGCGCTGTTCGCTGTCTTCGGGGGATTCTTCTTCCTCGACCAGTTCCAGCACGCCGCGCAAGTTGAGGATGCCATCGACGGAGGGGGCGACCGCGTCGAGATCGTTGCTGACGCGGGTTGCCAGCGGGATCACCTGTTGCAGGATTTCCTCGTTCACCTGCAGCTTGACCGCCTTCTGCGCGTTGTCGATCACCAGACCGACATGGAAGTTGCCGCGTTTGAAATGTCTGGCAAAGGTGCTGCGGGCGAAGGCATCAAGAGCTTCATAGCCGTTGGGCACGCGGCAGCGCACCTCGAGGTTTTTGCCGTTGACGCTTTTGAGTTCCCAGGACCAGTTGGTTCCCGCGAATTCCCCCTCGGCGCGGGCAAACCCGGTCATACTGGCGATAGCTTTACCCATGAAGCGGTCCTCTTTCAAATCGAGATCTGTTCAGGTCATTATAGACCCGGCGGCGCAAAGGCCCGTGTTATTTTACTTTTACCGCAAGCGGTATTAGTTTCCAATGCGTTATACTCAAAGCAGGCAAGGCTCCGCAAGAATGACTGACCCGAAATCGATATTTATTACCGGAGCAAGCAGTGGCATTGGCGCCGCGCTGGCCGAAAACTATGCCGGACCGGGGGTTATGCTCTATCTCACCGGGCGCGACAGGCTTCGTCTGGATGAAATATCCGCGCGCTGTCAGACAAAGGGGGCAAGGGTTCAGGCGCTGCAGCTGGATGTGCGCGACGCCGGGGCCTGTGAAGCCGCGATAGCAGAAGCCAACCGCAACAGCGGGCTGGACCTGGTGATTGCCAATGCCGGGATTTCCGGGGGAACGGGCAAGTCGGGCGAAAGTGCGGCCCAGACCCGCGAGATCATGGAGATCAACGTTACGGGAGTGATGAACAGCGTCCTGCCCGCGATTGAAATCTTCAGGCAAAATGGTGGCGGGCAGATTGCTATTGTCTCGTCACTGGCGTCGTTCAAGGGCTTGCCCAGTGCCCCGGCCTATTGCGCCAGCAAGGCGGCGGTGCGGGCCTGGGGCGAAGGGCTGCGCGGCAGCCTGAAGCAGGATAACATCCGGCTGTCGGTGATCACCCCCGGCTTTGTCATCAGCCGGATTACCGATGCCAACAAATTCCCCATGCCGTTTCTGATGACCGGCGAAAAGGCCGCCGGGATCATCGCCCGGGGCCTGAAGCGCAACAGGCCGAGGATTGCCTTTCCCCTGCCAATGTATCTGGCGGTGCTGGTCTTTTCCTGGCTGCCGCTGTGGATGACCGAGTTTGTATCGGACCGCCTGCCGAAAAAGCAGTGATTCGGACAGCCTCATGTCGCAGAGCAAGCAACGTAAAGTGGCAAGGCCACAAACGCAAAAGGCGCGTTCCGTCAAAGACAAAACGCGCTGCGGCTCCAGCCTGACGACGGAGAAAGAAAAGGATTATTTGTGACGGAAAGTGATCCGGCCCTTGGTCAGATCGTAGGGGGTCATTTCAACGTCAACCTTGTCACCAACCATGGTACGGATACGGAATTTACGCATCTTGCCACCAGTGTGAGCAATGATCTCGTGACCGTTTTCCAGCTGAACACGAAACATCGCATTCGGCAGTTTCTCGATAACAGTACCACTGAATTCAAGTAGTTCTTCTTTAGCCATACAGCTAGCCTTTTCCTTCGGGCGTTCACGGGTTTGGCAAAACTACCCGACATTTACAAAAGGTCAAGCAAACATCGCATGTGACGCTTAAAATCATTCAAAAGAGCCACATTTTGCCATTTTTTCAGGGCTCTGGCGAGATCCGGTGCTATTTCATCTGGACCGAGCGCCAGATCCGGACGTTTTTGTTGTGCTCTTTCAGGGTGCGGGCGAAGGCATGCCCGCCGGTGCCATCGGCAACGAAGTAAAGATATTTGGTCGCGGCGGGCTGCATCACGGCCTCGAGCGCCGACCTGCCGACATTGGCAATCGGCCCCGGGGGCAGGCCGTCGATGGTGTAGGTGTTATAGGCGGTCAGGGCCTTGAGATCGGCGCGGGTCAGGCTGCGCCCCAGCGGCTGTTTGCCCAGGGTAATGCCATAGGACACCGTGGGATCAGACTGCAGCCGCATGCTTTTGTTCAGGCGGTTGACAAAGACGCCTGCGACCAGCGGCCTTTCCGAAGCGACCCCGGTTTCCTTTTCCACGATCGAGGCCAGGATCAGGGCCTCTTGCGGGGATTTGAGCGGCAGGCCTTCCTGGCGTTTGTCCCAGAGATCCTGCAGGGTTCTGGTCAGATCCGCCTGCATGCGGTCGATGATCGACTGGCGGCTGTCGCCACGGACAAAGTGATAGGTTTCCGGCAGCAGACTGCCTTCTTGCGGTGTCTGGTTGATCGTACCTTCCAGCGCCGGTTCAGCCAGCAGGATATCGACGATTTCCTGCGAGGTCTTGCCCTCGGGGATTGTCACCGCATAGGCAATACTCTTGCCAGATTCGAGGATGGCGATGGCCTGGTCCATGGAAACCTGGGCCGGGAAAAGATATTCCCCCGCCTTCAGGTTTTTGGAGCGCTGCGTATAGCGTGCGCCAAGCTGAAAGATAAGCGCATCGTCGATAATGCCTTCTTTTTCCAGCAGGCCGGCTTTTTCCAGCAGACCGGTGATTTTCTCCAGCCCGGCACCGCGCGGGATCAGGACGGAAACGTCCTGTTGCAAGGGACCGGGCGCCAGAAACCGGACCTGGGCCGTATAGGCCAGAATCGCGGCCACCAGAACCAGCAGCGCCAAAAAAAACGAGGCCCACTTCAGAAAAGCAGGCCTCGTCGTTTTGTTGGATTCTTCGCTCACAAGATCAACGATTAACGGAATGCTTTCAGCACAAGGCTGGCATTGGTTCCGCCAAATCCGAAAGAGTTGGAAAGCGCGATATCGATCTTGCGTTCCTGGGCCTCAAGCGGCACCAGATTGATGCCCCGGCATTCTTCGGAAGGATTTTCGAGGTTCAGGGTTGGCGGGACAACGCCTTCCTGGATTGCCTTGATCGAGAAGATCGCCTCGACAGCACCGGCAGCTCCCAGAAGGTGGCCAATCGCGGATTTGGTCGAAGACATGCAAAGGTTGTCATTGCCACCGAACAGACGCTTCACAGCGCCAAACTCGATCTCGTCACCCAGCGGTGTGGAGGTCCCGTGTGCGTTGATATAATTGACATCTGACGCAGAAATCCCGGCGCGTTTCAGTGCCGCGGACATTGCCCGGAAACCACCATTGCCATCAGAAGGTGGCGCGGTGATGTGATAGGCGTCACCAGAGAGACCATAGCCGACAACTTCGC
Source organism: Kiloniella laminariae (assembly GCF_027214005.1). Taxonomy (GTDB): domain Bacteria; phylum Pseudomonadota; class Alphaproteobacteria; order Kiloniellales; family Kiloniellaceae; genus Kiloniella; species Kiloniella laminariae_A. The sequence goes on from NZ_JAPWGY010000002.1 coordinate 360,147, forward strand.
CATAGATGGTCGCACCGCGGGCCTTGGCGTGTTCGAGTTCTTCAAGAACAACAGCCCCGGCACCCTCGCCCATGACAAAACCATCCCGTCCCTGATCCCAGGGGCGCGATCCTTTTTCAGGAGCATCGTTGTAACCGGAAGACAGCGCGCGGGATGCACAGAACCCGGCGATACCAAGGCGGCAGACAGCGGCTTCGGCCCCGCCGGCAATCATCACATCGGCATCATCCAGCATGATCAGACGAGCCGCATCGCCAATGGCATGCGCGCCCGTAGAACAGGCCGTCACAACCGCATGGTTCGGACCTTTATAGCCGTACTTGATGGAGACCTGGCCTGAAACCAGATTGATCAGGGCCGAAGGAATGAAAAACGGCGACAGCTTGCGCGGGCCTTTTTCTTCCAGAATCAGAGCACCATTGGCAATCGCCTGCAGCCCCCCGATCCCCGAGCCGATCATGACACCAGTGCGAAACTGGCTTTCCTCGTTTGGCGGCTCCCAACCGGAATCCTCAATGGCCTGCTGTGCAGCAGCCATGCCAAAAACGATAAAAGGATCCAGTTTCCGGCGATCTTTTGCAGGAACAAATTCTTCGACGTTAAACAGACCTTCGGAAGTCTCGCCAGCAGGAACCTGACCGGCAATCTGTGAAGGAAGATCCGAAATCTCGAAACCTTCGATTTTGTTGATACCGGATTCCCCGTTGATAAGGCGTGACCAGATGTGATCAACACCACTGCCCAAAGGAGAAACCATACCGAGACCGGTAATTACGACACGACGCATGATACGGGGATGTCTCTATTACTATTAAAGACGAAAACGCCGGGACAGTGTCCCGGCGCAAAAACGATTAAACGTTTTCCGAAATAAAATCGACAGCGTTCTGAACTGTGACGATTTTCTCGGCTGCATCATCAGGAATTTCACAACCGAACTCTTCTTCGAAAGCCATAACGAGTTCGACGGTATCCAGACTGTCCGCACCGAGGTCATCGATGAAACTTGCAGAATTTACAACTTTGGACTCTTCAACACCCAGGTGTTCAACTACAATTTTTTTAACGCGATCAGCGACATCGTTGCTCATAAAACTTAGCCCTTAACTAATTATCGCCTTTCGGCGGAGTTTCTTTATGGCCGTATGGCCTGAATTCCTATTATTTCCCTGCTTTCTGCAGAGAGGCGCCGCCTCATAACACACTTTTCAGCGGCTTGCCAACGCCCTTGACGTATCTCCTTCATAAAGATTCCACGTCAAAGGGTCAATTACAGATTATATCATGGCCATTCCGCCATTCACATGCAAGGTCTGACCTGTAACATAGGCCGCTTCATTACTTGCAAGGTAGGTAACCGACGCGGCGATGTCTTCCGGCGTCCCCAGACGATCACAGGGAATAGTGCTCAGAAGCTTGGCTTTCTGATCCTCCGCGAGAACATCTGTCATGGCTGTCGCAATAAAACCCGGTGCAACACAGTTCACTGTAATGCCACGCGACGCGATTTCCTGGGCAAGGGATTTGCTCATGCCAATCAGCCCAGCCTTGGAAGCAGCATAGTTGGTCTGCCCGGCGTTGCCCGTTGTCCCGACAACGGAGGTAATGCCGATAATCCGGCCCCAGCGGCGTTTCATCATGCCCCGCATACAGGCTTTTGCCAGACGGAAGCTTGCGGTCAGGTTCACGGCCAGAACCATGTCCCAGTCTTCGTCTTTAAGACGCATGGCAAGGTTATCCCGTGTCAGGCCGGCATTGTTGACCAGGATATCCACCTGGCCCATTGCCTCTTCGGACCGTTTGATCAGATCAGCCGGAGCATCGGGCTCAGAAAGGTTGGCAGGCAGGACAAAGACCCGCTCCCCGCCAAGTTCCGCCGCAACCTTTTCCAAGGCTTCTACCCGTGTACCAGAAAGGCCAACTGTCGCCCCCTGGGCATGCAATGCAGCAGCGATTGCATGCCCGATGCCACCAGAAGCACCAGTTACCAGGGCAGTTTTGCCGGAAAGATCAAACATCTATAACTCCTAGAAATATATATTGCCCGGAAAGAGTACCCAATCCGGGGGCTCAGACCAAGTGGCATGAAAAATATGTACAAGTATCATGATCGCAGGAATCGGGGCTCCGTTCCAAGCCCCCCCCCTGAAACCTAAAGTACCTTAAGTAGCTCTTCGATTTCTGCCGGTGTCCCGGCATTTTCGGACTCGAGTTCCTTGTCGATACGTCGAACCAGGCCGCTCAGGACTTTCCCTGCCCCAAGTTCAACAAGCTGTTCAACGCCCTGCTCTTTCATAAAGAGGACAGATTCGCGCCACCGCACCACGCCCGTTACCTGCTGAACCAGAAAATTCCGAATCGCTTCGGGATCACTGACAAAATCAACCGCTATGTTGCTGATCACCGGCAAGGACGGCGCGCGCAAGGTCACACCCGCCAGCGCCTCGGCCATAACATCAGCAGCAGGGGCCATGAGAGAACAGTGGAACGGGGCGCTGACAGGCAACAACAATGCCCGCTTGGCACCTTTTTCCTTGGCAATATCCAGCGCGCGCTCGATCGCCCCCCGATGTCCGCTGATCACCACCTGGCCCGGCGCATTGTCATTGGCAGCAGAGCAGACTTCCCCCTGCGCGGCTTCTTTGGCAACGGCTTCGGCTTCTTCAAAATCCAGGCCCAGCAAAGCAGCCATTGCCCCCTGTCCCACAGGAACCGCCTGCTGCATGGACTGCCCACGCAACTTCAGCAATCTCGCGGCATCTGACAGCTCCAGCGCGCCCACGGCTGCAAGAGCCGAATATTCACCCAGAGAGTGCCCGGCGACACAAATACCGTGATCAGACAGGCTGAAGTTACCCTCGCTCTGCAGCACGCGAACCACAGCCATACTGACAGCCATCAAGGCCGGCTGTGCATTTTCCGTCAGAGTCAAATCACCCTCTGGCCCTTCGAACATAAGCTGTGAAAGTTTCTGACCCAGAGCGTCGTCGACTTCTTCGAATACCTGGCGAGCGACAGGGTAGGCTTCTGCCAGTTCCTTGCCCATGCCGACAACCTGCGATCCCTGACCAGGAAAGACAAAAGCACGTTTCATATTGTTATTCCTTTACTGCAATCATTTAAAACCCTGCCTGAAAACCTCATAGACCCGAAAGTTTCATCGGCAAAGGCAGATACAAATCCGAAACCGGCGTCGAATTACACTACCTTGCCCTGTTTCCTGCCCGGCTGCCTCTCAATAATAAAGCCAGCAAATGCATTGTTCTACACAGGTTCAATTCTGGTTTAATTCCGGCCCAGAAATAGCCCTGTCCGGCCAAAGATGCAATAAATTGCGCAGCAAATAGTCCTGCACGTCGTTTTCACTGTTGTTCTGCCAGTAGGAAACCAACTGAGAAAAATCAAAATAATTCATAAATATCAAATCGATAGATCAGAAGAGGATTAACCATAGAATCTGGACAACTTACGGGACTTGACCCGTTCCACAGGATCGCTATATTCCGCTTCGTCTATCCGCAATAAATCAACTCCTTGCTGGTGACCTCTAGCGGATCATGAGGACGCCAGCTCCGGATAAGGGTTTTTAGCCCTTTCCACAAAGCCGTGAGGAGTAACTATGGCTTTTTATGAGTGTGTATACATCGCACGTCAGGACATTTCGTCCTCTCAGGTCGATGCACTAACCGAACAGTTCACCACCATCATCACTGAAAATGGTGGTTCTGTTGCAAAAACAGAATACTGGGGTCTGCGTAACCTGGCTTACCGCGTTAAGAAAAACCGCAAAGGCCATTACGTTCTTATGAACATCGATGCACCTGCCGCCGCGATCCTCGAAATGGAACGTATCATGCAGCTGAACGAAGACGTTCTGCGTACCCTTACTCTGCGCGTTGATGAACTGGAAGAAGGTCCTTCCGTTATCATGCAGAATCGTGGCAGCCGTGATGAACGCGGTGGTCGTGGTGGTCGCGGCGGTCGTGATGACCGTGGTGATCGTGGCGATCGCGGTGGTGACCGTGGTGGCCGTGGTGGCGATCGCGCTCCGCGCGATGCAGCAGCAGCTAACTAAGGGAGAACAGACATGGCCGTTCAGATCGTTAGCCAGGGCGTTGGTTCCCGTCGTCCTTTCAACCGTCGTCGTAAAAGCTGCCCGTTCTCTGGTTCAAATGCACCAAAGATCGACTACAAAGACACCCGTCTTCTGCAGCGTTTCATTTCCGAGCGCGGTAAAATTGTACCAAGCCGCATAACCGCAGTATCTGCCAAAAAGCAGCGTGAACTTGCCAAGGCAATCAAACGCTCCCGCTTCCTGGCTCTTCTGCCATACATCATCGGTTAAGGAAGGAGATAGTATTATGCAAGTCGTCCTTCTCGAGCGTATCGAAAAGCTTGGCCAGATGGGTGATGTGGTTTCGGTCAAGCCGGGCTACGCACGTAACTTCCTGCTGCCAAAGCGGAAAGCAATGCGCGCAACCAAAAGCAATCTTGCACAGTTTGAAGCTCAGCGTGCACAGCTTGAAGCAACCAACCTTCAGCTCCGTGCTGAAGCACAGCAGGTTGCTGAGAAGCTGGAAGGTCTCGTTGTTTCCCTGATCCGTCAGGCTGGTGATTCCGGCCAGCTGTACGGTTCTGTGAACACACGTGACATTGCTGACGCTGTTGCTGACGCGGGTATTACCATCAACCGTGGCCAGGTCGTTCTCGACAAGGTCATCAAAACTCTTGGCCTGCACGATGTTAAAGTCGTTCTGCACCCAGAAGTTTCTGTTGGTATCGTCGTCAATGCGGCACGTTCTTTGGAAGAAGCAAAGCTTCAGGTGAAAGCCGATGCACCTGTTTCTTCCCGTGATGCTGAAGCTGCTGAAATAGAAGCTGAAGCAGAAGAAGTTGTTGAGACAGAAGGCGAAAGCGAAGAGTAATCTTCTTCTTTCCATCTGGATCATGTTATAAGACGGCGCCCGTTGTGGCGCCGTTTTCATTTCCAATCTGTACTTCCACAGTCCAGATCGCTACATTCACAATCCTGCGCACCAGCAAGGAATCGGCAAGAAGACTGATCCCGGAAGTGGCAGGGGTGTATTTACAAAATAACGACAGATGCAAGCTTGAGGCCCATGGAAGACGACGCGATTCCTCCCTATGATTCTGACATCCCCTTTGATGATGGAGCCGATCACGGTTCAATGGGACATGATGCCATGGGATTGATGGACCACGACAATATGGGCCATCATGGCCCGGAGTTACGTTCCCCCCCTCATAACTATGAGGTAGAACAGGCCCTGCTGGGCGCCGTACTGGCGAACAACAAGGCTTTTGAACGGATCTCTGACTTCCTCTTGCCCGCGCATTTTGCCGACCCGGCCCACGCCGAAATTTTCCAGGCATGCAAAACCCTGATCGAGCGCGGACAGCTGGCCAATGCCACAACCCTGAAAAACTATTTTTCCGGCAGCGGAAGTCTGGAAGAGCTTGGCGGGACCAGCTATCTTGCTGAACTGCAGAGCAGTGTTGTCACGATCATCAATGCCTCTGAATACGGCAAGATTATCCATGATCTCTATATCCGGCGCGAATTGATCAATCTTGGCGAAGAAGTCGTTATCAACGCCCATACTCACGACCTGGATCTTTCGGCGACACAACAGATCGAGGGTGCAGAACAGAAACTTTACCGGCTGGCTGAGGCCGGTCAGACCGAAGGCGGGTTTGTTTCCTTTGGCGATGCCCTCGCAACCTCAATCAACTATATCAACGTCGCGATGAAACAGGGCGATGGTCTGGCTGGAATTTCCAGCGGTCTGCGTGATGTAGACAAACTTCTTGGCGGTTTTCACCACTCGGATCTGATCATTCTCGCTGCCCGCCCTTCCATGGGGAAAACCGCTTTTGTCACCAACATCGCCTTCAATATCGCCCAGGCGACCAAACCTGGTCATAACGCCGATGGTGAAGAAACAGAAATCCCCATGTCCGTGGCTTTTTTCTCTCTCGAGATGTCAGCTGACCAGCTTGCAAGCAGGATTTTGTCCTCGGCTGCAGAGATGCCGTCCCATCTGATGCGCCGCGGTGAACTGGACAATGATCAGTTCGAACACGTTTTTCAGGTCAGCCGTGCCCTGTCCAACTACAAGCTCTTTATCGACGACACACCAAACCTGACTGTTCCCGGCTTACGCAACCGTGTTCGCCGCCTGAAACGACAGCACGGGCTGGACATCATCATCGTCGATTATCTTCAGCTGATGTCCGGCGCCCCCGGCGGGAATAGTGACAGCCGCGTTCAGGAAGTTTCAGAAATTTCCCGTGGACTGAAAGGGATTGCCAAGGAGATGAACGTCCCGGTCATCGCCCTCTCCCAGCTCTCACGTCAGACAGAACAGCGCGAAGACAAAAGACCCCAGCTCTCGGACTTGCGCGAATCCGGATCGATCGAACAGGACGCCGATGTGGTGCTTTTCCTCTATCGCGACGAATATTACATTGCCCGTGAAAAACCGGGACAGGGCGCCGAAGATTCCACTGACCGTTTCCACGAGAAGCTTGCCAACCACGAAGCCCGTCTCGAAGCTGCGAGAAACAAGGCCGAAATGATTATAGGCAAGCAGCGCCATGGTCCCATCGGGACTGTTGAGCTGCACTTTAACGGTGAATTCACCAAATTTTCCGATCTGGCCCCTGATGATCACCTGCCGGAACACCACTAGATCGCCGGAGCAAGAACCAGAAGAAAATATCTTTTTCCCTTCAATATCAACAAACTATCAAGTCGAAATCAAAGGTCAGCCCTCCCCCGTGTGGGGCCCCGGCGTGCCGGGACAGACCTTTTGTGTAATAGTTGTGTAATAGCAGGTTGTTATCTCACTGGAATCACGTCAAAATCCCTCGATAATTTTTCAGATTAATGCCCCCGGATTTTTCCGGGAAATACGATCATACCAAGGATTGCCAGCCGTTTTGGTCAGGCTATCTCTGCAACAGAAAGATCCCGACGGTTTACGCGATGCCCCTTATTCAGCCCCTTGGTCGCCTGACCCTTGCCTTCCTTGAGATCATCGGCCGCCTGTCGATTTTTGCATCAACTGCAATCTCCCACTGTTTTCGCCCCCCCTTCTATCCCCGGCTGATTCTGAAACAGATGATCGAGGTGGGCTATTACTCCCTTCCCGTCGTTGGTCTGACCGCCATTTTCACCGGCATGGTTCTGGCATTGCAGAGTTACACCGGCTTTGCCCGTTTTTCTGCAGAAAGCGCCATCCCCAATGTGGTGATCGTCTCCATCACTCGTGAACTGGGACCGGTACTTGCCGGATTGATGGTCGCCGGGCGTGTCGGGGCTGCCATGGCCGCCGAGATTGGCACCATGCGGGTTACCGAGCAGATCGATGCACTTTACACGCTGGCAACCAACCCTTTCAAATATCTCATCGCCCCGCGAGTGATTGCAGGGGTCCTGACCTTGCCGATACTGGTGCTCGTCGCCGATACCATCGGCGTGTTTGGCGGCTATCTTGTTGCCGTTCACAAGCTCGGTTTCAATCCTGCAACCTATCTGAAAAACACCCTGGATTTCATGGAAGCAATCGACGTGATTTCCGGTTTGGTCAAGGCAGCAGCTTTCGGCTTTATTATTACCCTGATGGGCTGTTACCACGGTTTCAATTCCAAAGGCGGTGCACAGGGGGTCGGATCAGCAACAACCAATGCAGTGGTTTCTGCCTCGATTTTGATCCTGACTTTCAACTATCTGATCACCGAGTTGTTTTTCTCAAGATGACCAGCACGATGACGTCTCAGACATCCCAGAAGAACAATCAACAAAACGCCCAGGAAAACCCGCCGGTCAAAATCCGGATTCGCGGCCTGAACAAGGCCTTTGGCCCCAAGGTCGTGCTCGACGGTCTCGACCTGGATATCCATGAGGGAAAATCTCTTGTTGTTATCGGGGGCTCTGGCACAGGGAAATCGGTCCTGCTCAAATGCATTCTTGGTCTGCTTAAACCTGACTCCGGCAGCATCGAGATCGATGGACAGGAGATCGTTGGTCTGGGGAACGACGCTATGGAAGTCGTGCGTCAGAAATTTGGCATGCTGTTCCAGTACGCCGCCCTGTTTGATTCCCTAACGATATGGGAGAACGTCGCTTTCGGTCTGATGCAAGCCCATGGCATGTCCAAATCCGACGCTTACACAATCGCCATGGAGAAACTGGCACTGGTTGGTCTTGGAGAACGTTTTGCCGGAAAATTCCCGGCTGAACTGTCCACCGGGATGCGCAAGCGTGTCGGGCTGGCCCGTGCCATCGCCACCTCTCCCGATGTCCTGTTTTTTGATGAACCGACAACCGGTCTTGATCCGGTCATGGGAGATGTAATCGACCAGCTGATCGTCCAGTCAGTTCAGGGATTAGGCGCGACGGCCCTGACCATCTCTCACGACATGGACAGTGCCAGACGTATATCCGATCGCATCGCCATGCTTTATGATGGAAAGATTGCCTGGGTGGGGAACACCCCGGATCTTGATACAACTGATAACCCCTATATCCATCAGTTTATCAATGGCCTGTTAGAGGGCCCGATCCAGTTCCGCTTGACCGGTACCGACAGGGCAACCGGCTAAGAGACCTGATTTCAGGTCAGTAAAATTTCAGGTCAGTGATAATCTCCTGACTTTATCGCCGAGGAGGTTTGACTTGGCCAAGAATATAACCCGCTTTGTTTGCCAATCCTGTGGTGCAGATTACGCCAAATGGAGCGGCAAGTGTGAATCCTGCCACGAATGGAACAGCATAACTGAAGAAGCAGGTTCTTCGAATGTGCCCGGTGGCCTCGCCAAAAAAAATATCCGCAAGGGCAAACAGATCGAGTTTGTCAGCCTTGAAGGGAGCAGCAAGCCCCTCACCCGGTATGTCAGTAACAATGCAGAGTTTGACCGGGTCTGCGGTGGCGGCCTTGTTCCGGGCTCAGCTGTTCTGATTGGCGGAGATCCCGGTATCGGGAAGTCGACCCTACTGACCCAGATACTTGCCTCTCTCGCAACCCATGCAAAAGCCCGGTGTGTTTACATATCAGGTGAAGAAGCCATTGATCAGGTTCGCCTGCGCGCCAGAAGGCTCGGCCTCAAGGCTGATGATTTCCTGCTTGCCTCGGCAACCTCGGTCAGGGACATCGCCACAACACTGGACGAACACAACCCGCCGCAAGTGGTGGTGATTGATTCGATCCAGACCATGTTTATCGACAGTCTGGATTCAGCCCCCGGCACCGTTTCCCAGGTTCGTGCCTCGGCACAGGAGCTGATCCAGCTGGCCAAAGCACGCGGTTTCTGCCTTTTGCTGGTTGGGCATGTCACCAAAGAAGGCGTGATCGCCGGACCTAAGGTTCTCGAGCACATGGTCGATACGGTACTGACTTTTGAAGGAGAGCGGGGGCATCACTTTCGAATCCTGCGTGCGGCAAAGAACCGTTTTGGCCCGACCGACGAAATCGGGGTGTTTGAAATGTCCGAACAAGGGCTGGAGCAGGTTTCAAATCCCTCGGCCCTGTTTCTTGCAGAACGGCGTGGCAACATTTCCGGTGCCGCCGTTTTTGCCGGGCTGGAAGGGACACGTCCCGTCCTGGTCGAGATCCAGGCACTGGTCTCCCCCTCCCAACAGGCCAACCCGCGCCGTGCCGTTGTTGGCTGGGATTCCGGTCGACTGGCGATGATCCTTGCCGTGCTTGAAGCCCGCTGTGGTCTTGTTCTGGCAGGAAACGAAGTTTATCTGAACGTGGCGGGGGGATTGAGGATCAGTGAACCAGCCGCAGATATGGCCGTGGCTGCGGCTCTGATCTCTGCCGCAATGGACATTCCAGTCCCTGAAAAGACTGTCGTTTTTGGTGAAATCGGTCTGTCAGGTGAAATCAGATCTGTCAGTCAGTCAGAAAGCCGTTTGAAAGAAGCCAGCAAGCTCGGCTTTGAAAAAGCAATAATTCCGCCCCTTCGTGCAAAGAAGAATTGTAATGCAGACGCTTCGGGGTTAGATACAAGGCAGATTGAACACCTGCAGGACCTTGTGGCGCTTTTTGCCGCCAAAACAGTAAGGAAAGCGGCAGGTGGCTAACCGGCAAAAGTGATAGAACTTGATGGAAAACCTCCCCATCTCACTTCTGGATGTCGCTGTTATCGGCATACTTGCAGTCTCTGGACTTTTTGCTCTCTTCCGGGGGCTTGTCCATGAGGTTCTGTCCGTAGCCTCCTGGATCGGGGCCGGCTTTATTACGCTCTGGGGATTTCATCCCCTGCTGCCCTATGTGCAGAAATTCATCAACATTCCCTTTGTCGCCGAGCTGGTAACGGGTTTTGCTATTTTTGCCGTGGCACTGGGCCTGATGATGGTGGTCATCAGAATGATCTGCAAACATGTCAGAGCCAGTACCTTCGGCCCGCTTGACCGTTCCCTGGGTTTTCTGTTTGGCCTGGTTCGGGGCGCTGTGATTGTCTGCCTTTGCTGGATCGCCCTTTTTGTTTTCCTTATGCCACAGGAAGAAGGCTGGCCGATTGATGTTGAGCGCGCCAAAACCCGCCCGGCCATTCAACAAAGCTCTGCCCTGCTCGTCAGGCTCCTGCCTGAAAAGTTCCATACAGAAACGATTACCAAGGTATTGCAACAGGCCGAAGCAGCGAGACAGGTCTATAATGCGACCCAGACCTATCAAAAACTGATCAAACCGGAAATTCCCGATCCCGAACCTAAAGAAGGGGAACCCGGTTATAACGACACCATGCGCACACAGATGCAAAAAACCATCGAAGCTGTGAATGGCAGCGAATGATGGACAGCATTCCGAGTTCAGGAGAGCGAAAGCCATGACACCCGATTATCTTCACGATGATGACAAACTCCATGAGGAATGTGGCGTTTATGCCGTACATGGACACGAAGGCGCAGCAGCCCTTGTAACACTCGGCCTGCATGCCCTGCAGCATCGAGGGCAGGAAGCCGCCGGGATTGTCAGTTATGACGGCAAGGAGTTCTATAACCATCGCGCCCTGGGGCTTGTTGGCGACAACTTCTCTTCACAGGAAGTCATTGAACGTCTTCAGGGGAATATGTCCATCGGACACACCCGCTATTCCACAACAGGGGAAACGGCACTTCGGAATGTACAGCCCCTGTTTGCCGAACTGCACGCGGGCGGTTTTGCGCTGTGTCACAACGGCAACCTGACCAATTCCCAGAAAATTCGAGACCAGCTGGTTATGCGCGGTTCGATCTTCCAGTCCACCATGGACACGGAAGTCATCCTGCATCTGGTTGCCACCTCTATTCGCGATACCATTGTCGGCAAGGTGATTGATGCCATTCAACGGATTGAGGGTGCCTATGCCCTGCTTTGCATGACCAAAGAGGGTGTCATTGCCGTTCGGGATCCCCACGGCATTCGTCCGCTGGTTCTTGGCAGCTTTGAAGGCGGTTATGTCGTTGCTTCTGAGACCTGTGCCCTGGATATCATCGGTGCTGAATTTGTTCGCGATGTCGAGCCCGGCGAGTTGATCGTGATCAACGACGAAGGCGTCCAGTCCATGCGTCCTTTTCCACCGACGCGCAAGCAGACCTGTATCTTTGAATACATCTATTTTGCCCGCCCGGACTCTTTCATTGATGGCATCAGTGTTTATGACGCGCGCAAAAACATCGGCAAGGGGCTGGCCCAGGAAAGCCATGTGGAAGCAGACGTCGTGGTTCCCGTTCCGGATTCCGGGGTCCCTGCCGCGATCGGTTACTCGCAGGAATCAGGTGTACCCTTTGAACTTGGTATTATCCGCAATCATTATGTCGGACGGACCTTTATCGAACCGGGCCAACAGATCAGAAACCTTGGCGTCAAACTGAAACACAACGCCAACAAAGCCGTCCTGGCAGGGAAAAGGGTTATTCTGGTTGATGACTCGCTTGTAAGGGGAACGACCTCTCTCAAAATTGTCGAAATGGTGCGTGCCGCCGGTGCCAAGGAAGTGCATATGCGCATCGCTTCCCCGCCCATCGGATACCCCTATTTCTATGGGATCGATATTTCCAAATCCAAAGAGCTGCTTGCCGCCCAGATGGATCTGGAGGAAATGGCCAGCTATATCGGCGTAGACAGCCTGGCGTTTCTTTCCATCGACGGCATGTATCGGGCAATGGGCCTTGAAGGGCGAAATGACCTGGAACCTCAATATTGCGATTCCCCTTTCACCGGATACTATCCTACCCGTATTGACGATTACCAGGATCACGTCGTCGATGTTCCCAAATTCAAAAAACCTAAAAAAGCCGGCTAGGAAACTTAAAAGATGACAGAGCAAACACCCCTCCATCTTGTTGAGGGCCGTCTTGAAGGACGCCTCGCCCTGATTACCGGAGCATCCCGCGGTATCGGCCGGGCCGTAGCAAAACGCTTTGCTGCAGAGGGTGCCCAGCTTTTGCTTATGGCAAGGACTGTAGGAGCACTGGAAGAGCTTGATGACGAGATCCGTGCCGCAGGGGGCAAAAACCCGGTGCTCATTCCCCATGACCTCAAGGAAATGGATGGACTGGATCACCTCGGTGCTTCGCTTTTCGAGCGTTACGGCAAGCTGGATGTTCTGGTTGGCAACGCGGGGTCTCTTGGACCTCTCTCGCCCATCGGCCATATCAAGCCCAAGGTCTGGCAGGAGGTTTTTGACATCAATGTCACAGCCAACTACCGGCTGATTCGCAGTCTTGATCCCCTCTTGAGAAAATCGGATGCCGGGCGGGCCATCTTTGTCACCACCAGTGCAACCGCAAAAGCCTATTGGAGTGTCTACAAGGCCTCCAAGGCCGCACTGAACACCCTGGTGCAAACCTATGCTGATGAAGTCGAGAAAACCACTGTACGCGCCAATCTGATTTCACCAGGCCCTATGCGTACGGCCATGCGGGAAAAAGCCTTTCCCGGCGAAGATCCGATGAGCCTGCCTGCCCCAGAGAGCATTACCGATATCTTTGTCGAGCTTGCCTCAGCCAGCTACCAGCTCAATGGACAGTTCATCGATCTCAAGCAGAAATGATCTGATCCACCTCTCTAATCGAGACTGATCGGTCACTGTATTGGGTTGTTGGGTATGATACAGCCGGGTTTATTTTCAATGAGCCCGGCTGTAGTAAAGCGCTACAGGTTCAGATGCCCTCAAGGATCGCCAGCGTACATTCGGCGTTTGCATGACGCATGGCCTTTATCGGTGCGTAGTCTTCACTGTCTATGAATTTTTTTGCCGCCTCCATGTCCGCGAATTCAATCAGAACCAGACGGGTTGGAGACCAGAGGTCGTTCTCGACAACCTCCATGGCACCACCTCTTGTGCGATAGGTACCCCCGTATTTCTCGGCCAGCGGTTTGGCCAGGGCTTTATATTCCTCATAAACTTCCGGGTTGCTGATTTTGGTATCAACCAGAATAAAAGCACTCATAAAGTCATTCCTTTAAGATCGTACGTATCTCACGGTTTCTGTTCAAAACAGTTGCCTTGTACAGCTTGAACCGCCCGAAGTTTTTTCCGCTATTTACAAAGACAAAAGGCCGCTTGAAAGCGACCTTTTGCGAGAATATTCTACAAGGGAAAACAATCAGTTATTGCGTTTCTTCTTGCCTGCATAAGGGTTGTCACCCTTTTTCATATGAAGGCGGATCGGAACACCCGGGAGATCGAACGTATCGCGCAGATTGTTTTCGATAAACCTGCTGTAGGATGCCGGAAGATCTTCGGGCAAGGAACAGGAAATCGCAAAGGTCGGCGGCCGCGCCCTTGCCTGGGTGATATATTTCAGCTTGATCCGACGGCCACCCGGTGCGGGAGGCGGATGGATCTCAAGCAGTTCGGACAGCCATCTGTTCAGGCCGGAAGTTGGAATACGGCGATTCCAGATTTCATAAATGTTAAAGACAGCATCCAGCATCTTGTTCAGATTCTGCCCCTTCAGAGCAGAGATCGTGACGACCGGAATTCCCTTAACCTGTGGCAGGGAAGTCTGCAGGCGATCCCGAACCAGCTGCATCACCTCGTCCTTGTTCGGACAGGCATCCCACTTGTTCACAGCGATAATCAGCGCGCGCCCTTCATCAATCACGGTACGGGCGATGGTCAGATCCTGCTTTTCAAGAATGCCATCTGAATCAAGCACAAGGATAACCACCTGGGCAAACTTCAGGGCGCGGATGGTATCAGAAGCCGAGAGTTTCTCGACCTTGTCCATAATCTTGGATTTACGCCGCAGACCGGCTGTATCAACCAGCTTGATCGGACGTCCCTGATATTCCCACTCGACAGAGATCGCATCACGGGTAATACCCGCTTCCGGGCCAGTCAGAAGCCGCTCTTCGCCCAGCAGCTTGTTGACCAGGGTCGACTTTCCGACATTCGGACGTCCGACGATCGCCAGTTGCAGTGGTCCCCGAACGATCTCTTCGTCTTCTTCCTCGAAATCGTCGTCATCAAGAAAATCATGATCTTCAGAATCGTCTTGCGTCGCAGGGATCTCTTCTTCCTCTGCTTCCAAGTTCGCAGGTGGAATATAGGGAGAAGCGACAACCTTGTCTTCAGCTGCCTTTTCCATATGTTCCTTGATGATGTCATAGAGATCACTGCTGCCCAGACCATGTTCGGCAGAAAAAGGGATCGGCTCGCCAAGACCAAGGCTGTAGGCTTCCATCAATCCGATATCGCCAACCTTGCCTTCACACTTGTTCGCCATAAGGGCAATCGGTGTCTTTCCCTTGCGCAGGAACTTGGCAAAGTGTTCGTCTATCGGCATGACACCGACCCGCGCATCGATCAGCATCAGAACCAGATCAGCTTCGGACACAGCCTGCTCGGTCTGCTGACGCATCCTTGCTTCCAGGCTCTGGTCGAATGCCTCTTCAAGACCTGCTGTATCAATCACCTTAAAACGCAAGCCGAACAGGAATGCTTCCCCTTCGCGGCGATCACGTGTGACCCCGGGCTGATCATCAACCAGCGCCAGTCTTTTACCGATCAGGCGGTTGAAAAGTGTGGACTTGCCCACATTCGGTCGCCCGACTATGGCAACTGTGAAAGTCATTTTTTTGTCTTTCTTTCGCGGCAAGCCACAAGGCCTAGCGCATCGCGATAATTTCTGCTTCTGCAGTCAGGAAATACAAGCTGTTTCCGGCAACAACGGGGGGCATGGCTGCACCATCCGGCAAATCCAGAAAACCAAGTACTTCCCCGGTATAGGGAGATAGTGAAATCGCTTCTCCGTGAGAGCCTGCAACAATAAGACGGTCACTGGCCAGCACAGGACCCTGCCAGACGATCAACCCTTTACGATCCTCAGGATCGGTAAAACGGGGCAGAGGCTGGACCCAGCGGATGCGACCATCGTCACGACGAACTGCTGCAACTTGCGCATCGTTGGTCAGGACATAAATGAAATCACCCGCAACCCAGGGCATCTGGACACCACCGATGTCTGTATCCCACAGGCGCACGCCCTCTTTTATATCAATGGCGACCATGCGTCCGGAGTGACTTATCGCGATCACCCGGTCCCTGTCAATAACCGGCATTGCCTTGATATGCGCAAGATCGGTAAGCGGGTCGGTTTTCTGGACAGAGGAGAGATCAATTCCCCATTTGAGATCGCCTTCAACGACATCAATCGCAACAATTTCCCCCGAGGAATAGGGAACGATCAGGATCCGTCCGGCAACTGCAGGGCTCGCGCCCCCCAGCAGGCTGGTTTCGGCCTGCACCCCCACATGGCTCCAGAGACGTCGCCCGTCATCCGCAGCAAGAGATATTGTCTGGTTATCAAGAGTAACGATAAAGACACGACCGCCGTTCACCGTTGGTGCAGCACGCATCGGAGCGGGGACATCCTGGGTCCAGAGAATCGCCCCGGAGCGAACATCCAGAGCAAAAACCCGGGCAAAGCCGGTTGATACAAAAATACGACCGTCCGCATAGGCAATACCACCGCCGAAGTAGCCGTCTTCTTCATCGTTCGGCTCAAGATCTTTTTCCCAGTATACTTTTCCAGTATTCCGGTCATACGCCTTAACCGTCGAGCGGGAATCCATTGTAAAGAGGACAGATTCAACCACCAGAGGCTGGGCAAGAATAATCTCGTCACCGTCATTTTCCTCGCCAATGCCATCGCTCCAGATTTCTCGTGGCATTTCGCCCAAAGAAAGATGGAACATCGCATGAGCCGGGTTACCACCATTGTGGGTCCAGAAGGTGTTTTCAAAAGGTTTTGGCAAGAGGATACGTTGATCGGAAATTGTCGAATCTGCAGTCAGGCCCTTATCCCCGGAATGAATCGAAATCCTTGCCCCTGGCAAAGGAGGGTCTTCATCTTCACCCAGCCATTTATCTGCAAGGCTACAACCGGTCAAAGCCAGCCCCAGAGCAATCGTGAACAGGCCCTTACGCATTTCCAACAACATATGAATTACTCCGCCAGCGTCTCGAGGATCTGGGCAGCCCTACTCTGGATACCGCCTGGTGCATCTGGTGCATCGACCAACTGCTGGAAAAATGAACGCGCGCTCGTGTGATCGTCTTCACGAAGCGCAACCAGAGCCTGAAGCTCAATTGCACTGTAGCGGAAAGCAGCGCCAGGTACAGCCAGCAACGCCAGACGTTTCTTTACATCCGCGATATCGCCGGTCTCTACCAAATGCATCACAGCCAGCAAAGAGGCAACATCCCGAAGCCGATCAATTGGCGGGGAACTCGCCGCGATTTCATCCCAAAGAGCAACAGCAGAAGCGATATCGCCCTGCTCGGCCAGAATACTGGCCTGCTCGAAACGTGCCAGGGTGCCATACCCGTCATCGGTAGTGGACAGTTCTGCAAGAGCCGATTTTGCCTCATCCAGCTTTCCGGCCTCACTCAGTCCGAGAGCCTGGGAAAACTGAACTGACTTCTCACTCCGAACGGTTTGCTGATAGTTGTTCCAAAGCTGGAAACCAGCTGTCACAAGGACGATGGCGATAGCAGCTGCAATCACCCATTTCCCGTATTTTTTCCACAGAAGTTCCACGCGTTCACGTTTTAGATCTTCTTCGACTTCCTGAAAGATATCAGCCACGAAATAATTTTCCCTCGGGTTGCGAGCAGTTGTCTCAAGTCAGTCCCCAACTCGTCCAGTCCCCCCCTGCAGGTGCAGGAAGACAGGGTTGGCATAAAACTCACTCCAATTTCGCTGAACTTTATATAGAAACTTTACCCTATCAACAATCAGGAATAACCAATTCTCCCTGCTTTCGGGCAAAGCTTTGCTGTTAACTGCTAATATTTTATTTACTTAAACGATTTAGAGTACATAAAGAGACTCACGACCGATGGAATACTCGGACATAAAATAGGCAAAATTATGAAGCGTTTTTTTGGAGCCATACTGGGCTGCTTTTTGACTTTCGGCTCCCTTTCAGGCTGTACCTGGTCTGACCCGGTGATGCTCACCGCCAGTGTCGGCACCCTTGTCTATACCGACAAGACCATAACTGATCACTTTACCAGTTGGGCGATGGCTAAAGACTGCTCCATTCTCTATACCTCAAAAGGGGAAGCCTATTGTCGGGATGAAGAACTCGAGGCCGATCTGACCAGTACTGGCTATGAAAATCTATATTGCTATCGCAATATAGGCGGTGTGACCTGTTATGAAAGCCCGTATGAAGAAGCCAGTTCGCAGACAGTGATTCATCATAGCGCGCAGCAACAACAGCCCGCAGTTGCCAAAAGCAATTCAACAAATCCTGTGATACAATAAGCCGGAAAAGCAAATCATCTGGCCTGACGAATAAGTGGATATTTACAAAAAAATCAGCCAATCTGTCTTTAAGAAGGAGAAGAGCAGGAGACACATTCTGTATGACATCTGTCTATTATCTGGATAAAAAACACACGAAACCCTTTTCCGTTACCTTTGATCGCAAGGAGCTTGGAATGCTCCTATCCATTTACAGCCAGAGAGTTGCCCGGGGCGAATGGCGTGACTATGCAATTGATCTTCTGGATGACTGCGCGGTCTTTTCCATCTTCAGGCATGCACACGAGACCCCCCTCTTTGCGA
This sequence comes from Kiloniella laminariae, assembly GCF_027214005.1. Lineage (GTDB taxonomy): Bacteria > Pseudomonadota > Alphaproteobacteria > Kiloniellales > Kiloniellaceae > Kiloniella > Kiloniella laminariae_A. The sequence continues at coordinate 378,244 of NZ_JAPWGY010000002.1, forward strand.
TCATCAAAGCCAAGGGGCACAAAAACAGGTATGACGAATTTACAGTCTTTAACGGTCAGAAGCGGCTGACAAAATCAAGAAATCTTCCTGAAGCTCTCTCAGTATTTGACAAACAATCACATAATCTTAATCACTAGAAACGAATTTGCTATACATTCTTGTCGTCTTGTTTCATGGACCACAAAATAACTGATAAAACTTATAAAGGGTTCCCCCAGCCTCAAGCGGTTGATTTCGGGTTGAACCGGAGAAGGAAACAGAGGACATGCAGATCGCTGATAGTTTTGCCAAGGCCGAGGAATACGCAGAACTCGCTTTTGCAACCATGAAGCAAAGAGGTATTCCCGCTACCCCCCAGAATTACACGCTCTGGTATGATTATGTCAGCGACAAAAACCCTGAACTGAAAATGGCAATCGATGCCATTCTTGATCAACATGGAAGTTTTTCTTCTGAAATCTGTCAGCAGCTGTTCCAGAAGTTTTATCAGATAGAAGGCAATCACAGTGATGAAATTCACCAAGTGGGCCTGAAACTGCAAAGCACCATGAAACAGGTGATCGAGCAGATTGGTGTTGCAGGAAGTGACAGCGAGAATTACGGAGAGAAGATCGCCAGCCTTGCGACCGATATCGCCAGCGAAGACAACGTTGCCTCACTGAAAAGCTTTGTCGAAGAAATTGTCCTCGAAACTGCTGCGATCACAGAAAAAAACAAGGCCTTGCAAAACCAGTTGCAACAATCTTCGCAAGAGATCAGCAAACTTCAGCAAAATCTTGACCGGGTCAAGGCAGAATCCCTGACCGATGCCCTGACGCAGATCGGGAACCGCAAACTCTTTGACGCCAAGTTGATGCAGGAAGCAGGAAATGCTTCAGCCGAAGGCACCGAACTCTGTCTCCTGCTGATGGATATAGATCACTTCAAGAAATTCAACGACACCTACGGTCACCGGATCGGCGACGAGGTGCTTAAGGTGGTTGGCAAGAAGCTCGTTGAAGCTGTTAAAGGTCAAGATACCCCTGCCCGATACGGCGGAGAAGAGTTTGCCTGCATACTCCCTGATACAAGCCTTGAAGATGCTGCCGATCTTGCCGACCAGATCCGGGAGAAAATTTCCAAACAGGTGCTCAAAAACAAAAAAACCGGGCAGGAATTTGGCCGGATTACCTTATCTATTGGTGTCTCCAGATACGTCATCGGAGAGGCACTCGAAAATCTGGTCCAACGCGCTGACGAAGCACTGTACCGGGCAAAAAATCAGGGGCGGAACAAGGTAATCAAGGAGATATCCTGAGATCAGGGCTTCACCTGATTTGGGTTTTATACCTCATCATATCAAATAAAAACCGCCATCTGTACTTTCCCCCCTACTTTCTGGCCGACTGCCTTCACCCCGGTTAGTAATGAGGAGGTTTTCTTCCGGATTCCGGCTCGGTTTCAAGCTCATCAAGAAGATGTTGAACCTGGTCCAGCCTGCGCGAAAGTGTCTCGATTTTCTGCCACTGTTTGGCCAGAACATCACTCAGGTCATGAATAACCTGCTCCTGCTCTGCCACGTGCGATTCCAGCGTATCAATACGCATAACGAGTTCTTCTGACACCTTGGTCTCCTTGCTCATAACCCTGTACCTGTGACAGACCTATATAGAAGCCACAGGGACAGGCCAATCTTTACTAAAGAGGGCTTTTGATTATTACTTATTTCGGTAATTCCAGAAATACAGTTGACAAATAAATTTGAAAAGCCCATCTTCCTAGCATGAAAACAGATTTTGCAGCATCACAACTTGAAGCACTGGGCAAACCGACCCGGCTGGATATTTTTCGTACCCTGATTCGTGCTGGGAGTGAAGGTTTACCTGTTGGTTCTCTGCAAGAAAGGCTGGATATTGCCCCCTCCACTCTCTCGCATCATCTGAAGACGTTACTGATATCAGGGCTGATTACCCAGGAACGACAGGCCACGACCCTGATCTGCCGCGCCAACTACCAGTCCATGCAAGAGCTGATCGACTTTCTGATGTCGGAATGCTGTGTTGAGGGCAGCAGAACAACTGAGCCTGACTGCACCACCAAGCGCTGTTAAACCCACTTACCTGCCCTTCCTGTTCCAAGGGCTGTTGTTTTGAACTTCATTATTTCCATATTTCCAGAATAAAGGTAATAAAATGAAAAACACCAACCAGACAATCGCAATCATCGGTGCAGGGCCTGTTGGTCTTGCTGCTGCAGTCCGGGCCATGGAACGGGGACTTGTGCCAATCATCTTTGAGAAAGGTTCCGTTGTCGGCCAGGCAATCCGGCAGTGGCAACATGTCCGTATGTTTTCCCCCTGGCAATACAACATTGACAGCGCCTGTCGACAATTGTTGCTAGCCTCCGGCTGGCAGGAACCAGCAGCGGAAACCTTTCCCACAGGCGGTGATTTTGTCGCCGGTTATCTTGCGCCGCTGGCAGAGTTGCCCGAGTTGAAAAAACATTTGCTGTTTTCGAGCAAGGTTACCGCGATCTCCCGGGTCGGATATGACAAGTTGAAAACCCCAGGCAGAAACTCGACCCCGTTCGAGATCCGCTATCAAAAAGATGCGGAAGAAAAAGTGTTGCTGGTCGATGCAGTGCTTGATGCATCCGGCACCTGGGACAGCCCCAATCCAGCAGGGGCCAACGGCCTGCCCGCCATTGGAGAAAAGCAGGCAGCAGCCCGGATCAGCTATGGTATGCCAGACATCCTGGGGACCAAAAGAAACCGCTACGCCGGCAAGCGTGTGGCTGTGCTCGGCATGGGACATTCAGCCACCGGCAATCTGATCGACCTTGTCGCCCTCAAGAAGCAGGTCCCTGATACTTCAATCGTATGGCTGGTACGAGGCGAAGATCCGAGCCGCGCCTTTGGTGGTGGCGCCAATGACCAGCTGGCAGCCCGAGGTGCTCTTGGTGTCGAAATCAGGAAACTGCTGGAAGAAGGAGATCTCAGCTTGAAAGCCGGGTTCCGCCTGTCACATATCAGCGAAGACAACACAGGTTTGCAGCTTCAAAGCGAGGGAATTTCTACCTCTCAACAGATCAGCGTAGATGAACTCATCGTCTCCACCGGCTTCCGGCCTGACTTTTCTTTTGCCAGCGAAATTCGCCTCTTGCTCGACCCGGCACTCGAATGTCCACCTGCCCTGGCCCCTTTGATTGATCCCAATGAACACAGCTGTGGTACGGTGCGGCCACATGGTGCGGCAGAACTGGCGCAGCCGGAACAGGGCTTTTATATTGCCGGTATGAAGTCCTACGGACGGGCACCGACCTTTCTCACGTTGACAGGCTACGAACAGGTCCGGTCGATACTCGCTGAAATTGCAGGCGACAAGGAAGCCGCTGCCCGGGTAGAATTACGCTTGCCGGAAACAGGTGTCTGTTCGTCGGATCGTGTCACAGAAACGGGAAAAGCATCCAGCTGCTGTGGTGCCCCTGCGATTTCGCCGGATACCGCTACAGAAACGGAGAAAGCATCCGGCTGTTGTGGCGGCCCCGCGATTCAGAGAAAAGACGCCTGCTGCGTTAAAGACGAAGTAGCCAAAGACCAGGGAAAAGCCGGTTGCGGCTGTGGTACAACATCCCCACAAGAGGCCGTAGCCTAAAAATGAAAGCACACACTAACAGGCAAAAATATCTGGTTATCGGGGCACTGGGCAGCAGTCAAACACTCGCTTGGGCCTCGAGTTACTATCTTATAGCCATACTGGCCGACGCCATGGCCCTGGACACCAACAGTAGTACGACCATGGTCTTTGCTGCCTTTTCCGCCGCCCTATTACTCAGTGCCCTGCTCGGGCCCAAGATGGGCAAAACCATTGACCGGATTGGTGGACGCGGCGTGCTTGTGGCCTCAAACCTGACCTTCGCCGCAGGCCTGTTGCTGCTCGCCTCAGCCGAAACAACCCTCTCTCTCTGGTTAGGCTGGGGCGTGATGGGGGCTGCGATGGGTTTTGGGCTGTACGATGCCGCCTTTGCCACACTTGGGCGTCTTTACGGTACATCGGCCCGTTCAGCCATCACCGGGATCACATTAATTGCCGGTTTTGCCAGCACCATCGGATGGCCGCTGACCGCCTGGGGGGAAGCCGAGCTGGGTTGGCGCATGACCTGCGTCGCCTGGGCCATCGGACATTTGCTGTTTGCCTTGCCGCTGAACTTCTTTTGCCTGCCAAAGTTCATCGTTAACAAGGAGATCGCAGAAGAAAACGAAGCCCCTCATATCGTTCTGGATCGGACCATGTGGCTGTTGGGCTTTGCCTTTGCCGCCGGTTGGGTAATCTCCACCGGGATGGCGGCCCATCTGCCGCGGTTGCTCGAAGCTGCCGGGGCCACCTCTGCACAAGCTGTTGCAGCGGGGGCTTTGATGGGTCCGGCACAGGTCGCCGCCCGCCTGCTTGAAGCCGGATACCTCAAACGCTTCCATCCGATTATCTCGGCCAGGATCGCGGCAATCACCCATCCCATTGGGGCGTTTCTGCTTATTACCGCTGCTGGCCTGGGGGGTGGTGGCTGGCTCGCCCTGCCTTTTGCCCTGCTCCACGGCACGGGCAATGGTATCCTGACCATTGCCAAGGGAACTCTGCCGCTGGCACTCTATGGCCCGAAAAACTATGGCTACCGGATCGGACTGCTGGGCATGCCTTCACGTCTGGCACAGGTTGGTGCCCCGCTCGCCTTTGGCTGGCTGATAAGCCACTATGGATCTGGCGCACTTCTGGTTTCGGGCGGTCTTGCCCTGCTTGCTTTTTCCGCCTTTATTCTGGTGAGAGTACCAAGCGGTTCCGGGACGGAAGAGCTGAGCGTAACAACAGGCTGAAGCAATATGTATCTCCAAACAACAAAACCCGCTTGAATGCGGGTTTTGTTGTTTGGAGGAATCGCACCAGAAGTGATGACATAAACCCAAAAATCAGCTGCTGATATATCCAGCTATCATGGCGAAAAAAGCAACGATATGAATAAGAATTATCGCCCGGTCATTCCAGAGAACACCCACTGTAAACCAGCCCAATAGTCCGATAAAAAACAGATAGATATTCCAGGGCGTCAAGCCAAAAGCCGTCGCGCTATATCCCATAATCTGGATAATTGAAGCCATCCATTTCAAAACAAAGGCGATATCAGCCTTCGTAATCTGTGGCGGCAAAACATTAGACGCCACGGGTCAATCCTCCATCAATGCGCAGGTTCTGACCTGTCATATAAGCCGCTTCTTCCGAGGCCAGATAGGCGATCAAACCCGAGACTTCCCCCGCTTTGCCGTACCGCCCCATGGGAATGCGCGCCCGGCGATCTTCCGTTTCCGGCAGACTGTCAATGAAACCGGGAAGAATGTTGTTCATCCGGACATTGTCTTTCGCATATTTGTCAGAAAACAGCTTGGTAAAGCTGGCCAGGGCAGCGCGAAACACGCCCGATGTCGGGAACAGCGGATCAGGCTCGAAGGTAGCAAAGGTAGAAATATTGATGATTGCCCCCCCGCCTTGAGCAGCCATTACAGGAGCGAGAATACGTGCGGGCCTGATGACGTTCATCAGATAGACTTCCATACCTTCATGCCAGTCCTCATCACTGATATCCAGTACCGGGCCTTTGGGACCATGGGCAGCAGAATTGACCAACACATCTACACGGCCCCAGCGTTCCATCGTTCGGTCAATCAGGTTCTGCAAATCGGCTGTTGAACGGTTTGAACCTGTCACACCGATCCCGCCAAGCTCTTTACCCAGCTCTTCACCCTTGCCCGAGGAAGAAAGAACAGCAACATTGTATCCTTCCACAGCCAGCCGCCGTGCGGCATCCGCGCCCATTCCACTGCCACCTGCCGTAATTATTGCTACTCTGTTCCTATCCATCGCTTTCACTCCCGTTCTGGTGTCATCTGACTTACAATATGGTCCCGGTTCTCGTACTTGACTAATCATGTTTCATCACACAAGACTGTAGATATTCTACTGCCTTGAAGGACAATGAGCCTTGCGTACGCCCAACCTGAATTCTCTCAGAATGTTTGATGCCGCTGCCCGGCATCTTAATTTCCGGCTTGCCGCAGAAGAGCTGAATCTCACCCAGGGCGCGGTGGCCCAACAGGTGCGAAGGCTGGAAAGTGATCTTGGTCAACAGCTGTTCCACCGCAAAGCCCGGGGCCTTGCCCTGACAGACGTGGGACACGACTATCACCAACCCGTCCGGCAGGCCTTGGCCATTCTGGATGAAGCCACCCAAAAACTGCGCCCTGAAAGCAGCCGGGTTACGCTCAGCATGACCCCTTCTTTTGCGGCAAAGTGGCTGGTGCCCCGCCTGAGTTCCTTTGAACTGAAACATCCCGATATTGAAGTGCAGACTGTTGCCAGTGAAAGCCTGGCCAACTTTCGATCAGACGGCGTGGATCTTGCCATCCGCTTGGGATCTCCGCCCTTTGCCCCAGAACTTGATGTCATTCCTCTGGCTTTGATGGAGCTCTGTGCTGTCTGTAGCCCGGCCTATGCATCAGGCCTTGCAGAAATCAAAACATTCCAGGATTTTGCCAAACATCGGCTTATTCAGGACAGCCATAATCAATGGGACAGATTTTGGGAAAGATCGGGTGTAAAAACCGACTATAGAAAGGTTCAGTTCAACCAAACAGCGCTGGCCATGGATGCGGCAATCAACGGACAGGGCATAGCTTTGGTCCCCCACCTGCTGATTGAACAGGACGTTGCCCAGGGCAAACTGGTTGAGCTATGGCGCGATCGGCAGGAACCACAACCCGGATATTACATTGTCAGTCCTCAAGCACGCCCCCACACCCAGGCTCAGAAAAAAATAATCAACTGGCTTTTACAGGAAGTCGGCACTGCAGCGTCCACCAGCTGAAACCTGAATTTTGCCTGATGCGCATACCCCACATAACAAAGCCCGCCGGAAGGGCGGGCTTTGTTCAACAAGGCATCAAAAAGGCAATCGCCCTTATTCCCACTCGATCGTCCCGGGTGGTTTCGAGGTGCAGTCATAAACGACGCGGTTGATGCCGCGGACTTCGTTGATGATGCGGTTGGATACCCGCCCCAGAAACTCATGATCAAAATGATAATAGTCAGCGGTCATGCCGTCAGTTGAGGTTACCGCGCGCAGGGCACAGACAAAATCATAGGTCCGGGCATCGCCCATCACCCCGACGGTACGGACCGGCAACAGCACGGCAAAGGCCTGCCAGATCGCGTCATAAAGCCCGGCATTGCGGATCTCTTCGAGATAGATCGCATCGGCCTTGCGCAGGATGTCACACTTTTCTCTGGTCAGGGGCTGGCCGGGAATACGAATGGCCAGACCGGGACCCGGGAAAGGATGACGATCAACAAAGGTATCCGGAAGACCCAGTTCGCGGCCCAAATCACGCACTTCATCCTTGAAGAGTTCGCGCAACGGCTCGACCAGCTTCATGTTCATGCGTTCGGGCAGTCCACCAACGTTGTGGTGCGACTTGATCGTCACGCTTGGGCCGCCGGTGAAGGAGACGGACTCGATCACATCCGGATAGAGCGTACCCTGGGCCAGGAAATCAGCTCCGCCGATTTTCTTGGCTTCGGCTTCGAAGATCTCGATAAACAGACGCCCGATGGTCTTGCGTTTGGTTTCCGGATCAAACTCGTCACCCAGCGCCGCAAAGAACTGGTCAGCGGCATCCACGTGGATCAGCTTGATATTATAGTGATCGCGGAACAGGGTTACGACCTGTTCGGCTTCGCCCATGCGCATAAACCCTGTATCGACAAAGACACAGGTCAGCTGTTCGCCGATGGCTTCGTTCAGCAGCACCGCAACAACCGAACTGTCGACCCCGCCGGACAGGCCACAGAGCACACGCCCCTCACCAACCTGTTCGCGGATCTTGGCGATTTCCTGATCCTTGAAAGCGGCCATGGTCCAGTCACCGCCACAGCCCGCAACGCCGTGGGTGAAGTTTTTCAGCAGTTGCGCACCATGGGGCGTGTGCACCACTTCGGGGTGGAACTGCACCGCGTAAAATTTCTTGTCGTCATTGGCAACAGCCGCGAAAGGCGCGCCTTCGGAAGTGGCAACAACCCGGAAACCCGGAGCCAGTTTTCCAACCCGGTCGCCATGGCTCATCCAGACCTGTTCTTTGGTCCCGACACCCCAGACACCGTGGAAGAGCGCACAGTCTTCCTTGATCTCGACATAGGCGCGGCCAAATTCCTGATGATCCGATGTTTCCACCGATCCACCAAGCTGGGCCATCATGGTCTGCTGACCATAACAGATGCCCAGGACAGGCACGCCCATCTCGAACACTTTGGCTGGTGCCGCCGGAGCATCTGCCCAGGTGACCGAAGCCGGTCCACCAGAGAGAATAATGCCTTTGGGCGCGAAGTCATCGAGGAAGGCATCATCGATGGCGTTAAAGGGATGTATTTCAGAATAAACCCCGCTTTCGCGCACACGTCGTGCGATCAGCTGGGTAACCTGTGACCCGAAATCGATTATGAGAATACGATCAGTCATGGAGGGTACGTCTGCTCCATAGATAGGCCTGCAGAGCATCTGGTCTGTCAGGCAAGTTCAGTTTCATGCCCTTACCTGCCGGAATCGACAGCAAATGTCAAAGGCTGAAAGGGCAATTTCATCGCTTTTCCCGCACTTTTATTCAAATAACACGGGCGGCTGGCACCCCGGCTTTCCTGCCTGTCGCTGGCGTGAAGATTACGAAAAAAAGACAGCGGAAAACGAAAGCACCGCACCGTCAAACAGTTGTCTGAGAATATGATCCGGATTGGCGTGGATCAGTTTGACCGTCATGAGAATCGAGACAACCACCAGCAGCGGACGGACAATCCTGGACCCGTGGCGCATGGTCATGTTGGAACCGAGATAACCACCAAGGATCTGCCCCGCTGCCATGACAAGGCCAACCGACCAGACCAGACTGTCGCCAAGAATGAAAAAAAGCAGCGAGGCAAAGTTGCTGGTAAAGTTCAGCAGCTTTGTATGCGCGGTGGCCCGGATCATGTTGAAACCAAGCAGAGAGACAAAAGCCAGGGTATAGAAGGAACCAGCCCCGGGGCCGAAAAAGCCGTCATAAAAGCCAATGCCCGCCCCGAAAACCATGGCAAAGACATTGCGGCTGATCCGCTGATGGCGATCTTCCTCTCCCAATTTGCGCTGGAACAGGAAATACAGGGCGACAGCTATCAGCAGAAAGGGGATGGCGTTAACCAGAAAAGCATTATCGACCGAACGCAGCACCAGAACACCCATCGCAGCCCCGATAAAGGTCATGATGATCGGAAAAATCCAGTCGCGGATGTCCAGATGGCCCTTGCGGACAAAATTGACGGTTGCGGCAAAGGTGCCAAAAGATCCCTGGAGCTTGTTGGTGGCAATCGCCTGAACCGGGGAAAGCCCGACACTGAGCAGTATTGGCAGGGTGATCAGGCCACCGCCCCCGGCAATCGCATCGACAAAACCGGCAAGCACCCCGGCGGCAAACATCAGGGCGATCAGTTCGGGAGAGAGGAAATCCATCATTTACGGGGTCTACCTGCCTGGAGGTCGCCAGAACAGCGACCCGACTGTATTTTTCAGTCTATGTCCTTAGCAAGGCCCGCACCTGATTGCAGTAACAATATTGTCCTGTAACAATTTTTCTGGGTAACAATTTTTCTGGGTAACAATTTTGTCGGGTAACAATTTTGTCGGGTAACAATTTTGTGGAAGCGATACGCGGTCGTCCTCAGGAGGCCTTTTCCAGCACGGCGCAAAAGAAACCGTCGAGCCCGTGTTGTGCCGGGGTCAGCTGCATGGCTGCCCTCTGAAACGGACAGTCTTTCCCGCCAATAGATTGCCAGACCAGTCGGGCGTCCATCTGAGTAAAATCAGGATGTTTCTTGAGGAAGGCAGCGACCTGCTGTTCATTTTCTTCGGCAAAAAGCGAGCAGGTTGCATAGATCAGACGCCCCCCCGGCTTGACGCAGGGTGCAGCCTGATCCAGCACGGAAAGCTGGAGGCTGCGGTAGTGATCAAGGCGTTCGCGGGTCAGATGCAGACGGGCATCCGGCTGCCGCCGCCAGGTGCCACTGCCTGAACAGGGGGCATCGACCAGGACCCGGTCAAATCCGAGTACCGCAAAGCCGCGCAGGGTAACCTTGTCGAGGCGGGCATAGCGGACAATACCAACCCCGGCTTTGCTGACACGCGGTTCTGCCCGTTGCAGACGTTTGGGATCCACATCCATAGCGACAAGATCCCCGTCATTTTCCATCGAGGCAGCCAGGGCCAGGGTTTTGCCCCCTGCCCCGGCGCAAAGATCGATCACCGACATGCCGGGCCGGGCATCACAGAGCAGGGCAATCATCTGGGAGCCTTCGTCCTGAACCTCGACCTGTCCCTCCCGATAGGCCCGGCTGTTGCCGAGGGTTGTGCGTCCCTCCACCCGCAGCCCCCAGGGAGAATGTCCGGTTTTCTCGCAAGCAATACCATCAGATACAAGCTGTTCCAGAACTTCGTCCCGTTTGCCGCGCAGAATGTTGACCCGCAGGTCAATCGAGGCTTCCCCCTTCAGGCCCGCAACTTCACTCCTTGCCTGTTCTGCGCCGTATTGCTGTTCAAACAGGCTGAAGAGCCAATCCGGTAATTCACCCAGCACCGCTGGAGACATATCAGGATGATCCAGGGCAAAACCTTCCAACGTTGCCAAGGCCTCGCCTTCGAAGAGGCTCAAAGGTTCGGGGCTGTGTTGTCCACCATCACAATAGATCTCCAGATCCGAGACCTTCAGTCCCTCGGCAAGAAGGGAATAAGCCAGTACCAGCGAACGGCTGTTGCCTTCCAGTCCCGCCTGGAGTGTCCACCAGTCCAGACGGCACATGGAACGGATAACCCCGTAGATACGGCCGCTGATGTCGCGGCGATCGCCCGAGCCAATAAAACGCCGTGCCCGCAAATAGTTCGTCACCACCCGGTCCATGGGCAGGGAACTTTCCAGAACTTCGCTCAGAAGTTCGATGGTGGTCTGAATGCGGCCTGATGGTTTCATAGATAGTCCAAGTATGTATTAACGATAATGTGTCCCGGCTTGGTCATTACCAAACACCCAAACACAAAAGCAGTCCTAGACTAATATTTGTAACAAATCACTTTAAAAACGCTTGGTTAATCCAAAACGAAGATTGTGAGATTGGAAATCTGCATCGTATTTAAATCCATCTTGTGCGTCATTACTAAGCGCGCTTCTACCATCGACAATGTCTGGAAAATAACTAAACAGATAATCACCGCGTAAAGACCAACCATCACCAATCATATAGTTCACACCCAAGCCGGAAGAAACCCCGAGAGCAATTTTTGAATCACTAAATGATGCCGTTACGCCACTGCTATCAGAAAATCGCGAACTATACTTAAACTTTCCTATCGATGGTCCCGCAGAGACATGGAATAATGCCTTACCTACCGCGTAGCCTACTTTTGGCCTAAGACTAAACATCAATCTAGTTTCTATGGTATCCTGCTGGCTAAAAAGGGTTCCAGGTAATGTATCATATGGAACACCACTTACTCCCTCGGTCTCGGAAAAATCAATGACAGTCAGATCGGTTTCAATCCCATAGGTGATATTATCTTTTTGAAAATCATATCCGGCAATAAATGATCCCGTAAAGCTTTGCCCATCAATCTTTCGATCGAACAGACCACCTAACTGTTCGGGGTCACCTGGTACAAAATAGGCCCCATCATCAATCACATCATTACTGGAATCAGCAGCACCATGAACACCACCAATTGAAAAACCAACATGCAAACCTTGCCAGTTATGCGGTTGTTGTAAGTCACTAGCAAAAACGCTTAAATTGAAAATAGTGGTAACAATGATTCCAAGAACAAAGGATCGCACAATAGAGAACATTCGAAATTTCCCATTTTAAATATAGCGTTAGCTCTACAATATATTTAAAAACCATATAGTAAATTAAAATAATGATAACTTTGATCAAAATATAACGCCACACGTAAAAAGGGCGCTTCCACTATGAAACGCCCTTTTGCTCGTTCAGTTAAAATGCTCGCGAATACTCCCGACTTTTAACTCTTAACCATCGCTGCGGTAGTTCGGCGCTTCGCGGGTAATAGTCACATCGTGAACATGGCTTTCGCGCAGGCCAGCGTTTGTAATTTTACAGAAAACGCAATTCTCACGCATGTGGTCTATTGTCGGAGATCCGGTATATCCCATAGATGCTTTCAGGCCACCGACCAGCTGATGAACAATCGCATGGGCCGGGCCTTTGTATGGGACCCGTCCTTCGACACCTTCAGGAACCAGCTTCAGGTTATCTGTGACATCGGCCTGGAAGTAACGGTCCGCCGAGCCGCGGGCCATAGCGCCAAGCGAGCCCATACCACGGTAGGATTTGTAGGAGCGTCCCTGATAGAGGAAAACCTCACCCGGGCTCTCGTCAGTTCCGCCAAGAAGCGAGCCAACCATCGCCGCACGCGCACCAGCCGCAATGGCCTTGGCAATATCTCCGGAGTGTTTGATCCCGCCGTCAGCGATCACACCGATGTTGCTTTTTTCCGCAACCTCAACGGCATCCATGATCGCTGTAAGCTGAGGCACACCAACACCCGCCACAATACGGGTGGTGCAGATTGATCCTGGGCCGATCCCGACCTTGACCGCATCGGCGCCCGCACCAACCAGCGCCCTTGCTGCTTCGGCTGTCGCAATGTTGCCGGCAACAACCTGGGCCAGGGGATAGCTTTTCTTGATCTGCTCAACCGCAGAGATCACGCCACGGGAATGTCCATGTGCTGTATCAATCACCAGCAGATCCACGCCTGCGTCAATCAACGCTTCAGCACGGCGGAAACCTTCTTCGCCCACACCCGTGGCAGCCGCAGCGCGCAGGCGCCCCTGTTCGTCTTTACAGGCGGTCGGGTGGGTCGCAGCCTTGTCGATATCCTTAACGGTGATCAGGCCGATACAGCGATAGTTGTCATCCACCACCAGCAGTTTTTCAATCCGGTGCTGGTGCAGCAGACGTTTGGCATCTTCACCTGTGATGCCTTCTTTTACCGTGACCAGATTTTCATGGGTCATCAGTTCACTGATGGGCTGGTTCGGGTTTTCTGCGAAACGCATATCGCGGTTGGTGATAATCCCCACCAGCTTCCCGGTTTTTTCCTCGACAACGGGGAAACAGGAAAAACCTGCCGTATCCTGAACGCGGCGCACATCGGCCAGCGTTGCACTGGGCGGGAAGGTCAGGGGATCGGCAACCATACCGGACTCAAACTTTTTGACCTTGCGTACTTCGCTGGCCTGTTCCTCGATCGAGAGGTTTTTGTGAATAACCCCGATGCCACCGAATTGGGCCATGGCAATGGCAAGACGGCTTTCGGTCACGGTATCCATAGCAGATGACAGCAAAGGAATGTTCAGTTCCAAAGACGCAGTCAGTCTGGTGCGGGTATTTGCCTGGGCAGGGAGAACGGAGGATTCTGCGGGTAACAGCAGAACATCATCAAATGTGAGAGCTTCGCGAATATGCATGTCAATCTTTCCCTGATCGCGGAGAAACGGTGGTTTTCAAGGCAGAAAACCGTGGTTTCACAAGTGGGTTGCCATTCAATAACGGCCAAATCCGATTGACGCTGCATCATACACAGAACAAAGCCAAAGCCAAGAGTTTAAAGCAGGGCTTTTCAATAAAATACCCCCGGAAAATACTGCGGGAAAACACTGTGTGCAAATGCCGTGGCAAAACACCGTGAAAACCACCGAGGGGAAATCATCCTCAGGCTATGCGCAGTTGTAACCCTGCCTGTGCCTGCCAAAGCCGGGTTGGAAAAGGCCTAGTTTTCCTTAAAGCCCGTGGCCACCATAAACATCTCGGAAGAATCCTTGCGGCTTGAGTCCGGCTTGAAGTGTTTTACTGACTTGAACTTGGTTTTGACCAGCTTGAGCAGTTCACTCTGGGCCCCCCCCTGCAGTACCTTGGCAACAAATGATCCGCCAGGCACCAGGACCTCATCCGCAAACATCAGCGCGGTTTCAACCAGCCCCATGATTTTCAGATGGTCGGTTTGTGGATGTCCCGAAGCTGCCGCCGCCATATCCGAAAGGACCAGATCAGCCGGACCGTTCAGTGCTTCCTTAAGACGGGCCGGGGCATCATCTTCCATAAAATCACCCTGCAGCAGGATCACGCCGGCAATGGGCTCTACTTCCTGCAAATCAAATCCGACAATGCGGGCTCCGGGGCCACAGCGTTCAACCGCCACCTGACACCAGCCGCCAGGGGCACAGCCCAGATCAACAATACGGGAATTCTTTTTCAACAGGTTGAACTTGTCATCGATCTGCGCAATTTTGAAAGCGGCCCGCCCGCGATAGCCGCGTTTCTTGGCTTCCTGTACATAAGGATCATTAAGCTGACGCTGCAACCAGCGGGCAGAAGAGTTTGAGCGCCCGCGGGCCGTCTTCACCCGCACCTTCAGGCCGCCGCGTCCCGAGGGATTGCTGCTGGGGCGAGAGCCGCCCTTGTTCGATTTGCCTGAAGTGCTCATGTGTTTCTTTTCCCAAATATCGCAAAACTGTGCCTGTGACCATTCACCTGTGATCCTTCACAGCAATGAGGGATCACCTGCGACAGAGTTTCTGATCGTCGTGACAGAATAGCCGCTTACGCCGGAACTATCCACCATTCATCAATTTGTAAAGAATTCCTTCGCGCAGCCCCCGATCCGCCACCCGAAGCTGTGGCACAGGCCAGAGACGGGCCAGCGCTTCAAATACGGCACAGCCCGCCACCACCAGATCCGCCCGCTGATCACCAATACAGGGATTTGCCACCCGCTGGTCATAACTCATAGCCGCGATCTTGTGACAAAGCCCCACCGCAGTGGTCCGGTTCATCAGGGTACCATCAACCCGGTTGCGGTCATAGCGCGGCAGCTTTTTATAGACCCCGACCAGTGTTGTCACCGTACCGGAAGTGCCAAGCATCTGTAACTTGCCCTCGGCAATGCGGCGGGCAAAACCGTGTTTTTGTTCAAAAGCCTGGAAGTCGCTCTGGATTTCATCAACCATCTGGCGGTAAAGATTCTGAGGGATATCCTTGCCACCATATTTTTCTGCCAGACTGACAACCCCTTTGGGCACAGAGAACCAGTCCTGCATCACGGGCTCCGGCCCGTTTCCACCATCAGGCCCTTCGGGCAGACGAATCCAGCTGACCTCGGTGCTGCCTCCGCCGATATCAAAAATCAGCGCTTCGGGAATATCAGGATTGAGCAAGGGTGCACAGCCCAGAATTCCCAGACTGGCCTCTTCGCTGTGATCAATAATTTCGAGCTGTAACCCGGTTTCCGCCGCCACCCGCTCAACAAAAACGTCGCGATTGGCCGCACGGCGGCAGGCTTCGGTCGCCACACAACGCAACCGGGTCACCCCCCGCCGCTGCAGCTTGGCCGCACAGATCGACAGGGCGGAAATCGTTCGGGTCATGGCCGCATCCGACAGTACGCCGCTTTGGCCCAGCCCCTCGCCCAGACGGACAATACGCGAGAAAGTATCAAGCACACGGAAACTCTTGCGGTTACGCCGGGCGACGAGCAGGCGACAATTGTTTGTCCCCAGATCAATCGCGGCATAGATCTGATCGTCTGCCCGCCTGCCGCCCCGACCGGAAAGGGGCCGCTTGCGCGACTGTGTAGTAACCGTCAAAGAACTCTGCTCCTGCTTCTTGCCTCTGATGCTCGCATCTGATTCTTGCCGAAGACAATAATCCGGCCCTCTTTCATACGTAGTGCAGCGGGGGAAGATCAACACCCTATTCACACAGAAGCATCGAAAAGTGTAACAAAAATGATCAGGAGATGCGCCAAAGCACCCCCTGGGTTGCCAGACTGGAAAAAATTGCCAAAAAGATGTAAAAAGGTGTTGTCAGATCATTTTGAAGGGACTATATCAGGCCCCGCACCGCCGTTACAGCTGTTGAAGCTTTATACTGAAGCCATCGGGTTTCATATGCTTCCGAATGACACTGTATCCTGATCCGGGATAGTTTAACGGTAGAACTAAGGACTCTGACTCCTTCAGTCCAGGTTCGAATCCTGGTCCCGGATCCAAAAATCCCTTTTGAAAATTGTGGCCTGTCCTGTTCTTCCGGGCACATCCTGTTTTTTCATTTTTAAAAATTTCCCGTCCAGCTCTCTATCTGGCTTCCTTTTTAAATTCTGTTGACGGGTTTTAACAGGCTTGCTAATTCTCAAATATGATATAATTTTTCATATATGAGAATCCATGCCATACGATGTCACTGATAAACTTGCACAACGCCTGAAACAGCTCCGGCTGGAACGGGGTTGGTCGCTGGATGATCTGGCCGGGAAAAGCGGGGTCAGCCGGGCGACCCTGTCGCGGCTGGAGAAGGCCGAGGTCAGTCCCACGACGGAAGTTTTGGGCAAGCTTTGCCCGGCCTATGGCCTGACGCTGACCCGGTTGCTGGCCTCGGTCGAAAACCAGTTTCAGCCTGTGATCCGACACTCAGACCAGAGCATCTGGAATGATCGGGAACAGGGCTATGAACGCCGGGTTGTGTCACCGCCCTCGGCTTCTCTTTCCGCCGAGATCATTGAGGCGACGCTGCAACCCCGCAGCAACATCAGCTATGACGCACCGCCCGTCCCCGGTCTTAAACACTATCTGGTCATGCTCGAAGGCAATCTGACCATTACCATCGAGGGGCAGAAGCATGAACTCGGGCAGGGCGACTGTCTGCGTTATCAACTTTTTGGTTCTTCACAGTTCGTTACAGGTGCGAGCCCCGCAAAATATCTGCTTTTTCTGAACCAGGATCACTGAGATGTCGCTTTCCCAGCCCCGTATTCAATGCCGCGTTCTGAGACCAGCAGAGCTCCCCGATTGTCAGGAACGTCTGGCTGAAATCCTGCACGCCTGTGTCACCAGTGGTGCTTCGGTCAGCTTTATCGAACCCTTCTCGCTTACCGACAGCAGGACCTTTTGGCAGGACAAGGTATTCCCGGCTGTGTGCAGGGGCGGACGTATCCTGATTGTTGTCGAGATTGACCAGGTTATCGCCGGAACCGTCCAGCTTGATATTGACCTGCCGCCCAATCAGCCACACCGCTGTGAAGTTTCCAAGTTGCTGGTGCACCCGGATTATCGCAAGCGGGGTCTGGCAAAAGCCCTGATGACAACCCTTGAAGATCAGGCCAGGACATTGGACAAAAAGCTGATCACGCTGGATACCAAATCCGGCGACAAGGCCGAACCGCTCTATCATTCGCTGGGGTACTGCACGGCAGGTTCCATTCCCGGTTTTGCCCTCGACACAACAGGCAACTCGCTGCACGCCACAACCTATATGTACAAAAGACTGTAAAAACCTGCCGTTCTCATTTCTCCTTGCTTTTCAATAAACTGCTTCAAAAGAAGAGCTATATTGCGTAGGCTGGTATCTGTTTCAGGTGACGTCTGACCTGTATTCACCCCCGCGTTTTTCGCAAGGAAGAGATATCCGTGCCCCAACAAGAACAGCTGACCGACCTGCTCAAGTCCCTGATCCGCCAGCCATCGGTTGTCGGTTCAGAGCATTCGTTTTTCCGCGTATTACAACGCGAACTGGAAGAGCGCGGGGCCAAGGTCACCTGGTATGAAGGACTGCTGGTGGCGCAGGGCAACAGGCCAAGCTCGGCCTTTTTTTCTGCCCACATTGACCGGCACGGGCTGATCTGCACCGGGCCGAACGAGTTTCAATATGCCGCCTTTGTTGCCGGGAACCGGTCTGACCTTTTGGGGAACTCGGTTTCTGAAAAGCTGATGATGAAGATTGTCGATCGTTTCAAGGCGGTTGAGGTCATGGCCTATGAGCCCTGGTCAGGCGCCTATCGTGGCAAAGGGGTCATCACCAATGCCTATGTCTGCGAATTCAGAAGCAACCTGATTTTCGAGGTCGACGGGCTGGAACATCTGGTCGCAGGAACGCCCGTGGCCTTTTCAGACCGCCTGAGCATCAGGGATGACCTGTTCAGCGGTCAGCTGGATAACGTTCTGACCGCTGCCCATCTGGTGCATCTCTACAGCCTTGGCTTTCAGGGCACCGCCTTTTTTACTGCCCAGGAAGAATCAGGCAGCAGCTGGCGGTTCCTGCTGGAGTGGTTCCGGCGTTTCGGTGGCGCGACAGACCGATTGGTGGTGGTAGATACCAGCCCCTATCCCGACCGGGAAAGCGCCGACCAGCAGGATGTTATCCTGCGCCGTCGTGACGCCAATGCTGCTTTTAACCCGGAAACGACTGACAGACTGGAACGTCTCTGTCTCGAGCTTGGCATCAGCTATGGATTCAAGGATGCCTATATCGAGGAAAAGAACCTGCAGGCGGCAAAACTCGGCAAGGAAGCCCAGTCCATCGGCAGTACGGAAATGGGCCGGATCATCGCCGCCTCGAACGGCTTCGTACAGGGAACCACCCTGCAGATTCCCACCACCGGTTACCACACCATGGAAGAGTCTGCCTCGCAGAAGTCCTGTGAAGCCTTTACCCGCTTGCTGCTGCGCCTTGCCAAAGTCGGTATTGCCCACGATCAAGCCGACAAGAACAGCCGATAAACAGCAAAACGGATCAGGTAATGGGTCGGGGAATGAATCAGGAAATGGATCTGGCAGCAGCAAAAACCATTCGCAGAATTGTCAAGGTCAACCATGCCGGTGAATATGGTGCAATCCGGATCTACCGGGCCCAAATCTGGGTTGCCCGGCGGCTTTATCCGGACACTGTCGCCTTTCTTGAAGAAACCCTGGCGCACGAGATTGACCACTGTCAGCTGTTCAGGGATGCCATGCCCGCGCGTCAGGCCCGCCCCTGCCGTGTGATGGCCCTTTGGGGGAACGGCGGATTTCTGTTGGGCTTCGTCACAGCCCTGATGGGACGTCAGGGTATCTGGATCTGTACCGCAGCAGTAGAAGGAGCCGTTCATCACCACCTTGATGATCAGCTGTTGTTTTTAAAAAACCGGGACCCCGAGCTCCACACGCTGATCGCAACAATCCAGGATCAGGAACTGGGGCACCTAAATCACGCGCTAGAGCGCCTTTCAACACCAACTGGTTTCTGGAGCAAGGCTCTTCATCAGATCATTACCCTTTCCACAAATATCGTGATGTGGCTCTCGACCTGGGGGGATTCAACACGAATGGCGCGTGAACTAAAGGCTTCCCGACAAAAGACAAACAATCAAAAAGCCGCCTGAACAGCTGTTCTTTTCACCTGTCGAGACAAGGATTACCCCGGCAGCCTGTTCGCACGCCCCCGACCAAACTGATAACGCGTATCTGGCCGCTTATTCAAGGTTCAGATAATTGGACCACCCCCGCCTGCAGTGTCCTGTCCGACGGGAAGCAAAGTCGAACCCTGGTTCCCTGACCAGGCTTGCTCGACAAGTGCAGCTCTCCCCCGAAGAGTTTCATGAAATTGGTGCAGATATAAAGCCCCAGTCCAGTACCATCCTGCCGCCGAGCCTGAGTATTTTCCACCTGTTCAAAAGGCCGAAGCGCCTGTTTTATATCCTCTGCCGACATCCCGATCCCGGTATCTTGGACCTCGATATTGATGCAGGCGTCTTCATCAACAGTCACCCGCAAAACAATCTTGCCGCCTTCATCCGTAAATTTCACTGCATTCGAAAGCAGATTATTCAACAACTGTATTACAATTTTTTTATCCCCTCTTAACCTGGGGAGAGAAGGCTCTGTCTCAACCTCAAGCCGTTGCTGTTTGTCCTCCACCTCGGATTCCAGCATCCGCAAGCTTGTCTGGATCAACAGATCAAGATCAAGCGTCTCGTCTTTCAGGCTGTATTTTCGTGCCTCGATCTTGGACAGATCAAGAATATCGTTGATCAGGCTGAGCAAAAGCTTGCCGCTGTTGTGGATATCAGCTGCATATCCCCTGTAACGTTCATTATTCAGCGATCCGAAGATTTCTTTGTTCATCACGTCACTAAAACCGATGATCGCATTCAACGGGGTACGCAGATCATGGCTCATCGCCGCCAGAAATTCCGATTTTGCCTGGTTGGCTTTCAGAGCCTCTGCTTCACGAACAATCGCCAGTCTCTTGAGAAAATTCTCCTGTACACTTTGCCGCCAGACAAACCAGATCAGAAGTATTGCCAGACAAAAAACACCAATGGTCATCTCGTCAAGTTCCCACTCTTCATGGTTCTCGACAAAAGAATGCCAGCGCTCAAACAGATCGAAATACCCGCCCAGAAGCGCCGCAGCGACTGTCCCGAGAACAACAACAAGGGCGTCGCGAAACCGACGGCGGCGCAGTTTCTGGTTAACCTCTACCATCCGGGCGCTGTTTTCCGCCAGGGGAGGATCTATCTGCTGCTCAGCCATGAAACAGCTCTATAGAAGCCAGTACCGGAAAATCCTTTATCAAGGAGATAAATGCACCTCTTTCATGTCTGGAAAGAAAAACAAACCGGCTACATGGTAATCCGAAAAGATGAACAAGCGATAAAACCCCTGAACCGACTGTAGAAAACGGACTGTTGTAACCAGCCAGACACAGACTGCGTCAAACTGCCTGCCCCTGCCCGTTTTCCCGAAGATTGAAACCCGCGCATTTGTCCCTATATCAAGGCTTGTATCGCAAGACAGAGAAACTGGTTTCACAGAACAATGGGGTCACATGTTCGACGTATCAAGACTGATGAATGAAGTACTGGGAACAGGCGGCAGTGCCAACCTGCAAAGGGGCAAGGACTACCTGTCCAAGAATTCCGGCAGTCTGGCCGGAGGGGCTATCGCTGGCGGCCTCGCAGGCTATATGCTTGGATCCAAGAAAGGCCGCAAGATAGCGGGGAAAACCGTGCAGTACGGTGGCCTCGCCCTGGTCGCCGGGCTGGCCTACAAAGCCTATCGCGACTGGCAAGGTGGCAAGCCGCCAGCTCAGGCAACGCATCAGGCAACACCCCAGCCTGACGGGAGATCCCCTGCCCTTGAGTCTTCTCCGGAATTTCCCTTACCCCCGGCCAACTCTGCTTTTACCATCGACACTGAAAAGGGCAGTTCCGCCAGTTTTGGCGCGGCACTGGTCAGCGCGATGATCGCCGCGGCGAAAGCTGATGGTCAAATCGATGCCGCCGAACAGGAAGCTATCTTTGGCAAGATTGACAGCTTGGGCCTGTCCAATGATGAAAAGGCCTTCCTCATGGATCAGCTCAGAAGACCGCTGGATATCGACAGCCTCGTCAAGCTGGCGGCAAACAAGGAGCAGGCGGTCGAGCTCTATGTCGCCTCGCTGATGGCAATAGAAGTCGATAGTCCAGCCGAGCAGGGTTATCTTGGTATGCTCGCAGCCCGTCTCGAACTGGAAGCCGAACTGGTGGCGCATATCCACAGCTCCCTTGCCGAGGCAACTTACGCCTGAGGACAAAAAATCCCAAACAAAAAGGGGGCTTCTGATAAAAGCCCCCTTTACTTGATCTATAGCTGGACGAAGGAATTAACTCGCCTCGGCCTGTCCGACCTCTCTCTCGCTCAGCCCGCTATAGCTTGGCATCAGGGAAATCAGATGTTTGCTATAGTCATCTTTCGGGGCGACAAAGAGATTTTCTGTTTCCGCGATCTCGACCATCCGGCCTTTGGACATCACCCCGACCCGGTCACACATCTGGCGAATGACCGGCAGGTCGTGGCTGATAAACATCATGGTCAGGCCAAGCTCTTCCTGCAAATCCTTGAGCAGGTTGAGGATCTGGGCCTGAATGGAGACATCCAGCGCCGAGGTCGGTTCATCGCAGATCAGGAAGCGCGGGCGGGTTGCCAGAGCCCGGGCGATAGAAATACGCTGACGCTGGCCACCTGAGAACTCATGCGGATATTTTACCGCCGCTCTGGCTCCCAGCCCGACGTGATCAAGCAGATCATCGACAATCCGGCGGGTTTCACTTTCCGAGCCCGAGAGTTTATGAAACCGGATCGGTTCGGCAATGATATCCCGGACCTTCATTCTGGCATTGACCGAAGAGAACGGGTCCTGAAAGATCATCTGCATCTGGCGGCGATGTTTGTTCAGTTCCTTGCGGTTTTTCAGCTTGGTCAGATCTGTGCCGTTAAAGGAAATTGATCCGCCCGCCGCCTTGTAAATTCCCGTGACCAACCGGGCAATGGTTGATTTTCCGGAGCCGGATTCACCGACGATCCCGAAACACTCGCCATCCCGGATATCAAAGGAAACCCGGTCGACAGCGCGAAGGCTGCTGGCCTTGCTACCTAGAAATCCACCCGATCGAAAGACCATTTCGAGATCTTTCACGGCCAGTAACGGGCCTGTTGCCCCTCCCCCCCCGCGGGTATCAAAGTCACGCGCTTTCCCCAGCCAGTGGGTTGAAAGGTCCAGCTCGCGCCGCTCTCCGGCCCGTTCAATACTCTCGACCATCGGAAAACGGTGCAAGCGGATGTCCGGTCTCGGCACTGCGGAAATCAGGCTACGGGTATAGGCGTGATCCGGGTCACCCAAGATCTTTGCCGTAGGCCCGGTCTCGACCACCTCGCCGCGGTACATCACCGCCACCCGGTCAGCCACTTCGGCAATCACCCCCATATCGTGGGTAATCAGGATCATGCCCACGCCGCGCTGGCGTACCAGATCTTTCAAAAGCTCGAGGATCTGGGCCTGGATCGAAACATCGAGCGCGGTTGTCGGTTCATCCGCCAGGATAACCTCGGGCTCAGCGCAGAGCGCGAGAGCAATTACAACGCGTTGACGCATGCCCCCTGAAAACTGATGCGGATAGTGATCGACCCGCACGGCCGGATCGGGAATGCCAACCTGATCAAGCAGGGAAATCGCACGTGCCCGGGCTTCATCAGCCGACAGATCAAGATGGGTCCGGATCGTACCGATCAACTGATCAGCCACGGTTTCTAACGGATTAAGGGAAGTCAGAGGATCCTGGAAAATCATCCCGATCCGCTTGCCGCGGATCTTGCGCATCTCGTGATCTGGCAGATTGCTGATCTTTTCCCCTTTGAGGTAGATCTCGCCACCGCCGATACGTCCGGGGCGTTCCAGCAGGTTCATAACGGCATTGCCGATGGTTGACTTGCCTGCGCCGGACTCACCGACAACCCCGAGGATTTCCCCCGCGGCAACGGACAGGTTCACCTGCCGGGCGGCGACAACACCCCCATGGCGCGAGGGGAATTCAACAATCAGGTCTCTGATATCCAGAAGTGCTTTGGTCATAAATGGTTCCTCCGGTGTTACCCGTCCGGTTCAGTAGTGTTAGCGCAGTTTCGGGTTAAGGGCATCGCGTAACCAGTCACCCAGAATATTGACGGAAAGCACCAGCACCACCAGTGCGACACCGGGGAAAATGGTGATCCACCATTCACCAGAGAAAAGATAATCATTGCCAATCCTGATCAGGGTACCAAGCGACGGTGATGTCGGCGGCACACCAACCCCCAGAAAAGACAAGGTTGCCTCGGTAATGATCGCCAGAGCCAGCTGGATCGTTGCAATCACCAGTACCGGACCAAGGACATTTGGCAGGATGTGCCGGATGAGGATAATCCAGTTGGGCAAGCCAATAACCTGACCAGCCTGGACATATTCCTTGTTGCGCTCGACCATGACCGAGCTGCGCACCGTCCGGGCATACTGGACCCAGAAGCTCAGGCCAATGGCGACCACCAGCACATAAACCGCGACCTCGTCATGGGCTTCCCGTGGCAAGATCCCCCGGGCCACACCATCAATGAGCAAGGCAATAAGAATGGCAGGAAAGGAGAGCTGGATATCGGCAACCCGCATCAGGAAAGAATCAAGTATTCCCCCTGAATACCCGGCAATCAGCCCCACAGTAATCCCGATCACCGCAGCCAGGGCCACAGAGGCAAAACCAACAATCAGGGAAATGCGTGAGCCGTAAAGAATGGTCGAAAAAACATCCCGCCCCTGATCATCCGTGCCCAGAAGATAGCTGCTGTTACCCTCGGCTTCCCAAGCGGGGGGCAGAAGCGCATCGAAAAGATCAACGGTTGCCAGATCAAAAGGATCGTGCGGTGCGACCAGCCCGGCAAAAAGCGCCCCGGCAACAATCATGACCGTGAGGACAGAGGCAATAATCGCCCCGGGTGAATGGATAAAACTCCACCAGAGATCACTGTCACGCAGACGCGTCAGGAAAGAAGGCTGCTGTTCGGTCATATCACTCATCAGCTCTGTACCCTCAGACGCGGATCAACGACAAAATAGAGAATATCGACGATCAGGTTAATCACAACAAAGACAAAGGCAATCAGCAGAAGATAGGCCGCCATCACCGGAATATCGACTTCAGAGACCGCCTGAATGAACAACAGTCCCATACCCGGCCACTGAAAGACACTTTCGGTAATGATGGCAAAGGCAATGATAGAACCGACCTGCAGACCGATGATCGTGATCACCGGTACCAGCGTATTGCGCAGGGCAATAGAGAAATTGATCAGGCGGGGGCTCAGGCCCCGGGCGTGGGCAAACTTGATGTAATCAGTCCGCAACACCTCCAGCATTTCCGCCCGGACCAGACGAACGATAAGCGTCATCTGGAAAATTGCCAGGGTAATTGCAGGCATGATCAGGGACTTCAGACCGCTCGCGGTAAAGAACCCGCTGCTCCACCAGCCCAGCTGGATCACCTCACCCCGGCCAAATGTCGGCAACCAGCGCAATGTCACCCCGAAAAACAGGATCAGCAAAATCCCGATCAGAAATGTTGGCAGCGAGACCCCCATCAGGGAGAGGGTCATAAAGCCCCGGCTAAACAGGCTTTTGGGTTTAAGCGCCGTATATATCCCCATCGGCACCCCAAGAAGCAGCGCCATAAAAGCGGAAACCAGAGAGAGTTCAAGTGTCGCCGGGAAACGTTCGGCGATCAGATCGCTGACAGGCTGGCGCAAGCGGTAGGACATACCAAAATCCCCCTGAACGGCCTTGCCGACAAAACGCCCATACTGAACAATAAAGGGATCGTTGAGGCCGAGAGATTCTGTCAGCGCCTCCCGCTCTTCCAGAGTCGTATCCTGACCAACCATATTGTTGACCGGATCACCGACAAAACGGAACAAACCAAAAGCGATGAGGCCGACAACCAACATCACAATGATCGACTGAAACAGCCGCATTGAAACAAACTTGAACATTTCTGCCCCCCTGGGAACTTCTTGGGCAACTCTTCGGGGGCCTCCAATCAAGAGGCCCCCTGTACCTTGTCCAGACAGATCATACGATCTGTCTTTTCCGGATTACTTTTCAATCACAACGGATCGAAGGTCCAGTACGTTATCAGCACGCTGGGCAACGGTAACGCCTTCACGTACCCCCCAGGACAGAGGCTGCTGATGCAGTGGCAGATAGCCAACATCTTCACGCAGGATCGAGAAAGCTTCTGCGATCAGTGCCTGACGCTTGGTGATATCCGTTTCTTTTTCTACTTCCTGGGTGATTGCATCAATCCGGGGGTTGGAATAACGGCCATAGTTGAACTGTCCGCTGTTCACTTCCGTATCGAAAGAGGACATCAGATTGAACAGAACGTTATGAACATCGATCGTACCCGGCGTCCAGCCAAGCAGATAGAAGGATGTGTCGTTGTCGTTCTGCGGGCTGACCTTGGCAAAGTACTTGGACTTTGGCTGTGCGTTAAGATCAACCTTGATGCCGGCACGGGCAAGAAGGCCAACAACCGCCTGACAGATCTTCTCGTCATTGACATAGCGGTTGTTCGGGCAATCCATGCCCAGTTCAAATCCATCCGGATAACCTGCTTCGGCCAACAGCTGTTTGGATTTTTCAAGGTTGTAGTCATACGGCGTGTTCATTGCCGCATCAAAACCGTTAATTTCCGGCGCAATCAATATCCCTGCAGGAACCGCGGCTCCACGCATGATCTTCTCGTCAATCGCGTTCAGATCAATGGCATGGGCCATGGCTTCACGAACCCGCTTGTCTTTCAGAGGGTTCTTGCCCTTGACGCTGGAATAGAGAAGCTCATCACGCCACTGATCCATACCAAGGAAAATTGTCCGGGCTTCCGGACCTGTCAGAGGGCGCACACCTTCTGCTTCTTCAAGACGGGTCCAGTCCTGTACCGGAATTGGGTATACCAAATCCAGTTCACCAGAAATCAGAGCTGCCACCCGTGTTGCATCCTGAGAAACCGGTGTGAACTCGACCTCGGTCACATTGGTCGGAATATCCTGCCAGTAGTCATCAAAGCGCGTAAACTTTGACCGCACATCCGGCTGACGTTCAGTCAGAATAAAAGGACCGGTTCCATTGGCATTTTGCGCGGCGTAGGTTGCAGTTGAATCAGCTGCTTTTGGACTTGTTGCCTCGCTGGCACCATGTTTTTCCGACCAGCCCTGATCCATCATATAGAGGAAAACCAGTTCCCGCGGCAGGATCGGGTTCGGCGCTGGTGTTACCAGCTCGACAGTATGATCATCAATCTTCTTGATGTCCGCCATCTTGGCCCCGTAGCCCTTCATGTCGGACCCATCGGTCAGCGAGCGCTTCCAGGAAAAGATCACATCGTCTGCGGTAAAGTCGCTCCCGTCGTGAAACTTTACACCCTGGCGCAGTTTGAACACCCAGGTTGTCGGACTGGTGTTTTCCCAGCTTTCAGCGAGTGCAGGCTGCAACTGCAGATCCTGGTCATAGGCTGTAAGACCTTCATAAACATTCCCCAGATAGCCGAGGGTAAAGGTTTCGTTCAGCCCATGAGGGTCAAGGGACTGCACATCCCCCTGAAAGGCCCATTTGAAAGTTTCAGCTGTCGCAACGTTGCTGCCCAGTGCCAGAACACAAACGCTGGCAGCGAGAAGATTCCTCATTTTCATCAGTATACTCCCTGTCTTGGTTATCTTGTCTTCTTCAGTTTTTCCTGCGTGGTCTTTTTATCCTCCCCCAGTAGGGGGAGGTTTTTCGTTTATCTGTTCGCAGGCATCGCCGTTTCGACCAGCCGTGCCCAATAGGAACAGCCAACCGGGATAATCTCGTCATTGAAATTGTATTTCGGGTGATGCACCGGTGCCGTATCACCATTGCCCAGGAAAATGAACGAGCCAGGCCGGGCGTTCAGCATATAGGCAAAGTCCTCGCCACCCATGGTCGGGTTGGCATTGGTGTTGACCCGCTGCTCTCCGGAAATTTCTGAAGCAATATCCGCGGCAAAGGCGGTTTCCTTCTCATGGTTGACCACCACAGGATAGTTTCGCTGATAATCAACCTTTGCCGTTGCCCCCAGTGCTTTCGCTGTATATTCAACAATTTCCTGGATACGGGTCTGGGTCTGATCCCGCACCGCTTCGCTCAATGTCCGTACTGTACCGGTCAATTTTGCTTTCTCGGGAATAACGTTGAAGGCCGTTCCTGCATTGCAGGTGGTCACAGAGACAACCACAGATTCAACCGGGTCAATATTGCGAGAGGCAATTGACTGAAGGGCAAGAACGATATGACTTCCGACAACAATGGGGTCGATGGTTTCATGGGGCTTGGCTGCATGGCCGCCTGATCCGGTTATTTCGATGGAAAAAAGGTCCGTTGCCGCCATCAATGCACCAGGACGCGTGGCGAAGTCACCAACCGGCACACCCGGCCAGTTGTGAAGTCCATAGACTTCCTGAATGCCAAAACGATCCATCATGCCTTCTTCGACCATCTCGCGACCGCCGCCACCGCCTTCTTCCGCGGGCTGGAAGATCACAACAGCCGAGCCATCAAAATTCCGGGTTTCCGAAAGGTATTTCGCCGCACCCAGCAGCATCGCGGTGTGACCATCATGTCCACAGGCATGCATTTTCCCGTCGACTTTTGACGCGTACTCCAGCCCGGTATCCTCGTGGATCGGCAGGGCATCCATATCAGCCCGCAGACCAATCACCCGGCCAGATCCGGTGTTTCGTCCCTTGATTACCCCGACAACCCCGGTACGACCGATACCTGTGACCACCTCGTCCAGGCCAAAAGCCTTGAGTTTATCGGCAACAAAACTTGCAGTCTCTTCGACGTCGAACAGCAATTCAGGGTTCTGATGCAACTCGCGACGCCATTGGGTAATTTCATCGTGAAGTTCTGCAAAACGGTTGATAATCGGCATTTTGATCCTCGGTAAGAACAGGTGTTCGTATAAAATTGAATATCTATCGACTGAGATGCTCTATCAGTCTGCGCTGGAACTGCACCCCGGCATCCAGTTGCTGTAAAGATAAAAATTCGTTGGCAGCGTGCGCCTGGGCAATATCCCCCGGCCCACAGACAATTGTAGAGTAGCCGCCATCCTGGAATTGCCCGGCTTCAGTGCCATAGGCAACAACGTGTTCGGCATTATCGCCTGTCAACTGACGCACCAGCCTTTCCGCAGCGCCATCTTCCTCTCGACGGCACCCGGGCACGGCACAGGTCACTTTGACATCAATGCCGGTTGAAGGCTGGATTTTCTGCATCTCGGCTTCAAGTTCCGCAACGTACGCGCGATAGGCTTCGAGATAGTCATCCGCATTTTCGGTTGGCAGAGTCCGGATATCCGTAGTGAACATACAGTCTTTAGCCGTAATGTTATCAGCGGTTCCCCCCTTGATCACCCCACAATGCAAGGTCGTATAGGGCGGATTAAACAGCGCGACTTCCGGCAGCTGTCCTGTACGAGCGCGATTTTCTGCCATTGTTTCTTCATGCCAGAGCACCAGGCGGGCGGCAATATGTACGGCAGGGACCCCTGTGTGGACCAGGCTGGAATGAACCTCGTACCCCCGGACATGGGTTTCCAGACCAAGTACGCCCTTGTGACTGCTCACGACCTGCATCATGGTTGGTTCGCCAACAATGACGGCTTCGGCTTTAACCTTTGTCGCCATGTCCTCGATCATTAAAGGCGCGCCAAGACAACCGACTTCTTCGTCATAGGACAGAGCCAGATGTACAGGGCGTTTGAGATTGGCTTCGAGCATTTCAGGAACAAGAGACAGCGCAATAGCAGAGAAAGCCTTCATATCAGCAGTTCCGCGCCCATAAAGCTTTCCATCCTTTTCTGTCAGCACAAAGGGATCAGTATCCCAGGGCTGCCCCTCAACCGGTACAACGTCTGTATGTCCAGACAAAATCACACCGCCCCCACAATCCGGGCCAATCGTCGCCCAGAGATTACTCTTGGTGCCTTCAGCGTTGGGAACACGTTGGGATGAAACACCAAGATCATCCAGATAGGATTCAACAAACTCGATCAGGGGAAGATTGCTGTTGCTCGAAACACTGTCAAAAGCAACAAGTCTGGAGAGCATTTCTTTGGCTGTATAACGCACGGAAACCATACACCTTTTTAGAAACGGAGTTATCTATCACTTCTGCCTGTATTTTCAGAAGCCAGCTCAACAGTGGAAAATCTCTTAGGAAAAATCTTGGTTGCCTGATTCCACTTTGCTCGACCGAGATTTAGGGTAACAAGCACAAAATTACCAAACAGAGAATTCTCAGCTGAAATCGCAGGCCAACCCTTTGCAACAGAATATTTTTTATTCCCGCAACTTTTCAGTCATAAAAAAATACAAGGTCATGGACTGGAATCAACGCATAAAGACGTATATCAATATACAAAATTGATATACTGGAATTTGTCATGCGCATGCGTCAGCTCGAGGCCTTTCGGGCAACAATTCTGAACGGCACCATCTCTGCTGCCGCACAAAAACTCAAAACGACACAGCCAACCATAAGCAGACTCCTGGCTGACCTGGAGTATTCGCTGAAGCTGAACCTTTTCCACCGTCGCAAGGGGCGAGTCGTCCCGACACCGGAGGGGATGGAATTTTACCGAAAGCTGGACGAGGTGTTCGATGCCTTCACCAAACTCCGTACTGCCGCTGAAGATATTTCCCGCGACAAGGAAAAAGAACTCAGGGTGATTTCACTCCCAGCACTTTCCATCAGCATCGTACCAGAAATACTGGAGGAGTTTTCCTCCAATCACCCGGATATCTCTATTTCCCTCAATTCTTCCGATGTTGTGAGCTATTTTAACCGCATCAAGGACGATGACATTGATATTGCGCTGGGCAACCAGATGGGGGAACAGCCAGGTGTCGAACAGATCACACTGGCAAAGGTCAACTATATCTGCGCCCTCCCCCCCGGGCACCCCCTGGCAGAAAAAGAGTTTATTTGTGCTGCCGATCTTGAAGGAGAAAGAATGATCGGCCTAGACAGTGACCAGATCCTCTCCTTCCAGCAGCACGCCGATCTCTATGAAGCCATTCATGCCAAACAGCAATTCAGTACCCAGCACTCCGGGAATGCCTATGCCCTTGTCAGACAAGGTCTCGGGATTTCACTTCTCGAACCCTTTTCTGCTCCCATCTGGGCCGCTGCAGGCGTCGTGATCAGGCCGTTTTATCCCAAGCTGGTCTATCGTTATTCTGCCTATATCCAAAAAAACCGGGTACAGGTTGGAATCATCAACGAGTTACTGGAAATCGCGACCCGAAAATTCAAAAAATATGGAACCTCCTGAGCACCGTTTTGTCATTTTCTTCCCGTCGTTTTCCTGGAAAGAGGCTGAGAAACAGATTGCCGCTCATTTGACCAGAACGGAATGCGCCTGTCTTGAGCTACGATATCCGCTGTCTGGATCAGTCTGCCGTCGAAATCAGCCCAACAAGAATTCGCGACACCTGACCGTTCTCGCCAAGCGGCAGGATTAATCTGTCCCAGGTACTCAGCTTGAGAGAGTGATGCGGTATGTGCCGGGTATACAGCGGTTCCCGGCGCTGTAACATGGCGCGATAGGTGATCGCAAAAAAAGCCCGAAGCGGAGTCCAGATTTCGGAAACCAGCTGGCCTGTCAGATCTTTTCCTGGTTCATTCATAATCGCTGACCCATAGAGCCGATATCTAAAGTCCTCGCCACCATCCAGTACATCAAGAACAGTCACCCGTCCGAGAATGGGGCGCAGTGCAAAGGGGTCGACATCAGCAGGCGCTGGTGCAAAACGTCCTGCCCTGGTCGTTTGCCACCAGTCCAAAAGA
Organism: Kiloniella laminariae; assembly: GCF_027214005.1. Taxonomy (GTDB): domain Bacteria; phylum Pseudomonadota; class Alphaproteobacteria; order Kiloniellales; family Kiloniellaceae; genus Kiloniella; species Kiloniella laminariae_A. The sequence goes on from NZ_JAPWGY010000002.1 coordinate 409,383, forward strand.
AATTTCAACTCTTCACAAGGGAGGTGATCTGCATCAACTCGCCAGCGAATCTGGGGGCTTGGACTGCCCAGCTTCTCCATTAACTGACCAAGAGCAATATACTCTTCCTTGACCAGTTCTTCAGCCCGGCTCCACAACACTGCAGAAGAAAAATTTACGGTCTCTTGCATATCCCCACCAAATGAAAAAGCGACTGGCCTGTCACAATGATACCCGTCACCAGAATTTCAAATTACGTTCGAACGTCTGCCAAGATACAGAATAAGTGTTAAGGAAAACCAATTACATCATGATTGCCCTTACACATACAAATATAAAGGGAAAAATAAACAAATATTACAATCTAAATGAGTTTTATGGCTTTGTTTCTTGGTAGCCATCACAAGGACAAGGCGTCAAGAAGCCGTCGCTCCGACAAGGGGAACAAGACCGACAGGGATACGGCCAACAACACTGCCGGGCCTCAAGCATTAAAAAAAACGGACCCGGTTACCCGGATCCGTTTCATCACCAGAAAGATCACCTGGTTTATATTAATTCCGCCCTTCAGCGACCGCGTGGCAAGAAACCTGAGCCGAACTGGTCGGAGCCAGCTTGGGCATTTCAGCCTTGCAACGTTCGTTTGCCAGAGGACAACGCGGATGGAATGTACAGCCTGAAGGCGGATTAAGTGGAGAAGGCAATTCTCCAACCAGCTTGATCCGTTCACGTTTACGGCTCGGGTCCGCAACCGGGGTCGCAGAAAGCAGGGCCTGAGTATAGGGATGTTGGGGATTGCTGAAGATCTCCTCCCTGCTACCATGCTCGACAGGTTGCCCGAGATACATCACCAGCACATCATCTGCAATATGGCGAACAACCGACAGATCATGCGAAATAAACAGATAGGCAAGGTTCATTTCTTCCTGAAGATCCGTCAGGAGGTTAAGCACCTGCGCCTGAATAGATACATCCAGTGCCGAGACAGGTTCATCAAGGATCACAATCTTTGGTCGCAGCATCAGGGCACGTGCAATGGCAATACGCTGGCGCTGGCCACCTGAGAACATGTGAGGATAGCGATCCGCCTGTTCAGGGCGAAGCCCGACCCGTGACATCATGCTGAGCACTTCAGCCCGGCGTTCCGCGGATGACATGGAGGTATTGATTTTCAGTGGTTCTTCCAGAATGGCACTGACCTTCTGCCGTGGATTCAAAGACCCGTAAGGATCCTGAAATACAATCTGTACCATCTGGCGGAGGGTTCGTTTTTCCTCGGCTGTGTGGGCAGATCCGATATCAAAACCACCGAGAACCAACTCACCATCTGTCGGCTTTTCAATCAACGTTACCAGACGGGCCAGAGTTGATTTACCGCAACCGGACTCGCCGACAACAGCCAGTGTTTTACCGGCTTCCAGATTAAAAGAAGCACCATCAAGAGCCTTAACCGTTCCCCCTTTGGCGAACATACCGCCCTTGATCTCATAATATCGTTTGAGATTATTGGCTTTTAGAACTGTTTCAGCAGCCATTATACATTTCCTCCCAAAGCTTCCTGGCCTGAAGATCCCTGGCTGGAAACACCTGGATGGTTGTTCGTCGGTTTGCCATCAACCAACGGATAGTGACAGAGCACCTTACTATGCAGTGCCGGTGGCGTTGAACGGCATTTGTCTGTTGCGAACTGACAGCGCGGGTTGAACAAACAGCCTGTTGGCCGATCCAGCAACCCTGGTACAACACCCGGTATAGAGGGCAATCGCTTGCCCGTTGCCCTTTCAGGCAAAGCACTCAGAAGAGCATGGGTATAGGGATGCTGGGGTCTGGCAAAAAGATCGACAACATTCTGTCGTTCAACCTGCTGTCCGGCGTACTGGACATTTACGACCTCGGCGGTTTCAGCAACAACCCCCATGTCATGGGTAATGAGAACCAGAGCCATGCCACGTTTGTGCTGAAGATCCTGGAGCAGTTCGAGAATCTGCGCCTGAATGGTAACATCCAACGCGGTTGTAGGCTCATCTGCAATCAACAGGCGAGGGTTACAGGCGATCATCATCGCGATCATGACACGCTGGTTCATCCCGCCGGACATCTGGTGCGGGAAAGCACGCAAACGGCTTTCCGGCGCAGGGATACCCACCAGCCCCAGAAGCTCGACAGCCCGGGCCTCCAGTTCTTTTTTAGTTCCACCAAGATGTTCCTTGATCACTTCCATGATCTGGTAACCCACGGTGAAACAAGGATTGAGACTTGTCATCGGTTCCTGAAAAATCATCGAGATATCTTTACCGATAATCTTGCGACGCTCTTTCTGGGAAATGGTCAGGAGATCCTGGCCATCGAAGTTCATCCGATCCGCTGTGATTCTGGCCGTCCAGGGCAGAAGCCCCATCAATGCCAGCATGGACACAGATTTACCTGAACCGGATTCACCAACAATCGCCGCCATTTCTCCCTGATCAATCTCAAGGTCGACACTATCGACCGCCCGGAAAAGACCATGGGCCGTTTCGAACTCGACGGAGAGATTTCTAATTTCCAATAAACTCATGGGGATCAGGACCTCTTCATCTTCGGATCAAGGGCATCGCGCAAGCCATCCCCCATCAGGTTGATCGACAAAACTGTCAACAAAATAGCCACTCCCGGGAAGGTCACAACCCACCAGGCACTGAGAATAAACTCGCGTGCTTCGGCAAGCATTGTGCCCCATTCAGACGCAGGAGGCTGGGCCCCCATACCAAGAAAGCCTAGTGCTGCTGTATCAAGAATAGCTGTCGAAAAGCTCAAGGAAGCCTGAACAATCAGGGGGGCCATACAATTCGGCAGAATGGTAATACACATCAGGCGCCATGTTCCCGCCCCGGCAACCCGGCTGGCAGTAACGTAATCACGTGCTGATTCAGCGACAGCCGAAGCACGAGCCAAACGAACGTAATGTGGCAGATAGGTGATCGAAATCGCAATCATAGCATTACGCAAGCCTGGACCCAGGATCGCAACGAGAACCAGTGCCATCAGAAGGCTTGGTATAGACAGGATCACATCCATGACCCGCATGACGATTGTCTCGTACATACCCCGGAAAAAACCGGCTGACAAACCAAGCATCACACCTATGGAAAGACTGATAACAATAACGATACAGCCGGCGTAAAGCGAGAAGCGGGCACCATGCATCAGACGGGATAACAGGTCACGCCCCACAGGATCCGTTCCCAGCAGGAATTCGGCATTACCGCCTTCCTGCCACGCAGGAGGGATCAAAATAAAATCACGGTACTGTTCGATCGGCGAGTGCGGGGCAATGACATCTGCAAACACCGCCACAAGAACGACAAACAGAAAGAAGAAAAGTCCGGCAACAGCGCCTTTGTTTTCAGAAAAATAAAACCAGAATTCCCGCATCTGCTGGCGAAACGGGCTGATCGGCTTAGGAGCTTCAGTCTGGGGAGTTTCATTCTGGTCAAGAGTGTTTTGAACCTGGCTCATCATGATCTCCGGTGAAGAATACGTGGATTGATCAAGCCATACATGAAGTCAACCAACAGGTTTACCAGCATGACAATGGAGGCGATCAGAACAATACCACCCTGAACCGCGAAATAATCGCGACGGGAAATGGAATCGATCATCCATTTGCCAATACCCGGCCAGGAAAAGATTGTCTCGGTCAGGATAGCGCCAGCGAGCAGAACACCAACCTGCAAGCCAATTACGGTGATCACGGTAATCAGCGCATTACGTAAAGCGTGAATGCCCACAATGCGAAACGGGGAAAGCCCCTTGGCTTTGGCCGTTCTGACATAGTCTTCCCCAAGGATTTCCAGCATCGCTGAACGGGTCTGTCTGGCAATGATCGCCATGGGGATGGTTCCCAGAACAATCGTTGGCAGTACCAGGTGAGCTGCTGCGGATTTAAAGGCCCCCTTCTCATCACTGAGAAGCGAATCAATCAGCATAAATCCGGTCTGGGTATCCACCCAGAAAAGGGCTGAAATTCGACCGGAGACCGGGGTCAGATTAAGCATATCCGGGCTAGAAAAAAGAATAATAAGCAGTAGCCCCCACCAGAAAATCGGCATGGAATAACCAGTAAGGGAGATACCCATCAGGGTATGGTCAAAAGCAGAACCGCGTTTAACGGCAGCAACAATTCCCGCTGGAAGGCCAATCAAGGCGGCAAAAATAATTGCGCAGGTGGCTAATTCTATTGTTGCCGGGAACCGGACAAAAAACTCTTCAAGTACGGGCTGTTTACTGGAGAAAGAAGTTCCCAGATCGCCATGTAGAATGCCGACCAGAAAAGAGAAATACTGTTCCCATAAAGGTTTATCAAAACCCAATGTCGCCATAAGTTCCGCGTGACGTTCCGGGGAAACACCGCGCTCACCGGCAAGAAGCTCTACCGGGTCACCTGGCAGCATCCGTATAAAACTGAAAGCCACAAGAGTAACACCCAGGAATGTCGGGATCAGAAGTCCCAACTTTGTAAGTATAAACCGTATCATAGCGATCCTGACAGTTCGCTTATAGTAAGGCGGGGAAGGTTACTGGAACCTTCCCCGTCTCAAAAGCAGTTATTTGAACCTAACTTATTCTTTTAGATCAACACCGTAGAATACGTGTCCACCAAAAGGATCGATGCGGAAATCAACAACTTCCGGACGAATTGGCTTGAACACAACGGAGTGAGCAATCGTTGCCCAAGGAGCCTGTTCCTTGAAAACAATCTGGGCTTCTTCGTAGAGCTTGATACGCTCGTCGAAATCGCTGGTTGTTTTCGCTTTCTGGATCAGGTCTTCAAAAGGTTTGTGGCACCACTGTGCACGGTTGGAACCGCCAACACCATCACAGCCGAGAAGAACGGCCAGGAAGTTATCGGGATCACCATTGTCCCCAGTCCAGCCAAGCAGAACCGCACCGTCACGATCTTTATCTTTAGAACGCTTCAGATACTCACCCCACTCGTAAGAGACGATCTCGGCGGTTACACCAACATTCGCCCAGTCAGCCTGAATGAGTTCCGCCATACGACGGGCATTCGGGTTGTAAGGACGCTGTACTGGCATTGCCCAGATTTTCGTGGTCAGACCAGAAACACCAGCTTCAGCCAGCAGAGCCTTTGCTGCTTCCGGATCATATCCGTCATCAACAGTCGCGTCATTGTAAGACCAGATTGTTGGTGGAATCGGGTTTTTGGCTACTTTACCAGCACCCTGGAACACGGCATCAATGATGGCTTCTTTGTTCACGGCCATGTTCAGCGCTTTACGCACTTTCGGGTTATCGAACGGAGGCATCAGAGAATTGTATGCAAGATAGCCAACGTTCAGGCCTTCCTGCTGCATCAGGTTCACATCAGAGTCAGAGGCCATTGCTTCCAGATCCGCAGGATTTGGATAAGGCATAACGTGACACTCACCAGCTTTCAGCTTCTGATAACGAACAGAGGCATCAGGAGTGATGGAGAAAACCAGTCTGTCCAGAGGTGCTTTACCGCTCCAGTAGTCTGGATGGGCTTTATAGCGGATCTGGGAATCTTTCTGGTAATCTTCGAACTGGAAAGGACCAGTACCAACCGGCTTCTGGTCGAAATCGTCCAGAGTACCTGCTGCTGCCATTGCATCAGCATATTCAGCAGAGTGAATGGAGGCGAAATCCATCCCCATGTTGGCGATAAACGGTGCTTCAGGACGGTTCAGGATGAATTTGACGGTATAGTCATCAACCTTGACGATGTCCTTGATCAGATCCGGCATGGACATGCCGTTGAAGTACTCGTAGTTCCCGCCGGAAATCTTGTTGTATGGGTGATCAGCATTGCGCTGACGCTCAAACGAGAAGATCACGTCATCAGCATTGAAATCACGTGTCGGGGTAAAGAATTTTGTTGTATGGAACTTTACACCCTTACGCAGGTTAAAGGTGTACTCCGTACCGTCTTCACTGACTTCAAATCCCTCTGCGAGCGCGGGAACGATTGTAGTGGAACCACGCTCAAACTCGACAAGGCGGTTAAAAACCTGGCGAGACGAAGCGTCAAATGTTGTACCAGCAGTGTAAAGTGCCGGGGTGAAACCTTCAGGACTTCCTTCAGAACAGAAAACCAGTGTTTTGGCTTCAGCTGCAGAGAAAGAACCCATTGCAAGCATACCGGCAACAGCCGCGGTAGCTAGAAGTCCTCTTTTAATCACGATATCTCCTCCCAATTTCGAAGATCAGCGCAGGATGCGCATTATTTTTGTTTTTGGTATCTCGTTACCTAATCAAATAAGGATGGCATTACGCTATCCATCTCTAGTTGCATAGTCAATTTGCAGATACTGGCTGGCACAAAATTGTATAAAATAATTGTGACAGAACGGGGATCATACTCCACCTGGAATCAAAAAGATATTATATTTATAAATCATGAGGATAAGTGAATATTCACCAAGAATAATCCGCTCAAAATCAGGACACTATAGAACCACAAACCATCAAAAAAAGCAATAATATTAGGGCCGTATTCCCGAAATATAGAAGCCATAGATCACATCCACCCCACCATGAAACAACTCATGGCAGCAGTGTTTTTCCCAAAAGAACCAGAGACTCCTGCAAGCAAGTAATCAATACGAGCAGCATTGTTCGTTTCTGCCCCTCATTTTTTCAATCTTCGGCCAACCGGAAACGCACATCCCGGCAGACCAAGATTGCTCACGGCAAAGATAAAACCGATACGGGAATAAAATCGTTAAACAGGGATAAAAGGGGGAGGTTCGCCAGTCAGAAACCGAGCAGGAGTTTGTTAAAAATCAGGAATCAGACTGATCCCTCGCTCAGATAAATTCCAGGCAACGCAGGGGCAGAATGCCTGCCATGATACTTGCCAGTTTTTCCGGACTATCCTTGAAGCGCAACCCGACAACCTGGCCTCTTGACCAAACCACTTCCGAGATAAACTGAACACCATTAGAGATATTGATCACCAGCCGCGTACCAACTGCAAGCCCCTGTTCAAATCTGGCACGGACACCATTTACAGAGATGTCGAAGATAACACATTTGCTGGACATGCCTGAATCTTCACTGGAACATTCACCATTCCAGAGAACAGAGATGCGCTGAAAGCGCCGCTGATCATCCCCTGCAAAATCGGTAACGGTTTTCTGTGTCATTGGTACTGCCTCAATCTCCTGGTGCTTACTGACCATCTACAGGCCCGTTCACACGGATCAGATGTATTATTATAGGAGATAAGAGCCAAACAGTAAAGTTAACGCCCCTGAAGAGAGGTTTATCCTGAACAGAGGCTTGAAAGCGGCCCCAAAAACCGTGAGCAAAAGTCGGATTACCAAATCACCCGTATGACAGATCTTACTTAGCGGTATTTGCGCCAAGTTCCAGCAACGCCTCATCAAGTTCGGAGAACGTTCTGATCACAGCAGCATTTGCCTTGTAGGCCGTGACAGCAAGCTTCTGATTCACCAGTTCCTCTTCAATGTTAACACCTGTCGAAGAAAAAACCTGAAGGAAATCACTCGCCTGCCCTGTCGCAGACAAGGGGGTATTTGCAGTCAGTTGACGCACAGATCCACGCACACCCGGCTCTGTGCTGAAGGCATTAACCTCGCTGGGGGTAAAGGGAACCTTTTCCGGCAAGCGACCAGAGTCGAGAGACCCCGCATTGACGATATTATTCGCCGATACAGACACTTTCAAAGACTGCAGCTTAAGGCCGGATACAGGTATTGAATAGTCCATTTACATATTCTCCTTACCTGCATTCTACGCTTTCTCAAGAGCGCTGGCAATTTCGGGTATTTTAGATAAATCCCCACTTTTATTCTCCCGGAATCTCCCCCTGAAACCGGAACGGAAATCCATAAAACCCTGCAAATCCTGGTTTTCAGGAAACAGAAAATTTCATGATACCCACATCATTCCGTCATATATCGGCTTGATATATGACGGAATGATCTATATCTAACCCACATAGATGATAAAACGAGAAAATCTTCATGGATGTCAGAACTCTTTGCCTAGGCGCCCTCTATCTGGGAGAAGCCAGTGGCTACGAAATAAAAAAAGCTTTTGAGGAAGGCCCTTTCAGCCACTTTCAGGATGCCAGTTTTGGCTCGATCTATCCGGCACTCGGACGCCTGTCCAATGAAGGATTGGTAGATTGCACCCAAATGGCCCAGGAAAAGCGCCCCGACAAGAAAGTCTATCGTCTCACAGAAAAGGGAAGTCTGGTGCTGATCGAGAGTCTCATGACACCTCCTGCGCCCGATAAAGTAACTTCGGATTTTTTCTTTCTACTTTATTTTTCCGATCTGCTTCCTCCTCGACAGACACGTCAGCTTATCGACAAGCGGATCGCCTTTTACCAGGACACCATAAAGCGCATGAGTGACTGTGACCCATCTACTTTTCCGCTGGGACAGCAACTCTGCCACGGCCTGGGCATGACCATTTACAAATCCTCGCTCGACTATCTTGAGCAACACAAACACGCATTTCCGGGTGAGGCTTCCTCCCTCCCGCCGCTCTCAAACAGCAAGACATCAGGCAGGCTCGTATCATGAAAATATCCTATCTCCTTGCATTCACACTTGCTGCAGGATCTATTGCCTGGGTGGCATCTGGTCAGTTGGCGGGAAATTCCGAGGCAGGAACATCGACACAGCCAGAGATCAAGAAACCTCCCGTCGATCTGAACCAGGCACAGCGCATTCCTTCGGTTCGCGTCCTGCAACAAACTGCAGAAAGCTTTACACGCCATCTGACCATACGCGGTCGGACCGAAGCCTTGCGTTACGTTGACGTGAAAAGTGAGACCAGTGGACGCGTTGTCGAACTCCCCTATGAAAAAGGGCAGCGGGTTGAATCGGGGAAGATCATCGCACGGCTGGATGTGAATGAAAGATCCGCCAAGGTCGCCGAGTATGAAGCCCTGAAAGAGCAAAGAGCCATTGAATACACGGCCGCCAAGCGCCTGTCCCAAAAAGGTTTCAAGGCAGAAACCCAGCTCGCAGCAAGCAAAGCCGCACTGGAATCTGCCGAAGCGGAACTGAGTCGGGTCAAAGTCGCTCTTTCCAACACCCGTATTCCTGCGCCCTTTAACGGGGTGCTGAATGAACGCAGCGTCGAAATTGGCGAGTTTGTTGATGTCGGGGACAAAATCGGCACCGTTGTCGATCTTTCGACAATCCTTGTTGCCTCGGATGTCAGTGAACGGCTGGTGCCCTTTATTTCTGTAGGAGACCCTGCAACCGTCAAACTGGTAACTGGAGAGAAAATCAAGGGTTCCGTCCGGTTTATCGCCTCCATGGCAGATCCCGCAACCAGAACATTTCGGATCGAAATTGCTGTCCCCAATGACAAGCGGCTCATCACGGATGGAATGACCGCAGAGACCACAATTGATCTAAACACAACCCGGGCCCACAAGGTCTCTCCCGGGATTCTCACAATTTCTGATTCTGGTACCGTCGGCGTCAAAACGATAAATGACAAAAACCAGGTCGTGTTCCGAGAAGTAAGCATCCTCGAAAACGCTTCTGATGGTCTCTGGCTTGGTGGTCTGCCCGAAACCCTGACCTTTATCGTGATAGGCCAGGAGCTGGTAACTGACGGCCAGACAGTTGACCCTGTTGATGCCCGGACACTGCAGGTTTTCAACGGAGGAGATAACCGCTCATGAACGGTATCATCTCAACGGCCCTTGGACGGTCGCGTACAGTTCTGCTTTCCCTGATCCTTATTTTGATTGCCGGGGCTGTGTCCTACGTCACGATCCCCAAGGAAGACAATCCCGACATCGATATCCCCACGATCTATGTCAGTATGCATCACGACGGCATTTCCCCTGCCGATGCTGAACGCCTGCTGCTCAAACCCATGGAAAAAGAACTCCGCAGCCTCGAAGGCATCAAGGAAATGAGTTCCAAAGCCTTTTTGGGGGGCGGAAATGTCACAATGGAGTTTGACGCAGGATTCGATGTGGATCTGGCCCTGGCTGATGTCCGCGAGAAGGTCGACATTGCCAAGGCAGAACTGCCGGATGATGCCGATGAACCGACGGTTCACGAGATCAATCTGAGTCTTTTTCCAATTCTGGTCGTCAATCTGTCCGGCTCTGTGCCAGAACGGGCCTTGCTCGACATCTCCAAGGATCTGCAGGACAGACTTGAAGCCCTGCCTAACGTCCTCGAAGCCAAATTGATTGGAGACCGCGATGAGTTGATCGAGATTGTTGTCGATCCTCTGATGCTGGAAAGTTATAACCTCGATGCAAACGACATTATAAACGCCGTCGCCAAGTCGAACCTTGTGGTTGCCGCCGGATCGCTTGATACAGGACAAGGCCGTTTTGCCATCCAGGTCCCGGGACTTTTCGAGAGTACAGATGATATTCTCAATATGCCGGTCAAGGTCAATGGCGATGCAGTTGTCCGGTTAAGAGACATCGGCCTGCTGAGGAAAACCTTCAAGGATCCGACAGAATACGCCCGGGTTAACAGTCACCCTGCCCTGACACTGGAAATTTCCAAGCGGACCGGTACGAACATTATCGAGACCATTGAACAGGTTCGGGCCGTGGTCGAGGAAACCCGGAAAAGCTGGCCAGAATCCATCGAGGTTTCCTTTAGCCAGGACAAGTCCACAGATATCCGCACAATGCTCCAGGATCTGCAGAACAACGTTCTTTCTGCTATTATTCTGGTTATGATTGTCGTCGTTGCTGCTTTGGGTTTCCGTTCTTCCCTGCTGGTCGGACTTGCTATTCCAGGTTCCTTTCTGGCCTCGATCATGATGCTGCATGCTGCCGGGATGACTGTGAACGTTGTGGTTCTCTTCAGCCTGATCCTGTCGGTTGGTATGCTGGTTGATGGCGCAATTGTCGTCACAGAGTTTGCCGATCGCAAGATGAGCGAAGGCCTGCACCGGGTTGAAGCCTACAAACAAGCAAGTATGCGCATGGCCTGGCCGATCATTGCCTCGACAGCGACAACCCTGGCCGCTTTTGCCCCGCTGATTTTCTGGCCGGGCATCATGGGCGAGTTCATGAAGTTCATGCCTATTACCCTGATCGCGACCCTCAGCGCGTCCCTGGTGATGGCGCTGGTGGTAGTCCCTACCCTGGGCGGGCTGATAGGCAAGCCCGGTGGCGCAGCAGACAAGGAAACCATGGAGAACCTGGCAGCCTCAGAAACCGGAGATCTGCACAAGGTCAAGGGGCTGACTGGCGGTTATATCTCTCTTATGGAAAAAGTCCTTCGCTTCCCCGGTACTGTCCTCAGCCTGACCTTTGTGTCTTTTATCGGGGTGATCTTTCTGTATGGCAGCTATGGCAAGGGCGTTGAGTTCTTTCCCGATATCGAGCCGGATAACGTCGTGCTACAGGTGCGTGCACAGGGGAACATGTCGATTGATGAACGTGATTTTCTGGTCAAACAGGTCGAGGATATCATTATCGAACTACAGAATGACAAACAGGAATTCCACAGTATCTATGCCAACAGCAATGCAGAAAGTTCGACTGGCAGGGATCAACCCGAAGATGTCATTGGCAACATCCAGATGGAGTTTACCGACTGGTTCAACCGCCGCCCTGCGGATGAAATCCTCGACGAAATCCGCGACCGTACGAGCATGCTGGCAGGCATCTCGATCGAACTGCGCAAAGAACAGGATGGCCCTTCATCCGGAAAACCAATCCAGATCGAGGTGTCTTCAGATGACCCGACAGGGGTCTATCCGACAGCCAAACTGATAGCCGATCACCTTCAGGCGTCAGAGGATTTCATCGATATCGAAGATGGCCTGCCCATTCCCGGGATCGAATGGCGTATTGACGTCGATCGGGCACAGGCGGCCAAATTCGGGGCCGACATTGCCCTGATCGGCAGTTACATCCGTATGGTCACAAACGGGATGAAGCTCGGCAGTTATCGCCCGGATGAAAGTGATGAGGAAATTGATCTGGTGGTTCGCCTGCCTCGTGATTACCGGAGCATCGAACATCTTGACCAGATCAAGATACAGACCAACGTCGGCCTTATTCCGATCTCGAACTTCATCACCCGGACGGCTTTTCCCAAAGTCGGCCTGATCAACCGCGTCGACAGCAAGCGTGTTGCCACTGTGAAATCCGATATCCGGCCGGGCCTTCTGGCTGATGACATGGTCAAGCAACTGGGAAGCTGGCTCGCCACCCAGGACATCGATCCGTCGGTCAAGGTCGAATTCAAGGGAGAAAATCAGGACCAGCAGGAATCACAGGATTTTCTGGTCAAGGCCTTTGGCGTTGCGCTCTTTATGATTGCAATCATTCTGGTTACCCAGTTCAACAGCTTCTACAGCGCGTTTCTGATCCTCTCAGCTGTGATCATGTCCACCATCGGGGTTCTGCTCGGCTTGCTGATCACCGGACAACCCTTCGGTATTGTTATGTCCGGGATCGGTGTCATTGCCCTCGCCGGCATTGTGGTCAACAACAACATCGTGTTGATTGATACCTATGATTATGTTGCAACCAGGTTTAAGGACCAGAAAGAAGCCATCATCCGCACAGGTGCCCAGCGCCTGCGCCCTGTTTTGTTGACGACAGTCACGACTGTTCTCGGATTGATGCCGATGGTCCTCTCGACAAATATCGATCTGATCAACAGAACGGTACAGATCGGTGGGCCCTCGACCCAGTGGTGGACACAGCTTGCCACAGCCATTGCCTTTGGCTTGTGTTTTGCAACCATTCTCACACTGGTGATCACCCCCTGTTCCCTGATGATCCGTTCCAACACCCGGAATTTTGTACAGAGGATGCGACAGCGGTTAAAGAAATCTGATATCTCTATGTCTGATGAAGAAAGCTCTTCTCCGCCAAAAGCCGCTGAGTAGAAATAAAAAAAAGCCCCCGAAAGATAAATTCTTTCGGGGGCTTTTTTATCGGGCCAAGGTAACGTTATTCAGGGGCGAAATGTCGTCATCGCCGCATGGATACGAAATGCCGTGGTGATCCAGCAAAGCGACCCGAACCCCCAGGCCATCCAGGGAAAGCTACCCGGCCAGATACAAAGAGCAATAAGAAAGACAATTGTTTCTGTCCCTTCCGTCAGCCCCCCGAGGTAATAGATACTTTTTTTACCACGGATATCTGTCGAGATTCCCCGTTTTTCTGCCACGATGGCAAAGGCAAGAAATGAGCTTCCCGTGCCAACAAAGGAAAAGATCAGGAAGGCTGCCGGGAGACTGTTGAGTAACGGATCAAACAGGGCAAACCCAAAGATGACCGCCGAATAGAACAGGAAATCGAGGGTGATATCCAGATACCCTCCCAGATCAGACAGGCCCCTGATCCGCGCGACAGCCCCGTCCAGTCCGTCACAGATGCGGTTCAAAAGAATACAGACCAGCGCAATCTCCGGCCGACCGAATGCCAGGGCCGGGATAACCATCAGACCAATACCAAACCCGGTCCAGGTAACCTGATTGGCCGTAATCTCCCTGTCAGAAACAGAACGACCCAGCCGCTCAAGGGCCGGGTCAATTCTTTTACGCATCCAGGCATCAAACATAAAGATCAGTTTCCGTCGTCTTTAGTCAGCTTGTTTCAGTTTACTTTCCTGTCGGCTGCTGGTCTTGCCCGGCCTCGGAATTTTTGTTTTCCTGGGTCATCTGCGCCATCATCTTGGCCTTGGTATTCCGGTAGGAAAACTGAGCCAGAATGATACTGACCAGATACCCCAGACCTGCAACGCTGAGGAACATCCAGGGCGTGCTGTAGAGCAACATGATACAGATCGCCACGCCCAGCAAAACGAACCCGACATACCGCCGCGGGATTCTGATACGTTTTGATGAATAGGTTGGTATTGTGCTGATAAACAGCCCGCCAACCAGAACCAGCATCACGCCGTTAAGTATGGAAGAGCGGAAAAAATCATCGCCCAGCTCGAAACTGAGCACGACCGGCAACAAGATCAGCCCTGCGCCACAAGGGGCCGGGATGCCAGTAAAGAACTTGGTCGCCCAAGGGGGAGGATTTTCATCCTGCAAGCTGGCATTAAAGCGGGCCAGCCGCATGCCGCAACAGATGGCAAAAAACAGGGCAACAGCCCAGGCCAGTCCCCCGGTGCCGTCCATAGCCCAGAGATAGATTAGTAAAGCAGGTGTGACGCCAAAGTTGACAAAATCGGCCAGTGAATCAAGTTGAGCACCAAATTCACTGGTCCCTTTCATCAAGCGGGCAACCGGACCATCCAGTCCATCCAGCACCATCGCCACAACAATTCCGGCAACCGCCAATTCCCAGTTCTGGGCCAGCCCTGCCCGGATTGCGGACAAACCGGAGCAGAGGGCCATCAAGGTGATTGCATTGGGAATCAAACGGTTTATAGAAAAACCATGAAGGCGGTGACGGCGCTTGAGACCTGCCATGTTATCTCACCTCGGCTTCACGAATAGATTCATCTGATTGCAGATCGGCAATAACAGTTTCTCCGCCGATCATTTGCTGTCCAACAGCCACCAGCGGAGCAACGCCGTTTGGCAGATAAACATCCGTGCGGCTGCCAAACCTGATCAGGCCGAATCTTTCGCCGGTTTTGACTTCCTGACCCATGCTCAGATTACAAATGATCCGTCTGGCAATCAGGCCGGCAATCTGCACGAAAGCGATTTCCTTGCCATCTTCGGTTTCCATCTTGACCGACATCCGCTCGTTCAGCTCAGAAGCCTTATCAAGAGCCGCGTTGAGGAAAGCGCCATGATGATAAGCCAGTTCGGTAATTTTACCAGCAGCAGGTACGCGGTTCACATGCACATCGAACACACTGAGGAATACCGAAACCCGCATCAGCGGTTCTGTCCCCATGTTAAGTTCAGCAGGTGGCGCTGCTGTTTCAATCGCACTGATGTGCCCGTCAGCCGGGCTGACAATCAACCCTGCCCGAACCGGGGTCTGACGCTCTGGATCGCGAAAAAAGTACGTGCAGAATGCAGCAAGTATCAATCCGACAATTGCCAGGGGCTTCCAGATAAGAGCGAAGATCACGCTCAAGGCGAGCGCTCCTCCAACGAAAGGCCATCCAGCTTTGTTTATTGGCACCAGTATGTGCTTGAGCACAGTCTTCTCCATTCATTTATTCATAAATTTTTCTGTCGAACCCCCAACAGTACAAAGGGCCCGACAGCAGTTAATCCTGTCTAATACGTTATTCCGGCAGCAAATGTAAGGTTTTTTACAGCGACCAAAAGGACATTGAAAATCACTCGCCTTTTGGCAGAACAAAAATCTGTCCGGGGTAAATCAGATCCGGATCCCGAATTTGATCTCTGTTCCGATCATAAATAACCGCAAAATGAGCCCCTTCCCCGTAAATGCTGCGAGAAATACGCCAAAGGCTATTGCCAGGCTGGACCGTTACAACGCGTTCATCTGGTCGGGTTTCCACCTTGCCTGAGCGGGAGAAAGGAATTTCGACACGCGCCGTGACCTTCCCGGCCTCATCAAGCTGATCAATCCGGAGCTGATGCAGCCCTTCTTCGACGTTTTGTTCAGGTTCGACAGTCCAGCGCCCCTGATCATTGGCAGTGCCCTGCCCAACAAATTCGTTATTGAGATACCCTGCAACCTTTTTCCCCGGCGTGGCGGTTCCGCCGATAACGGTCTTGCCCGCATCATCATAATCAACACTATCCAGCGCCAATTCACCGTTTTTGATACCTTCCTCGCCAATCTTTTCAGGAAGTTGCAGTACCCGGCTGGCTCCCTGGTTATCAGCGGGAACCAGAACAGCAAGAGCTGATTTTTCACCTTCAGGAACATCGACAATCGCCACATCTGCAGATTTCAGTTTGCTGCCATCCTCCTGTTCAACCTCCAGCCCCAGTTCATGCGTACCTGGTTCAAGCGGCGTTTCAAGAACATAGACCCATTGACCATTCTGATCAGCCTCTACGCGCCCCAATATGGTTGTTCCATCAAGGATCCGGACCTCGTTGTCAGCGGGTGCCCGTCCTGCGAGGACCGTATCTCCGTTTTTTTCAACCCGGATAATATCAAACGAGAGTTCGGACGCCTTATCCCCGGACAGGTTGTTATTTTCAGCTTTTTGTGCGTCTTGCTCCTCTGCCGGAGCAGTGGCGTCGCTGCCGGTAGTCTCCGCTATATCAGGATTATCTGTCTTCACTGTTTCTGACGTTTGCGGGGATTCTTCTGGAGATTCCTCTGGGGATTTTTTGACCGTCTTGTCCCGAGGAGTAAGAGTTTTCGTAACGACCTCGGCGTCTCCAGAGGCTCCGTCAGACAGGCTGACCGATGGGTCATCACTGCCTGTATACCAGATCACCCCACCGATCGCGGCAAGGGCGAGGACAATAACGAGAGCAAGGGCGAAGGCGCGGCTCAAAGGCATAGTCTCCCAAGACATTGACGAACAGACACCCAAAGGTGATTTCCCTCCGGGGGTGCCTGGATGATTGGACAGGTTAAGGACTGCGCAAAAAAGCACAAGACACAACTTTTACCCGATATAATTCAGGATGTCATTCAGGCAAGCATCCCTCTCAGGAAAAATAATCATTTTTTCACAAGCATAAAAGCCACTTATTGGAATATGATGTTCCACGATGGCGCGGAGGATCGGCTTTTCTATCACCCGCGCCAAAATTATAACGCTGTATGTAGTTAAACAAAATTTGAAACATTTTATGCTGTATTTTCAAGGAGAAACGATTTGAGCGGTATCACTTCAATCTGTGTCTACTGTGGCTCTTCCAATTCGGTAAGCGAAAAACATCTTGATCAGGCAACCCTTCTCGGACAACGGGCTGCCGAAAAAGGAATTGAAATCATTTATGGCGGCGGGCGCGTTGGTTCGATGGGCCGGGTCGCAGACGGAGCCCTCACCGGCAAGGGACGGGTTACCGGCATTATTCCGGAATATCTGCAGAGATTTGAAGTTGGACACACGGGTGTCAGTGAGCTTGTTGTTGTCGATTCCATGCATACCCGTAAAATGCAGATGTTCGAACGCTCTGATGCCTTTTGCATTCTTCCCGGGGGACTGGGAACGCTGGAGGAGTTTTTCGAAGTTGCCACCTGGAAACAGCTGGGAATGCACGACAAGCCGATTATCCTGATCAATCTGGAAAACTTCTGGACCCCCCTGACAGACTTGATTGACCACCAGATTGAATGCGGCTATCTCCGGCAGAAACCGGAAGATATCTATTCTGTGGTCAACAGCATTGAAGAGGTTTTCCAGACCCTAGAAAGCCTGCCGGATTCACGGGTAAAACCGGATATCACTCTGCTTTAACCCCGGTGTGACCCGGGTTAAACCCGGGTTTGACCCAGCAGTTAAAGCAGATTTGATCCAGGGAAAATCCTCCATTATCTTGCACTGCAGCGAAAGACTGTTATTTTCCTTCTAGAGTTTCCCAGAACAGACACAATAAGCCGACAAACAAGGAGGCTAACATGGCCAAAATCAAGGTAAAAAACCCGATCGTTGAACTCGACGGTGATGAAATGACCCGGATCATCTGGGACAGAATCAAGCAAAAACTGATTCTGCCCTATCTCGATGTTGATCTGAAGTACTATGACCTTTCCGTCGAAAGCCGCGATGCAACAGATGACCAGATCACTGTTGACGCAGCCAATGCGATCAAAAAACACCGCGTCGGTGTCAAGTGCGCAACAATTACACCTGACGAAGCCCGTGTTGAAGAATTTAAGCTAAAGAAAATGTGGCGTTCGCCCAATGGCACCATCCGCAACATTCTCGGTGGAACCGTCTTCCGCCAGCCGATCATCATGGAAAATGTTCCAAGACTGGTTCCGGGCTGGACTCAACCGATTGTCATCGGCCGTCATGCTTTTGGTGACCAGTACAAAGCGACCGACTTTCTTGTTCCCGGTGCAGGTAAACTGACCATGACCTTCCAGCCGGCTGATGGCGGCGAAGCCGTTACCCGCGAAGTTTTTGACTTCCCGGAAGCCGGCGTTGCCATGGGTATGTACAATCTTGATGATTCTATTCGTGGTTTTGCTCGCGCCTGTATGAACTACGGTCTCGACCTTGGCTGGCCCGTGTACCTTTCCACCAAGAACACCATCCTCAAGGCCTATGACGGACGCTTCAAGGATCTCTTTCAGGAAATCTTTGATGCAGAGTTTGCCGACAAGTTTGCTGCCAAGGGCATTACTTATGAGCATCGTCTGATTGATGACATGGTTGCCGCTGCCATGAAATGGTCTGGTGGTTTTGTCTGGGCCTGTAAAAACTATGATGGCGATGTCCAGTCCGACACCGTGGCACAGGGCTTCGGCTCCCTTGGACTGATGACCTCCGTCCTGATGACACCCGATGGGCAAACCGTTGAAGCTGAAGCAGCCCACGGTACCGTTACCCGTCATTATCGCATGCACCAGCAGGGTAAAGAGACCTCGACCAACCCGATTGCATCCATCTTTGCCTGGACCCGTGGCATCAAGTTCCGCGGACAGTTTGATGACACACCGGAAGTTGTGAAGTTTGCCGAAACGCTTGAGCAGGTCTGTATCGATACCGTTGAATCCGGCAAAATGACCAAAGATCTGGCCCTGCTGATCAGCCCGAACCAGAGCTGGCTGACGACAGAGGCTTTCATGGAAGCCATCGATGAAAACTTGAAAAAAGTTATGGATCAGGCATAAGCATGTTCAAAATCTTTCGTAATCTACTTGTAGGGCTTATTGCCATGACTGTTGCTACCACGACTGCTTCTGCAGCCGATCCTGAAAACACCCTGGTTATCGAACTGGAAACCGGTAAGGTTGTCATCGAAATGCTTCCTGATCTTGCCCCAACACATGTGGCACGAATCAAGGAACTGGCGCGCGAGGGCTTTTACGATGGCATCGTATTCCACCGCGTTATCGAAGGCTTCATGGCCCAGACAGGTGATCCGACCGGTACAGGCACCAGCGGTTCCGGGAAAAAACTTCGTGCAGAATTTTCCAAAGAACCTTTCGTTCGCGGCATCGTTGGTATGGCCCGCTCCCAGAACCCGCATTCTGGCGACAGCCAGTTCTTCATCATGTTCGACAGCGCGCCTTCACTGAATACCCAGTACACTGTCTGGGGCCGCGTTATCGAAGGCATGGAATTTGTTGATGGTATCAAACGTGGAGCCCCCGGCAGCGGTTCTGTGACAGATCCGGACCACATGGTTTCCGTCAAGGTCCTGGCTGACATCCAGTAATTGATATATCCGGGAAATTATATTCAGTAAGTATTTTCCCGGGATGATTTTTCGAAACCCCCGCTGTATGATCCACAGCGGGGGTTTTGTCTTACGGGTATGCCCCGCAATTCAAAAACAGAAAGATTGAAATCCAGACATGACTGAAGAATACACACAACTGATCGAGAGTTACGGCAATCTGGCTCTGGATATGGTATTGGAAATTCTGGCGGCCCTGGCCATTTTGGTCATCGGGCGTTTTGTTGCCAAGAAAGTCAGCGGCTATACCCAGAAACTTCTGGAAAAGTCCGGACGGGTTGACCGTACCTTGCGGCCAATGATCGTGAATATTGTTCATTACACGATCATGATTTTTGTCCTTGTCGCTGTTCTTGCCCGTTTTGGCGTGGAAACCACCAGTATTATTGCAGTTCTCGGTGCTGCTGGCCTGGCCATTGGCCTGGCGCTTCAGGGAACGTTGCAGAACATTTCTGCCGGTTTTATGCTTCTGTTTTTACGTCCGATGAAAGTCGGAGAATTTGTCGATGCAGATGGTATCTCCGGAACAGTCGAGGAAATCGGCCTCTTTGTCACACACATGACCACCGTCGATGGTCTTTATATTTCTGTACCCAATTCCCGGCTCTGGTCCGCAAAGGTTACCAACTTCAGCCGCAACAGCAAACGCCGCACTGATCTGGTTGTCGGTATAGGTTATGGCGACGACATTGGAAAAGCTGAAAAGGTTGCCCTGGCTGTCGTGAATGCTGATCCACGGGTACACAAAGACCCCGCCCCACAGGTCATTGTTACCGGGTTGGGAGAAAGCTCGGTTGATCTGACTGTTCGCTACTGGACTGATACTGGCAACTACTGGCCAGCACAGAGTGACAACCGCCGCGCCATTAAGGAAGCCTTTGACAAAGAAGGCATTTCCATTCCCTTCCCGCAACGCGATGTTCATCTCATCCCGGAAGCGAAAAGCTGAAGCCAACCGGAATGGTCTCAACACAGGAAGACTGCCCAGGAAGACCGCCTTGTGCGGTCTTCCCTTGTTTCAGGGATTCAGGCAAAAAAAGCAGGATCTTCGTGACAAAGAAGGGCCCGTTTCCGTGCCACGCCCCCACCATAGCCTGTCAAGGCGCCGGATTTTCCCAAAACCCGGTGGCAGGGGATGATAATTGAAAGAGGGTTAAAAGCATTCGCCGCAGCCATTGCACGAACAGCATCAGGTTTACCAATTGCCGCCGCTACCTCACTATAGGTGCGTCTCTCACCAAAAGGTACCTGTTGTAAGGCCGTCCAGACGCTGCGCTGAAAAACCGTCCCCCCCATATCCAAAGCCAGACCCGCAAAGGCATTTTTCCCCCCATCAAAATATGCCCTTAGTCTTTCATCCACTTCCGTTTGCGACTTTCCTTCTTCCAGGGCAAATCCCGGGAAACGTCGATCCAGTGTTTTTTGCCAGCGCCCCCTGCAATCGGCAAAGTCGAGTTGGCAGATAACCCCGTCATGGTAAAAGGTCATGATTTCCCCCAAAGGCGAGACATGCCTAGAAAACAAAATCATTCCTTTGTTCATCTTCTCTCTGTTCACTCTTCCCGGATCTGAATCGTCTGGCGAGAAACAGTCCTTTGTCTAAAACGTGACTGGACAAGTTGCGCGTACTTTTCTAGCGTCACAAACCCTTCATCTCACCCCTCACAGGACAGCATGGAACACCCACAGGGTAAATGGATATTTCTGACCGTTCTGGCGCTCTGTCAGGTCGCTGCCATGACCTTGTGGTTTTCCGCCTCGGCGGTTGTTCCTGCCCTCACCCAGGAATACAACCTCAGCCCCTTTCAACAGGCGCTCTTTACCAGTTCCGTTCAGGTCGGCTTTGTTGTCGGCAGCATTGCCTCGACACTCACTGGTGCTGCTGACCGCCTGCCTCCCAAAGTATTTTTTCTGGTCTCGGCCCTGATTGCCGCAGCTGCCAACGCCGCGATGCTGTTACCCGAGGCAACATCGCCCCTGCTCCCGTTCTTCCGATTTATCACCGGGGTATGCATGGCGGGGATTTACCCCATCGGTATGCGCATGGCAGCAACCTGGGCAAAAGGCGATATGGGGCTGCTGGTAGGGGTTCTGGTTGGTGCGCTGACATTAGGCTCAGCGACACCACATCTCTTTAATGCAGTGGGGGGCATTGACTGGCGCTTTACCATCCAGGCTTCCTCCCTGGCCGCAGTTACAGCAGGGCTTGGCATTCTTCTTTTCAGACTTGGTCCTGCTTATAGCCGCGCGCCCAAATTTCATATTCGCCAGGTTTTCTTTGCCTGGAAGATCAAACCTCTGCGGCTGGCAAATCTGGGCTATCTAGGTCATATGTGGGAACTCTATGCCATGTGGGCCTGGATCGGACTTTTCCTTATGGCCAGCTTCAGCCAAAGCATGCCTCTTGATCAAGCGGCATCCCATGCAAAACTGGCTACCTTTGCCACAGTAGGCATTGGTGCCATAGGCTGCCTTCTCGCAGGATACCTTGCAGACAGGCTGGGCCGAACCACGCTGACCATTGCCTCCATGCTGATCAGCGGCAGCTGTGCCCTGGCTATCGGATTTTTCTTTGGTGCCTCTCCCTGGTTGCTCCTTCCCCTATGTTTGCTCTGGGGTTTCAGCATTGTTGCTGATTCAGCGCAATTCTCAGCTTCCATCGCCGAACTGGCCGAGGCAGACATCATCGGTACCATGTTAACCCTGCAAACATCCCTTGGCTTTACATTGACACTGGTCACGATTCACCTGATGCCCTACGCCGTGGAGCTATTAGGGTGGCACTATGCCTTTGCGCCCCTGGCTCTCGGGCCTTTTCTGGGGGTATGGGCCATGGCGTGCCTGCGCAAACATCCCGATGCCATAAAGCTGGCCGGTGGAAGAAAATAACAGAAAACAAAATTGAAGAAGTCATAAAAAAAGCCCCGCGGATTTCTCCCGGGGCTTCTCTTCTATTTCTGATTACGGATGATCAGATCAGAGCTTCAATCGCCTTGATTGCTTCGGGAGCCTTGCTGGCATCAGGGCCACCGGCCTGAGCCATATCAGCACGACCACCGCCCCCCTGTCCGCCAAGAGCTGCAGAACCGGCACGAACAAGCTCGACTGCAGAAATCCGATCAGTCAGATCATCGGTAACAGCAACAACAATAGAAGCTTTGCCTTCATTTGTGGCAATCAGCACAATCACACCGCTTCCCAGCTGTTTTTTCATCTCATCAGCTGTCGGCTTAAGATCTTTGGCCAGAGCACCATCAAGGATACGCGGCGCAAATTTGATGCCATTGATTTCCTTGACGTCGTCTGTCGCAGAAGACCCGCTGCCGCTGGCTGCGAGCTTGCGACGGGCATCCGTCAATTCCCGTTCAAGGCGCTTGCGTTCGTCCATCAAACTGCTGATCCGTGCTTCCAGTTCGGCAGGCGATGCCTTGATCACAGACGCAGCAGCAGCGAGCTGGCTTTCCTGTAACGACACATAATCCAGTGCCGCCTGACCGGTTACAGCTTCAATCCTGCGCACTCCAGAAGCCAGTGCCGCTTCAGAGACAATCTTGAAGAAACCGATGTCTCCCGTGCGGCGAACATGAGTTCCCCCGCAAAGCTCTGTCGAATAAAAACCACTTCCGGTCGAACTGTCCGCTCCACCCATAGAAACGACACGCACTTCTTCCCCGTATTTCTCGCCAAAAAGGGCCATAGCCCCTTCTTCAATGGCTTCTTCCGGGGTCATCAACCGGGTTGTCACTTCCGCATTCAGGCGGATGCGCTCGTTCACTTCAGCTTCCACAACGGCGATGTCTTCCGGCTCCAGCGAACGGGGCTGGCTGATATCAAACCGCAGGCGTTCCTGTGCAACCAGAGAACCTTTCTGGCTGACATGAGTTCCGAGGCGACGGCGCAGGGCTTCATGCAGCAGATGCGTGGCAGAGTGATGGCCGCGCAAAGCGGAACGGCGAACGCTGTCGACCTTCATTTCCAGGGCCTGTCCGACTTTGACAGTCCCCCGGCTCACTTCCCCAATATGTACAAAAAGATTACCCAGTTTTTTCTGGGTATCGCGGATTACGATTTCATCGCCATCAGCAGAGAAAAGCAGACCATGATCCCCCTGCTGTCCACCACTTTCACCGTAAAAAGGTGTCTGGTTGGTAATGATCATCACCTGATCACCAGCTTTTGCAGAGGCAACTTCCTTGCCGTCGACCAGAACGGCAAGAACCTGGCTCTCGGCTGTTTCCGTGTCATAACCAAAGAATTCGGTTCCGCCGAAACGTTCTTGCAGTTCGAACCATACTTTTTCTGTCGCCAGATCACCTGAACCGGTCCAAGCTTTACGCGCAGCGGCCCGCTGTAGCTCCATCGCTGCATTAAAGCCTGCGGTATCAACCGACAGCCCCTGACCGCGCAGGACATCCTGTGTCAAATCCAGCGGGAAGCCATAGGTATCATACAGCTTGAAAGCCACTTCTCCGTTCAAGGTTCCCTTGTCCGCCAGCTTGTCCGTTTCTTCGGACAGCAACCGCATACCGCGGTCCAGTGTCTGACCGAAACGCTTTTCCTCGAGTTTGAGAGTTTCTGTGATCAGGGACTGTGCGCGAGAAAGTTCGGGAAAGGCATTGCCCATAATCCGGGTCAGCGCAGGCACCAGTTTATAGAGCGTAGGATCTTTTGATCCCAGCTTGTACACATGACGCATCGCCCGACGCATGATCCGGCGCAAGACATAGCCCCGACCTTCATTAGAAGGCAAAACGCCATCGGCAATGAGGAAAGAGGTCGAGCGCAGGTGATCGGCAATCACCCGGTGCGACACAGCATTTTCTCCATCGGGATCAACCCCGGTCTCTGCGGCAGAGGCCTCGATAATCGTCCGGAGCAGGTCAACGTCATAGTTATCGTGTTTACCCTGTAGTACCGCAGTAATACGTTCCAGACCCATCCCTGTATCGATTGAAGGTTTCGGCAGGTTTATCCTGTTGTCCTTATCCAGCTGTTCATACTGCATAAACACCAGATTCCAGATCTCGATAAAACGGTCACCGTCTTCATCAGGGCTCCCCGGAGGACCACCGAAAATATGCTCCCCGTGATCATAGAAAATTTCCGAACACGGTCCGCAAGGCCCTGTTTCCCCCATGGACCAGAAATTGTCTGACGTTGGTATCCGGATAATCCTGTCGTCGCTCAATCCTGCGATCTTGCGCCAGAGAGCAGCAGCTTCTTCGTCCTCGGAATAAACCGTAACCAGAAGCTTTTCTTCAGGAACACCGTACTCTTTGGTGATCAGATTCCAGGCCAGTTCAATTGCCTGATCCTTGAAATAATCCCCAAAGGAAAAGTTGCCCATCATCTCAAAAAAAGTATGGTGTCGGGCGGTATAACCGACATTTTCCAGATCGTTGTGCTTGCCACCCGCGCGCACACATTTTTGCGACGTTGCGGCGCGGCTGTAGGGACGTGTCTCATTTCCCGTAAAGACATTCTTGAACTGAACCATTCCCGCATTGGTGAACATCAACGTCGGATCATTTCTCGGCACCAGAGGAGAAGAATCAACGACGGTGTGACCGTTCTTGTTGAAATAGTCTAGAAAGGTTCTGCGGATCTCGTTACCGGTAATCATTTCATTCACGTACCTAATAGCTGGACAGGGCACCTGACCTCTCGTGGTCCGGTGGGAAACCTCAATGGCGGTTGTAGCGCGCTGCTTGCCAACTGTCTAGAGTCAGCGTGCTTTTCAGGTGGCCGTCGACACTAATTTTCCCAGCTTTTTGAAACAGGGATATTGGCATCTGGATTTTGCACCATCAGCTTTCGAAACAACACCGCGGGAAGCCCCTTCCAGGCATGTTGTTTCCCCGTAGGTTCTGTCTCTTTTCCCCCGGAAGCGAAGGCGTTCGTCTAGAGTTCCTGGGTATTTTATGACAAACAAGGGACTCTGCGTTATTCACTTTAATCGTCCCCCGACAATCTGTAGGATGCTTGCTTTCTTACTAACGAAGCGGACAAAATGTCATACGTCAAGCCACGACTTCTATCCGGATTTATTCTCTCCCTTGGCGTTGGGGTTTTGTTATCCCTGTCACAGGCCAATGCCCAGGAGGCTGCTCAACGAACCGTGGAACAACACGGAGACTGGGCTGCGCTCTGTAAGGCGACAGATGCCAAGTCCTGCTATATTGTTCAAAGAATTTTACTTGGTGACAACGACAAGCCTGTTCTGGAACTGGCTGTCGGACGCCCTGCGAACAATCCAACAGAAATTTCCACGATGATCCTGACGCTCCCTCTTGGCATTCGCCTTCCCGAGGGCTTCGGCCTTGAAATCGGGACGACACTCAAACGGAAATACCCTTTTGAGCGGTGCATCAAGTCAGGTTGCCAGACCGAAATCCAACTGGATACAGAGCTGGTCCAGAATCTACAGGGTCAGAATGAAGGCCGGGTTGTTTTTCTGGATTCAACCAAGAAAACCATTGCCATTCCCTTCTCCTTGAAAGGCTTCACCAAAGCCTATTCAAAAGTTCTGGGTCAATAGGGCGAGTTACCTAAAGAAAAAAGGGGCCGCGGCCCCTTTTTTATTATCCCGACAAATCTGGATTGCCCGTTTAGATTATCCCTAGATTATCCGGGCAAAACACCAATCAGTCATCATCGATTGTTTCATCATCTTTGCCTTCAAGCATTGCATTGGCGACAATCCCGGCATTCTTGCGAACTGCTGTTTCGATCTTGTTGGCAACCTCGGGATTTTCCCTAAGGAAGGTTTTCGCGTTTTCGCGGCCCTGTCCAATCCGCTGGCCCTCACAAGAGAACCAGGCGCCTGCTTTTTCCACGATCCCGGCCTGTACACCAAGATCAAGCATTTCGCCAGTTTTGGAAATCCCTTCCCCGTACATAATGTCAAACTCGACAACACGGAAAGGCGGTGCCATTTTATTTTTCACCACCTTGACCCGGGTCTGGTTCCCCGTGACATTATCCCGATCCTTGATCGCACCAATCCGTCGAATATCAAGACGTACAGATGCATAGAATTTAAGTGCATTCCCGCCGGTCGTTGTTTCCGGATTACCGAACATGACACCAATCTTCATACGAATCTGGTTGATAAAGATCACAAGTGTTCGCGATTTTGAAATAGAGCTGGTCAGTTTACGCATCGCCTGGCTCATCAAACGCGCCTGTAACCCGGGAAGGGAATCTCCCATATCGCCTTCAAGTTCCGCGCGCGGCACCAGGGCAGCAACAGAATCGACAACAAGGACATCCAACGCACCGGAACGAACAAGCGTATCCGTAATTTCCAACGCCTGCTCCCCGGCATCAGGTTGCGAAATCAGCAGTTCGCTGACATTCACACCCAGTTTGTTGGCATAGGCAGGGTCAAGGGCGTGCTCTGCATCGATAAAAGCACAGGTTCCTCCCGCCTTCTGGGCTTCGGCGATCACATGTAATGCCAATGTTGTCTTACCGGAACTCTCCGGGCCGTAAATTTCAACAATACGGCCGCGTGGCAAGCCACCGATACCGAGCCCGATATCCAAACCGAGGGATCCTGTGGAAATCGATTCAGCTTCCACTATGGCGCCTTCACCAAGTTTCATGATCGAGCCCTTACCAAAGGCGCGTTCAATCTGCCCCAGTGCTGCTTCCAATGCCTTCTGTTTATCCACCGTGCTACTCTCCACTAACTGTAAGACGTTTTGTGCCATTGCTGCCTTCCTTATCCCACAGGGACTCACCCTCTGCAATGGCAACAATGTACCCTTTTTGTTCTCAAGCAACAATCAAAAAGAACAAACCGTGCACAAATTCATTTTCTTCTGAGATATATACCTCAGATCAGGCCCCCAGAACCTCTTTCACCTTTGTGGCTAACTGTTTGAGACTGAAAGGTTTTGGTAAAAATTCGATCGCAGAGTTATCATCCAGACTCTTGCGGAAAGAATCTTCCGTATACCCGGAAATGAAGATAACCTTCATGTCGGGCCGCATCTCCAAGGCATGTTTGATCAATGTAGGACCATCCATCCGGGGCATCACCACATCGGTAATGATCAGGTCAACTCCAGCCCCCTCGCTTTTCAGCACCTCAAGCGCAGCTTCTCCCGAGTTGGCTTCATGGACCTTGTATCCCTTGTTCTCCAGTGCCCTTGCACTGAAAGACCGTACGGCATCCTCATCCTCGACCAAGAGGATTGTACCCCGACCAGTCAGATCAAGAGCCTGCGGGGCCTCTGTCGCCACTTCTTCCAGATGTTTCTTCCCTTCTCTAAAGTGCGGGAACAACAGGGAAAACACAGTTCCCTCATCAGCAGCGGAATCAACAAACACAAAACCACCGGACTGTTTGACAATGCCATAAACCGTTGAAAGCCCCAGACCTGTTCCCGCTCCCACTTCCTTGGTGGAAAAGAAAGGATCAAAGATCCTGTCAATAATTTCAGTGGGGATGCCGTGGCCTGTATCCTGAACCTTGACTAGGACATAATCGCCCGGCGGAATTTCTTCCCCTTTTACCTTGTAGGGGTTTTCAACAATCACGTTTGAAGTGATGATTTCCAAAACGCCACCATGATCCATGGCATCGCGCGCATTGACCGCCAGATTGATAATCACCTGTTCCAGCTGCCCCTGATCGGCCTTTACATCCCCAAGGTCCCGGCCATGGGTAATGCGCAGTTCAATATTCTCGCCGATAAGACGGCGCAACAGGTGGGCCAGCTCCGCAATGATATCGGTTACATTAAGGCGTCTGGGTTGCAGGGTCTGTTGACGGGAGAAAGCAAGAAGCTGCCGGACAAGATTGGCCGCCCGGTTCGCATTTTGCTTGATCTGCATGATATCCGCAAAAGACTGGTCGCCCGGGCGATGACGCAGAAGTAACAGATCAGAAAAACCGATCATGGCGGTCAGCAGATTGTTGAAGTCGTGTGCGATTCCCCCTGCCAGCTGCCCGACTGCCTGCATTTTCTGTGACTGGGCGAACTGTGCCTCGAGGTTTCTTTGATCTGTTGTATCGGTAAAGTTGAGAATATAACCACTCGGCAAGCCTGAATTTTCATCGACATGCGTCACATTCATACTGCAAACCCGGTTCGGGTTACCTTCGAGACGGACCTCAAGTGCCTTCCGCTCAAAAGTCGAAGCTGAAACCAGAGCCGTGCGAACCTGATCCCGTTCTTCCTCGCCGACCAGAGAAAGTAACGGCTTGCCTTTGGCACTTTCCTCCGTCTCCAGGAACTCGAGAAAGGCCCGATTGCATTCTGTGATAACTCCCCGCTCGTTCAGCAAGACAATACCAACAGGTGCTTCGTTAAAGAATTTCCGGAAGCGTTTTTCTGACTGCTCCAGCGCCGTGGCCATTTCCCGCTCCAGGGTAAGGTTCCGAACAACGGACCGTGTGCGGAACCCCTTCTCAGCCCCTCCATCAGCAATATGCTGGCTGATGGCCGCAAGGACCCGCTTCTCCCCATCCCCGGTTTTAAGAAAGACCTCTCCAGCGCTGCTTTCGGCATCTTCAAAGGGATGATAGGGGGGAACATCCTCTAGCGAGGCATCGGCAATGATGTCATGCAGTTTAATTTTACCGCTTTCCAGCTCTGAAGAAGAATAACCGAGCCAGTCTGTCAGGGTCTGGTTGGCAAACAGAAAACAGCCTTTGTCATCAACCGAGAAAAAGCCGATTGGCGCGTTTTCAAGCAGATCGACAAAGCGTTGCTGCTGATCATTGATCACCTGCTCCATTTGACGACGCATGGTGATGTCGTCTACGAACCAGAAAACATAACCGGGACGGTTGGGAATGGGATAGGCCGCGACATGGCGCCACTGGGTGTCCCGATCACTTGGACCACTGCGAGGGAGTTCAATTTCAACATGCCCCGATACACCATTGCGGGCATTCAGCTGCAGGGTTGCCAGTTTGCGCCCGATGTCTTCATCACCCTGGCTTTCGTCGAGAATAAGGTCGGGAACAGCCCTTAAATCACCCCCGAAAAAATCCTCAAAGGCAGGGTTGGCAAAAAGGTTTTTTCCTTCAGGATCAACGATCTGGCGCGGCCGAGGGACTGCAGCAAAGGCGTAGCGACGGATCGCCAGCATTCCCCTTTGCCGCCAGACAATGACAGACAACACCGCAATAATGGCAACCAGAAAGCCACTTACACTCAGCCAGATGTAGTCTGACATTTCCATGCTTCCCCCACGAAACGTCTTTTCCCCGTTACCGGGTAAGGATCTATAGTTAAAATCAGGGTACCCTTAAAATTTATCTAAAACAATTGAGTTGGGCATATCATCCCATCTGCCCTCTCAATCACACGCCACTTACACAAACAGATAACTGTTGTTCCTGATCAGGAAGTCCCCTCCCCATTACTTCATTTTCCCTTTGAGTTTCAAGACGTATCCGATCACTTCGGCAACGGCCTTGTAGTGTTCCGGAGGTATTTCCTGATCTATTTCCACCCCGGCATAGAGTGCCCGGGCAAGGGGCGGATTTTCAACAACGGTCACTTTATTTTCTTCAGCAACCTTGCGAATGCGAAAGGCAACCGCATCAACACCCTTGGCAACCAGCCTTGGTGCTTCCATTGTCTCGCCCTTGTATTCCAGAGCAACGGCAAAGTGAGTCGGGTTGGTGATCACAACATCCGAGCTTGGCACTGCAGCCATCATCCGTTGTCGTGCCTTTTCCATACGCAACTGCCGCAGACGTCCCTTTACTGCGGGATCGCCTTCACTTTGTTTCATTTCATCCTTGATTTCCTGCTTCGACATTTTCAGCTTTTTTATGTACTGAAAATATTGAAACAGAAAATCCAGACCGGCAATTATAGCCATCACAGCAACCACGGCCACCAGAACCAGCTTGGTCCAGTCCAACAGGATCATCGCCATCTGGGAGACATCCAGTTCAGCCAACTGGGGAACCATGCTGCGTTTGGGCCAGATTACCAAACCGATAATCGAACCGACAATAATCAGCTTTGCCAGTCCCTTGACCAGGTTCATTACCGACTGGATAGAGAACAGTCTTTTGAAGCCAGCAAGGAGGGAAATCTTGTTGAATTTCGGTTTGAGTGATTCATAGGATATCAGCCAGCCATGCTGGATCAGCCCCGAAGCGATCGCAAAGAAGATAAAGATAACAGCCGGAATGGCAAAGAGAGCACCAATCTCAAGCAGCATATCTTTAACAGTTTCGCTGACATGACCGCTCTCAAGCCGGATCAGATCAGGACGCTCGAGAAACACTGTCAGGCTTTGCCCCATTCCCTGGGCAATCCAGACTGTGAAGAAGCTGACAACAATCATAAAGCCGAAAAAGGAAAACCAGGAATTCATTTCCTGAGATTTCGGCACGTCTCCTTTTTCCCGGGCATCGGCAAGCTTCTTGCCCGTCGGTTCTTCGGTTTTTTGGGACTCGTCAGTATCTTCAGATGACAAATCTGACTCTCCTCAAATCCGGTATCAGAAAATTCCTCCCGGAATTCCTAGCGGACAAAAACAATCCAGTGTTCATTCAGGCTGGTCAAGAATACCCGTATCATAACCGGCAGCGACAAAAACAGTACAACAATTCCCATCAATACCTGCAGGGGCATGGCGATAAAAAATACCTGCATCTGCGGCATCAGTTTGGCGAGCAACCCAAGTCCGAGAAAAAAGATCACGCCCACCACGATGAAAGGGGCAGCCATTCGTGCCGCAAGTGTAAAGGTATCAGCGACAACCCGGGAAATCATATTAGAGAAATCACCCGTCGGCAAAGACTGACCAGGAACGAAAAGCTCATAGCTGTCCACCAGCGCGTGAAGGAAAAGATGATGAATATCCAGCACAAAGATCAGGACCAGAGCTACACTGGACATAAAAGTCCCCATGATCGAAGCCTGCTGTTCAGCCGTTGGGTCCTGAATAAGGGCATTTGCCAAAGATGACAGGTTTGCAGCAATCATTCCCGCCGACGCGGTAGCGCTCAGAAACAAGCGGGCGATGGTCCCCATAAAGATCCCGATGACAATTTCACCAAAAATCAACAGCCCGAGATCCGCAACACTCTCAGACATCGGTGGAATTTTAGAAACAAGCGCCGGGGCGATGACGATACAGATCAGAATAGAAAGACCCAGACGAACCCGGGGCGACACATAGGACTCACCAAACCCGGGAAGAAGCATCATTGCCCCCCCTAACCGGGCGAAGATAATCAGAATGATATAGATGCTGGAAGGAAGAAGTTCGTAAAGCATGCCCTATCCCAAGGCAACAATCCGGTCCATTATCATTTCTGTAAAGGTACCCAGAGTTTGCGTCATGTAAGGGGCTGTGGCAACGATGGTCAGGCTGATAATGATCAGCTTTGGCACAAAGGTCAGGGTCATTTCCTGCAGTTGCGTCAAGGCCTGAAACAAAGAAATAATCAAGCCAACAAGCAGTGCAACAAGCAGCACGGGAAAGCCCATCTTGAGCATTACCCAAACGGCTTCACGTCCGACCTCAACAACTTCGACCTCGCTCATCCGTCGTGGTCTGCCTTTATAAGCTAACTGATCAAAATAGATAGAAACCCCCGGCTAAAAAAACTCGGCCAGGGAGGCTGCCTAGATCGGCATCCGGAGAATTTCCTGATAGGCCTGAACAACTTTATCACGTACGGCGACAACTGTCTGCAGGGTAACTTCAGCCTCAGACATCGCAGTAACAACATCCGTCACATCAGCTTTCCCTGAGGCAGCCATAAGTGTCTTGGTTTCAGCATTCTGCATCGTTGAAAGAGTATTTTCGGCAACACCGCGCAAAGTCGAGGCAAAATCGGCGCCAACCGGGTCCTTGTCCTGGCCAAGATCTGTTTTGGCCTGCCCGGCAATACGGTTATAAGCACTTACAGCATCTGAAAAATTTACCGCCATGACTCTCTAATCCTCTGTCTGCAGTGCCATACTCACTGGAGTATTTCCAATGTTCTTTGTAACATCGATTTCGACGCCTGGATGGCTTGCAAATTGGCCTCATAACTTCTTTGCGCTTCACGCATGTCGTTCATCTCGATCAATGAATTGACATTGGGGCGCAAGATATACCCATCTGCATCAGCTGCGGGATGCCCCGGCAGATATTCCCGCCGAAAATCGCTTTTGTCGGAAATGATGTTTTTTACAACAACCTTCTCAACACCGAGTTCACGATTAAGTTCATTACCAAAAGTGACCATTTTCCGGCGATAGGGTGCACCACCAGGTTCCTGGGACACAGAATCAGCATTCGCGATGTTTTCAGAAATAATCCGCAGACGTGTCCCCTGCGCCTTCATCCCCGAAGCAGAAACCTGCATTGATTTATATAAATCAGACATCGTAAATCTTTCCAGACAATAACCAGCTGCTCAATAACATTCTATGGTCCACGCAACACCATTTTTTGCATATCCTGGTGTTTTTTATAGAGCCGGACCATTCCCTGATAATCCAGCTGGGTTTCGGACATCTTGATCATCTGTTCTTCAAGAATAACCGAGTTCCCTGCAGGGGCAGTCTCGTACAGATCTTTCGACTTTGAAGATTTCGGGTTATCCCCGAGCAGCGGATTATTCGTGATGTGTCCTGCTTTGGTTGATGTCTGCGCCATCAACGGAGCAGAACGGTTAACCAAAGCCTTGAAGTGATTGTCCTTCAGATCAAGAGGCACATAATTCAACGTGTCCGCGTTTGCAATGTTGCGGGACAAGACTTCCTGCCGGCGGGTCAGCCATTCCATCTTTTTGGCGAGCACATCGGTGATTTTCAGCTTGTCAGCCACAACTGGCTCTCCTTGCGCAAGAAAGATCCATTAAACCTGAATAATTTACCTCTTCCCCCTTAATAACCTGTTAATGAATGACAGATCTAGTAAAAAAATCCATCCTGTCCACAACTTGGGCTCGACCTCACTCTAAAATCCACGTATAAATACAGGCGAAGAAGAAGAACAAGTAGTTTATCTAATCCTTTAGTCAGTATTTGGCGTTAGGGACAGGGAGTCCGAAGCCTCGGCATGTTATATCTTACCCGGAAAATTGGTGAGTCCGTCATCATTAACAACAACATTGAAGTTCAGGTTGTTGATATACGTGGCAAGTCCGTCAAAATCGGCTTTACCTTTCCAGAGGATGCAACCGTTCTCCGCCAGGAATTGCATGAACGTATCCAGGAAGAAAACCGGGCGGCTGCAGCTGCAACCCTGGACGCTCTTGGACTCAATTTTGATGATTCTGAATCAGAAAAAGAATAGTTATAAAATTCAAAAAGCCCCGGCTTTACCACTTCAGGTAATCTGTCGTTAAAGATAACAGCACAAGATTATCTGGAAAGACTGCCTCTAGCGGAGAAAGCGCGATGAGCGCAACCGAAGATCCCCCCAGCGGGACAAGGGAGCAGAGTACAGAGCAAAATCGAACGGGATCGGCCGCAAAGCTGCTCCCGAATGGTCATCTTTCGATAAAAGATACCCAAAACGAAAATCCACCCCTTGATGACAGGACCAGAACATCTGTCGCCATTCAGCGGACGACCGGCGGGCGACCCAAAATAGTTGCCAAAGGAAGTGGAGAGCTGGCCGAACAGATACTCCAGATCGCCTTCGCCCAGGGTATAAAAGTCAGAACAGATTCTGATCTCGTAGAAATTCTTTCTACTGTTGATATTGAAAGTGAGATACCTTTAGAAGCACTCACTGCAGTCGCGACAATTCTGAATTACGTCTATAACGAACAAAAACATCAGCACGAAAAGCCGGTACCCCCTGAATGATAAGCTATAGTGAACTAGAAAAAGATATTGCGGATCTCTCACAACAGGTTGCTCATGCCAGCAACGCGGCTAAATCCGGTCAAGTCTTCAGCGTTACAGACATGCCCAAAGTCACTGATTATCTTTGCCAGGAAATCAGCAAACTCGACGCCAAAGAACGTGCCCGCCTCTCGCCAAAATTACTGGCCCTGATCGAAGAACTTGATAATCTGACCATTACAATTCAGTCCAGCCTTGATCTTGTAAAGATCGAGATGAAAGAGACCACGTCCCACAATAAAGCCGCCCGTGCCTACACCTCGGCTAACACCACCGGAAAAAAATAATCGATGGAATATGGAAACTACGTCCAGTTCCTCCTGTCACTGGTTTTTGTGCTTGGTTTGATTCTTGCCATTGCGCTTCTTGCGCGACGTTTTGGGTTGGGCAACAGTCCGATCCAGAAAGGCGGAAAGCACAAACGAATTCATCTTGTCGAAGTAAGACCGCTTGATGCTCGCCGACGGCTGGTTATCGTCCGCTGTGATGATCGGGAACATCTATTGCTAACTGGTGGCACGCATGATCTTGTGATAGACAGCAACCTTCCCTCCCCCCCTGACAGTGACAATAGCCTCCAGGGTGGCGATAACCAGAAGACCGACCAGGAAAAAAGCGGGAGGCAACAGATCAATGACCGCTGAAATGAGAACAAAACTGTCAAAGTGCCTGTTCGCAGGCTTTGTTATTGGGACAGGCACTCTGCTGGCCTTGCCAGAAACAGCCTGGTCACAGGCAGTTACTCTTGACCTAAACAACGAGATCCTGGGCTCTGGCAGCGGACGTATTCTCCAGATGCTGGCCCTGCTCACGATCCTGAGCCTTTCACCTGCGATCCTGATGATGGTGACCTCCTTCACCCGGATCATTGTCGTCTTGTCATTTATTCGTACTGCAATGGGAATTCAGCAGGCTCCACCCAACACCGTGTTGATCAGCCTCGCGCTTTTTCTGACGCTCTTTATCATGACCCCCACGATGGAAAAGGTCTATAACGACGCGGTCAAACCGTTGCTGGAAGAGGAAATCGACGAGATCCAGGCCTGGGAGAGAGGTGTCATACCAGTCCGGGACTTCATGCTTCAGCATGTTCGGGAAAAAGATCTGGGACTTTTTATGGAGTTGGCAAATGTCGGAGAAGTCGCCACACCGGAAGCCACTCCGCTTCGCGCCCTGATCCCGGCCTTTATGATCAGCGAACTTCGTCGAGCCTTTGAAATCGGCTTCCTGATCTTTTTGCCATTCCTGATTATCGATATGGTCGTCGCATCTGTGCTCATGTCCATGGGGATGATGATGTTACCCCCAATTATGATCTCTCTTCCTTTCAAACTGATCTTCTTCGTCATGGTTGATGGCTGGTATATGATCGCAGGAAGCCTGGTCCGAAGCTTCGGCTAACAGATCCCAATGCGGGTTGGGTTCTGGGGAATTCTTGTAATTGCCAGAACCCAAAGATATGGATTTTGAAGTCTGTTTTGTTAATTGATCGCACTGAGCGGAGTGCTTTCAAGCCGCTCTCGATAGAGATCCATAAAGGCCTGAATTTGCGTGATCTGCTTTAACTCTTCGGCAATTGATTTCACAGCACCACTATCCAGGCTGCCGGTTAAAAGCCTGAAGGTCGCATCTCGGGGGCTCTCCCCCATGACTGCACCATAGTTGTCACGAAGCAATTGCAAACCTTCATTGTCTCCGGCCAGCGTCTGGGCAATTGCCAGATTGATCACCGCCTGACTTTCTTCCTCGTTCAAAGGACGATCTGTTGGCGGGGATGAAGGGATAAGCTTTCCAAGGCTCTTCCCTGCTTCATTCCACCTGCGCATTTTCCACAAGATATCTGACTTCAGACGTAAAGCATCAAGACTATCGTCCTCGGCAAGCAAGTCCAGGGCCTGATCTTCCTGAGAAAGCTCGGCCATAGCCCGCGCCCTCAAATGCAACCGCTGTTGTTTGAGAGCCTCGGGCATGTCAGAAACCTCTGTCTCATCAAGAGCCGTCAAGCTTTGTTCTGCCGCTCCCTCAAGCAGGCGAATGAGCGAGAGCCGAGTTCCGACCCTGGCTTTTTCCTCCCCCTCCAGCCTGTAGGTAACCTGATCCGCCAGCAGGTCCCCAGCCTGTTCAAGGAGATCCACATCAACCAGGCGATCAGCCAGCTTGGCGATCATCATCTCCCCCTTCTCGCCAAGGGGGGTGAGTTCTTTAAACTCTTCGTAAAGGGCTATGGACGAAAGCGGCGGAATGCGGCTTCCGCCATCCTCGATATACATACCCTCAAAAATCTCTTTCATCCGCTTTGCAACCTGATCCGCCCGGTCTGAATGCGGAAAATAGGAGGCTGCCTGCCGAAGAGAGTGAAGACTTTTTCGATAATCCAGTGCCTCGGCGTACCGATCTCCCAGTTCATTGAGGATTGCAAATTCGAACTTATCCCCGCGCCAGGCAAAACGAAGTTGTTCAAGCTGCTCAATCCCCTCTTCCTGGGCCAGTGTCCCTTCTTCGATCCCCAGTTTGGTCAAGGCATGTCGCGCGCGCGCACTGGTTGGGCGATGTCGATTGTATTTCAGCCCTTTCCATATTTCCCGGGCTTCCTCAACCATGCCATCCTGGAACAGACGCTGGCCTTCGAGAAAGTCAACCTGTGCTGTCTCAAATTCAGTCGGATTTCCCGCCAACACCTTCCCAAGGTAGAGGCTTGCCTTTCCGGTATCTCCCACATGCAAAGCCGTATCCGCGGCAAGAAAATACAGTCTGTTACGCACGTTTGGAGGCAAATCATCGATCAGAGAGTCAGCCTCGGCAAAACCTATGGCAGCAGGTCCCCAGTCCTGCCCGGAAGCAGCAAGAGCTGCTTGCCACAATGCTGTTTCCCATTCACCCGCCAAAGCAGAGTCCGCCAGGGTTTTCTCTGCTTCTTCAAAGTTATCACTCAAAAACTGGCTTGCACCAAGTAACAGCTTGAAGGAAGGATCTTCACTCAGACGCCGGTTTTCCTGGGCCACCAGTTCAAGCATTCCGATCGCTTCGGTAATACGGCCATGCGCAAAGAAAAAACGGGCCAAATCCAGACGGGCCAACCCTTGTTGTAACCCTGTTGCCTCAGTTACTGCCCGCTGGAGCTTTTGTAAATTTCCGAGATAGGCGCTTTCGCCCCCGCGCCGATCAGCCTGTAAATCCAGCATTTTGATTGGAGGAACAGGGGCCACTTCCCCCCCCCTAGGCAAGGATCGCGCGGTTTCACCGGAAACCAAGAGTTCCTCTCTGGAACGGACCACAACAGCTCGCGGCGTAAGGGCCACAATCAGACCTTCAGCAGTGGGTTGCAGCACCACGCCCTGATAGGAAGGTAAAGCCCGGAATTGCAGAAATTCATCGATTTTCGGTGACCCCAGATTGGGTTCCGCGATCGGTGCCACAATCAGCCGATCCCCCAGTTCAGGGTGAGACAGAGAAAGCAGGCGTGTTACAGATTTAACCAAAAATCTGACTTCAGGCCCGTCTTCGCCTTGGCCAAGATCACTGACAATGGCCTGGACAGGCAAAGAAGACCGTCGCCGGATATCGACAGTCCAGCGATTGCCCTCTTTACTCATGCGAGGAACCTGTGTTTCCGGAGCCGACAAACGCAACACTGTCGCCCCTTCAATCGGCAGGGTATCAACGGGTGCAAATTGCGGCGCCATCTGTTCAATCGCCCGGTGCAGATTCTCCGGCCCTTGGCGATCAAAGACAAGCCAGAGATGCTCGCCCCGTCGAAATACGGCCGCGCCTGTTGGTTCAGGCCAGTTGAAATTGAGAATTGTCGGCGGCAATAAATCTGCAGACCGTCCTGGTGGTGGAACAAGGAAAGGAATATCCAGTGGCTCTGTTAACGTCACAAGATCCTGCGCCACCAAACCCGACGGGTCTTTTTGCTTATTACCCGCCTCCCCACTATCGACGAATTTGAGCTCGGACAGCTTAACCGGCCCAGTGTTGTTTCTCGACTCACCAGACAAGCGTTTTCGAGCATTTTCAGGTTGCTCTGTCGCCGTCGTGCCAGGATCGGGTTTTGTAACGTCAGCAGATTTCCCAGAAGGAATGCCTGGTTTTGACGGGGCCTGCTCAGAAGGGGTTAGACCTGCTATTCCGGGAACAAGCGGCGCAGATTTGGATGTTGCTGCTGTTGTTTCTGGCTTGTTTTCCACCTCAGGCTTTGCCTCCTCTACGCCTGCAGGTTTTGGCAACAGAGACAAGGGACCGGAGCCCGCCAGTTCATCAAGCTTTGGTAACGTCACCTGGGGTGACGAGGTTCCGGCTGGAGTTGGCTCATTTGTTGTCGATGCCTTGGTTGGCTCTGTGGGCCTTACGGCTGGAGCAGGTACTGCAGCTTTTGCAGGTTCAGCCGTTTTCTGGTTTTCTGCTATCTGACTATCCCGGGGCTTGATATCAATGACAGACTTTGGTCCCACATTAAACAGACGGGCTTCAGAACCCGGCGCCAGATTGAACTCCAGCTTCAAACCGGGTGATTGTTCAAGAACTCTACCCGATTGAACCAGTGGCATTCTCGTCCTGTTGAGTTGGGAAAAATCAACGTTCGCTGCTTTATCAAAATCGACAACCAGTCGATCTCCCTGCTGGGCCAGTTTTCCCTTTACAACAGACGGCCAGTCGACAACCAGACGGTTATAATCCGGGTGCTCGGCAAAACGGAAACCAACCGTCGACGCCGGACCGGAGGTCCCCACGGCTGGAGGAACCTGTTTTGGCAGTACAGGCTGAGG
Source organism: Kiloniella laminariae (assembly GCF_027214005.1). Classification (GTDB taxonomy): domain Bacteria; phylum Pseudomonadota; class Alphaproteobacteria; order Kiloniellales; family Kiloniellaceae; genus Kiloniella; species Kiloniella laminariae_A. Next base: position 448,234 of record NZ_JAPWGY010000002.1, read on the forward strand.
TACTGCAGCAGGTTTTGTCGGATTTTCGGCTGTTTCTGTATCTCCAATCCGTAGATCAACGATAACCTTGGTGCCACTTTTTGAGCTCTCCTGAACAAAATCATCCAGAAGAGGAAAGCTGATGCGTTTTTTACTACTATCCAGCACAGGCTTCCCGGTGTAGCCACGCAACCCCTGCCCCAGAGATCCAAACTGATAGCCTGATGCCTCGTCAAATTCGACGACAAGCTGCCTGTTTTCAATCCGCACCTGATAAGGAACATCGCGCAGCCAGTCGAACACAATCCGCCCATAGCCAGGATGAACGGCAGCACGAACTGTCACATCCTGGGCAATAGAGGCGAGAGGAAACAAGAACAGCAATACCCCTGCCAGAAAAATTTGGCACAAGGCTTTATTCAACCATTCTCTCCGGCATAGAGATGTATAATAATATCAACACGGCGCGCGAGCTTGTCTTTTTGGGTGGCAGACAATTTGTCTGAAAGTTTACCATAACGTGAATCACCATATCCACGCGACAGAATAGTATTTTTATACCCTGATTTTTCCAATAAAACAGCTACATAGTCAGATCGTGCAAGGGAAAGTTCCCAATTGGACGGATAGGCACTGCTATTCCCGGGAACAGAAGGGTCGGCATGCCCTGCAATTTCGATTCTGTTATCGATGAATCCCATAACTCTTCCCAGGCGGATCAAGGCCGCTTCGGTTTTGGCAAGAGGGGTAATATCACCAGGCTCGAATAACAGATCACCCGGCAGAGATACAACGAGCCGATCCTCCAGTCGCGTCAACAATGCGCTGGAAAGTTCGGGATCATCCTTGAGCTTTTGCCCCAGCAGCGAATAGAGATAATCCAGGTCTTCTCCGGGAATAAAGTCCACAGGTTCCATGGTCAGACTCTTCGCCGGCTTGGGCTCGACCACAAAGCGTTCGACTTTCAAGCTGGTCGACAGGGAGTCAACCAGATTACGCCACTTCTTTTCCTCCATAACCGACATCGAATAGAGCAGGACAAAAAAAGTAAGCATCAAGGCAACCAGATCTGTAAAGGTTACCATCCAGCTTGAAGAAAACACTGGCCCCTGAGCATCATGCTGCTTTTCTGTCGTCCTTAGCAATCGGGTAAGATAGTACTCTTGAGCAACAGCAGGTACTGCTACCTTAACTGTTCGAACAGCGACGTCCTCATCGACTTCACTCTCGGCATACAGTTCATCAGCGGTTTTTCCAGTCGATTTTTTGGTCGATTTTCTGGCCGATGCTTTTTTAGCAGGGCCCTTGTCTTTTCCTGGTGCCCTATAGGTAAATTGAGGATCTTTTTTCTCTGACATCACTCAATCTCGGCATAGTTTTCGAAAGTGATATCTTTAACTGCCGTGTCATACACACGAATGACAAAAAAAACCTTTTCCTCGGCATCCGGTTGAAGCCCGATAGCAGCTTTATCTGCCGGTATTCCTGCACTTTCTATTGCCTGGGCCAAAACACCACTTCGTCTTATGGCAGTATCAAGGCTTTGCGGATCACCAGCGGTAGCCATTCCGGGAATCCCATAGAGAAACTCGAACTCATAATAGCCCCCCTCCTCGGCAAACCGTCCCAGAGCCGTTGCCAAACGCTTGAGCAACAGTTCCCTTCCGGAAGCCAGATCCATGCCTCCATCAGGAAACATGCTTTCCCGTGGAAGTCTGAGCCTTAAGAAATTTTGGGTACTGCCCTTTTCTCTCTCCACGGCAGGAATTGTTGTTTCGAACAGACGCTCCACCTCGCTGACCAACTCTGCCTTGTCATCAAGGTTATCCAGGCTCTGGTCAAAGCGGGCATGACGCTCATATTTTCTGGCATCTCCGCTAAAGGTGCTGTTGACAGAATCAAGAACGGCCTTGGCTTTGTCTTCTTCAAAGGAGGAAAGGGCATTAAGCATAATAAAAAAAGCCAAAAGCAGAAGCTTAAGGCTCAAGAGCGCAACGATATTCCTATCGTGCCCCTGATGTTGCCTCCTGAACAGGGGGCCGAACATGTCAATCAATCAAACCCGAGAAGGGCATCAATATCATCCTGACTGACGCCTTGCCCCGGTAACTGTGGGCCGTTGAGAAGATCTTCATCAGGCCGGTTAACACCATCAGCCCGTTTGGGAGTGGGCTGTTTGTCTGTTGCAGGAAGATTACTGCTGTCGCCAAAGGCCTGCAGCAATTTGTCAACTTTCAGCTCGACATGCTGAAGAGCATTGACGACGCGGGACACCCTCTGTCCCATGATATCCTGAAAGCTACAGGCTTCATAAACCTGGGTAACAACCTCGTTTATTTTCCCGGATACCTCGGCATCTGGAAGCTTCTCGGTCAGTTCTTCCAGTAATTCCATTGCCTCGAGGATATTGTGGGTGGCCTGTTCTGTGGCCCCCACAATAGCATCGAGCTCATCGGCGGCTGTAGGAAGGTAGTCGCTCTTGATTTCATCAGGCCGCAGGGAAGCGAGTTCCCTTTTGGTATCATGAATATAGCTTGCAACCGAACCAATTTCGCTTAAAAGCTTTTTGTTCGTTGCAGTTGCGTCTCCCTCGACGTCAGAGGTCAGACTGTCAACAAGACTGTCAATGTCGGCACTACTCAGGCCAACATCTGCAGCCTTCAGCTTTTCCAGCAACTCTTCCCTGACCGATCTGGTCATAACAGCTTCCTTTAGAAGTTACCTAACACCGCAATCAACTTCTTCTTGAGAGTCGCAGCGTTAAAAGGCTTGACGATGTAGTTGTTCACACCAGCCTGTTTGGCAGCGATAACGTTTTCAGTCTTGCTTTCCGCGGTCACCATAATGAAAGACAGATCTTTCAGGTGTGCATCTGCACGGCATTCCTTCAGCAACTGAAGGCCACTCATTGGCTCCATATTCCAATCAGAGATAACAAGACTGTACTGCTTGCCCCGCAATTTTTGCAGAGCACTGCTGCCGTCTGTCGCCTCATCCACATTATTGAAGCCAAGCTGCTTGAGCAAATTCCGCACAATTCGCAACATGGTTTTATAGTCATCCACGATGAGAATTGGCATATTCATGTCGACTTCCGACATAGGCAACTCCTTAACTAATCTCTATATGCAAACAATATTAGCGCAAATCGTGATTTTAAGCTAACAGCATAGAATTAACGCAGAGTAAACAAACCATAGCTTTTCAAGATCTTAGAGCTTTTCTTTTAGAACCTCCGTCACCAGAGGCAGAAAAGCCCCGGAAGTCCTAGGACCCGGGGCTTTCACTAGCCTGAAATCTGGTCAAATAAATTTTAACCATAAATACCGAAGGGCGATTGTTTTTACTGTTTTGCCAGCGGCAGTGAGCGTCTTTGGGCCAGCTCGAGAGTCACCTCTTTAGCTTTTTTAGGGTTCATGCTGGCGAGAATCGGCGCTGTTTTGCGCTCCTTCATTCTTTCAACGACTTCAAGAAGAACGACCATATCCAGCTCTTCGAAAATTCTGGCCGCATCTTTGGGTTTCATGCTTTCATAGATTTTCACAAGGCTGGTCATCTGCTCATCACTTTGAGCATCGTGCTGAACGATCAGACCTTCGATTGTCTTCTGAAGCTTGCCAAGTTCCACAATCTTTTCATCAATCCGCTGCTCGGCAGCCAACAGCAGGATCTCTCTCTGTTCTACACCGCGCTCGCGTTCATCCAGTTGTTCCCGGCGCGCAGAAAGCGATTGCAACAAAACAACCTCTTCATCCGTCATGGAAAAAGGATCGGCCTCAAGCCCCTGTACCTTGGGAAGTTCCGCAGACTGCTCAGCGGCTTCCCCTGCTGGAGCCGTTTTCTCCGAGGTTGCGGGCGTAGCTGGTGTTTCTGGTGTTGCCGGCGCCTCTGCAGCTGGCGTCGGAGGGGTTGCGTTTTGTGCGAAAGCCTCTCCGGTCTGGTTAAAACCCTCCCAGACGCCCCCGACCTTTACAAGCAAGGTCATGGAGGAAACAGCTATCAGTACAGGTAATAAACGCATCTTTACCTCCTATCTCATACCCTTAAGGGCCTTGAGAAGATCCTCAGCAGCTGGAGAAAGGTCCTTCTTTTTTGGCTCGGCACCGACTTTATGAGACGTTATGGTTTCCTCAAGTTCGGCAGCCAGCTTATCAGCTGCTTTGTGTCCCAGACTTTCGCCTGGATCATTCTTTTTCACTCCTTTGGGGAGCAGGCTTTCAGGAGACTGCTTTCTTGCCGCGCCCAGATTGCCTTCGAGCCTGTCTGCCACAACTTCCGCCCGGTCAACCAGGTAACTGAGATCTGACAGGATACCATCGGCTTTGCGGGACTGCTCTTGAAGCCCCGTTCCGGTCTGGGATGCGTGCACTTTCAGATCAGCAAGGCTCTTCTCTGCCTTGGCTGTTGTTTCTGCAAAGGAACGGATCAGAATTTCCATTTCAGCCTTGGCATCACGCAAAGCATCAAGCTTCTTGTTCAGGACCACGGCATATCCGATGGTCGCGATCAGCAAGATCGCCACGATTATATTAAACCCGAGTTCCAGATTTGTTAAGTCAGGCATCTGTTTTATCCGCCATCATCGCGAACAATCTTGTTCGCTATCTTAATCGCGATATTGCCACTCTTGCGTCCCATGTTGCCCTTGAACATGGACACATCACCGCAACGCAGCTCGACCAGGGATTCAGGTGACACTGACAGATCCAGCGTGCTCCCGACTTCCCAGTTCATGACATCCCCAAGAGAAAGGTTGACCTGTTCGAGCACCGCCTGGATAGCAACATCTGTTTGCCACAACTCGGCAGTCAAATGGCCTTCCCAGATCGAATCCCGACCAAATTTTTCCCCCATAAACATCTGCAGAAGGAGCTCCCTGACCGGCTCCAGAGTTGCATAGGGGATCAACAACTCGATCCGGCCGCCGCGATCTTCCATATCCACACGGAGTGTGATGACAATCGCCGCGTTTTCGTGTCGGGCAATTGTGGCAAACCGGGGGTTTGTTTCAAGCCGGTCAAACCGGAAAGTTACCGGAGACAGAGGGTCAAAAGCGCTGGATAGATCGGCCAGAACCACGTGGGCCAGTCGCTGGATCAGATTGCGCTCGATTGTCGTATAGGGTCGACCTTCGATCCGCATCGCTGCCGTACCACGGCGCCCCCCCAGCAACACATCGACAATCGAATAGATCATCGCCGAATCAACGGTCATCAAACCGTAGTTATCCCACTCTTCTGCCTTGAATACCGTCAGCATTGCCGGCAGCGGAATTGAATTGAGATAATCGCCAAATCGGGCCGAGGTAATATTATCGAGGCTGACTTCCACGTTATCCGAGGTGAAATTACGCAGTGACGTCGACATCATCCTGACCAGGCGGTCAAAGACGATATCCAGCATCGGCAGGCGTTCATAGGAAACCAGGGCAGAATTGAGAATCGCCTGGATCCCGGACTGGTCACCGCCCTCATCAACATTACTGTCGACACCCAACAGACTGTCAATTTCACTCTGATCGAGAACACGCGTACCACCGGGACCCTCGTCGGCGTTGTCAAAGACATCGTCGTCGTCGTCTCCATCCTCGTCTGCCATGGCCTCCCATTCGGCCATCATGGCTTCCTGGTCGACTTCTTCTTCTGTCTCGTCTGCCATTTCTTACCTTACAGGGTTACTGAACCAGCATTTCCTGAAACAATACATCCTTGATTTTCACAGGGGCAGCTGCAGCATTGACCCTCAACAACAATTCCTCACGTAATCTCTGGATACCTGCAGAACCGCTCAGGTCTTCTATCCGCAGCTCTCTCAGATAAACCTGAAAATTATCGACAATTCTTGGCATAACAGCTTCTACTGCCGGAACATCTGTCGCGACTGCAAGTTCAAGGCTGATCGTGATCTTCAGAAAATGATTTTTATTCCCGGAAGAGCTCAGATTCACAAGGAGTTCCGGCACGTCATAGAATACTGCCGGACCATTTGCCGGGATTTCTTCCTCGGCGACAACCTCTTCCTGCACTTCTTCTTTGCCAAGAAGGGAATCAAGCAAGCCTGTGAAATAGGCACCAGCCCCCCCACCGATAATCAGCAACAGTGGCAGGATAAAAAACAGTACTATTTTTTTCCCAGAGGCTCCACCTTTCGGACGGGCTTCTACTTCAAGGTCTTCACCTTCACGGACAGATTCATCAGCCATATAGTGTTATTACGCCTCCAGTTGGACATCCCATATAAGGATACAAGATGGTTAAAAAGTCGTTAACCACTCTGCCCGCAAAATCAGTCACTTAAGAGACAAACTGCCCAGTTGCGGCATCTCTCTTCCTCATCATAGGTTTGTAACCTAAAGCAGATTATACGAAAAGTGTTAATATCTGCTCAATCCCCAAAGGCTTTCTTGTCTGATGATTGATCTGCTCAAGAGAACAGATATATTTTTCCATAGGCAGTGGCAAAAGTTTCCACCCCGAGAAAATACTGCAGTCCTAAATCAGATATCTGCTTACTAAAATTATCTCATCCCTTTGTAAATCAAAAGAAACCAAGCCTGGCATATATCCTGCATAACTATTACCGAACCACGAAGGCAAGGAATATCCAGGATGGAAAATTCAGGTTATATCGCTCTATCAAGACAGATGGCACTGGGCCGTGAAATGTCCATTATTGCCAACAATGTCGCCAACATGAATACCAACGCTTACAAAGGCGAAGGGATGATGTTCGTCGAATATCTTGATAAGACCAAAACCGGAGAACGTCTCAGTTTTGCCCAGGATCTCCGACTGGTACGCAACCTTGCCGAAGGACAGTTACAGACCACTGATAACCCCCTGGATGTCGCGATAACCGGTGATGGATACTTCACAGCAGAAGTCAACGGAGACCAGCGTTACACACGGAACGGATCTTTCCATCTAAGCCCCGAGGGTACCTTGGTCACAACGGGTGGTTATAACGTTCTGGGTCAAGGCGATGCTCCGATCACCTTTCCTCCTGGGGCAACGGATATAACCATTACCCGGGATGGCAGCATCAGTGCCAGCAGCGGACCGATCGGAAAGCTGAAACTTGTCAGCTTTGAAGACGAACAGCTCCTGGTCAAGGAAGCCGGTGGCCTCTTCAGTACAGCGGATAACCAGGAAGCAATTGAAGATGCACCTGGAGAGATTGTCCAGGGGGCGGTCGAAGGATCGAACATCCAGGGGATCATCGAGATGTCGCGCATGATTGATACAACGCGCAGTTATGAGTCCATGGCCAAATTCATTAACGGTGAACACGAACGTCAGCTCAAGGCTATCCAAAGCCTGGCGAACATGAGAGCATAGAGGGAACAGCAAAATGAGATCGTTAAACATCGGCGCAACCGGAATGCTGGCCCAACAACTCAATGTCGAGGTCATCTCCAACAACATCGCCAACCTCAGCACCACCGGGTTCAAGCGCCAGCGCGCTGAGTTCAGTGACCTGCTTTATCAAAACCTTCGACGCGTCGGAACGAACTCTTCAGACACCGGAACCGTTGTCCCCACAGGGATTCAGCTGGGTCTCGGCGTCAAACCCACCGCAACCTATCGCATCACTTCCCAGGGTGAGATGCAGATAACCGACAACTCTCTTGATGTCGCCATCAACGGAGAAGGTTATTTCAATATCGAACTCCCTTCGGGAGAAACAGGTTATACCCGCGCCGGGGCTTTTCAGCTTTCTCCCACAGGCGACATTGTGACCCCTGATGGCTATACCGTTCAACCGGGCATCAATGTACCTACCAACGCCGTATCCATCAGTATCAACGCCTCCGGGGAAGTCTACATCAAGCTCGACGGCCAGGTGAATGCAACACTTGCCGGCCAGTTTGACCTGTCAATCTTCCCCAACGAAGCTGGACTGGAAGCTATCGGCGACAACAACTACCTGGAGACGGCAGCCTCCGGTGCCGCAACAACAGGGTCTCCGAACTCAGTGGGTTTTGGCTCCATGTTACAGGGTGCTCTCGAAACCTCGAACGTAAATGCGGTTTCTGAAATCACCAGCCTGATTACTGCCCAACGAGCCTATGAGATGAACTCGAAAATTATTTCAGCATCAGACGAGATGATGCGTTCAATTACGAACATTAGATAATCCCAAGTAAGGGAGTATGAGACATGCGTTTACTCAAGGTATTCCTCTTCACGACCAGCCTGGTTTTCCTGGGTCAGGCCGCACAGGCTGAAACGGCCCCAGATGCTTTCGACGGGGTTGTCAACCTGAACCGCGATATCGTGGTTGAAGGTGACATCGTTTATCTGAGCGATATTTTCTCTGGTCTGAAAGAGGAACAGAACGCCGCTATTGCGCACTCCCCCGAGTTGGGAAAAAATGTTGACCTCGACGCCAGATGGTTATGGGCACTTGCCCAAAAACACGATGTCAACTGGCAGCCGAACTCTCGCTTTGACACCACATCGGTCAGTCGTGCCGGTCAAAAAATTGATGCTGATCAGATCAAAAACAGTGTCGAGGTTGCACTTTTAGAACAGGGGCTCGCCGATGGACACCAGATCGAATTCGACCTGAAGGACCGCGCCCTGGAAATTCCGGCAGAAATTGAAGCAACCCTGCGTGTCGAGAGCATTAACTATCGTGAAGGCCAAAGTCGTTTTTCTGCTCAGATCGTTATCCCTGCAGAAGGCCGCCCTGTGATTACCAAGGTTGTATCAGGCTATCTCATCAAGGTGGTGAACGTTCCCGTGCTCAACCGTCGACTGAGCAAGGGAGATATTATCCGTGATCACGATATCAACTGGATCACCCTTAAATCGACCAAGTTGAGCAAGAATGCCATAACCGATCTGGAAAGCTTGATCGGCATGACTCCCAAGCACTCTATCAAACCAGAAAGCGTCATCCGGACCAACGACCTGGACACACCAAAGGCCGTCAATAAAAACAGCCTGGTGACAATTCAGCTCAACAGCGGCCCGTTAGCCCTCAGAACTCAGGGGCGTGCGCTTGACAGCGGGGCCATGGGCGACGTCATCAGAATATTGAACACTCAATCCAATACAATTGTTAACGGTACAGTCACCGGTGAAGGGCTGGCAACAGTTCAACTCATCAGTAGCACGATCGTCGGTAACTAGGAGAACACTCATGTCTCACTTATTCAAAGCCACATTAGGCAAAGGTGCTGTTGCCGTCCTTATCGGCCTGTCCCTGACAGCCTGTAATGCTCTGAGCCGGATTTCCCAGATCGGTGAAGAACCGAAACTCAGTAAAATCGAAAACCCGGCTCCTCCTCAACCAATTTCGCTGCCGATGCCGGCACCACAGGTTGCTGAACGCCAGCCCAACTCGCTATGGCGCCCCGGATCACGCGCGTTTCTGAAAGATCAACGCGCAGATCAGATTGGGGATCTCTTGACAGTCGTGATCCAGATTGCCGACGAAGCAAAAGTATCCAACACGACAGAGCGAACACGGGCGAGCGCTGAAGGGGCCGGTCTTTCCAGCTTCCTCGGGTATGAAACCGAATTGGGCCGTGTCTTTAACGACAATCTCAATCCCGCTTCTCTGGTTGATGCTGACAGCAGCAGCTCATCAAAAGGCGTTGGTTCTGTTGACCGGAATGAAAGCATTAAACTGCGTGTTGCGGCTCTGGTGACCCAGGTCATGCCCAACGGTAACCTGATCATCTCGGGGCGTCAGGAAGTCCGTGTAAACTACGAAGTCAGGGAACTTCTGGTCTCTGGAATGATCCGTCCTGAAGACATCACATCAACCAACACAATCAGTTATGACCAGATTGCGGAAGCCCGCATTGCTTATGGCGGGCGGGGACAGCTGAGCGACGTTCAGCAGCCAAGATACGGTCAGCAACTCTACGATATCATCTTCCCCTTCTAGGATCGAAGATCTGCACAACAAAAAAGGACCGGCTGGTTTTCCGCCGGTCCTTTTTCATATTGTATTTCCTGGAATGTTAATCGTCCCGATGAACTTTTTCCATTCGTTCGTGCTGTTCCTGGGCCTCAAGGGTCATCGTTGCGATAGGGCGTGCCTCAAGCCGCTTGATATTGATCGGCTCACCCGAAATTTCACAATACCCATACTCGTTTTCGTCGATACGTCTCAGGGCCTCGTCAATCTTGCCGATCAGCTTGCGTTCCCGATCGCGGGTACGTAACTCCAGGGCCCGTTCGGTTTCGGAAGAGGCCCGGTCAGCAAGATCCGGTTCCTGAAGTGTCTCATTTTGAAGTGATTGCAGTGTTGCAGAGGATTCAGCGAGCAGCTCCTCCCTCCACGCCAAAAGTTTCTGCTTGAAGTACTCCAGCATTGTCGAGTTCATAAACTCTTCGTCTTCTGACGGACGATAATCATGCGGAAGAGGTATCGTCATGGCAACGCCCCTAGTCTATTGGCAATTTTCGGCGTGCAGTATATGCGATTTGACTACAACGACAAGTTCGTCCTGAATAAATTATGCAATTTTGAATTATATTAATTAAAAACAATATCTTACCGTCCAAGCTTAGCCAATTCAACAGCTGCTCTGACTTCTATTTCATTAAGAATTTCAAGGAGTCGAGGATCATCGACCTCCTCTCTGCGCTTGGCAACAAGCGATTCGATGCGTTCCAGGCGACGAATTGGAATCGTCCCCAAAAGCAAGCCGATGCGCAACTCATCAAGTTCGTCAAGAATGTTCTCTGCGTGACGTTTCGCCTTTTGGCGTCCAGTCAACGCATCCGGTACTTCTTGTATGGAAAGCAAGCCACCGAGACTACTGGTTCCAGAAACTCCACGCGCGCTTACGGGAGCGTCATCCGAGCCCGTTTCCAGTGCTTCGCTAAAACTTCCACTTGCACTGCCGGTCTTTTTCTTGGAACGCGCCCCCGATGTCGAAGTGACGGAAGAACCCGTTTGTATCTTCATATCAAGTCCATAAAAGTTTAATCCCGCTCTGTTTTGCCTCTGGTCAGAAAATTGTGACCAGAGCCCCGGCAAGATTTACCAAGTTGACAGAGCCATTGTTACCCATCTGGTAACCAGAAGTAAAACAATCCCCTGAATTTTGGCAAATACCAGCCATATTCAGCAGTTCCCTATATTGGCACGAAAATCGCATAACGTACACAGAACATTCTTGATAATTATGAAAATCATCTTGTTTTCATATGCTTTAACCAAGTGAGTAGCGAAATGAGCCGACTGCATCACCTTAGCGTCCTCGCCAGAACAACAGCCCTCGTTTGCGGACTGTTTGCCTGTATGGCCGCGATTAGTGGAGAGGCTGCTGCTCAATCCAGAATCAAGGATATCACAAATTTCGAAGGCATCCGAGATAACCTTCTTGTCGGATATGGACTGGTTGTCGGCTTAAACGGCACGGGCGATGATATCGGGGATGCCGTCTTTACCCGGGAAAGCCTGATTGGGGTCCTCCAGCGCCTGGGTGTCAATGCCCGTGACGACGATTTGGACACTGACAACGTGGCTGCCGTTATGGTCACAGCCAATCTGCCCCCTTTCTCGCGTCAAGGTAGCCGGATTGACCTGACTGTCTCTGCGATCGGTACATCCAAGAGCCTTCAGGGGGGCACCTTGCTCGTCACCCCTTTGATGGGTGCCGACGGCGAAGTCTACGCCGTTGGCCAGGGACCGATAGCCATCAACGGCTTTAGCGCCGGCGGCAACGCGGAAACAATTACCCGGGGCGTTCCGACTGTAGGGCGTATCTCCAACGGCGCCATTGTTGAGCGAGAAATCGACTTTGATCTCAAAGAACTGCAGAGCGTCAAGATCGCCTTAAAGAACCCCGACCTCACAACGGCACAACGCATTGCTGATGCGATCAATCAGCAACTCGGTGGGAACAGCGCAAGCAGCACAGATCCCTCAACAGTTCAGGTCAATGTTCCGGACCGTTATCGGGGCAACACAGTCGCGATGCTTACGGATATCGAGCTCTTGCCTGTTCGGGTTGATTCTCCGGCAAAGGTCGTTATCGACGAAAAATCAGGAGTCATCGTGATCGGAAACGAAGTACGCATCAGTACAGTCGCGATTGCCCAGGGCAATCTGACTGTCAAGATCACCGAGACCCCGCAAGTCAGTCAGCCCAACGCCTTCTCCAATACCGGAAACACAGAAGTCGTAGACCGGACCCAGATCGAAGTGGACGAAGACAGTGATCGTCGTCTCGCCGTCCTTCCTTCGGGGGTCACTCTGCAAGAAGTTGTGAACGGGCTCAATGCTCTGGGTGTCGGACCACGAGACATGATTGCAATCCTGCAAAGTATCAAGGCCGCTGGCGCCCTGCAAGCCGACATCGAGTTACTGTAATGAACATAGAAACCGGAAATTTCGCCACTCAATCCATGGCCCAGAATTATATGGATGGTGCACTTGGGAACAACCTGTCTGAAAAAGCAGCCGCTATCTCTCGTATCAACCCCAAAAACGAGCAGGCTGCCAGGGCCGCGGCTGAAGATTTTGAAGCGGTGTTTTTGACCCAGATGCTGACCCCGATGTTTGAAAGCCTTCCAACCGACGGCCCCATGGGTGGTGGTTCCGGCGAAAAGGTTTTCCGCTCTCTCCTGGTTCAGGAGTATGGCAAATCTCTTTCCAAAGCAGGCGGCGTAGGAATATCAGACGCCGTCTATCGCGAAATCATCAGAATGCAGGAGGTATAAATGTCTGCAGCAACCCTGATTAAAGATTACCCCGAAACAACCGTTCACAGTGTGATTGAAACGGTCAAGGGCCTTATAGCTGTCATGAGCCGCGAGATCGAACTCCTCCGCGCCATGCAGATCCAGGAAATGAGCCAGTTGCAAAAGGAAAAGCTGGACCTGGTCAACAGCTATGAACAGAGCACTGCACAGCTTAGAAGCAACCCTTCTTTCATGCAGCATCTCGATCCCCTGCTCAAAGAAGAGCTGCGGGATGTTATCAAGCAGATGAACCATATGGTGAAAGAAAACGAGATTGCCCTGCTTGCTGCCAAAGCCAGTAACGAGCGTCTGATGCAGGCGATTGTAACTGCAGTCAAACAGCAGAAACAGCAGGACAGTTCCAGCTATTCAAACTCAGGTATTCTGGCTGCACAATCTGCCAAATCATCTTCACCGATGCACCTCAACCAGTGCCTGTAACTGCTGATCGCCTGTGAAACTGAACAGCTGAAGTCGAGGACATCATGTCGTTATCTCTTGCTCTGAACAATGCTCTAAGTGGTCTAAGGGTCAATCAAAGCGCCCTGGCGATTACTTCGACCAACCTGGCCAACCTGAACAATCCGAACTACTCCCGCAAGGTACTGGTTCAGGAAACCCAGGTTATTGCAGGTATCGGCGCAGGCGTTACTGCTGATACAATCCAGCGTAGCGTTAACACGCTGTTGCAAAGAGATTTCAGGGAAGAAAATACACGACTGAGCGGTATCAAGACCGAAAATGATTACCTTAGTCGCATTCAGCAAATGTTCGGCACCGTCGCTAACAAAAATGCTTTGGGCGATCTGGTCAATAAATTCGCCACTTCTCTGGAGAATATTGGAAATAATCCTGAAATTTCCTCTAACCATTTTTCTGCTGTAAATGATGCCAATCAGCTGGCAAGCCGTATTCGGGATATGGCAAATACTGTCCAGCAGGAACGTATTCGCGCCGATGCTGAAATTTCACAGGCTCTGCAAGATATGAAAGTCCAGATGGGCATTATCGCAGAGATCAATGGCACGATACCTGGTCAGAAAGCACAGGGTCTTCCAACTGGCGATCTTGAAGACAAACGCGACCAGGCGATAAGCAGCTTGGCGCAATACGTGGACATCCAATACTTCCAGACAGATCGCGGTCAAATAAACGTTCTGACGGGAAGTGGCAACACCCTTGTCAGCGGGGCCTATACTGCTGAACTCTCTTTCCGCCAGACAACATACATCACCGCAAACGAGACCTATCCAACAGCACTCGACGGCATTCATTTTAATGCCGGAGGAAATCCCACTACCGCGAATGACATTACTGCCGGACTGACTGGTGGAAAGCTCGCCGCCCTTTTCGAAGCACGTGATGTCACATTACCATCGGTCACCAATCAACTAGATTTAATGAGCGCCAAACTGCGCGACGCAGTCAACCTTGCCCATAACCGTGGAGCGAATACCCCTTTGGGAAAGGGAACCGCCGCCTCTGATCCAGCAACGCTTCTGAGTTCCAGGAGCTTCGCCAACACCGCCCAAGCCATGACGCTCAGTGACGATGTCAACATGGTCCTCCTTGATGCCAATGGGGTGATGGTCGGCGGTATGGGAACGATTGTAGCGGGCGCGACGACACCTGCCGCTGTTCAAGGGCAGATAAATGCGTTTCTCGGCGCAAATGGCACCGCTCAATTTGATGCAAATGGCCGTCTCGAAATCAAGCTGAACAGCAATGTCCGTTTTGCAATGAAAGATGCGGGAACTGTCGCCAATCAGGGGGACAGTGTCGTGCAATATGATGCAAATCTTGATGGTACAACCGAGAACTACAGCGGTTTTTCCAATTTTTTTGGCCTAAACGATTTTTATGTAACACCAGAACTGACAGCAGCCACTCCTGCAGTAGCCGGGCAGGGACTGCAAAATGGTATTTCCACCAGTTTCAGGGTACGTAGCGACATCGTTGCAGATCCATCAACGATATCCCGCGGCAAGATGACAGGCACACCACCAGTGCTGCAATTAGGCAGCGGGAATAACGAAGTTGCCCTAGAACTGGCGGCAGCTTTTGAAAAAAACGAAGTCTTTGACAGCATTACAAACGGCCCCAGCAGAAGCACCACAACACTGGCTGGATATGCAGGGGTTATGCTGTCCTACAGCGCAACAACTGCACAGGCGTCAAATAACGCTCTGCAATTTCAATCCACTCTGACCGGAGACCTCCAGGTCAAGATGCAAAACGAGTCCGGCGTTAATATGGACGAAGAACTTGCCAATATGGTGGTCTTTCAAAACGCCTACAACGCCGCGGCAAGAGTAATACAGATTACAGGTGAAATGTTCGACACCGTTATCGAGCTGGCCTAGGAGATAAAGACATGATTCGTGTATCCAGCTATGCCCAAAACCAGGTCCTGCAGGCAAACATGGCCTCCACACAGGCCAAGGTTTCTGATAGAACCGTGCAAATTTCCAGCGGCAAGGTTACCCAAGAATATACCAATATTGCCTTGCAGTCTCTGGAATTGGTCAGCCTGCAACGCGACAACATACGTACAACTCAGTTTGAGAAAAATGTCCAGTCCACAGAAACCAGACTGGAAATTATGGAAACGAATCTAACAACGGCGACTGAGCGTATTACAAAACTGCTCGGGGATATCCTGAACGGTCTGAATGGTTCCAACATCCAGGAAATTCCTTTTGAAGAATTTGCACGGGGGTTTCGTTCAGAGTTAACCGCTGTGTTCAATGCGCAACATGAAGGACGTTATCTTTTTTCAGGTAGCTTAACTGACACTCCCCCCATTGATGTCAACGATGTTGCCTATACCCCTCAGGCTGGTCTCCCGGGAGTGTTTACAGCTGATTTTGATTACTATCAGGGTGACAATGTCAAATTGGGTAACCGGATTGATCAGGACACGACCCTTGCCTATGGCATCACAGGTGATGATCCTGCTATTGAAAAACTGCTTCGCGGCCTTTCCTATGTTGAATATGCTGGCCTTAATGATGACACCTCTGTCCTGCAAGAGGCCTATAACCTTCTGCAGCAGTCACTGGACGGGATATCTTCCATGCGCAGCCAGATCGGGGCGCAACTCTCCGTTCTCGACAGTTCAAAAAAGAATCACGCCGATTACAAGACCTATGTACAAAACACGATATCCAGCATTGAAGATGTAGATATCGCCGAAGCAACCAGCAGGTTGGCTTTTGATCAGGTGCAACTCCAAGCTTCTTATATCAGCCTTACCAGGATCAATGAAACCACCTTGCTAAACTACATCCGATAAGTCTTTGTGAAGTCACGCTTACCATTCGTTAATCATGGTTGCCTATTGTAACGGGAAGGCCCATTATGCTGAATATCAGTCCTAATTACAAAGCGCAGGATTTCGTCGGAACAACAATGCCGAAAACCGTAGAAGCATCAAAGAATATTATTACCCTGAAAACCCGTTTCGGCGTGATGGAGCTGGATCGCGATCGCGCAATCAAAATGCCGCAGGGGGTCGTCGGGTTTTCTGAATACAAGGAATTTGGCCTTACTGTCCCGGTTCACCCCGTCCTGGAGGGCTTCACGCTCATGCAATCAATCCAGGAAGCTGAGTTAACCTTTATATTGAAGCCCTACGATCTACAAAGTGGCCTGATCAGTGATACAGATCTTGCTGGTGCAATTCAGCAATATGCAATTGCCCCTGAAAACGTCGCAATCATGCTGATCACCACGCTTAGACAGACTGCCGACGGCTTACGTAAAACAGTTAATATGCGGGCACCGGTCCTGATCGACACTCAGCGCCAGATGGCGTGGCAGCATATCCTTAGTTCAGAGGACTACAATGTCCGTCACAACATATAAACATTAATTTTATTAATAGATTACAGAAAAATTTGACTGATTGATCCTGAAGAGATGATGCTAAAATATCAACTCACCTGGCAGCCCTTTTTAAGAGGCTGGTTCTCCTTTTTCACAGAGCAGAAAAATGCTGGAACATAGGTCCGGATACTGCTGCCCCAACTGATAGCATCCCTCCAGGTACGCCTCTGTAATAATTTCTGTTTGTAACAGTTGATCCCATTGAAAATTTGCCAGGGCTTTAAAAAAAATCCCTGATCGGTAAACAACCCTTAATCCTGCTGCAACAGCATCCCTTTCCAGAGTATCAAGGCTATAGGTACAACGATGTCCATGCGCTTCTTCAGCAGGCGTTACAGCCGCGTTATGCGAAATCAATTTCATCTTGACAGCTATCTGTCTTGAAGGGGCATTTGCATTTGGACAAACAAGGAAAAATTTTCCACTGTCATTTAACCACTCGTTATTGACTCTTTTCAACACAGCCACTGGATCATCAAGGTGTTCCAGCACATGTGTCATCACAATATTGTCGTATTTTTTGGGAAGAGAAGCGTCTTCGAATAGAGATTCTATATGCTGGACCTTCCCAGGAAGCCGCTTTTTTGCTTCAGAAATTGCCGCTACTGAAGCTTCGACACAAGTAATATCCGTAAAATAATCAAGAAACCTACGGGTAAAATCACCTTTAAAACTTCCCAGTTCCAATAGGCTTCCGGGGGCAAAGAAAGGCGCAAAAGATTTGATCATAAAGGGATGCATAACATCGAAATCAAAGTTATAGGCGTATTGATGTCCTGCTGCGTCCTTCAATTCCGCATCATAATCGCGTTCATTTTTCATGATCAGCCTTCTTTAACAAATTCAAGTGCATGACAATAGAGTTTTTCCTGTTGTCCCTAAGCTCAAAACCATGTCGCCGATAAAGATTTGTCGCCCGCAGATTATCCTCTGAAACTTCCAGTTCGATTGCAGCAAATCCCAACTCTCTCATTCGATCACAAATCTGGCCAAGCAGCTCTGAAGCAATCCCTTTTCCCTGGAATTCCGACAAGATACTGACACTGGTAATATACGCAGTATCTACTTCAACTGCATTACAATAAACCGCAATCATTCCCACAAGCCGCCCCTCGGCCCAAGCCTCGAACCTTACAGCGCGCTTCACAATTTTTTGCGTATAGTCAGTCAAGACAACCCGATCACTCAAACGGGGAATAAAAGCATCATCGCAGAGCTGAAAATGAACGAGTACTTCTG
Source organism: Kiloniella laminariae (assembly GCF_027214005.1). Taxonomy (GTDB): domain Bacteria; phylum Pseudomonadota; class Alphaproteobacteria; order Kiloniellales; family Kiloniellaceae; genus Kiloniella; species Kiloniella laminariae_A. Next base: position 466,050 of record NZ_JAPWGY010000002.1, read on the forward strand.
AATATGACGCCCGGTTCTGATGATAAACGACAGCTTTATTCATCGTTCCAGAACAGCCAGTCCAAAGCCACAGCGACCAAACTCATTACCATTATAAAGTAGAAATATATTCCCATCGCAGTCAAAAACATGGGGATAGCACTGCATCTCAGAATCCCACTCCCCATCACCACCAATCCCCGGAGTAAGCATATCGTCATCGCGTATCCAGTTCTTGAGATCATCGGAATAGGCATGACCCAAGCGATATCCTCTATTTTTGTTTTGTCTGAAATCAAAAGAATGACGATAACAAAAGAGCATATGAAACCGCCCTTCTATCTCCACAACAGAGGGAAGGGCCTGGCTTTCATCCTGCCCCAATTGATCGACAATAATTTGGCGCCCTTCTTCTTTTTGCCAGTTAATACCATCTTTCGAAACAGCGTGCCCAATTTTGTACGTCCGGTCAGCAAAGGTATTGGGTGTGTATTCCTTCCAGCCAGTACCAAACATGTACCACATATGAAAGACCCCGTTGACCACCTTGACAAATCCATCTCCAACCAGGCTAGGCTCTCTTAATGAGGCGGACAAGATCGGTCCCTTGCCATAACGTTGAAATGTAAGACCAGAATCATCACTTACAGCCAACCCAATCCCCGTTTCTACAGACACGGATCTTCGGCGGCTCCATCCACAGGTATAGCCATAAACAAGATCTCCCCAGCGCACGACATTCATCGGGAATATACCATGCTCATCAAAGCACCCCAGTTCTCCCAAAGGAAGAACTGTCTGGTCTGAGACCTTGATAATTTCCTTAAAGTTTTTATCCATATCGACAAAAGCGACATGGCTCAGATATTTTGCTGTCTGTTTGTCAACGACCCGTGTCGAAAAGTAAATCCTGATATAATCATCAAAGACAAGAGCCTGTGGCGATTGGGCAAATTGCGTACAACCATTTGGTAACTTGTGGTCCGTGGGATCGAAAATTTTCCCTCTCTTTACCCACCTCATCTTCCTCTCTAGTTTCGTCACAAGGTACCTTCCAGTTCAGCCAATCCGAACCCCTGTTTCCCAACATCGTTTCCGAGATAGAACATATAAACCCTGCCATCCAGCTCAAAGACGTGTGGATAGCTTACCATCTCGGAATCCCAGCCTTCGACCGAGATATCAAGACCGGCCTTGTCATCTTCCCGGATCCAATCTGTTAAATTAGAACTTGACGCATACCCAATTCGATAACCGAATTCCTTCCCCCGATAATGGCTGCTGTATCGGTAGCAGAAAAACATATGGTATTTGCCGTTAGCAAAAAACACATCCGGACTGGCTTGCGCTTCATCCTCTTCCACACGGCTTTCAATCAGATCTTTATTCAGCTTGTTCCAGGAAAGGCCATCATCAGAAGTTGCCATTCGTATTTTGTAAACAGGCTCGGCACGACCATCGACCATCTTCCATTTTCGGCCCGCAATGTACCAGAGACACCATTTCTCATTGAATTTTCGAATCTTGGGACCGCTGATTACAAAAGGTTCGTCAGCTGAATATCCTAGGACAGGTCCTGGCCCCAAGCGGGTAAAGGTTTTCCCGTCGTCGTCGCTTTGCGCACAGCCGATAGCCACATTAAAAGGGACGGATTCACAACGGGTCCAGCCACCATAATAAAGCCGGATCGTCTCGTCGTCTCTACGAATGACGCTTGCGGGATAGACTCCGAACTCGTCAAATGTTCCCAAGCCCCCCAGTTCCAGGATCGGTTTTTCGCTGACATGCCTTATCCGAGAAAGGTTTTTCCGATCCAGATCAACGTATGCCGAATAACTGACATATTGCCTCTGCGCATCAGCTTCGGGACGGCAGGAAAAATACACACGCACATAATCATCAAAAATCAGCGTTGCTGGACCTTGCGCAAAAGATGACATCCAGGGGCGGCCTTCAACCTCCTGCGGGCGAAAGACAAGACCATGTTTTTTCCATCTGTACATGCGTCAAATACTCACTCTGAAAATATTATAGCAACTCAAATCGGGATTTCAGATAACCTTGTACATCGTTGAGACAGTTAAACATCAATACGTCAATGATCGACAACCAAGGTACAAACGGATCATCAAATTGCCGATAACTGAAAAGCTCGGGTTTGAGAAAATACAGCTCGAGATCCTGCTCCTGGAAGGCCTTTCTGGAATAAAGTTCCTGTCCACCAACAGGATTAAAATAGGTCGCCGCCCCAAGTTCTTTGCATAAAGCCAGAACTTTGTCCTGGCTTTGCAAATTGTGATCAATGTTCACAGTCGAGGAGATAACAACCTCCGTCGTGATCCCGAGGAAAGAACAGGTCTTGAGAAGTGAGTTATGCAAAAAATCGAATAGATTTATTTTCTCGCAACCAATTGTTTCTTCAATCAAACCAAAAGTCTCTTGAAAGAATGGCGCCTTTCGATAAGCCCCCTTAATCCTCTGCAAAAGCTTATCGCGCTCAAAGCTTTCAGCGATTTCCCTCTCACGAATATCAAGAAAATCGGAATTCCGCTTCAAGGGAAGCGAGAACAACTGGTCCCTGCCATTCAGCAGATATCTGTTTCGGTTGATCCAGCCTTTTTTTGTATATTTGATATTGTCATAAATCACAATAACATCAACTGCTTGAATCAATTGATAATAACCGATGTAAGGAAAAAAATATGGTTGCATGATTGCAACTTTCATCTTCTTGTTCCTCTCGGGCATTTCTCCAGCCACCGCTATGTAATGAGATGGATAAACAGGGATTTATCACAAACAAAACTACGTTCAATTCTATCCGCATTTGCGATCAAAAACTCATCGCCTGCCCGGCGCGGTCCGTCTCCATGCAACCAGATATAATCATCAAAAACGATCCACCCTCCGGGCATGACCATATCCAGCCATGCTGCACAGTCCTGTAAGACCATGTGATAATCATGATTTCCATCAATATGAATTAACGCAATTTGACCACTATACTTAGTCGTCCCCATAAGAGGAGACGTGACTTCTGCATTTGTTCGATAAAGTGCGGCTCCTTCAGTGGAAGGCATTCGTAAATAATTTATACCACCGATAAAGGGGGACAAAGCCGCAAGGAAACCTTCAAAAACGGGTTCCCATTTCACCAGTTCCCCTTGACGGTCCTGGATGATTTCTGGAGAGCTTTCCTGGCGGGCATGGTCCAGATCCCAGGGATCGACAACAAGTACATTTCCAACAGAATATTTTTGCGATGCCCAGGCTAGAAAATAACTCGATCGCCCCCGATAGGCTCCGATTTCCACAACATCTCCGGTTGGTAATTCCGGATAAATTGAAATAAAAGCAGCCAGTTTTTCATCTGATGTCATTCCAGGAATAATCCCTGAATACATCAACAATCCAGCAATTTCCTCAAGCAACGGTAAACCTGTACTCCCCCGGTCTCGAAGAGATGCTGCCAGCTCACTGACCTCCTTTGCCGAGCGGTAAAGTGACCGAATGTGGTTCACTTCCACTTCCCATGGTGGAGCATTTGAAAAAGCAACATCGAGCTTCCCAGAAGCACGTATCTCTGCAATTTTTTTATAAATAACAGCATGAGGGCAAAAAATTGACGAGACCTGGTAATCAGCAACGATCTTCTGCAGCTGTGCCAAGAAATTATCATCATTTATTGAAGGCAGATATACCCAGGAATCATAATACTTTGCGGCAGGATCGTTAACGATGCAAGACGACCCAATAACTTCTCGCCCGAGGCCATCGACCTTGCTTTTATAAGAGAGTGCTTCATTCGATCCGCCAGGTAAAATGAGTTCTTTATATCTACTTTTCATACATTTAGCATTCCGAATACCGATACAAAGGCGAAGAACATAGAAAAAATCTTATCGTAATAGACATGAGAATATCATCCTTCGATTACAATATGCTCATTCTGTTGCCCCTTACAGTATCTATCCCACATTATCGTGTAAGCCTGCTCCAGAGCTGAACAGGAGCGTTTGCCACTGCCTGCAATTTCCTCTTTGTACGTCTTTCTTAAGTCCAAACGAACGTTATCAAGATGAGGAAGTCTCTCGGCAATCCCCACTGCCTTGTTAATGTATTCGGAAATATCATGAGAAATCAGTTCTTCATGCCCAAAGTATCTGAGTAGAGAGGCCCCGATATTCTCTTGTAGTGCACGCCCTCCCTTAAGGGCAATAAAAGCTCGTCCCATATAAAGCATATCAAGAGATGTCGTCGCACCATTAAACGGGAAAGTATCAAGGCCGATGTCAACTTCATTGATTTCTTCTAGATACTCGAGATAGTCCCCTCTTTCTCTGAATATCAAACGCTCCCGGTCTACCCCTACAGCTTTCAGGCTCGCAAGCATTTGCTCCGTAAAGTGATCTCCCTCTGCGCCACTACGCTTAACCAGAAGACGTGAGTCCGGTACCCTTTCCAAGATACGTGCCCAGGTTTCGATACAGTTTTTTGAAATCTTATGTGAACGGTTGAAACTACCAAAGGTTACATACCCGTTTTCTTGGAATGGCAAAGGCTTGGTTGAAATATTCTCGGCCCCTTTTCTGACATTATAGCTCGTGATCCCGGGAAGATGAACCAACTTCTCGGAAAACAGATCTGCGTCTGAAAGCGGCACAGTGATAGCCTGGGTAATAAAATAATCGATAGAATCAAGCCCGGTCGTTCCAGGATATCCAATATAGGTCGCCTGGACGGAGGCCGGTTTCCGGCTTAAAGCCTTCAAACGATTGCCTGAAGTATGACCAGATAGATCAATCAAAATATGAATACCGTCATCAACAATTTTTTGAGAGAGATCGGCATCACTCAGATCCGCGACATAGGCGAGTTGATCACAGTTTTCTTTTATCTCCTTGGTAACGGTTTCAGAGATATTCCCTTTTCTTTCAATTTGGGAGTAAAGGTAAATTTCAAATTTCTCACGATTATGGTGCTTAACAATAGGCAGCCAATAATAGCTCACGACGTGATCACCAAAATCCCCGGAGATATAGCCAATCCTGAGTTTTGTGTCTTTATTTTTGGGGAAATTGTATTCTTTTACTCTTTGGTCCCCAGTCGCAGCGTGCAGTCGTTGCCAATCCCGCGCTTCGTTATAGTGCTCGACAGGATCACTACCTGGTGTCTGCAGCAGGGTGAATAAAACATTACTGTGATATTCACTTTTCTCCGGGGCGAACTCTAAAGCTTTTCGATAATACTCAATCGCTTTTTTGCTCTCGCCAAGATGTTCATATACAAACCCGATATTATTATAGCATTCATGATATCCAGGTTTCTTGGCAATCGCTTTATTGTAATAAATCTCTGCTTCTACAAATTCATTTAGCTGCTGACATGCAACCGCATAATTAAACAACAGTTCTGCATCCTCTTGATCCCGAATAATCGCCTTCTTCAAGATGCCTTTTGCTTCGTTGTTAATCGCATTATCAGCAAGGAGAACCCCAAAAACCTTTAAGACATGAAGGTTATCAGAGTTCGCCTCGTAAGCCGCAGCAGCAAGCTTTAAGGCCTTATCCTTGTCACCTCTATCTTTATATATTTTACTCAGAACCAGTAAATCCTTCTCGCGATTAGTCGCTTTTCCCAGATCATTGGAGACGACGTATTCTGCTTCCTCCAAGCGTCCTAACTGAATAAGACATTTTGCCACATCACAACGACAGTTGCTATCAAGCGGCCTCTTCTCATAACAAATTCGATAATGTTCTAGAGCCTTATCCTCGTGTCCTAAATTTTTAAAACATCCCGCAGCCAACTGGTTGCAAATAAAATTATCCTTGTCTTCAGCTAAGCCTGATAAATATGCGCCAAGGGCAGTTTCCGTCTCTTGAATTTCTTGGAAAGAATTACCGAGCTGAATCCATCCTTCAATAAAATCAGGCTTCAAGCGAAGACAAAAATCAAAACATTCCGCAGCAAGATCAAAAGCCCCTGCTGTTTGGAAAAATACGCCAAAATTGTAGTAATCAAGATGCTGAACAAACTTGAGACGAGAAACGCCATCAAAAATTTCGCGGAAAACTGACGTATTCCCATCAAGTAAAAACTTGATGGACTGAGAAAAGACAAATACCGGGTGTACTGGTTTACGTTTTAAAAATCTATCGGAGATTTCGAAAGCTTCTGGGAATCGTTGATTATTCAAAAATTGCATTACATTTTCAGCAGCAATTTCGATTTTATAGTTAAATTTCCCTCCTGGCCTCACCCAACACCCCTCCTAAAAATCATGTACAGAGAAAATTACCACCCCATATTACCCGCTTGAAAGCAAACAAGGTTTCACTCTCAAGCGTTATCATATTCCGCCTTTAAAAGCCACAGCTACTCCCAAGGTAACGATCATCAATGATTGTAAAATAAGAACCGAAAAATTTTATTCGCAGGCTTTAGCTCGCTTCCCCAGACCACATGCTGTCGGGATTAATCTTGGAAACGAGAATAAAGGGGAAAGCTGCCTTGCAACTAGATAATGAGACACATTTTCCTAGATAATATATTTTACATAATACGTTAAGCTACAACCTTAAATATAGAGTGAATCAGATAACAATTTTAGCCCTGTTCTTTTCCGCATCCCCCACGTTGTCTATTCCATACGTTGTGGCTTTTTGCATTGATGCATGCCGCTCTTGTTCGCTTTGATCACGAACCTGTTCCCATGACTGTTTCATTTCGACAAGTCCAGCTATTACATCGTCAGCAACAGATTGCCCGTTCCGAGAGTTAATCTGCATCATCCTCATAAACAAACTATCGTAATACTCATGCAATATAGGAGAGATCTCTCCTCCATTTTCAAAATCTAATTGTCCCTGCAAGCCCAATAATACCCTTGAAGCTTTCTCAACAGCCTTAAAACGATCTTCAAAACGATGCTCCTGATCAGCAAGCTTCGCCTCACGTATCAAGCGGATCATCCCCTCGTAAAGCATCACAACTGCTTTTAAAGGGCTAACGTTGTGAGAAGCTTGACCATAAACACTTGTACTGTATGGAGTTTTATACATGTACCTCCTCCAAATCGTAAAAACGACTTAGCTAATTCCATTAACCCAAAAAAACTCACAACATCTCTTATGATTTTTGAGCATTCGCAGCAGCTTCTAACTGTCTTTTCATAGCATCTGCCTGGGCCAAGGATTGCTCAAGCCTTGAGTATTTATCCAATAAAAACAGTCGATAAACACTTAGCCTGCTATCTATTGCCACAATTTTTTCATTCAACGACGTATTCGAAGCGGTTAAGTCAGACAACTTACTTGCAATCAGGCCGCTTGGTGCAACATATTCTTCGAGAGTCTGATATATACTTTCCGCAATACCTAAAGAGGTTTGCACCTGAATCGACGTAGAGGCCGTCCCTGTATAAACTAGCTTAAATCCTTCGTAAGCAGTGCCTACTTTACCTGTAAGCGTATTACCAGAGACATCAAACACATTTCCTTCACCTGTAACAGACGCACCAGTAATCGTACCGCTACCATCAACAGTAATATTCAACTCAAAATTATCAACATTCACTGCCCTAGTTCTGGCGAGAATACGCAACTCCTGAGAATCTGATGTGAACCCAAATTCAAAAACATTGCGGACCTCGTCAAGCTTTGTCAGCAAGGCATCATCAAGTTTTGCGTCATCTATTTTTAACTTATTACTTCCATCAACAGATATACCTACTGCGCCAAATGTACTGAGCACCGTATTAGAGAGGCCAAAGGCCCCAGCAGATATATTTCCAAAGAGCTTTTGCTCAACACCACGCAGAATGTCATCACCGAACAGGATAGGTTTAGAAGAAGTTGAACTGGCAGGATCATAGTCTCTTTGGGTTGTCACTAAATCACGCAGGTCGTTATAAGCCTGAACAAATTCAGCAATCTTTTCTTTTACCGATCCAAGATTATTCTGAATCTCGACCTTAATCTGATTCCCTACGTCTGCCTTATATAGCTGGAATGTAACCCCATCGAGAACATCTGTGACCTCATTACTCGTCCGCTCGATAACTGTCGCAATACCATCCAGCTTTATCTGGGCAGTCTGAGCAGGCTCCAATTCCGATAGGCTAGCACCATTACCATAAGCAGTAAGGAACTCACCTGACACTCCAGAGAGTGTAATAGCCTTACCGGTTTCTTCTGCAGTAAGAACCAACCTGAAATCATTATCTGCAACTTTAATTACAGCTGCCCTAACTTTTGTATCCCCCTTAACCGCATTAATTGCAGCAGCGATATCATTTAAGCTCGAGCCAGGCGTAATTGTGACATCTTTTGTTGCCCCTCCAGCCACTCCAATCGTAATTGTATCTGTAACGCCTTGAGCGGCCGCCGCATCAGTAACAGTACCCGAAGATATTTTATTGGCCTTTGCAATTCTTAATATTTCCAGATCATACACACCCGCTGCAGCCGTATTTTGTGCACTCACACCGACAAGACTGGTTGCAACATTGGTATTACCAGAAGTAAGAAATGCAGCCTTCGTTTCAAAGATATTACTATTTGCCCCCAAGCTCCCTGTAGGGCCACGGAGGGAGGAGGATGCCGTCTGCAGCTTAGCTAGTAGCGAAGAAAGCTCAGAGTATGCCTTTGCTTTTAAATCATTCTTCTCAATGGTAGACTCAAGACGTACCGCAGGTAGCCTTTTGGCAAGTAGCGAAGCCTCAATAATCGCATTTGTGTCAAAGCCAGAGTATTGCCCGGACAGGGTTGGGGACCCATTCACGAAACTTAAAGTACCTGTACTTACCATAATGTTTATCCTTCCAGAACAAAAGAATGGTTCTAGATTTTCTCATCCACTGTACGTATTTGTACAGGATTAGTATTAATTTTTGGATAATTGCTGAGCATACTTTGACTCGGAAATTCAGTAATAATTGAATTATTATCTTTATCGACAAGCTTGATAATAAGTCGTCCAGTGTCATTATCCCGAAAGGTAAGAATATTTGCTGTCGCCGCTGGGGCTGAAGAAGAGAGACTGGCCTTCTGGGGAACTACAGCCTCACCCTTCGACCTGAGCGGAATTTTGGCCTCGGCCTCTGCAACAGGAGATACACTCTTTCTGGTTGCGCCCACTCGAGCAACGGGAGCAGGTGATGCGGCAGCAGTAGCTGGTGTTGAAACACGCACGAAAGGGCTTGAAATTGTCAAGTCAGACACATCACACCTCCCTTTCTAAAAAAATACTCAAATCAAAAAAGTAATATTCTGGGGTGGAGATACGCCCACCCCAGAATATCGTTTAGCTTACTGCAGCACTCGCAGAAGCTGCTGAGGAATCTGGTTCGCCTGAGACAGAGCAGACACAGCCGCCTGTACAAGCACGTTGTTAGATACCAGTTTACTCTGTTCTGCAGCCAAATCCACATCTTTAATTGCAGAGTTCGCTGCATCAATGTTCTCGATAGAGGTCGCAATCGCCTGACCACGGGTCTCAAAGCGAGAAATATACGCACCAAGTGTTGCTCGTTGAGTCGAAAGGTTCTGAATAGCCCCATCAACAGCTCCGATAGCGGCCGTAGCACCAGCCGTCGTCGATACAGTACCACCAGGACCAGCAACAGCAGTCAAGGTATTCAGGTTAATGGCAATAGTATGAGATGTAGAAACCCCAACCAAAAAACTCTGACTAAAAGTGTTGACAATTTGCTGATTGTTAAAGGTCGTAGAGGTAATAATATCTCCAACTTCAGTATTCAACGCCTGATATTCTGCGTTAATATAACCACGTTCTGTATCAGAGATCACACCGGACGAAGACTGGGCAGCCAGAGCTTTCAAACGTTGCAGAACATCAGCAATACGTGCCAAAGCACCATCTCCAACCTGCAAAACAGAAGCAGCCTGAGAGGCGTTGGTCGCAGCCTGTTTTAACACGGTGGAATCTGAGGTAAGTTTCGTACTAATTGCCAAGCCGGCAGCATCGTCAGAAGCACGCACAATTCTGGACCCGGAAGAAAGTTTACTTACGGAGTTTGCGGCAGCAGCTGAGTTGTTGTTAAGAAAGCGAATGGCCGAGTTCGCAGCAGTGTTTGTAGCAACTACAGGCATAATTTTAATCCTTCTACTTGAAGTATGTTACACCTTGATCCTCCTGATCAAGGCTCTAAAATCGTCTTCCTGACGATCCGGATATTTCATCTCTTCCTGAAAATCGTATCCTACCCCTCATAAAAGCAAAAACAATGCCAACTTCACCAAAAACCATAACTAATTGATATTCCTTAAATTAACCCATTATTAACCATGGCAATGTGGAAATTTCGACCCAGCACAGTCGGCAATTATTGCCCAGCGCACCCACCGGTCGGCAATTGTTGCCTAGCTGGGGCGTCAAGAATTCGCTCAAGCTCACCGCATACTCTGCTGACATTGGCACGTGTCATTGTCGAGAAAAAGGGAACCCCAAAAACATGGTGATATAAATATTCACTCACAGGAAGTTTGCCGATACAACTCCGCCCAAACACTTGATTGCGATACAACTCATCTTCCCACCAGATCCTGGCTGCAACCTCAGCCCGTTCAAGTCCGTCAATAATTTTACGAGCAGGATAATCCCTGCTGACCAAATTCATTGTGCTTGTTGCTCCGGTTTCACCATTGTGAAACACTGAAAGCCCATCAATTTTGTATAAAAAATCATCATACCACGCCCGGACCTCAAACAATCTCTTTCTGATTTCGGGCCAGCGCTTCAGTTGCGCCAATCCTACTGCGGCATGAAATTCGCTCATCTTGGCGTTTACACCAAGTGACGACGCAACACGAGAGCCTGCAAATCCAAAAGACGTTGCATGTTTCAAACGCACGAGTAAATCACTGTCACCGCTCAGCACCAGCCCCCCCTCACCAATCCCGAGCGACTTTGTTGCATGCAAACTGATAATTGTTGGCACTTTCCCTGGAGTGACCTTATCAAAAGAGGCCGCTGCATCAATTACAACGGGCAGCTTGTGTTTTGTCACGAACTCATCCCACTCCCGGGCATCAACCGGATAACCAAAAGGAGCCACAGGCAATACGACCCGAATTTGTCGGGAGGCCTTGCACAACAATGCTTCTTCTGCGATTTGAGGCGTGAGGACTCCGGTTATCGGGTCGACATCGGCAAACAAAGGGATCAATCCTGCCGAAACCACGACTTGAGCTGTGGCAACAAAGGTCCAGGCAGGCAACAGGCAATAAGCCGGTTCGTCGAGCGGTTTTTCGCCCACCAGCAAGCGGAGCACCTCAGTTAAGGCCGCAGTCGCATTGCTCGCAGTAACAACTCCATTTTCGGACAGAGAAAATTTCTCGGCAATTAACTTCTCAAACTCACACACCAAAGGGCCAAAATTACTATACTGGCCCGAGAGTTCTATTCTCTTCAAGAAAGGAACAAGCTCTTCTGTAGACGGGAAATCTGGCTGAAATAATGGCAGCATCGGCACCTCACTGAGAGATTAATAAAATTCCCACAAGACATAAAGAATATACAGGCTAGCAACGATCCAAGGAAGGTGTTTACCACAAAATGAAATGGAGGCCCCATACCTGGCACCTCCATTTGAACCGAATGCAAAAGATCTGTTAGTGTTACTGCAATAGCGACAGTAACGTCTGAGGCAACTGGTTAGCTTGAGACAAGGCTGACACCGAAGCCTGAACCAATACTTGAGAAGAAACCAGCCTGCTTTGCTCCGCTGCCAGATCCACATCCATAACGGACGATTTGGCGGCATCGATATTTTCCTTCGATGTTGCAACCTGCTGCCCCCGGAACTCAAAGCGGGAAATGATTGACCCAAGGTTCGCCCGAGCTTCCGAGACCTCATTAATTGCCAAGTCGACAGATGCCATAGCTGTAGTAGCGGATGCCGCCGTTGACACAGAAGTGGCGCTGATTGCGGTCCCCCCTGTAGCAAGCGATCCAGCAGTAAAATCTGATGCTGTTGCAGAAAGTGATGCGATATTCACCGCAATAACGTCGGCTGTGGTAACGCCGACAAAGAAATTCACAGTACCGGCACCAAACTGCGTACCTGTTCCATCCAGCAGGGACTCTCCGTTAAAGCGGGTACTCGCAGCCATCCCAGATATTTCCGAAATCAACTGATTATACTCAGCATTAATAAATCCACGCTCAGTGTTTGTCGGCACACCAGAAAGGGACTGAGCGGCAAGAGACTTCATACGAATAAGAACATCGGCAATTCGCCCCAGGCCACCATCAGCGACCTGCATGACAGCAGCACCTTGCGCCGCATTGACAGAAGCCTGCTGCAGCACCGAACTATCTGCGCGCAATCTTGTTCCAATTGCCAGACCTGCTGCATCATCAGCAGCAGTAACAATACGTGAGCCACTCGCCAGTTTGGAGATAGCTTTTCCGGAAGCGGTCGAGTTTGCGTTCAAAAAACGCAGCGCCGAGTTCGCAGCAGTGTTTGTTGTAATCGTAGGCATTTTCTTTCCTTTCACATTCGGCTCAACGGAATAGCCTCCTGCTATCCCACCGCAAGCAATGCGGCACTTTGTTGATTTCGACATTACTAAGCAATAGGCGTGCCAGTTAATTTTATTAAATAAATTCAATATTTTATGGGATATTTCACTTACATTTCCTACATAAAACAGGGAACTTATTCATAGGGAAGAAGACATTTTTTACCCCCTTAGAGGAAAACAATTCCTATCAACGTTAATAAACCAGCCCTAATTGACCAAACGGGAAACCCAACTCAGAACAGGATCGAGATGAATCTTTTATCTACAGAAGCATTGGCAAAAAAGAAGTCACTGAAATCGTGAAGAAACTTGGAAATCGGGAAGAAACTTGCGACAATAGATACAAAGGCCCACAAGGATAAGGCAAAGGTACCGAACACATGATCAGACGAGGCATAATTCTCGCAGGGGGCACCGGCACCAGGCTCAAACCGCTTACAGATGTGGTCTGCAAGCAGCTCTTGCCGGTTTACGACAAACCCATGCTCCACTACCCCCTCGCCACACTCATGTTGCTGGGCATCAAAGAGATCCTGATCATCAGCACTCCTAAAGACCTGCCTGCGATAAAAGCCAATCTCGGGGATGGCAGTGATTACGGTATCTCCCTTCAATATGCAGAACAGAAAGAGCCAAGAGGTTTGCCTGATGCTTTCATCATCGGTGCTGATTTTATCGGACAGGAACCGGTCTGCCTTATTCTCGGGGACAACATCCTCTATTGGGGACAGCTCAAAATGGTTTGGGGTGACTGCCTGAATCTAACAGAGGGTGCCTACATTGTAGGCGCCAGAACAAGAAACCCCGAACAGTTTGGCGTTATCGAATACGATACAGACAATAACGTTCTCTCGATTGAGGAGAAACCCGAGAACCCAAAATCCAGCATTGCGGCCATCGGTCTGTACTTTTACGATAACCAGGTCGTAAAACTCGCAAGAGAACTAGAACCCTCTCCACGTGGCGAGCTTGAAATTACCGATTTAAACAATGTCTATCTCAAAGCAGGAAAGCTGAAAGCGACATTCCTTTCTCGGGGGTCAACCTGGCTTGACGCAGGAACAGTTACTTCTCTGATGGATGCCTCGAATTTTTTTAAAATCATCGAAGACCGCCAAGGCATCAAAATCTGCTGCCTCGAAGAAGTCGCCTTCAACATGAAATATATTACTAAAGAGCAATTAAGAAAGAAGGCAACACAGTACCAAAAAAGCCAATATGGCGAATACCTCATCAAGCTCCTGTATTAACGCTGCACTCAAGGAAGCAGGATTTTTCTGTACTCTGGCCGCTGTTACGCGACAGCCCTCCCCACTCACATTTCTTACACGGCAATTTTGTCATCATCGGGCAAAACTTCCCGGCACACTTTACCTAAAGCCAAAGAACATTAAAAATTTATCTTTTAATACAACAGGTTAAATCAAGTGAAAAAATGGCCCAAGCTTTGCATAACTATTCGGGAGATTTTATCACTCGAGATAGATTGGATGTAAAATGCAGTGGCAGCCAGGAAATACAGCAACAGGTTTGAGCAGCATGGACACCTCGCCCAGCGAAGTCCTGATGTTGATCAATCAGGTTATCAATGCCCTCGGCGAAGCCAAGGAAGCTGTCACCACACTCCAGATCGAAAAACGCTTCAATGCAACAATGAAGGCAACAGCCCTCATGGACAGTATTGAACAGGAGATGAAAGCAGACATCTCTGAAGGAGTACGAAGCGCCTTTACCCAGACCTATCTCAGTCTGATCGCCAACATGACCAGAACCAATGTAAAGAACGATCTGGCTTCTGCCAGAGAAGCCCTCGCATTGATGATCTCGTTCCGGCAGATCTGGACAACATTATACCCTTCTCTGGAGGAAGAATGTTTTGCCTGGCCACATTCGGCTTTGCAGAAACACCAACGCTCCGGATTACATCTGGCATAGGTCAAGGACAGGCAGATGAACAACTATTCAATTGAGACCAATCGCACCACGTCACCCCAGGCCGCGGGCAAAGCTGCCCAGTCGACGCAGGCTTCACAAGCCGCACAGGCCTTTAGTGACTTTCTCAGTGGCACGAAGACTACAGCAAAAACACCAGTGGCATCCCCCGTTCTGAAGCACGACACAGCAGCACTCAACCAGCTGTTCAACAAACCGACGTGGCATTTGGAACAGGATGCTTCATCAAACCGCGATGACAGAAGACTTCGTGAATCCTCCGAAACTCATCGTGGCCGGAAAAACGTAACTCATGATGAGGAAGATAAATCTGCCTCTCTCAACGAGAAGACAGAAATCGCCCCAGAGGAACAGACCGAGAAATCTGTAGAAAGCCAGGCTGAAGAACGTCCTCGGGAAGAAAGATCTGCCCGGCAAAATGAGTCCGAGACAAAAACACCTGATGTTGTAGCCGTCGAAACGGCCAAAGCCCAGGTCTCAGATCCCGCAGTTGGTCAGGGCCGGATATCCGCTGTTCAAACGGCTGCGGTTCCAGGCGGCCCTACACAACAGACAGCACAGGCTCCTCAGCAGCTTCCTTCTGGAACAGCTGTTACCCAGGGTGACACAACAGCTGCTGGGAAAGCTGCTACCCCTTCGGTTCAGGTAACCCAGGCGGCGGTCACATCCCAACCAACAAGTAACCTGACTGCTGCAGCCAGCGTCTCGGCGATAAACACATCAGAGACGACGACAGCGGCGACCGCTGGCGCAGCCGCACAGAGTAACAATGGGAAAAGCACCTCTGCCTTAGCTGGTCCAGAAACAGGCGCAGCCAAAACAGCTTCTCAGGGCCCCAACCCACAGGCTGTCATGGCCAATACATCTGGACAGGGGACCAACAACAACGCCCAATCGCAGAATGGTAACAACCTTGCGCGCACAGAGATTGGCGCAGCCGCTGGTGCCAAACCTGCTTCGACAACAACAGCCGTCAATGGCTTTACCGAAACTTTGCACAATGCGACACGGACAGCTGGCGCCTCTGGATTGACAACAGAACTGAAGCCGCAAAAGACGCTGAACGTCACCGCATCGGACCAGCTATCAATATCCATCAAGAAAGCAGTTGGAGAGAATAAAGACAGTATTTCAATCAAACTGCACCCCTCTGAACTCGGACGAGTTGATGTGAAACTTGAAATTGCCGAGAACGGTGTCATGAAAGCCATGATCAGTGCTGAACGTCCTGATACGCTGGATTTGCTGCAAAGAGATTCACGCCTGCTTGAAAAAGCCCTTCAGGATGCTGGCTTGAAAACAGACGGCCAGAGCCTGAGCTTCAATCTCAAGCAAAATGGCGATCAGAACGGTGCATCGGGTGACCGCAGTGCCTTTGCCGCCAGCCAAGATGACAGCCAAAGCTCAGACACTGATATGGCAGAAAACGACCTGCCACAACAAAACCCCATTGTCTCAAGGCACGATGGCGACCTGGACATCAGTATTTAACCGAAGGACGGGAGAAAAACCATGGATACAGCAGTACAAGGCCCCGCCCCGGTAAATGGCGTCACCTACAAGAACACGAGTGATTCAGGTTCTCTCACTGGTGGAACCTCGCTGAACAGTACATTCGACATGTTCCTCAAGCTCTTGACGACACAACTCAAGAACCAGGATCCTTTGAATCCGACAGACAACAATGAATTCGTCAATCAGCTTACCCAGTTCTCACAAACTGAGGCCGCGCTGAACACAAATACCAAACTGGACAGCCTGATTGCCCTTCAGGGCAACAGTCAGCTGAGTTCTGCACTGGGGTATGTCGGCAATGTTATCAAGGCAGACAGCATTGTCCTTAATCTGGACGACAGTGGCGCAGATATTGCCTACGCCCTGACAGGAAATTCTGCAAAAACAGAGATCAAGATTATTGACGCTACTGGCAAAACGGTTCGGGTTCTCAACGGCTCCTTGACAGCCGGGCAGCACGAGATCCACTGGGATGGAAACGATGAAAGCGGCAATCCTCTGGAAAAAGGCCTCTATGGTTTTGCCGTTGTCGCAACTGACAGTGATGACAAGGTCATTCAGACAGCTCAGGGAATCAAGGGCACTGTCACTGGCGTTCAAATGAGCAATGGCACTGTTGTCCTGAATTTGGGCGAAGTCGAAATTCCGCTTGAAAATGTTCAGGCCGTTCTCCAGAAACCCGCGAGCGGGAGTAGCTGAGATGAACACACACACACACCCCGTTAATAACCCTGCAACAGGCTCAGAGGGCCTCGCGACGACTTTCACGCATAGGGAGATTGGATCATGAGTATTTACGGTGCCCTCTATTCAGGTGTATCAGGGCTTTCCGCCCAGAGTAACGCCATGGGGATGATTTCAGATAACATCTCCAACGTGAATACCATTGGCTACAAAGGTGTTTCGGCCCGGTTCTCCACCCTGGTCGCCCAGTCTGCCAGTCAGACGAAGTATTCGCCCGGTGGCGTCCGTTCGGCCCCCCTTCGTAACATAGACAAGCAAGGACAGCTTCAGGCAACAGCAGCTGCCACTGACCTGGCCGTGGCCGGGAATGGTTTCTTTGTTGTTAGTGACCGTGCTGCAGCTGGCACCAACACCCAGTACCTCTTCACCCGTGCAGGATCGTTCCGACCTGATGCCAGCGGTGATCTGGTCAATGCTGGCGGATATTATCTCCAGGGATGGCCGATCACTACCGGCTCCACTCCGCCAACAAGTGCGGCCACAACCGCAGGCCTGTCAACGGTCAATATATCGAACCTGAATGGTGCAGCTCGCCCGACAACAAACCTCGAACTGGGGCTCAACCTGCCCTCGACTGGCGCAGTTCCTGTGGCCTCGACTGGCGTCTCCATGCAAGCCAACCTTTCCAGTACAGCCCTTGTAGGGGCGACAGAAACGGTTTCAACTGTTGTCTATGACTCCTTGGGGAATGCCCAGACTACGTCATTTCTCTGGACAAAAACAGCTGCTGATCAATGGTCGGTAACGCCTCAAAACCCCACCATCAACGGGGTGGCAAGTGGTAGTGTCGTCGGTGGACCCTATGTTGTAAACTTTAACCCGGGCACAGGGTTGCCAGATGCTCCGGTGCCTGCAGTTACACCGACGTACACCTGGAACTCCGGTGCGGCGGTTTCTCCTTTGACCGTCGATATTGGTTCAGCAGGCAGTACCAACCGCATGACCCAGATCGGTACAGTCTTTAACGCAACCCAGATCCTCCAGGTTGGCGGAACAGCACCAGCAGAACACACCGCAACAGTCCAGGTGTTTGACGATCTGGGTAACGCCCACAACATGGATCTGCTCTTTAGAAAAACCGGTTCAAACACCTGGGAAATGTTCCCCCAGAACCCGACTCTTAATGGTGCAAGCAGTGGTACAGTAACACCTGCGATCCGAACCATTACCTTTGCCAGTGGACGCCCTGCGACAATCACCATGCCAGATCTGCAGATTGCCTGGAATCCCACCATCGGTGCAGCAGCCAGTACCATTGCCCTTGACCCTGGTACTATTGGACAGGCCGATGGGATCACCCAGTTCAGTGGGAACTTTGTCGTCACCCAGATCGAGCAGGATGGTGTGACCTTCGGAAACTTCCGTGGTGTCTCGATCAGTGACGAAGGTATCGTTACTGCCCTGTTTGATAACGGAGAACAGCTTGATATATCCCAGCTTCCCCTTGCCCTGTTTCCAAACCCCAACGGATTGGAAGGTAGAACCGGGAACGCATATAGCCCAACCTCTGAGTCCGGAAACTTCCTGTTGAACCGTCCCAAAATCGGGGGGGCAGGCTTGCTGGCTTCAGCCTCGCTTGAAGCTTCCAACATCGATCTTGCTGAAGAATTCACCAACATGATCGTCACACAACGCGCCTATTCAGCCAGTGCAAAAATTATCACAACTGCTGACGAGATGCTGGATGAACTGATCAGAATCGCCAGATAAAAAGTAAGCTAAGATTTATAAAATATATTTTCAAGCGGTCACTCCTGGCGAGTGGCCGCTTTTTTGTACCTAGATCTTTGTGTTCAAAGATAAAAAATAAAATACATAAAATTTAAGATAAATTGTCTAAATTATTGATATTAATAGTTTTTCAATATCCATGCGTTAAAAAGGTCCTGCTATTCGATAGAACCGGAGACCGACACGATGCCGTCTAGCAGCTTAAAGCGACGGGCAGCTGTTTCAGATACAACAACTTTGCCACTCTCACTCGACGACCTTCCTCCCCCAGAAACCAAACGCTGGGTGATCCGGCGCAAGGCTCAGGTAGTCGCAGGTGTACGGACAGGCCTGATCAGCCTTGAAGATGCCTGCAAGCGATACAAGCTGTCGCTGGAAGAGTTTCTCTCCTGGCAGAGACTTATTGAAAATCACGGTTTACGCGGCTTGAGGACAACGCGTCTTCAGCAATACAGAAACGACGCAGAAACAAAATCTTCGGCTAAAATCTGAATTTCTGGGAAGCACTATAGCTGGAATTAAAAATTTATTTTCTCAAGGGATCAACATTTACAGATCCACAATAGATACCTTAAGTCTAAGCAATTGTAACTTATCAAGAATAGCTCAAAACACCCTCCCGGCAATTTTTTCCTACCACTAGGCAATTTTTTCCTTTGTTAACGTCCTCTTTACCGAATAACTATAGGTTTATGTAAGCAGGTTTTGTTACCTGCTGATGGCTTGTTAACAATTCGGACTTAGCGGCAGTGAACACATTCGTTGATACATTGAAAAATCTCGGCCCCATCCGGCTGGGGATAATGGCTGCAGTTGCTGCGGCGATTATTGCGTTTTTCATATACCTCACAGGTCGTGTTGCCACACCCGAGATGGCCTTGCTCTATGGTGATCTGGATCCTCAGGAAAGCGGCCAGATTATCAGCGAGCTTGAACAGCTGGAAATTCCCTACAAACTTTCTCCTGCGGGCAATACCATTTATGTTCCCGGTAATCAGGTTGCCAGAATGCGGGTTGCCATGGCTGAAAAGGGTCTCCCCAGCGGAGGATCAATCGGCTATGAGATTTTTGACCAGTCAGAAGCCCTTGGCACAACCAGCTTTGTCCAGAACATCAATCACCTCAGAGCGCTTGAAGGCGAACTGTCCCGAACCGTCAAATCAATAACCCGAATCAAACAGGCCCGGGTCCATCTCGTCCTGCCGCAAAGAGAACTCTTCAGCCGGGACAAACAGTCCCCGACGGCCTCCGTGGTTGTGACGACACAGGGCAGTTTCCTGCTGGACAAACAACAGATCCTCTCGATACAGCACCTGATAGCCGCCGCGGTACCCGGCATGAAACCCAACAATGTTTCAATTATTGATGACAAGGGAAATCTCCTTGCCCGTGGTGGGGACGAAGGTGATCTGAACCAGTTGACCAGTACGGCCGACGAGCGTCGCGTGGCTTACGAAACCCGATTGATGCGCACGGTTGAAGAATTGCTGGAACGCTATGTGGGTCGCGGCAATGCCCGGGTTCAGATTACCGCAGAAATGGATTTTGATCGCGTTACTGAAAACTCAGAAACTTTCGATCCTGACGGGCAGGTCATCCTCTCGACCCAGACAGTCGAGGAAAGTGCCAACGAGGCAGATAACGCCGGCAATGATGGCATAACTGTCGGCAACAACCTTCCAGATGCCAACCTGGGCCAGCTTGGTGCCGCCGGTGGAGCCCAGAGCAACTCTTCGCGTACAGAAGAAACCGTCAACTACGAAAACTCCAAGATTATCAAGACCCGTGTTCACGAAACCGGATCTATCCGGCGTCTTTCCGTTGCCGTTCTGGTCAATGACATCAGTACAATTGCAGAGGATGGTACCCGCACATTCGAAACCAGAAGCCCGGAAGAAGTTGCTTCACTCGATGCTATTGTCCGCTCGGCAGTCGGGTTTGATGAAACCCGGGGAGACAAGGTCGAGATTGCCAACTTCCGCTTTGCCGATGTTGATCCCCTGCTCTTGCCAGAAGACGGCCTCCTCGGAATGGGCAAGGAAGACATGATGCGTTTTGCAGAACTCTTTGTCCTTGGCGTCGTCGCAATTCTCATCCTGCTACTGGTCGTTCGTCCTCTGGTCAGCCGGGTAATCGATGGTGATTTCGCCCCCTCTGGCGAAGGTGGCAGCGGAACAATTACAGTAACCGGCCCGAATGGACAGCCAATGGTTGTTGCCGCCCCTCCAGGAATGGCTGGATCTCCCCTCATTCCGGGAATGCCTGCACAAATCGGGGCCGATGGTACACCACTTCTCATCTCGCAAGGATCAGAGGGGGCCATGACCCAGTCTGACAGTGAGAAAGTATCCTCTGAAATTGAACAGATGATCGACATGAACAAGGTCGAGGGTCGTGTCAGGGCTTCTTCTTTGAACAAGATTGGCGAGATTGTCGAAAAACACCCGGAAGAAGCCGTTCAGATTATTCGCGGTTGGCTGTATCAGGAAAGAAACAAGGGCTGATCCTGCTTCGCAACGACATTTGAAATACCAGTAAAGAGCAAGCATATGCGCGACGACTACAGAACAATGACCGGCCCCGAGAAAGCAGCGCTTTTGGTGATGGCCCTTGGTGAGTCCCAAACTGCTCAGATTTTTGCGCTGATGGAAGACGATGAAATCCGAGAACTGTCACAGATCATGGCAACACTCGGAACCGTGAGTGCGCAGTTGATCGAACGTCTGCTTGTTGAATTTGCGGATCAGATCTCGACCACCGGGACGATTGTCGGTAGTTACGACAGTACCGAGCGCCTGCTGATGAAAGTGCTTGATCGGGACCGCGTTGATACCATCATGGAAGAAATCCGTGGCCCTGCGGGTCGGACCATGTGGGAAAAACTGGCCAACGTTAACGAAAACGTCCTCGCGAACTATTTGAAAAACGAATACCCCCAGACTGTTGCCGTGATCCTTTCCAAAGTAAAACCTGAACATGCTTCAAGGGTTTTGGGTCTGCTGCCCGAACCCTTTGCCATGGAGGTCGTGATGCGTATGTTGCGGATGGAAGCAGTGCAGAAGGATGTCCTTGACGATGTTGAACGCACGCTGAGAAACGAGTTCATGTCCAACCTTGCCCGAACAAACCGTCGGGATTCTCACGAGATGATGGCCGATATCTTCAACTTCCTTGACCGGAATGTGGAGAGCCGCTTTATGAATGCCCTCGAAGAACGCAACAAGGATTCCGCAGAACGAATCAAGGCTCTGATGTTTACCTTCGAGGATCTCAGCAATCTTGATCCAGGCGGGGTCCAGACTCTTCTCAGCGCGGCTGAAAAAGACAAGTTGGCCATTGCTCTCAAAGGTTCCTCCGAAACTTTGCGCGAACTGTTCTTCTCCAACATGTCAGAACGTGCAGCAAAGATTATGAAAGAAGACATGCAGGCAATGGGCCCCATCCGGCTTAAGGATGTTGATGAAGCCCAGATGTACATGGTCACAATCGCAAAAGATCTGGCTGAAAAAGGGGACATCGTACTCGCTGATTCCAAAGGCGAAGACGAGCTGGTCTATTAGGAGACGCATCAGTGTCACAGCCAAATTCGAAATTTCTCTTTAATAACTCTTTCGAAAAAAAAGAAGGGTCAGGGAAAACTGCCAGCAACAAAAACGGTGGTTTTGTTAGTGATAAAACCAGCCTGGCCGAAAAGGAGGCTCCGCCACCTGCCCCCGAGGAAGCCTTGTCTGTCCCTGAAGAGACAATGCCACTGCAGGAAGTAGAGTTACTTAGACAGGCAGCCTATGATGAGGGAATGGCTGCTGGCCGAAATGAAGCCATGGAACAGGCTGCGCAGATGAATGAAGCCCTGACACGGCAGGCGCTAGACACAGTCGCTCAACAGCTGGCCACGATAGAAAAGGAATACTCGGGCAAGGTCGAGGAACTGCAAACGGTAACTCTGGACATTGCCATGAAAGCAATAAAAAAACTGTTTCCGACCCTGGACAAAACCAGAGGACTTGAAGAAATCACTCTTGTCTTTAAGGAGTGCCTGGATCGTCTTCCCCAAGAGCCTCGTCTGGTAGTTCGTGTTGCGGACACCATTCTTGATGATGTCCAGACCCAGCTGCAAAAAATTGCAGGACAAAGCGGATTTACCGGCAGACTGGTGTTCCTTTCTGAACCAGCAATGCAGCCCGGTGATGTTCTGGTCGAATGGGCAGAGGGTGGCGCAGAACGCAACAGTGCCGAGATGCTGGCAGAAATCGAAACAATTCTTAATCGGATAATCAAGCCGATAGAAGGACCCGGCCAGACCGGGAACAACACAGTGCCCAAGGATACTTCTGATACGACAGGTGCACCAACCAATGAGGTTGCCGAATGAGTGACGAAGACACAGAAGATCAGACGATGGGTGCAGCAGACGATGCTTTCTCCTCCGCCCCTGACATGCCAGAGATGGAAGATGAATTCGACATGCCTGAGGCCGGTGGAAGACCGCCGACCAATGCCAAAGAGCTTGAGGCTGTTTACGACATTCCTGTTCAGGTTTCAGCTATACTGGGCAAGGCGAATATGCAGGTCAGCCAGTTGCTGAAGCTTGGACGCGGTGCCGTTATAGAACTCGACAGAAAAGTCGGGGAAGCCATCGACATCTATGTGAACAACCGTCTTGTTGCCCGTGGAGAGGTTGTTGTTGTGGAAAACCGCCTGGGTGTCACCATGACAGAAATTATCAAGATGGATCGCAACTAGGTTTTCTTCACAGGGATGAACCACAGAGGTTATCCATGGAATCACCTTCCATGAAATGACACGGTGGAATGTCCTCTTGAAACAAACTCTGTGATTTTCATTAGAATTTTGATGGAGCAGCGCCTGATATGGCCAATACCACTACAACGACACCAAGCACAGTTAGCCCGCAAGGCCCCAGCCGCCCACAATCAGAGGCCAAGGTTGACTATGCCACACTTGTCGGTATTGGAGGCGCTTTCCTGACAATCCTGATTGCCATGTTCCTCGGTGGATCCGCAGGTTCGTTTTTTAACCTGCCCTCGATCCTCATTGTTATTGGCGGGACGTTTCTGGTCACGACAACATCATTTACTTTTGATGAAATTGTCAGGGCCCAGAAAACCATGGTCAAGGCAGCGATCTATCATTCGGAAATGCCAAGTAATGCCGCCATGCAGGTCTTGTTTCTTGCCGATCAGGCCCGGCGAAACAGTATTCTCTCCCTGCAAAAACACCTTGTTGATATCAAAAACAGCGCCTTCCTGCACAGAGCGACCGGAATGCTTGTTGACGGGATCACTCCCGAGCAGCTTGAAGCTGTACTGGAACAGCAGGTACAGGCGATCCAGACCCGCCACCAGCGCGCCGCCAGTATTCTCAGGCGGGCCGGGGAAGTCGCCCCGGCCATGGGGCTGATTGGCACCCTTGTCGGGCTGGTTCAGATGCTGAGTAATCTGGAAGATCCCAGTACCATCGGCCCAAGTATGGCAGTGGCTCTGTTGACAACTTTTTATGGTGCAATCCTGTCCAACATGGTTTTCAACCCTCTTGCCGCCAAACTCGAGCGTATCTCGCAGGTTGAAGCAACTGTTAACCAGATCTATGCGATCGGAATCTGCTCCATTGGACGCCAGGAAAACCCGAGGCGTCTGGAAATAATGATGAACACCATTCTCCCTCCAGACCAGAGAGTGAATTATTTTGATTGAGCCGATCCACACAAAAATCGTCCACCAGGAGAGTAAATAATGCGTCTATTGATTGTTGGCTCGCTTGAAGGTCACATGATTACCGCCGGAAAAATCGCCTTTGAGCGAGGAGCTAAAGTGGCAACTGTCGATGATATAAACCAAGCCATGTCTTCGCTTCGTACCGGTCAGGGAGCAGATCTGCTGCTGGTCGATATTGACCTCGACATCGATACCCTCTGCAAGAACCTTTTGGCCGAACGTTTTTCTGTGCCCGTTATTGCCTGCGGTATCGGCACACAACCTTCGAAAGCCGGTGATGCAATCCGCTCTGGGGCAAAAGAGTACATTCCTCTGCCACCTGACGCCGAATTGATCGCCGCGGTTCTGGCCGCGGTTACCGAAGAAACCACTGCTCTTGTTTTCAAGGACCCTGCTACCGCAGCCGTTTTACGGCTGGCAGAACAGATTGCTCCTTCTGATGCCAGTGTCCTGGTCACAGGAGAAAGTGGAACCGGTAAAGAGGTCATGTCCCGTTATCTGCATTCAAAATCGAAACGGGCCAAAAATCACTTTATTTCTGTAAACTGCGCTGCAATCCCTGAAAATCTTTTGGAATCAGAGCTGTTTGGCCATGAAAAAGGTGCCTTTACCGGTGCTATTGCACGCCGTATCGGAAAATTTGAAGAAGCCAATGGCGGCACCTTGCTGCTGGATGAGATATCAGAGATGCATCCCCGCCTGCAGGCAAAGCTGTTGCGTGCGGTACAGGAGAGGGAAATTGATCGCGTTGGCGGAACCCAGCCGATCAAGGTTGATATCCGCCTGCTGGCCACCTCGAACAGGAACCTGGAAGAGGAAGTCAAAAAAGGCAACTTCAGGGAAGATCTCTATTACCGCCTGAATGTGGTGAATATCGAGATGCCTGCGTTGCGGGAAAGGCCGCTGGATATCGAGATCCTGGCTGAACATTTCATTGGAAAATATGCGAAGTCCAACGGCATCGCCAAACCCGCCCTGACCCCCGAAGCCAAACATCAGCTTCTGCAACACCACTGGCGTGGAAACGTTCGCGAGCTGGAAAATACCATGCACCGAGCCGTACTGCTGTCTCGTGACAACCTGATCAGCCCTGAAGCAATCATGCTGACAGGAAGCGCCACCTTTGGACCAACACCAATCGCGACACCCTCGGTTCCGCCAGCAGTTCCCCCGGCAATTCCCGGATATCCTGCGCCTGGAAAAGCTGTTGCATCATCCCAACCGATGTCCGGTGCGGAAGCATCCGGGGGTGCAATGGTTGGAAGAACCGTCGCCGATGTGGAAAGGGATCTTATTCTGAACACACTGGACCATTGTCTGGGCAACAGAACCCATGCGGCAAATATTCTCGGAATTTCCATCCGGACCTTGAGAAACAAGCTGAAACTGTACAGCGAAGATGGGATTGAAATTACGGGACCGGGCGGTAATGACAGCCTGAGTCCCTCACTTTGAGACACGGCCAGATTAGTTTTCTTTTAAGGGTGATACGACTTCTATGACCGACGCCAGTCCACAACCGGGCGGAAATAAACTGGGTTTACCTAAGCCGATCCTCGATTTTATCGAAGTAATGAAACGCGGGGATATCGCTCTTGCTCTTGGCGTTGTCGCGATTCTGATCGTTCTGATCCTGCCTATGCCCAGCTGGCTGCTGGACATTGCCCTCGCATTGTCTATCACGCTATCGGTTCTGATCCTTATGACGTCCCTCTTCATTCAGGGACCGCTGGAATTCAGTTCCTTCCCGACGATCCTCTTGATCGCCACCATGTTGAGGTTATCACTCAACCTTGCGTCTACCAGATTGATTCTGGCAAACGGGCATGAGGGAACGGCGGCAGCCGGACAGGTTATTCAGGCCTTCGGCAACTTTGTCATGAGCGGCAATTTTGTCATCGGGATCATTGTCTTTGGCATTCTGGTCATTGTGAACTTCATTGTCATCACCAAGGGTTCCGGCCGTATTGCCGAAGTCTCGGCCCGTTTCAGCCTGGATGCCATGCCCGGAAAACAGATGGCAATTGACGCCGATCTATCCAGCGGATTGATTGACGAAGCCGATGCCCGGGAGCGCCGGAAAACTCTGGAAGATGAAAGTAACTTCTTCGGGGCGATGGACGGTGCTTCAAAGTTCGTTCGTGGCGATGCCATTGCCGGGCTTCTCATCACTTTTATCAACGTGATCGGCGGCATTATCATCGGAGTTGCCCAAAAGGATATGGCAATCGGAGATGCCGCTGAATCCTATACCATCCTGACAGTTGGTGACGGTCTGGTTTCACAGATCCCGGCAATCATTGTTTCGACCGCCGCAGGTCTTCTCGTTTCCAAAACCACTTCCGTTGGTTCTGCTGACAAGGCTGTCTTTGCCCAACTGGGAGGATACCCTCGCGCCTTGGGATTATCTGCTGCATTAATGGTCGGGTTGGCTGCCGTACCCGGCACACCCGTTTTGCCCTTTCTGCTGCTTGCTTTTATCTCTGGCGGGCTTGGTTGGGTTTCCAAACAGGGCACAAACAAAAAAGAACTGCTTGCTGAACAGAAACAAAAGAAAGATACGGCGCCCCCTCCTGTGGCAGAAGAACCTATCTCTGCGTCTTTACAAATCGACAATCTGCGGCTGGAGCTTGGGTACGGACTGTTGCCCATGATCAATGGGCAAGGCGGCGAGCGTCTTACCGACCAGATCAAGGGCTTGCGCCGTCAACTCGCCCAGGAACTTGGATTTGTTCTTCCTTCCGTCCGGATCCAGGACAACCTTCAGCTGGGGGCCAACAGCTATGTTATTCGCATCAAGGAGATTACCGCAGGAAGCGGGGAACTGCGCCCTGCCATGCTGTTGGTGATGGATCCCCGTGGCGATAAAATCCAGCTTGTTGGTGAGGAAACAGTTGAACCCACATTCGGGCTGCCCGCCATGTGGGTCGATAGCAGCCAAAAAGAAGAAGCCCTGTTCAGAGGCTATACAGTTGTCGATGCCTCAACCGTGATCACCACCCATATAACCGAGGTGGTTAAAGACAATATCTCTGAACTGCTGTCTTACGCGGAAACGCAAAAGCTGCTTGATGAACTCGGAGAAGACCACCAGAAGCTCATCGCCGATTTGTTACCAAGCCAGATTTCTGTCGGTGCTTTGCAACGCGTCTTGCAAAATCTGCTGGCCGAACGCATCTCCATTCGGGATCTACCAACAATTCTGGAGGGGATTTCAGAAGCCTGTGCCTATACCAGAAATGCTACCTTCATCACCGAACATGTCAGATCACGACTGGCGCGGCAGATCTCCAGCGCCAATGAAAACGAACAGGGTTTCATCCCCATGATCACCCTATCCCCACAGTGGGAACAGGCCTTTGCCCAGGCACTTGTTGGTGATGGCGAGGAAAAACAGCTCTCCATGCCTCCGACCCAGTTACAGGAATTCATCACAACAGTCCGCCAGACTTTTGAACGCCATGCCATGATGGGTGAAACGCCAGTTATGCTGAGCAGCCCGGTCATCCGTCCGTATGTCCGCTCGATTATCGAGCGTTTCAGGCCAACGACCGTGGTCATGTCACAAAATGAAGTACACCCTAAGGCAAAAATTAAGACTCTCGGGGTTATCTAGAGACCATGAGATACCTATTTTATGTCTGTAGCACAGCTGAAGCAGTAAGGAGGCGCCAACAATGCGGTTAAAGCATTACATTGCGGAAAGCCTTCCCGACGCTATTCACAAAGTCCGGCAAGATCTAGGTACAGATGCCATTATTCTGGCAACCGATGAGCTTGGCCCAGGTAAAGGTGTGCGGGTAACCGCCGGCCTCGACGAGGAAGCCGAACAGGAATTTTCCATCCAGGACCCTGTTGATGATGTCGACATTGTTGATGAAATCACCGAAGTTCTCGACTTCCATCGGCTGCCGTCACAGCTGATAGAAACCCTTGTCGGACATGCCATCGGCATCCCCGCCTCTGAATGGCATATCTCACTGGCAGGTGCCCTTGATAACCATTTCCGCTTTGCCACCATCCCCAACCGTCCTCAACCGCGCCCCTTGATGCTTGTTGGAATGCCCGGTGATGGCAAAACGTCAACCATCGCAAAGCTCTGCGCCAAAGCACGACTGTCAGATGTCCCGACAAGCGTCATCACAATAGATTCAGAGAAAACCGGCGGGATCGAGCAGATTGCAACCTTTTGCCATCGTCTGCAGGTCAATCTCGAAATTGCAGAAACCCCCGAACGGCTATCAGAAATAGTTGACCGGACCAGTACAGACAGACTGATCCTCATTGATACGATGGGCATCAACCCCTTTGATGATGCCAGCCTTAATGAGCTGAGTCAGTACGCCTTTGCTGCAAACGCGGAAATTGCACTCGTCACGCCAGCTGGAGGGGATGTATATGAAACCGCTGACAAGGCAGCAGCCTTTTCGATTATGAACAGTAAATACATTATTCCGACAAAACTGGATATGACACGACGGTTTGGTGGGCTTCTGACCGCAGCGCACAGCACCAAACTTGCTTTTATGGCTGCTGGTACATCACCACATATCGTTGATGGTTTGTCCCCCATTAATCCGGTGTCACTGGCGCGATTATTGCTTCCTACCAGACTGGAACACCAACAGCATACTCTTGCAACAGGCACACGCTGATGAACGAAGCCAAGAACTTTAATGTACAATCCCTGCATGACAAGGTGCCATGTCAGAACATGATTGCGATTGCCTCTGGAAAAGGAGGCGTTGGCAAAACATGGCTTTCCATTACTCTGTCCCATGCCTTGTCAAATCTCGGCTGCAGAACTTTGCTGTTTGACGGGGATCTGGGCCTCGCCAACGTCGATATCCAGCTTGGGCTTGCCCCAAACAAGGATATGGGCGGCGTCCTGACAGGACGCTACGCCCTTAAAGACGCAGCTGTGCGCTATCCTGAAGGGGGCTTTGATGTACTGGCCGGACGTTCAGGCTCGGGCAGTCTTGCCAACCTTCCTGCCCAACGCCTCAGCCACCTCACCAGCGATCTGGCCAATCTGTCTGGTTCCTACGACCGGGTCATTCTTGATCTCGGGGCTGGAATTGACCGGACTGTACGCCAGCTTGCTGCACAGGCCCAGGTCTGTCTGGTGATTACAACTGATGAGCCGACCTCCCTTACCGATGCCTATGCCTTCATCAAGCTGACCAAAATGCAGAGACCAGATGCTGATCTTCGTGTTATAGTTAACATGGCCGAGACCGAGCACGACGGGCACAAGACCTATAATACAATTCGCAAGGCTTGTGAGTCGTTCCTCAAGATCACGCCTCCCCTGGCGGGAATTATTGTCAAGGACAGCAAGATAAAGGAAGCAATTCGCAATCAGACACCTCTGCTCGTCAGGTATCCCACATCCCCTGCAGCCGAGCGTGTCGAGCAGATTGCAAGGAATTTGCTCTCGGATAGATGAACAAGGTCAGCCTGCCACTTGCATCGACGCCATCTCCACAAGCCGGTGTTACGACACAAGCTGCTCAGGTAAGTACAATCGCCAACTACCCTCCTGCACTCGTCACCCGGCCCGTGCAGGAACAGTTGCCCGGGACAGTCACTGGCCAAAATGCCAACGGCCAGCTTCTGGTTCAGACCCTCCTTGGCGAGTTAACCATCAACAGCCAGCAAAAACTGCCCGCTGGAACGGAAGTGTTGCTTCAGTTCAGGACCCAGCGCCCTCCCTTTGAAATACTTCTGCTGCCCCAAACAGCAAAGGCTGCCGCCCAAACGCCGCCGCCTCACCATGCTCTGCCGAATGACAAACTCACTCTTGGCCACACCTTACAGGCGCTGATGCTGACGTCTTCCCCTGTTCCTTCGGGCACGAGCTCTCTTCCTCCTGCCCTGGCACAACTTCAGCCAGGTAACGGTTTTCTGGTAAGGGTAGAGATCCCACCCCAGGCCCCAAAACCCTTTACATCGTCTCCCAGTCCAAACCCGGGTACGGCAGCCCCAACGGCGCCATCGACAGGGACGACGCCCCACACTCAAGCCACGGCTCCCCAAAGCACAGGAACGGGAACAACAACGGTAACCACGCCATCCATTGTTACCACGACCTCAGGGACAACAATCATCCAGGGAACAGTTACAGGCACCAATCAGGGCTTCCCCGTTGTGCAGACCCCTTTGGGATCAATTCAACTGTCCATAAAGGCACCCATAACCTCTGGTACGTCCCTTACACTGACCCTCTCTCCGCAAATGGAAAACGAAACTTCCCTATCAGGCTTTTCACTTTCAGCCAGAGAAGGCGCCCCCGGACAAGATCTGCGCAGCCTCTTACAAACGGCGCTAACCAGCCTTATCCATCAAGGGCAAGGCAATGCCCTGGCAAGCCACCTCCCCCATCAAGGACCTGCTCTGACCGCTGGCATACTTTTGTTCCTGAACGCCCTAAAATCCGGCTCTACCAAAAGCTGGCTCGGGGAAGATACTCTTTCCCTCCTCAGAAACAGTGGGCAGGTCGAACTTGCCCAGAAACTATCTGCCGATGCTCCCTTGATCGGACAGCAGGTCGAAACCGCCCAGGGGGAATGGCGCATGACCCCCCTTCCCGTTCTCTATGAAGGGATGCTGCAAAAAGCCAATCTTTTTGTCAGGGACAGGGAACAGGGAGGCAAACACCAGGATGATCCCGACCGTGAAGAGGCAACCCGCTTCAAACTGGAAGTCGAGATGAGCCGAGACGGGGATATGCAATTCGATGGGCTGGTCAAAAAACACCATTTCGACCTTGTGGTTCGCAGCAGAAACAATCTGCCCCGATATATGCACCAGAAGATATCGGATATTTTCTATGCCGCAAACGATGCAACAGGTTATGCGGGCCGAATCTCGTTCGAGGTTTCAAATCAATGGGAAAAATTAAGTGAAATCAGCGATCGCAATATCGCCAGTATTCACCAGAGTACTCTTGCCTAGATGGGGCAGGAGATAAAACCGGCATACTTCTGCCTTCTCAGAATTTTATAATCCGGGATCAATTTTCCGAAGACTTACGTCGCCGGTAAAGCTGTATCCCCATTTCATCAAATGCCGCCTGTTCTTTCTTGCGTAAAACTTCTTTTTGCCGACGAATGTCGTTGGCTTGGGCTTCTTCGTATTTTTTCAATTCCTGATAAATACTCTGAAGCTCCTGCTGGGCCTGATCTTTCCAGCCTATAATTTCCTCAATAGAATACACAATGCGCTGTCGGCGTTCCCGTGCCGCTTCGGCATAAACCGGATAGGTATGTGCCATTTCCGGGTTTTTGGTTGCAAAATCCTGTTCATGCTGCACATCCCGATCCAGTTTTTCCAGATCCTGGATCAGTTTTTTTTCCAGTGTCTGCAGATCCGATAATTTTTGTTGCGCTTCATCCAGCTTCCAACTGCTGACACGAACAAGGCTATCCACAGGCGTCTTCATGCGTCAGTTCCCATCAACCCGGCATCCTGAAACTCTCCGGCCCCGGAACCATCACCACCTTCAGGCCAGGCCAGCCCTATTGCCGCAGCAAGCTGTTCATATCCCAGATCAAGATTACTTTGCTCGAATTTATCCTGTTTGAGAAAAGCCTCCAGGGCATCGTGATAAAGAATGGCTTCATCAATTGCCGGATCAGCCCCTGCAGAATAGGCCCCGATACGAATCAACTCCGCCATGTTCTCGTAAGTCGAGAGAAGCTGTCGCGCCCGGGTTACCAGATCATTCTGGCTTTCATTATTACAGCCTGGCATGGTGCGGGAGACACTGCGCAGAAGGTTAATCGCGGGAAAGCGATTACGCTCGGCAATTGCCCGTTCAAGAATAATATGACCATCCAGAATACCACGTACAGCATCGGCGATCGGCTCGTTATGATCATCCCCTTCAACCAGAACTGTAAAAAGGCCAGTGATCGAGCCCTCCGGTAAAATCCCTGGTCCGGCACGTTCAAGCAGCTGCGGTAACTCGGCAAAAACAGAAGGAGTATAGCCCTTGCTCGCCGGGGGTTCCCCCGCAGACAAACCAATCTCTCGCATCGACATGGCAAAACGTGTCACCGAGTCCATCAGACAGAGTACATCCTTGCCGTTGTCCCGAAAGTACTCTGACAGGGCCATGGTCATATAAGCAGCCTGGCGTCGCATCAACGGGGGTTCATCCGAGGTCGCGACAACGACAACTGATTTTGCCAGGCCTTCCGGACCAAGATCATCTTCAAGCCATTCCTGAACCTCCCGGCCCCGTTCCCCGATCAGGCCAATCACATTGACATCAAGGGATGCAAAGCGTGCCAACATGGACAGCAATACTGATTTACCGACACCGGAGCCTGCAAAAATCCCCATCCTCTGCCCCCGGCAACAGGAGAGGAAGCTATTGATTGCCCGTACACCCAGATCAATTTTGCCCCCCACCCTTTGCCGGCCATGCGCCGGAGGTGGCATGTTTCTTACTTTGTAAGGGTCAGGCCCCGCAGGAAGCGGACCTTTGCCATCTATCGGCTCTCCCAGGGCATTAACGACCCTGCCAAGCCAGGCATCGGAAGGATGGATCGAGGGTTCACTTTGGGCCAGCAGGGCTTTGCACCCCAGACCTATTCCGTCCAGAGAGCCAAAAGGCAACAACAACGCGCGACCTTGGCGAAACCCGATGACTTCACAAGGAACCTGTCTGGAATCACGGGCAATAAGTGTGCAACGTGAACCGATCGCTAACAAGCGGTCAAGTCCCGACAGCTCAACAAGCATACCAAGCACACCCGAGACCCGGCCATAAACCTGATAGTCAGATAGCTCTGAAATTTCCCGTGCGAGACTTTTAAGCGTCATACCGAAACAGATACCTTAAGTTGCATATAAACATCGTAACAATGACCCAATAGTGGAGTCATCATATGATTTCATCACCACTTTGACACAGAGCATTTAACGTCAGCTTAACCCCTGCTTTCTTTCAAAAAGATCAAAATCTGCCAAAGAAACTACTTTTAATAAAATTAATCTTAGTTTTCTCCCGTTTTTTTGAGTTTCTATGAATTTCTGGTAATATTTTGTTAACGTTACATGCTGAAAATGGTTAACAGCATTCATATTCGTTTAACCAACATTAATGACCGGAACCAAACATGCGAGTTCTGTTAGTAGAAGACGACGCCCCAACAGCCCAAGGCATCGAGATGATGCTCAAGTCAGAAGGCTATGTGTGTGACAAAACTGACATGGGTGAAGACGGCCTCGAAATCGGCAAGATCTATGATTATGACATCATTATCCTGGATCTCATGCTCCCTGATATGGATGGCTATGAAGTCATCCGTCGTTTACGAGCGTCCAGGGTAGAAACACCAATTCTGATCCTCTCCGGGCTTAACGGCCTGGATGACAAAATCAAAGGTCTTGGATTTGGCGCTGATGACTATCTGACCAAACCTTTTGATAAACGGGAACTCATCGCCAGAATTCAGGCAATCGTTCGCCGTTCCAAAGGTCACGCTGCTTCAGTCATCAACACCGGCAAGCTCCGCGTGAACCTTGACACCCGTACGGTCGAAGTTGAAAGCAAACTCCTGCATCTGACAGGCAAGGAGTATGGCATTCTCGAATTGCTCTCCTTGCGCAAGGGAACAACCCTTACAAAGGAAATGTTCCTCAACCACCTCTATGGCGGTATGGATGAACCCGAACTCAAAATCATTGATGTGTTTGTCTGTAAACTCCGGAAAAAACTCTCCAATGCAACAGGTGGTGAAAACTACATCGAAACTGTCTGGGGACGGGGGTATGTCCTGAGAGATCCTGTTGATCAAGGCGTCAGTGAAGCGCACATGGCATCTGCCTGATCTCTCTATCCGAGAGATCCCAAGAGACAAAAAAACAGAGGTTGAATTTTCAACCTCTGTTTTTTTTATTTTCGTAACAAGGAGCCGGGAAACGATCCCGGCTCCTTGTTACATCTAGCCTACAGCAGCGCGCGCTGCCTGACCCCGCACCAGGCCATAGATCCCTCTCTGCCCCGGAATAAGTTGGAAATCGTCTGATATCCCCAAAACGGTTTCGGCACCACCCAGATAAAGGAAACCGTCATCTGGCATCTGCTTTGCGATGTTCTTCAAAACATGTGACTTGGTCGCCTGCTCGAAATAAATCAAAACGTTTCGGCAAAAAACAATATCAAATTTGCCAAGTGCCGCCGGACTTTCAAGAAGGTTGAACGTTTTATAGGTCACCATGTTGCGAATGGAGGCATCGATCTGCCACCGGTCCCCGGCTTGCTGGAAATATTTTACCAAGAGATTGATTGGCAACCCACGCTGTACCTCGAACTGGGTATAAACCCCTTCCTTGGCCTTGTTCAAAATCTCGTTGGAAAGATCTGTTGCGATAATCTCTATCTTCCAGCCTGCCAGCTTAGGCCCGGCCTCTTTAAGCAACATTGCCAGAGTATAAGGCTCCTGCCCGCTCGAGCAGGCAGCAGACCAGATCCGGATCGTTTTACTGGAAGCACGTTTTTCCAACATATGTGGAAGCACCAGATCCCGGAACTGGTCAAAGGGTTTTTGATCACGGAAGAAAAACGACTCGTTTGTCGTCATTGCCTCTGTGATGTCGTTAAGTAAGCGTTCGTCGTTGCTTGATCTGACTTTCTGTACCAGTTCGTCGAAGCCACTCAGGCTCCATTTACGTGCCACAGGATTCAAGCGACTTTCCAACAGATAGGCCTTGTCTTGACTTAAGACGAGCCCGGAACGCTTCTTTAGAAATTGTGAAATGAATTCGAAATCGTTCACGTTCATGCCGCCGACCTCAGCACAAGTTGTCGTACATGTGCTGCCATTTCCTTGATAGGAAGAACAGCAGAACAGAGCCCTGCAGTCGCTACCGCGCCTGGCATACCCCATACAACACTTGTATGTTCGTCCTGTGCAATGACACTCCCGCCTGCGGTCGTCACAACTTCAGAACCTCGTAAACCATCACTCCCCATGCCCGTGAGGATCAGGACAAGGAGATGAGAGCCATATATTTTTGACAGACTTCTTAACATCGGATCTACCGCCGGACGACAGAAATTTTCAGGCGGTTCCTGATTGAGGCGAATAATCGTGTCTGTCCCCTTTTTCTCAAAAACCATATGATATCCACCAGGAGCCAGATAGATTCTCCCGCCACGGATTGCTTCCCCGTCCTCGCCCTCTTTACTTGGCATCTGGGAAATACGCCCGATGTGTTCAGCCAGAAGAGCGGTAAAGGTAGCCGGCATATGCTGTGTAATAACAACAGGTTGACTGACCACACCTAAATTTCCGAGCACGTCAAACAAGGCCTGGGGGCCACCAGTAGAGCTCCCGATAGCCAGAATGTCAGGACGCGCAATCGCTGTGGTCCGTAAAGAGATCTCTTTGTTGGCATAGAGCCCACCAGTCGTTCTTCTAATCGGATCGGCTGCTTTCCCGGCGGGTGATTGCGCTGGTGATTGGCCAGCGGCTCCCGTTTTGGCAACCGTTGCCGAGGCTCCGGATGGTAAAGGAGCATGTCTGGCAGTTCTTGCCACCCGCCCCAGGGCTTTCACCTTTTCAACCAGCTCATATTTGAAATCATCTGCTTTGGTGAGTTCACCAGAACTTGTCGGCTTGGGGATATAATCTGCTGCTCCCAACCGCATAGCCTTGAAACTGATCTCGGCATTTTTACGGGTTAATGTAGAAGCCATTATAATCTGGACACCGGGTTTCGCTTCGAGCAATTTTGGCAAAGCCGTCAGGCCATCCATAACCGGCATCTCTATGTCGAGAACCACTACATCAACGTCCAGGGTCGCGATACGTTTGATCGCGATCTCGCCATTGGAAACAGATTCAATAACAGATACCTTCGGGTCATTTTCCAGCATTCTGGTCAAAAGCCCTCTGATAACTGCAGAATCATCCACCACCATTACTCGATAGGCATTTTCGGCTTTTGGGGTCGACGATGTATTTAGTGGCAATGACATTAAAGCAGGCCTACCTGGGTAAATTTGGATTCAATGATGTCACTGTCAAAAGGCTTCATGATATATTCATTGGCCCCAGCAGCGATGGCCTGCTGGATATGTTGCATATCATTTTCCGTTGTGCAAAACACAACTATAGGCTGCTCAACCCCTTGCAATGCCCTCAAATCCTTAAGGAATTCGAGACCATCCTTTACCGGCATGTTCCAATCCAGCAATACAGCGTCGGGCATTGAGTTAATACAAGAGTCCAATGCCTTCTGACCGTCTTCAGCTTCCTGAATTTGAAAGTTCAAACCTTCAAGTATTTTTCTGGCAACCATGCGGACTACTTTGGAGTCATCGACAACCAAACAGGTTTTCATTTTATTGCTCCAGCTTAATTTTTATCTATCAAAAACATTTATTACACCTGTCCTGAAGGACTAGACAGTCAGTGCTCAATTAAATCAGGCAGCATCAGCACCGCGATTATAATCAAGGAAGCGGTTAACATCCAAGATGACAAGCAATTTCCCGTCAAGCCTGTATATACCAATCGAATAATCCCTGAATCTTTGGTCCAGAGTAGGTGGATTACGTTCGAAAGAGGAGGCATCCACCCCAAGGACCTCGCCAACACTATCAACCATAAGACTATATAAGTCATTCCCGTTTTCGACAACAATGCTCATACAGGTTTTATCAGCCCTCGGTGCCAGTCCCAGGCGTTTCCGGACATCGATCGCGGTGACGATACGCCCGCGGAGGTTCAAAGATCCTGCGATTTCCGGCGGTGCCAGAGGGATGGGCGTAATCTGTTGCGGGTTGATAATATCCTGGACCCTGAGCACCGGCACGCCAAAGAGCTGGCCTGCGATATAGAAGGTGACAAAATCTTCGCTCTCTTTGTAAGTATCACTCACAGCTTTACTCTCTATGGTTTTGATCCAGACTCCGGTACCGGGGAGCCCGTGGACCCGTTTTCACTATCAAGCGGCGCCTTTGATCTCGGCAATGGTGTCTTGCAATGTCATTAACAGAGCTTCCCGGTCAGTCTTCGACACGTAGTCCTTGAAGCCAGCAGCCCGACCTCTTGCAAGATCAGAGTTCGAGGCAAAAGCAGAAAGAGCAACCATTGGAATTCTGGACCACTTCGAGTTTTCCCGAACAGCTTCAGCAAACTCAAAACCATTCATTCCCGGCATTTCGATATCTGAAATGATAACATCAAAAACTTCGCCTTTATCACAAAGGTCCAGAGCGGATTTTGCGGAATCAACCGCCTTCACGTCATATCCGGCAACAGAAAGCATTGGCATCAGAAGGTTCCGGAAGAAGGCGCTGTCGTCCACAAGAAGCAGACGGGAACGGGAGCTGTCAAAGTTTTCCTTCCCTGTTTCAGAGCCGAACCAATCCGGGTAAGCCTGGGTCAGGAAGAACCCTGCATCGACAACATCTGTCGCTTTGCCGGCAATAATCGCACTGCCGATATAGCCGCGTTTTTCTGCGCTGAGTTCCACATTCATACGGTCTTCTACAATATCAATGATCTCGTCAACCACCAGCCCCATGGAGCGTTCCCGGTCAGAGAAGACCAACACCGGCTGGCGTCCCTCTTTTGCCAGCTTCATGTCTGGCTGCATCGGGATCAACGGCATCAGCTGGCCACGATACTGAACCACATGCTGTCCACCAGAACTCTCGACTTTGGTAAGGTCCACTTCTTCCAGTCGGGCAATAAGGGCAAGAGGCACAGCTTTCGGTGCATCATCTCCAGACCGGAAGACCAGCATCGCCACTTTTTCGTCATTCGCGGTATGATGACGATCGGCAAGACCACTGAGCTCTGTTTCACCCACGGCAATTTCTCCGGTAGCCGCCGCAATCCCGTTTGGATCAAGGATCATAACCACAGCACCATCACCCAAAATAGTATTGCCGGAGAAGAGCTGGATATTTCTGATGATCGGCGCAACGGGTTTGACCACGATCTCTTCTGTATCAAAGACCCGGTCAACAATAATCCCGAAAGTGTAGGTCCCAACCTGGGCGACAACGATGAAATTGTCATCCCGCAGCTTGGTTTCCTTCTCTTCTCCCTCGACAGAAAGCTTGAGCAGATCCCGGAGAGTGACAAGGGGGAGCAGACGGTTACGCAGCCTCAGGACAGGCGTATCGTTGATGTGTTCGATAACATGTTCGGAATGGTTCGACGTCCGGACCAGTTCGACCACAGACAGTTGTGGAATGGCGAAACGCTCTTTACAGCATTCGACGATCAGCGCCGACACGATTGCGAGGGTCAACGGAATCTTGATGGTAAAGATTGTCCCCTTGCCTTCTGTCGAACTCAATTCGATGGTACCACCGATTTTCTCGATATTGGTACGAACCACGTCCATACCGACACCGCGTCCAGATACGGCTGTAACTGCAGCAGCGGTCGAGAACCCGGGCTTGAAAATGAACTGCTGAATCTGCTGATCAGACATTCCATCCAGCTCTGCTTCCGAAGCCAGTCCGTTTTCAGCACACTTTTCTTTGATCCGGTCTGTATTGAGCCCCTTACCGTCATCCGAAATCTGAATGATGATATGACCACCTTCGTGATAGGCATTCAGGACAACCTGACCAACCTCTGGCTTGCCGGCAGCTATGCGGTCATCTGGCATTTCCAACCCGTGATCAGCAGAGTTACGCACCATATGGGTCAGCGGGTCTTTGATCAGTTCCAGAACCTGACGGTCCAGTTCCGTATCTGCACCCTTCATCACCAGGTCAATTTTTTTATTCAATTCGTGCGACAGATCGCGAATGATACGCGGCAGTTTTGCCCAGGCATTCCCGATCGGCTGCATCCGGGTCTTCATCACCCCTTCCTGCAGATCCGAGACAACATGGTTCAAACGCTGCAATGGTGTGGCAAAATCACTCTCTTTGTGCGCACGAAGAATTTGCAAAAGCTGGTTTCTTGTCAGCACCAGCTCTGAGACCATCGTCATCAGGTTTTCAAGAACATCCACACTCACGCGGATTGACTGGTTGGCAACGGACGAAGCAGCATCCCCAGCAGGTGCCGCAGGGGGGGGTGGAGGGGGTGGTGCTGCCTTTTTCGGCTTGGCTGCAGGTGCTTTTGCTGCAGGTTCAGGCTTCAGGGCAACGACTTCGGCAACAGGTTGTTCTTCTTCTGCTGCCTGGGCTGCCAATTCTTCAGGCCCCAGGGCTTCACGGAACGCCCGCTCCAGTTCATCCTCTTCCTCATCATCCGCTTCAACCGCATCTTCAACAACGACAGTCTCAGCAGCTGCGGGAGCTTCAGCCTCCCCGCCGCCGTCTGTCCCTTCAGCATGCGCGTTCAACCGGGCGATAAGGTCAGTGTCATCCCCTTCAGGTTCTTTCTCTGTCGCCTCAAGCGTTGCGAGTATTTCCCGGATCTTATCAAGACACTCCAGGATCAGAGAAACGCCCACCGCAGAAACCACCAGCTCTCCATCACGAAACTTGTTCATGATGTTCTCGCCAGCGTGGGCAACAGATTCAAGCCTCGGCAAACCAAGGAACCCACAAGTGCCCTTGATCGTATGCATGAGCCGGAAGATGTTACTCAGCAGCTCCGTGTCGTTTGGGTTCTGTTCGAGTTTGACAAGCTCCACATCCAATGTGGTCAGACCTTCATTGGTCTCCGTCAAAAACTCGCTCAAAAGATCATCCATGACTGCGCTTCCATTCCATCTTGATCATTCACTGCGGTCACAGCTTGTGTGCTATCCGCCTTTATCAACGACAAGCTTGTCAAAGGAAGATTAATAACCTCTTACCCCGCGACGCTGGTTTGTTAACTTTAATTGGAAAGATGCAAAATTTAATGATTTTAGAGCTGTAGAGACCGCAGTACGGCAAGAAAGACCTTTTACAAGCCCTTGACGCAAAGTATAGCTGATGGCTGATTCTGAGACTCGTTATTAGATAATTACAGGGCTGAAGTTTGGCGGATTCGGGAAAAACACTTCAAAACGAGATCACAACAGACAGCGGCAAGATTTTCGCGCGTTCAGGAAAAAAGGGCGTCCTTACCTGGTTTGCCTTCTTTGTTGCCTGCCTCTTTGCCTTCCCCATTTTGAGTGTGACAGCTGCAGCCCTCACGGCGACCAGCGACGTCTGGGACCACCTCGTCCAGACTGTCCTGTCTGACTATATCATCAACACCCTGTTTTTGGCTTCAGGGGTTGCCTGCCTGGTTGCGATAATCGGTGGGGGCACAGCCTGGCTGGTAACGATGTGCCGCTTCCCCGGTCGCGCGCTCTTCGAGTGGGCCCTTATCCTGCCCCTTGCCGTGCCGGCCTATGTGATGGCCTATACCTACACCGACTTTCTCCAGGCCAGCGGTCCTCTACAGGTTCTGCTCCGCGAAGTCCTCTCCCTACAGTACGGAGAATACTGGTTCCCGGATCTTCGCTCGATGGGCGGCGCAATCACCATGTTGTCCCTCGTACTTTACCCCTATGTTTACATGCTCGCCAGAGCGGCCTTTCTCGAGCAGTCTGTCTGTGCCCTCGAGGTTAGCCGCACCCTTGGATGCAGCCCTCTGTCCAGTTTTTTCAGAGTTGCCCTCCCGCTGGCACGCCCGGCCATTATCGCTGGAACATCTCTTGCCCTTATGGAGACCCTTGCTGATTTCGGCACGGTTTCTTTTTTTGGTATTCAGACCTTCACTACCGGCATTATGAACGCCTGGACAACTTTCGGTGATCTGGCTGCTGCGCGACAGCTCTCGACATATTTACTCGTCTTTATTTTTTCGGTTTTTATAATCGAAAAGCTCAGCCGTGGAAAAGCGCGATACCATCACGCAACCAATCGCTATCAAAACCTGCCCGGCTACAAACTGCAGGGCCTGAAAAAATGTTTTGCTGTCGCAGCCTGCGGTATTCCACTATTTCTCGGGTTTGTATTACCCGCAATTATTCTGATCAGCAAAACCCTTTCCCTGGGTGACAAACAGTTTGGCATCAAATTTATCACACTGGCCTTCAACAGCTTCACCTTGGCCACCGTCACAGCTTGTGCTGCGGTATTGATTGCTGTTTTGCTGGCCTATACCAATAGAATGCAGGCGAACTTCTTTTCCCGAGCAGCGACAAAGATTGCCTCCATGGGTTACGCAATTCCCGGTACTGTTGTTGCCATCGGAACCCTCTTTCCCCTGGCCGCACTGGACAACACGATCGACTCCTGGATGCGGAGTACTTTTGATATCTCAACCGGGCTGATTCTGACGGGTACGATTACAGCCCTGGTTTTTGCCTACCTTGTCCGTTTTCTGGCTGTCTCCCTGAATACCGTTGAAAGCGGTCTAGGGAAAATACGTCCCAGTATGGACGATGCGTCACGTACCTTGGGCATGGGGCCAATCAAAACACTCTGGCATGTTCACACCCCTATTATGAGCGGCAGTCTTATTACGGCTGGGTTGGTGGTTTTTGTTGATGTCATGAAAGAGTTGCCAGCCACCCTAGTCATGCGCCCGTTCAACTTTGATACACTGGCTGTTCATGCCTACAACCTTGCTTCTGATGAACGACTTTCGGAAGCATCAACGGCTTCGCTCACAATCGTCGCCGTTGGTATCCTGCCATTGATTTTCCTCTCGCGGGCGATTGCAAAAAGTCGGGCGGGGAGCCAGACGAAACCAGCACAGGACCTGTAAAACCGAAAAAAAGCACCCCTGGAATTATCCAGAGGTGCTTTTCGACAGTTGGAACGGCTTGAGGCACAAGGGGCCTCGTTCAATTATTTCCAGCCAACCCGATCAAAGATCTTCTGAGCAGTTACCTGATTGGTGCCATAGACAGAAACATTCACCGTGTCTTTCTTGAATTCGCCAAGAGCAGTAACCGCAGCGTTGGCAGCAACACCTTCGACAACCGGGAATTCATTGTTCCCGTCTGCAAAGTAATTCTGGGCTTCTGCACTGGTCAGATATTCAAGAAATTTAACTGCTGCTTCACTGTGTGGGGCTGTTTTAACAACACCGGCACCAGAGATATTCACGTGGGTTCCACGATCATTCTGGTTCGGGAAAACGTAGCCAATCTTGTCAGCGATGCCTTTATCCTGCTCTTCTGGTGTTGTCTGCAGACGAACAAAATAATAAGAGTTTGCCACGGCAATCTCACATTCACCTGAACCGATACCCCGCAGCTGGTTTGTATCACCCTTAACAGGTTCACGCGCAAAGTTGTCAACTACGGCTTTGGCCCATTCTTCAGCAGCAGCTTCACCTTTGTGCTCTACAATCGAAGCCAGCAGAGACTGGTTATAGATGTTTGAGCTTTCGCGGATGCAAACCTTGCCTTTCCATTTTGGATCGGCCAGATCTTCATAAGAGGTAACTTCGCCCTCTTTCACCTTTGCCTTGTCGAAAAAAATCATCCGGGCGCGGGTAGAGAAGCCATACCAGTTCCCATCGGGGTGGCGCAGGTTGGCGGGAACGCGTGCGTTCAGTTCATCAGAAGACACGGATTTAAAAATCCCATCCTGATCAGCACGCCAGAGATTACCGGCATCGACGGTCACCAGAATGTCTGCAGGGCTGTTTTCCCCTTCACTTTTAATACGCTCGACCAGTTCGGCACCTTTACCTTCGATCAAATTGACCTTGATACCGGTTTCTTTGGTAAAGTTGGCATAAAGTGCATCGTCGGTCTGGTAATGACGTTCTGTATAAACGTTCACAACTTCTTCTGCACTGGCGGAAACACCGCTCAGTACTGTTGCAGAAAGAATAGCTGTCGTTACGAACCAAGCAGTCTTCATGTCGACTGTCTCCTAATTGTTATCACAGGGAGTGACCAGAAAATTGATCGGAAGCGAACACTTCCGATAAAAAGCATCGGGAATATTGCAAATCATTCGCAACATATCAAGTTCAAAATGAGACTTATTCGCAAATTAAAACGGTTGAAATTCAAAGAAAAAAAGCAACTTCGATGGTTCAAAGTTGCTTTTCAGAACAGTGTTGCAGTTTTTCAAGAAAGATTACTGCCTGAATTTCCAGAAACAGGAAGACCTTATTCCCCTGTTTAGAATGAAACAATTAACTGTACATGCCCGTCGACCGAGCTGTTCACCAACAGATCACTGCCCCTTCTTTGAGCCAGAAACCGGGTGAAATAGGCATGAACGTTTCTTGGTGTCAGCTCTCCAGGGTCAACTTTCTCCGAAATTGCATAGCGCACTTCCTCGCGAATCGCGACCGATTCTCCGGCGACGGTCACGGCAACAAAAGTACGGTTGTCCGCCTCACCACTATGCGCAGTAATAACCCCGCCGCGCGGCAACATTTCAAGCCCAAAGGCAATGAGATTAAGAAGAATTTTGCCCCCATCTTCCGGCAAGCCTTCAGGCACCGTCAGGTTCGGCCAGTTAAATTCCGCTTTTGTATGTTTAAGATAGTTGCTTGCAAGCTGGTTCAATGTCGCAAAGTCACTTCCAAGTCGGCTGCCTGCCAGACCATAGGCAATACGATAGAACTGCAAGGTTGCCGCAGCCTGAACAGCAGATCCTGTCGCCAGTTTCAATGCATCCGCAGCCATCCCAAAGGAATCATCTTCCATCAGTTCAAGGCCATTGTTTACAGCACCGACAGGCCCGACAAGGTCGTGGCACAAACGCGAGGTCAGAAGCTCTAGAACCCGAAAATCAACTTTATCACTCATTCTAAAAATTACTCACTCTGGAAATCAACAGACCTGAAAGGTTTCATATTGCGGATCAGTTAAACACACAAATATTAACAGAAAAACTACTCACCCCGGCTTTATAGACGGCGCTGTTATCTTTAATCTATTTTTTGCCCCCCCTTTCCATTAACATTTTGGCCGGACCATCGTCCTGACCTTGGGATTTCAGGATCTTCTGGCTCGACAAACGACACCAGACATCCGGCGAGCGACATTAATAGCAATCGCCTATTAAGGCATAGGACTTTGCGAATGCCTCATCGCTATCCAACACTGGCAAAGCACTATAAAATGTTCCAGATATGTCCGGGAATGCGGGAATACCGCAAGATGCCTACAGGAATATGGAAATATCGGCCCGGATTTTTCCGCCCGAATAACTGAAACAGAAAGAACCCGGATCAACCGGTGTTCATCGCCCGCACAGCAGGGCGTGTCGTGGAGTTGCATGAGTAATGTCGGATAATGCCACCTTGGATAAATCCCCCGTCAAGCGCCAGATCCACCCGGGATCAGG
The DNA here is from genome assembly GCF_027214005.1 of Kiloniella laminariae. Classification (GTDB taxonomy): domain Bacteria; phylum Pseudomonadota; class Alphaproteobacteria; order Kiloniellales; family Kiloniellaceae; genus Kiloniella; species Kiloniella laminariae_A. The sequence continues at coordinate 510,494 of NZ_JAPWGY010000002.1, forward strand.
CCGCCGCAAACCGCCTGTTTTCGCCAAAGGGCGTCAACTGAACCCCGGCGCACAGGAAACCATTCATACTTTGCTTGGTAATCGTTCGCGCCAACGGGATCTTCTGATTGAACATCTCCACCTGATACAAGATACATTCGGCTGCCTTTCTGCTGATCATATGCAAGCCCTGGCGGACGAAATGAAACTTCCCATGGCTGAGGTCTATGAAGTCGCCTCTTTCTATGCACATTTCGACATTGTCCTGGATGGTGAAACAGCCCCCGCCGAGATTACAGTCCGGGTTTGTGAAAGCCTCAGCTGTGAAATGGCAGGTGCGGATGAACTCCTCGGCAAACTTCCAGCAGCTGTCGCAAAAAATGTGAGAGTGGTAAAGGCGCCCTGTATGGGCCGCTGTGACTGTGCCCCGGTTGCCGAAGTCGGCCATAACCACGTCGAACATGCGACAGTCGAGAAAATTGTCCAGGTTGCGAATGCCAAAGATCTCGAACCCGCAAAGGTTCCCTACAGAGACTACGATGCCTATATTGCTGACGGTGGCTACAAAGTCCTGCGTGAATGTTACGAAGGCAAATATGAACGTGACCAGATTGTAGAGCTGTTGAAAAATACAGGACTACGCGGCCTTGGTGGCGCGGGTTTCCCGACAGGTCTCAAGTGGGGGATTATCCGCCAGCAGCCCAAACCCCGTCTTATGGCCATCAATGGCGATGAAGGTGAACCCGGCACATTCAAAGACCGTCACTATCTGGAAACCGATCCCCATCGTTTTCTCGAAGGCATGCTGATTGGTGCCTGGGTCGGCGAAGTCGAAGCCAGTTACATCTATATCCGCGACGAATACCCGGCTGTAATCAAACTCTTGAAAAAAGAAATCGATCGTCTTTATGCCGAAGGATTGAACAACGGGGTTAAGATTGATCTTCGTCGCGGGGCCGGTGCCTATATCTGTGGTGAAGAGTCCGCGATGATTGAATCCATTGAGGGCAAGCGCGGTCTTCCCCGTCACAAACCTCCTTTCCCCTCACAGGTCGGACTTTTTGGCCTGCCAACCCTGACGAATAATGTCGAGACAGTCTATTGGGTCCGGGATCTGATTGAAAAAGGCCCAGAGTGGTTCACCAGTGAAGGACGCAATGGCCGCAAAGGCCTTCGCTCATTCTCCGTTTCCGGTCGCGTCAAGAACCCTGGCGTTAAATTCGCCCCGGCTGGTATCACAATCAAAGAGCTGATTGCCGAATATTGTGATGGCATGGCCGAGGGCCACGAGTTTAAGGCCTATCTTCCTGGCGGTGCTTCTGGGGGCATCCTCCCCGCCAGCCTGGGCGACGTTCCTCTGGATTTTGATACGCTTCAGGCTCACGGCTGTTTTATCGGCTCTGCAGCGATCGTCGTTCTTTCTGACCAGGACAAGATGCGTGATGTTGCCAGCAACCTGATGCGTTTTTTCGAAGACGAAAGCTGCGGACAATGTACCCCTTGTCGCAACGGCACAGAAAAAGCCGTCAAGCTCATGCAGGAAGAAACCTGGGATCAGGAACTTCTTAAAGAACTCTCGACTGTTATGATGGATGCATCCATCTGCGGTCTCGGGCAGGCTGCCCCTAACCCCTTGCTATCGGTAATGAAACACTTTCCGGAGGAACTGTAATGTCTGTAATTGCAAACAAAACCCCGGTTACCTTTACCCTTAACGGTCAACAGGTTGCAGCCCAGCCCGGCGAAACCATCTGGCAGGTGGCAGATCGCCTCGGCACAGAAATCCCCCACCTGTGCTACCAACCCGAGCCCGGCTATCGTGCTGACGGAAACTGCCGCGCCTGTATGGTTGAGATCGAAGGTGAGCGAACACTTGCGGCTTCCTGTATCCGGGCACCAAGCGAAGGAATGGTGGTCAACACCGCAACCCAGCGGGCAAAAAAAGCCCGTGAAATGGTCTTTGAACTTCTGGTCGCCGATCAGCCCGCCCGGGAAACCGCGCACGAACCAGATTCAAAATTCTGGAACTGGGCTTCTGACATCGGCGTGACATCCAGCAGGTTCCCGGCCCGTAAAAGCCCCGTCGCGGATCTCAGCCACACTGCCATTGCTGTAAACCTGGATGCTTGTATCAACTGTAATCTTTGTGTACGTGCCTGTCGTGAAGTCCAGGTTAACGACGTGATCGGCATGGCCTATCGCGGATCGAAAGCCAGCATCATTTTCGACTTTGATACAGAAATGGGCGAAAGCACCTGTGTCGCCTGTGGTGAATGTGTCCAGGCTTGCCCGACCGGGGCCCTGATGGAAGGGGCTCTGCTCAATGCTGCGGGAACACGGACAGAATATGCGGATGAAATCATCAATTCCGTCTGCCCCTTCTGTGGTGTCGGCTGTCAAACCGAGGTCCATGTCAAGGACGACAAGATCCTCAAGATTGATGGACGCGATGGGCCTGCTAACGAAAAGCGCCTCTGCGTCAAAGGTCGCTTCGGGTTCGATTACATCCACAACCCCAACCGCCTGACCAAACCACTGATCCGCCGCGATGATGCCCCGCGCGGCTGGGACATCGAAGTTCCAGACAACGACTTTTCCAAGTTCTTCCGCGAAGCCACCTGGGAAGAAGCCCTGGAACGCGCAGCTACTGGTCTGAGCAAAATCCGGGATAGCAAAAGCCCCAAAGCTCTTGCCGGTTTTGGTTCCGCTAAAGGGTCAAACGAAGAAGCCTACCTCTTCCAGAAACTGGTTCGCACAGGTTTTGGCAGCAACAATGTGGATCACTGTACTCGCCTGTGTCACGCCTCCTCTGTTGCCGCTTTGATGGAAGGTGTCGGTTCCGGTGCCGTCTCCGCCCCCTTTACCTCGGTTGCTGATTCCGACTGCATCATCATCATCGGCTGTCGCCCCGGCTGGAACCACCCCGTCGCGGCGACCTACATCAAACAGGCGGCAAAAGATCCAGACAAACATCTCTTTGTCATGGACCCGCGTGGACAGAACCTGGTGCGTTATGCCGACAAGCATCTGCAGTTCAAGCCTGGCCGCGACGTCGCCATGCTCAACGCGATGATCTATACCATCATCGAAGAGAACCTCTATGATGTGCAATATGTTCAGGCCAACACCGAAGGCTTTGAAGAGCTGAAAGCCAACATCAAGGACTTCTCTCCCGAAGATATGGCAGAAATTTGCGGAATTGATGCCCAGACCCTTCGCGAAGTTGCCCGTATCTACGCCACGTCAAAAGCGTCGCTCATTCTCTGGGGCATGGGTGTCTCCCAGCATACCCATGGCACCGATAACGTCCGCAGCCTGATTGCCATGTCCCTGATTACCGGGCAAATCGGCCGACCAGGCACTGGACTGCACCCGCTTCGGGGACAGAACAACGTCCAGGGCGCCTCTGATGCCGGGCTTATCCCTATGCTCTACCCGGATTACCAGTCCGTGGAAAATGCCGAAATCCGGAGCCGGATGGAGGATTTCTGGGGTATGGAACTGGACCGCAAAAAAGGTCTGACGGTTGTTGAAATCATGGACGCCATTCATGATGGCGAGATCAACGGCATGTTTATCCAGGGCGAAAACCCTGCCATGTCTGACCCGGATCAGAAACACGCCCGCGAAGCCCTGTCGATGCTTGATCATCTTGTCGTTCAGGATATCTTCATGACAGAGACTGCCTGGCATGCAGATGTCATTCTGCCCTCTTCGGCGCATGCCGAGAAGGATGGAACCTTTACCAACACCAACAGGCAGGTGCAGATTGGCCGTGCCGCGGTTTCCCCTCCCGGCGAAGCGCGCCAGGACTGGGAACTGATCCAGGAAGTTGCCCAACGAATGGGCCTAAGCTGGTCCTATACCCATCCCCGCGATGTCTTCAACGAAATGGCACAGATCATGCCTTCCCTGAACAACATCACCTGGGAAAGACTCGAGCGGGAAAACGTGGTTACCTACCCCTGCTCCAGTGCAGATGGCCCCGGCACAGAAATACTCTTTGCCCAGGGTTTCCCAACGGCCTCTGGTCGCGGCAAACTGGTCTCGACAGCACTTGTCGATCCGGCCGAGCTGCCGAATGAAGAGTTCCCTCTGGTCCTCACGACCGGACGTTTGCTCGAACACTGGCATACTGGTGCCATGACACGACGCTCCAAGGTTCTCGACAACCTTGAACCGGAAGCTGTGGTTTTTGTAAATCGGCTTGATATGAACAAGCTGGGTGTTTCTGCTGGTGACTGGGTAAGCGTTTCAACCCGCCGAGGAACAATCAGCCTGAAAATCCGCCAGGACCGGGAAGTGCCGGAAGGCATGATCTTCATGCCGTTCTGCTTCTCTGAAGCGGCAGCAAACTTGCTGACCAACCCGCAGCTTGACCCCTTTGGCAAGATTCCCGAATTCAAATACAGCGCCGCCAGAATGGAGCGCCTCTCGGTTGCTGCCGAATAACGTCGGCACAAGAACACCATGCCAATTTAAAAAGGGTCGCAATCGCGGCCCTTTTTTTATGGAACGAATTTTCTTGCCGAAACAATTTCCATAAAAATCCCAGCTCACATGAACGTGATAAAGCTTTATGCCATAGCCGGGCGAATACAGTGTTTACTAGGATAAAGGAATGTACCGGCACCACGGTACCAACAGAACAACTGATCCTGCGTCAGAGAAACAGAGGTAACCCAGATGGAAATCAGCTCGACACTCAAATTACTGGCTGCGGGTACAGCCATGTTTTCTTTCTTGACCACCCTTCACACTTCTGTTTCTGCCGAAGAAATTTCAGACGAAAAAGCCGCAGCAGAATACGAAGCTCTTGCTCCTGCTTTGAGAGAAGGTTACTCAAAATCCGGTCATCCGGTGGCGACAGAGTACTTCAACTGGCCTCGCTATAGCACTGTTCCCTATGCCTCCAGTACACATGGCGGCAGGCTGGTCCATAACTACGCCAATGATATTGCCCAGAATTACGGTAAATTCGAAGAGGTCGGCACCCTGCCCGTCGGCTCGATTGCCGCCAAGGACAGTTTTAAAGTTACCAAGAATGGTGTGAAGCCTGGCCCGCTGTTTTTAATGGAAAAAATGGCTGCTGGTTTTAGTCCGGAAAACGGCGACTGGAAATACACTCTGGTAACACCCGATGGGAAAATCTTTGGCGAAACCAACGGGACCAATTCAAAGAAAGTGAAATTCTGTGCTGATTGCCATAATGCTGTTGGCGAAGATCAGGACTATCTGTTCTTTTTACCTGACGATTACCGGGTTCAGAACTGATCAACCTGATTTTCACAAGGAGTTCTCGATGAGGCTGGGAAATATTCCAGCCTCATTTTTTTCACTAACCTGCCGCGATAACAACCTCAAGAAGCCTCAGGCACTCATCAGGGTTTGCTGAGGGTAATCTTCGGCAGATTTTCCGGTGACGACACGCTCTGGGGGGAAGGTCAGGATCACCGAAGTGCCAACGCCCAGTTCACTCTCGATGGCCAGTCGTCCGTTGTGCAACTCCATCAAGGACAAAGCCAAAGACAACCCCAGCCCGGTACCTTCTATGGTTTTGGTATAGCTTGATTCACATTGCTCAAAAGGTTTGATCACCCGGTCAAGATCTTCTTTGGCAATCCCGATCCCTGTATCGGAAATAATAATCGCCAGCTCTCCCCCGGTCGCTGCTGGCACGACCCTGGCGACAATAGCCCCGCCCTCTGGTGTAAATTTCACGGCATTGGAAGCAAGATTTATAACAACCTGTTTCAACAGACGTTCATCGACCAACAGATGTGGGAGGTTTGCATCCACTTCGGTTTGCAATCTGATATTTTTTTCTTGAGCTTGCCGTTTGACAAACCGGTATGCTGACTCGATTGCGCTTTCAATATCGACGGCAGTTTCATGCAGCGTTATCTCCCCCGCCTCCACGCGCGAAAGATCCAGAATGTCGTTGACGATCGTCAGAAGGTGACACCCGCTATAGAGAATATCCTTGATATACTCCCGATATTTTGGCGGCTCAATTCGCCCCAGATGCTCTTCACTGATAAACTCTGAAAAGCCGATAATCGCATTTAACGGCGTTCTGAGTTCATGGCTCATATTCGCTAGAAAGGTGGTTTTCATCCTATTGGCGGCTTCGGCCATTTCTTTTGCCTGTCGCAACTCATTCTGAACAGAGATCTGTTCAGAAATATCCCGCACGACTGCAGCGAAAATAAAACTGTCCCCTCTTTTGATTTTCATAACCGTTGCATCGGCAGGAAAAATTTCACCATTCCGTCTTAAGGCAGAAAGACCATTCCGGAATCCCATCGTTCTGTCGCTGCTCTGGTTGCCCCCGAAATCTTTCAGATTTTTCCCATCAGCATCACAGAAAGCATCGGGGATCAGCTGCTCCAGGCTGGTGCCAATAATTTCGGAACTTTGATAGCCAAACATCTTTTCCGCCCCCTTATTAAAGAGCGTCAGATCTCCCTGTTCATCCGTCGCAATAATCGCATCAGCTACCCCTTCGACAATACGCCCCATCAACTCCCGGGATGTTTCCAGTTCCTTGCGGACAGACATTCTGGCACTGATATCCCTCACCAGCAGCATTATGTGTGGTCGCCCGGAAGAAACCATCGGGTAAGCCCGCAAGTGCACATCAAAAAGAGTTCCCTTGGCCGAGCGGATTTCGCCACTTATCACATCAGCTTCTACTTCGGAATTTTCGCGTTTTCCCGCCATCAGAATCATCTGCTGATCTTCGGACGGCAGGGTGATCAGTTCAAAAATAGAATGACCAACAAGTCTCTCTGCAGGAAAACCAAAATTTCTGCAAACCGAAGGGTTACAGTAAAGAACAAGACCGGAAAGATCCGTCACAAAAACAGCTTCAAAGCTCTGCTCAAGAAAAAGCCTGCTCACGTCACAGCACACAGCAGTAACATCCGGACACTCCAGCGAATGTACACTCTTCATTTAGGGCCTATTTTCTCTTGAGGCGGTTTCCTGGCAGAAAATCCCTCAACAGGAAACGCTGCCAGTACCCAAAAAGCAAAAACACGTAATAAAATCAAATGAAAAGAAAAAATTTATTCGTAAATATTTCATTTTGTTACCATTAAGAAAGATAACACCCAGAATTCACACCAATAAATTGAAAACCATCACACCTGAAAAACCCAAAGATAAATATACATAAAAACCCATACTACAAATTCCAACAAAACCATCAGGAATATATTCTAATTATTTAAAATCGGATAACTTCTCTGCCAAACTATAAGTGATAAATATTCAAAAAATTTATCATCAAAATATTTATCCGAAGAGCGATTATCTGTATTTCCCCTGAATCTCCTCATAACTTCCATCTGAGAGAATTTCCATAAAGCCCTCATTAAAGCGAGTGAGAACAGAAGCAGCATCAGGCCATCTTTTACTGATACACAAATGATATGCCTTGGTACTTACGGGATAGTATTTAAGAGAAACGTCCTCTGACATGCTTTTGGTCAAATACCGGACAACATTCAGTTCTGAGTACAACAGCTCTATTCTGCCAGATATAAGCTTTTTAAGCGCTGAACGGTCATTGGGTGACAGATCATGATCAACACCGGCCTCATTCAGTTCCTGGCTGAAAACATACCCCTGTACCGAACCAACTTTATAGTCTTTCGCCTCGGCCAGAGACCCCAGACTCTCAATTTCAGTATCCTCTCTGGCAACAAAACCTCTTTTTGAATAGCTGATAGGTTCAGAAAGCCAGAAGTGCTGCTTACGAACCGGGGCATCAGCACAGGACAGGATACCGCTTACTTTCCCTTTTTGCCCCATCTCAACCGCCCGCGCCCAGGGCATAAATTCAATCAGAACTTCTATCCCCTTCCTTCCAAACGCTGCAGTCACAGTCTCGACATCAAAACCTGGCAAGCCTCTTTCGCCATTTTCAATTTCAAAAGGCGGGAAATCCACAGCAAGTATCTTGATAACCTCTTGAGCCCGACTTTGCTGGATCGTGAAGAACAGAAGCAAGACAATCGTGCAGCAGATTAGCCCGTTACATAGCGGAGAGGACAGCTTCATTGAGAGACGTTGAGTATTCCAGGAGGCTATCTCAAACCGTTTTGTCATAAACTTCTCAATCAAATAGTGATCATAAACCTGATCAATCAAATGTGCCCCCAAAGGCAATCCCTGTAAAAACTCTAACGTGGAACACTTAACAAAACGATTAGAGTTGTAAATTTTCTCTATGATAAGAGGTTACACCCCAAATTGGACTTCCCTCACTCACAAGACATTAACTGGATGATATTATTATATTTTTTCAGAAAATTTGACTTACAAAACAATATTTCGACTTGTTTCTACAAAACCGGCTGATATTGCCCAAGATCTGATAACGCTTTTCCATGGACAGAAAACACAGCGCACCTAAACTCTCTTTGTGAAGCCAAACGACGGTTGTGTATAAAGAACTGCCTACCCTGGAAGAGTGATAGAAAATGCCCCGGTATCCGGATGAACAACTTATTCATGCCAGCGCCTGTGAAATCAGAGAACTGCTTCTCAAGAAAGAAATCTCGGCCCACGATCTTCTTGATGCACTGGAAAACCGCATTGCCCTTGTCGACAACAAGGTCAATGCACTCCCGACACTCTGCTTCGAACGGGCGCGAACAACTGTGAATGAGTTGGAGAAGAAACCCGTCACGGAGCGAGGCATCCTTGGCGGAATCCCTGTTGCCATCAAAGACCTTACAGCGGTTAAGGGAGTTCGCACCACCTACGGCAGTCCGATCTTTGCCGACGAGATCCCGGACCATTCGGATGTCCTGGTCGAAACCATGGAAAAAAACGGAGCCGTGATCTACGCCAAATCCAATACACCTGAATTTGGGGCCGGGGCCCACACCTTCAATCCGGTTTTCGGCACAACCTGCAATCCCTGGGATCTGACAAAGTCAGCAGCGGGCTCCTCTGGCGGTGCAGCCGCTGCATTGGCAAGCGGCACAGCCTGGCTTGCGCATGGTTCCGATATGGGAGGATCTCTGCGTAACCCCGCAAGCTTCTGCGGGGTTGTCGGTCTCAGGCCATCCCTGCATCTCGTGGCAAGCGGTCCCTCCCCGACACCGTTCCAAACACTCTCCATGCAGGGCCCCATGGCCAGAAATGTCGAAGATACCGCCTTGTTGCTTGATGCCATGGTCGGTTCTCACCCAACCAGCCCTTTGGCTCTGGACGCACCTGGGGAGCGTTTTCTCGCCACAAGCCGGAAAAAAACGCCCCCGAAGAAGATTGCCTTCAGTCCTGACCTTGGTGTCAGCCCGGTTGACCCGGAAATCCTTGATATTTGCAAAACAGCTGCCCTGCATTTTCAAGAAGCAGGGGTCATTGTCGAAGAAAGCTGTCCCGACCTGTCCGAAGCTCCCGAAGTTTTCAGACGATTGCGGGGACTGGATTTTCTTGTTGGCCTTGGACCACTACAGGAGGAACACCCGGGCAAGCTCAAGGAAGATATCATCCTGAACATTGAATATGGCCGAAACCTCAGTGCCGAAGATATTGCCTGGGCCGAGAGAAAACGCGGTGAGATTTATCACAGGATGCAAAGTTTCTTTGGGGAATATGATCTGCTTCTCTGTCCCGCGACGATCGTCCCCCCCTTTCCGATTGAGCAGCGTTATGTCAGTGAATGTGCCGGACAAAAATTCGAAAGCTATATCGACTGGCTTGCGCTGGTTTCCAGCATCACGATTACGGCTTCTCCCGCCCTGTCTCTTCCTTGTGGTTTCACTTCTGCAGGACTGCCCGTGGGTCTGCAGCTTGTCGGACGCCCCCGTGCTGATGCCGAACTCCTCTCAGCAGCCAATTTGCTGGAAGAGATTCTCCCCAAAACACCAACACCAATTTTACCAAAAACGTTCTGAAATTTATTAGAAATCCCTGTCAAAAAAGAGAAACCTCCCTTTGGGAAGCTCCTCTGAGTGCAAACATTTCATAGATGTCAGAAAACGTCGATATGGATGCCGTTGTCATTCAGATCCGTCAGGGAATCCAGTGAATGATCCGCCGTTCCCAGGCCCCGCAATGTAATACTGTCGCCATTTTCAAACTGGATCGAGACATCACGACCCGCGCCACCATCCACAACCGTAACACCACCAAGACTATCAAGAGCTGCCAGGGGATCTGCTGCCCCGCCAAGATCTCCAAGAATGTCTTCAAAGACCAGCCGATCACCGGAATCAAAGTCCATAATGGTATCTTTGCCCTGTGCCTCAATATTGCCTGAAGCATTCATCGAAAGGCTGAAGGTAAAACTGTCATCCCCGCCCCCACCGGTAAGGCGATCATTTCCAAGCCCCCCCAGAAGAATATCATCATCATCTGAACCGATCAGCGTATCGTTTCCGGCACCAGCATCGATCCTGCCGATGTTCGTCAAGGTCGTATTGCTCAGGTCAATGGTGTTATTACCAGAGGTTCCCGACAGGATATTAACGCCAGCACCGCCGTCAATCTGCTCAATCGAATCACCCCTGGTCAAATGTGAAACGGTGATTGTATCATCCCCGTCACCACCAAGGATCCTGTCTGTACCTGCCCCGCCGCTGAAACGATCTGCTCCCTGGTCCTGCCCCTCCACAATGAATGTATCATTGCCGTCACCACCGCGCAGATTGTCATTCCCGGTGCCGCCGACAATCGTGTCATCCCCGGCAGAACCGGTGATGGAATCATTTCCGGCACCGCCTTCAATGCGGGCAACATTGGTCAGGGTGGTGTTGCTCAAATCAATCGTGTTGTTCCCCGAAGTCCCCGACAGCACATTGGTACCAGAACCCAGATCAATCTCTTCAATCGAATCACCTGCGGTCAGATGCGAGACAACAACGGTCTGATCACCATCCGTCCCCTGGATTTTATCCCGGCCCGCACCGCCGTTATAACGGTCGGCCCCCTGTCCGTTACCTTCAACAAGAAAGGTATCATTGCCATCACCACCGCGCAGATTGTCATTTCCGGTACCACCGACAATCGTGTCATCCCCGGCAGAACCGGTGATGGAATCATTTCCGGCACCGCCTTCAATGCGGGCAACATTGGTCAGGGTGGTGTTGCTCAAATCAATCGTGTTGTTCCCCGAAGTCCCCGA